>CAVVMS010000001.1:0-189388 GCA_963749315.1 uncultured Acidimicrobiia bacterium
CGTCAGTCATCGAAGTCGTAGGCGGCAAAGAAGTCGTCATGGACGTCCATGAACAGCTCCCCCCGGCGGGTGACCATCTCGACCAATTCCTGGCGAGTTGGCGGGCACGGTCTCCGTCCGGCGCGACACAACGGCTCGCCTGGCAGGCGATGAGGTCGGCGACGGCGCCCATCACGTCGAGCAGTTGGCGAAGTTCGGCGAACGTGGCGCCGCTCGAGTCGTCGGCCCGCACGAGCGCAGACAGGGCTTCGCCCCGTTCGGTCAGCTCCCACAGTCGGTAGATGCCGAGGATCATCGGGCGGGCGTACTCGTCGGCCGTCCGCAGCGGTCCCACCCGCTCGAGCCATTCTCGAGCGGCTTCCGCTGCTTGGGCAACATGTGCGGACGCCGGCTTCGGGCCGCGTACGGTCGACGTTCCAATTGCTGGCCACCCGCCCCGCCGCCCCTCCCGCTCTGACGCCGGCCCCATCGACCGGCTGGCCGCGGACCAGAGACGACCCGGTCGCTGATGAAGCAAGTCGAACAACGTCCAGCGGCGATACCGTTTCTGTTGTCGAGCGTCATCCGCCCGTGGCACTCGACCACGCCCCTGGGCCGACCGCCCGCCGGCGCCGGGGGCACCGATCGCTGGACCCTTCCCGGCGAAGCGCAGGCGGGGTACGGTTCAAGTCGCTCCGGGCGACGGAAACTGTTCTTGCAGTCGGCATGGGCGGGCGGAGTCGTCGCCCCGGGGTACTGCATCCGCGATGCTGCAGATGTCGCGAGCTCACCGTCTCATTCGTCGACGCCCCGGCGCCAGTGCCGTATCAGCCGACCTCGCTTCCCGGCGTGTGCCAGATCTCATTCGGCAATCGGACGTGGCGCCGCCAATCTGGGTGCCGGCGGTCTCATTCGCCCTTTTGGGCGCCCGTGGTCTCGAATTCGAGACTGTCGGCGCCCAGACGGGCGCCGAACCGGCGCCGGTCAGGCGAGTCTCGCCACGCTGAGGGTCACCGCGTTGCAGGCCACGCTGGGTGGGCCGCGGCCAGTCCGTCGCCGGAGTCGACGTCTGTCGGGCGCTTCAGCTCGGCGGCGGGAGACGGTGCTCGGTGTCGTGGCTGGGCGCTTCGCGGGGCTCCGGCGTCTGGCGGCGATCTGTTCGTGCGTCGGCGTCGAGCCGTTCGGCGACGACCTGCTCGGCAGCTGCCCGGCTCGCCGCCGGTCCAGCGACCGCGGTGAGGAAGTCATCGCGTGCGAGGGCGTGAACTGAACGTCGTCATCGCGATCACCGATGCCGTGCGCGGGACGTTCCGCAGCAGGGCGATCTCCCCGAAGCAGTCGCCGTCGCCCAGGTCGCGGCTGATGGCGCCGTTGCGGACGACACGAGCGCTGCCGTGCTCGATCACGTAGAAGCGGTCGCCTCGTCCCCCTGGGTGACGACGTGCTCGCCGGGCGTCGAACGTCCGTGCCTCGAGGCGGTCGGCGAGCTGCTCGATCGCCGGCAGCGCCAGCGGGCGGAAGATCGACAAGTGGTCGAGGAGGTCGATCTCCCGGTCCCGGTGCTGCACGGTGGATCGATCGAGCGGAGGCGCGTCCAGGCGACGGCGACGCAGACCGGCCCGACGGCTCCGACGACGACCAGCCCCCAGCGGATCCCGACGAGATCGAGCAACAGCGGTGTCAGCAGGGAGGCGACGGCGACGACGAGCGCACCCAACGCCTCCAGCGCCCCGAACACCCGGGCGAGGATGGCATCAGGCACCAGCCGCGCCGGCAGGGTGAAGATGCCGATGTCGACCAAGGCGTTACCCACCCCGACGACGGCCGAGCAGGGCGAGGATCAGCTGCTTGTGGGAAGCAGCGCCGACGATGGCCAACGGCAACCCCCACAACGTGACACCGACGCCGAGCGTCACGGCGAGGCGACGCCCGTGAGCGAACACTGACACAACCAGCGAGCCGATCACGGCGCCGGCGCCGACGGCCGCCGTGAGCACACCCACGCTCGCCTCGCTGCCGTCGACGAGCTCGATGGCCACGACGACCACGAGCACGCTGAAGCACCCTCTCGTGAACATCTGGGTCAATGTGAGCCGCACGAGCAGGAACACGTCGGGATGGCGCGGCAGGGCTCGAAAGCCGCCCAGCGCCTCAGCGACCACGTTGCCCGGTGCTCCCGAAGGGGCGGACGGCGGCGCGTCGTACGACAGCCCGGTCAGTGCCAGCCCGGCGACGAGCGTCAAGACGGCGGCAGCTGCGAGGGCGGTCGCCGGGTCGGCGAGCGCCAAGAGCACGGCGGCAACGAGAGGGCCGATGAGCGTGCTCAGCGAGTCGACCAGACCGCGCACGACGTTGGCGCTGGTCAGCTCCAACGGCGTGAGGCAAAGCGACGGCAGCAGCGCCGAGTGCGACGGACGGTAGACCACGAAGGCGACGGTGGCGATCGCTGCGAGTCCGTAGACGAGCACTGCCGGGGCGTCAACAGCGGCGGCCAACGCGCAGCAGGCCAACACACCAGCACGAGCCACGCACGCCCACACGAGCACACGATCACGGCGGAAGCGATCGGCGAGAGCGGTCCCGACGGGCGACAGGATCGCCGCCGGAATGATCCGCACGAACGCCACCAGCCCGACGGCCGCCGCCCCGCCATCCCGAAACGCCACGACCGACAGCGCCACAGTGAGGGTCCACTCGCCGGTCCATGCCGCCACGAACGACCACTGCGCTCGCCGCAGGTTCCGGCTGACGGCGACGACGGCGAACGAACCGGCGGCATCCCCCAAGCGGCGCCGCCAACGCGATCCCACGTCCCCCCGTGAGAGGTCGGCGGCGGCGCCGACCTCGGCTCCGACATCGCAGCTCCCTCCGGCCGTTGCCACGCACCGTCCTGCGGCACTGCTCAGACTACGCCAACCACCAGACACCACATCGACGCCGCGAACTAGACGCTGAGGCCCAGCCTCGCTCTCCGCCTCGCTGGTCGGGACCTCGACCATTCGACCGCTCGCTGACGCGCTCGACGCTGTCGGCTGGTCGACCATGGTACTCGACCTGCGCCATTCGTTGACTTCGCCCGAGGCGTACATCGCCGCTGTCGAACGAGCCGCCGGCACGGTCGACGTCATCATCGGTCGCTCCGGCGCGGGGGCGTTCCGCCAACCATCGCCGCCAACACGAAGGCATCAGCGACCGTGTTCATTGACGCTCTCGTTCCTGACACCGCAGACGTGTTCATCGCCTCCGGACGGTTCATCGAACTGCTTGGCACGCGCACTCGTCGTGACCGAGATCCCGCGAGTACCCCGATCGTCTACGACGAGCCGGTACTGCTGCCAGGCTCAGCTGGAGGAGGCGGCAGGCCGCTTCCACCCGCCCCGACAGCATCGCCAGCATCGTCGTCGACCTCGTCGACAAAATGTCTGTTGAGCTGGGGTTTTAGTGGGCGATGCGGGACTCGAACCCACGACCTCCACGGTGTGAACGCGAAACAGCCGATTCGAGCACGCTGGACCGACCTCGCCAAATGGTCTCTGAGCAGGTCTTTTCGTCCGGATCGTGTCGTCTCGTATCGGCCCGTGTTGCATGGTCTGTGCACCTGGTGTGCACCTGAGACGTAGCATGGGGCATGGCTTCGATCGTCGAGAAGCACCTCGCAGACGGCTCGCGGGCCTACCTGGTGCGCTACCGGACGTCGGACGGCCAGCAGCGATCGCGGCAGTTCAAGCGCAAGCGGGACGCCGAGGCGCACGTCAACCTCGTCGAGGTCGACCGGCTGCAGGGCGCGCTCATCGACCCCCGGCTGGGCCGCGTCACTGTCGCCGAGTGGTGGGATCGTTGGTGGCCGACGGTGACCAACTTGCGGCCGAGCACGAAGGCACGCGACGCGCAGTACTTCCGCACGCACGCGCTGCCGACCTTCGGCCGCACTCCGATCGGCAAGCTGGACCGCACCGCCCTGCGCGCCTGGGTCGCCGAGCTCGGATCGCCCGACGGGTCGAACCTCGCGCCGGCCACGATCCATCGCGTCGTGCAGCTCCTCAACAAGTGCATCGGGGCGGCCTTCGAGGACCGGCTGATCTCCAACAACCCTGTCGCCAAGCTGCCACTGCCGCGGATCGAACGCCGCGAGATGCGCTTCCTCACCGCCGACGAAGTAATGCGGCTCGCCGACGACGATCGACCCTCGTTACCGCGCCTTCGTCCTCCTCGGCGGGTTCGGCGGCCTTCGGCTGGGCGAGATGCTCGGGCTTCGATGGGGCCGCGTCGATCTGCTGCGGCGTCGGGTGCACGTCGCCGAGACGCTCGTCGACATCGGCGGCCACATCTCCTTCGGGCCACCGAAGACGAAGGCGGCGGTGCGATCCGTACCCCTTCCCCGCTTCGTCGTCGAGGAGCTCGCCCGTTTGGCGACCGCCAATATCGCCACCGACCAGCTGGTGTTCGAGTCGCCGGAGGGCATGCCGATCCGAGCCACGCTCTTCCGCCGGCGCTTCTGGACACCGGCGGTCGACGCGGCCGGCTCTCGCCACTTCGAATCCACGATCTTCGGCACACGGCGGTGTCGCTGTGGATCGCCGACGGCGCCAACCCCAAGCAGATCGCAGTCATGGCCGGTCACACGTCAGTGTCGGTCGTGCTCGACCGCTACGGCCACTGTATCCGCAGCAAGACGAAGAATGATGGCCGACTCGAACGCCGAGTGGCAACGCCACGAGCTGAGCTTGACCTCGCGGACCGCTGTGATCCGGGGCATCGTCCGCATCACATGGCGGCATCGAAGGGGTTCGTCCGACCGCGGCGGCGATTGCGCTCATTGGCCTCCATCCAAGGCGGCGGCAGCGGTGACGGGGCGGCCTCGACCGCGTGTGCTCCGACCCTTGGAGCTCTGTTGGTTACGCGTGAGGAGCGCGACACGCGCCAACGGTTCGCTGACCGCTATGGCGAGGATCGCACCGAGGTCGTGCTCGGGATCGAGCGGGCGGTGATCGGCGGCGACTGGGGCGCCAACGGGTACACGACGATGGCCCAGGCCGACCTGCTCGGCGACACCCTTGGCCTCGCACCCGGCACACGGCTGCTCGATCTCGGTGCCGGTCGGGGGTGGCCCGGTTTGTACCTGGCGGTTCGTAGCGGTTGTGACGTCGTGCTCAGCGATGTCCCGTTCCAAGGGTTGCGCCTCGCACTCGCCCGTGTCGCTGATGAACGGGCCAACGGCCGGGTGGCCGCTGTTGCTTCGAGCGCCCGTGCTTTGCCGTTCCGGGCCGGCACGTTCGATGCGGTGGTGCACACCGATGTGCTGTGTTGACTGCGAGCCAAGCTCTCCGTGCTGAGAGCATCCCGACGCCTGCTCCGCCCCGGCGGGCGCACGGCATTCTTCACTATCCACCCCACACCCGGACTGAGCCCGCAGCTGCGCCGACGCGCTCATCGCGACGGCCCGGTCGCCGTCGCCTCGCATCTCTCGGGTCGGGAGCTGCTCGTACGGGCCGGGTTCGTCGACGTCGAGGAGACCGACTGCACCGCTGAGTTCGTGACGGTCGCCCAGGCCTGGGTCGACCACTGCGAGGACCACCGGGGCGCCCTCGCCGAGCTGCTCGGCGCCAAAGAGCTCGACCAGCGCCAGACCGAACGGCGCATCCAGCTGCAGGCGGTGCGAGACGGTCTCCTGCGCCGTTCGCTGCTCGTCGCCACCCGAGGGGACGATCGGTGATGGCGATCTGGCGCGATCACTTGCTGCCGCGCATCACCGACAAGCCGTGTGCACGGCATGACATCGCCGCGCCGCGCCGCCGCACGCTGTCCGGGTTGTCGGGTGACGTCGTCGAGGTCGGGTTCGGATCCGGCCACAACCTCGCCTACTACCCGTCCGAGATCGACCAGTTCCACCGAACCGGCTCCGCGCCGAGCAGGCCGCCGGGGCGCTCGTCGTCGACATCTGCCGGGTCGAACAACGCCAACGCGATGGCACGATTCCGGCAGCGCCCGTGATCGATCGCAACGTGCTGGAGTGGCGACTCGATCCGGCCAGTCCCACCGCAGACGCACTACGACCGGCGAATCATCGTGGTCTGCAACGAGGGCTACAGCTCGAGCCTCGCCGCGCCACGCTGCGCAGCCTCGGGCTGCACAATGCACCGACCTCGAGCACGGCAACCAATGCTGGCGCACACGTGCGGCCACGACGAGTGCTCTGCGGCCGTGGGGCCAAACGTCCGATCGACGTCAGTTTCGCGCCGTACATCGGCGCCATACCCGAACTGGGCGGCGCCAACGGGCAGGCGCGCCGCCGACCTACGAGACGACCGGCAATGTGGGCGGCCGCGACAACTCGCCCATAGGCGGCCACGGGTCACTGCCCACTGGCGGCCACGTGATGACGCGGTGATCGCTCGGGCGACTGCCGTGGCGGTCAGGGCGCGGACGCTCACGGCAGTTCCCGAACATCTGGGTGCCGACAGTCTCGTCGCGCTTGCTGGGCGCCAGGAGTCGCAGATCCGAGACCTTGGACGCCCAGATCCACGACCAAGGCAGCGTCGCAGCTTCCTTGGAAGATCCGGTGCCACCGATGGCACCGTTGTCTCCGAAGAACTCGTCGTGTCCGCCATCGCCGGCTGAGGAACGCCAAGTCGTCCCAGTCCCATCGCTGCGGGCGATCGCCGCGCGGCGGGCGACAGTGGCCGCCAGCGGGCAGATCCGCGATGGCCACGAACAAGGGGCGCCGTCCTTCATTGATGACAGCGTCCGGCGCGGGGCGGACGACGATGTTGGTGGAGGTCAGCGAAGGTCGAACACGAGACGGGCGTCGACGTGACCGGCGAGGACCTCGGCCATGGCGTCGTTCACGTCGTCCAGTCGCCGGGACTCGCGGACGATCGTGGTGCGGCCGGAGGCGTGGAGCTCGAAGGTCTCGGCGAGGTCGACGCGGGTTCCGACAAGTGAGCCGATGACCTTCTTCCCCTGGAGAACGGTCTCGAAGATCGGCAGGCGCATCGTGTTGTCCTTCGGGAGGCCGACAAGGACGAGCTGACCATTGCGCTTGAGGCTGGCGAACGCCTGCTCACAGGCCGTCGGTGTCGCGGCGAGCACGATCGCCGAGTCGGCTCCGCCAAGCTCCTGGATCGCGGCCACCGGATCGTGCGTCGCGGCGTTGATTCCATATTCGGCACCGAGACGCTTGGCGATGTCGAGCTTGCTGTCGATGATGTCCACCGCGGCGACGGTGGCGCCGGCGATCCGCGCGTACTGGACGGCCAAATGGCCGAGTCCACCGACGCCGAACACGGCGACGAGATCTGATGGCCGCGCCCCCGACACCTTGACCGCCTTGTACGTCGTCACGCCCGCACATGTGAGCGGCGCAGCGTCGAGCGGATCGATCCCCTCGGGCACACGCCCAGCGAAGGCGGCGTCGGCGAGCACGTACTCGGCGAAGCCACCATCGACCATGTACCCCGTGTACCTGGCCTCCGGGCACAGCGTCTCCCACCCCGACGCGCACGCCTCGCATGCACCACAGGCCCAACCCAGCCATGGCACCGCAACCCGATCTCCCTCGCGCAGCCGTGTCACACCATCCCCCACCCGCTCGACGAGCCCGACACCCTCGTGCCCCGGAACGAACGGCGGGGCCGGCTTGACCGGCCAGTCACCATTGGCCGCGTGGATGTCGGTGTGGCACAGCCCCGACGCCTCCACCCTGACCACCACCTGACCGGGACCGGGCTCCGGCTTTGGCATCTCCTCGATGGAGAGCGGCGATCCGAACTCGTGCACCACTGCAGCCTTCATGCGTTGACCTCCGAGAGTCGTCTGCTCTACCACTGTCGCTTCCAGGAACGTGCCGAACCAGGGGCCTTGGTCCCGATCCCCGCGCCCCGAGCAGGGCCGCCGATTGGGGAAGGATCTCGAAGTCGTCGGATCAGCACATGAAGGGGACGAAAGCCCCTGGCGAGAAGCCGGTTCGCGCCCGCACGCTGAGATTGACGAACGGAGGTGTCGTCATGATGAAGCTGTTCAGACGCAAGTCGAAGAAGACCGAGCCCGACACCGGGCCCAGCGTCCCGGTCAGCGAAGCCGCGCCGGTCGACGTGGCCGAAGGATCGCCGACGGCGAAAGCTGCGCAACCGGTGAGTGCCAACGGTGGATCGGTTCAACCGGCCCCGTCGTGGCCGTACCCGCTCCCGGTGATGTTCGCTCCGCCATGGGCGATCGACGAGATGATCAGGGTCGAGGAGTACTCACAGGACGGCACGCATGTCGTGCGGGCCGAGCTGCCCGGCATCGATCCCGACAAGGATGTCCGCCTCACCGTGGTCAACGGGCGCCTTGCCATCGAGGCCGAACGGCACGAACAAGGCGAGGTCGAGCGGGACGGGTTCATGCTGCGAGAGCTGCGCTATGGGACGTTCTCTCGCTCATTGCCGCTCGCTGCCGGCGTGACAGCGGCTTCGATCACTGCCACGTACAAGGACGGGCTGCTCGAAGTCCGCATCCCAGCCGCAGCGCCGACGCCTGCCCCACCACCAGCCAGGATTCCAGTCACCACGTCCTGATCAGCAGCGAGCTCATCGCGGCCGGCGCGTGGCCACGGGGCACCGGCATGTCGAGATCAGCTGTGGCGCCGCTGAACGCGCTCCACGAACCAGGCCCGGAATCGGCGGGTGTTCGTCACCGCGCCGGCGATGGAGTAGGCGTCGGGTCGAGAGCGTCGGCGACGGGTCTGCCCGGAGATCACACGCGCCTCCGCGGAGTGCGAAACTGGTAACGACCGAGCGTCGAGTGAGGGAGGAGGGGGGCATGGCGTTGACCGTCATCGTCGGTGTCGTCGACTCACCGGAAGGAGGCGCCGCACTCGATCGCGCGGTGGACGAGGTGCGACTGCGCGGCGGAACGCTCGTTGTCGTGCATTCGTCCCGCGGGGGCCACGAGGAACTGGAGGACGTCATCGCGTGGCAAGAGCGGTTGGAAGAGACTGATCGACGACTGACAGACGACGGCATACCCCACCGCGTCCATGACTACGTTCGAGGAAACAGCCCGGCCGACGACATCCTGCAGGCAGCGACCGACGAGGGTGCGGATCTATCGTCATCGGCCTTCGCCATCGCAGCCCAGTCGGCAAGCTGGTGCTCGGCAGCACCGCACAGGAAGTGTTGCTCGGCGCCGAGTGCGCCGTCCTCGCAGTCAAGGCGTCGCGCGACGAGTAGCACGTATGGCCGGGGCCGCCAGTCCCTCGACGGGCACGCCACCTACATCGTCGCCATCTTCGTTGCTGGCGCCAGCCGCTGACAGCAGTGTGACATTCGGTGGGCCCACTCGCGGCATCAAGAACCGAACGATGAGACCTTGGAGCGAGCGACCCAACGACGCTGCGGCATCATCGTCGATCTGGCGGGATCCGCGCCGACGGTGCTTCTGGGCGGTGTGATCGCGCCCCGAGTCGGCGATCGATCGGCGCCGAGGCCTCCGAACCCACGAGAGCCTCCACGCAGCCCGGGGCGGCTCACCCGGTTCGATCGGCTCACCCGGCTCGGCGACGCCGCGCCAGATCGATTTCTCTTCGCTCGTGCGACTCGTGGCACCGACAGCGTCCACGACCGCCGGTCTCTGCCGGACCCTCGCGGCCATCACGAGCGCGCCCCTCCCCCAGCGATGGTGCTTCGTTGCCAATGCTCGTTCGTCGCCTCGACGAGGCGGCGATGTCAAGCCGAGAGCCGCACCGCGCCCACTCGCGGCGAGACCCGCAGCTTCAGGTATTGCTCGAGACCGTCAAGCGTGGCGACCAACGGGTAGTCCTCTTCTGGCACCACGACACCGACCTCCGCCGCAACGGCGGCCATCAGCCGCGTGAAGTCGTCAGAGGCCAAGTCGATCTCATCTGCCAAGGGCTCGAACCGATTGATCTCCTCGATGTCGATGTACGGAAACACACTGCGCAGAGCTCTCACTACGACGCGCCACATCTCGTACCGATCGTGTTCAACCCCGGTGATCACGACAGGGGGTGCTCTTCCTTCCATGACACCAACGTGCGCATCAAGTCGTTCCCATCACTAGGGCACAACGTCCCGCCGTCGTGGCGCAGAGTCGCGGCACGCCGGCGCGTGGCGTCAGCGACAATCCTCTGCTCGGCAGAACGGTCGGGTCACGGCCGGCGCCGAAGGAGATCAGGGTCGTCTGACCGAAGGCCAGCGTCTCGATGAGTCGCCGGGCGGAGGGCCTGACAGGACAACAATTCGCTGGAGCGGCGTCGAGGCGACCTCTCCGGTCAGACGTTCGTCACCGGACGTCGTGCAGGACGACGACCGGGCAATCGGCGTGGAGCGTGACCTGGTCGCTCACCGAACCGAGCAGCAGGCCTTTGAAACCGCCGAGGCCACGGGAACCGACGACGACGAGGGCATCGTCGCCAGCGACGGCGATGATCGCCGCGGCAACGGGCCCGGGCACGACGCGCCGTTCGACGGGCGATGGGAGCCCGGAGGTGTCGACGGTCTCGATCTCGTGTTCGAGCAACTCGGCAGCCGCCTTCTCGATCAGCACGACGTCGACGATCGGCGCGTAGAAGCCGGAGTCGGCGTAGGTGTACCGCCACACGTGCACCGCCACGACAGGCATCTGGCGGGCGCGGCCCTCGTCGATTGCCCAGCGCAGCGCGTGGCGAGCGGGCTCGGATCCATCGACGCCGACGACGATGCGGCGGATGGCGGGAGCATGGTCACCGGCTCTCACGACGGCGACGGGACAGGTGGCGTGGTGCAGTACCTGCCGGCTGACGGAGCCGAGCAGCAGGCCCTCGAAGCCGCCGACACCTCTGGCGCCGACGACGAGCAGGGTCGCACCATCGGCCGCCTCGAGGAGCGCTCGAGGCGCCAGGTCACAGACGAGCTTCAGGGTGACGCCCGAATCGGTGCCGACTGCGCGGCGTACCAGCTCGGTGAGTGCCGCTCGGGCATCCGCCTCGTGATAGTCGGGGTTGAACGGCTGGTTCGGTTCCACATTGCGCTGGGCGATGTAGCCCCAGGCCATCACGGCTGTGACCGGCTGGTGGCGGTTGGCGCCCTCCTCGACGGCAAAGCGCAGTGCTTGCGCGGCGTTCGGTGATTCGTCGACTCCGACGACGATGCCTTCCATGCCTCCACCGTGTCACCGGTCGCCGCTGCCGACCAGGGCCGAACGGCCTGACTCGTCGCCGCCACCCGTGGGTGCCGATCGTGGCAGGGTCGTCACGCCATGCCGAGGGGACCAACGGCCCTGTCGCCGAGAGAGTCCGCATGGGACGATCGGAGCATGACGAAGCCGCGTGGTCCGTCGGATGTCGGCGTGCGCGGATGCCTGCCACCTCACTGGTCCGGCCCCGACCTGCTCGACGGAGCCTCATCGGCGCGGGATGTGGCGTGATGCTGGTCGTGGTCGCCCTCGGCGGCAACGCCCTGCGGCGCGGCGGCCAGCCTTTGGAAGCTGCGGTGCAACGGGCCAACGCGGCGCGGGCGGCCGAGGCGATCGCCGAAGTGGCAGCCGAGCACCGAGTGGTGCTGACCCACGGCAACGGACCACAGGTCGGGCTCCTCGGGCTCCAGAACGACGCCTGCGATGAGGTCGCCGCCTATCCGCTCGACCTGCTGGAGGCCGAGAGCAATGGGATGATCGGCTACCTGCTCGAGCAGGAGCTCGGCCGCCATCTGCCCCGCGAGCGACTGGCGACCTTGCTCACCCAGGTCATCGTCGCAGCCGACGACCCGGCCTTCCGGCAGCCATCCACGTTCGTCGGTCCGCCCTACGACGAAGGTCGGGCACGATCGCTCGCGGCCCAGCGCGGCTGGACCGTGGCTCCGGACGGTCCACGATGGCGCCGTGTCGTGGCATCACCCGAACCACGGGAGGTCGCCGAGCTGCACACGATCAAGCTGCTGGTGGAGCACCGCGTCGTCGTGGTTTGCGCCGGAGGCGGTGGCATCCCCGTGGTCCGCGACCGTGCCGGCGGGCTGGTCGGCGTCGAGGCCGTCATCGACAAGGACCTGTCGGCATCCCTCCTCGCCGGAGACCTCGACGCCACGGCTCTCGTGCTGCTCACAGACGTCGACGGCGTGTACGCGGGCTGGGGCACAGCGGAGCAGCATCTGCTTCGGGAGCCCTCGCTCGACGAGCTGCGTTCGGTCCTCGCGCCAGCAGGGTCGATGGGCCCCAAGATCGAGGCGGTGTGCCGATTCATCGAGGCCGGTGGCCGCTTCGCCGCGATCGGCGCGCTGCGCGACGCTGCAGCGATCCTGCAGGGTGAAGCTGGCACGATCCTGGTCGGCAGCGGCGTGGCGCCAGCCAGCCAGCCAGCAATGTCACATCTTGGGCACCCGCCAGACCGCGATGGCGCCGCCCGGCTGACCCGGTAGCAGCTCGAAGACGCCCCCGAGCTTGTCCGCTCGGGCTGCCATGTTGGCGATCCCGTGGCCCATCGGTGTGCCGTCCGTCGGCGGTCCGACCCCGTCGTCGGTGACGCGCAGGCAGACCTCGGCACCGACCGTCACCTCGACCTCGACTCGCATGTGCGTGGCGGGCGACGTTGCTCAACGCCTCACGCAGGGTGGACTCCAGCTCCTCCGCCACGTGTTCGCCGGCTGCGGTGTCGACCGGGCCATCGAGCAGGACCCGCGGTTCGAAACCGAGCCCTCCGACCGATTCGTGGACGAGACCGAGGATCCTGCTGCGCAGCCCGTCGGCGGCGTTTCGCGTTCGCTCGAGGTCGAAGATGGCCATGCGGATCTGCTTGATGGTGAACAGTCGCTGGATCATCGTGTCATGAAGGTCGCGGGCGATCCGTTCCCGGTCCTCGAGGACGGCCAGCTCGTGGACTCGGGCGAGCAACCGAGCGTTGTCGATCGCCACCCCGGCGGCGACAGCCAGGCCGACGACGAGCTCCTCGTCCACGTCGGAGAACACCTCGTCGCTCGACTTGTCGGTGAGATAGAGGTTGCCGAACACCTCGTCGCGCACCGGATCGGCACGCCGAGGAACGACCGCATCGGCGGATGGTTCGGCGGGAACCCGTAGCTGTTGGGGTGCTCGCTGAGGTCAGGCAACCGCATCGGCTTGGCGTCGACGATCAGCAGGCCGAGAATCCCGTGCCCTTGCGGAAGGTGGCCGATCGAATCGCTCGTCTCGTCATCGATGCCGACCGTGATGAACTGCGCCAGACGGGTCCCCGATTCGTCGAGCACCCCGTAGCTGGCGTCGACCAGTGCCACCGCGCTCTCGATGATCCGGCGCAGCATCGACAGCAGATCGAGGTCCGACCCGACGGTCGACACCGCGTCAAGGAGTTGGCGCAGACTGCGGGGCCCGGCGTGCTCGCCCACAGTTGCACCGTGGACGTCGATGGTCCGAGCTGCGAGCGGCCGGGCGACCGGCGCTGTCTGGGAGAATGGTTGAGTGAGCGAGACGATCAGGGTGTTCCTGCTCGACGATCACGAGATCGTGCGCCGGGGCGTCCGGGACCTCCTCGAGGCCGAGGACGACATCGTCGTGATCGGCGAGGCGAGCACCGGAGACAGAGGCGGTCGGGCGCGTGCACGCCCTCGACCCGGACGTCGCCGTGCTCGACGTCCGCCTGCAAGACGGCAACGGGATTGAGGCGTGCCGCGGGATCCGGTCACTCCACCCACGCACCGCCTGTCTCATGCTGACCTCGTTTGACGACGATGAGGCGCTATTCCAGGCGATCATCGCGGGTGCGGCCGGGTACGTGCTGAAGCAGATCCGCTCGTCCGATCTCGTCGACGCCGTGCGACGCGTCGCTGGCGGCCAGAGCCTGCTCGACCCGGTCGTCACCGCGCGGGTCCTCGAGCGCCTGCGCACGGGACCCGATCAGGACCCGCGGATCGCCCGCCTCAGCGCACAGGAGCGACACGTCCTCGACCTGCTCGCGGAAGGGCTCACCAATCGGCAGATCGGCCAACGCCTGTACCTCGCCGAGAAGACGGTCAAGAACTACGTCACCTCCGTGCTCTCGAAGATGGGCATGACTCGCCGCACCGAGGCCGCCGTATACGCCGCACGTCACCTCGACCAGCCACCGCCCACCACGTCGTGATGCCAGGAACCGATGACTTCGCACTCGACGGTCACCGCATCGTCGGTACCATTCCTGGTCGTCTCCTCTCGAGGGACCACGTGTCGCGACGACGAGCGCGGACGACAGGCAGGACGTTCGGCCCTGGACGGCCGTCGTCACCGGGCGCACATTGGAGGTATGACGACCGACCATCTCGGGTCCATCGTCCTGTCGACGCACGAGTGCCTGGACCTGCTCCGCACGGCTGACGTCGGACGCTTGGCTGTGTCGACCACCAACCTCCCTGACATCTTCCCCATCAACTACGTCGTCGATCGAGGCACGGTCGTCTTTCGGACCGCCGAAGGCGCCAAGCTCGCTGCGGCGGTACTCGGACAAGGCGTCGCCTTCGAGGTCGACGGCGTCGACGCGGCCGCCGGCGAAGCCTGGTCGGTGGTCATCAAGGGTCACGCCATCGAGATCGAACTGCGGCACGACCTTGTCGACGCCCTCGATCTGCCGCTCTTCCCGTGGCAGGCCGCCCCGAAGCACCGCTTCGTGCGCATCGAGCCCGTCGACATCTCCGGCCGGCGATTCGAGATCGTGTCCGCAGTCGGCGCCGATCGAGCGGACCGTGCACCTCGCGCGGCCACAGAGTGACCTCCGCGCCCGAGAAGCGGCTACCACTCGTTCGCACCCGCCAATCGGACCACAGCGGCGCCGGTGACGCGATCGGCGGCGAGGTCGCGGAGCGCCTGATCGGCGTTCTCGAACCGATACGGGACGGTCTCGACGGTCAGCCCGATCGACGCTGCAAGGGTGAGGAACTCCTCGCCGTCACGGCGCGTGTTGGCGGTGACGCTGCGCACCTGGCGTTCCTGGAACAGATGATCGGCATAGCCCATCGACGGGATATCGCTGAGGTGGATCCCGGCGATCGCCACGGTGCCACCGCGATCGACGGCTGCGAGCGCGACGGGAACGATCTCCCCGGCGGGAGCGAAGATCACCGCCGAGTCGAGAGGCTCCGGCGGGGCGTCGAAGATGTCTCCCGCCGATGCTGCACCGAGCCGCACGGCCAGCCGCCTGGCCTCGGGTGATCTGGTCATGACGTGCACCGTCGCCCCCTCGGCGAGCGCCACCTGGGCCGCCAAGTGGGCTGAGGCGCCGAACCCGTAGATGCCGAGCCGGCCGCCAGCGGGCAGCGCCGCTCGCCGCAACGCGCGGAAGCCGATGATGCCGGCACAGAGCAGTGGCGCGAGCTTGTCGTCGGTGAAGCCCGCCGGGAGCCGGTAGGCGTACCGCTCGTCGACCACCGCGTACTCCGCATATCCACCGTCGGCATCCCACCCGGTGAAGCGAGGCTCGACACAGAGGTTCTCGTCGTCACGCCGGCAGAACCGGCACGCCCCGCACGTCTGACGCAACCACGCGATCCCGACACGCTCGCCGACCGCGAAGCGGTGGGCGTCCGGGCCGAGCGCATCGACGATCCCGACGATCTCATGGCCGGGGACCACGTCGACTGCGTGGGGCGGGAGATCGCCTTCGGCGAGATGCAGATCCGTGCGGCACACACCGCACACCGTCACCCGAACGCGCACCTCGCCGGCTCTCGGTGCCGGCACCTTCCGGTCGACGACTGCCAGCGGACCGCTCTCGATCGGACCTGGGCGACGGACGACCCACGCCCTCACGACCGCGGCACCACAAGCACGGGCACACTCGCGTGCGCGAGCACTCGCTCACTCACCGATCCGAGTGGCCGTGGCGCCTCCCCCAGGCCGCGTCGTCCGATGACGATCAGGTCGGCGTCCTCGCGCTCGGCCACGCGGACGACGACATCGGCCCCCGGTCCGTCCTCGACGACGACCGTCGTCGCCGGGCGCGGGCCAGGAACTCGGCTGCAGGCATCGTCGACGACGGCCTCGACGTCGGGCCGAGGTCGATAGCCACCCTCCTCGAGGAGGCCGACCGCGTGCACCACGATCACCGATCCCTCGAACGCGGCAGCGGCGCGGAGGGCCCATTCGAGCGCGGCGATCGACTCAGCCGAGGTGTCGACGCCGACGACGACGCGAAACTGCTGCTCGGCCATCAGGCCAGATCCTTGGGAACGACGAGCACCGGGCGTGTGGCGCAGCGCAAGAGCATGCGGGTCGTGTCATACCACTGGGAGAGACCGTCGCGGAAGCGGGGGCTCGTCACGACGAGGATCGTGTCTCCGATGGACGCAGCATGGGCGAGCAGCGCATGGCGTGCATCACGTTCGTTCAGCACGTCGAGGCTTGCGACGACCCCCCGATCGGCGAGTCGCTGCACGTACTCCGCGACGGCGTCGAAAGACGAGGGCGCTTCAGCGGTCGGCCACGTGCAAGGTGGCAGCACCATCACGACACGTGGCGAGCCGCTCGGAAACGCACAGGCCCACGATTCGACGAACGGTATCGCAGCAAGGGCGCTCGCTCCGTCGTCGGCCGTCACGAGGCGGCTCCCAAGGCGCGGCTCGGGTGAGGACCGATGATCAGGACTGGTTGGCGAACGCGGCCGAGGATCTGCTCTGTCGTCTCGTCGACCTCGTTCTGACCGCCAGCGCCGAACGAGGACGCGGCTCGCACCAGTAGAGCGCCCTCGCGATACGTGACGTGCTCTGCGATCGCCCGACCCGCCGAGTCGTCGTGGGGCATGTACAGGGTGGTGGGTTGCAGTCCGTACGGCTCGAAGCGACGCTCGATCTCGCACCTCATTGGGTGCTCGGCCTCACCGCGAGCCAGCACTGTCACCACTTCGACGGGCATGGAGCCCAATCGGGCCAGCCCAGACGACTGGGAGCACTCGATCCGCCGACGGATCATGCCCAGGGCTGCGACGATGGTGGAGAACGGCACGCGTCATCCCGGGGGCATGTACGGCAGGAAGCTGCCGGTCGGTTGGTGACGTCGCCGGCTGATGGCTCGGCCGGTGACCGAGCGTGGCGTGATTCGAATCCAGTCGTCACGATCACCTGGCGCCCAGGGGTCGGGCCGTGCGTTGCGAGCCGCCGGCAGGAGCGATCGTCCACACGTTCGACGTCGCCACTGATCAGCACACTCCAGCCCGTCTTGCGGTCGACGGCGATCGCGTCTGCCTCGAACGTCACCGGCTGTCCGACGGCCAGCGTGCCCAGGGACGACGCCTTGTCCGTTCTGAACACGATCGTCCGATCGTCGACGGCGTGGTTTACGGGCAGCACGACGGGACGGCCGCCGAGGACGAAACCGACTCGTCCCACCGGCTCCGCCGCGACCAAGCGCCAACACGTGTCGACTCCGAGTCCACTCACCCACACGATGTCAGGCGCCGTGCCACCGGCGGGTGCCTCGGCCGTCACGCCACTGGTCATGTCTCCATCATCCCCGACGTCATCGACGGGTACCAGGAGCGAACGTCGGACGTGTCGTGGGACGAAGGTCACCTCGTGACCTTCGTCCGTCTCGCATGAGTGGCCCGCCGATGGATCGAAGGACGACGGCGCAGGATCATGGACCAGGCAGACCGCGGCGGCGCCGCGGCCGTCGCTGACGGCCAGTGCCTCGCCGGCAGCAACCTGAACCTGGCATGCACCCGCCTTGTAGCGTCCGTTCGTGAGCGATGTCGGGGCCGCGACCTGGCGCGGTCTGACGACGGCCGAGGTGGCCGGACGCGTCGCTGGCGGCAGGGTCAACCGGGCCGACGATCGCTCGTCGCGCACGGTCGCCGAGATCGTTCGGGCGAATGTCGTCACCAAGTTCAACGCGATCATTGCCGCGTTGATGGCGGTCGCCCTCGCCCTCGGCGAGTGGCGCGATGCGCTGTTCGGCTTCGTCATGGTCCTGAACCTGGCGATCGGTGTCGTTCAGGAGTGGCGGGCCAAGACGACGCTCGATCGCCTCACGCTGATCACCGCGCCGAAAGTGGCGGTCTGGCGCGACGGCACCCGCCGGGAGGTCGCCAGCGACGAGGTGGTGTTAGACGAGGTGTTCGAGCTCGCTCCTGGTGATCAGATCGTGGTCGACGGGATCGTGCTGCACTCCGATGGGCTGTCGGTGGATGAGTCGCTGCTCACCGGCGAGTCGGCGCCGGTGGACAAGGTGGTCGGTGAGGAGGTCAAGTCGGGCAGCTTCGTGACCGCCGGTGGCGGGGTGGCGCGGGCCTCGGCGGTGGGCGCCGACTCCTATGCCGCCCGCCTGACTGCCGAGGCGAAGCACTTTCGGGCCCCGAAGTCCGAGACGGCCAAGGGGATCGACCGCATCCTCGGCTTCGTCTCCTGGGCGATCCTCCCCACAGCCGCGATGCTCTACTTCGGGCAGCGGGCGAGCGACGACGAATCGACCCGGGACACGTTGCTCGGCGTCGTCGCGGGTGTCGTGGCGCTCGTGCCCCAGGGGCTCGTCCTGCTGCTGAGCATGGCGCAGACGGTCGCCGTCATCCGCCTCGGGCGCCGCCACGTGCTCGTCCAGCGGCTCGAGGCGGTCGAGACGTTGGCCCGCGTGACCGTGCTCGCATCGGACAAGACCGGGACGCTGACGACCGGTGCCGTGATCCTCGACCAGATCGAACCGTTTGGCCGTGGCGGCAGCCTCGAACCGGACCGCGACCGGCCAGTCGAAGGCGCCCTGGCCGCCGTTGCATCCGCCGACGACTTCCCGAACGCCACGATGAAGGCGCTCCAGGCGGCCAACCTGGAAGACCCGGGATGGCCCGTCGCCGGCCGGATCCCGTTCGACTCCGCCCACAAGTACTCAGCGGTCGAGTTCGATGGGCGCGGCGTCTGGTACGTCGGCGCACCAGACGTACTGCTCGCTGCTGGTCACGAGCACATTCGACGGGTGGACGACCTGGCCCGCGAGGGACGTCGTGTGCTCCTGCTCGCTGCGGCTAGCAGCATGCCGGATGCAGGCGAGCTGCCCGATGACCTGACCGCGGTCGCCCTCGTCGTGTTCGCGGACGAGGTTCGGCCCGACGCAGCCGACACCGTCGACTACTTCCTGCGCGAGCACGTCCAGCCGAAGGTGATCTCGGGCGACAACCCGGTCACGGTGGCGGCGATCGCCAAGCGGTGCCACGTTCCCGATGCCGACCGCTACGTCGATGCCCGTGACCTCCCGGATGACCCCGCCGCGCTCGCCGTTGTCGCCGACGCCACAGCCGTGTTCGGTCGGGTGACGCCAGAGACGAAGCGGGCGCTCCTGCACGCGCTGCAGGACCGGGGCGAGGTGGTGGCGATGACCGGTGACGGTGTCAACGACACGCTCGCCCTGAAGGATGCCGACCTCGGCATCGCCATGGGCGCCGGGACACCAGCCGCCAAGGCGGTCAGTGACATCGTGCTACTCGACAACCGCTTCGCCACGTTGCCCGGCGTCGTGGCCGAGGGACGGCGCGTCATCGCCAACATCGAACGGGTGGCCCGCCTCTTCCTGACCAAGACCGTGTGGGCCGCAGTGCTCGCCGTGCTGACGGGCGTGCTGCTCTCGCGGTACCCGTTGCGCCCCCGCCACCTCACCGTGGTCGACGCGCTGACGATCGGCATCCCCGGGTTGGTCCTGTCGTTCCAGCCCAGCCACGACCCGGTCCGTCCCGGGTTCATCCAGCGCGTGCTGCGGTTCTCGATCCCCGCCGGTCTGGTCAGCGGCCTGGCGACGATGGCGGTGTACCAGCTCGGCATCCGTGGACTCGATCTGTCCATCGCCAACGCCCAGAGCGGGGCGACACTGACGCTCGTCGCCGTCGGGCTGTGGGTCCTCTACGAACTGGCTCGCCCGCTCGACGTGCTGCGCGGGGCGCTGATCGTCGGGCTGGTGGTGATGGCGATCGGCGCGTTCACGATCCCGTTCGTCGCCGACTTCTTCCTGCTCGACATCCCGCCCGGCGAGTACGCGCTGTGGATCGCGGCCATCGTGACCGCCGCTTGTGCGCTGATCCACGTTGCGCTTCGGATCGTCAAAGAGACGGACTTTCGGCCCTTTCGACGTTCGCCCACGGACTTCACAGTCGAAGCGTGAAGGCAGTGCACCACTCCCCCGACCCGGTCGACCACGCAGCGCTGGAGGAGCGCATCGGACAGGCGCTCGACGAGGAGGAGCGCCGGCATCTTCGCGCGATCGAGGCACGGCGCGGACTCGAGCTGGGCGAACGAACCGAGGACGAGGATGTCGGCGAGATCGCCAGCAGCAGCCAGCACCCCGCTGACGTTGCCAGCGAGACCTACGAGCGGGAGGTGGACTTCGGTCTCGTCGAGGACTTCCGCGCCCGGCTCGTCGAGATCGCCGATGCCAAGCGACGCCTCGTCACCGGCCGCTATGGGCGATGCGAGCAATGCGACCGGCTCGTCGACGCGGACCGGTTGACGGCGCTCCCTGCAACCCGCTGGTGTCGTGATTGTGCAGGACGGCTCGAACACGAGGCCGTGTGGCTGGACGCGTTCGGCAGTGACCGACGTGGAGTGCTCGGGTCCGACGAGTTCCTCGCCGATGACGACGAGATCACCGATCGCGACGTTGCCGACGGGCCGGAGGAGGCCGCGCTCACGGTCCGCTCGTGGGGCGGCGCTGGCCGTGGTCGGCACTGACCGCACCCTCGACCGGCACCCCACCCACAACGCCTCGGCCAGTTCGGCGACGCCGTCACCTGTCGCCCGCTGGGCATCAGCGCTCGATGGTCGTGCGCGCGGGGCGTTCGGCGGGGTCGGGGCGACGCGTCGGCCTCATGCTGCGCTCCGGCCTGTTGGTGCGTCGATGCGATCGAGCACGGCCAGGAGGATGTCTTCGATCGGTGGGCTGGTGCCGACGGTGGCCGCGCTCGGCCAGTCATCGAACGTCGATGCCATCGCCGCCGCCACCGCACCGTCGGCGTCGGATGGGTCGTCGCCGATGGCTCCACGTGCGATCAGTCGGGTGGCCGCGACGTCCGCTGGCAGCAGGCAGCGCAACTCGACGAGGTCGCTTGAGCTCTCGGCGGCCAGCGCGGCCGCGCGGGTACGCCAGCGCGATGTCGCGAACGATGCGTCGAGGATGACGCTGCGCCCGCGTGCCAGCAGCAGCCCGGCCCGAGAGACGAGGGTGTCGTAGGTGACCTCGGTCATCGCCGGCGAGTAGAGCCCGTGGCCGTATGCGGCGGGGGCGTGGTCGAGGGGATCGAGACCGGCGAGCTCTTTGCGCAGCTCATCGGTGCGCAGCACGGGCCACCCGAGTTCGTCGCCGAGCGCGGTCGCGAGCGTCGACTTCCCCGTGCCGGGCAGGCCGCCGATGACCACGAGCTGCACGCGTCCGTCGTAGAGGTGTCGTTGGCACTGTGCGAGGTAGGCGTGGGCGTGAACCAGGTCGTGCGGGTTGCCCCGCAGGCACGAGATCTTCGATCGCACCAGCGCCCGGTAGGCGACGTAGTGGTGTTCGAGCGACGGCGGATGCGTCTCGGCGGAGTGCTCGCGGTACCACTCCAAGAAGGCCAGCGCCAGATCGGGTCTCCCGAGACGCTCGACGTCCATCGTCAGGAAGCCGACGTCGTAGAGGACATCACCCCAGCGCAACCGGTCGTCGAACTCCAGGCAGTCGAGGATGCGGGGACCGTCGTCGAGGCAGAAGATGTCCTCGGCGAGCAGGTCGCCGTGACCGTCGACGATGCGACCAGCGGCGATGCGCTCGGCGAGCAGCGCTTCTCGTCCCGTGAGGAATCGCCGGGCGAGTTCGTCGACCCGCTCGAGCATCGTCGGGTCGATCGGACTCGGCGTGAACGCCGACAGCTCGCGAACGTTCCCGGACCACAGCTCGCGCAGTGCCTCGGGCGTGGCGACCGACGAGATCTCCGCGGTCCTCGGCGAACGGGCGTGACAGTCGGCGATCGTCCGGGCGACGGCCCGGAGGCACCCGGTGACGTCGTGACGCTGACGCACCAGGACCGACAGCCTGCGGTCGGCCGGGAGGCGCCGCATCAGCACCGCGTGGTCCACCACGTGACCGGCGTCGTCGAGGATGTCCTCGACGCCGAGGTAGACGTCCGGGCTGAACCGTTGGTTCAGCGCCACCTCACGGGAACAGACCTCTTCGCGCAGTTCGCGCGTGCTCAGGTCGATGAACGGAAAGCGGACCGACTTCTTGATCTTGTGGACCAGATCGCCGTCGAAGACGATCGTCGACACGTGCGTCTCGACGGACTCCACTTCCGGACGAGTCGGGTCAAGGGAGCGCAGCGAGACGGATGAGCTCGTCGACATGTCGCTCGCCGCTCCCCATGCTCAGGCGTGGTGGAGGATCACGACGGGGATGCCGGCCCGGTGGGCGAGTTCGAAGGACGTGCTCCCATGCCGCAACCGAGCACCGCCGGTGAGGCCCCGGGTCGCCACGGCAAGCATGCCGATCTCGGGGTAGGCGGAGACGTAGTCGGCGACGTCGTGTGCCGGGTGCTTGCCGTGGAGCACGTCGTAGTCGACGGCGCGCCGCTCGATCGTTCCGACCTTGCCGGCCGCGGCCGAGAGGTACGCGGTCTCGGTCGTGTCTGTTGCCCAATACCCAGCTTCGCCGACCTGGAGCAGCCGGACCGTCATGCCGAGGCCCGCGGCGAGGGCGGATGCGACCGGCAGGATGGCCTCACTCGACGGTGTCCCGTCGAGGGCTACGGCCAGCACTCGTCCCTGCGGCGGCGCGTTGACGTGGGGGCCGACAAGCGCGACGGGCAGGTGCGCATCTCTGACCAACTCCTCGCTGATGCTGCGGAAGAGCAGTTCGCCCGTGGCGCTGCGAGCGTGCGATCCGACGCACCACAGCGCGTTCTCGCGGCGCCGCAGCTCGGTGACGAGGACGGGCTCCAACGGGCCGCCCGTCTCGACGACCCTCCACGTGGTTCCCTGACCGTACGCCTCGGCCAGCCGGGACAACCTCGGTTCCACGTCCGGGCGGTCGACGGGCTCGACGACGGTGACGAGCTCCACGTTCGCTCCCGCCCAGTTCGCCAGCACCGGCGCCACCAGGAGAGCTCGTTCGCTCTCCTCGGTGAAGTTGACAGGTACTACCACTCGCTCGATCATCGTCGTCTCCTCGTGCCGGGCCACCGAACCGATGTCGGCGCCTGCCTCAACTACATCGTGTGCTCCGACGCGCCCCCGGCTCAGGGCCAAACGTCCCGACGTCCCGCCCCCGTTGATCCGGATCTGCAGCGCGAGTGTCAACGTCCGAACGTGTCGCGGACGATTACGTGAACGGGGCGAGCATCTCCACCGCAGTCGCCCGTTCGGCGCACCCGTCGGCGGTGGTCAATTCGGCGTCGACGATCAGAGCGTGACGGTTCTCCATCAGCAGGTGACCCGAGTAGCACGGCGGCATTCAATGACAGTTCCTGTTGTTGCTTCCGGGCCTCCTTCACCAGGCGGACCGCCCGCTCACGCAGCTCGTCGGGATACCTCCTCGGTGCTGGCTTCTGTCCACCTCTTCGTGGAATCAGAGCGTCCATCAACCCCGGGACGGTTCAGCTTGCCGCGGGTCCGTTCGTAGTCTGGTCAGCCTTTCGGGCGTGCCCGGGCGTGAGTGCACCCGGCGCGATACTGCCCTCGTGGCCACCCGCGACCTGTCGAAGTTCGCGTGGCTGTCGATCGCCGCTGCCCTCGTCACCATGGGTCTGAAGCTCGGGGCGTGGCTTGTGACCGGTTCGGTCGGCCTGCTGTCGGACGCGCTCGAGTCAAGCGTGAATCTCGTCGCCGCCGTCTTGATGCTGGTAGCGCTGCGGATCTCGGCGCGCCCTGCCGACGAGACACACGAGTTCGGCCACGAGAAGGCCGAGCTGTTCTCTGCCGGCGCGGAGGGCAGCATGATTATCGTCGCGGCCGGGTTGATCATCTGGACGGCCGTCGGGCGTCTGTTGTCACCCGAGCCGTTGCAGGACGTCGGGGTCGGCCTGGCGATCAGCGCCACCGCCGCGGTCGTCAACCTTCTCGTCAGCTTGCGCCTGCAGCGCGCGGGGCGTCGGCAGCGCTCCTTCGCTCTCGTCGCCGACGGCAAGCATCTCATGACGGACGTTTGGACGTCCGCCGGCGTGCTCGTCGGGGTGGCGCTGGCGGCGCTCACCGGTTGGGAACGGCTCGATCCGCTGGTCGCGCTGGCGGTGGGCCTGAACATCGTGGTCACCGGCGGGCGCGTTGTGCTGCACGCGGCGCAGGGGCTGATGGATCCGGCGATTCCAGCCGATGAGCGCGCCGCGCTGCAGCGAGTGCTCGAACGTCACGCCGTCGACGGTGTGACTTTCCATGCGCTGCGCACCCGCACGGCCAGCCACCGGCGCTATGCCGAGGTGCACGTCCTCGTTCCTGGCGCGTGGACCGTGCGCGATGGCCACGACCTGATCGAGGTGATCGAGAGCGACATGGAGCAGGCAGTCGCCGACCTAACGGTGACGACGCACCTCGAGCCCGTCGAGGACCCTCGCTCGCACCGCCACCAGCACCTCGACGCCAGCTGACGCGGTCGAGGCCGAGATATCGTCGACGGCAACGCGAAGGAGACGCACGGTCCGAAGCCGCATCATCCAGCCGCAGCGGCCGCGTCCCGGTCTTCACCGCCGGAACCGAACCGATAGTAATCCGGGCACCGATCCCGGTACCGGACTTCTGATTGAGAAGGTGACGGCGACTGTCGACGATTTCGGTGCCCACGTCGCCGCAGCGCGTCGCCCACGGCCGGCTCGTTCATCGTCGGACATGCCTGCACGGGGACAATGCGAGCGAGCCCAACGTGGGGCACGCCCGCCGACAGCTCGACCGATGCGGGCTCGGTCGCGGCGCGCTCCGCTGGCGGAGCCGCTGCGGTCGACCACCAGGACAGAGACTGGTGCGCCACCTCTGAATCCGACCAGGTCGAGGCAGAATCCCTGGGCCTGCACGCGGGGACAAGGGCCGAACGTCCCACTACGAGAGGTGGATCGGACGTCCTTCCCACGACTCGATGCGGTGGGCCGCACGGTCGAGCAGGTGATGAGCGAGATCGCTGAGGGCACGAGCCGCCGCGATCTCCTCGCCGACAGCGGGGACATCCGGATCGACCGGGTTGCGCCGTGACCGGCCCCAACCCTCCAGCGCGTCGGCGCCGGCACTCAGGATGGCATCAGCCCGAGTCTTGTCCTCGTCCTCTCTGAACGTGATCTCCACGGTCCACTTGAGCGCGTCCATCGTCGTCTCCTCGTTCATCAGTGATCAGGATCGTGCGGTGAGCATCTCGCCGACAGTGCCGTGACACAAGAGTCCAAGGTCACGATCGGCGAGTCGCTGCACACCGAGCAGCTCGCGCACCTCGCCTGGCGTCCGAACCAGGATGCGACGGCCGGAGCACGATGTCGCGGTCGGTCTCGCCCCAGGCTCGCTAGTCGCCCGGCTGCGCGAGGTCCTGCCAGAGGAGGTGGAGCTCGCCGTGTGCCGGCCGGGGCGCTTCGGTCCCTTCGGTGAGCAGCTGCAACCGGATGTGCGGGAACGGACGAGGCATCGCGACCGGACGGCCTTCCTCGAAAGCGTCGGCGATCGCTCGCAGCACGGCGACGATGACCTCCGGCGGGTGCGGCTCGACCACGATCAGCTCGGCCGTGGGGGCGCCTCGCGCCTCCCGCGACTCGATGATCTCGGCAACCGATTCAGGGCTCTCGCAGCACCGCTGCTCGACGACGATGGCCGCCTCGATAGACGCGGACGGGAACCTCCGGAACCCACTGCTCCGCTGTTGTCATCTGTTCGGTCATGCACCCGTCGAACCCTCGAGGGCCTCCGGCCGGAAGGGTCCAAGGTCCCGTACCCGTCGAGTGTTTGCTGCGACCCGAGTGCGTGGTGAGGGCCAGGCCGTTCGCACGCACTCGACTGTTCACTCGCTGGCGATGGCGCGGAGGATGTCGAGCCGCGCAGCACGGCGCGCCGGACGCATCCCGGCGGCCACGCCGCCGAGCAGGGCGAGGACGACGATGACGGCAAGCGCACCGAACGGGATCGTGAACGTGGCCAGACCGCCGCCACGGATGGTCACACTGATCGACCATCCGAGGAAGACGCCGATGAGGACCCCGAGGCCGGTGCCGAGCAGGGCGATGAGCAGCGACTCCCACCGCACCGCGGTGCGGGTCTGGCGCCGCGTCATCCCGACCGCACGCAGCAGGCCCAACTCACGAGTGCGCTCGTGGATCGACAGCGCCATGCTGTTGGCGATGCTGAACAAGGCGATGACGACGGCGAGCCCGAGCAGCCCGTACATCAGGTTGACGATCTGGTCGAGCTGCGCCGCCTGATCGTCGATGTACTCGGACCGGCTCTGCAGGTCGGCGTTGGCGTAGGCGTCGCTGACCGGCCGATGGCCGTCTCGGCGGCGGCGTCGCTCACGCCGTCCGCCTTGAGGACGTACACCGAGAAGTCGAACTGGTCGGTGCCGCTCTGCTCGTTGAGGGCATGGCTCACCACCAGCGGTCCGGCCATGTCCTGCTCGGTGTAGATGCCCTGCACGGTGAGGGTGCGTGTCGTGCCGTTCAGGAACTGGAAGTCGAGCGTGTCGCCGACGCCGATCGCCCGCCGCTCGGCCTCGTCGTCGTCGACGAGCACGCCGTCGGTGGTCAGCGCGGTGAGCGAGCCCTTCACCATGCCGAGGTCGAACATCTCACCGGCGGTGGCGGGATCGACCGAGACATACTCTTCGTCGCTGGGCGTCGTCGTGCCCACTCTGGCGAACCCGATGCGGACACCAGCCGCCGTGTCCACCTCCGGGAGCTCGTTGAGCTGCGCGGCGAGCTGCGGGCTGAGGCCGCCGTAGCCGAACGTGTCGGTGCTCACGACGTAGTCGCCGGTGAACTGCTCCTCGAAGACGTCTCGGATCCAGTCCTTGAGCGACGCCGCCATGACCGTGATCGCGGCGACCAGCGCGACGCCGACCATCAGGGCGCCGCCGGTGCGGGCCGTGCGCTTGGGATTTCGGAGCGCGTTCTCCCGGGCCAGCTCACCGGTGATGCCGGACAGCGCCGGCAGCGGAGCTCCAGCAGCCTTCACCACTGGACGGGCGATGACCGGTCCGAGCACGAACACACCGATGAAGATCGTCAGCGCGCCGAGACCGACCCATGCGATGCCCAACCCGGCCAGCCCGCCCGCCAAGGCGCCGGCACCGAGGATCGTGAGTGCGGCGCCGTAGGCGAGGCGCCGGCCGGGCTGGGCGATGCCTCCGACGACCACGTCGCGCAATGCTGCGAGCGGCGGGATCCGCGAGGCGCGCAACGAAGGGAACACGGCCGACACGACCGTGACGACCGTCCCGACGACGACTGCGACGACCGCTGTCCGAGCGAGCACCACGGTCCCACCGGCAGGGATGTCGATGCCGAACCGCTGCAGCATCGCCTTGAGCAGTCCTGCGACGAACACTCCGGCCACCAGGCCGACGACGGATGCACAGACGCCGACGACGAAGGCCTCGACCAACTGGGCGGCGAGCACTTGGCGCCTCGACGCACCGACGGCGCGCAAGAGCGCCATCTCCCGGCCCCGCTGCGTGACGACGATCTGGAACGTGTTGTAGATCGTGAAGCAGGCGACCACCAGCCCGATCGCGGCGAACACCAACAGGAACGTGTTGAAGAAGCTGAGCCCCTCCTGCATCGCGTTCTGCGTCTCGGCGATGATCTCCGTGCCCGTCAGCGCTTCCATGCCGTCGGGAAGGGCGCGTTCGACGCGGGCCGTCAGGTCGACCTCGTCGACACCGGCCGCAGCGTCGACCATCACCGCGTCGAGCTCGCCGGGTTGACCGAGGAGCACCTCCTGGGCCGTGGCGAGGTCGAAGATGGCGACGGTGGCGCCGCCGGGCGAGTCGGCCGAACCGAACCGTGCGATGCCGACGAGCGGGAACGAATGCGGACCGGTCTGGGTGAGCACCGTGACGGTGTCACCGATCGCGAAGTCACCCTTGTCGGCGGCGCCCTTGTCCAACACCAGCTCGCCCGGGGCCGGGCGCTCGGCTGCCGCGTGGTGAGCTGCCACGGGCTCAACGCGCCCGACACGTAGCTCATGCCGAACGTGGGGGCGCCCTGGCCGGGGTTGCCGATGGCATTCCCCTCGGTGTCGACGACCTGGGCGAACCCTTGCACGACCCCTTGGGCGTCGGCAACGCCGTCGACCTCGGCGATCGTCGTCAGGATCGACTCGGGGATCCGGCCCCGCACGTCGCCACCGAACTCCATCGAGATGCTCGTCGACGACCGCACGAACGTGTCGGTGTCGTCGTAGATGTCGGCGAACAGGTCGTCGAACGTGCGCTTGATCGTGTCCGTGAACACCAGGGTCCCGGTCAAGAAGGCGATGCCGAGCACCACGGCCAAGCCCGTGCTGATCAGCCGCCACTTCCTGGCGAAGGTGCTCTTCAGAGCGAGACGGAGCATGGCGTCACCTCACGCGCCGAGACGCTTCAACGTGTCGAGGATGTGCTCGATCGTCGGTTCGGTGATCTCCTCGACGATGCGACCGTCGGCCAGGAACACGACACGGTCGGCGTAGCTCGCCGCCGTCGGGTCGTGGGTGACCATCACGACGGTCTGCCCGAAGCCGTCGACGGCCGTTCGCGTGAGCTGCAGGAGCTCCGTGGACGACCTCGAGTCGAGGTTCCCCGTTGGCTCGTCAGCGAAGATCAGCTCGGGCCGAGTCATCATCGCCCGAGCGGCAGCGACCCGCTGCTGCTGGCCGCCGGAGAGCTCCGAGGGCCGGTGCCGTACCCGGTCGGCGATGCCGAGGGCACGGACGAGCGTGTCCACCCACGTGGAGTCGGGCTTGCGGCCCGCGAGCGCGACCGGAAGCGTGATGTTCTCCTCGGCCGTGAGCGTGGGGACGAGGTTGAAGGACTGGAAGACGAATCCGATCCGATCGCGCCGAAGCGTCGTCAACTGGGTGTCGGTCAGGGTGGTCAGGTCGGTGTCGCCGATGTACACCGTTCCCGACGTGAGCGTGTCGAGGCCCGCCAGGCAGTGGAGCAACGTCGACTTCCCCGAGCCCGATGGGCCCATGATCGCGGTGAGGCGACCCCGCTCGAAGTCGATGGTGATCCCGTCGAGCGCGCGCACCTCGGTGGGGCCGCGGCCGTACACCTTGACGGCACCGACGGCACGTGCCGCGATCGTGGAAATGGACGGGAGCACGGCCGTCGGTGTCAGCGTCATGGGACGTCCCCCCTTCGGGGATTGGGCGATGGTGGTGAGAACCACGATCGGCCTCGCGCCCGAACCACGACAGGGACCGATGGCCCTGCCGCATGGGACCATTGGAGTCGACAGGTGGCGAGTCGCGCTGCACCCGACCCTGTCGAGCGTTCGACCCACTCCCCCGCTGAGCAGGGCGCAGCCGTGTCGTGTAAGGGTGGTACCGACCACGATCTGTGGTCGATCGGCGCGGGCGGCTTGGATCGTGCCGTCCAACGGCCACACACCCGCTCGGCATCTACGGGGTTGTTCTCGGTACGCCGCGGAGGGCAGGATCACACCGAACGGTCGAGGCGAACTCGCTCGCCGAGTCGCGGCACGACCGCAGGGCACTGCACTGTCGCCGCGATCGACGATGCCAGGCTGTCGGCCGCCGCAGGCTCGCCGTGGACGACGAACACGTTGCCGGGCTCACGGGGCGCGGAGCCGATCCAGGCGAGCAGCTCGGACGCATCGGCGTGGACCGAGAACGCTGGGAGGTCGACGACCGTCGCGCGGACCCGCACGTATCGACCGAGCATCTTGAGCTCGCGTGCACCGTCCATGAGCAGGCGACCTCGCGTCCCCTCGGCCTGGTAACCGACGAGGATCACGGTGTTGCGGCTGTCGGGGAGGAGGTGGGCAAGGTGATGCACCACCCGCCCACCTGACGCCATCCCCGAGGCCGAGATGATGATCGACGGCGTGCGGGGGTCGTTGAGCGCCTTCGAGCCCTCGACATCGGGGACCTCGTGCAGCCCGGGTACCTCGAACGGGTCGCCGCGGCCAGCCGAGGATCGGCCGGATGTCGGGATCGCCGCGGCGTAACGCCTCGCGGTACACACGGAGGGCGCTGAGCGCCATCGGGCTGTCCACGAAGATGGGCACACCAGCCGGAAGCCGCCCACCCCTCGCCAGCTGGGCGAGGTGATGGAGCAGCACCTCGGTGCGGTCGACGGCGAACGCCGGGATGAGCACGGAGCCGCCACGCTCGATCGTCGTTGTGACAACGTCGGCGAGTCGATCCGCGGGCGCCGGCATCGTCGTGGCGCCGATTCCCGTACGTCGACTCGACGAGGAGCGTGTCAACCGATGGCGGGGGGTCGGGTGCGACCAGTAATGGATGCGTCGGGCGGCCGAGGTCGCCGCTGAACCCGACTGCCGGACCGTCACCACCGAGCTGCATCCGGACCGTCGCCGAGCCGAGGATGTGGCCGGCTCTGGACAGGCGCACAGAGACGCCGTCGGCGATCATCCGCTCCTCGTGGAACGGGATCGGGCGGAGCAGCTCGACGGCGCGCCACGCGTCGTCCTCGGTGTACAGGGGAAGGGCAGGGTCGTGACGGCTGAAGCCTTTCCGGTTGGCGTACTCGGCCTCCTCCTCGTGGAGGTGGCCGCAGTCCGGCAGCACGATGCCGGCAAGCGCCGCTGTGGTCGCCGTCGCGTAGACCGGTCCGTGGAAACCCTCGGCGACGAGGCGCGGTAGGTAGCCGCAGTGGTCGACGTGGGCGTGGGTGAGCACGACGGCATCGATCGAGGATGGATCGGCAACGGCGACATGCCAGTTGCGTTCACGCAACTCGCGCAGACCTTGGTAGAGCCCGCAGTCGACCAGCACGCGCGCCCGTGCCGTGGTGATCAGAAACTTCGACCCGGTGACCGATCCGACACCGCCGACGAACTGCAGCGACGGCGCCCGATCCGCCGTCACGCTCGCGCCCCTTCGGCGGACTCGCGCGCCGTCCGCTCGACCTCCAACCCGGGCAGCAGCGAACGGCGGGCATCGTCGACGGCGGACGGGGGACTCCCGAGATCGGCCAGCGATTCAACGAGCATGGTGGCGTACTTGTGCTCGTGCCGCGTGCGGTGTGGCGCTTCGAGTCGATAGCAGATGTGAGATCATCCACCGTCCACGATGCCTCTTCGCGTTGGTTCCCGGTAGGGCCAAAGGGCATCCGCTCCGGCGCCAGGCGATCGGAACGGGATCGGTGGCCCTGTCTCGCCCCGTTGACACGTCGTGATCGGCCAGATGGCCAACGCCTTCGCCTGTCGCAGCGCCTCCAGGCCTCCCTAGCGACTGGGCGGACGACGCGGATGCTGCTCGGTGCGGTCGCCGTCGTGTGCGTGCTGTTGCTCGGCTTCCTCCCGGTCCCAGCGATCTCGGAGGTGCTCGACCACGCGTTCCACCCACCGGCCGGCCTCGCCCGTTGCAATGCTCGCCGCCCCCGTGCTCCTGGCGGTCGACGCCGCCCACAAGGCGCTGCGACGAAGGCGACCGCAACCCGGGCCGAAGGTCCCTGGCGACCTCGAGCTGCTGGGAGGATGATCGAGCCGTGGATGAGATCACGCGGCAGTGCCCGTACTGCGAGCTCCGATTCACCTACCACGAGGAAGTGAAAGACCACATCCTGCATGATCACCCCGAGCACATCGACGTCGTCATCGCGATCGAGCCGATCGAGCTCCCCCACGGCTGAGGACACGTCATGATCATCGGCGGACCGACCGACGTCGACCCGGTCGATGACCAGCCGCTCCGACACCTCGACGAGCGGCACGTCGTTCTGTCATGACGTCGGGGCACCCCCTCGGTCACGCCACCGACAGCCGGTTCGCCGACGTGCGGGCCTCGTGACAGGTGGCCGCCGTGATGCGGACGAGCACGATCAGGAGCTGGCGACGTTCGAACGAGACGTGCTGCTGGCCACGGGCCGGGCCGTCCGGATCCGTCCCGCTCGACCAGCCGACGTCGGCGCCCTGGGCGACTTCTACGCCGAGCTGAGTGACACGTCGAACTACTACCGGTTCTTCGGGCTGCGACGGTTCATCCCGGCTGACGAGCTGGCCGTCGCGACGGTGCAAGCCGTGCGGGCACATGTCACGCTCGTCGCCGAGGCCGGCAACCACCTTCTCGGAATCGGGGAGTATCACGCCAGGCCCGGCGGTGAAGAGGCCGAGGTGGCCTTCGCCGTCGCCGACCTCCACCAGCACGAGGGAATCGGGACGGTGCTGCTGGAGGACCTGGCGATGATCGCTCGCTCGGCCGGTTTCCGCCGGCTCGTCGCCGAGACGATGCCGGGGAACTCGCCGATGCGGCGCGTGTTCCGCACCGTCGGCCTGGTGACTCGCGAGTGGTTCGCCGACGGCGTCGTCCATGTCCAGCTCGACCTGACGACAGCCCACCTCATGGAGGACGACGCCGACCTGCGGGACTGGCGCTCCGCCGTCGAGTCACTGCGGCCGATCCTGCAACCGTCGCACGTCGTCGTCATCGGCGCCAGCCGCCACGGGAGCGGGCCCGGCCGGCGGATCCTCGATCACCTTCGCGCGTCGTTCGCCGGGCGCATCAGCGTCGTCCATCCCTCCGCTGCGACGATCGGCGGGGTCGAATCGGTCGGTCGGATCAGTGAGCTGGACGCTGTGCCGGATCTGGCGATCATCGCCGTCTCGACGGCTGCCGCCGTGGGCGTCGTCGACGACTGTGGGCGCGCCGGGGTCGCCGCGGCGGTCGTCATCTCGTCGGGCTTCGCCGAGCAGGACGACGATGGCCGACGACGCCAGGACGAGTTGCTCGCCACCGCCCGCTCCCACGGCATGCGCATCGTGGGGCCCAACTGCCTCGGTGTGGTGTCGACGCGGTGTGGGCTCAACGCCACGTTCACCGCGCAGCGGTTCCTGCCCGGTGGCATCGCCATCGCCGCCCAGTCTGGCGGTGTTGGCATCGCCATCGCCGCCGAGGCCGAGCAGCGCAACGCCGGCATCTCGGCGTTCGTGTCGATGGGCAACAAGGTCGACGTCAGCAGCAACGACCTGCTGCGGCTCTGGGCCGACGATGACGACACCAATGTGGCGCTGATCTACCTGGAGTCGTTCGGTGATCCGATCCGCTTCGCCCGCGTCGCCCGAGCGGTGTCCCGACGAATGCCGATCGTTGCCCTCAAGGCGGGCCGGACCGAGCCTGGTCGTCGCGGTGCCCGCTCGCACACCGCTGCGCTCGCCACCGACGACGTCGTCGTCGACGCGCTGTTCGCGCACACCGGCGTCATCCGCGCCAGGACGCTCGAGGAGCTGATCGACGTCGGACTGCTGCTCGACCGCCAGCCAGCACCGGCAGGGTCTCGGGTTGCGCTCATCGGCAACGCCGGCGGTCCGTTGATCCTCGGCGCTGACGTCGCCGCCGACCGGGACCTCGACGTGCCGGAGCTGTCGGCTGCGCTGCGCGCCGCCATCACCGATCTCGTTCCGGCGGTCGCGTCGACGGCGAACCCGGTCGACCTGACCTCGGCGATGAACGCTGACCAGCTCGCCGCAGTGACCCGGGCCGTCGCCGCATCCGGCGAGGTCGACGCCTGCATCGTCGCGGTCGTCGACGTCGACGAGTCGAGCGGTGACATGATGCGATCCCTGCCGGTCTCCGGGCTCGGTGTGCCGATCGCCGTCTCAGGCCGCACTGAGGTCGATCTGCCCGTGTACCCGTCCGCCGAGCGCGCTGCCGCGGCCGTGGCGCTTGCCGCGCAGCGGGCGCGGTGGTTGACGAACGTGGCCGAAGAGGATGCGGAAGCTCCCGAGACGCCGACCGACGCCGCCGAGCTGGCGGTCGCCCGCCGGATCGTCCGCGGCGGCGCCACGACCGACGGCTGGCTCGAGCCGATCCCAGCGTTCGAGGCCATTGCATCTCGTTGGCATCCCGGTCGCACCGTGGCAGTACGTCCGATCGCCCGCAGCGTGCGCCGACGCGGCGCGGCGTGTCGGCACCCCATGCGTCGTCAAAGGCGACGTCGAGCATCTCCTCCACAAGAGCGACGAAGGCGCCGTCGTGCTCGACATCGCCGACGACGAGGCGGCCAGCGAGACCTATCGCGCCCTGATCGACCGCTTCGGCGACCGACTCCGCGGCGCCCTCGTCCAGGCCCAGGCCACAGCCCGGGCTCGAGTTGCTCGTCGGCGTCGCTCGGCATCCCGGGTTCGGCCCAGTGGTTCTCGTCGGCGCCGGGGGCACCGACGCCGAACTGCGCAACGATCTCGCGGTGCTCGTCGCGCCGGTGAGCAGCGCCGCCGCCGCTCGGGCAATCAACGGACTCCGCTTGGCGCCGCTCCTCCACGGCTACCGGGGCCGCGCCGTCCTCCCCGTCGATCGCGTGGCCGACCTCGTGCACCGGGTCAGCCTGTTCGCGATCGCCGTCCCGGAGCTCGACGAGTTGGACCTCAACCCGGTCATCGTCGACCCGGCCGGCTGCGTCGTCGTCGACGCTCGTGCAGCTGTCGTCGACGACGTCGTCCCGGTCAATCCGCTGCGCGGGATGCGCGGTCACGTCGGCAGCGCGGTCCTGTCATGAAGCCGAGCACCGCGATGCGCGTCGAACGACCTCCCCTGCCCCTCGGACCCGCCGTGTGGGCGGTAACCCGCTGCGCGACGCGGACAGCGGTGCTTCTCTTCCATCGGCGCCTCCACCAGCCCGCGACACACCTCGGCCGGCGATGTTCCTTCGCTGACGGCACGACGGCCGAGGTCTACCGAGAGACCGTTGCCGACGTCGCTCCAGCCTCGTCGCCGGCCGTGCTCGTCGTCTGCTTCCGGCTGCGTCGCGTGCGCAGCGCGCGTGCTCACGCCGTGTTCCGGCTGGAGAGCGTGCTCAACACGGTGCTGTTCGCAGGGTTTCCCGGCTTCGTGTCCAAGCTGTGGTTCGCCAACGACGACAACGGCGTCTACCGAGGGCTCTACGACTGGGACGATCCGGACCTGGCCGAGGCCTATGTCGGCGCACTCTGGTGGGTGCTCGCGCTCGTCAGCGTCCCGGCATCGATCCACTACGTGGTGCTGCCTGACCACCGCCGCGACGAGCTGCTCGCCGATCCGCAGCTCGCCGCCGCTGTCGCGCCGGACGAGGCGGGCGCGTGGTGGCGCCTCACCTCGACGGGGGTCCCGGCGCCGTGAGCGATACGGACCTGGTCGTCGTCGGTGCCGGCCCCACCGGCCTCGCCCTCGCATTGCAGGCAAGCGACCTTGGTGCACGCGTGCGCGTCGTCGAGCGCCGCACCGAGGCGTTCCGCCCGTCTCGGGCGCTGATCGTGCATCCCCGCACGCTCGAGGTGCTCCGCCCGCTCGGTGTCACAGATGCGCTCCTCGCGAGCGGTGACGTCGCCCCGCCCGTCAACCTTCACCTCGGCCGCCGGGAGATCCCGATTCGACTGGGCAACTTCGATCTCCCCGACACCGCGTTCCCCGCCCTGCTCTTCCAACGGCAGGCGGTGGTGGAAGCCGTCCTGTCGGAAGCACTTGCCGATCGCGGGATCGAGATCGACCGCGGGGTCGACCTCGTGGATGTGAGGTGCGGTGTTCACGACGCCGAGCTCCTGCTGCGCCGGGCGGGCGGCGTCGAGCCGGCCCGCTGCGGGTACGTGGCCGGATGCGATGGCGCTGCGAGCACGGTCCGGCGTCTCGCCGGCGTCGGCTGGCATGGCGGCTCCTACGCCCAGGAGGTCGTGCTCGCCGATGTCGAGCTCGACAGCGACCTGGCCCCTGGGCAGGCCCACGTCTTCGCCGCGCGGCAAGGCGTGCTGTTCCTGTTCGCGATCGGGGAGCGCGCCACGTGGCGGCTGCTCGCCACCAGGGACGAGGCGAGCGGAACACCTGCTGAGGTGGCGATCGGCGAACTGCAAGTGCTGCTCGACTGTGCCGGAGTCCAGGCGCGGGTCGAGACGATGGCCTGGTCGAGCCGCGTCCACCTCGAGCACCGCATCGCGTCGCGATACCGCGCCGGGCCGTTGTTCCTCGTCGGCGACGCCGCCCACGTGAACTCCCCCGCGGGCGGCCAGGGGATGAACACCGGGATCCAGGACGCCGTGAACCTCGGATGGAAGCTGGCGTTCGCAGCAGCCAACTCGCCTGATCGTGCGACCTCCGATCCGCTGCTCGACTCGTACCAACGTGAGCGTCGACCGGTCGCCCAGCACGTGATGGCACTGACCCACGCGCTGTTCTGGGCGGAGGCGGCGACCAACCCGATCGCGAGGTTCGCTCGGGGGCCCCTCGCCGCGTTCGCGGCGCCTGTCGTGCCGTACGTGCTCGGCCGCCGTCGCCTCGTCGCCGAGGCTGCGCGCCAACTTGCACAACTCCGGGTCCACTATCGCCACAGCGAGCTCTCCACGGAGGGCCTGCCGCCGCGACGAGGCGAGCCGCGCCCTGGTGACCGGCTGGCGGACACGACCGTCACCGTCGCCGGTTCTCGCCGACGGCTCCACGAACTCACCGCTCTCCCCGGCGTTCACGTGCTGCTCGACCGCGACGCACGCCCGCTCGACGAACACGGGCTCGGGCCGCACGTGTGGGTACATCGGATCGAGGACCGAGAGGGTGCAGGTCTGATCATCGTCCGTCCGGACGGCTACGTCGGCTACCGCACGGCAGTCGTCGACCCGGACGGCATCGCCCGCTGGTTGTCCCTGATCTGCGCGGCGCCTCAGGTGCAGACGATCTGCCGCCAGCCCTGATGTCGCAGAGCATCGCCGCTCACGGGGTCAGGTACCCTCGGCCGTGAGCGAAGGACGTTCGACCCTGGGCGCCTCCCGTCGCGTGTGGGCACGATGATCACGAGGCCTGTACAGGAGGTTCCACGTGTTCACGTCGATTGTCGTCTCCCTCGATCTGGACGACACTGGTGACCGCGCGCTGCCGGCGGCGGCGTGGCTCGCCAAGCTGAGCGGGTTGCCGGTCGAGTTGATCACGGTCTCGTCGCCGGGCATGCCCACGGCCATCGACACCTACGAGCTCGAACGGCGGGCGAAGATGTACCGCCTCGACCGCTTCTCGTGCCTCGTCCTTCACGACGACGATGCGGGTGCGGCGATCATCGAGCACATGGCGGCTCGGCCGGAGGCCCTGTTGGTGATGGGGACCTCGGCAAAGGGGCCGGTGGCGCGGCACTTCCTCGGGAGTGTGAGCGAATACGTGCTCGGCCGCATCTGCAGCCCGGCGCTGGTCGCCGGACCGCGCACCACGACTCGCGGCTCGGCGTCGCCGACGCTGATCGTATGCGTGGGTGACTCCGACCGCGTCGATGTCACTGGTTGCTGCGATCGCCTCGTGGGTGGGGACCTTCGGCGGACGCACGGTGCTGACCACCGTCGAATCGACCGGGGATGACACCGCGGCCACGCTCGCGAGCGATCGGCTCGGGCAGCTCGCCGGTCGGGTTGCGGCCGCGTGCGGCTCGACCACTACCCCCGTGGTGCTCCACGACCGCGACGCCGCCACAGCGTTGGACGAGTTCGCTCGAGGCGTCACCGACGCCGTGCTGCTCGCCGTCAGCGCACGCTGGACCGACACCCACGTCCACCGGCACAGTGTCACGCGGAACCTTGTTCGCCACTCGACGGCGCCGGTGCTCGTCGTCCCCGCAACGCGGATGGCTCCGACGCGGCGCCTCGATCCGGTGTGCTGACGACGGCGGCGCGAAGCCCGTTCGCTTCGGGCGATGGCTGCGCCAGGATTCGCCGCTGACGTCACTGCGTCGGACATTTCCGTCGGACCTTTCCGTTGGACCTGAAGTGGTCGACGACTGAGCCGCGTGGGTGGTCGTTCGCGCCCAGTTTCGCCCGCCACTTCCGGCTACCACCCTCGGCCGTTGGCGGTGGTTCTGGGCATCGGTTCGTCGAAGCCGGCGGGGTGTGCAGATGCGCTGGGCGATCGGCCGGCGTGGCGGCCCACGCACCGTCGTGTCAGATGCTGGCGATTGCCACTCCGGATGCGGCGGCGGCCAGGCCCAGCACGCAGGTTGCACCGACGTAGAGCGCGGCCGTGGTCGGGTGGCGAAGCTCAGCAAGGGCGACGGCGTCTCGGGCGAAGCTCGAGAACGTCGTGTAGGCGCCGAGGCCGCCGACACCAAGCACAGTCATCGTCGTCGGTGCCGTGTCCGACAGCAGGCCGAGCATGAACGACCCGGTGACGTTGACGATCAACGTCCCGACAGCGAGGCCGTCATGGCGGTTCCACCGCCGGCCAGCCTCGGCTCGGACGAGCGCGCCCGCCATCGCCGCGGCCACAAACGCCGCAACCGTGATCATGGCTGTTCCTCCAACGGAAGCGTGAGTGCTCGCAGGCGACCGAGCGCGGCGGCGCCGGCCACGACCGCGGCGAGGGTGGCAGCCAGCGACGCGACGGTGTACACCACCGCGATCCCCACGTCGCCGTCCTTGCTCAGGTTGACCACCTCGACGGCGAACGTCGAGAACGTGGTGAGCGAGCCACAGAAGCCGATGCCGCCTGCGTCGTGCAGCACGAGACGAGCTCGCGGATGCGACCACTCTTCGGCCAGTAGGACACCCAGGATGAATGACCCCGCCACGTTGACGGCGAGCACGGGCCAGGGGAATCGGCCGGCACTCACCGACGTGAACACTGCCCACCGCAACAGCGCACCGACGACGCCGCCGGCGGCGATCGCCAACGCCCGTTGACGATCCCACGAGCCTCGCACGCCATCAGCCTGCCCGCACGGCTCCGGGTCGGCCTCGACCACGGGGCATCGACCCGGTGGTCCCTGACGCGGCGCTGCAGTCGATCGCGGGAATTCGTCGCTAGCTGGTGAGCTGGTCCAGGAGTGCTCGAACTCTGTTGTCGATCTGGTCGCGGATGGTGCGCACCACATCGAGCGGTTGCCCGGCGGGGTCGTCGAACTTCCAGTCCTCGTAACGCGTGCCCGGGTAGTACGGGCAGGTATCACCGCAGCCCATCGTGATCACGACGTCGGAGGCGGCGACCGTGTCATCGGTGAGCCGCTTGGGGATCGCGTCGTTGGTGGTGAGGTCGATACCGATCTCTCGCATCGCGGTGACGACGGTCGGGTTGATCGCGTCAGCGGGGGCGGTGCCTGCGGAGCGCACGACGACGCTGTCTCCGGCGTAGTGGGTCATGAGGGCGGCGGCCATCTGGGAGCGTCCGGCGTTGTGGACGCACACGAACAGCACCTCGGGACGTTCAGCCATGTTCGACCTCCTGAGTCGTTGTTGGGTAGAGCACGCCGATCAGTGCGAGTGCGATGGCAACGCCGATCAGTTGCATGACGATGAACATCGGCACCGAGGCCGGTTTGATCCCGGCGAAGCTGTCCGAGAGCGTGCGGGCGATCGTGACGGCGGGGTTGGCGAAACTGGTCGAGGACGTGAACCAGTAGGCGCCGGCGATCCACAGGCCGACCGCGTACGGCACGGCATTGGCGTGGCCGGTGCGGAGGCAGCCATAGATCACGAGCAGCAGTCCCGCCGTGGCGACGACCTCTGACAGCCACAACGCGCCCGACGATCGCGCCTGCGTGGAGAGTTCGATGGCCGGCAGCTCGAACATGAGGTTGGCGAGGATCGCTCCGGCACAACCGCCGAGGACCTGAGCGACAACATGAACACCGGCGTCGGCTGTGCTGATCGTGCCGTGAGCGCGAGCGACCAGCGTCACGGCGGGGTTGAAATGGGCGCCCGACACGGCACCGAAGATCAGGATCAACGCAACGAGCGCAGCGCCGGTGGCGGCAGCGTTCTCCAACAGTTGCAGACCGACATCGGAGGGCGAGAGACGCTCGGCCATGATCCCGGACCCGATCACGGCCACGACCAACAGCCCGGTACCGAGAGCCTCGGCGACGAAGCGACGCGGTCCCTGGCCCACGGCTGGGTGACGGCGATGGTCAGGCGTCAGCGGGGCAGCATGCGTCGTCGGTGCCGCACGACATCGCCGGAGCGTCGGCGAGCACGGTGTAGAACTCCCAGTCGTTCTCGGGACCCTTGACCCACGTCTTGTCCTGCACGGCGAAGCAGCACGACACGTTCTCCTGGACGTGCTGATCGAACCCGAGCCGCTCCGTCCGGGCGATCACGGCGGCGACCTCGTCGGTGGTCTCCACCTCGACGCCGATGTGGTTGAGCGTTCCCGGCTCACCGGCGTTGGCGAACAGCACCAGCTTCAGCGGTGGATCGGCGATCGCAAAGTTCGCGTAGTCCTCGCGGACCTTGGCCGGTGGGGTCTGGAACAGGTTGGTGTAGAACGCGATCGAGGCGTCGAGATCGTCGACGTTGAGTGCGAGTTGAACACGGGACATCGGTTTGCCTCCGAGGCATACATTGACGAATGTCGATGCACTCGACCTAGCGAGCGAATCGAAGATTGTCAATGGACTTGTTCGACGATTGTCGATACAGTCGAGGCATGTCGAAGGCAGCTGCGGTGCTCGATCCGATCGCCTGTTGCACGCCCGTGCGCGCCGAAACCCTCGATGGGGCCACCGCCGAAGTCCTGGCTCGCTCGTTTGCCGCCCTGTCCGATCCGATCCGCCTCCGACTGTTGAGCTTCATCGCCTCCGCCGACGCCGATGAGGTGTGCGCCTGTGATCTAGTCGAACCGTCCGGCCGTTCACAGCCGACCGTCAGTCATCACATGAAGATCCTCGTCGACGCCGGACTGGTCACACGCGAGAAGCGAGGGCTCTGGGTGTGGTACCGCCTCGTACCGTCGCGCCTCGACGCGCTCAGATCAGTGCTCCGCTGACGCCGAAGCCGCACGGGCCGTCGCCTCACGGGAAAAGCGGGCGCTCGTCGACGTGCCGACCAAGGTGCCACTGCTCACGGTCGCCACCCGCAGTAGCGAGCGAGGCCTCCCGTTCGAGTGTCGACGGGTCGGTTCGGGCCGACCGCCTCCACCTCACATCACGATGGACGATCAACGAACGAAGCCGCCCGACCATCGGCGCAGCGGCGACCTCTCCCCCTAGGGCAGCGGCCGTCGGTTCGAGGGGTGACCTTCGGCCCTACCGTCTCGCGAGCGACACAGGGATGCTGTGAACATGAGGTCGCGCGTCGTGGTGCTCGGCGGCGGCACCGGCGGCACGCTGGCCGCCAACCGGCTGCGCCGCGTCTACCGGCTGGACGAGGCCGAGATCACCGTCGTCGACCAGGACGACCGCCACGTCTACCAGCCGGGACTGCTGTTCGTGCCGTTCGGGCTGACGCACACCGAGGACATCGTCCGGCCGCGGGACCGCCAGCTGCGCACGGGCATCGCCTTCGTCGAGTCGGCGATCGACCGGGTCGACATCGCCGCCCAGCGAGGTCCATCTCGACGACGGCGCCGTGCCTCGGCTACGACGTGCTGGTCGTCGCCACCGGCGCCAGCCTGGTGCCGGAGGAGACCGAGGGGCTGACCGGGCCGGGGTGGATGGAGAACGTGTTCACCTTCTACACGCCCGAAGGCGCCGCCGCGCTCGGCGCGGCGCTGGAGACGCTTCGACGGCGGCCGCCTGGTCGTGAACGTGGTCGACATGCCGATCAAGTGCCCGGTCGCGCCGCTCGAGTTCTGCTTCCTGGCCGACTGGTACTTCCACCGAGCGCGGCATCCGCGACCGGGTCGAGCTCACCTACGTGACGCCGCTCGACGGTGCGTTCACCAAGCCGGTCGCCGCGCGAGCACCTCGGCGGGCATGCTCGCCGAGCGGGGCATCGAGCTGGTCACCGAGTTCAACACCGGCGAGGTCGACGGCGCCGGTGGCCGCCTGGTCGGCTACGACGGCCGCGAGGTCGCCTTCGACCTCGCCGTCGTCGTCCCGCTGCACGGCGGCGCCGCCTACGTCGGCCGCTCACCCGGGCTCGGCGACGAGCTCGACTTCGTGCCCACCGACGAGCACACGCTGCAGGCCAAGGCGGCGCCGAACATCTTCGTGATCGGCGACGCCGCCAACGTCCCCGCCTCCAAGGCCGGCTCGGTCACCCACTTCGAAGGCGAGACCCTGGTCGGGAACGTCGCGCCGCTTCCTCGCCGGCGAGCCGCTCGACGGCGGGCTTCGACGGGCACGCCAACTGCTTCATCGAGACCGGGTTCCACAAGGCGCTGCTGATCGACTTCAACTACGACACCGAACCGCTCCCCGGGCACTACCCGACCGCGGTCGGGCTGCCGCTGCTCAAGGAGTCCCGGCTCAACCACCTCGGCAAGCTGCTGTTCCAGTCCGTCTACTGGCACAGCCTGCTGCCCGGCCGCGACATCCCCGGCATCGGCTCCGACCATGCCCACCGCCGGCAAGCACGACCGCCACGCCATCGCGACGGAGGACTGACCATGACCACCACGACCATCGCCGGCACCGCCGGTCGACCTCAACGACGAAGGCTTCTTCGCCGACCCCGAGCAGTGGACCGAAGCCATGGCCCCCGAGCTCGCCCGGCCGAAGGCATCGACGAGCTCACCGACCGACCACTGGCAGGTCATCCGGTTCATGCGCTCCGAGTACTTCGACAAGGGCACCGGCCCGACCGTGCGGATGCTCGGCAAGACCTCCGGCGTCTCGGTCAAGGAGCTCTACCAGCTGTTCCCCAAGGGCCCGGCCAAGATCGCCGCCAAGATCGCCGGCATCCCCAAGCCCCGCGGCTGCATCTGAGAGGCGACCACCATGGGCGACACCATCGAGAAGGTCTCGATCATCATCTCCAAAGGATCCCTCGAGGGGATCTACCCCGGGCTGATCATGGCCAACGGCGCCCGCGCCGAAGGGCATCGACGCCAACCTGTTCTTCACGTTCTTCGGCCTCGACGCCATCCACAAGGCCCGCCACGAGCACATCAAGCTCGCCACCGTCGGCAACCCCGGCCTGCACCTGCCCACCCTGGCTCGGCGGCCTCCCCGGCGTGTCGACCGATGATGACCCGCTACATGAACCACAAGATGGAGGAGCTCGACATCCCCTCCATCCCCGAGTTCATCGAGATGATCGCCGACACCGGCGCCGGCCTCTACGCCTGCAAAGCCTCCGTCGACCTGTTCGGCCTCGAGAAGAACGACTTCATCGCCCAGGTCGCACGACATCATCACCGTCGGCGAGTTCTACGAGATGGCCGCCGGCGGCCAGATCATCTTCACCTGACACCATCCGCCCGCGGCGAGCGGCCGCCAGCGCCACGAGCCCGCCGGTGGGTTGGAGCACCTCCGCTACCTTCGCCGAGTACACGCGACACCAGGAGCCGGACCATGATCGGCAAGGCCTCGACACAGACCGGCGGCCCGTCCCTGCCGATCGGTCTCGTCGGTGACGACGTCTTGGTCCCCTGCGGCGACGGACGGGAGCGGCACTACGTCAACCTCGATTCGGCCGCGTCCACGAAGGCCTGCCCGCCGTGGCACGAACCGTGCACGAGTTTGTGCCGTGGTACTCGAGTGTGATCGCGGGCGCGCCAGGGCGACTCGCCCTCGCGGTATTCCGGATGCCGTTGTGGCTGTATCACCGCGGCGGCGGCTGGATGTTGGGCCGGACCTTCGTCCTGCTGGTGCACGTCGGTCGCAAGACCGGTCGGCCACAACGACATGGTTGCGATAGTTCTCGTCGACGACCCTGACAACGGCGAGGTCGTGATCTGTTCGGCCTGGGACCCTGACGCCGATTGGTTACGCAACATGCATGCAGGTCCGGCCAGAGAAGTCCGCATCGCCCGTGAACAGTTCGTGCCCGAACACCGTTTCCTCAGCGAGGACGAAGCCGTCTCGGCGGCCATCGCCTTCCGTCGTCACCACCCGCAACCGCTACGACTGCTGAGCGCCATCCTCGCGTGGGGCGATCTCCGCGGCGACGCCGCCATCCGCGAGTTCGTCCGAGGGCATCCCTTCCTCGCGCTGCGCCCCGCGCAGCGTGTCGAGCCGGCACCGTCCTGCGACAGTGAGCGCGAGTCAAGCCGCGGTAGGTGACGGGCCCCGCCGCGCGAACCTAGGCGCCACCGACAGCCTGGCCGTTCTCTCCCACAGGGTTCGTCAAGCGACCTGGACGTTCTGGAGCGACACGATGGCAACGAGCCCTCCGACTTTGGTGGCGACGAGGCAACGGGTGGTAGCGCCGAGGACTGTTCGAACATCGTGTCGTGAGTCGTCAGCCAGGCCGGGTCACTGCACGTCGCGGCGGCGGAACCCGATCAGGCCGATGCTGACGAGTCCGGCGGCGAGTGCGGTGAGGATGATCAGCGGCTGGGCCGAGAAGTCCTGCGCGGGGATGGCGGGTACGTGCTGGAACGGTGACAGGTCGATGACCCAAGACGGCAGCTTGAACAGCACGCCGAACATGCCGATCACGAAGAAGGCGCCCAGCGCGCCCCAGGCTGCGACCATGGCCCTCGGCAGGATGCCGAACAGCGCGAATGCGACGCCGACCAGCACCCACAGCGCGGGCGCGAAGGCCAGCGAACCCACGATCAGCGACGGCACGTTGGCGAAGCTCCCCGAGATGACGGCGTCGGTGAGGCCCATCCCCAGGCCGGCCGCGAAGGTGATGAGCGCGGAGCCGGCGAGGGCCACGAGCAGATGCGAAAGCGCCCACCGGGTGCGGGGCAGGGCCGTGGCCAGCAACGGCTCGGCCCGGCCCGCCGTCTCCTCGCTGCGCAGCCGCATGGTGGCCGCCACGGCAAAGCCGCCGGTGATGAGGGCGAGGATCAGCAGCGACGTGGCGAAGAACGAGTCGACGAGGCTCCCCCCTGCTTGGGCGATGAGCTCCTCGAGTGTGTCGTTGTCGCCCACCAGATCGGCCACGTCCTGGGCGACCGATCCGTAGGCCACACCCGTGAGAGCGAGGGCCAGCGCCCACCCGATGAAGCTGGCCCGTTGCAGCCGGACCGCCAGACCAACCGGCCGGCCGAGGCTGGGCGCGGCAATCGGCGGACCGGGCCGCGTCTGCAGCAGCCCGGCGCCGAGGTCCCGGCTGGCCTGCAGGCGGTAGGCAAGCACCACCAGCGCCGCCGACCCGACGGCGAGGACGAGCAGCGGCGGCCACCGATCCCCGGCGTACGGCTTGGTGAACTGTGCCCACCCCATCGGCGACAGCCACGACAGCGCGCCCCCGCTCACGTCGCCGATGGCGCGCAGCACGTACGAGACGCCGAGGGCGACGCCGGCCAGGCCGAGGGCGGCGCGGTTGTGCTCGGTCACCTGGGCGGTCACCGCGGTGAGGCAGGCGAAGAACATCCCGAAGGATCCCATCGCCACGCCGAAGAGGATCGACCCCTCGACCGCAACGTCCTGGCTCAGCATCGAGAGAGAGATGAGCGCCGCCGAGCAGGATGTACGCCAGCGCGGCGACGACCAGCACGGCAGTGACGGGCGCGTTACGGCCCACGACCGTGGCCCGGATGAGCTCGGTGCGGCCATCCTCCTCGTCGGCCCGCGTGTGGCGACCGACCAGGAACATCCCCATCAGCGCCACGACGACATAGCCGAAGCTGCCGACCTGGAACACCATCTGGCCGCCGTAGGTGTCGATCGCATACGTCGGACCGTTGAGTGCGATGACGGCGGCGTTGCCGTACATCGGCGCGGCGCCGGCGACGAGCTCGGCCTCGGTCTTGTACAGGCTCTTCACGCTGGCTGCGGTGAACAGCACGAGGAGCGTGATGCTGACGATCCAGATCGGAAGGCGCACCCGATCACGGCGCAGCACGAGCCGCACCAACGGCACCACTCCGGTGGTCGTGGGGCGCCCGCTCATCGCACGGCCGTCGCCTGGTCCTCACCGACGGTGAGCTCGTCGCCATAGTGCCTGAGGAACAGCTCCTCGAGGGTCGGCGGCTGACTGGTCAGGCTGCGGATGCCGAACGGCAGCAGGTGCCGCAGGGCCCCCTCGAGCAGCGCCGTGTCCACGTCGCAGCGGGCTCGCACGCCGTCCACGATGGCGTTGTGGACGCCGGGCAGATCGCTGAGCCCGTCGATCGGCAACGTCGTCTCCACCGTGACGGCGGTGCGGGTGAGATGGCGCAGCTCGGCCAGCGTGCCCGTCTCGACGGTGCGGCCGAGCCGGATGATGCTCACCCGGTCGCATAGTGCCTCGACCTCGGCGAGGATGTGACTGGACAGCAGGACCGTTCGTCCGTCGTCGGTCCGCTCCCGGATCACCTCCTGGAACACGGCCTCCATGAGCGGGTCGAGTCCCGCAGTGGGTTCATCGAGCAGGAGCAGCTCGACGTCCGACGCCAGCCCCGCCACCAACGCCACCTTCTGCCGATTCCCCTTCGAGTAGGCACGGCCCTTCTTCGTCGGGTCGAGCTCGAACCGCTCGAGCAGCTCGTCACGCCGGGCCCGGTCGATCCCACCCCGCAGCCGACCGAGGATGTCGATCACCTCGCCACCGGTGAGGTTCGGCCACAGGGCCACCTCGCCCGGCACGTACGCGAGCCGGCGGTGCAGCTCCACGGCGTCGCTCCACGGGTCGCCGCCGAGCAGGCGCGCCTCGCCCGAGTCGGCCCGGAGCAGTCCCAGCAGGATACGGATGGTGGTCGACTTTCCGGCCCCGTTGGGCCCGAGGAAGCCGTGGACCTCACCGGTCGCCACCCGCAGATCCAGGCCGTCGAGAGCCCGCGTCGTCCCGAACGTCTTCACCAAACCCTTGATCTCGATGGCGTCGCTCACAGCGCACACGGTACGGAGCGCGCGCCAGCCACTGGCAGGCGCGCCCGCATCTCGGGTGGCGACGACGGACGCTGGTTCGCGTCGACCCTCATGGCGTCGACGCGGCCGACACGTGGCCTTTGCGAATGACCTGCCGAACTGGCGCATGACGTGCACGAGGTCCAAATGGACGGCCCTCGCGTTCCGCGTCCCCTGGGACGACGAGGCGCTGAATTCTTACCTCGACGAGGTCATGTCGGTGGTGCGCCCCGTGGGCGCGAGGTCCTGAGCCGCCACCGGCGCCGGCCATGCAGGTCCAACGCATCCCGTGGTCGCGGCCAAGGACCGCGAGTCGCCGGCGGAGGACAACACCAGCCCTACCGAACGCGGACGAACGACGTGGCGGTTCAGGCGGTTGCCGCAACGACCTGTATGTAGGGCTCTGACGGTGTCAGGTGGCCGAGAGTCTTGCGTGGTCGGCCGACTGCTCATCGCGTCATCGCCCGGACCATCGTGTCGCTGGCCTCGGCGTCGCTGTTGTCGGCGGTGACTCGGTGACGTGCCGGCTCGACCATGGATTCGACGCGAATGATCGGCTCGACTCCGGGTCACGCTGGTCCGAGGCGTGGCGGTCCATCGTCTCCCCTCAGGCGGCCGCCTGCAGCACGGCACCGAGCCAGCCGTAGAGCGTCGCCGCCGGAAGCGCTCCGACCCGGCGGGCAACCTCCGTGCCGTGGTGCACCACGACCAGCGTCGGCACGACCTGCACACCGAGGCGTTGTGCGACGGTCGGGGCGTCGTCGACGTTCACGGTGACGACCTTCAGTCGCCCGGCGAATTCGTTGGCCGCCTGGTCGACGGTCAGGCCGAGCAGTCGACAGGGCTCACACCCCGGCGCCCATAGATGAACGAGCACCGGAAGCGGGCCGGCCACGGCGGCGGCGAACGAGTCGTCGTCGGCCTCGACCAGCCACGGCGGCGGCCGGCGGCGCGGCCTTCGATGGAGAACTCTGCGGGCGATGGCCGGGATCCGGTCGCGCTCGGGAGGCGACGGACAGATGGAGATGCAAGTGTGTTCAGGGGAGGTTGACATAGCCATGGCGGGCCTTCCACAAGAAGTACTTCTCGAATGCGACCTTCATCGTGTGGACCTGGAGGCCGGGGATGAGCACGCCGTGGCCTGATGCGTAGCGGAGAACCCCGCCCACACGTCCGGGATCGCGCCTCGCAGCTCACGGGTGGGCCCGGCCAGCTCGGCAAAGATCTCGCGATATTCCGACATGACACCATGATCAGGCCCGCGCGACCCGGCGCCCAGGGCCAAAGGTCACCGTCGACGACCTCGGTTAGCCGTCGGTCAACTCCAGCGGCGAGGGCGGCGGGACCACGCGACACGGGAAACTGCCGAGTAGTCGCGCTGGCCGCTCCTCACACGATGGTCGAAGGCGCCTGATTGCCGGGGTGCGAGGGCGGGACGCACAGAACGTCGGCGACCACCGGGGTCGAAGCGACAACTGAACCGGTCGGCGCCGTTCACCCCCATGGTCGACCACCGAGTGCCACAGGGGCAACCGGCTGAGGAGTGCCAGGCTGCGGCCCAGAGCCAGCGGTCGGTGCCTCGGGTGACGTGGAAACTGGGCTCGTCAGACAGCCCTTTAAGGTCCCTGATAGGGTCCCAAGATGCACTGCTGGGGTGACTGTTGACGAGAAAGTCCTGGTAAGACGGTGGGCGCAGAGGGACTCGAACCCCCGACCACTTGCTTGTAAGGCAAGTGCTCTGACCAGCTGAGCTATGCGCCCGGACAGGACGGGCGATTGTACCGTCGGCACGATGACCGCTCTCGTCGATCCGGACGCCCCGTCGGCCCGTCCCGCGCACGTGCTCGCCGCGCTGATCGCCTCCCGCGCGCTGTCGCCCGTCGAGGCCGTCGCCCAGGCCGTCGAGCGGGCGATCGAGGTCCAGCCGGCGCTCAACTGCTTCACCGACATCTGGGTCGACGAGGCGATGGAGGCCGCCGACGAGGCCGAGCGGGCGCTGTCGGGAGACCACCCGCTCGGCGTCCTCCACGGTGTCCCCGTCGCCGTCAAGGACACCACACCCGTCGCCGGCCATCGCACGACGTTCGGGTCGCGCGCCTTCGAGCACTGGGTGCCGGAGCACGACGCCTACATCGTCGGCGCCCTGCGCCGAGCGGGCGCCGTCATCATCGGCCAGACGACGACGCCGGAGTTCGCCCACACGCTGCGGACCGACAGCCCGCTGTGGGGCGTGACCCGCAACCCGTACGACACGTCACGGAGCCCGGGCGGCTCGTCGGGCGGCAGCGGAGCCGCCGTCTCGTCGGGCTGCATCCCGCTGGCCGAGGGCAGCGACATGGGCGGGTCGGTGCGCATCCCAGCGGCGTGGAGCGGCGTCGTCGGGCTCAAGCCCGGCCTCGGACGAATCCCGATGGACGTGCTGCCAGGCCTGTTCGACTCGATCTCCCACCACGGCCCGCTGGCGCGCTGCGCCGACGACGCCCGGCTGTTCCTCGCCGCCACGCAGGGGCCCGACGACGCCGACATCATGTCCGTCCCCGGTCCGCTCGATCTCGCCGCGCCGCTCGACGCCGACCTCACGGGGATGCGCCTCGGCCTGTCCGTCGACCTCGGGTGCTGGGCGGTGGACCCGGAGATCGCGTCCGCGGTGACCGCTGCCGCCGAGCGCCTGGAGGCTGCCGGTGCCCGCGTCGAGGAGGTCGACCCGGCGTTCACCGGCGCCGACGAGGAGGCATGGGGCGTGCTGTGGGGTGTGTTCATGGCGACGTACTACGGCCACCTGCTCGACGAGTTCGCCGACCGTCATGGACCCCGAGGTCGTCGCCCTCGTCGAAGCCGGCAACCGCCGCTCGGCGGTCGACGTGAAGCGCATCGAGATCCACCGCACGAGCCTGTGGCGGCGCCTGGCGCCGATCCTCGCCGAGCACGACGCCCTGCTCTGCCCGACGATGGCCAGCCCGCCGTGGCCGGCAGCGAAGGCCGACGTGGTCGTCGTCCCGCCCGAGGACGACGCCGGCTACCACTCCCCCGACATGACCGCCGTGTTCAACCTCGTGTCGCCGTGCCCGGCGGTGTCGGTGCCGTGCGGCCAGCATGCCGCGCGCAGCGCACGCCGGCCTCCCGATCGGCCTGCAGGTCGTCGGGCGGCGCTGGCGCGAGGACACGGTCCTGCGCGTGGCCCGGGCGGTCGAGGTGACGACGGACCCACTCACACCACCAGCACGTCCTAGCGGAGCGCGTCCAGCAGTGCCGGAAGCTCCGTGAGCGAGCCCGTCACGATGTCGGCGAGTGCGGCGTCGGGGCGCTCGGCGTGGAGATGGCCCCACGGTCCGCGCGTGAGCAGCACCGTGCGCATCCCTGCCCGGCGGGCCGGGAGCACGTCGTTGTCGAGCCGGTCCCCGACGTAGGCGATCTCGTCGGGGGCGACAGCCGCGATCTCGACGACGGCGTCGAAGAACGCTGCCGTCGGCTTCTGCGCGCCGAGCTCGTCGGAGATGACGATGGCGTCGACGCCGAGCTCCATCGCCTGCAGCGCCGAGCGCGCTTGTGGCGGCTGGTTGCCGGCGATGACGACACGGCGTCCCGCTGCGTGCAGCGCGGCGAAGCACTCGCGCACGTCGCCGTACAGGTCGTCGGCGTCGAAGTTCTCGCGCAACCCGTCGGGGTCGTCGGACTGCCAGCGGGCCAGCTCGGCCTCGAGGTCGATGCCCGGCCGGACGATCTCGAAGGCGTCGAGATGTGGCCGGTCGAGCGCCGCCATCGCCCCGAGCACACCGAGCATCGTCAGCCGCGTGACGCCGAGACGATCCGCCCAGCGCGACCAGATCCGGGTCTCGTCGACGAGCGTCTCGCCCACGTCGAAGGCGACGACAGCGATCCGCTCCACCGGCAGGACGGTAGTGTCGCAGCGTGCGCAGAGGTAGGGAGCGCCACGGAGAGGGCGCCAGTGGCGGTCATTGACGTCGCTGGATTCGTCGCCGATCTGAAGAGCCAGGCGATCGATCACGGTTTCCACGTCCACGACGAGCGGCACTTCGTCGAGACCTACTCGCTGCGCCAGCTGTGGGAGGTCGACCTACACCCCGAGGAGGCGTGCAGCGGGCCGATCGACCTGCACCTGTCGCTCGACGTCGATCCGCGAGCGATGCTCGGGTTCGAGGACGAGGTGATGAAGCTCGACGAGCTCGACGAGGCACCGCCGGTCGGGTTCTCGTTCCCGCTCGTGTTCACCTGGACCTTGCCGCCGCTGCCGGATCCGCCGGACCTGCTCGTGCTGGCCACCGAGCTGGCCGGGATCGGTGGCGTCGACCTCCCCGTCGAGGTCTCGGCGATCGACTCGTTCCCGAGCGTCACCGATGCGCCGGAGCGCTCGCTGTCGATGGTCGCCAGGGTGTCCGTCGACCTCGCCGACGTGTACCTGAACAACGACGACTCCGTCGCCGACAACCTCGAGCGGTGCAAGCACGTCAGCCTGTTCCTCCTCGAGCGGGCGAAGGACTGGTTGGGCGATCTGTGATGCTCACCGACCTGGCCGATCGACCGCGAACGACAAGGAGCGCCCCCCATGCACGTCCGTGAGCTGATCGACATCCTCAACGAGCAGCCGCCCGACGCCGAGGTCGAGCTCGCCGTCATCGCCCCCGTCGAGGAGGAGTCGGAGGAGATCACGGTCGACCGCTACCCGGTCGACGGTGTGCTGCCGTGGAACGACGACGAGGACGAGGGCCTGGTGATCTGGCTGATCGGCGGTGAGGACGACGACGTCGACGCCTTCCTCGACGCCGTCGAGCAGGACAGCACCTGAGCCACGCTCTCGGCCTTCCACACGAGGTCGCGACGCGGGTCGTAGCATCGGTTCGATGCACGGCGACCGGGACGCGACCACCGCCCCGGCACGCACCGCCTACCTGCCCGGGCTCGACGGGCTGCGCGCCATCTCCGTCGTCGCCGTGCTCCTGTTCCACGCCGACATGCCGTGGCTGCCGGGAGGGTTCCTCGGCGTCGAGGTCTTCTTCGTCATCAGCGGCTACCTCATCACGCTGCTGCTGAGCCAGGAGTTCACCCGCCGCCACGGGATCTCCCTCGGCCAGTTCTGGCTGCGCCGGGCCCGCCGCCTGCTCGCCGCCCTGTACACGCTGCTCGCCGTCGTGTCCGTCGTCGTGCTGGTGTTCTACCGCGAGGACGCCGACGAGCTGGCCGGGCAGGTGTGGGCCGCCCTGACCTACGTCACCAACTGGTTCCTCATCGTCATCGACCAGTCGTACTTCGCCACCGTCGAGCGGCCGATGGTGTTCCAGCACCTGTGGTCACTGGCGATCGAGGAGCAGTTCTACCTGGTGTGGCCGGTGCTCCTGCTCGTGCTGCTGCGGGTGAGCCGCGGTCGCCAGTGGGCGGTGGCGATCGTCGTCACGCTCGGGGCGATCGCCTCGCTGGCGTGGATGGCGGTGCTGTTCCAGCCGGCCATGGACCCGAGCCGCGCCTACTACGGCACCGACACCCGGGCGGGCAGCCTGCTGCTCGGCGCGGCGCTGGCGCTGGTGTGGAAGCCGACGCACACGTGGCGGCGTGAGGGCCAGTTCGACGGCGCCGTCAAGACGGTCGCCCTCGATCTCGCCGGGATGGCGAGCGTCGGCGTGATCGTCGCCTGCTTCGCGATGATCCGCGAGACCGACACGTTCCTCTACCGCGGCGGCTTCGCCGTCGTCTCGGTGGCGTCGTGCGTGGCGATCGCCGCCACGGTCCATCCGGGCACCGTCCTCGGTGCCCACGTGCTCGGCCGCAGGGCGATGACGTGGATCGGCAAGCGCTCCTACTCGCTGTACCTCTGGCACTGGCCGATCTTCGTCTACACCCAGCCGGAGATCGACCAACCGCTCGGGCTGTACCCGACGCTCGTGCTGCGCTTCGCCCTGACCGTGATCGCCGCCGAGCTGAGCTACCGCTACGTCGAGGTGCCGATCCGCAACGGCGCGTTCGCCCGTTGGCGCCGGCGGCTGGCCCGGCGCGAGGGGGCCCGCCGCCGCGCCGGTCCGATCGCCCTGGCGTCGACGGCCGGTCTGCTGCTCGTCGCCGTCAACACGGTCGGCGCCAGTGGTTCATCGAGTCTCGACGAGCTGACCAGCCAGGACGACGACCTCGTCGTCTCGGCGACGTCGGCGCCGGCGGTCACCGCGCCGACAGCGGTGGCGAGCGCGGCGGCGGCGAGCCGCCACGGTGGCACCGACCACGACGTTTCCCGGCGCGGCGACGGTCACCGTGCTCGCCGACTCCGTCCTGCTCGGCGCCGAGGACACGCTCGACGAGGAGCTGGGTGCGGACGGGTACACGGTCGACTTCCGCGGCCGGCCGGCGCTGATGCTGCACCAGTCGAACAACGACCTCGAGGCGGCCGGGACGCCGGTCGGTGACACCGTCGTCATCGGCCTCGGTCACAACACGCTCTGGGAGCGCGACCGGGCGCGCTTCGACACCTGGGCGGAGAAGTTCGACAGCGAGGCCGACGAGCTGCTCGCCACGCTGCAGCGGCTGGGGGCGAAGAAGATCGTCTGGGTCACGTTGCGCGAACCGTCCGAGTCGGTCATCCCGCCGGAGGGTCGCCGGCAGTTCCAGCAGTACGTGTGGTACTTCCCGTACGTCAACGAGCGCCTCGACGCCCTCGTCGCCCGCCATCCCGAGGTCGTCCTCGCCGACTGGGCGGCCGTCTCCAACGAGGCCGGGCTGACCTACGACGCCATGCACCTCACGTCGGACGGCATCCGCCTGATGATCGACACGATCCGCGCGCGCCGGCGCGATCTGAGCGGCTCGGTCAGGCCGGGAAACGCCTCGGCCAGCGCCGAGGCGATCAGCACGGAGCGGTAGGCGTAGCCGTCACTGTTGTAGTGGATGCCGTCGCCGTCGAACCACTGGTCGGCGACCACGCGCGACCAGTCGTACACCTGCAGCTCGGGGTACCGGGCGTGCGCCTTCGCCAGCGCCTGGTTGAAGCGACGCATGTTCTGGCCGGCGTAGGGACCGCGCTCGCGCAGCGTCTTGACGTCGATCCAGACGACCGGGTCGTCGCCGATGATGGCCATCATCCGGTCGATGCGGTCGCTGTAGCCCGACGCCGAGCCGACGGCGACGTTCGCCGCGTCGTTCGTGCCGAGGGCGACGACCCAGCATCCGTGGAAGCCGTTGCGACGGACCTTGCGGGCGACCTGCTCGCCCGCCAGCTGGCCGTCGAGGTGCTCGACGACCGAACGGGCTCCGGAGATCTCCAGGTGCACGTCGCCCACGCCGACCTGGCGGTACTGGTCGTCGATCTGCGCCTGCTCGTCGGGGAGGTAGGAGTCCGACACGAGCCCGACGGAGAGCGAGTCACCGATGTGCACGACGGCCTCGCACGACGTCGTCGGGCGGGCGGTGTGGCCCGCCGATCCAGGTGCCAGCCCGATGGCCGCGCCCAGCAGCACGGCGGTCAGCCCGAAGGCGCGGCGGCTCGTCGGGGCAGACACGGCCGTGCATCGTACCGTGAGGCCGTGCAGCCCATCCGGTATCGAGTCACCGCCGTCAACACAGCGACGGAGTCGACGAACAAGATCCACGACGACGACGTCGCCCGGACGTACGGCTTCCGCGGTGGTCTCGTCCCCGGCGTCGACGTCTTCGCCTACATGACGCACCTCCCGGCCCTCACGTGGGGACGCCCGTGGCTCGAGGCGGGGTCGATCTCGGCGCGGTTCGTCGCCCCGGTGTACGACGCCGAGACCGTCGACGTCGTCGCCACCGGGGGGCAGGACGAGCTCGAGCTCACCGTCACCGGGCCGGACGGCTCGGTCCGGGCCACGGGCCGCGCCACGCTCGGGCGCGCCCGGCCGATCGCCCGGAACCCGCGGCGGCCGACCTGCCCGACGTCCGGCCGCCGGCGTCGCCCGACTCGCTGCGTCCTGGCACGGTGCTCGGGGCGGTCGACGACGTGTTCTCGGCCGAGCGGGCGGTCCCCTACCTCGGCGCCATCGGCGAGACGCTGCCGCTCTACACGGCCGAGCGCATCGCCCACCCCGGCTGGCTGCTGCGATTCGCCAACACCGTCCTGCGCCGCAACGTCGAGCTCGGTCCGTGGATCCACGTCGTCGTCCGAGGTCGCCCTCGGTGGCGTCGTCGAGGACGGCGAGGCCGTCGAGACGCGGGCCGTCGTCCTCGACGAGCGCGAGCGCGGCGGCCACCGGTTCGTCACGCTCGACGTCGCCACCGCCGCCGGTGGCCGGTGCGTGCAGCGGGTCACGCACACCGCGATCCACACGCCCCGTCGGCGCTGAGGGCGGAATCGCTGATTCTCAGCGATTCCCAATCACGGCGGTAGCGTTCGGGCGATGACCGACGGCTCCCGGCAGCAGCTGCACAACGCCGTCGCCGAGCGGCTGCGCTCGGCCGACCAGCGCTACACGAGCGGCCGACGGGCAATCGTCGACCTGCTCGCCGACGCCCCCCGTCCGTCCACCATCCCCGAGCTGCTCGCCCGTCGTTCGTCGCTCGCCCAGAGCTCGGTCTACCGCAACCTGGTCGTGCTCGAGGAGGTCGGCGTCGCCCACCGAGTCGTCACCAGCGACGAGCGCTGGCGCTACGAGCTGGCGGAGGACCTCATGGGCCACCACCACCACCTCATCTGCACGACGTGCGGCCGCGTCGAGGACTTCACCGTCTCGGCGCAGATGGAGCAGCTGGTCGAGGACGCCCTGCGCCGCGCCGTGCGCGGAACCGGCTTCCGCGCCGACACCCACCGCCTCGACGTCGTCGGCACGTGCGCAGCCTGCACCTGAGCCACTACCGTCACGCGCCATGCGGGGGCGCACGTTTCTCGGCTTCGATCACGTCGTGCTCCGCTGCGCCGACGTCGAGGAGTCGTTGCGGTGGTACGTCGAGGTGCTCGGCCTGCCCGCCGAACGGGTCGAGGAGTGGCGCGGCGGATCGGCTCCGTTCCCGTCGGTGCGCGTCTCGCCGGAGACGATCATCGACCTGATCCCGGCAGCCGGCGCCGTCGGCGAACGCAACGTCGACCACATCTGCCTCGTCGCCGACCGGGCGACCGTCGACGCCATCTCCGCCGACCGCTCGACGTTCCGGCTCGTCGGTGAACCGGGCCAGCGCAGCGGCGCCCGGGGCGACGGGTGGTCCGTGTACGTCCGCGATCCCGACGACAACGTCGTCGAGATCCGCCACTACGAGACCTGAGCTCGAATGACCGGGCCCGACGGGCTGCAGACGGTCAACGTCCTGGTGACCGACATGGTCGGGTCGACGAGCACGCTCGTCCGCGCCGGCGCCGATGCCGCCGAGGCGCAGCGCCACCGCCACGACACCATCGTGCGCAACGTCGTCGAGGTGTTCGGTGGGGCCGTCGTGAAGAGCACGGGCGACGGCGCACTGGCGCTGCTGCCGTCGGCCGACCACCTCGTCCGCGCCGGCAGCGCCGTCCAGGAGGCTGCCGCGGCGGCGGGGTTCCCGATGCGCGTGGGGATGTCGACCGGTGACGTGATGTCCGAGCGCGGCGACCTGTTCGGCGAACCCGTGGTCGTGGCCTCCCGTCTGTGCGACGTCTGCCCGGTCGGCGCCGTGCTCGTCGACGCGACGACCGTCGTGGTGCGCGGCAACCGTCATCAACCTGCGGTGTCGCTCCACGACCGGCTGATGCTCCGCGGCTTCGAGGCGCCGCGTGATGTCTGGTCCGTGACGTCACGTGGCCCCGCCGGCGCCACGTCGTCGCGGTCGGCGGAACCGGCGATCGGCCGTGACGACGACGTCGCCGCGATCCGTGATGCCCTGGCGACGGCGACAGGCTCGACGCTCGTCGTGCTGGTCGGTGAGCCGGGGATCGGCAAGACGCACCTGGCACGCGCCGCGGTGGGGAGCGACGACGCGGCGTTGTGGATCAACTTCGCCTCGTCCGAGCGCGACGGCTTCGTCACGTGGTGCGCGGCGCTCGACGACGCCGTCGGCGAGATCCCGGTCGGCGTGCTCGCCGCGCTCGGGCCCGATCTCGTGTCACGCGCCGCCGGGCTGCTCCCGTCCATCGCCGCTCGGTTGCCGGCGGATCCGCAGCAGCGCGCAGCGGACGCAGGTCGCGACCCGACGCTGGACGCCCTCGTCACCGTGCTCGAGCTCGTCGGTCGACCGGCGGATCGTGGTCCTCGACGACGTGCAGTGGGCCGGGCCGACCGCGTCGGCCTTCGTCGAGCGGCTGCTGTCGTCGACCGTCCGGACTGCGATTGCTGGCCACCTGTCGCCTGCCCGTCCCGACGGAGATCTCGCGGCTCGCCGGCCGGCTGCTGCCCGTCGGTCGTCTTCCCGACGACGCCGTCGGCGAGCTGCTCCGCGACGCGCGGGCTCGGTGCCGGCGACGTCCCGGCGATCACCCGGCGGGCCGACGGCAACCCGCTGCTCGCCCTGTTCGCCTCCGGCGGCGCCGGCGTCGACCGGCGGCAACCCGGTGGCCGATGCCTTCCTCGCCCTTCCCCCCGAGCAGCTCGACGTGCTCGGCGTGGCCGGCCTCCTCGGGACGCAGCATCGACATCGTGCTGCTCGAGCAGTTGACGTCCACGCCGGCGGCTGAGCTGTCGCTCCAGCTGCACGCCGCCGTGGGCGCCGGCCTGCTGGCCGACGACCCGCTCTCGTTCGTCCACGATCTCGTCCGCGAGGCGGCCGAGGCGACGCTCCCGACACACCGGCGAGTCGTGCTCCACGCCGCCGCGGCGACGGCGCTGCAGCGCCGCGGGGACCTGCTCGGTGCGGTCGACCACGTGCTCCAGGGGTTCGGGGCGCTGGACGCCGACGAGGCGGTGGAGACCGTCGCCGGTGGCTGCGAGCTGCTGGCCGAGCGGCTGGCGTTCGAGGACATGCTCGTCGTCGCCACACGGCTGCACGCGGTCGTCGTGGCCGATCAGCGTTGTCGCCCGCGGCACGAGGCAGCGGCCCTCCTCCTGGAGTCATGGGCGTACGAGTTGCTGGGCGACGTACCCCGACACAAGGAGGCCGCCCTCGCCGCCGGGCGCATCGCCCGGGCCGGCGGCGCCGACATGCTGCTGGTCGAAGCGGCGCTCTCCCGCGCCGGCTACGGCATGGCGGGGGTTCCCGATCCCGACACGCTCGAGCTCCTCGACGCCGCCCTCGGCGTCGTGCCCGACGACGACGCCGCCCGCCGGGCACGGCTGACGGCGATGCGCGGCGTTCTACCTCGTGAACTACGAGGGGCGCGGGGCCGAGGCACGGGCGGCGTCGCTCGGCCGCGCTCCACCTCGCCCGCGACGGCGCCGACGACGAGGCGCTCGCCGAGGTGTTGGCCAACCGGATGTTCGTGCTGCTGGCGTCGAGCGAGGTGCTCGAGCAGGTTGCCGTCGCCGACGAGCTGCGCCGCGTCGCTCCCGCCCTTCCACCCGTGCGGCGCAACGTCGCGTTGGCGTCGCTGCACCGCAACGAGGCCGCGCTGCGACTCCAGCTCGGCGACCGCGCCGGCTTCGTCGCCTGTCACGAAGCGGTTCGTGCGTCGGCGCGAGACGTTGAGCAGCTGGCTGCTCGGGGCGATCGCCACGATGTGGGACGGCCTCGTCGCCCTGCTCGACGGCGATCCGGCCGGTGCCGAGCGGTTCGCCGAGGCGATGGTGTCCGTGCGCCCGTCCGAGCGCAACCTCGTCGCCAGCTCGGCGGGGATGCTCGTCGCCGTCGATCGCTGGCGCGGCACGCTGTCGGAACGGGCGAGCGGGTTGGCCGACTACGCCGGGTCGGAGCCGGGTCTGCCGCTCGCGTCGGGCCTCGCCGCCGTGGCCCTGGCCCTCGACGGCGACGGGCGGGCCGCGGGAGGTGCTCGACGAGCTGCTCGGCCGCGTCCCCCTCCTGGCCGACGACTCGACGCTCGGTGCCCAGCTCGCGGCGATCACCGAAGCGTGCGCGCTCACCGGCACCGCCGTCCCGTCCGAGGTCGCCGCCGGCCTCGTGCCGTTCTCCGGGCAGCTGCTCGTGAGCGGGTGGGGCATCGACGTGCCGGGGGCCGCCGACCGCTTCGTGGCCATCATCGCCGCCCAGTCGGGTGACCCGACGGCTGCCGCCGAGGCGTTCGCCCGGGCGTCGACGCTGGAGGCGCAGGTGTCGTCGGCGCTGCCGCTGCGCACGCAGGTCTGGCGCCACGTGCTGCTCGGCGATGTGCCGATGCCGAACGTGCCGGCCCCGCTCGCCGGTCTGGCGAGCGAGGCCGACGCGCTCCGCGCCGCCCGATCAGGTCGGTGAGCGACCGCCGAGCCGACCGACGCGGATCTCGCAGAGTCGCGGATCTGAGTGCAGTCTGCTCGCACGATCCGCAGAATGCGGCGCTAATCGAGTTGGCCTCGGATGGCGCCGCCGGGGAAGCGGGCGTTGTGCAGGTTGACGTAGTAGCCGTCCGGGTGTCGCCTTGATCTTCTCGAGCAGGGCCGGATCGGCCGTCACGCAGCCCTCCAGCCTGCCGTTCTCGAGGTCGTCGTTACGTGGGTCGGCGGGCATCCCGACCAGCTCGAACAGGGGCACGACGATGGGGCCGTTCTGCGCCGGCAACACCGGCATGGATGTGGCCACGGTTCGGCGTCCCCGTGTCGCGGAAGCGCACCGAGAAGCACACCTCGCCGTCTTCCTCGACGGTCAGCTCGACCTTGGCGCGGCCCGAGCCGTCAGGGTCGGCGGCCGGCACCTCGTTGGTGCCGCTGAGCTCGGCCCGCAGCCTGGTGCTGTTGCCGTGCGCCGCCGCCAAGCCACCGACGGCGCCGACGCCGAACAGTGCCGCCAGACCGACGGCGAGCGCGGACTTCCTGTGCATCCCCATTGCAACCTCCCTGGAGTGGCCCCGACCGGTCGGAGCCGTCGCCTTAGCTACGTCCGAGAGGCCGGTCCGGCTTGCTTTTCCGCCTCCGACAGCCAGTCGGCAAGCTGGGTGCCGATCAGCTGCCACGTGAACTCGGCCTCGTAGCGGGCTCGGCCGTTGGCCGCCAGGCGGTCGCGCAGGTCGGGGTAGCGGGCGGCCATCGAGCAGCGTGCCGCGAACTCGGCCGGGTCGTCGGCGACGAGCACGTCCTCGCCGTCGTGGGCGTCGAGTCCCTCGACCCCCCGGCTCGTCGACACCACGGGCACCCCCCGGGCCCACGCTTCGACGACCTCGATGATCGTGCCCGACCCGGCACGGATCGGACAGATCACGACGGTGCGCCCGTCGATCACGTCGCCCGGGTCGTCGAGGCGTCCCGTGACCTCGACGTCGTGGAGGCGGCCGAACGAGTGCATCCACTCCGGGCACGGCCCGGCGAACACCACGCGGCACGCCGGCAGCAGCTGGCGCAGCGGCGGCAGGACGTAGAGGGCGAACCACTCGGCGGCGTCCTGGTGCGGCGGGTAGAGGAACGACCCGAGGAACACGAAGTGGGGCACGGCATAGGGATCGGTCGGCGGGCGCACCGGGCCCGGATCGTCGACCCCGGTGCGCAGGCAGCGAAACCCTGGTCGCTGCTCGACCGGGCTGGCCACCGCCACGCCGGCGGCCCGCTTGGCCACGCGCCGCTCGAGCCAGCCGTTGCGGATGCCGCCCTGGACGTCGCGGGCCAGCCCGAAGATGCTCGCGTCGACACCGCCGTCGTGTGTGATGCGCCGCCCGAGCCGGTGCGCCGCGACCCGCGCCAGCTCGCCACGGTTGCGGCTGGGCAGGTCGATGAGATCGACGATCGCGTCGTCGCGCAGCTCGCGTGGCAGCGCCATCCACGCCTCGGCGCCGGCGCACCACACGACGGCGGGACGGCCGCCGCCCAGGACGTCACCGAGGCGCTCGGCCGCAGCGGCCATGTCCGTCTTCGTCGGCGGCCAGCACCGCCGTGGGTGCACGAGTCCTCGGGCGATCGCACTCACCCGCCCGCTCGGCGCCACGCCCGAGGCCGATGACACGTGCGCCGAGCCGCTCGCTCAACCACACCCGGGCGTCGGGTTCGAGGTCGTGCACGACCACCACGGTCGCCTCGCCGAGCCCACAGACCACGCTCGCCAGCTGGCGCCAGCGGAGCGAACCGGTCGACTCGTCGAGCGGTGCGTCGAGGAATACGCAGAGCACATCCGTGCCAGGCGCTCCCTCTCGGTTTTCACCCATCCGCCGCCGATCGTACGTGGCGACCCCTCCGTTCCACGGCGAGATGCGCGATCTGCTACCACGGGGGTATGACCATCACGGCGTTCCCCGGCCACGCAGGCCGTTGGCTGCCGCTCACTCGCTGGCGCTCGCTCGCTCGCATCGAGGACAAGGAGAACCTATGACCACGTTCGACAAGCTCTACATCGACGGCGCCTGGACCCCGTCCGACGCCAGCGGCACGCTCGACGTCATCGACTCGGTCAGCGAGGAGGTGATGGCGACGATCCCCGCCGGGCACGGCGGCCGACGTCGACCGGGCGGTCGCCGCGGCCAAGGCGGCCTTCCCGGCGTGGTCGGCGACGTCGGCCGAGGAGCGGGCCAAGTACCTCAGCCGCATCGGCGACGCCCTCGGCGCCCGCACGGACGAGATCGCCACGACCATCTCCAAGGAGACGGGGATGGCCAAGTGGCTGTCCCAGCTGGTCCAGGTCGGTCTGCCGATCAACAGCTTCAAGCAGGCCGCGGCGACGGCCGAGGCGTACCAGTTCGAGGAGCAGGTCGGCAACTCGCTGGTCGTCCGCGAGCCGATCGGCGTCGTCGGCTGCATCACGCCGTGGAACTACCCGCTGCACCAGATCGCCGCCAAGGTCGCCTACGCCATGGCTGCCGGCTGCACGGTCGTGCTCAAGCCGAGCGAGGTCGCCCCGATCGACGCCTTCATCCTCGCCGAGATCGTCGACGAGGTCGGCCTGCCGGCCGGCGTGTTCAACCTCGTGTCCGGCCTCGGACCGGAGGTCGGCGAGGCGATCGCCGCGCACCCCGACGTCGACATGGTGTCGTTCACCGGGTCGACGCGGGCCGGCAAGCGCGTCGCCCAGCTCGGCGCCGAGACGGTGAAGCGGGTCGCCCTCGAGCTCGGCGGCAAGTCGGCCAACGTGCTGCTCGACGACCTCGACAGCGAGGGCTTCGCCAAGGCCGTCGCCGACGGCGTGCAGAAGGCGTTCCTCAACTCCGGCCAGACGTGCTCGGCGCTGACCCGCATGCTCGTGCCGAGCGACCGGCTCGGAGGAGGCCGAGCAGGTCGCCGCCGCCGCCGTCGTCCAAGGTCAAGGTCGGCGATCCGTTCGCCGACGGCACGCACCTCGGCCCGCTGGCGTCGGCCGCCCAGCGCGAGCGCGTCCAGGGCTACATCCAGAAGGGCATCGACGAGGGCGCCACCGTCGTCGCCGGCGGGCTCGGCGCGCCCGGAGGGCCTGGACACCGGCTACTACGTCCGGCCGACCGTGTTCTCCGGCGTCAAGCCGGACATGACGATCGCCCAGGAGGAGATCTTCGGCCCGGTGCTGTCGATCCTCCCCTACGACGACGAGGACGACGCCGTGGAGATCGCCAACGGCGTCGTCTACGGCCTCGCCGGCGGCGTGTGGTCGGCCGACAAGGACCGTGCGGTCGGCGTCGCCCGCCGGCTGCGCACCGGGCAGGTCGAGGTCAACGGCGGCGCCTTCAACCCGAACGCACCGTTCGGCGGCTACAAGCAGTCCGGCATCGGTCGCGAGTACGGCCAGCACGGCTTCGAGGAGTTCCTCGAGGTCAAGAGCCTCCAGCTCTGACCTGTTCCGGCTCGACGGTCGCACGGCGGTCGTCGTCGGAGCGGGGAGCGGCATCGGTGCCGCTGCGGCCGCCGGCCTCGCCGCCTTCGGGGCGACGGTCGTGTGCGCCGACGCCGACCTGAAGTCGGCCGCCCGGACGCGCGATGCAGATCGGTGCCGGCGCCACGCCGGTGCACGTCGACCTGCTCGAGCCGACGTCGGTGCAGCGGCTGGCGACGAGGTCGGCGCGCCGGACGTGCTCGTCACGACGCCGTCGGTCAACGTGCGCAAGCCGATCGTCGACTACGCCGACGACGAGCTCGACCGCGTCGTCGACCTCAACCTGAAGGGCACGTTCCGGCTGTGCCGGACCTTCGGCGCGCTGATGGCCGAGCGCGGGCGGGGCTCGATGATCGGCTTCTCCTCGATCCGCGCCGAGACCACCGAGCCCGGCCAGGGCGCCTACGCGGCGACCAAGGCGGCGACGGTGATGCTGTTCAAGACGCTCGCCGCCGAGCTCGGCGGGCGCGGGGTGCGGGCCAACACGATCGCCCCCGGCGTCGTCGAGACGCCGCTGACGGCGCCGATCAAGGCCCGCCCGGAGTGGTACGCGGCGTACGCCGACAAGACGATCCTGCGCCGGTGGGCGCAGCCATCGGAGATGGTCGGCGCCGTGGTCTACCTTGCGTCCGATGCCAGCAGCTACGTCACCGGCACGACGATCTTCGTCGACGGTGGCTGGACGGCGGCCGACGGCCGCTTCGACCCGCCGAGCATGAGGTGACGCGCGCGATGAGGACATCGACGCCGACGCGCTGGTCGCCTTCACCCAGCAGCTCGTGCGCATCCCGAGCGTGCACGACCCCGCTCGCGGGCTCGACGAGCAGCCGGCCGCCGAGCTCGTCGCCGCCCAGATGCGGGCGTTCGGCTGGGAGCCGGAGATCGACGTCGTCGCCGCCGGCCGTCCCAACGTCGTCGCCGCCGTCGACGGCGGCGGCGGACCGGGCCCGACGCTGATGTTCGAGGGGCACACCGACGTCGTCACCGAGGGCGACGGATGGACCGTCGACCCGTTCGGCGGCGACGTCGTCGACGGCCGGCTCTGGGGCCGCGGTTCGGCGGACATGAAGGGCGGGCTGGCGGCGATGCTCTTCGCCACCGACGCCCTCCGGCGCAGCGGCCCGTTCCCCGGGCGCATCGTGCTCGCCGCGCTGGTCGACGAGGAGGGGATGATGCTCGGCGCCAAGGACTTCGTGGCCCGCGGGCGCGCCGACGACGTCGACGGCGGTGATCTGCTGCGAGCCCGAGGGCGGCGAGATCTGCCCCGTCGCCAAGGGCGCCTTGCGCCTGCGCATCGACCTCACCGGCAAGATGGCCCACGGCGCGATGCCGTTCCAGGGGCGCAACCCGAACCGCGCCGTCGGTCGGGCGATCGGCGCCCTCGCCGAGCTCGAGCGGTCGCTGCAGGCGCGCCTCGGCGAGCACCCCCGCCTCGGGCACGTGTGGATCACGCCGACCGTGCTGCGGGCGGGCGAGCCGGCGCAGATGAACGTGATGCCGGCCGGCGCGTCGGTGTGGGTCGACGTGCGCACGACGCCGGAGGTCGACCACGCGAGCTGCTCGCCGAGCTGACCGACGTCGTCGCGGCGAGCGCGGCGCCGCTCGGCATCGAGTCCGAGGTCACCGTGATCGACGACCGTCCGGCGGTCGCCACCGCCGAGGACCATCCGCTGGTGGCGGCCGTCGCCGCGGCGCACGCCGCCGTCACCGGCACGCCGCCTCGGCTCGGCGGGGTGCCCGGGAGCGACGGACGGCACGATCATCACGTCGCGCGCCGGCATGCCGTCGGTCGTCTACGGGCCGGGCGGGAAGTGGATCGCCCACCAGGCCGACGAGTTCGTCGAGGTCGACGACCTCGTCACCCACGCCGCGGTGTACGTCGAGGCGGCCGACCGGTTCCTGCGCCGCGTCGTGAGGACCGGCGCCCGCAACGACCTCACCGACGTCGCCGGCGTCGCCGTCGGCCACCACCAGCGCCGCGGCCGGGGCTGGCTGACCGGCACGACGGTCGTGCTCCCGCCACCCGAGCACGGTCGGCGGCGTCGACGTGCGCGGCGGCGGTCCGGGCACCCGGGAGACCGATCTGCTGCGACCCGGTGAACATGGTCAGCCACGTCGACGCCATCTGCCTCACCGGCGGCAGCGCCTACGGCCTCGACGCGGCCGGCGGGGTGATGGCCTGGCTGGAGCAGCAGGGCCGCGGCTTCCAGATCGGCGGCGACCCCGGGCGGGTCGTGCCGATCGTGCCCGCGGCCGTGATCTTCGACCTCGGCGCCGGGGCGCTTCGACCACCGGCCCGACGCCTCGTTCGGCCGGCGGGCCGCGGCCGCGGCGAGCCGCCGGCCGGTGCGGCAGGGCACGATCGGCGCCGGCACCGGCGCCCACGCGGCGGCGCTGAAGGGCGGGATCGGGTCGGCGAGCGTCGTGCTCGAGAGCGGCATCACCGTCGCCGCGCTCGTCGTGCTCAACTCGGGCGGCAGCCCGGTCGACCCGTCGACGGGCGTGCTGTGGGGCGCGCGCTACGGCATCGGCGACGAGTTCGCCGATGCTGCGCCGGCCGTCGCGCAGCGACCTCGCCGCGTTCCGGGCGATCCCATGGCCGCCGGCCCACCGAGCGAACACGACGCTCGCCGTCGTCGCCACCGACGCCGCGCTCGACAAGGCGGAGTGCACCCGGGTGGCCGGCGCGGCCCACGACGGGATGGCCAGGGCGATCAGCCCGATCCACACCTACACCGACGGCGACGTGGCGTTCGTGCTGGCGACCGGCGCGCTCCCCGTGCCGGAGGCACCGACGGACGGGTTCATCCGCCCCGCCGCGCGCGCTTCACCCAGCTCGCTCCGATCATCGCCGCCGCCGCCGACGTCGTCACCCGGGCGATCGTCCACGCCATGCTGACGGCGACGTCGGCCGGCGACATGCGCAGCTACGCCGACGTGTTCCCGTCGGCGATTCGGACACGGCGCCGGCGGCTCGGCCAGTCGAAGACCTCGACCTCATTAGAGGTCGCCGCCGGGCCGCTGCGGGCAGCATTGGAGGCGACGACCGTGAACCGGTAGATCCCGTCCTCGAGGCCCGGACAGGAAGGCGTCCGGCTCCGTCGTCGTCCCCGTACTCGTGTGCTTGATCTTCGCCCGGCGGCACCCAGCGTGATCGTGTACTGGCTGATCGGCGCCGACCCGGGATCGGGTGCCGTCCACGTGAGTGAGACGTGCCCCGGCCCGACCCACTCGGCGACGACGTCGCGCGGCACCCCGGGTGCCACGGAGACCGTCCCGTCGAGATTCACCGGTGGGCGCTGGCCCGGCGTCTCGTCGTCGCCGATCGGCCACGGATGGCCGTACTGCCCGTGGGCGCCCCACTCATGGGTGCCCCAGCAGCGGATCCGTCCGTCGTCGAGCGCGGCGCAGGTGTGGCCGGATCCCGGCGGTGATCGCCGTCGCGTGGCGACCGGGCCCCGAGGTCGACCGGCCCAGCGGTGCCCGGCGACTCGTTGTCGCCGATGTCGTTGAGGTTGCCGTAGCCGAGCATCCCGTCCACGTGCCTTGCCCCAGCAACGCACCGTGCCGTCGTCGAGGAGCGGCGCACGTGTGCACGCTTCCGGCATCAACGGCCGATCGCCCGTGCCCCCGGGCCGAGGTCGACGAGCCCGTTGGAGCCTTGGCCCCAGCAACGCACCGCGCCGTCGTCGAGGACGACGCACGTGTGATGGTCCCCAGCGCTGATCGCCGTCGCCGTGCGTCCGGGGCCGAGGTCGACCGGTGCGACGCTTCCGGGCGTCTCGTTGTCGCCGATGTTCTGCCGTCACTGGGATGCCAAGTTGCCCGTCGATGATGCGATCCCCAGCAGCGCACCGCGCCGTTGTCGAGGACGGCGCACGTGTGGGTTTCGCCGGCGGTGATCGCCCTCGCCGTGCGACCGGCACCGAGATCGACCGGGCCAACGCTTCCTGGCGTCTCGTCGTCGCCGATCTGTTGCAGGTTGCCGTATCCGAGTTGGCCGCTGCCGAAGAAAGTGAGGCAGACGCCCCAACAGCGCACCGTCCAGTCGTCGAGGATGGCGCACGTGTGATACCCGCCGGTTGTGACGGAGCGTACGCGACGCCCGAGCTGGACCGCACCGGCCACAACCGGCCGCTCGTCGTCGCCGATCGACAGGGTATTGGCGTAGCCGAGGCTGGCCTCGGTAGCCGAGACCCCAGCAACGCACTGCCGAGTCGTCGGCGATCGCGCACGTGTGCCCAACCCCGGCCGCGACCGACACCACCCTACGTCCGGTCCGAGGTCGACGACTCCGGCGGTGCTCGGATGCTCGCCGTCACCGATGTCGTTGGTGTTGCCGTAGCCGAGCTGCGCCGGTGGATCCCGCTCCCCAGCAGCGGACCCGTCCGCCGTCGTCGACGATGCACGTGTGGATTCCGCCGGCGTCGAGCCGACCGGCGAGCACGCTGCGGCATCCCCGGCAGCAGCACCCGACCTCTCGGCGCCGACCGGATCGGTCGATACCCCACGGCGACCAGGATGCGACCATGCCGAGCGCCGCGATTTCGTCGAACCTCATCGAGGCTCTGCGGACCCAGCTCATGCCCGAGTGATACGTGTCACTCCGAGCGCAGGACCTCGGCCGGCTGGACCCTGGTCGCCGCCCGCGCCGGGCCGGCGGCGAGCAGGTTGGCGATCACGATGGCGATCGGGACGAGCAGGATCACGGCGAGCAGCGCAAGCGGTGGCACGTAGACCAGCGGGAAGCTGTCGGCGATCTGCCGCCACAGCGCGCGGCCGACGACGATCCCGAGCGGTACGCCGACGACGATCCCGACGATCGCCAAGAGCGTCGATTGCCACACGATGGCGAGGCGCGAATCGCGCCGTGTCAGTCCCATCGAGCGCAGGACGGCGAGGTCGTGCTTGCGCCGGCGGACCGTCGTCACGAGGGCGTGGGCGACGGTCGCCACGGCGATCAAGGCGAAGAACAGCGCCAGGGCGATCGGCAACGTCCGGATGTTGCCGAGACCCTCGACGGCATCCGGTGGACCGGGAGACTCCACGTATTCGATGCCCAGCGCGCTGAGCCGCTCGATCTGGGCGTCCACATCGGCGCCCGCCCGAAGGCGCAGCAGCACGTACGCCTCCCCTGGGTCGTCGCCGAGCTCGTCCGGCAGCGCGCGGTCCAGCCCGTCCATCGTCATCCAGGCGCTCTGGTCATAGCCCGTGTGCGACGTCGCCGGCAGCAGCACACGACCGACCACGCGGGCTGGCGCGGACGAGCCGGGGCCGACCCCGATCCTGTCGCCGATGTGCACGCCGAGCTGGTCCATCGTCACCGGGGCCATCGCCACCTCGTCGGGAGCCACCGGCGCCCGCCCCTCGAGGATCACGAAGTCGATGTCGCCGACGAGCGGGGTCGTCCCGAACGCCGGGACCGAGCGGCCGTCCATCTCGACGGCACGCATCCACACCGCGACGAGCGCGTCGGTCACGTCGTCGTCGTCGACGATGGCACCGGGCTCCGGGGGCTGCATGCCCTCAGCGCCGGCCGACAGATCCCACGTCAGTCCCGCCCGGGCGGGATCGTCGACGGTGGACGTGAGCCCGCGACCGAGTGTGAGACAGGCGACGATGCCGAGCACACCGACGACCGCGCCGACGAACGCCGATCGCACCGGCACCGCCCGCTTGCCGCGACCGGGCTCGACCGCCAAGCGGGTCCCGACGAGCATCGGTGCGGGCAGCGCCAGCTTGCCGGCCCACAGGGCCAGCGCCGGGGGGCGGCGACCCGGTCGGTCGCCGAGGCGCACCGTGAGCCACGCCGTCGACCATGCCGCGGCGCCGACAGCGATCAACACCACGGCGACGCCGGCGCCGAGGACCACCCAGTCGGCGTGCACGCCGGTATCGAGCAGGAATCGCCGGGAGAAGGCGACAGGGAAGCGCGGCGACAGGGCGAGGGCGAAGCCGACGGCGGCGAGCGCACCGACGACCGCCGCGATGGTCGCCGGGATGGCGATGGTCGCCACTGCCATGCGATGGTCGAAGCCGAGCGCTCGCCACGTCGGCAGGTCGGCGGCTCCCGCGGTGACGGCGCGAACGAGCGCTTGGCCGACGAGCACGCCACCGCCGAGGAGGACGGCGACGGCGAAGAACACGAGCGCCCCGCGCTCGATGGCGGCGACCTTCTCCATCGAGCGGATGCCGAACATGTCCTCGACGCTCTCGATGTTCACCGGGCCGCCCATGATCGCCTCGACACCCGCTCGGAACGCGGGGAGATCGTCGAGGCCGTCACGTAGGTAGACCATCTCGTTGACCGGACCGGCGAGCTGTGACGCGTAGCGCTCGTAGAACGCCGGCGATGGCAGCGCGTCGGGTTCGTCTCCGATGGCGTTGACGATCCCGACCACCCGCAGCGTCGCCTCCAACGGTTCGCTGGCGCCCGGCGGCACCGGGTACGGAAGATCGGCTCGGTCATCGAGGGCGGGTTGGACGAGGGTGACCGTGTCGCCGACCTGCAGATCGAACTGCTCGCTGAGTGGCTCGTTGACGGCGAGCTCGTCGGCACGGTCCTGCGCCGGCATCCTGCCCTCGACGATCGGTTCCGCCACGAATGGCCGGTCGGCACGAGTCGGCAGGAGCATCGAGCTCATGCCGGCGGGCGAGGTCACCTCGAGGTAGTAGGGCACCAGGAACGGCGTCGTCGCCTCGACTTCGGGCAGCTCGGCGACCGCGGCGCGCACCTCCGCGTCGTAGTCCTGGCTGTTCGGCAGCACGGCTGCATCAGGGATGCCGCTCACCGTCATGTAGTCGGACATCGCCGGGCCGATCCGGCGGGCGCCGGCGAAACCGGCACACGCCAGCCCGACCGTCACGCCGGCCAGCAGGCCGAGCACCACCCACGACAGCCAGCGCCGGCGCAGGTCCGCCCGCGCGCACGTCCACGCCACTGCGAGCGACGTCGCTGGCTTGTCCGCCACGCTGCCATCGAACCACACGGTCCCCGCGCGACGGCAGGGTGTTGGCCGGTGTCGCGACGTGGTGCTACCTGGTGACGCGGCCCGACGACACTCGGTCCGCCGGTACTGTCGGTCGACATGCCGTCCCGCCTCAACCCGTACATCAGCTTCCGCGACAACGCCCGCCAGGCGATGGAGTTCTACCAACAGGTCTTCGGCGGAGAGCTGGCGCTGAACACCTACGCCGGGATGGGGATGCCGGAGGACGCGCCGGGAGCCGACCGGATCATGCACGGGATGCTCGAGACCGACCGGGGCTTCACGCTGATGGGTGCCGACAGTCCGCCCGGGATGGAGCACCAGGCGGGCAACGACATGGCGGTCAGCCTGAGCGGCGACGACGCCGACGAGCTACGCGGCTACTGGGAGCAGTTGTCCGCCGGCGGCACCGTGTCGGTGCCGCTGGAGAAGCAGATGTGGGGCGACGAGTTCGGGATGTGCGACGACCAGTTCGGCGTCTCGTGGATGGTCAACATCACCCAGCCGCCGACCTGATCGGTCCGCGCTCGCGGCGCATGCCAGCTCGAGCGTGGTGACGAGATGTGCACACATGGAGCGCGTCATCTCTCACCGCGTGCAGCAAACAGCTCGGGTTCCGGCTCGACGTCGACCACCGCGCAGGCGACGAGTTCCGGGTCGTGCAGCTCACGCCACCGGGCTCGGCGTGCTCGATCACGATCGGTGTCGGCGTCAGCCAGGCGACGCCGGGGTCCACGCAGGGCCTGCACCTCGTCGTCACCGACCTGCCGGCTGTGCTCGCCGAGCTCGCCGAACGTGGCGTCGACGTCAGCGAACCGTTCCACTTCGGCGCCGAGGGACAGACGCCGGGCCTCGACCCGCAGCGACAGAACTACGGCTCGTACGCCTCGTTCAGCGATCCCGACGGAAATGGCTGGCTGCTCCAGGAGGTGCCGACACCGGTGCGCTGAGGGCGCTGCTCTCGGGCAGGCGGGGCACGGCGGCCAGGAGGGCCTGGGTGTAGGGGTGCGTCGGGTTGTCGAACACGTCGGCGGTCGTGCCGCGTTCGACGACGAGGCCGTCGCGCAGCACGACCACGTCGTCGCACAGGTAGCGGACGACGCCGAGGTCGTGGGAGACGAGCACGAGGCTCAGCTCGTACTCGTCGGCCAGGCCACGCAGCAGGTCGAGGATCTGCACGCGCACGGAGACGTCGAGTGCGCTGACCGGTTCGTCGCCGACGAGGACGCGCGGCCGCGGGGCGATCGCCCTGGCGATGGCGATGCGCTGCTGCTGGCCCCCGGAGAACTCGTGTGGGTAGCGGCGACGCCACGACGGATCGAGGCCGACGGCTTCGAGGACCTCGGTGATCCGCTCGTCGTGGTCACCGGGCACGTCGAGGCAGACGAGCGGCTCGCGCACGATCGAGGCGATGGTCATGCGTGGATCGAGCGAGCTCAACGGGTCCTGCATCACGATCTGGGCGTCGCGGCGGAACCAGCGCAGCTCCCGTGGCTTGCCCGGCTCGATCACGCGGTCGCGGTAGCGCACCTCCCCCGCCGTCGCCCGGTCGAGCCCGAGCAGGATCCGCACGAGCGTCGACTTGCCGGATCCTGATTCGCCGACGATGCCGAGGCTGCCGCCCTCCTCGAGCGACAGGTCGACACCGCCGAGCGCCGTGCGCACGGCGCGCGCGCCGAACAGCGAGGTCCGCGCCAGCGGGTACTCGCGGCGGATCCCGGTCGCCGTCAGCACGACGTCCGCCTCGCCGCATCGAGCAGCTGGATGGTGTAGGGGTGCTCCGGCTCGCCGACCAGGCGGGCCGCCGGACCGCGCTCGACGATCCGGCCGTCGCGCATCACGATGACGTCGTCGACCACGCCCGACACGAGGGCGAGGTCGTGGCTGATGAAGATCAGCGTGGTGCCGTCCTCGACGACGAGCTGGGCGAGCAGGTCCATGATCTCGGCCTGCACGGTGACGTCGAGGGCGGTCGTCGGTTCGTCGGCGATGAGCAACGCCGGACGGCAGGCCAGCGCCATGGCGATGCCGACGCGCTGGCGCTGGCCACCGGAGAGCTGGTGCGGGTAGGCGCGCACGATGCGGTCCGGATCAGGAAGTCCGACCCGCTCGCACAGCTCCTCGGCGGCGACGCCGGCCGGACCGCCGGCCGAGACCTCGGTGCAGACGCAACGGCTCGGAGATCTGCCGCCCGACGCGCATCACCGGGTTCAAGGCGGTCCGCGGGTCCTGGAAGACCATGGCGATGCGATCGCCACGCAGCTCGGCGTACCGGCGGTCGGGCCATCCGAGCAGCTCGTCGCCGTCGAATCGCACGCTGCCCGAGATCGTCGCCGCGTCGGGTGCGAGGCCGACGATCGACAGCGCGGTCAGCGTCTTGCCCGAGCCGGACTCGCCGATGACGCCGAGGCGCCCGCCGTCGGGCACGTCGAAGGACACCTCGTCGACGACACGCCGCCCGCCGATCTCGACGACCAGGCCGTCGACCTCGAGCAGGCTCACTGGTGGACGTCTTCCAGATCGACGACGCTCGTGAAGGCCGGGGACGCGGTCGCCGCCCGGCCACGGAGCCGCGGGTCGATGGCGTCACGCAGCCCGTCGCCGAGCAGGTTGAAGCCGAGCGTGACCAGCACGACGGCAAGCCCAGGAAACACCAGCGCGCCGGGATGGATCGTCATCGACTGCTGCAGCGTCTCGAGCATCCGGCCCCACGACGGCGTCTCCACCGGCGTGGCTCCGATGTAGCTGAGCGCCGCCTCGGCGAGCACGGCGAGGGCGGCGATGAGCGACAGCTGGACGATCACCGTCGGGGCGATGTTGGGGATGATGTGCCGCCACACGGTGCGGAACGTCGACGACCCGGACGCGGCGGCGGTGACGATGTAGTCCTGGGTCAGGACGCGCCCGACCTCGGCGCGCACCACCCTGGCCAGGACGACACCCGAGGCCAGCCCGATGGCCAGCGACACCGTTCCGACGGAGCCGCCGAGAGCGGCCACGAACACGAGGGCCAGGATCAGCGTCGGCAGGGCGATGAGCACGTCGATCAGGTGGGCGACGGACTCCCCGACCAGCCGCGGGGAGACGGCGCTGACGATGCCGAGGCCGAGGCCGATGACCGCGGCGATCGCCACCGACGCGAGCGACACCAGCAGCGTCGTGCGGGCACCGGCCAGCACCTGGCTGAACAGGTCCTTGCCCGCACCGTCGGTACCGAACGGGATGGTTCCACGAGATCGGCAACCAACGCTCGCTGGGGACCACCTTCGTCGGGTCGTGCGGCGTCCACACGAGCGACACCAGCGCAGCGACCACGAGGACCGCCACGATCAGTGCACCGATGCGGCCGGGCCACGACCGCCAGACGTGCTTCACGCGGCGACCCGCAGCCTGGGATCGACCAGCCGGTGGAGCACGTCGACGATGAACCCGATGACGAGCACGATGATGGCGATCAGCAGCACCGTCCCCTGCACCTTCTCCAGGTCGCGCACGCCGATGTCGCGCAGCAGCATCTGGCCGACACCCGGCAGGTTGAACACCCGCTCGATGACGACGACGCCGGCGATGAGGCTGGCGACCTGCACCCCGAGGATGGAGATGATCGGGATCGATGCGTTGCGCAGACCGTGCCGGTACAGCGCCTGGTTCCGCGTCAGCCCCTTGGCACGCGCCGTGCGGATGTAGTCCTGGTGCAGCACGTCGAGCGTCGCCGAGCGGACGAAGCGCAGGAGCACGGCGCCCTGTGACAGGGCCAGCGTGATCGTCGGCAGGACGAGCGCCTTGGCGGCGTCCGCCGGGTCGTCCCATCCCTGGCGCGGGAAGCTCCCTGCCGGCAGCAGGTTCCAGTTGACGGCGAACACGACGATCAGGATCAGCCCGGCCCAGAACGAAGGCACCGCGATGCCGAGCTGGCTGGCCATCGAGATGCCGATCCCGTCGGCCCGGCGGTGGCGGGCGCCGGCGACGATGCCGAGCGGCACGGCGACGACGATCGACAGCACGGTCGACGCCAGCACGAGCGGGGCGCTGACGGTCAGCTTCTGCCCGAGCTGGCTGGTGACCGTCTCCCCGCTCAGCGCCGACGTGCCGAAGTCGCCGCTCAGGATGCCGCTGATCCAGTCGAAGTACTGCACGATGAGGGGGCGGTCGAGACCGAGCTCCTCGCGGATGGCTGCGATCTGCTCCGGGGTCGCCTGGGTACCGCCGATCACCGTGGCCAGGTCGCCCGGCACGAGGCGCAGCAGCACGAACACGACGATGCTCGCGACGAAGATGGCGAGCAGCAGCAGGCCGAGCCGCCGCACCACGTACAGCGTCATGTCACGGTCTCATGCTCGAAGCCGCCGACGGTGATCCCCGATGCGTCGAACCGCGAGGCGGTGTCGTTGATCGGGTAGCCACTGATGTCAGGCGTCGACACGGTGAGGTCGGACGCCAAGATCAGCCAGTCGACGGGTGAGTCCTCGGCGATCTGCCGGGCGGCCTGCTTGAGCAGCTCGACGGCCTCGTCCGGGTCGGTGGTCACCTTGGCATCGCCGATCAGCTGCTGGACGTCGGGGTTGTCGTACGCCCAGTAGTAGTCCGGGTTGGCGTAGTTGGAGATGTCGCGAGGCTCGACGTGCAGCACCGCCGTCATGTCGTAGTCCTTGTTCGTGAACGCCTGCTCGAGCCAGACGGCGAACTCGACCGGTTCGATCGTCACGTTGATGCCCACCTCGCCGAGCTGCGATGCCACGTACTCGGCGTTGGTGATCGGGTAGAAGTTCGGCCACAGCAGCGTGACGTCGAGGCCGTCGCCGTAGCCGGCCGCCTCGAGCGCGGCGCGGGCGGCGTCGGGATCGTAGGGAACGACGCCGGTGAGGTCCTCGTACCACGGATCGGTGGGCGGCACCGGACCGCCGATCAGCGTGCCGAACCCGTTGTTCAGCTCCTTGTAGCCCTCCTTGTCGATCGCCTGGCGCACGGCCTTGCGCACGTCGGGGTTGGAGAACGGTTCGCGCCCGTTGTTCATGCCGAGCGTGAACTCGCCGTTCGTCGTGCCTTCGTTGACGACGTAGTCGGGGTTGTCCTGCAGCGGGCCGACGAGGTCGGTGTTGACACCGGTGAGGATCTGCACGTCGCCGGTCGTGAAGGCGTTGACGGCGGCGTTCGGGTCGGGGAAGTACAGGAACGTGACGCCGCTGACGGACGGTGCCTCACCCCAGTAGGCGTCGTTGCGGGCGAGCGTGATCGACGCGCCTGACGTTCCACTCGACGAACGTGAACGGCCCGGTGCCGTTGGCGCTGTTCTCCAAACCCGTCGCGTCGGCCTGGAGCACCGCACCGGCTCGACGCGTCATGCCGAACAGGAAGTCGTTGTCCGGCTCGGCGAGGGTGACGACCACGGTGGACTCGTCGGGTGCTTCGACCGACGTGATGCCGGCGAGTCGCTCGGACTCGTTGGCCCCCTCGGCCCGTTGGGCGTCGAGCGACCACACGACGTCTGCCGAGGTCATCGGCTCGCCGCTGTGGAACGTGACGCCGTCCTGCAGCGTGAACGTGTACACCGTGCCGTCGTCGGAGACCTCCGGAAGGGCGGCGAGCCCAGGCTCGATCTCGCCGGCCTCGGTGTAGGTGAGCAGGGTCTCGTAGATGTTGTCGAGCAGGACCTGGTCGAGGGCGGCGCCGTCGACGGTGACGATGTCGAGGCTGGTCGGCTCGAGCACGGCGCCGACGACGACCTCGCCGGCCTCCGGCGGCCGGTGCGGAGGCGTCGCTCGCCGGTGCCGTCGGCCGCCGCGGCGGTCGTCTCGGCAGCGCCGCCGTCGTCGTCGTCATCGTCGCCGGAACAGGCAGCCAGCACCAGCGCAGTGGCGATCCCGGCGACGAGCAACGGGCGGCGGCGGGACCAGGGACTGGTGCGCATGGCGTGACGGTAACCGCTGCGCCCTGGGTTGACCTCGCCGCCGAGGGGGTACGAGCGTCGTCATGAAGAAGCTCCTGTTCGCCATGGCCATCGGCGCCGCGCTGGCGTGGCTGCTCGATCCGGACAGCGGCGCCCGGCGTCGGACCTCGCTCAAGCGCCAGATCGAGAAGACCGGCGTCGTCGCTCCGTCCGGGCGCCCACCGCGCCCCGCTCCTGTCAGCACCAACCACACCCCGGCCGCCGTCGCCGCCATCCCCTAGGAGTCACCATGAGCACGAGCACGATGAGCACCGTCACCGAACGAGTGACCGACGTCCTGTCGACCGGTGCCGGCGCCCTGCAGGAGGTGGCCGCCCTCGCCGTCGAGCAGTTCGAATCGTTGCCCGAGCGGGTCGCTGACCTGACCGGGTCGACGCAGCGCTCCTCGCGGCGGCCGTGGCTGTTCGCCGCCGCCGCGCGTGGTCGCCTTGCTCGGCGTCGGCTGGTGGTTCCGCCGCCGCCGCAACGGCACCCCCGCCGTCGACGCCGGGTACGGAGACGGCAACCAACCCGGTGCGATCACACACTGACCGCGCCGTCGCCGCCACCGGGCAGTGACGACGCGGCGACCCGCCGCATCTCCTCGAAGCTGCGCCGCAGCAGCCGCGAGACGTGCATCTGCGAGATCCCGACGCGTGCGGCGATCTCGCTCTGGCTGAGCTCCTCGAAGAAGCGCAGGCGGACGATCTCCTGCTCACGCTCGGGGAGCTGCGTCATCAGCTCGGCCACCAGGTTGACGTCGGCGACGTGGCCGAAGCCCTCGTCGTCGGCGCCGAGCTGGCGGGCACCCTCACCGTCGTCGCCCACCGGGGCGTCCAAGCTGGCCGTCGAGTAGGCGGAGCCGGCGGCGATCCCCTCCAGGACCTCGTCGGCGTCGATCCCGAGGTGCTCGGCGAGCTCGGGCACGGACGGTGAGCGCCCCAGGCGCTGGGTCAGCTCGTCGGTCGCCCGGCGCAGCCTGAGGTGCGTCTCCTTCGTCGAACGCGGCACCCGCACCGTCCAGGTGTGATCGCGGAAGTGGCGCTTGATCTCCCCCTCGATCGTCCGCCCGGCGAACGTCGAGAAGGCCACGTTGCGCTCGGGATCGAAGCGATCGACGGCCTTGACGAGGGCGAGGAAGGCGACTTGGCGCAAGTCGTCGTCGCTCGGTCCACGGCGGCCGAAGCGGCGGGCGACATGGGCCGCCAGGCCCATGTGCCGCTCGACCAGCTCGTTGCGGGCGCGCCGGCTGTGCGTTCGGCGGAACTCCCGGAAGAGTGCCTCCTCGTCGACACCGTCAGTGCTGGTCACGCAGCGAGGACACCTTCGTGAGGGTGAACGAGGACCCGTCGAGCTCGTGGTCGTCGGCGACGGCGCGGAGGATGCGCACGGTCAGCTCGTCGGCAACGGCGGCGCCGCCACCACCGTGGATCTCGCCGCGGACGATGACCGAGCCGTCGGCACTGACCAGCTCGAGGTCGATGCGACCGGTGTCCTCGACGGCGTCGATCAGGCACGACACCAGCTCGTTGACACCCAGGCGGAGGTCCTCGAGGTCGTCGACGCTGAGCCCGCTCTCGGCGCCGAGGGACGCGGCGACCACGCGTGCTGCGGACAGGAACCGGGCGTCTGCCGGGATGCTGAGGCGAACGGGTTCAGGCTCGGACGGAGGGCTCACGGACGACAGTCTGGCTCGGTCAGTTCATCGACGCGTCGTGCAGCCGGCCGACGGCGGCCAGATCGAGGATCCGCGTGAGCGCCGGCGACGCCGGTCCGACGAACCAGTCGACCCCGCGGGCGTTGGCCTCGGCCCGTGATCGCAACAGCGCGTGCACGCCGGCGGAGTCGACGAAACCGAGCCCGCGTCCGTCGACATCGAGGCGGGCGACACCGGGAACGCGGACGAGGGCCGCCGACGAACGCCTCGAGCTCCGGGGCGCGTCGCCAGGTCCAGATCGCCGCTGACGGCCACGACGGCATGACCCCGTGCGCAGCGTCGCCTCCACCTCGAGGTGCGTTGGCACGGCCGACACGGCAGTCAGTCTGCTGGACGTCTGTCGGGTCAGCTGTCCCCCGAACGGGGACAATCAGGCGTTCGGCGCGGGATCAGTTGGTGCGACGACGCGGCGACCGCCGCCTGCGCCCGGTTGTGCACGTCGAGCTTGCCGTAGAGCCGCTTGACGTAGGTCTTCACGGTCTCCACCGAGAGGTACAGCTCGTCGGCGATCTCGGCGTTGGTGAGCCCGCGGGCGATCAGGGCGAGCACCTCCGACTCCCGGTCGGACAGCTCGACGACGCGCGCCGGTCCGTTCGGCGTGGCGTGGTCGAAGCCCGACGGCTTCGCCGGCGACGATCCGCTCGAGGCTGTCGACGAGGAGATCCGCCGATCGCGTCTTCAGCACGACGCCGGACACGCCGACGTCCCGCGCCGCACGGACGAAGTCAGGAGCGGCGTCCCACGTGTACAGCACGACGTGCTGGGCGTCGCCGTCACGGACCATCTCCGCTGCCCGCGCTGAGTGTGTGGCGTCGTCCGGCGAACGTGTCGAACAGGGCGATGTCGGCGGCAACCGATCGGGCCGTCACCGGCCTCGAGATCGACCACCTCCACCCGATGGCCGTACGGGGCGAGCATCGCCTGCACGCCGCGGACGACGAGCTCGTAGTCGTTGATGATGGCCACCGTGATCGTGTTGCCGGCCGTCATGGCAACGCTCCCCGTCCGGCAGCGCTCGACGGCACACCACCTTCGCCCGATCGCCTCGCTGCTCGACCAGCACCTCGTCACAGAGCCGACGGACGATGCCCAGGCCCCGGCCCGAGACCGGCGGCGGGGGTGCCAGCTCCCAGTCCTCGACCGGAGGGATGGCGGTCGCCGAGCCGACGTTGGACACGGCGAGCACGACGTCGTCAGCGACCTCGAGCTCGACGCGCACCGCGGCGTCCGGCGGCGAATGGGTCACGGCGTTGGTGACCAGCTCGCTGGTCACCAACTCGAGATCGTCGATGATGACGGTGGGCACGGCCCGCCCGGCGAGGTGGGCGACGACCGCTCGTCGGGCCGACCGGATCTCCGATGGGGCAGCCGGCGACCTCGAGCACGAGTGCGGCCGCCAACTCACCGGTCATGCCCATTGCCTTCCCCGCAGCGGCGGCAACGAAACGAACAGCCGCGCGGCGGCGCCGGTTGGCGACCTGTGGGACGTGGTACACCGACGTCCGTGCAGGTCCTCGAGCGGCTGGATCGCTTCCAGCAGCGCCAACCAGTCGTGGCCCTGCCGATCGCCGTGTCCAAGCGCTTCGGCGAGCACGACGGCAGCCGGCTGGCGGCGACGCTCTCCTACTACTGCTTCTTCAGCGTGTTCCCGCTGATGCTGGTGTTCGTCACGGTGCTGGGAATCGTCCTGGACGACAACGACGACCTGCGCGAGGACCTCATCGAGGGCGCCGTCGGCCGGATCCCACTGATCGGCTCGCGAGCTCGACGACGCCACCATCTCCGGCAGCGGCTGGGTGCTGGTGATCGGGCTGGCGACGGCGCTCTGGGCGGGGCTGGCCGCCGTGGGTGCGCTGCAGTACGGGCTCCACGTCGTCGGCGACGTCCCCGTCCACGAGCGGCCCGAACTTCGTCATGAAGCGGCTCAGGGCACTTGCGTTCCTCGTCCTCTTCGGGATCGGAATCTGCCTGTCGACGGTCATGGCGAACATCGCCACGCTGTTCGACGTCGGCTGGGTGGCGGGCACGGTCGGACTCGCCGGAACGGTCGCCGTCAACGCCCTGCTGCTCGGCGATGGCCTACTCCGTGCTCCCCGCCCGCCGCCGGTCGTGGCGTCAGTTGCTGCCCGGAGTACTCGTCGGAGCGGTCCTGCTCACCGCCCTGCAGCTGCTGGCGAGCTTCATCGTCCGCCACTTCCTCGACGGTGCCAGCGACGTCGCCGGCACGTTCGCCACGGTGCTCGCCCTGCTCAGCTGGTTCCACCTCGTCAGCCGGGTGATCCTGATGTCCGCCCAGCTCAACGAGGTGCTCGCCGACCGGCTGACCCCGCGGCGCCTGCTCAACGGCCACCCGCCGACGGACGCCGACCGGCGGGCGACCCTGCTCGACGTCCAGCGCATCCAACGCGACGCCAAGCTCGGCTACGCCGTGTCCGTGGACGGCCAGCTGGCGACCGACGAGGAGCCGCACGGCTCCCGACCTCAGGACGTGACGTCGAAGTGACCGGCGAGGCCGCTGATCTCGAGGAGGCGCTGGACGGGAGCGCTCGGCGCCCTGATGACGAGCGCGCCGCCGGCGTCGCGCCGCGACCTGGTCGGCCTCGATGAGCGTGCGCAGGCCCGAGGAGTCGATGAACGTGATCGCCGACAGGTCGATCACCTCGACCGGCGGGTCGCCGGCCAGGCGGGTGGCCAGGTCGGGCGTCGTGTAGCTGTCGATCTCGCCGCTCAGCACGAGCACACCGTCGACGTCGAGCGTCTGGTCCAGGCGGGTGTCCTCCGTCGACATGGCGGGCCACCCTAGCGTCACGTCATCACGAAGCCGGGCCCGCTGAGACGGACGGGCGCGGGCCAGCGGCGGCGACCCGCCGGCACCCCGTGGGCGGCGTAGGCCTGCTCGAGGCGGGCGGCGACGCGGGCGCCGGCGAGCATCGCGACCACGTCGACGTGAGCGGCACGGAACGTCGCGTCGTGGCCGCTGCGCGACCCCGGCCAGCGCATGGGCGAGCTCGTGGGAGACGGTCGACGAGGACGGTGTGGCGAGGTGGACGATGATCGTGGCCGAGCCCGAGGAGCGGGCGGTCGACGTCGTCGCACCCGCCCGGGCCATGCGCAGCACGACCGGCGGCCCGGCGCAGGACCGCCACCACTCGCCGTTCGTCAGGCCGGCGACGACCTCCGCGATCGTGGTCGAGCGCCGACGTGCTCGTCGTGGTCGGTTCCGCCGAACGCGGCGTCCTCGGCGGCGTAGACGGCTGCCGTGCTCACGGACCGATCGCCCGGCGACCGGCGAGCCGGACACGGCCGATGTCGGCTCCCGCCGGCGGCGCGCCGCCCGTGATCCCACCCACCGGCCAGCGCCGGGCTCGGCGCGCTGGCGGCGACGACGCGACCGAACGCAGTCGGCCGCGTGCTCACGCACGCGTGCGGACCGCGACCGGAGGTCGGGCAGCAGCGTGCCGGTCGCCCGAGCTTCGGCCTCGGCGTGCTGGCGGGCCTCGCCGAGCAGCTCGCCGATGCGGGCGGCGAAGCCGAACAGGAACGCCCGGCGCCAGCGCTGCGTGGCGGCGGCGTCGCCGCCGGCGCAGGCCGGCCATCTGCGCCGTGGCCTGCAGGTGGAGCGACTCGTGGAGCACGAGCGTGGCGTCGAGGTCGGACTCGAAGCCGGCGAGCAGCGCCGTCGCCCCGTCCGGTCCCGACTGCCAGACGAGCTCGCAGTCGTTGGCCGCGGCGACGGCGCCGAGCAGGGCCAACCGGGCGCGCACGTAGGCGCCACGGCCGACCGGCACGCGACGCAGGCCGAGGCGGTCGCCGTCGGCGTCGCTCGGCGGCGAGCCGCGACGGGTCGATGCGGTGGGCGGCGATGAGCTGGGCGGCCTTGGCGGAGAACGCCTCGGCCTCGTTGGGGTTGTCGGTCGCCTCGGCCTTGGCGAGCAGCTTGCGCACCTTCGTCCGCAACGCCTCGCTCACGCTCGCTCGGCTCGCTCATGGCAGGCGCACCGTGGCCACCACGGGGAGGTGATCGGACAGGTCGGCGGCGTGGTCGAGGCGGTCGTCGTCGACAGGGATCGTGCACGCCCCGACGATCGAGCCGGCAGGGGCGAACACGTAGTCGAGCCGCTGTGTCGGGGGGCGACCGAGACGCCTTCCCCGCGTCCAGTTCGTCGCCCCACCGACGGCGCCGTTGGCTTCGGCCCAGGCGTCGAGCCAGCCGGCGTCGGGCCAGCTCGGCGGGAGCGCTGTGCTCGGGACCGTCGTTGAGGTCACCGACGATGATCGCCGCCGCCTGCCGCCATCGCCCGCCCTGGCCACGATCGCCGCTGCCTCCCGCACGCGCTGTGCCGGGTCGTCGTGGCTCGACAGGTGGACGTCGATGACCCGGAACGTCGTCCCGTCCGGCGTCGATCGTGGCGTCGATGCCGACCCGGCGCTTCCACGACCAGAACGGGGCACGGCGGAGCCGGAAGGTCGTCGCGCCGACGAGGCGGTGCGGCGTCAGCACGGCGAGCCCCTCGGGCCACTTGGTGAGCGGCCAGTGCTTGAACGCCCAGCGCGTCGACGGGATCGACAGCGCCGCCGACAGGCGTGTGACGTGGCGCCGTTGCACCTCCTGCAAGGCGACGACGTCCGGCTCGACCGCCCGCACGATCGCCGCGACGGCGTCGACGTCCAGCCCGCCGGACCCGTGCAGGTTCCATGTCAGCACGGTCGCCTCGAACACGCGCCTCAGCGTGGCAGATCGGTGTCGGCGCGTCGCGTACGGTCGCCAGATGGCCGAACTGCCCCGCTTCCTGCACCCCTTCACCCGCCCGGCCCGGTCCGACTTCACGGTCATCGCCCGTGGCGAGGGCGCGCTCGTGTGGGACGAGGACGGGCGCGAGTACGTCGACGCCATGGCCAGCCTGTGGTACTGCGCCGTCGGTCACGGGCGGACGGCGATCGCCGACGCGGTGGCCGCTCAGCTCTCGACGCTCGCCGCGTACTCCTGCTTCGAGCCGTTCTCCAACCGGCCGGCCGACGAGCTGGCCGAGCGGGTGGTCGCCCGCTCCCCCGATCCCCGACGCCCGGGTGTTCCTGTGCGGCTCGGGATCCGAAGCCGTGGACACGGCGATCAAGTTCGCCCGCCTCACCCACACCCTCGCCGGCGACACCGAGCGCACGCTGGTGATCAGCCGGCACCGCGGCTATCACGGCACCAACCTCGGCGGGACGAGCGCCCAGGGACTCGAGCTGAACAAGCAGGGGTGGGGTCCCCTCGTCCCGGAGATCGTGCAGGTGCCGAGTGACGACCCCGAACCGATCGCCGTGCTGATGGCCGAGCGGCCGGTGGCGGCGGTGGTCACCGAGCCCGTGCAGGGTGCCGGTGGTGTGTTCCCACCGCCGGATGGCTATCTCGCCGAGCTGCGCCGGCTCTGCGACCGCCACGGCGCGCTGCTCGTGTTCGACGAGGTGATCACCGGATTCGGCCGCCTGGGCACGTGGTTCGCCGCCGACCACTACGGCGTCGTGCCGGACATGACGACGTTCGCCAAGGCGGTCACCTCCGGGTACCAGCCGCTGGGTGGCGTCCTCGTCGGCGAGCGTGTCCGCCAGTCGCTGGAGGCCGACCCTGCCTTCGTCCTGCGCCACGGCTACACGTACTCGGGGCATCCGGCGGCGTGCGCGGCGGGGCTGGCGAACCTGGCGATCCTCGAGCGACGAGGGGCTCGTCGAGCGGGCCACGGCCGTCGGCGAACGGCTCGGCGCCGGTCTCTCGGCGCTCGCCGCCGACGGCACGATCGCCGAGGCGCGCGGCGTCGGCGCGGTGTGGGCGGCCGGCCTCGACTCCGGCGCACGACGCCGTCGCCGTGCGCGACCGCATGGCCGAGCGCGGGGTGATCACGCGAGCGATCGGGGCCGACACGGTGACGTTCTGCCCACCGCTGGTCGTCACGGACCAGCAGATCGACCGGATCGTCGACGCCCTGGCGGCCTCAGTCGGCGCCTGACGCCCAGGCGCCGGCCATCGCTCTGATCCCGCTGCGGATCAGCAGGGCGATCTCGTGGTCGCGCGCCGGATCGCCGACGTCGAGCCAGGTGCAGATCGCCTCCATCAGGTGGGCGCCGGCAGCCCGCGCCGCCCAGTTGAGGACGACCTCGTCGTCGATGTAGGCCGTGAGCAGGGTGCGGGCGAAGTTGGTCACGTAGTTGCGGAACTCGATGGCCATGTCGGCGAAGTCCGGCTCGCTCCAGGCGTGGCGCCACAGCAGCCGGAAGCCGTCGGGATGAGCTCTCGCAACCGGCATGATGATCATCGACGCCCCCCGCTCCCTGCACCTGGTCGGAGGAGAGCCCGGCGAAGGCCTCGGCGAGCCCGTCGAGCGGCGCGCTGCAGCACGGCCCGGTACAGGTCGGGCTTGGAGTCGAAGATGCGATAGAGGATCAGACGGCTCACGCCCGCCGCGTCTGCGACGTCGTCCATCGACGTGCCGTCGTACCCGCCGCGCAGGAACGCGCCCGCCGCGGCCTCGACGACCTGGATGCGTCGGGCCGCTCTCGGCAGTCTCGGTGTCCCCGCCATTGACCTTATGTATACACGTGTGTTTACATCTAGGGCGTTCCCTGGTTGCCGCCGTGCGCTGGTGACGGGGCGGCGACTGCGGCGCCGGGGAGCGAATCTGAGCGTTGCTCCGCGCTTCTTCACCGGCTCCTTGGCCGGCTTGAGCACGCCCTTGGCGAGCGCCTGGTCGAGGTAGGCCTCGGCCTCCTCGGCCGTCACCTTGAGCGCCGGCGAGATCTCGCTGACCAGGTTGACGCGGGCCCGCTCGTACATCGTCCGCTCGGCGGCCGACAGCGAGGCATCACGGTTGCGGGCGGCGAGGTTCCGCACCACCTCGGCGACCTGGTAGACGTCGCCGGACTTCAGCTTCTCCTGGTGGTTCTTGAAGCGCCGGCTCCAGTTCGACGGCACGCGCGGATCGGGCTTGGACAGCACGGCGACGAGATCCTCGAGCTCGTCGGCCGACACCGGCGGACGAACCCCGACCTCCTCGGCCATGTCGACGGGCACCTTGAGCGTCATCTCGTTGATGACGGTCTGCAGGATGAGGTACTCGCGCTTCTCACCGAACGCCTCCATCTTCTTCGTCCCCATCACGATGCACGCACCGTGCTGGGGGTAGATGATGGTCTCGCCCTTCTTGAAATTCACCAAGCAACCTCGATCACGAACCGGGGGGACAGCAACGTTCCAGGCTACGGCGCCGCGACCGATTCGGACGTGCTCCGTGAGCGCGTAGCAGAAGCTGCGCTGCTCTGAACCGGCTCCCGTAGCTCAGTCAGGACAGAGCAGCGGCCTTCTAATCCGCAGTGCGCAGGTTCGAATCCTGTCGGGAGCGCTCAGGTCGACAGGCTGAGGCGGCGGCGCAGCAGGTCGAGGGCGCTGATCACGGCGAACTGGCGGATCTGCTCGCGCTCGGTGCCGAGCCGCAGCGTCGTGGCCTGGGAACCGGACGGCAGGGCGACGCCGATGCACACCGTCCCGACGGCCACGTCGTCCTGCTCGGCCGGCCCGGCGACGCCGGTGAGGGCGAGGCCGACGTCGGCACCGAGCAACCGCTGCGACGCCCTCGGCCATCTCCACCGCCGCCGCCTCGTTGACGACCGGACCGGCCGCCACCTCGAGCAGGTCGAACTTGACCTCGCTGGCGTAGGAGACGACGGCGCCGCGGAGCACGTCGCTGGCGCCGGGGATCGCCGTCAGCCGGGCGGCGACGAGCCCGCCGGTGAGCGACTCGGCGACGGCGAGCGTCAGGCCGCGCGAGCGCAGCACGTCGAGCACCACCGACTCCATCGACTCGCCGTCGACGCCGTACACGAGCGGGCCGAGCAGGTCGCGCAGCTCCGCCTCCGCCCGGTCGAGCACTGCTGCCGCGACGTCGGCGTCGGACTGTCGCGTCGTCAGCCTGACGTCGAGACCGTTCCACCCTCTGGCGAGGAAGGCGATCGTCGGGTCGCCGTCGGCGTCGAGCCGCTCGATGACGCCGTCGAGCCGCTCGTTGAGCCCGCTCTCGCTCTCCCCCCACGTGTGCAGGACGCGGCTGGCGATCACGCCCGGCTCGCCACCACGGGCCCGGAGGTCGGGCAGCACGGCCCGTTCGAGCATGTCGCGGATCTCGTGGGGCACACCGGGTACGGCGTAGACCACCTTGCCGCCGACGACCGGACAGATCAGCCCCGGCGCCGTGCCGCGCGTCTGCGGGATCACCGTCGCACCGACCGGGACGAGCGCTTGACGCAGGTTGTTCTCCGGCATCCGCCGGCCCCGCGCGGCGAACAGCTGGCGGATGACCTCGGCGACAGCCGCGTCGGCGACGAGCTCGACGCCCATCAGCTCGGCCAGCGCATCGCGGGTCAGGTCATCGTGCGTGGGACCGAGCCCGCCCGTGACGATGACCGCGTCGGCGTCCTCGAGCAGGCGGCGCAGCGCGGCGACGATGCGCCCGGTGTTGTCGCCGACCTTGACCTGGGCCAGCGACGCCACGCCGTTGACCGCCAGCTGCTCGCCGATCCACGCCGAGTTGGTGTCGTGGATCTGGCCGAGCAGGAGCTCGGTGCCGACCGCCAGGACGTCACATCGCATGGATGGCTTCGGGCCGCTTGACGCGGGCCTGACGGAGGTAGTCGGCTCCGCTCCAGACCGCCAGCACGACGGCCAGCCACAAGAGGCCGTTCCAGAGCCACGTCGCGTCGACGGCGGTGAGCGGCAGCAGGGCGAAGCCGACGGCGAGTTGCTGGGCGAGCGTCTTGTTCTTCGCCATCCGGCTGGCCGGGATGCTCACGCCCCGGTTGCCGACGACGGTCCGGTACATCGTGACGATGAACTCGCGGGCGGCGATGATGGCCACCGGCACGATCCAGAACACGCCGTTGCCGACGAGCGTGAACATCGCCCCGAGCACGAGCACCTTGTCGGCGAGCGGGTCGAGGAACGCGCCCGAGCGGGTCGTGCCGTGGCGGCGGGCGATGACGCCGTCGACGAGATCGCTGACGCAGAGCAGGAACCACAGCCCGAAGGCGATCCACGCCCCCTGGTCGTCGTCGGGGATCACCCAGAACATCAACGGCGACAGCAGCAGCCGGCCGACCGTGATCGCGTTGGCCCACGTGGCGAGCGCGCTGGGGTCGACCATCAGCCGTCACCCTCGACGATCGACGCCCCGGCGGCGATCAGGTCGGGGCCGAGTGCATCGACGATCTCCACGCCCACGATCTCCCCCACCGCAAGATCATGCACGCACGTGGACGACACCGTCGATCTCCGGCGCCTCGCGGTGGCTGCGCCCGATGCCCGGCGAGTCGACCAGCACATCGACGCGCCGGCCGATCAGCTCGTCGCGACGGCGCGCCGTGATGCCGTCCTGCAGCTCGGACAGCTCGCCGAGGCGATCGGCCACCAACCCGGCGGGCACCGTGCCGTCGAGGTCGGCGGCGTACGTGCCGTCCTCCCGGCTGTAGGCGAAGAACCCGCACCAGTCGAGATCGGCGGCCTCGACGAAGCGCAGCAGCTGGTCGTGGTCGGCCTCGGTCTCGCCCGGGTAGCCGACGATGAAGTTGCTGCGGAACGCGGCATCCGGCTCGCGGCGGCGGATCTCGTCGATGCGGCGGAGGAACCGGGCGCCGTCGCCCCAGCGGCGCATCCGGCGCAACAGTGGCTTGCTGACGTGCTGCAGCGACAGGTCGAAGTACGGCACCCCCGAGTCGCAGATGGCGTCGACGAGATCGTCGCTCAGATCGCTCGGGTACAGGTACAGCAGGCGCACACGATCGACGAGCTCGGTGACCGACCGGACGAGCGGGACGATGGCGCCGGCACCGAGCTCACCCGGGACGTCCTTGCCGTACGAGGCGAGGTCCTGGGCGACGAGCACGATCTCGCGCGCCTGCAGCTCGGCGACCTCTCCGAGGATCGACGTGACCGAGCGGCTGCGCTGCGGCCCGCGGAACGACGGGATGGCGCAGAACCCGCACGAGCGGTCGCACCCCTCGGCGATCTTGATGTACGCCCACGGGCTCGACGCCTTCGGCCGCGGCAGGTTGAGCAGGTCGAGCTCGGGCACGTCGACGGCACGCACCGGGATCAGCTGGCGGCGCCCGGCCGGCGACGGGATGAGCGGGACGCCGAACCCGGCGACCTGGTCGACCTCGGGCAGCGCGGCGGCCAGCTCGTCGCCGTAGCGCTCGGCCATGCACCCGGTGACGACGAGGCGGGACCCGTCGCGGCGACGCTCGTCGAGCGCCAGCACGGTGTCGATCGACTCCTGCCTGGCGGCCTCGATGAAGGCGCACGTGTTGACGACGACGAGATCGGCGTCGTCGGGTTCGTCGGTCGGTCGCAGGCCGCCGGCGAGCAGCGTGCCGATCAGCTTGTCGGAGTCGACCTGGTTCTTCGGGCAGCCCAGCGTCTCGACATAGAAACGCTGCGACACGTCGCGCCACGCTATCTGGGGTCAGTCCCCGTTCTGGGAGAGCTCGAACTCCTCGACGGTCATCAGCACGGCCCGCGCCTTGGAGCCCTCGCTCGGGCCGACGACGCCGCGCTGCTCCAGCAGGTCCATGATCCGCCCGGCGCGGGCGAAGCCGACCTTCAGCTTGCGTTGCAGCATCGACGTCGAGCCGAGCTGGCTGCGCACGACGAGCTCCATCGCCTGGCGGACCATCGCCTCGTCGTCGTCGTCGCTCCCCGCACTGAAGGCGTTGGCGTTCGACGTGACGAGGTCGTCGCCGACCGTGTCGGCGCCACCGCTCTCGACGCCGCTGACGTATGTCACCTCCGGCGCCTGCCGGCGCCAGTGGGCGACGACCTTGCGCACCTCCTCCTCGCCGACGAACGAGCCCTGGATGCGTTGGGAGACCGAGGAGTTGCCCGGCAGCAGCAGCATGTCGCCCTTGCCGACGAGCTTCTCGGCGCCGGGCTGGTCGAGGATCACACGAGAGTCGGTGAGGCTGGACACGGCGAAGGCGATGCGCGCCGGGATGTTGGCCTTGATCACGCCGGTGATCACGTTCACGCTCGGCCGCTGGGTGGCGATGATCAGGTGGATGCCGACGGCGCGGGCCTTCTGGGCGATCCGCGTGATCGACTCCTCGACGTCGCGCGCGGCGACCATCATCAGGTCGTTCAGCTCGTCGACCACGACGACGATGTACGGCAGCCGTTCGTACTGCCGGTCGCCATCGGCCACCAGGGCGCCCTTGTCGAACGCCGCGTTGTACCCGCCGACGTCGCGGAAGCCGACCTCGTAGAGCACGTCGTAGCGGCGCTCCATCTCCTTCACGGCCCACCCGAGGGCGTTGGCCGCCTTCTTCGGGTTGGTGACCGGTTGGGTGAGCAGGTGCGGCAGGCGGTTGTACTGCCCCATCTCGACCTGCTTGGGGTCGACGAGGATCAGCCGCACCTGGTCGGGCGTGGTGCGCATCAGCAGCGACGTGATGATGCAGTTGATGCAGCTCGACTTGCCGGCACCGGTGGCCCCGGCGATCAGCAGGTGCGGCGTGGTCGCCAGGTCGAGGAACACCGACTTGCCGGCGATGTCCTTGCCGATGGCGACGTCGAGCGGCCCGCTGGCGGCACGGGCCTCCGGGGAGACCAGCAGGTCGCCGAGTGCGACGAGCTGACGGGCGTGGTTGGGCACCTCGACCCCGATCGCCGACCGTCCCGGGATCGGGGCGAGGATCCGGACGTCGGTGGCCGCCATGGCGTAGGCGATGTCGCGCTGGAGGCTGGTGACGCGGGCGACCTTCACGCCGGCGCCGAGCTCGAGCTCGAACCGCGTGACGGTCGGCCCGACGGTCATGCCGACGAGCGAGGTCTCCACGCCGTGCTGGGCCAGCGAATCCTCGAGCACCTGGCCGCGCGCCTCGACCTCCGCCCGGTTGACGGTGTGCGCGCCGGTGCGGTGCAGGAAGTCGATCGGCGGCAGCGTCCACGGGCCGAGCTGCGGTCCGCGCGCCTCGGGCGCTGCCTTCGGCGCCCGCTTGGCGGAGCGACCGTTGCTCGGCGGGTCCGGGAAGTCGGCCGCCGCGTCGTACAGCTGCGGCGGGGGCAGCGCCCGTGCCTGCCCCATCGCGATGGTGCGGTCGTCGTCGTCGCCGCTGCGCTCGCTGCTGAGCGACGAGAGCTCGCGCAACGCCTGGCGGGCCGCCCGGCCGAGCGGCCTGGCGACCGATCCGACGCCGGCGCTCGTGCGCATGGCCATCGTCTTCACCGATGTGCGCGTGATCAAGCAGCGCGCCGCCGATGCCGAGGGCGAGCAGGAGGATGAAGCCGCCGGCCGGGGCGAGCAGTGCCTGCAGCGGTTCGGCGCCGACGGCACCGACGAAGCCGCCCGAGGTGTACATGTCGTCCAGGTCGGTGAAGCTGTCGGGCCCATTGATGACGTGGGCGATGCCGACGACCGCCATGGCGACCATCCCCCAGCCGATGGCCAGCCGGGCGGGGCTCGACGAGTGCCCCTTCGACACCAGTGCGATGCCAGCGGCGACGAGGCCGACGGGGATGGCGTAGCGACCGAGGCCGACCAACCACCCGAGCATCGTTTCCACGGCGCGCCCGAGCGGACCGGCGAGGTTGAAGTAGACCGCCAGGCCGATCAGCGCCCCGGCGATGATCAGCCCGATGCCGATGAACTCGTGCCGGCGATCGTCGACCGACTCGGTGACGTCGTTCTTGGCCGGCGGGCGTGAGCGCGGCGGGGACGGCGAAGGTGCCCGGCTCTTGGCCGTCCGGCGCTTCGATGGTCCCCAGGTGGTCATTGCTGATTTCACCGTACCAAGGGGGTGTCGAAGCGCCCCGGCATGTCAGCCGACCGGCGTCACAGACCGGATCGAGCCGTCGGCAGCGAGCACGACCTCGAGCGACGCCGGCGTCGCCGGATTGGACGGTGGCGCGGTACTGCACCGGATCGCCGGCGATGGAGAACAGCTCCACGTCGGCGTCGGGGAGATCGGCCGCGACGGCATCGAGCACGGTGTCGGGGTCGAACGACAGCGCGTCGGCGCCGAACGTCGGACCATCGGCGCCGGCCGGGTCGGCGGCCGGGGCCAACTCACCACCGACGTACACGTAGGGGGCCACCTGTGTCGCCCCGTCGACGGCAACGAACAGGTTGACGAGCTGCGGCGTGGCGTTGATCTCGAAGAACTGTTGCGGCCCGCCGAGCTCGGCCTCGACCGCGGTCGACCGCCGGGCCGATGTCGTCGAGCACGGGTGTGAGGGCCCCATCGTCGTCGCCACCGCATGCCGTCAAGGCGATGACGATGACGAGCAGGCGTCGTTGCCTCACGCCTCCATCACGACGGGCACGATCATCGGTCGGCGGCGGGTCCGCTCGCTGACGAACTTGCCGGCGGCCCGTCGCACGTCGCGCTCGAGCGCCTCGACGTCGCGCACCCCCGACGCCAGCGCCGCCTCGACCGCCACGGCGATCGTGTCGCAGGCCTCGTCGAGCAGATCCTCGGCCTCCGGCGCGTACACCCAGCCCCGAGTGATGATCTCCGGGCCGACGAGCACCTTCCCGGTCTGCGTGTCGACCGTGACGACCACCACCACGACACCCTCGCTCGCCAGCATCCGCCGGTCGCGCAGCACGCCGGAACCGACGTCGCCGACGATGCCGTCGACGTAGAGGTAGCCGGCGGGCACCCGCCCGGCCATCTCCACGCCACGGTCGGTGATCTCCAGCACGTCGCCGTTCTCGCAGACGATGACGCGATCGCGGGCGACGCCCATCAGCTCGCCGAGGCGGGCGTTGGCCATCAGGTGGCGGAACTCCCCGTGGATCGGCACGTACCACTCCGGGCGGGCGATCGACAGGTACGTCTTCAGCTCGTCGGCCTGGGCGTGCCCCGTGGCGTGGACGTCCTGGATCCCCGAGTGCACGACCTCGGCGCCGGCCTTGAGCAGACCGTCCATCACCCGGTTGACGTTGCTCTCGTTGCCCGGGATGGCGTGGCTGGACAGGATCACCGTGTCGTGCTCGGAGAGCTTGACGAACTTGTTCTCGCCGCGGGCGAGCAGCGCCAGCGCCGACATCGGCTCGCCCTGCGAACCGGTGGAGATGACGCACACCTGGCCGGGCGGGTAGCGGTCGATGTCCTCGATGTCGACGAACGAGCTGGCCGGGATGCTGATGATGCCGAGGTCGAGGCCGAGCTGCACGTTCTTGCGCATGCTCAGCCCGAGCGTGGCGACCTTGCGCCCGCTCTCCACGGCGGCGTCGCTGATCTGCTGGATGCGGTGGAGGTGGCTGGCGAAGCTGGCCGTGATGATCCGCCGGTCGCGGTGCTCGGCGAACAGCGATCGCAGCACGCGCCCGACGCTGCGTTCGCTCGGGGCGTGCCCGGCCTCCTCGGCGTTGGTCGAGTCGGCGAGCAGGACGCGGATGCCGTCGGTGCGGGCGAGCTCGCCGATGCGGGCGAGATCGGTGCGCCGGTCGTCGACCGGCGTCAGGTCGAGCTTGAAGTCGCCGGAGTGCAGCACGACGCCCTGCGGTGTGTGCACGGCGATGGCGTGGGCGTGCGGGACGCTGTGGGTGACGGGGATGAACTCGACGTCGAACGGGCCGATCCGCAGCCGCTCGCCGTCGTCGACCCGGTTGAGGCTGGTCCGCCCGAGCAGGCCGGCTTCCTCGATCCGGTTGCGGGCGAGCCCGAGCGTGACCGCCGAGCCGTAGATCGGCACACTGACCTCGCGCAGCAGGTACTGGATGCCTCCGACGTGGTCCTCGTGGCCGTGGGTGGCGGCGATGGCCTCGATGCGCTCGGCGTTCTCGCGGAGGTAGGTGAAGTCGGGCAGGACGAGATCGATGCCGTGGAGGTCGGGCCCCGGGAACATCAGCCCGCAGTCGATGAGCAGGATCCGCCGGGAGTCGCCCGTGCCCTGCTCGACCGCCATGCAGTTGCGCCCGATCTCCCCGAACCCACCGAGGAACACGATCCGCACGGACTCAGCCATGGCACTCCCCAATCTGGGCGGGACCCATCTGGGCGGGATCTGTTGCGGATTCCGGGAAGAATCCCGCCCGGAAACGATTCCCGCCCAGATGTCGGGGCTACCACGAGCGGCGACCAGGCTGGCGTGGACCTCGGCGGCGCGGTCGGCGAGCCACGGCGGGTCGGCGCCCATCGGCGGGCGGCAGTGGCCGGCGGGCTGGCCGAGGTGGCGCAGCATCGCCTTGGCCGGGCCGGGGTTGGGCGCCTCGTCGCCGGTCTCGAACGCCCAGCTCTCGAGCAGCCGGTCGTTGACCTGCCGGGCGCCGGCGGTGTCACCGGCCTCCCAGCGGTCGAACAGCTCGACGACGTCGGTGGCGACCCAGTGCGTGGCGACGCCGATCAGGCCGACGGCGCCGACGGCGAGCAGCGGGAGGGTCATCGCGTCGTCGCCGCTGTACACCTCGTAGCCATCCGGTGCGGCGGCGACGAGGCGTGCTGTCTCGGCCGGGTTGCCGGCGGCGTCCTTGACGCCGACGATGTTGTCGACCTCGTGGGCGAGGCGGGCGAGCAGCGCCGTCGACACCTTGCGTCCGGTGCGGATCGGGATGTCGTAGATGACGACAGGAAGGTCGGACGCCTCGGCGACGGCGCGGAGGTGGACCTCGATGCCGGCCTGCGACGGCCGGTTGTAGTACGGGCACAGGGCGAGCACGCCGGCGATGCCGAGCTTGGAGGCCTCCGCCGTGAGATGCACGGAGTGCGCCGTGTCGGCCGTGGTCGAGCCGGCGATCACCGGGATCGTCACGGCGTCGGCGACGGCTTCCCAGAGGGTGAGCTTCTCGGCGTCGGTGAGCGTCGGCGCCTCGCCCGTCGTGCCGGCGACGACGAGCCCCTCGTTGCCCTGCTCCTGCAACCAGCGGGCGAGCGTGGTCGCCCCGTCGACGTCGAGCGAGCCGTCGTCGGTGAACGGCGTGATCATCGCCGTCAGCACCCTGCCGAAACGTGCCATGCCACGAGGCTACTTCGGCGTCACGACGCGCTCAGGGAGACCCACGCTCTCCAGCCACAAGGTCAGCTGTTCTCCAAGACTCCCTCGCGGCCCGACGTGTCGAATCGACCCTTGTGTCTGACACCTCCCCCCATCCGGCGCCACTCAGCCGCCGAACGTTCACCGCCTCAGCGATGAAGGCGGTTGCCGGGGCCGCCGTCATCGGATTCCACGGCGGCCTCGGCACCTGGGTCACGGCCTCGGCGGACGGCGGCACAGGCTCGCCGTTCGACAAGCTCCCCCGCCTGGACGGCTCGCTGCTGCTCGACGAGGCGACCCGCCGCTCCTACGCCCAGGACTTCGGTCAGATCGTCAGCGAGGAGCCCGTCGCCGTCCTGCGGCCCGGCTCGGTCGAGGACATCTCGCGGATGCTCCGCTTCGCCGGGCGCCACGGGATCCGCGTCGTCGGCCGCGGCGCCGCGCACACGGTGTTCGGGCAGTCCCAGCACCACGCGGCGATCGTGTTCGACCTGACGACGTTCGACGACGTCGGACCGATCGCCGGCGACTGCATCACCGTCGGCGCCGGTTGCCGCTGGAACACCGTCCTGCCGGCGACGCTCGCAGCCGGGCTGATGCCACCGGTGCTCCCCGACTACATCGGCCAGACCGTCGGCGGCACGCTGTCGGTCGGCGGGATCGGGGCGATGTCGTTCCGTGCCGGCGCCCAGATCGACCACGTCGTCGAACTGCTCGCGGTCACCGGCGAGGGACGGATCGTGCGCTGCTCGCCACACCGCCACCGCGAGCTGTTCGAGATGCTGCTCGCCGGCCAGGGCCAGGTCGGCGTGATCGTCGAGGCGACACTGCGGCTGGTGCCGGCGCCGACGACGGTGCGCCTCTACGACCTCATCTACCCGAGCCTCGACCAGCTGCTCGCCGACCTCACCACGCTGATGGACGACGAGCGGTTCGACCAGATGGAGTCGTTCATCATCCCCACCGCTCCCGGCAAGTGGCTCTACCTGCTCGAAGCGATCGGCTTCCACGACGGCGACGACCCGCCCGACGACGTCGCCCTGCTGACCGGGCTCGGACACGTCCCCGAGCAGACGTTGATCACCGACCTCGACTTCCTCGACTGGTCGAGTCGCGTGCCGACCAACCTGCCGACGCGGCCGAACCCGTGGTGCGACCTCCTCGTGCCGATGTCCGACGCGCAGACGTTCCTCGAGGAGGTGCAGCGGACGATCGTCCCGATCGTTCCCGGCGACGCCTTCAGCCTGCTGCTGATCCCGATGCGCTGGTCGCGGTTCACCCGCCCGCTGTTCCGGACGCCGGACGAGGAGCTCGGCATCGGCTTCGACCCGCTGCGCTCACTGCCGCCGGGGTCCGACGTCGAGCCCGTGCTGAAGTACAACCGCAAGCTCTACGACCTGTGCAAGCAGCTCGGCGGCTCGCAGTACCCGATCAGCGCGATCCGCCTCGACGTCGACGACTGGGCCGTGCACTACGGCGACCAGTGGGAACGCCTGCTGGCTGCCAAGCACCGCTTCGACCGCCATGGCACGCTCGCCGGCGGACCCGACGTGCTCAGGCCTTGACGGCCCAGAACAGGATCCGCTTGAACGGGTAGAAGTACGGGGCGATGTCGCCGATCGCGGTGAGCAGGCGACGCCGGTACTCGTCGAGGAACCGCTCGTAGACGTCGCTCCGGCATGGCCTTGGCGAAGCGGGTCAGCGACGTGCCCTTGAGCCACTCCACGACGTCGGACGACCGGTCGAGCAGGTGGCCGTAGACCTGTAGCCGCACGTGCTGGCGCGCGGCACCGAGCTCGTCGAGCAGGACGGCGTAGTCCTCCGGACGCAGCACGTTGTCGGCGACGGGGTCGGACGGCGACTGCCCGCCCATCGCCGACAGGTACGGCTCGGTCGCTGGCGACCTCGACGGCCACGAGGTGCGACGCGTGGTCGGCGCTGCTCGGCACTTGGACCGCGAGCTGCCCGCCCGGTGCCAGCGCGGCCCACCACCGGGCGAGCACGGCCGGGTGGTCGGGCACCCAGTGCAGGCTGGCGTTGGCGACGACCAGGTCGTGGTCGCCGGCGGCGGTCCACGTCGCCAGGTCGCCGGCGTCGAAACGCACGTGTGGACCGGCGTGGGCCGCAGACTTGTCGAGCATCGCCGTCGACGAGTCGATGCCGACCATCGACCCGATGCCGAGCCGGGCGGCCAGCGCGGCGGTCAACTCACCGGTGCCGCACCCGAGGTCGACGGCGGTGCGGATCGGACGTTGCTCGACGAGCGCGGCAAGGTCCCAGAACGGCTGTGCCCGCTCGGCGGCGAAGCGCTCGTACTGCGCGGGGTCCCAGGAGTCCTTCAGGGTGTGGGTACCTCGGAGCCGAGCTCGAACTTGATGTACTCCTCGCCGGTGTCCTCGAGGTCCTCGAACTGGATCACGCCCATCTCCTCGAAGCGGTGGCGCAACCACTTGTCGTTGCGGTCGAGCAGGCCGAGCTTCTTGCAGTTGGGGACGATCTTGGAGAACAGCATCTGCTGGAACATGTCGCGGGTCGGGTCACGCAGCACGACTGGCAGGACGTCCTTGGGGTTGATGCCCTGGCGCTCCCAGACCTCCTGGGACATGAAGCGGTCGCGCATGCGCACCGCGGCCTCGTAGGCGAACTCCTGGCGGTCCTTCATCTCGGCGTCGGTCATGCCCTCGTAGACCTCCTTCAGCGACAGCACGCCGAAGGCAACGTGGCGGGCCTCGTCGCTCATCACGTAGCGCAGCAGCTGCTTGAGCAGCGGCTCCTCGGTGAGCTGGTGCATGAAGCCGAAGGCGGCGAGGGCGAGGCCCTCGACCATCACCTGCATGCCGAGGTAGGTCATGTCCCAGCGGGCGTCGTTGATGATGTCGTCGAGGAGCATCCGCAGGTGGGCGTTGACCTGGTAGCCGCCGCCCAGCTTCTCCTCGAGGTAGCGGGCGAAGACCTCGACGTGGCGGGCCTCGTCGACGACCTGCGTCGAGGCGTACAGCTTGGCGTCGTACCACGGCACGGTCTCGGTGATCTTGGCCGTGCACAGCAGGGCGCCCTGCTCGCCGTGGAGGAACTGCGACAGCGTCCAGCGACGGTTCTCGATGCCGAACTGGAGCCACTCCTTGTCGCCCCACTTCTCGAGCACCGTGCCGTCGTAGTGGTTCGGGTCGAGCCCGGCGAGGATCGCCAGCTGGTCGCCGGCGACGACCGCCTCGATGTCGACCTCGGTGTCCCAGGGCAGGTCGGTCGAGGCGTTCCACTGCCCGGTCTTGCCCTTCTCGTACAGCTTGCGCAGCTGCGGGCGGGCCAGCGAGTAGTCCCACGTGAACAGCGCGTCGGCGTTGTCCTTGACCGTGTGGATGACCTCGTCGACGTCGGTGTTGGTGACGGCGAGGATCGCCTCGAGGTCGTCGAGCTCGGCGCGGCCGAGGATCTCCTCGTTGTCGCGATGGGTGACGGTCACGGGATTGCTCCTTGCGGTTGGGTGAATGGGTGGAGGATCGGGAGTGAGGAACTGGCGGGCGGATGCCTCGTCGCCGAGGTCGACGGTGTCGCTGGGGGCGAGGAAGTAGGAGATCGTCAGCCGGGCGAGCAGGTCGATGAGGGCGCGCGACGAGGCCCGGTCGAGGTAGGGGTCGGCGAGCGGAGCGATGAAGGCGGTGGCCATGCGGATGATCCGCGGCACACCCTCGACGGTGAGCTGGCCGAGCATCGTGCCCGGCTCCGACGCCAGCATCAGGGCGAGGTGGTCGTCGGCGCGCAGCTCGCGGGTGGCGACGACGACGGTGCGCACGAGCAGGTCCTCGAGCGAGTGGGTGTCCTCGACCTGGGCGCGCAGGACGGTGAAGAAGTCCTCCAGCTCGCGCACGCGCAGCGCCTCGAACAGCACGTCCTTGCCGCCGGGGAACATGCGGTAGATCGTCGCCCGGGACACGCCGGCGGCAGTGGCGATGTCGTCGATGGTGACCTTGGCGATCCCCCACCGCTCGCAGCACTGCTGCGCGGCATCGAGCACCCGCACCTCCGCCGACTCCACCCGTGAGACACTAAGACATCAACTGTCTCACCGTCAACCCCCAGATCGCTGGCGGAACCTCGGAGGTCAGCGGTGGCGAAGCGCTCGCGGAGGGTCTTCTTGGAGAACTTGCCGACGCTGGTCTTGGGGACCTCGTCGATGAACTCGACGTCGTCGGGGATCTGCCACTTGGCGACCCGCGGGGCGAGGAAGTCGAGGATCTCCTGCTTGGTCAGTTCGGCGCCGGGCTCGAGCACGACGCACGCCAGCGGGCGCTCCGACCACTTCGGGTCGGGCACCCCGACGACCGCCGCCTCGCGGATCTGCGGGTGGGCCATCAGCTCGTTCTCCAGCTCCACCGACGAGATCCACTCGCCGCCGGACTTGATCAGGTCCTTCGTCCGGTCGACGAGCCGGATGCGGCCGCGCTCGTCCATCGTCGCCACGTCGCCGGTGCGCAGCCAGCCGTCGTCGGTGAAGCTGTCGCCCGCCCGCGGGTCGTCGTAGTAGGTCGACGCGATCCACGGTCCCCGGCACTGCAGCTCCCCGCTGGCGGTCCCGTCGTGCGGGAGCGGCTCCAGCGTGTCCGGCTCGACGACGCGGCACTCGACGCCGAACGACCCCCGACCGACGCCGGTGCGCAGGTCGGCCTGCTCGTCGTCGGGCAGCGAGCGCTGGTCGGCGTCGAGGTGGCAGACGGACACCACCGGGCTCGTCTCGGTCATCCCCCACGCCTGCAGGATCGGCAGGCCGAGCTGCTCGCGGTAGGCCTCGGACAGCGCGCGCGGCACGGCCGAGCCACCGCACGGGATGGCCCGCAGGTGCGACGTGTCGCGACCCTTCAGCTCGGGCAGCACCTGCATCCAGATCGTCGGCACACCCGCGGCGACCGTGACCCGCTCGTCGACGACGAGGTCGGCGATCGCCTTCCCCGACAGATCCGGACCGGGCATGATCAGGTCGGCGCCGGCGGCGACGCCGGCGTGGGCGAGGCCCCACGCGTTGGCGTGGAACATCGGCACGACCGGCAGGATCCGGTCGGACTCACGGGCGCCGAGCGAGTCGGCCGTCAGCACGCCCATCGTGTGCAGGAACGTGCTGCGATGGCTGTACACGACACCCTTCGGGTTGCCGGTGGTGCCGCTCGTGTAGCACATGCTCGCCGCCCGCGACTCGTCGTCGACGGCGAACTCGACCGGCGATGCGGCGCCGAGCAGCGTCTCGTAGTCGAGCAGCTCGTGGCCGGCGAGGTCGTCGGGGATCTCGCCCTTCCCATCGTCCATCAGCACGAGGTGGCGCAGCCGCTCGAACGTCGGCAGCAGCGGGGCGAGCAGGGCCAGCAGCGAGCGGTCGACGAAGATCACCTCGTCGTCGGCGTGGTTGACGATGTACGTCAGCTGCTCGGGGAACAGACGGATGTTCAGGGTGTGCAGCACCCGCCCGCTGCACGGCGCGGCGAAGTACAGCTCGAGGTGGCGCGCCGTGTTCCAGGCGAACGTGGCGACACGGCCGTCGGCGGAGATGCCGAGGTCGTCGAGGACACCGCCGAGCAAGCGGGTGCGGCGCGCCCAGTCGGCGTAGTCGACCCGCTCACGCCCGCCCGCCGTCGCCGTGGTCACACCCTTGTGCCCGAAGTACTGCTCGGCACGTCCGAAGATGTGGTTCACCGTCAGCGGAACGTCCTGCATCAACCCCTTCATGCAACCGACGATACGCGCGACCGCTGCGGCCGCCAGTCGCCGGGCCCGTGGCTGCGGTACCTCCCGGCGATCTCTCCGGCCGCGATGCGGTGCAGCGCGCCGACCAGCCGGTGGACGTCGCGGGCGTCGCTGTAACAGCCGAAGCTGATGCGCACCATCCCGTGCGCCCCACGGCCCACGCCGATGCCGTGCTCGTGGTCGAGGATGGCGGCGACGAGATCGTGGTCGACGCCGTCCAGCGTGAACGGCACGATGCCGACGCGATCGACGTCCCGCGGCGATGGTGCGTGCAGGCGCAGCCCGGGGACGTTGGCGAGGCGCTCGGTCGCTTGGTTCAGCAGCGCCGCCTCGTGCCGGGCGATGCGGTCGATCCCGAGCTGTTCGAGCGTCCGGACAGCCGCGCCGAGAGCGATGGCGCCGACCACGTTGGCTGCGCTCGTCGACGTCGGACGGCACGCTGTCACCGCGCCCGACGAGCGCGACGCTGCCGAACGGGGCGTACATCGTGTGCGACGACAGGGCGACGAAGTCGAGGTGGCGGGCGTCGGCGTGCGGGAGCATGTCGATCGGGCGATGCGCCGCAAGGTGGGAGGCATCGACAAGGATGCGGCCACCGACGGCGTGCACGCGGGCAGCGATGTCGTGGACCGGGTGGATGACGCCGGTGACGCTCGACGCCCCCGGCACCACGAGCACGGCGTTGCCTGCCAGCCGGCGGTCGAGCGTCGTCGAGGTCGAGCGTCCCGTCAGGACGTTCCGTCGCGGTGACGGAGCCGGCGAGGACGTTGACTGCCTGTGCGGTGTCGGCGGTGAAGGCGACGACGTCGCGACCGGGGTCGGCGCCGACGAACCGTGCGATCGTCGCCCGGGCATCGTCGAGCGCCTCGCTGGTGCGCCGTGACTTGAACCCCGACCCGAGATGTGCGCTGGCGTGGTACGGCAGCAGTTCCTCGACGGCGTCGAGCACCGCCCGGAACGTCGGCGTCGCCCCTGCGTTGTCGAGGTCGACGTACGGAACCGAGCGGCCGCCGAGCGTGGGCACGGTGACCCCGACCCCGATCACGAGGTCGTCCGAACCTGCCCGCATGCCCGCTCGCCGCGATGACGCCATGGAAGTCTCGATCCCGGCCGGACGGCGCGAATACCTTCACGGGGAGCACTCCCCGGTGCGTTCGCCCTGCGAACCGGATAGACCTGCGGCCATGCACCAGCGCTCCCCCCGCCGCGCCCGCCTGCTCGCCGTGCCCGCCGTCCTGCTCCTCGCCCTCGCCGCGTGCGGCGACGACGACGACTCGGCCGACGACGACACCGACGTGACGGCCGCCGTCACCGACCCGGCGTCGGCACCGCGACCGGTCGACACCGCACCGGCCGACACCGCGACGACCGGCACCGCAGTCCGGCGGCACGGCGTCCGGCGAGACCTACGAGGCGGACGAGTACGTCGACGCCCTGGTCGACCGAGATCGGCGGCGACGAGGACAGCGCCAGGTGCGTCGGAGAGGCGTTCGTCGACGCGGTCGGCGTCGAACGCCTCGAGGCCAGCGGCGTGACGCCGGAGGACTTCGCGACGGCTGGTTCGCCTGCCGACCTCGGCTTGGAGATCGACCAGGCCAACGCGGCGTCGATGCAGAGCGCCCTCGAGGCGTGCCCGAGCCTGATCGACCTGTTCGCCGAGGCCGCCGACGCCCCCGACGACGAGGTCGACTGCTTCCGCGAGAGCATCACCGACGCCATGGTCGCCGAACTGCTCGTCGTCCAGTTCATCGGCGGGCAGCCGTCGCAGGAGCTGCTCGACGCGCAGACCGCGGTGCAGGCGTGCATCGCCGAGGGCGACTGACCCCCGTCACGCGATAGCGTCGCCCCGTGCGGGAGCGAGCGGGTGACGCGGGCGCAGAGGTCGAGCCGGCTCCCCACGCCCCGCCGTGGTGGGCGCCGCTGACGCTCGTCGCCTTCGTCGGCCTCGTCATCTGCACCAACGTCGCCAACGTCGTCTGGGCGAGATGGTCGACCCGACGGCCGGCCGGCCTGCTCGCCCTCTCGTCACGCCAGCGCTACCTCGTGCTGGCCATCGCCGGCGGCATCTCACCGCTGTGGTACGTGCGTCGTGGCCACCTGCCGGCTGGCGGTCGCCTTCGTCGTCTGCCATCTCGTCGGTCGCGCCTACCGGGAGCAGGCGCTGTCGTGGTTCACCCGCTACCTCGGCGTGAGCCACGACGCACTCGACACCTACAACCGGGGGTTCGCCAAGGCCGAGGTCGGGCTCGTGCCGTTCTTCGTCGGCAGCAACATCGTCGGCGTGCTCACCGGCATCCACCGCACGCCGCCGGCACGCCTCGCCGTCCTCCTCGCCGTCGGCATCGCTGCCCGGCTGGCGTTGATCTGGTGGCTGGCCAAGACGTTCGAGTCGCAGTTGCTCGACATCCTCGGGTTCGTGCAGCGCTACCAGTGGTGGGTCGTCGGGCTGTCGATCGCCGCTGTGGTGCTGGTCAACGTGCGCAACGTCCGTCGCGGCAGCGGCTCGTAGGATCGAGCCCATGGCTCAGATCACGTTGCGCGGCAATCCCATCAACACCGTCGGCGAGCTCCCGGCGGTCGGCTCCCCCGCGCCCGCGTTCACGCTCACCGGCGGCACGCTCGGCGACGTCACGGCCGGCGACTTCGCCGGCAAGAACCTCGTGCTGAACATCTTCCCGAGCATCGACACGGGCGTCTGCGCGGCGAGCGTGCGGGCGTTCAACGAGCGCGCCGCCGGGCGCGACGACGTCGCCGTGCTCAACGTGTCGGCGGACCTGCCGTTCGCCCAGGGGCGCTTCTGCGGCGCCGAGGGGATCGAGAACGTCACGTCGGCGTCGACGTTCCGCAGCGACTTCGGCGAGGTCTACGGGGTCACCATCGCCGACGGTCCGATGGCCGGGCTGATGTCGAGGGCCGTCGTCGTCGTCAACGGCGACGGCGAGGTCGTGTACACCGAGCAGGTCCCGGAGATCGCCCAGGAACCCGACTACGACGCTGCCCTCGGCTCGCTCGGCTGACGCCGGCTCATCGATCGCACCTGTCCAGGGCGGCGACGACCGGGAGGCTGCGGGCGACGACCGCGCGCAGCGTGACCCGGCCGGGCTGCGTGGACGTCGACGATCGTCCACCCGCCGGGGCTCGGCGACGACGGACCCGGCCCGATCGAGCGACCAGTGCGTCGATCCACCGCGACGCGCACCAGCACGGGCGCCGACGCCGTCGACGTCGAGCACGATGCGCTCGGGACCGAGGGCGACGAGCCGCGCCGGCCCGTCGACCAGTGGCGCGGGGTCGAGGACGCGCCACAGGCGCCAGTGTCGGTCGCGCCACACGGGCTCGAGGAACGGCAGGCCGCTCGCCGACCAAGCGCGCCTCGTGCACCCCTGACGGGTCGATCGGCGCATCGGCGAGGGCGACGAACCGCACGGCGTGCTCGCGCAGCCACTCGTGGTACGCCTCCGGCGTCGAGCTCGGCACCGTAGAAGAGGGCGTTGCGACCCATGTCCAGCTGACGCTCCCAGCCCCTGGCGAGCGGGAGCCGGGACGGCGACGTGCACCGTCTCCCAGTGGCGCTGCGTCGGGACGACCTCGATGCGGGCGGGCTGAGCCGCCCTGAGCGCGCACGGCGGCGACGAGTGGCAGGTGGTACTCGACCGCGGTCGATGGATCGCGCCCGGCGCGGACGATGCCGTCGAGCGCCGGGGACCACAGCCACCAGAGTGTCGCAGCGACGGCGATCAGCACCGCAGGCGCCCGCATGCGGCGTGCGGTGAGCACGATGAGCGGGGCGGCGACGAACATGCCGAGACGGGTGGCGTTGGCGCCGAGCGGGTTGGCGACGAGGAACGCGGCGACGCACACCGCGGCGTAGAGCAGGGCACCGGTGCGGACGACGCGCTGCGGACGTCAGGAGCGGCGACGATGGCCGCTGCGGCGAGCGTCCACGCCAGCGCACCGGCGCGGAACGGGAACTGGCCGCCCTGCGGGAACAGCACCGCGGCGGCCGCCGACCGGCACCAGCGCCAGCGCCGCGAGCATCGCCAACCGCCAGGTGCCGCTCGTGTCAGCCACCACGCTGTCAAGCGCGAGGGCGAGGATGACAGCGGCGACCGGGCTGGCTGGCGCCGTCGCCACGACGAGGATCGTGGCGACGACGTTGCGGCCGCGACGTACGGCGACGAGCGCAGCGAGGGCGACGGCGAGCCCGAGGGCGAACGTCAGCCGCCCGACGGCGACGTTGACGACGGTCCCGGCGGCGAACAGCAGGCTCGCCCCCAACGCGCCGGCCGTGACCGCGCACCAGGTCGTGGAAGCACCAGGCGGCGAGCGATGCAGCTGGCGATGGCGACGGCCGCCGGTCCGACCGCCGCGCCGAGCACCGGGAAGAGCACGCCGTACCCGGGCGTGTGGTGACCGGCGAACCAGAGGTTGTTCCAGATCGCCGGCCCGGCCGACTCGACCAGCTCGACCCGCAGCAGCTGCGCCGGCCAGTCGGCGCCGCGCCATCCGAGCCCGATGGCGGCGGTGGCGAGCGCCGCAGCAGGGCGGGCGGGACGGGTCGGTCCTCGATCGCATCAGCCGACGACCGTGCTGGTCGTGACGTAGATGCTCGCCAGCAGGCCGACCGTTCCGACGACATCGGCCGTCAGGACCCGCGACGTGCGCAGCTTGCAGGCTCCGGCGGCAGCGAGCACCTTGCTCGTCGGCCGCAGCGCCACGCCCACCAGCCCGAGGCGGGCCATCAGGTTGCGCGCCCGCTTGGGCACGAAGCGTCCGCCGTAGCGGCGGCCGAGGGCGATGTGGATCGGATCGGCGACGAGCATCCGGGGCAGGGCGATCCCGAAGAAGAGGACCGGGTTCGCCGACGTCGCGGCCAGGACCAGGAAGGGCAGCCGGGGCGTGAACGCCACGAGCACCATCGGGAAGGCGAGCAGTGCCGGCGTGAGCGCCGTGCCGACGGCGGAGATCGCCGACAGAACTGCCCAGCCGCCGAGGATCCAGCGCGGTCTTGATCCGCCAGGAGGCACGCTCCTCGAGGTCGTCGCCGGTGGGAGCGAGGCGGGCCCTGATCGTCGTTGCGAGCATGGGTCGATCGTGAGCGAGCGGGCTGCGCCGGACGACCAAGGAGGCCAGCGGATCTGGCGGCCATCCACCGCACCCGGCGGTAGGGAAAACCCGGTGGCCGCAGGTCGGGTCGGCCCGCTCAGCCGTCGGGCGTCGTGGACAGGAAGACCAGCGAGTCGGCGATGGTGACGTGCTGGACGCTGCCCGGCAGGGCATAGCCGCGGCTCTTGCCGAGCGAGGCGACGCTGGCGGTCCATCGCTGCGACCCGTCGTGTGCGTCGAGGGCGGCGATGCGCTCGCCACCGGCGACGACCACGGCGTCGGAGTCGGCGTCGATCGTCACCGCCCCGGCTGCCGCGGCAACCGACGACGGGAGGCTGCTCAACCACCGCAGCGTCGCCGTCGGCGACGTCCACGGCGCGGATCGACGCGGCGTCGACCCCGTCGGCGCCGGGCGCGACGGCGTAGGCGTAGGCAACGTCGTCGTCGACGACGACGGCGACGACGCGTTCGCCCGGGAAGGGAAGCGACCAGCCGGGACCCTCCAGCACGCCGTCCACCACGTGGACCGATCCGGAGCCGGCGTCCTCCGCCGCCCCGCCCGTCGAGGCGACACGCCGTCGCCACCGCTCGCGACCCGTCGCCGGGTCGAGGCCGACGAGCTCGCGCGCATCGGTGTCGGTCACGACGAGGTCCTCGCCGACGAGCGATGGCGCCGACCCGGCCCGCCTGGTCGCCCAGGCGACGTCGCCCGTCGTCAGCTCGAGGGCGTAGAGCCGGGCGCGCGGCGTGCTCTCGAGGAACGGTCCGATGCACAGGATCGCCGTCACGCCGGCCCACGCCAGACCGCACAGCGATTGCCTGGTGAATCGGTTCGGGGTGGTCGCCCAGGTGACGGCGGTGACCAGGGCGATCGCCAGGCCGATGAACGCCAGCGGCCCGCGCAGCAACGGATAGAGGCGCCGCACACCGATCGAGGGCTGGTGGACGAGCAGCAGCGTCACCAGGGCCGCCGGGACGAGCCCGGCGAGGCCGAGCACGAGCACCCGCCGATGGTCCACGCGCGTGACGAGCAGCATCATCTCCCTCCACACGGGAGGTTAGAGGCGGCCGGCCGCGTCATTGAGAAGTGAATGCCCCGCCGGCGGGCCGCGTCGTTGAGAGGTGAACCCCGGGTTCGGCACGCCGGGCGCTCCAGCGCCTTCGGCGGCCGCATTCAAACGTCCGCATTCAGTAGGGAAAACCACCATCAGGTCGTGCCGGTCAGCATGGTGGACGGGCGCGCTGCCTGCGGTGATGATGGTCCCATGACCAGGGCCTCCCTCGCGGAACGGCTGTTGTCGTTGGCGTGCGTGGCCGGCCTCGTCGTCGCCTTCGGTCTCGCCGGGCGGATGCGGGCACCCGCCGGCGGCGACGACTGGACCGACGGTGCGGCGGGCGCACGGCTGTGGGTCGTCGTCGGCCTCGTCCCGGCCGTCGCCGCAGGGCTGGTCGCCGCCCGCTTCGTCGCCGTCCGCCGCGGTGGGCTCGTTCCGCTTGCGTCGGCCACGCTGGTCGTCGCCGCGACCATCGTCGGTGAGGCCTTGCACCTCACCGACCCCCCTGGCGGCCGAGACCTGCTCAGCTCGGTGGGTGCCGGTCTCGACGTCGCCGCCGTTGCGCTCGCCGGCGGGATGCTGGCGACCCTGCTGCGGCCGCGCGCCGCTCGGCAGGTCGTACCGCTCGCCGCCGTCGCCGGCGTGGCGACAGCGGTGGCCTTCGGGATCGCCGTCGATCCGACGGTCGAGCCACGGCCACTGCCGGCGATCTCGCCGCTGCAAGTGCCGTCGCTGACGTTCCTCGGCGACCGCGGCGAGACGCTGCTGCTGGCGCTCGCCCTCGGCCCCGTGCTCGCCGGCGGCTTCCTGGTCTGGTCGCTGTTCGGCGCCAGCATCGACGAGCGGCGACGCATGCGCTGGCTCGCCCTCGGCCTTGTGGCCGGCGTCGGCGTCGTCGCCGTGACCCAACTCGTCCGCATGCTCGGCCTCGTCGACGTCGGCGACGGGTTCCTGGTCAGCTTGCCCCGCGCGGTCGCCTGGGCCGCGGTGACGGCCGGCGTGGCAGCCACGATCGTCCAGCCCGAGCTCGGCGACGCCGCGGCAGCGGTGCGCAGGGTCAGCGTCGGCGTCAGCCTCGTGTCGATCCTCGGGGCCGCCGCCGGCGTCGCCTGGTTCGCCGCCGATGCGACGACCGCGGCGATCATCCCGGCCGCGCCGGCGTTCGCCGCCATCCTCACCGTCGCCGCCCTGTTCCTCCCCGTCCGCGACTGGCTCGAGCGCACGGCCGACCGGTGGCTGTTCGGCGAGATCGGGAGCGACGCCCAGCTCATCGACACCTTCGGCGCGGCGGCCGAGCACGCCAGCCGCGCCGACCTGCTCGACCTGCTCGTCGCCACGTCTCGGCGCGCTGTCCGGCTGCGCTGGGCCAGGGCGTCGACGGCCGGTCCGGCGCCGGTCGTCGCCGTGGCCGGCATCGACCGGCAGGCGAACCCGCCTGCAGCAGCACGTGTCGCGTTGATCGACAACGACGAGCAGCTCGGGCTGCTCGAGTGCGGACCCAAGCGGGGAGGTCCGCTCAACGCCCACGACCGCCAGCTGCTCGGCGCCCTCGGCCGGGAGGCCGCGCTGCGGCTGCGCACCGTCAGTCAGGCCGACGAGCTCGAGGTCCGCTTGCGACAGATCGAACGGCAGGCCGTCGAGGTCGCCGCATCCAGGGCGCGCATCGTCGAGGCCCAGGACGCCGAGCGGCGACGCATCGAGCGGGACATCCACGACGGCGTGCAACAGGAGCTGGCGTCGCTGATCGGCAAGCTGCGGCTGGCCCTCAACCAGATCGGCGACGCACCCGACGACGCCTCGGCGACCATCGCCGGCGCCCAGGACGACGTCCGCCGCGCCCTCGCCGACGTGCGGGCGATCGCCCAGGGGATCCACCCGGCGATCCTCGACGACCACGGCATCGTGCGCGCCCTCGACGCCCGGGCGAAGCGACTCCCGCTCGAGGTCACGGTCGAGGCCGAGCCCGAGCTCGTCGGCCGCCGCTTCGATCGGGCCATCGAGGGCGCCGCCTACTTCGTGGCGTCCGAAGCGATGGCCAACATCGTCAAGCACGCCGACGCCACCGCGGTGGAGGTGCGCCTGACGATCGAGGACGATCGGCTCGTCGTGCGCATCGGCGACGACGGGCGCGGGCTCGGCGACGACATCGTGCGAGGGAGCGGGCTCACCAACATGGCGGACCGGGCAGCCGCGCTCGGCGGTGCGGTGTGCGTGGAGGCGAGCTCGACGGGCGGCACGATCGTCGTCGCCGAGCTGCCGCTCACCCCTACTGTTGTCGTGTGACGTCACGATTGGTCGACTCGCCGGTTGGCTCGTCTCCACTGCGCGTCGTCCTGGCGGAGGACAACAAGGTGTACCGGGAGGGGGTGCGCGCCGTCCTCGAGTACGGCGGCGAGTTCGAGGTCGTCGCCGCGGTCGACACACCCGACGAGCTGCTGGCACGGGTCGACGAGCTGGCGCCCGACGCCGTCATCACCGACATCCGCATGCCCCCGACCCACCACATGGAAGGGATCGAGGCGGCCCACGAGATCCGCCGGCGCCATCCCGGCATCGGCATCCTCGTGCTGTCCCAGCACGCAGACGACAGCTACGCCTTCGAGCTGCTGAAGGACGGCACGGCCGGGCTCGGCTATCTGCTCAAGGAGCGCATCGGCGACGACGACGGGGCCATCGCCAGGGCCGTGAGGGAGGTCGTCGCCGGACGATCCGTCATCGATCCGGAGGTCGTCGACGGCCTGGTCTCGCGTCAGGCGAAGGCCCGCTCGTCACCGTTGCACCGCCTCACCGACCGCGAGCGTGACGTGATGGCCCTGATGGCTCAGGGCAAGACGAACGACGCCATCGCCGACTCGTTGCACCTGCACCGAGCGACCGTCGAGAAGCACATCAACTCGATCTTCCTGGCGTTCGATCTCGCCGAGGAGAAGCAGGTCAACAAGCGCGTGGCCGCCGTCCTGCTGTTCCTCCGCGACGCCTGATCAGCCGATCGTCACGGTGCCGTTGGTGCCGTCGACGTGGAGCATCGTGCCGTCGGCGATGGCGGTGATGCCCGGCACGCTGAGCACGGCGGGCATGCCCAGCTCGCGCGAGACGATCGCGGCGTGGCTCTGCAGCGCACCCGTGTCGCACACCACGGCGACGGCGCCGAGGAACAGCGGCGTCCACGACGGATCGGTGATCGGGCAGACGAGCACGTCGCCGGGCTCGAGCCCACGCGGATCCGCTGGGTCGAGGATGACGCGGGCCGGCCCCGACGCCGTGCCCCCGCTGACCGCGATCCCGCTGATCGTGCGTCCCGGCCGCCGGCGCGCCCGGCTGGGAGTCGACCCGCAGCGGCCACGTGGCCGGATCGGAGATGTGTCCCTCGAACCACGACGGTGGGATGCGCTCGTCGAGGTAGCGCTGGCGCGCGGCCCGTTCGGTGATCACCGTGGCGAAGTCCGCAGGGTGGGCGACGAAGTCGGCGAGCTCGGTGGCCGTGACGCAGAAGGCCAGCCGGACGTCTGCCGGCCCGCCGCGCTCGGCGGCCCGCCGCGCCAGCTCGTGCAGCACCCGCCTGGCGCCCAGGTTCTCCAGGACCAGGATGTCCTTGGCCCGCTCGCGGGCGATCGATCCCTGTCGCGACACGAGGGCGCAGCGGCGGACCATCCGCCGCTGGTGCCGGGCAGCAGGGCGAGCGGCCTCGGCCAGCGCAGCGTCGGCGTCGGCCGCCAGACGGCCGGCGACGACGGCCGGGTCGCGGTCTGGCCGGCGCGTGGCGCAGGCGGTCGATCGCCGCGTAGACCGGCGCCGGGTCCATGATCCACGCCGGCGTCGCCAGCTCGTACTCGTCGCTGCCACGGTGGCCGTGCTCGGCGAGGAAGCCGTCGACCGCCGCGTGCAACGGCGTGCCTGACGTGCGCGTCGGCGATGTCGTCGAGGCCGTCGTCGAACATCGCCGACAGGGCGCTGATCGGCGGCGACGAGCCGGCCGAGCGTCCACAGTCGTTGCGGCAGCTGCGCCGAGTCGACGTCGCCGGTGCCACTGACGATGCGGTTCGCCAGCCCCGCCGGCACGCCAGGTCGGTCGAGGAAGCGGTCGAGCAGCCCCCGTGGCGCCGCCGCCATGCGCGCTGAACTGCAAGCAGCCGCTTCATGCTCGCCGCCTGACGCGGCGGGTACGTGTCGAGCCACGTCAGCAGCTGCTCGTCCGCCGCTGTGCGTGGAGGTCGGGCATCGTCGCCAGCCACGCCTTGGCATCGTCGCGGGCGCGATCGAGCGGCGTCGAGGTCAGGCGAGCGCAACAGCGTCAGCACGTACCGGCTCAGCGCCAGCGAGGCGACGGAGGTTGCGGTCGCCCTTCGCCCGCCGGTACGGCGGGAGGTCGGTGACCTCACCCATCACCTGCTCGTCGGCGTCACGCGCCGACATCCCCGGCATGCGCACGCCGAACAGGCGCATCGCCGAGCCGTTCATGTACAGGTAGCCGCCGAACACGCCCGTCCCGATGGAGGGACCGACGAGCTCGTGGCGGCGCAGCGCGCCGATCTCGACCATCAGCTCGGTCTGGCCCTGGTGGACGGCGTCGTCGATCAGCGTGCCCGTGAGTGCGGTCATGACGTGGGGGAAGACCTCCCCGACGTTGCCCCGCGTGTACAGCGTGAACCGAGCGTTGGGCTCGGCGTCGGCGACCCAGTACTGTCGTCACTGGAGGCCCAGCAGCGCGTCGAGGCCGACGGTGACGCCGTCGTGCTCGGCGACGTGCTTGCAGGCGAGGATGACGCCGGGCATGTAGCTCTCCCGGTCGTAGCTGTCCTGGCGCAGGGTGAGGGTCTGGCCGAGGGCGCCGAGGATCACCTCTTGGTGGGCGACCATGCCGCGCATGCGCACGGAGTGGATGCGGATCCCGGCCGGGCCGGTGCCGCCTCGCGAGCCGGGGAGCACCTCGGCACGGGTGGGGTCGGGCGCCCACTGCTCGCTGGCCGCAGCGATCCGCTCGGCCGTCGACAAGGCGGTGCCGGACGGGGCGTCGGCCTTGCCGTCGTGGTGCAGCTCGATGATCTCGGCCGTGTCGAACCACGGGGCGGCGAGCTCGGCGAAGCGCATCATCAGCACGGCGGAGATGGAGAAGTTGGGGGCGACGACGCAGTTGGGTCCGCCATCGCCGAACTCCTCGGCGAAGCGAGCGAGGTCGTCGTCGGTGAGCCCGGTGGTGCCGACGACGGCGTGGATGCCGTGCATGGCGAGCCACGGCACGGTGCGCCGTGCCGCCTCGGCGACCGTGAAGTCGACGACGACCTCGGCGCCGGCATCGGCGAACGCCCGCGGTTCAGCGGCGACGGGGATGCCCTCGACGGTCGCACCGGCGGCACCGGGATCGACGGCCGCGACCAGCTCGAGCTCGGGGTCGAGGGTGACGGCCCGGCACACCGTGGCCCCCATCCGCCCGCCGGCCCCGGACACACCGACGCGCATCTGACGACTGTACGCGCCGGGCCGCGTCGTTCAGAGGTGGACGGCCCGGTTCGGCACGGCGGGCGCTCCAGCGCCTTCGCCGGCCGCATCAGCGATCGTAGGTGGGACCTACGCAGACGGTGACCGGTGGCGCCGCGCCGTAGACACGGTCGATGACGCGGCGGACGTCGCTGGCGGTGACGCGCTCCCAGCGGGCGATCTGCTCGTCGACGGGGATGACGTGGCCGAGCGTCGCCAGCATGCCCCCGAGCCGCGACATGCGCGCGCCGGTGTCCTCGAGCCCCATCTCGTAGGCACCGGTGAGGTAGCCGATGGCGATCTCCAGCTCGTCGGCGGTGATCGCGCCGTCGATCAGGCGGTCGAGCTCCTTGGAGATCAGCCGGCCGACCTCCCCGGCGTGCTCGGGCATCGCCCCGGCGTACACCGACCACGCGCCGGCGTCGGCGTACGAGCTGAGCGCCGAGTACACGCTGTAGGCGAGTCCGCGGCGCTCGCGGATCTCGTCGAACAGGCGGCTCGACAGGCCGCCGCCGAAGACGTGGTTGACGACATCCAACGCCTCGCGGTCGGGATCGTCGCGGGACACCGAGCGCCCACCGATCGCCAGGTGGACCTGCTCGGAGTCGTCGTCGATGGCGACATCGGACTGGGCATCGCCAGGCGCGGCACGGCCGACGCGACCGTCGCCGTCCGGCATCGCGGCGAACGCCGCGGCGACCTCGGCGGCGACCTCGTCATGATCGACGTCGCCGGCGATGGCGACCGTGGTGTTCCCCGTGCGGTAGCGGGTGGCGAAGAACTCACGGATGTCGTCGGGGCGGATCGAGCGCACGGTCGAGCGCTCCCCCGCCGTGTCCCGGCCGAGACCGTGGTCGCCGAACAGCTGACGAGCGAGCGTGCGCAGGGCGACGTCGTCGGGCGAGTCGTCGTCCATCGCCAGCTCTTCGAGGATCACCTGGCGTTCGCTGTCGACGTCCTTGTCCGTCAGCAGCGACCGCGTCAGCACGTCGCCGAGCAGCTCGACGCCCGTCGAGGCGTGCCGGCGCGGCATGCGGCAGTAGTACGCCGTGTACTCCTTGGAGGTGAAGGCGTTGATGTCGCCGCCGACGCGGTCGACGGCGCGGGAGATGTCCGTGGCGCTGCGGGTCAGCGTGCCCTTGAACAGCAGGTGCTCGAGGAAGTGGCTGACGCCGGACAGCTCGGCCGGCTCGTCACGTGAGCCGACCGCCACCCAGACGCCGATCGCCACCGATCGCGCCTCGGGGACGCGGTCGGTGGCGATCGTCAGACCGTTGGCGAGCTGACTGATCCGTTCAGTCACGTCGTCGTCCATGATCGCGTCGTTGTGAGGTGAAGTCTCGACACGGCACGCCGGCGCCTCCAGGCGCTTCGGCGGCCGCATCATGAATGGCTCAACGGTGGCGGCGACGGCCGCGATCGCGGTCGCGGTCGTTGCGGCCGCCACCCGTGCTCGGCCGTGCACCGCTGGTGTCCGGACCGAGGTCGCCGAGCTCGCCGGCCAGTTCGGCGTCGAACGCCTCCTCGAAGGAGACCGCCACGGCGTCGCCGGCGGCGGCGTCGGTGGCGCCGACGCTGACCGGCTCGCGCTCGCCGCTGTCCGACGGTCCAGCCGGCGCGTCGCCGACCGGCGTCAGGCTGACCTTGCCCTTGTCGTCGATCTCGTCGACGCGGACCTCCAGCTCCTGACCCAGCGACAGCACGTCCTCGACGGCGTTGATCCGCCTGCCGCCGCCGAGCTTGGAGATGTGCACCAGGCCGTCGCGGCCGGGGAGGATGTTGACGAAGGCACCGAACTTGGTGATGTTGACCACCCGGCCGGCGTAGACCTTGTTCAGCTCGGCCTTCGGCGGGTCGACGATCGCCAGGATCGCCGCCTTGGCCTCCTCCATCCGCCAGCTCTCCACCGCACCGATCGTGACGATGCCCTGGGCGCCGTCGTCGTCGACGCTGATGTCGGCGCCGGTCTCGGACTGGATGGTGTTGATGACCTTGCCCTTGGGACCGATGACCTCGCCGACCTTGTCGATCGGGATGTGGATCGTCGTGATCTTGGGCGCCGTGGCGGCGACCTCCTCACGGGGCGCAGCGATCGCCGCGTTCATCACCTCGAGGATCTCGAGGCGGGCGACCTTCGCCTGGTCGAGGGCGGCAGCCAGCACGTCGGCGGGGATGCCGTCGATCTTCGTGTCGAGCTGCAGCCCGGTGATCGCGTCGGCGGTGCCGGCGACCTTGAAGTCCATGTCGCCGTAGGCGTCCTCGGCGCCGAGGATGTCGGTCAGCGTCGTGTACTTGCCGTCGGCGTAGACGAGGCCCATGGCGATGCCGGCGACCGGCGCCTTGATCGGCACGCCGGCGTCCATCAGCGACAGGCTCGACGAGCACACCGCGCCCATCGAGGTCGAGCCGTTCGAGCTGAGCACCTCGCTGACGAGGCGCAGCGTGTAGGCGAACTCCTCCTGGCTGGGCACGACGGGCAGGACGGACCGGGCGGCGAGCGCGCCGTGGCCGATCTCGCGGCGCTTCGGCGAGCCGACGCGGCCGGTCTCGCCGTTGGCCCACGGCGGCATGTTGTAGTGGTGGAGGTAGCGCTTCTGCGTCTCCGGGGTCAGCGTGTCGAGCAGCTGGTTCATGCGCGGCATGGCCAGCGTGCACACGTTGAGCACCTGCGTCTCGCCGCGCTGGAACAGACCCGAGCCGTGGGCGGTCGGCAGCACGCCGACCTCGGCCGACACCGGGCGCAGCTCGGTGATGCCACGGCCGTCGATGCGGGCGCCCTCGTTGACGATCCGGCTGCGGACGAGCTGCTTGCTCACCGAGCGGATGGCGTCGCGGATCTCCTGCTCGCGACCGGCGAACGCACCGGGCTCGTCGGCGGTGCCGGCGAGCTCGGCGACGGCGCTGTCGGAGGCCTCGTCGATGGCTGCGTTGCGATCGGACTTGGCCGAGATCGTCACGGCCTTGGCGAGGGCGTCGGTGGCGACGCCCTGCACGGCCTCGAGCACGTCGGTGCCGTAGTCGTCGACCGGGGTCCACTCGAGCGGCTCGATCGGGCCGGTCGTGGCGACGACGCTGGCGACGAGCTGGCGCTGCAGGCCGATCGATTCCTTGATCCACTGCTTGCTGGCCTCGAGCCCGCCGGCGAGGACGGCCTCGTCGACCTTCGGCGCACCCTCGTCGTAGTACTGGAAGCTCTTCGTCGTGCCGCCGGCCTCGACCATCATCACGGCGACGTCACCGTCGTCGAGCTGGCGCCCGGCGACGACGAGCTCGAACGTGCCGGCGTCGGACTCGGCGAACGTCGGGTGGGGGATCCACTCGCCGTCGGTCGAGTAGGCCAGGCGCACGGCGCCGATCGGGCCCTCGAACGGGATGCCGCTGATCATCAGCGCCGCGGACGCGGCGTTGATCGACAGCACGTCGTGGGGGTTCTCCTGGTCGGCGCCGAGCACGGTCGTGACGACCTGCGTCTCGTTGCGGAAGCCCTTCGGGAACGACGGGCGCAGCGGGCGGTCGGTGAGGCGGCAGGTGAGGATGGCGTCCTCGGTCGGGCGGCCCTCGCGGCGGAAGAACGAGCCGGGGATCTTGCCGGCGGCGTAGGCCCGCTCCTCGACGTCGACGGTGAGGGGGAAGAAGTCGATGCCGGGGCGGACGTCGTTGGCCGCGTTGGCGGTGGTCAGGACGGCGGTCTCACCGATGGTGGCGACGACGGCGCCCTGGCTCTGTGGCGCCAGCTTGCCGGTCTCGAAGGTGAGCGTGCGCTCGGTCCCGGACACGGGACCCGACACACGGATGGGGTCAGCCACGAATGGCTCCTTTCACGCCGGGCAGGTGCCCGGACGCTGTCTGGAGCGGCCGGCCGGTTCCCAGTCGGCGATCCCGCTGACTCGCTCGAGTCACGGAAGGGGCGACCGGCAACCGACGGACGGCCGCTCGGGGTTTGCCCCAGGTTATCGCCGCTTCAGCCCATCCGAGTGTTCTGGTGCATCGGAGTGCTGGAGCGCCGGCGCCCGGCGCTACGCACTCGGACGGCGCCAAGCACTCGGACTGCAGTCAGCGCCTCAGGCCGAGGCGGGCGATCAGGTCGCGGTAGCGGTTGACGTCGATCGAGCGGACGTAGTCGAGCATCCGGCGGCGGCGACCGACGAGCATCAGCAGGCCGCGCCGGCTGTGGTGGTCCTTGGGATGCGTACGGAGGTGCTCGGTGAGGTGGCTGATGCGCTTGGAGAGCAGCGCGATCTGCACCTCGGGTGAGCCGGTGTCGCTGTCGTGCGTGCGGTACTCGCCGATGGTGTCCTGCTTGGACATGGGTCCACGCTTTCATGTGTGGCCTCGCCGTGGCACCAGTTGGTGCGGCGGCATCACGCCGCAGCCCTCTGGGTGTGAGCGGCCACGACGGACTCCGAAAGGCTAGCGGCGCAGGTGGATCGTTACGCTCGCCCGTCGTGTCGGCGTCCATCGAGCTCGTCGGCGTCACCAAGGCCTTTCACACCCAGAGCGGCCCGCTGCAGGCGCTCGCCGGGATCGACCTCGACGTGCCGGCCGGCGAGGTCGTCACCGTGCTCGGTCCGAGCGGCAGCGGCAAGACGACCCTGCTGCGCCTGGTCGGCGGCCTCGACGAGCCGACGTCCGGCACGGTCACCGTCGACGGCGCCACGCCGCACGACGCCAGGGCGGCCAAGCGCGTCGGCTTCGTCCCGCAGTCCCCCGGCCTCCTGCCGTGGCGCACCGTCGCCGCCAACGCCCGGCTGCTGCTCGACGTCAACCGCCGCGTCGCCGTCCGCCAGGCGCCCGATCCGCTCGACCTGCTCGCCGACGTCGGGCTCGCCGACTTCGCCGGCGCCTACCCCCACGAGCTGTCGGGCGGGATGCAGCAGCGCGTCTCGCTCGTGCGGGCGATGGCACTCGGCGCGCCGCTGCTGCTGATGGACGAGCCGTTCGCCGCGCTCGACGAGATCACCCGCGCCGACATGCGCCACCTGCTCGCCCGCCTCTGCGAGCAACTGGCGACGACGGTCCTCTTCGTCACCCACTCCATCGCCGAGGCCGTGTTCATCTCCGATCGGGTCGCCGTCCTCTCGGCCCGGCCGGGCCGCATCGTCGGCGTCGAGTCGATCGACCTCGCCCACCCCCGCCGGCCCGACCTCGAGGACGACCCGGCGTTCTTCGCCCACGAGACCCGCCTGCGCGCCCTGCTCCACGAAGGCATCTGGTCGGTGAGCACCCGCAGGATCGTGCTCGCCGCGCTCACCGGCATCGTCGTGTTCGGCGCCCTGTGGGAGCTGTTCGTGTGGGTCTTCGACGTCCGCCCGTTCGTGCTGCTGCCGCCGTCGCAGATCGTCGAGGAGCTCGCCGAGCGGCCGTCGTTCTACCTCGAGGCCGCCGCCGTCACCGCCCGCCAGGCCGCCGCCGGCATCGCCATCTCGCTCGTCGTGGCCGTCCTGCTCGGCGCACTGCTGGCGACCTCACGGTTCCTGGAGCAGGCCGCCCAGCCGGTCCTGATCGGCGTGCTCGTCGCCCCGTGGGTGGCCTACTTCACGTCGATCGTCCTGTGGCTCGGCAGCGGTGATCGACCGGTCATCTTCCTCGTCGCCTTCGTGACCATCCCGGCGTTCGTCTTCGCCGCCGTCGCCGGGATGCGCTCGGCCGACCCGGCGGCTCGCGAGCTGCTGGCGTCCGTCGATGCCAGCCGCGCCGAGGTGCTGTGGCGGCTGCGCCTGCCCTCGGCGCTGCCGGGCATCCTCGCCGCCGCCCGCTACAACGTCGGCCTGGCGCTCGCCGCGGCGTACTACGGCGAGGGTGGCAACCTGACCATCTCAGGCCTCGGTGCGGCAGGGCGCCGGGCGACGGGGCAGAACGCCGAGGTGCTGTGGGCGACGATCCTCGCCACCGTCGCCCTCGGCGCCGTCTTCCTCGGCGTGATCACGGTCATCGAGCGAGTGGCGTTGCGCTGGCACGTGTCGCAACGGGTGAAGGCGACTCGCTAGCGTCATCACCGCACGATCCAACGACCCGGACGGATCCTCTTGCTCACCGCTCCGGGTCGGTGCGCTGGCACACACCGACCACCTCGAACCTTCCGGAAGAGAGGGTGCTCTCCATGCGCCTGCGCACGTCCATCAGCATCGCCGCCATCCTGTTGCTCGCCGCGTGCGGCGGCGACGACGACTCCGCCGACTCGTCCACCGCCGAGGTCGAGGCCGGCGAGCAGTTCCCCGCCGAGCGTTGCACGGCGAACGAGGCCGCCGGCACGATCCGCTACCTGTCCGGCTTCGACTTCGCCGCCACCGCCTCGATCGTCGACGTCGTGATGGCCGAGCAGGCCGGGTACTACGACGAGCTGTGCCTCGACGTCGAGCTGCAGCCGAGCTTCTCCACGGCCAACTACCCGGTCGTCGCCGCCGGTGACGCCGAGTTCGCCTCCGGCGGCTCGTTCAGCGAGGTCGTCGACTTCGCCACGGCCAACGACGCCGACCTCGTCGCCGTCGACGTCGAGGGCCGCACCGCCATCGACAGCCTCATCGTCAAGCCGGGCACGGCGACGTCACTCGAGGACCTCGCCGGGTCGACGATCGGCGTCAAGGGCAGGGTCCCGCCGAGCGTCGCGGCGATGCTCGCCGGCGCCGGGCTCGTCGAGGGCGAGGACTACGACACCGTGCTGCTCGACGGCTTCGACCCGCTCGCCCACTACGCCCTCGACGACATCGTCGGCTTCCCCGGCTACAAGAGCAACGAGCCGGGCCAGCTCGAGCGCGCCGGGCTGCCGTTCGAGCTGTTCGACCCGACCGCCTACGACGTGCCGGGCTCGTTCGGCGTGATCTTCACCAGCCGCGACTTCGCCGAGCAGCACCCGACGGCGACGGAGGACTTCCTGCGGGCGACGATGCGCGGCCTCGCCGACGCCATCGCCGATCCCGACGCCGCGGCGCAGACGGCGATCGAGCTCGTCGAGGCCAACGGCAACCCCAGCTTCCTCTCCCTGGAGGGTGAGTCGTTCCGCTGGCGCACCGACGCCGAGCTGCTGGCGGCCGAGACGCCCGACGGCACGGGGATGGGCGTCCCCGACGCCGACCGGCTGCAGGAGGAGGTCGACGCCTACGCCGAGGTCGGCCTCTTCGGCGGCGACGCCCCCGACGTCGAGGCGTTCATCCACGGCGCCCCGATCGAGGGCGTCTACGACGAGTCGGGCGCGGTGATCTGGCCCGGTTAGTCAGGCGATGCCGCGTAGGTGGTCGCGGACCTCGCGGTCCAGGCGTTCGTGCGTCGCGCCGAGGTCGGCGAGCAGCCGGCTCGCCGTGCCGTCCTCGACCCGGGCCAGGGCGAGCAGGATGTGTTCGCACCCGATGTAGTTGTGCCCCAGCCGCAACGCCTCGCGCAGCGCCAGCTCCAGCGTCTGCTTCGCCCGCTTGGCGAACGGCACGTGACCTCTCGGCGCGGCGCCGCCCGATGGCACCCGCTCGTCGACGAGCCGAACCACGGTCTCCCGGTCGACCCCGAGGCCGCCGAGCACGATCGTCGCCACGTTGCCCTCCTCGCCGGCGAACAGGCCGAGGAGGAGGTGCTCGGTCTCGACCGAGGTGTGACCCCTGGTGCGCGCCTCGTCCAGGGCGGCGACGACCGCCGACTTCGCCCGCGGCGTGAAGCGCTTGAACAGGCCGTCGGTGAGACCGCGCAGCAGCCGGCCAGCGAGCCCGCCGTGGCGTTGCTGCGCCGCCTGCCGGGTGACGCCGAGCGCGTCGCCGATCTGCGCCCACGAGCAACCGCCGGCACGTGCCTCCTTGACGAAGTGGTCGAGGAGCTCGTCGGACAGCCGCTCGACCTGCTCACGGATCGTCGCCGCCGCCTCGATCCGCCCGAGCGGGTCGTCGGCGGTCTCCTCGACGCGTGGCGATCATCTGCTGCAGATCCATGTGTCAACTCTGCCTTGACACTCCACCTCGTGTCAACCGCCGATTGACACGTATCATCTCCCGTCGTGATCGAACACCTCCGCGCGGCTCGCGCCGAACTGACTGCTCCCGGCGCCTTCCTCGCCATGTCCGACACCGTCGTCCGCGGCGTGCCGATGCGGGTCTTCGCCAGCGCCCCGCCGACGATGCGCACGATCTGGGAGATGGCGGCGGCCCACGCCGACAAGCCGTACATCGTCTACGAGGACGAGCGCTACACGTACGCCGAGATCGACGCCCGGGTCCGCGCCCTCGCCCACCACCTGCGCGACCAGCACGGCGTCGGGTCGGGCGACCGCGTCGCGCTGGCGATGCGCAACTACCCGGAGTGGGTGGTCGGCTACTGGGCGATCACGTCGATCGGCGCCGCCGTCGTCGGCATGAACGCCTGGTGGACGACGCCGGAGATGGAGTACGGCCTCGCCGACTCCCGCCCGAAGGTGCTCATCGCCGACGACGAGCGCCTGGAGCGGGTGCTGCCGGTGCTCGACGCGTTGCGCGCCGTCGCCCCGCTGCACGTGATCTCCGTGCGCTCCGACCGCGACCTCCCCGACGACGCCGCCCGGTGGGACGACGTCATCGACCCCGACGCCGCGCCGGCCGGCCTGCCCGACGCCACCATCGACCCCGACGACGACGCCACGATCTTCTACACGTCGGGCACGACGGGCAACCCGAAGGGCGCCCAGCTCACCCACCGCGGGTCGGTGCACAACATCATGCACCTGGTGTTCTGGACGATGGCCGTCGGCGCCGCCGAGGCCAAGGCCGTCGCTGCCGGCGACGTCCCCGCGCCGTCCGCACCGCCCGCCGCTCCGGCGCCACCCGTGTTCATGGCTCCGACCCCGCTGTTCCACGTCACCGCGTGCAACTGCCTGCTGCACCCGGCGACGCTCGCCGGCGGGTGCATCGTGCTCACCTACAAGTGGGACCCGGGGCGCGCCCTCGAGCTGATCGAGCGCGAGCGGGTGACCAACTTCTCCGGCGTCCCGACGATGAGCCGCGAGCTGATCGCCCACCCCGACTGGGCCAAGCGCGACACGTCGTCGCTGCAGGGCATGGGCGGTGGCGGTGCGCCGCTGCAGCCCGACCTCGTCGAGAAGATCGACCGCTCGCTGGCCACCGGCGCGCCCGTCGACCGGCTACGGGCTGACCGAGACCCACGGCATCGTCACCGCCAACAGCTCGCGCTTCTACCTCGCCAAGCCGGCGTCGTGCGGGCCGATCGTGCCGACGCTCGACGCCAAGCTCGTCGACGAGGCCGGCGAGGAGCTGCCCGCCGGGCCGGAGACGGTCGGCCAGCTGTGCGTTCGCGGCCCGGTCGTCATCAAGGGCTACCTCAACCGCCCCGAGGCGACCGCCGACGCCATCCGCGACGGCTGGTTCAACACCGGCGACATCGCCCGCATCGACGAGGACGGCTTCGTGTTCATCGTCGACCGGGCCAAGGACATGGTGCTGCGCGGCGGCGAGAACGTCTACTGCTCGGAGGTCGAGGCGGCGATCTACCAGCACGACGACGTGGCCGAGGTGGCCGTGTTCGGCGTGCCCGACGAACGCCTCGGCGAGGATGTCGGCGCCGTCGTCGTGCTGCGCTCCGGCGCCGAGCTCGACGCCGACGCGCTGCGCGACTTCCTCGACGGGCGCATCGCCAAGCACAAGATCCCGGCGACCGTCTGGTTCCGCGAGACCCCGCTGCCGCGCAACGCCAACGGCAAGTTCATGAAGCGCGAGCTCCGCGCCGAACTCCTGGGGCGCCGATCGGCGGTCCTGGGCGGATCTTCCCGGAACCGAACGGATCCGCCCGATACGATCCGCCCAGATTGGGGAGCTACGCCAGCAGCTGCGGGCGTGGTCGACGTCGTGGCCGAGCTGGGCGCGGATGGCGTCGATGCCGTCGAACTTGCGCTCGCTGCGCAGGAAGTGCTCGAAGCGAACCTTGGCCTGCTCGCCGTACAGCTCGCCCTCGAAGTCGAGCAGGTGCGCCTCGAGCAGCGAGTGGTCGGCGTGCTCGTGGAACGTCGGCCGCCGCCCGAGGTTGATCGCGCAGGCGTGGACCGCGCCGTCGGGCCGCTCGTAGCGGCCGGCGTAGACGCCGTCGGCCGGCAGGCACACCGAGCTGGGCACGTGGACGTTGGCCGTCGGGAAGCCGATCAGCCGACCGCGCTTGTCGCCACCGACGACCGTGCCGCGCACCTCGTGCGGCCGGCCGAGCATCCGCGCGGCGAGCTCGACGTCGCCGCCGGCCAGCGCCCGCCGGATGGCCGTGCTGCTGATCGGCTCGTCGATCCCGTCCGCCCGGGCGACCAGGTTGACCGGGTCGACGACGAAGTCGTGGGCGAGGCCGTAGTCCTCGAGCAGACGGACGTTGCCGTCGCGGTGGCTGCCGAAGTGGAAGTCCTGGCCGACGACGACCGACCTCACGGCCAGCCCCTCGATGAGCACGCGCTCGATGAACGACTCCGGCGTCTCCTTCGACTGCGCCTCGTCGAAGCGCAGGACCACGGTGGCGTCGAGCCCGGTGGCGGCCAGCAGCTCGAGGCGCTGGTCGGGCGCCGTCAGCAGCTGCGGTGCCGACTCGGGACGCACGACCGTGGCGGGGTGACGGTCGAACGTCAGCACGACCGACATCGCATCGCCGTCGGCGGCGAGGCGCTTGACCTCCTCGATCACCGCCTGGTGCCCGAGGTGCACGCCGTCGTAGGCGCCGATCGTGACCACGGTGCGCCGGCCCGGCCACGGTGGCCGGTCGAGCTCGGTGATCACCTCCACGGGCGCCGACGCTACCCGGGTGCCAGCACGACGGCCGGCTTCGCCCGCCCGCCGCCGATCGGCTCGTAGACCGCGAGCAGCCGCTCGTCCGGCGCCGACCATCGCCCACGGCCCCTCGCCCGCCGGCGCATCGAGCACCCGACCGTCGGCGATCTGCGCTGCGCGTCGCCGCATCGACCTCGACCCTGCGCCATGCCGCGCAACGCCTCGAGCGGCGGCAGCACGTCGCACGTCATCCGGCGGGCGGGCCTCGTCGATCGTGAACGGGCCGACGGCGATCCGCCGCAGGTTGCGCAGGTGGGCACCGCCGCCGAGCAGGTGGCCGAGGTCGGCGGCGAGCGTGCGCACGTACGTGCCCGCCGGAGCACTCGACGTCGATCGCCAGCACCACCGGATCGGATGTGGCGCTCGACGTCGAAGCGGTGGACGGTGACCGGCCGCGGCGCTCGCTCGACCTCGATCCCCTGCCGGGCCAGGTCGTGCAGCCGGCGGCCCTCGACCCGGATCGCCGACACCATCGGCGGCACCTGCTCGATGTCGCCCGTCAGGTGCTCGGCCACCGCGGCGCGGGCGTCCTCGACGGTCACCCCGGCCATGTCGTGGGTCGCCACCACCGTGCCGTCCGCATCGAGCGTGTCGGTCTCCACGCCGAGCACGACCTCGCCGGTGTAGCGCTTGGCGCCCTCCCCGACGAAGCGCAGCAGGCGAGTCACCGACCCGATGCCGACGACGAGCACGCCCGTCGCGCTCGGGTCGAGCGTCCCGGCGTGGCCGATGCGCCGCTCGCCGAGGCGGCGGCGGAGCATGCCGACGACGTCGTGACTGGTCACCCCGGCCGGCTTGTCGACGATCGCCACGCCGTGCACCGTCGGCGGTCGGCGCCGCGGCCACTACGTGTCGCCGCGAAGGATCTCGTCGATGCGCTCGGCGGCGCGGATCACGTCGTCGGGACGGAAGTCGAGCACCGGCGTCTTCTTCGCCCGGATCTGGCGGTTGATCGACGACTGGATGCGCCGGCGGTGCTGCTCGAGCACCTCGACGATGGTCGCGTCGCCATCCTCACCGGCGAGCGAGTCGAAGTAGACGACCGCCCGGTTGAGCTCGTTGTCGACGTCGATGTTGGTGATCGTGACGAGCTCCAGCCGCTCGTCGTCGATGCGCACCAGCTCCTCGGCGATGATCTCGCGCAGCGTCTCGCTGAGCCGGGCACTGCGCGGGTAGCGATGCCCTCCGGAACCGCGACGTGCAGCCATCAGGTGCGGGCGATCTCCTGCTCCTCGAACGTCTCGATCAGGTCGCCGGACTTGAGGTCCTGGAAGTCGGACAGCCCGATGCCGCACTCGAAGCCCTCGCGGACCTCGCGGGCGTCGTCCTTGAAGCGCTTGAGCGAGGCGATCTCGCCCTTCCAGATGATCGTGCCGTCGCGCAGGAAGCGCACCTTCGACCCGCGGGTGATGACGCCCGAGCGGACGTAGCAGCCGGCGATGGCGCCGACCCGCGGCACGCGGAAGATCTCGCGGACCTCGGCCTCGCCGGTGACGACTTCCTCGAACTCGGGGGCGAGCATGCCGACCATCGCCTGCTCGATGTCCTCGAGCAGCTTGTAGATGATCTCGTAGGTGCGGATCTCGACGTTCTCGGCGTCGGCGAGGTCGCGGGCCTTGCGGTCCGGGCGCACGTTGAAGCCGATGATCGTGGCGTTCGTGGTCGCCGCCAGGGAGATGTCGTTCTCCGTGATCCCGCCGACGGCGCGGTGGACGAACGTCAGCTCGACCTCGGGTCGGTCGAGCTTGCGCAGGCTCTCGGTGACCGCCTCCAGCGAGCCGTGCACGTCGGCCTTGAGGACGAGGTTGAGCGTCGCCGTCTCGCCCGACTGGATCTGGGCGAAGATGTCCTCCAGCTTGGTGCCGGTCTTGACCCGGGCGTCGCCGCGCTGGGAGCGCAACCGCAGCCGCTGCTCACGCGCCTCGCCGACCACGCGGGCGGTCTTCTCGTCCGGCGCGGCGCGGAACTCGTCGCCGGCCTGGGGCACCGACGAGAGGCCGAGCACCTGCACCGGCGTCGACGGGCCGGCCTGTCTTGATCTGCTCGCCCTGGTCGTTGATCATCGCCCGCACGCGACCCCACGCCGCGCCGGCGACGATCGGGTCGCCGACCTTGAGCTCGCCCTTGTCGACGAGCACGGTGGCCACGGGACCGCGGCCGACGTCGAGCTTGGCCTCGAGCACCACGCCCTTGGCCCGGCCGGTCGGGTTGGCGGCCAGCTCCTCCAGCTCGGCGACGACGATCAGCTGGTCGAGGAGGTCGTCGATGCCCAGCTCCTGGGTCGCCGACATCTCGACGACGATCGTGTCGCCGCCCCACGCCTCGGGCACCAGCTCGTGCTCGGCCAGCTGGCTGAGCACGCGCTGCGGATCGGCGTTGTCCTTGTCGATCTTGTTCACGGCGACGACGATCGGCACCTCGGCGGCCTTGGCGTGGTTGATCGCCTCGACCGTCTGGGGCATCACGCCGTCGTCGGCGGCGACGACGAGCACGACGATGTCGGTGGCGTCGGCGCCGCGGGCGCGCATCTGGGTGAACGCGGCGTGGCCGGGCGTGTCGAGGAACGTGATCTTCTGCCCGTTCTGCTCGACCTGGTAGGCGCCGATGTGCTGGGTGATCCCGCCGGCCTCGCCGGCGACGACGTTGGCGTGGCGGATCTTGTCGAGCACGGTCGTCTTGCCGTGGTCGACGTGGCCCATGATCGTGATCACCGGAGCGCGCGGCTCCTGGTTCTCCTCGTCGTCGCTGTCGTCGAACAGCGCCTGCAGACCGATCTCCTCCTGCTGACCGGGCTCGACGAGCATGATGTCGGCGCCCAGCTCGAGGGCGAACAGCTCCATCTGCTCGTCGGAGAGGTCCATCGTCGCCGTGACCATCTCGCCGTTGTTGAGGAGGAAGCGGATGACGTCGGCCGACGTGCGGTTCAGCTTGGGGCCGAACTCCTGCGCCGACACGCCACGCTCGATGACGACGGTGCCCTCGGGCACCGGCGCGTCGCTGCGCGTGTAGTTGGTGTACTGCGGCTGCAGCTCCTCACGGTCACGACGACGACGACGGCTGCGCGAGCGGCGCGGTGGCCGACGCTGACCGGACGGGCGACCGGGACCACCACCTGGCGGGCCACCGGGACCACCGCCGGGACGCGGACCGCCGGGCGCGCCGCCGGGGCGGGGACCACCCGGACCGGCGTAGCCGCCGGGCCGCGGGCCGCCGAGGCGGGGACCACCGGGACCGCCGCCGGGACGTGGACCGCCGGGACCGCCGCTGGCCGTGCGCGCGCCGGTGGACGGGCGCTGCCGGGAGGCGGCGGGATCGGGCGACCGGACGGCGACAACGGACGGCCGGGTGGCGGCGGGATCGGGCGACCGGTCGGCGACATCGGCCGCGCCGGCGCTCCGGCGGGTGCGCCGGCGGGCACGGGCGCCTGGCGGGCGACGGGCCGGACGGGCGCGTCGGCGCGCGCAGCCGGCATGTCGATCGGACGGTGCTCGCCGGGTGCGGGGCGACCGGACGAGATCACCCGCTCGGCGGAGACCGGACGGGGCGCCACGGCGGGCTGCCGGGGCCGGCGGCGACGACTCGCGGCGGTGGCTCGGCGGCTGGCGGCGCGGCACGCTGACGGCGGCCGGCTCGGCCACCTCGACGGGCGCCGCGACCTCGGCGGCCGGCGGTTCGACGACCTCGGCGCTGGCTCGACGACCTCGACCGACCTCGACGGCCGCGGCGGCCGGCGGTTCGACGACCTCGATCGGCGGTGCGACGACCTCCGGCTCGGCGTGCCGGGACCTCGACGACGGGTGCCTCGACGACGGGGACCTCGGCCGCCGGTGCTTCCGGCTCGGCGGCCGGCTCGGCGGCGGCCTTCTTGGCGGCGCGCCTTCTTGGCCGGCTTCTTCTCCGCCTTGGGCTCCTCGGGCTGCTCGTCGCGGGTCAGGCCGTCGCGGACGGCGCGGCGACGCACCATGTCGGAGTAGGCCTCGTTCAGCGACGACGAGTGGCTCTTCACGGGCACGCCGAGGACACCACAGAGGTCGACCACCTCCTGGTTGGTCATCCCGAGCTCCTTGGCCAGCTCGTGCACTCGCATGTTCTTCGCCACGCCGTCATTCAACCTTTCATTCTTGGCGTTCGGTTCGCAGCAGAGCTGCTCACCTCACCTCCGAGCTCGCCACCGCCGCTCCGCAGCGGCGCTCGCCCACCTGCCCTCGAGCTGCTCACCTCACCTCCGAGCTCGCCACCGCGACTGCTCACCCCCAGCTGCTCACCGAGCCCGACGAGCACGTCCCGGCCGACCGCTCGCCGCCAGGCCCGCTCGAAGGCCCGGCGCCGCACGGCGAGACCGAAGCACTCGCCCGGTGGATCGCACAGCCACGCGCCACGCCCGGCGCCGGTGCGGTCGACGACCGCCCGGCCGTCGGCCGTGAGCACACAGCGTACGAGCGCCGCCTGCGAACGACGCCGGCGGCACCCGATACAGGTGCGCTCGGGGACGCGATCACTCAACCTCGTCCTGGCTCCCGCCCTCGGTCCCCGTGTTCGATGCCACGGGATCCGCCAACGTCGGATCGTCCGGTGCATCACTGTCGCCGGGGGTCTCCACGGCGGGCGGGTCCTCCGGTGTCGACGGTGGCTGTTCGTCACTCACGGCGTCCTCCGTTTCGGTCGGCGGCTTCGTCGCCGTCGACTGCGGCTCGACGGCGTTGGCCTGGGCGTTCCACTCGGCCTCGCTCATCACGGTGCCGTCGGCGGCGTGCCACTCCATCTCGCCGGTGGCGGTGTTGGTCACCCACTGGCCCTCGGCGTACTCGACGCCTTCGTCGAGCTCCTCGCGGCGCGGCGGCACGCCCTCGGCGAGCTGGGTCTCCGAGCGGATGTCGATGCGCACGCCGGTGAGGCGGGCGGCGAGGCGGGCGTTCTGGCCCTCCCGGCCGATCGCCAGGCTGAGCTGGTGGTCGGGCACGATCACGTCGGCCTGCGTGCCGTCGTCGCTGACCAGCACCTGCGACACCTTCGCCGGCGACAGCGCCTTGGCGACGAAGTCCTGGAAGTCCTCGCTGAACGGGACGATGTCGATCTTCTCGCCACGCAGCTCGTTGACGACCATCCGCACCCGGCCGCCACGGGCCCCGACGCAGGCGCCGACCGGATCGACGTTGTGGTCGTTGGACCACACGGCGATCTTCGTGCGGTGGCCTGGCTCGCGGGCGCATGCCTTGATCTCGACGATGCCGTCGGCGATCTCCGGCACCTCCAGCTCGAACAGGCGCTTGATCAGGCCGGGATGGGTGCGGCTGACGACGATCTGCGGGCCCTTGGCGGTGCGCCGCACCTCGACGATGTACGCCTTGCAGCGGTCGCCCGGCTGCGGACGCTCGAACGGCACCTGCTCGGCCTGCGGCAGCAGCGCCTCGACGCGGCCGAGGTCGAGCAGCGTGTAGCGGGTGTCGGTCTGCTGGATGATGCCGGTGACGATGTCGCCCTCGCGGTTGGCGTACTCCTCGAACTTGCGGTCGCGCTCGACCTCGCGGATGCGCTGGCTCATCACCTGGCGGAACGTCTGGGCGGCGATGCGGCCGAGCTCGTCGCGCTTGGGCGTGTCGTCGCGCTCGTTGACCCAGTTGCCGTCCTCGTCGAGGTCGTACGCCGTGAACGTGAACTCCATCGTGTCCGGGTCGACCTCGACGACGACCTCGTCGGCGGCGCCGGGACGGCGCTTGTACGCCGACGCCAGGGCGTCGACCAGGACGTGCAGCAGGGAATCCTCGGACAGCCCCTTCTCCTGGGCGAGCAGGCGGATCGCTTCGCTCATGTCGAGATTGCTCACGACGAGTGCTCCTTCTTCTTCTTCGTGTCCGAGCCGGGCTTCGGTGCACCAGCGCGCTTGCCCGCGGCGGCCTGGCGGCCGGCCACTCGAAGACGGTCTTGGCGCGGTCGATCTGGTCGTACCGGACGGTCCGCTCGTCCGGTCCGTGGGCGTCGACCCTGACGGTGGCCGACGTGTCGTCGGCGGCGACGAGCGTGCCGGTGACCCGGCGCTCGTCGTGGCCGACGTCGGCCAGTCGGATGGAGACCACCTTGCCGATCTCGCGCCGGAAGTGGTCAGGGGTGCGCAGCGCCCGCTCGACCCCTGGGCTGGTGACCTCGAGGGTGTAGTGGCCGGGCACGGGGTCGTGGTGGTCGAGCTCGCGAGACACCAGCCGGCTGGCCAGCGCCAGGTCGTCGAGCGTCACGCCGCCGGGCGAGCCGGCAGGTGTGTCGAGCGTGACGCGCAGCGTGCCGCCACGCTGCTCGACGTCGTAGAGGTCGAGACCGAGGTCGGAGGCGATGGGCACGACCAGCTCGCGCACGCGCGCCAGCACGGGGCTGTCGGCGAGTGGACCCACATCGACCTCCTTTCACGAAACGAGGCGTGGGCTGATGCCCACGCCTCTCGGTTGCACGCCACAATCGAACAGAACGGTTGAGCAGCATATCGGGTGCGCCAGCCGGTGGATAGCGTGCGCCCGTGCTGCGGATGTCGACCCTGTTCCTGCGAACGCTGCGCGACGACCCCGCCGACGCCGAGGTCGACAGCCACCGCCTGCTGGTGCGCGCCGGCTACATCCGCCGGGCGGCGCCCGGCGGGTTCACGTGGCTGCCGCTCGGCTGGATCGTCTACCGCAACGTCGAGCGGATCGTCCGCGAGGAGATGGACCGCGCCGGCTTCCAGGAGGTCCACTTCCCGGCCCTGCTCCCACGCGAGCCGTACGAGGCGACGGGGCGGTGGACCGACTACGGCGACAACATGTTCCGCCTCCAGGACCGGCGGGGCAACGACTTCCTCCTCGCCCCGACGCACGAGGAGATGTTCACGCTGCTGGTCAAGGACCTGTACTCGTCGTACAAGGACCTGCCGCTGTGGATCTACCAGATCCAGACGAAGTACCGCGACGAGGCCCGCCCGCGCGCCGGGCTGCTGCGCGGGCGGGAGTTCGTGATGAAGGACTCCTACAGCTTCGACGTCGACGACGAGGGCCTCGACCGCTCCTACCAGCGCCATCGCGACGCCTACATCCGCACGTTCGACCGCCTCGGCCTGCCCTACGTGATCGTGTCGGCGATGTCGGGGGCGATGGGCGGTTCGGCCAGCGAGGAGTTCCTCGCCCCGGTCGACGTCGGCGAGGACACGTTCGTGCGCACGGCGTCGGGGTCGTACGCGGCGAACGTCGAGGCGGTGCGCATCCCCGTCCCGGACGCGGTGCCGTTCGACGACGCTCCGCCCGCTGTCGTCCACGACACGCCGGGCACGCCGACGATCGCCACGCTCGTCGACCACCTCAACGCCCGTCCCGAGCTGCGCCTCCCCGAACGCGAGTGGACGGCGGCCGACACGCTGAAGAACGTCGTCGTCACGCTGCGCCATCCGGACGGGCGCACGGAGCCGCTGGCGATCGGCGTGCCCGGCGATCGCGACGTCGACCTCAAGCGGCTGGAAGCCCAGGTCGGCCCGGCAGTACCCGAGCCGTTCACCGACGAGGACTTCCTCCGGTACCCGGCGCTGGCCAAGGGCTACATCGGGCCGGGCGTGCTCGGTACGCAGAACAAGACTGGCATCCGCTTCGTCGTCGACCCGCGGGTCGTCACCGGCACGCGGTGGGTCACCGGCGCCGACGAGGACGGGCGCCACGTCATCGGACTCGTCGCCGGGCGCGACTTCACGCCCGACGGCGTGCTCGACGTGGCCGACGTGCGCGACGGCGACCCCGGTCCCGACGGCGAGCCGCTGGAGCTGGCCCGGGGCATCGAGATCGGCCACATCTTCCAGCTCGGTCGTCGGTACGCCGAGGCGCTGGGACTCACCGTGCAGGGGCCGGACGGGCGTCCGGTCACCGTCACGATGGGCTCCTACGGCATCGGCGTGTCGCGGGCGGTGGCGGCGATCGCCGAGACGACGTCGGACGAGCTCGGCCTGTGCTGGCCGCGGGAGGTGGCGCCGGCCGACGTGCACGTCGTCATCGCCGGCAAGCCCGGCGCCGAGCAGTGGCCGGCGGGCGAGCAGCTCGCCGCCGATCTCGAGGCCGCCGGCCTGCGCGTGCTGCTCGACGACCGCGACGGTGTGTCGCCTGGCGTCAAGTTCAAGGATGCCGAGCTGCTCGGCATCCCGACGATCGTCGTCGTCGGCCGCGGCATCACCGCCGACGAGCCGACCATCGAGGTCAAGGACCGCCGCACCGGCGAGCGCGTCGACGTGCCGGTGTCAGCCGCGGTGGCCCACCTCGCTCAGGAGTAGCGCAGCAGGCCCTGGTCGATGACGGCGCGGTCGCCGACCGACGTCGTGAACACCGCCTCGCCGTCGCCCGTCTCCCACGCCCGGATCGTCAGCTCGTCGCCGGGCAGGACGGGCGACGCGAAGCGGGCCTCGATGTGCTGGAACCGCGCCGGATCGGACCCGCACAGCGAGTGCAGCAGCGCCCGCCCGGTGAAGCCGTAGCTGCACAGACCGTGCAGGATCGGGCGGTCGAACCCGCCCATCGCGGCGAAGCCCGGGTCGGTGTGCAACGGGTTGCGGTCACCCGACAGGCGGTAGACGAACGCCTGGTCAGGTGACGTCTGGTAGCTGACCTCGTGGTCCGGCGCCCGCTCGGGTGGCACGTTCTGCGGCCCGGACGGACCGCGCTCGCCGCCCCAGCCGCCCTCGCCGCGGATGAACATCGAGCTGCGGTTGGTGTACAGCGGCTCGCCGTCCATCGTCGCCTCGGCCTCGGTGACGACGACGGCCGCCTTCTCCTTGTCGTACATCGCCGCGACACGGCCGACGATCGTGGCCGTGCCCTCGACCGGGATCGGCCGGTGCAACGTGACGGCTTGCTGGCCGTGGACGAGCAGCGCCGGGTTGAACGTGCCGATCTTGCCGATCGGCGAGCCCTTGCCCCAGCCGATGACGACGGGGAACGTCGGGAAGACCTGCTGCTCGACGCCGTTGGTGTTCTCCGTCGTGAAGGCCAGTTCGTCGCGGCCGGCACCGATGCCGACGGCGTAGAGCAGGGCGTCCTTGCTCGTCCAGCTGACGTCGACGGGCTCGCTCTGCGAGCCGACGGCATCCGGGTTCAGCGGCATGTCGATCCCCTCACTGCTTGGGTGACAGCTGGGTCTGCGGCCACGAGCCGGGCTTGCCGTCCATGCCCGAGTTCGCCCGAGCATCGGCGAGCAGCTTGGCGACGACGTCGCCGAGCTTGGTGGGGTCGTCGAGCGGGTCGGTGGACGGGCCACGTGTCCAGCCCTCGGCGACGGCGAGGAACTGGCCTGACGCCTCGAACACGCGCCCGGTGACGCCGGCGGCCTCCTCCGACGCCAGCCACGTGACGATCGGGGCGATCCAGTGCGGCGCCCGCGCCTCGCGCTCCTCGTCGGTCTCCGGCGCCGGGCCGAGGCCCTCGGTCATCCGGGTGAGGGCGACGGGGGCGACGGCGTTCACGGTCACGCCGTAGCGGGCGACCTCGAGGGCGACGATGTTGGTGAACGCGGCGATGCCCATCTTCGCCGCCCCGTAGTTGCTCTGTCCGGGGTTGCCGTAGATGCCCGACACGGACGTCGTGTTGATGATCCGGCCGCTGACCGGGTTGCCGGCCTTGGCCTGCTCGCGCCAGTGGGCGACGGCCCAGCGCGACGGGGCGAACGTGCCCTTGAGGTGGACGTTGATGACGGCGTCCCACTCCTCCTCGGTCATGTTGGCGATGACCCGGTCGCGCAGGATGCCGGCGTTGTTGACCAGCACGTGGAGATCGCCGAACGTGTCGATCGCCGTCTGGATCAGGCGCCCGGCTCCCTCGAAGTCGGAGACGCTCTCGCCGTTGGCGACGGCCTCTCCGCCGGCGGCCTTGATCTCGTCGACCACCTGCTGCGCCGGCGAGGTGTCGGCGCCGCCGCCGTGCATGTCGCCGCCGAGGTCGTTGACCACGACCTTGGCCCCGTGGCGGGCGAGCGACAGGGCGTGCTCCCGCCCGATCCCCCGACCCGCCCCCGTCACGATGGCCACCCGGCCTTCACACAGTCTCGTCATGCGCCGCACCATACATTTCCAGTCCGAGTACGTCGTGTCCAGTCCGAGTACGTGCGTGCCGGCCTGTCCGCGCACCACGCACTCGACGGCGGCAGAACGACTCGGATGGAGCGGGCCATAGCCTGGTCGGCGATGTTGGTGGCGGACGTGCTCGTCGTCGGGGCGGGGCCGGCCGGGGTCGCCGCCGCCGTGCCGCTCGCCGCCGCCGGGCGCGACGTCGTCGTCGCCGACAAGGCGGTGTTCCCCCGCGACAAGTGCTGTGGCGACGGGCTGACGACGCTGGCCCTGCGCGAGCTCGAGCAGCTCGGGTTCGACCCGGCGTCGGTCGCCGACTGGCAGGTCGTCGACGGCGCGGTCCTGCGCTCGCCGTCGGGCCGGGAGGTGCGCGTGCCGCTGCCGGAGGGCGCCGGCACCTACGCCGCCGTCGCCCCCCGCCTGCAGCTCGACGACGCCCTGGTCGACGTCGCCGTCAAGGCCGGCGCCACCGTGCTCCAGGGCCACGGCTTCGACGGCACGATCACCGACGCGGGGCGACCACGTCGTCGTCGGCCTCGACGGTCACGAGCCGATCGCCGCCCGCTACGTCATCGCCGCCGACGGCATGTGGAGCCCGGTCCGCAAGGCGCTCGACCTCGGCGAGCCCGGGTACCTCGGCGAGTGGCACGCCTTCCGCCAGTACGTCGCCGGCGTCGACGGCAGCGCTCGCGACCACCTCCATGTGTGGTTCGACGCCGACCTGCTGCCCGGCTACGCCTGGTCGTTCCCGCTCCCCGACGGGCGGGCGAACGTCGGCTTCGGCGTGCTGCGCGACGGCACCCGCCGCATCCAGGACATGAAGCAGACATGGGCCGGCCTGCTCGACCGTCCGCACATCCGCACCGCGCTCGGCCCGGCAGCACACCTGGAGGACCGGCACACGGCGTGGCCGATCCCGGGCGGCATCGACCGGGCGCAGCTCGCCGACGGTCGAGTCCTGCTGACCGGCGACGCGGCGATGGCCAGCGACGTGATGACCGGCGAGGGAATCGGCCAGGCCCTGCTCACCGGGAGGCTGGCCGCCGAGGCGATCCTCGAGGCCGGCGCCCTCGACCCCGGCGTCGCCCGCCGGCGCTACCAGGCGTCGGTGCGCCACCACCTCGTCGCCGACCACCGGATGTCGGCGGCGCTCGGGCGGGTCCTCGCCCACGAGCGCGGCGCCCGCGGGGCGATCGGCATCCTCGACCGGTCGGGCGCGTGGGGCCGGCGCAACTTCGCCCGCTGGATGTTCGAGGACGAGCCGCGGGCGCTGGCTGCTCACCCCGTCGCGCTGGCACCGCGGCGTGCTCGCCCGCCCCGGCGCCTTCGCCGGTCTGCCACGCTGAGCCGATGAGCCTCGCCGAGCGCATCGACACCGGGTGGCGCGACGACGTCCTGCCGACGTTGACCGAGTACATCACGGTCCCCAACGTGTCCAAGACGTTCGACGCCGACTGGGAGGCCAACGGCCACATGGAGACGGCCGTCGGACTGATCCGCGACTGGTGCGCGGCGCGGCCGATCGCCGGGCTCACCGTCGACGTGCAGCGGCTCCCGGGCCTGACCCCGCTGATCGTCTGCGAGGTGGCCCCGACCGACCCGGCCCTCGCCGACCGCACCGTGCTGCTCTACGGCCACCTCGACAAGCAGCCGGAGATGTCCGGGTGGCGCGACGGCCTCGGACCGTGGACGCCCGTCGTCGAGGGCGACCGGCTCTACGGGCGCGGCGGCGCCGACGACGGCTATGCCGCCTTCGCCGCGCTCACCGCCGTCGAGGCCGCCCAGGCGGAGGGCATCGCCCACGCCCGCCTGCTCGTGCTCATCGAGGCCAGCGAGGAGAGCGGCAGCCCCGACCTGCCGGCACACGTCGAGGCGATGGCCGATCGCATCGGCTCGCCCGAGCTCGTCATCTGCCTCGACTCCGGATGCCTCGACGACGAGCGTCTGTGGGTCACCACGTCGCTGCGCGGGATGGTCAACGACCGACCTCACCGTCGAGGTCCTCGACGCCGGCGCCCACAGCGGCCAGGCGAGCGGCGTCGTCCCGTCGAGCTTCCGGATCATCCGCCAGCTGCTCGACCGCATCGAGGACAGCGCAACCGGTCGCCTGCTCGTCCCCGAGCTACACGTCGAGATCCCCGCCGATCGCCTGCGCGAGGTCGCCGACACGGTCGCCGCGATCCCGTTCAGGCCGGCGCACCAGTTCCCGTTCGCCGGATCCACGGAACCGATGACCGACGATCCCGTGGAGCAGTTCCTCGCCGTGTCGTGGCGACCGACGCTCAGCTACATCGCCGCCGACGGGTTCCCGCCGTTCGACCGCGCCGGCAACGTGCTGCGGCCGTCGACGACGCTCACGCTGAGCTTCCGTCTGCCCCCGACGTGCGACCACGCCGCGGCGCTGGAGGCGATCGAGCGGGTCCTGACGGCCGACCCGCCGAGCGGCGCGACCGTGCGCGTCGACGGCGACTCGGCCCCGGGCTGGAACGCACCGACCTTCGCCCCGTGGCTGACTGCCGGACTCGACGAGGCGTCGACCGCCGCCTTCGGCCAGCCGGCGCGCACGTTCGGCGAGGGCGGGTCGATCCCGTTCATGGGCATGCTCGGCGAGCGCTTCCCCGACGCCCAGTTCGTCGTCACCGGCGCCCTCGTCCCCGGCAGCAACGCCCACGGACCCGACGAGTTCCTCCACCTCCCGACGGCCCGCCGGGTGACCGAATGCATCGCCAGGCTGCTCGGCGCCCACGCCGCCTCGCCATCGCAGCCCTGACCGCTGCGTCGGCGCGGCCTGCGCCGAGCTCGCCGGCCACCGCTCGAGCCGATCGTCGTCGAGGTCGCCGCCCAGCCGTGCGACCGGCCGACGCGGTCGCTCGGGCTCGGCGTGGTCGTGGCCGACGACCTCGTCGCCACCGCCGCCCACACGGTGGAGGGCCCGCTCCGGGAGCTCACCGTCGACGGCGCGCCGGCGACGCTCGTGGCGATCGACGCCCGCACCGATCTTGCCCTGCTGGCCACCGACCTCGACGCGCCGGCGGCCGAGCTGTCGACTCGAACCGGTGGAGGCCGCCACCGTGCTCGACGCCCCGGTCCGCGTCGTCCGCTCCGGCCCGCTGGTCGTCCACGACGCCACCGATCGTGCCCGCTACGAGCGCGATGTTCACGTCTTCACGCCCGGCGTCGCCGAGGGCACGAGCGGGGCACCGCTCATCGACGATGAGGGCCGCGTGGCCGGCCTCGTCGTGCTCGACAACCGGGGCGACGGCGTCGCCTACGCCGTGACGGCGGCCGAACTGACCGCACCTCCTCGCCGCCACCGGCTCACCCCGCGCCACGACGGAGCCGTGCGGCTAAGGTCGCCGCACCGTCACATCTTCGGGGAGGAACACATGCGACGAAGCTTCATCCGCACCGTGGCGCCATTGGCCGCCGCTGTCGCCCTGATCGGGGCCGCCTGCACCAGCGACGACGATGACGACGCCGAGCCGGAGGACACCGGACTGTCCGAAACCACCCTGGCCCTCGAAGGCACGGAGCCTCCGGCCGGCACCGAGGCGCCGGCCGGCACCGAGGCGACCACACCCGGCACCGGCACCGCCGAGGAGGTGCAGACGGGCGAGTCGACGCTCGACGAGGTGATCGCCAACGACGTCGTGCGCTGCGGCACGCGTGACGACCTCCCAGGTTTCGCCACCGTCGATGCCGCCGGCGATCACGTCGGTTTCGACGCCGACTTCTGCCGGGTCATCGCCGCCGCCGTGCTCGGCGACGCCACCAAGGTCGAGTTCGTCGACGTCGCCGCCGAGGACCGGTTCACGTCCCTGCAGTCGGGCGAGATCGACGTGCTCGTGCGCAACACGACCTGGACCGCCGGCCGTGACGGCGGCGAATCGGCGACGTTCCTGCAGCCGACGTACTACGACGGCCAGGGCATGATGGTCGCCGCCGACAGCGGGTTCGCCTCCGTCGCCGACATGGACAACGTCATCGTCTGCGTCCTGCAGGGCACGACCACCGAGGGCAACGCCGTCTCCGAGGCGGCCCGCCTCGGCGTGACCTGGGAGGTGCGCCCGTTCGCCGACCAGGACCTCATCCAGGAAGCGTTCGTGGCCGGCCAGTGCGACGGCTGGTCGAGCGATGTCAGCGGGCTCACGGGCCTGCGCTCGGCCTACCCGGACGGCCCCGAGGCGCTGACGATCCTGCCCGAGGTGTTCTCCAAGGAGCCGCTCGCCCCGGCCGTCGCCGACGGCGACTCGCAGTGGGCGCAGGCCGTCGAGTGGGCCGTCTTCGCCACCATCCAGGCCGAGGAGTTCGGCATCGACTCGACCAACGTCGACGGCTTCGACGCCGGCGACGACCCCAACCTCCAGCGCTTCCTCGGTCTCGAGGTCGCCAGCGACGAAGGGGCCGCGGTGCTCGACCCAGGCCTCGGGCTGCCGACGGACTTCGCCGTCCAGGTCGTCAGCCAGGTCGGCAACTACGCCGAGATCTTCGACGCCCACCTCACCCCGCTCGGCCTCGAGCGCGGCGTGAACGCGCTGTGGACCGACGGCGGCCTGCTCTACGCACCTCCGTACCGGCTGAGCTCGCCGGCTGGCGCGTCGACCGAACACGCCGCTCAGCCACGCACGCGGACGCCGCTGTGGCGCGACGTCCGCGTGCTGCAGTGGCTGTTCCAGATCGCCGTCGTCGCGCGTCGTCGTCGCGGTGCTTGCTGTGGCTCTACGGCAACTACACCGAGAACACGTCGCGGCAGAACATCCCGACGTCGCTCGACTTCCTCGACAACCCGGCGACGTTCAAGATCACGGGCAACTCAGCTGTCGGCGAACGCGCCGGTGCGCGACGCGATCGTCGTCGGCATCCAGAACACCCTGCGGGTGTCCGTGGCCGGCATCGTGCTGGCCACGGTGCTCGGCACGCTCATCGGCATCGGGCGGCTGAGCCACAACTGGATCGTGCGCACCCTCTCGGCGACCTACGTCGAGACAGTCCGCAACATCCCGCTGTACCTCTTCCTCATCGTCGGCTTCCTCGCCATCGTGCTCGGGCTGTTCCCCGCCATCACGGACGCGTGGGAGCCGCTCGGGCTGGCCGTCATCTCCAACCGGGGGATCTCGATCCCGTGGTTCGAGGGGTCGGCACTGCTGCTGGTGGGGATCGCCTTGCTCGCCAGCCTCGCCGCCTTCGCGGTCGCGGCGTGGCGTCGACGCGTCTTCGCCCGCACCGGCGCCTCGCCGCGCACGGGGCTCTGGGCGTTCGGCACGTTCGCCGTCATCGTGATCGCCGGATGGCTGCTCGGCGGGTTCTCGACGACCGTTCCCGAGCTCGACGGCCGCCAGACGTTCGGCGGGATGCGCGTCGACCCGTCGTACTTCGCCCTGCTCTTCGCCCTCGTCGTCTACACGGCGAGCCACATCGCCGAGATCGTCCGGGGCTCGATCCAGGCCGTGCCCCGCGGTCAAGGTGAGGCCGCCGATGCCCTCGGGCTGGGCGGCTTCCAGCGGCTGTGGTACGTGGTGTTGCCGCAGGCGTTCCGCATCGCCATCCCGCCGATCGGCAACCAGTACCTCAACCTGATCAAGAACTCGTCACTCGGCGCGGCGATCGGGTACTACGACCTGACCCTCGTCGCCCGGACGGCGGTCGGCAACGGCGCCCCGGCGGTTCCGGCGTTCGGCCTCGTCATGGCCATCTACATCGTCATCTCGCTGATCACGTCCGTGTTCGTCAACATCGCCAACCGCCGGCTGGCCCTGGTGGAGCGATGACCCCGCAGGGCAGGCCGGGTGTGGGCACGTGGGTGCGGCGCAACCTGTTCCGCTCGCCGCTCGACGCCGTCCTCACCGTCGTGTTCGGGGCCTTGGCGGTCTACATCGTCTACCGGGCGCTGGCGTTCGTGTTCGTGACCGGCCGATGGGAGATCATCCAGGTCAACCTGAAGCTGCTGATGGTCGGGCGCTTCCCGACCGCGCACCTGCCGCGGATCTCGGTCAGCCTGATCGTGCTCGCCGGCTGGGGCGCGCTCCTGGCCGGCATCGTCCGCGCCCACCAGGTGCGGGCCGCACGTCCCGTGCCCGTCGGCTGGAAGCCGCGCACGCCGGGACCTGGTCGACCGGCTGTGGATCCCCGTCGCCGTCAGCCTGCTCCTCCTCGCGATGACGACGACCGCCGGACCGTGGCTGACCGCGATCGGCGTCGTCGTCGCCGCCGTCGCCGGGCGGCTGCTCGGCGCGGTGATCGGCCGCCTCCACCTCGGCGCCGTCGGCGGCATCGCGCTGGCCCTCGTGCTCGCCGCGGTGCCCGTCGTGATCTTCTTCTATCTCGTCGACGTCGCCGGGTTCGACGACTGGCAGGGGTTCATGCTCAACCTCTTCCTGGCGCTCTGTTCGATCGTGCTGTGCTTCCCACTCGGCCTGCTGTTCGCCCTCGGGCGGCGTTCGAAGCTGCCGCTGATCCGGGCGGTGTCGACGGCGTACATCGAGATCATCCGCGGCGCGCCGCTGTTCGTGCTGTTGCTGCTCGCCAACGTCGCGCTGCAGTTCTTCATCCCGCCCGACCTGGCGCCCTCGACGGTCACGAGGGCGATCTGCGTGTTCACGCTGTTCACCGCGGCGTACATGGCCGAGATCGTCCGCGGCGGGTTGCAGGCGGTGCCCCGCGGCCAGTACGAGGCGGGCAAGGCGCTCGGGCTGTCGCCGGTGCGCCAGACCGTGCTGATCGTGCTCCCGCAGGCACTGCGCAACGTGATCCCCGCCCAGATCGGCCAGTTGATCAGCCTGTTCAAGGACACCACGCTGGCCGGCGCGGCGATGGGCCTGTTCGAGTTGCTGCGCGTCTCCGAGGTGATCACGCAGCAGGGCGAGTTCCGCGGCCAGGGCCTGATCGGCGAGACGATCGCCTTCGCCGCCCTGCTGTTCTGGACGGTGTCGTACACGATGAGCCGCGAGAGCCAGCGGCTGGAGCGCAAGCTGGGGGTGGGGACGAGATGAGCGAGCGCATCGACCAGTCGCAGGTGCGAGCGAGTGAGCGCCAGCGAGCGAGTGGCCAATCGCGGCACGTGGCCGGGAACGCCATGAGCGTGTTCGCCGACGCCACGCAGGTGGCCGTCGCGGGCGAGGTGATGATCGAGCTGGAGGGCGTCAGCAAGTTCTTCGGCTCGTTCCAGGCGCTCAAGGACATCGACCTGCGCGTCGGCCGCCAGGAGGTCGTGGTCGTGATCGGCCCGTCGGGGTCGGGCAAGTCGACGATGATCCGCTGCATCAACCGCCTCGAGGAGCACGACGCCGGGCGGATCGTCGTCGACGGCGTCGAGCTGACCAACGACATCCGCAACATCGGCCTCATCCGCCGGGAGACGGGGATGGTCTTCCAGCAGTTCAACCTGTTCCCGCACATGAGCGTGCTCGACAACGTCACCCTCGCGCCGCGCCAGGTGCGCCACATGCCCAAGCGCAAGGCCGAGGAGCTGGCGATGGAGCTGCTCGAGCAGGTGCGCATCCCCGAGCAGGCGAAGAAGTACCCCGGCCAGCTGTCGGGCGGTCAGCAGCAGCGCGTCGCCATCGCCCGGGCGCTGGCGATGACGCCGAAGGTGATGCTGTTCGACGAGCCGACGTCGGCGCTCGACCCGGAGATGATCAACGAGGTCCTCGACACGATGAAGGACCTCGCCCGCGAGGGCATGACGATGATCGTCGTCACCCACGAGATGGGCTTCGCCAAGGAGGTCGCCGACCGCGTCGTGTTCATGGCCGACGGCTCGATCGTCGAGGTCGGCACGCCGCAGCACTTCTTCGAGAACCCGCAGGAGGAGCGCACCAAGCTGTTCCTCTCGCAGATCCTGTGACGACCGCACCGTGATCGTCGCGGTGGCGTGTGGTCTCGTCGGCGGCGTGTTCTTCGCCTTCTCGACGTTCGTCATGCGCGGCCTGCGTGATGCGCCCGATCCAGTCGGCCTGGCCGCGATGCAGTCGATCAACCGGGCCGCGCCGACACCGCTGTTCATGCTCGCCCTCATCGGTACCGCTGTCGTTGTGCCACCCGAGTACGTCGTGTCGGGCTGGCAGGCAGCACGCACTCGGCAGGCAGCACGTACTCGACTGGTTCAGCGGCGGCGGCTGCGGCGGCGGACGACCGGTTCGAGCCGCGGCTGCGCCGGGACGCTGAGGCCGTCGGCGCCGACCTCGTCGGCGGGCAGCGGGACGCCGTCGCGGTCGATGTCGTGCGGCTCGGAGGGGGCGTCGACGACGACGGGAGCCTCGTCGCGCTTGGGCCCCTCGTAGATGTCGCGGATGGCGATCATCGCCCCGGCGGCCATCGCCCCGGGGAGGCCGCCGATGCGGCGGCCCTGGGCGACCATGCTGCGGTTGCGCTCGGCGTCGTTGGCCTCGGCGACGCGGCGCCGATCGGCGTCGGCGTACGCCTCGGGCTCGGCGGGCGACTCGGGCTCGCTCTGCGCATCGGCAGCCATCTCCGTCACGATACGACGTAGGACGCCGCCAGCGCCGCCGCCGCGACGAGCACCCACGACGCCAACCCGAGCGCCAGCGGCCGGCCGCCGAGCCGGCGCAGGCGAGCGAACGCCACGCCGCAACCGAGGCCGAACATGCCCGCCGTCAGCAGCGCCTGCTCGACGTCCTTGGCCGTTGCCAGGGCGTCGTCCGACAGCCAGCCCGTCGCCCGCAGGCCGATCATGGCGAGGAAGCCGACGCACGAACAGCGGCACGATCGGCGCCTTCTTGCCGCCCGCACCGACCACCGCGTGCTGTCGCCGCCGCCAGACGCCGACGCCGGCGACGAGCGGGGCGAGGAGGATCACCCGCGTCAGCTTGACGAGCAGGGCCGGGGCGAGCGACGCCTCGGCGTAGGCCGACGCCGTCGCCGTGACCTGACCGACGTCGTGGACGCCGGCGCCGGCCCATGCGCCGAACTGGACGGCGGACAGATCGAGGGCGTGACCGATCGCCGGCAGCACGGCGATCGAGAGGCTCCCGCACAGCGTGACCAGCCCGATGGCATAGGCGACCTCCTCCTCGTCGGCGCCCGACAGCGGCTCCACGGCCGCCACGGCGGACGCCCCGCAGATCGAGTAGCCGGTCGCCACGAGCAGGCCGAGGCCGGGACGCACGCCCATCAGGCCGGCGAGCAACTGGACGCCGAAGAACGTGGCGACGACGACGGCGACGACGGCGACCACACCGACGAGCCCGAGATCGCGGACCTGCTCGAACGAGAGGCGCAGGCCGAGCACGACGACACCGGCGCGCAGCAGGCGCTTGGCGGCGAACGTGATGCCCGGTCCGAACGCCGGACGGACGAGACCGGCGTTGGCCATCACGACGCCGAGCACGACGCCACCGACGAGCGGCGAGACGTCGACGACCTCGCCGAGGGCGAACGCCAGCACGACGGCGACGACGACCACCGCGAGGCCGGGCAGCAGTCGTCGCACCGCGTTCACGGCCGGTCATGCTCGCACCCCAGGCATGACCGGCCGTGGACGGCGCCCTCCCGGCGACGATCGGCGGCGGAGCCGCCCGGCGGAGCGGCGCCAGCACGCCGGACGGCGATGGGGTGTGGGGGCGCAGCCCCCAGAGTTCAAGTTCAGGCGGCGGTGATCGGTGCGGTGCCTGGCCTGGGCACGGCGACCGGTGCGGGAGTCGGCCGACTCCTCGACCGCCGGAACAGCCGGGCGAGGAGCGACGGCCGGCGGGACCGGCGACCTCGCGGGTCGCCGCGACACGCTTGGCCTCGGCGGCGAGGCGGGCATGCCGATCGGCGACGGCGATCTCCATGGTGGACCAGTGGCCGGTCATCGGAAGGTCACGGTGGTGGTGCTCACGCTGCGATCGTGAGCCGGAGGTCCTCCCGCCGCTGTGTCATCCGACGGTGTGGAGGTGTGCCAGGCGTCGCAGCCCTGAGCGACGGGCGCGTCAGCGGCCGTGTTCCCGAAGGCCGGCGACGTCGAGCAGGGCGAGCCCGCGCCGGCGGGTCTCGACCAGTCCTTCGCCACGCAGTCGCCCCAACGCACGGGCCACCGACTCGCGCGACGCGCCGATCATCGCCCCCAGCTCGGCCTGGGAGTACGGGATGAGGTCACCGTCGTCGCCGTGCTCGTCGGCGAGCTCGGCGAGCAGGTGGGCGAGCCGCGACGTGGTCTCGAAACCGCCGAACTCGACGCGCCGGCGGTCGGCGCTGCGCAGGCGGGCGACCACCATGCGCAGCAGCTCCATCGTCGCCGCCGGATGCGTCGCCAGGTACTCGCGGAAGGCGGCCGCGCCGATCTCCTCGGCGGTGACCGGCTCGGTGGCGACGACGGTCGCCCCCCGTCCCTGCTCGGCTGCGTCGACGGCGGCGAGCTCGCCGACGAGCTCGCCCGCCCGGCGCACTCCGAGCAGCGGCTCGCGGCCGTCCTCGGTGGTGCAGAAGACCTTGACCCGGCCGCTCGTGATCAACAGGACATGGTCGGAGCGCTCGCCCTGGGCGAACAGCACCCGCCCCGGCGGGATAGCGCCGGGAGCGGCCGAGGGCGGCGAGGTCACGCCGGTCGTCGTCGCCGAGCCGCGCCCACATCCCGGCACGCTGTCAGACGATGCGCGACGTGCTGTCGCCCCAGTACGGTCGCGCAGCAGGCGCTTGTACAGCTTGCCCGTCGGCAGGCGCGGCAGCTCGTCCTCGAAGTCGATCGAGCGGGGCACCTTGAAGCGGGCGAGGTGCTCGGAGCAGAAGGCGAGCAGCTCGCGCTCCATCTCGGGACCGGGCTCGACGCCCGGCATCAGCTGCACGACGGCCTTGACCTCCTCGCCGAGGTCCTCGTTGGGGACCCCGATCACCGCCGCGTCGAGCACCTTGTCGTGCGTGACGAGCAGGTTCTCCGCCTCCTGTGGGTAGATGTTCACGCCACCGGAGATGATCATGTACGTCTTGCGGTCGGTCAGGTAGAGGTAGCCGTCGTCGTCGAGGTAGCCGACGTCGCCGACCGTCGAGCGCTGCCCGGACTCGTCGCGGCTCTCCGCCGTCTTCGCCTCGTCGTGGTAGTAGGTGAAGTTGGTCGCCCCCTCGAACCACACCGTGCCGGTCTCGCCGGTCGGCACCTCCTTGCCGTCGTCGTCGAGGATCAGCAGCGTGCCGAGGACCGGCGCCCCGACCGTGCCGGGATGGGCCAGCCACTGCTCGCTGTCGCACCACGTGAACCCGTTGGCCTCGGTGGCGCCGTAGTACTCGACGAGGATCGGGCCGAACCAGTCGATGATCGCCTGCTTGACGGGGACGGGGCACGGCGCGGCGGCGTGGATGACCACCTCCAGCGACGACACGTCGTAGCGCTCGCGGACGTCGGCCGGCAGCTTGAGCATGCGGCTGAACATCGTCGGCACCACCTGCGAGTGGGTGATCCGGTGCTGCTCGACGAGGGCGAGGAACTGCTCGGGGTCGAAGCGCTCCATGATCACCGACGTCGCCCCGAGGCGCAGGGCGCACGCCACCGACGCCTGCGGTGCGGAGTGGTAGATCGGCGCCGGCGAGAGGTACGTCATCCCCTCCCGCATGCGGAACAGGTTGAAGGCGATGAACTGCATCACCGGGAGCGCGTCGCTCGGGTGGGCCTCGGGCAAGGGACGGAGGATGCCCTTCGGCCGGCCCGTCGTGCCCGACGAGTAGAGCATCGCCGCGCCGAGCTGCTCGTCGTCGACGTGCGTCGTCGGGAAGGCGGCGAGGGCGGCGTCGTAGGGCCGGAACGGGCCGTTGTCGGCGTCGGCGTCGACGCAGAGGAAGGTCTCCACCTTCGGCGTCATCGCCACCGCGGCGATCGCCACGTCGACCTTGGCCTGCGACGTGATGAAGACCCGCGCGTCGCAGTCGTCGACGATGTAGGCGACCTCCTCGGGCGTGAGGTAGGAGTTGATGCAGGTGTAGTAGAGGCCGGTGCGCTCGGCCGCCGACATCGTCTCGAAGTAGCGCAGGTTGTTCTCCATGAACAGCGCCACGTGATCGCCGCGCCGCAACCCCACCGATCGGTAGAGGTGGGCGAGGCGGTTGGCGTTGGCCTCGAACTCGGCGAACGTCAGCTGCTCGCCGGACGTGGCCATGAGCAAGGCAGGACGGTCTGGATGCTGTTCGGCGTGGACCCCCGGATACATGGCACCCGACGGTAGTCAGGGCCCGCAGTACCGTCCGACCGCTCCGATGCTCCGCCTGCTTCGCACCAACCGCGACCTGCGCCTCGTCTTCTTCGCCCAGGTGATCTCGTTCCTCGGCGACTGGTTCGTGTTCGTCGCCCTGGCGGGCTACGTCGACGACGTCACCGACTCCGAGCTGCTCGTCTCGCTCGTGCTCGTGTCGTTCTCCCTGCCGTCGTTCCTCGCCTCGCCGCTGGCCGGGCCGGTGGTCGATCGCGTCGACCGCCGCCGGCTGCTCGTCGTCGTCAGTGCGCTGCAGGCGCTCGCCGCGTCCGGCCTGCTGCTGCTCGCCGAGGACCGCATCTGGGTGGCCTTCGTGTTCCAGGGCGCCGTCGCCGCCCTCGCCGCGTTCGTCAAGCCGGCGATCGACGCCGCCGTGCCCAACCTCGCCCGCACGCCCGACGAGCTGCGCACCGCCAACGCCCTCTTCGGCTCGACCTGGGGCGTCATGCTCGCCGTCGGGGCAGGTCTCGGTGGGCTGTTCAGCCAGACGTTCGGGCGGACCGGCGGCGATCGTCGCCGACGTCGTCACGTTCGTCGTCGCCGCGTTGCTCGTCAGCCTCGTCCGCCGGCCACTGCAGCGCCACGCCGTCGACGACCACCCGACCCGAGTGCGACCGATCGCCGACATGGGCGAGGCGATCGCCCTCGCCCGCCGCGACCGCGTGATCCTCGCCCTGATGTCGTCGAAGGCGACGTTCGCCGTCGGCGCCGGCGTCGTCAGCCAGCTCGCCGTGCTCGCCTCCGACGTCCACGGCAGCGGCGACGGCGGGCGCGGCCTGCTGCTCGCCGCGCGCGGCCTCGGCGCCGGCGTCGGACCGTTCGTCGCCACCCGCTGGGTGCGCGGCTCGGTCGGTCGGGTGATCGTGCTGTGCGGCTGGTCCTCGGTCGCCTTCAGCGTCGCCTACGTCGGCGCGGCGTGGGCGCCGACGCTGCTGCTCGCCGCCGTCTGCGTCACGATCGCCCACCTCGGGGGCGGCGCCCAGTGGACGCTGTCGACCTACGGCCTGCAGCTGCGCGTCGACGACCGCGTGCTCGGCCGGGTGATGGCCGGCGACTTCGCCATCGTCACGCTCGTGCTCAGCCTGACGAGCGTCGGCGCCGGCGCGCTGTCGTCGGTCGTCGGCGTGCAGTGGGCGATCACCGTCTTCGCCGTCGCCGCCGCGGCTGCCGGAACCACCTACCTGGTCCTCACCCGCAACTTACGACCCGATCGGTAGCGTCGTGTCACTTCCGGGAGGCGCCAGATGACCGTGACACCCAACTCCACGACCCCGCCGGCACCGATGGACGACGTGCAGACGGCCGAGACCGTCGAGCGCGTGTTCTTCGAGCTGCGCAAGGTCATCGTCGGCCAGAACCGCCTGCTCGAGCGGATGCTCGTCGGGCTGCTCGCTCGGGGGCACTGCCTCCTCGAGTCGGTGCCCGGGCTGGCCAAGACGCTGGCCGCCGAGACGCTCGCCGACGTCGTCGGCGGCACGTTCGCCCGCATCCAGTTCACGCCCGACCTGCTGCCGTCCGACATCGTCGGCACGCGCATCTACCGCTTCAGCAGCGAGAAGTTCGACGTCGAGCTGGGCCCGGTGTTCGTCAACTTCCTCCTCACCGACGAGATCAACCGGGCGCCGGCGAAGGTGCAGTCGGCGCTGCTCGAGGTGATGCAGGAGAACCAGGTCACGATCGGCGGCGTCACCCACCCGGTGCCCAAGCCGTTCTTCGTCGTGGCGACGCAGAACCCGATCGAGAGCGAGGGCGTCTACCAGCTGCCTGACGCCCAGCGCGACCGGTTCATGATGAAGATCGTGCTCGACCACCCGAGCGCGGCCGAGGAGCTGGTGATCATCGACCGCATGGCCGTCGACCCCCCGACGGCGACGCAGGTGATCGACCTCGACGGGCTGATCGCCCTGCAGAAGCGCGCCGACGCCGTGTTCGTCGACCGCAGCGTCGCCCAGTACTCCGTCGACCTCGTCCAGGCGACGCGTCACCCCGAGGCGTTCGGCCTCGGCGAGCTGCGGCCCGTCGATCGGCCTCGGCTCGAGCCCGCGGGCGAGCCTCAACCTCGTGCGCGGCGCCAAGGCGCTGTCGCTGATCCGCGGCCGCACCTACGCCACGCCGCAGGACGTGTTCGACGTGGCGCCGGAGGTGCTGCGCCACCGGCTCCTCCTGACGTACGACGCGCTCGCCCGCGACATCACGCCCGACATCCTCGTCAACCGCATCCTGGAGACCGTGCCGGCGGCGTGGGTCTCCCCGAAGCCGAACACGGCGCTGGGCTGAGATCGTGCACGCGATCACCGGCCCGGTCACGTGGCCGGTCGGGCCGCCGACGGAGCAGGTCGCCGAGCTCGTGCGCGGGCTCGAGCTGACGATCAACCGCCGCCTCGACGGCGCGCTCCACGGCAACCACCAGGGCATCACGCCCGGTCACGGCAGCGAGCCGGGTGAGGCCCGGCTGTACCAGCCGGGCGACGACGTGCGGCGCATCGACTGGAACGTCACGGCGCGCACCACGGAGACCCACGTGCGCGAGCAGATCGCCGACCGCGACCTCGAGGCGTGGCTCGTCGTCGACTCGTCGGCGGCGATGCGCTTCGGCACCGCGGTCGCCGACAAGGCGCAGGCTGCACTCGTGGCGGCGGCGACCGTCGGGTTCCTCACCGCGCGCAACCAGAACCGCCTCGGCGCCGTGCTCGTCGCCGGCCCGCACATCAAGGTGATGCCGCCGCGCTTCGGCCGCGACCAGGTCCGCGCCGTGCTCAGCAACGCCGCCACGCCGCCGCCGTCGGAGGGTCTCGGCCGAGCCGACCTCGCCGCCGCCCTCGACCGGGTCGCCGTCGTCAGCCGCCGGCGCGGGTTCGTCGCCGTCGTCTCCGACTTCGCCGGCGACGGCTGGGTCGACGCGCTGGCCCGGCTCGGCATGCGCCACGACCTGCTGGCGATCACCGTCCACGATCCACGCGAGCTCGACGTGCCGCCGGTCGGCCTGCTCACCGTCGTCGACCCGGCGACCGGCCGGCGCCGCGAGGTCCGCGTGACGGCGAAGGTGCAACGCCGCTTCGCCGAGGCCGCCGCCGAGGAGGTCGAGCGCCGCCACCTCGCCATCCGCCGCGCCGGTGCCGACCTGATCGAGCTGGCGACCGACAGCGACTGGCTGGCGGCGATCGTCAGCCACGTCACCCGCCGGCGCTCGCAAGCCGTCAACGCCCAGGTGCTGCGCAAGCCATGATCTGCGTTCCCCGGCCACGCAGGCCGTTGTTGGCCACTCACTCGCTGGCGCTCGCTCGCTCGCAGCAGGCGCGGGAGTCCCATGATCGCGGTCGAGTTCCTCAACCCGGAGCGGCTGTGGTGGCTGCTCGCTCGTCGCCGCCCTCGGCATCGCCTACATCGTCGTCCAGCGCTGGCGACGCCGGGCGACGGTGCGCTTCACCCAGGTCGAGCTGCTCGACCGGGTCGCCCCGTCCCGCCCCGGCTGGCGGCGCCACGTCGTCGCCGTGCTGCAGCTGGCTCGGTCTGGCCGCCGGCGTCGTCGCCATCGCCCGGCCGATCACCACGACGACCGAGCGCACCGAGAGCGAGGGCCGGATCCTGGTGCTGTTCGACGTCTCGCTGTCGATGATGGCCACCGACGTCGAGCCCGACCGGCTGGAAGCGGCCAAGGAGGCGGCTCGCGCGTTCGTCGACCAGGTGGCGCCGGACATCGAGGTCGGGCTGATCTCGTTCAGCGGCAACGTCGCCGTCGAGGTGCCGCCGACGCTCGATCGGGAATCGCTCGACGCCGGCATCGACGGCCTCGAGCTGGCCGAGTCGACGGCGATCGGCGACGCCCTGGCGACCGGCGCCGACCTGCTGACCAGGCTGGCCGAGGACAACGAGGAAGGCGAGAGCGCCGACACGGAGGACGACATCGCGCCCGGCGCGATGGTGCTGCTGTCCGACGGCGAGACGACCGTCGGCCGGCCCACCGAGGAGGGCGCCCAGGAGGCAGCCGACGCCGGGGTGCCGGTGTTCACGATCGCCTTCGGCACGCCGGAGGGCGAGATCACCGAGCCGGTGAGCGGCGAGGTCGTCCCGGTGCCGGTGCGCCCCGAGCCGCTGGCCGACGTCGCCGAGGTCACCGGCGGTGCCGCCTACGAGGCGGCGACGTCGGCCGAGCTGGAGGACGCCTACGAGCGCATCCGCGACTCGCTCGGCGAGACGCTCGGCGAGGAGATCGAGATCGTCAACGAGCTCACGTGGCGCTGGGCCGCCGACCGCCCTGGTCATCCTGACCGTCACATGGGTCCTCGCCCTCTGGTGGCTCCGCGGCCTCATCTGAATCCCAGTCGAGTACGTGCTGCCTCTCGAGTACGTGCTGCCGGCCTGGCCAGCATCACGTACTCGACCGAATCAGTCCAGGAGCGTGCGCAGGGTCTCGATGGTCTTGACCGGGTCGGGGCCGACCGGGGTGACGTTGAGGTGGGTGACGCCTGCCGCCTTGTAGGCGGCGATGCGCTCGGCGACGTGCGACTCCGGGCCGACGAGGTTGGTGCCGGCGAGCAGCGCCCTCGGCACCGCCGCCGCCGCCTCCTCCTTGCGTCCCGACAGGTAGAGGTCCTGGATCTCGGTCGCCTCGTCGACGTAGCCGTAGCGCTTGGCGATCGTGTTGTAGAAGTTCTGGTCCCGCGCCCCCATCCCGCCGACGTACAGGGCGGCGTTCGGGCGAGCCATGTCGAGCGACGCGATCAGCGCCGTCCCCGGCGTACTCGTCGCCGATGGCGACCAGGCCGCCGGCGGAGATCTGCAGCGGGCCGAGCGACGGGTCGCGGTCGGCCGACCCGGCACGCAGGTCGTCGCCCCACACGTCGTCGAACTTCTCCGGGTCGAAGAACACGGGCAGCCACCCGTTGGCGTGGCGGGCCGTGTTGGTGACGCTCTTGCCCATCAGGCTGGCCCAGAACACCGGGATGTCGGCGCGCTTGGGGTGGTTGATCAGCTTCAGCGGCTTGCCCAACCCGGTTCCCTGGCCGGCGGGCAGCGGGATCTGCACGGTCTGGCCGTCGTAGACGACCGGCTCGCGCCGCCACACCATCCGGCACACCTCGATGTACTCGCGGATGCGCGGCATCGGGTGCTCGTAGGGCACGCCGTGGAAGCCCTCGATGACCTGCGGGCCGGATGCCCCGAGACCGAGCACGAAGCGCCCGTCGCTGACGAAGTCGCAGCCGGCCGCGGTCTGGGCGATCGCCGTCGCCGTGCGCGAGAAGACGTTGATGATGCCCGTGCCGATCTCGATGCGCTCGGTCTTGGCGGCGAGGAAGCCGACCTGGCTGATGGCGTCGTAGGAGTACGCCTCGGGCACCCACACGAGGTCGAGCCCGGCTTTCTCGAGGTCCTGGATCCGCGCCACGTCGGCGTGGAAGTCGCCGGAGTAGTTGATCATCATGGCCAGCTTCATGGCAGCCGACCGTACCCCTACCCGTTCATGATTGCCCGAGCGGAAGCCCTCCAGGTCGAGCGTGACGTAGCGGTAGCCGGCGCCACGAACGGCCTCGACGATCGCCTGCGCGTGACGCCACCACGCGGTCGAGCTCGGTCAGCTCGACCTCGATGCGCGCCGTGTCGCCGTAGTGGCGCACGCGAACCTGGCGGAAGCCCAGCGACCGCAGCGCCGCCTCCGCCCGCTCGACCCTCGACAGCACGGCCACCGACACCTCCGTCCCGTAGGGGATGCGGCTGGCGAGGCACGCCGCCGCCGGCTTGTCCCACGTCCGCAGCCCGAGCCGGCGCGACGCCTGGCGCACCTCGGCCTTGGTGAATCCGGCGGCGACGAGTGGGAACGCCGCCCCAGCCTCCAACGCCGCCCGCTGGCCCGGCCGGTGGTCGCCGACGCGCGGGTCGACGTCGTCGACGTTGACGCCGAGCACCACCGTCGCCCCCTCGCGCGCGGCGATCGGCGCCAGCACGTCCATCAGCTCGGCCTTGCAGTGGTAGCAGCGGTCGCGGTCGTTGATCCGGTACGCCGCCCGCGCCATCTCCTCGGTGTGCACGGCCGTCCAGCGCAGGCCGAGCTCGCCGGCGAGCGCGCGGCAGTCGTCGTGCTCGGCACCGGCGAGCGACGGCGACACGGCGGTGACGGCGTGGGCCCGATCTGCGCCGAGCGCCGCGGTGGCGACGGCGGCGAGGAACGCCGAGTCGGCACCGCCGCTGAAGGCGACGACGACCCGGTCGAGGCCGAGCAGCTCGTCACTGAGGGCGGCGAGCTTGGCGTCGATCACCTCGGCGAGTATGCCATCGGTCCCATGCGGCGAGCAGCCCGACGGCGGCGAGCAGGACGACGACCGGCTCGGCCGGGGCGCGGATCCGGTGAGCGCCGTAGAACAGGATCGCCGTCACGAGCACGGACACGAGCGGCACGACCAGCCACCAGCGGGCGCCGACCCCACCCCTGCCGAGCACGATCCATCCGGCGACCGCCGCCAACGCCAGCACCCACCACATCACGATGCCGGCCCACACCGCCCACGCCGCCTTCTCCTCGCCGCGGTCGAGGGCCACGAGCGACGTGAGGCCATAGGCGTCGACGATGCGCCCGAGCCGGGCGGCCGCCACCACGGGGAGGCGAGACACGTGGTCTCCGGCGTAGTCGAGCGCCAGCGAACGACGCTCGTGCGAGCGCACCGAGGCGTCGACGGTGTCGTCTGACGGGCCGAGGCAGGTGATGTCCCACCCGCCGACGTCGACGTAGTACGTCTGGTCGCAGTTGGCGCCGAGCAGGGTCGTGCCGTCGTTCGTCGACAGCAGCACCGGTTCGGTGAACCTGGCGACGTTGTAGATCATCCACGGCGCCATCGTCAGCAGCGCCGTGACGACGACGAGCAGCGGGAGCAGCGTCCGCCGGGGATGACCCGCTGCCCGCAACCACGCCAACACGGCGAACCCGACGGCGAACAGGGCGATCTCACTGCGCGTCAGCGCACCGAGGCCGGCGAGCGCGCCGAGTGCGATCGCCCGGCCGATGCCGGGGCGCGGTCGAAGTCGAGGGCGACGACGAGCGCGCCGGCGACGATGAGGACGGCCAGCGATTCGGACATGACGAGCGAGTCGTTGATCCACAGGTTCGGGTACACCGCGGCGATGCCGGCGGCGACGAGCCCAGCTCGCGGTCCGGCGAGTCGCCGGCCGGCGAGACCGATCACGGCGACCGCGGCGACGCCGAGCACGGTCGTCCCGACGCGCTGCCAGGCGACCAGGTCGCCGGGCAGCAGGCTCCACGGTGTGAGGTACAGCGGCGTCAGCGGGCCGTGCTCGGCGCCCGGCAGGTCGGTGAGGTTCTCCCGGAACCAGTCGCCCTCGCTGTTCCGCCCCGCCTGGATGCTGTAGTACAGCGAGTCGTTGAGCAGCAGCTGGTCGTCGATCTTGACGACGAGCAGGTAGCCGATCCGCCACACGGCGGCGACGGCCGTGATCACCGCGAGCCGGATGCGGAACGACCGATCGCGTCACGCGGGAATCTGTTGGGTGATGCAGTGGATGCCGCCGCCGCCGAAGGCGAGGATGGCTCCGACGTCGAGACCGACGACCTGGCGGTCGGGGTACTGCTCGCCGATCAGGGCGAGCATGTCGGCGTCGCCGGCGTGGCCGCACACCGGCACGATCACGGCGCCGTTGACGGCGTAGTAGTTGAGGTACGGCACGGCGACGCGCTCGCCGAGCACCTCGGTGTACGGCAGCGTCGGGACCACGACGACCTCGAGCGGCTCGCCCCGCGCGTCGAGCGCTCCGCGGGCACAGCGGATGTTGACGTCGCATCGCAGGAAGTCCTCCTCGGCGTCGTCGTCGCACCCCTGGACCACGAGCACGCCGGGCCGGGCGAAGGCGGCGACGTTGTCGACGTGGCCGTCGGTGTCGGCGTCGAGGGCGAGTCCGTGGGGCAGCCAGACGACACGCGACACGCCGAGCTCGGCGCCGAGCATCCCCTCGATCTCCGTCCGCGACATCGTCGGGTTGCGGTTGGGGTGCAGGAGGCACTGCTCCGTCGTGACGAGCGTGCCGGCGCCGTCGACGGTGATGGCGCCGCCCTCCATCACGACCGGCACCGAGCGCACGTCGTGCCCGGCGTGCTCGGCCCACCGGCGAGCGATCGTCGCGTCCTGGTCGTACGGCGTGAACTTGCCGCCCCACGCGTTGAACTCCCAGTCCAGCGCGACGCGTCGGCCGATCGTCGTCGACCACGTAGATCGGTCCGCTGTCGCGGAACCAGGAGTCGTCGATCGCCAGCTCGACGACGTCGACGGAGGGACCACAGGCGTCGACGGCTGCCTCGCCGTGCCCCGGCGGCGGCGATCATCGTCACCGGCTCGAAGCGCGGCGATCGTCCGCGCCACCTCGGCATGGGCACGGCGCGCCTCGGGCATCAGCTCGCCGTACAGCTCGTCACGCGCCGGCCAGCACATGACCGTGCGCTCGTGCGGAGCCGTCTCCGCCGGCATCCGGAGCGTCATGTCGGGCGCGTGGTCCCGTCGAGTGTGAGCAAGGGGCCGTAGAGGTCGGGACGGCGGTCGCGGAACAGGCCCCACGAGTGGCGGTCGCGCTGGCCCGATGTCGAGGTCGAACGTCGCCGTCAGCACCGCCTCGCCGTCGCGTCCTGCCTCGGCCACCTTGGCGCCGGTGGCGTCGGCGATGAAGGACGAGCCGTAGAACGTGATCTCCGTGGTGACGCCGGCCTCGTGGCCGACGCGGTTGGAGGCGACGAGCGGCGTGAGGTTGGCGCCGGCATGGCCCTGCATCACCCGCTGCCAGTGCCCGCACGAGTCCCACTCGGGGTCCGGCGGCTCGCTGCCGATGGCGGTCGGGTAGCACAGCACCTCGGCGCCCATCAACGCCATGCACCTGGCCGCCTCGGGGAACCACTGGTCCCAGCAGATGCCGACGCCGACGACGGCGTGGCGCGTGCGCCACACCCGGAACCCGGTGTCGCCGGCGTTGAAGTAGTACTTCTCGGTGTAGCCGGGGCCGTCGGGGATGTGGCTCTTGCGGTACGTGCCGAGCACGGCGCCGTCGGCGTCGACGATGACCACCGAGTTGTAGGTGGCGTGGTTGGCCCGTTCGTAGATGCTCAACGGCAACACGACGTCGAGCTCGGCGGCCACGCCGCGGAAGTGCTCCACCGTCGGATGGCCGTCGATCGGGCGGGCGCGGGCGAAGTGCTCGGGGAGCATGTCCTTGCAGAAGTACGGGCCCTCGAACAGCTCGGGGATGAGCACGAGCTGCGCTCCCTCGGCGGCGGCGGCGCGCACGAGACGCTCGGCGGTCGCCACGTTCTCGTCGACGTCGTCGACCATGGCCATCTGCACCGCGGCGACGGTGAGCGACATGGGCCGATGTTATGGACGGATGAGCATCAGCAGGTCCCACTCGAGCTCGGGCACGCGGCGTCCGCTGGCGGCCATCACGATGCTCGGCACGCGGCCGTCGAGGAACGCCATCGTCTGGACGGCCAGGCCGACCGCCCAGCGCAGCGTGCCCTCGACCTTCCACCACCGGAACCGCTCCTCGTCGAACGTCGCCGCCGGCGGCCTCGTAGCCGGCGATGAACGGCTGGCGCCCGGCGAACCCGCCGATCTCGGCAGCGTCGTTGCGGAAGCGCCACATCCGGAGGGCCGGCCACGCCGCGTCCTGCATCGGGTCGCCCGACGCCAGCGTCCCCTCCCAGTCGAGCACCGCGCGCAGGCCGTCCTCACCCACGATGATGTTGCCGTTGCGCACGTCGCTGTGGACGATCGAGCGCCGGTCCGGCGGCGGCGGCAGGTGCCGGTCGAGCCAGCGCAGCCCGAGCTCGAGTGCCGGGCGGCGCTGCGGCAGCTCGTCGACGGCGAGCCGCATCGCGTCGAGCGCGGCGGCGCACGGGTGCTCGCCCTCCAGCGTGCGCAGCGGCACCGTCACCGTCGCCGGATCGATGGCGTGCAGCCGGGCGAGCGTCTCGCCGAGCTGCGTCGCCACGCGCTCGCCGATGCCATGGGTCTCCACCAGCCGCAGCACCCGCCGCGGCACGGTCTCGCCGTCGACGAAGTCGGAGATCATGAACGGCCCGCCGACGAGCTCGCCGTCGGTGCGCGCGAGGTGCACGTGGGGCACGGTCACGCCCGCCTGCTCGGCGAGGGCACGGACACCCGCCTCGGCGTCGATCGGGTTGATGATCGTCTCCCCCACCGGGACGATCGTCGCCACCAACCGGCGGGTGACACCGTCGGCCGTGGCGTCGAAGACGACGTTGTGGCGGCGGGCGCCGGCGGTCACCGTCGTCGTCGACTCGACCGTGACGGTGGTCCCCCACGCCTCCGAGAGGTAGACGGCAAGGCCCCGCGCGACGTCCACACTCATTGGCCCTGCCAGGCGTCGTGGCCCGGTTTGGCGACAGCGAGATCGGCACGCGTGATCTCCACCAACGCCGTCCATGCCCGCGCCTCGAACTCGGCGTCGTCGCCGTGGCGCAGGCGATCGGCGAGCGCGGCCGCCGGGTCATCGACGACGTCGACATCGCTGCCGAGTAGCTCCTGGATCAGCTCGCGCTCACGGGCGGCGTTGGCCGGGCCGAGGCGCAGCTCGCGCTCGACGATCCCGGCCAGGTTGGCGGCGACGCGCACCTGGTGCTGCAGGTGCGGGGGCACCGCGGCGAGGACCTGCTCGTCGAGCAATCGGGCGATCGCCGCCAGCAGGTCGGGCGCGGCGGGCGGGAACTGCACGGCCTACGAAGGAGCGACGACGCCCTTCGGCGCCTGCTGCTTCATGTACCCGAACATGTAACCGGCGACGCGGCGCATCTGGATCTCCTCGGCGCCCTCGGTGATCCGGTAGCGCCGGTGGTGGCGGTAGATGTGCTCGAACGGCTTGTGCCGCGAGTAGCCCAGCCCGCCGTGCACCTGCATCGCCCGGTCGGCGGCCTCACAGCACAAGCGGTTGGCCCAGTAGTTGCACATCGACACCTTGTCCGACTGCGAGAACGCGCCGTAGGTGTCCATCCCCCAGGCCGTCTTGTGGATCAGGGCGCGCAGCATCTCGCACTGCGTCTGCAGCTCGACGAGCGGGAACTGGATCGCCTGGTTCGTCGAGAGCGGCTTGCCGAACGGCTTGCGCTCGCGCGGCGTAGGCCACCGCCTCGTTGATGCAGAACTGCGCCGCGCCGAGGCTCGACGCTGCCTGGCGGATGCGGTTCTCGTTGAAGAAGTGCTGCACCACGCCGAGCCCGCGTCCCTCGCCGCCGAAGATCGACCCGTGCGGCACGCGCACGTCGGTCAGCCGGATGTGGGCGTGGTCGGTCGGCATGTTGAACGTCCACAGGAACTCGACGACCTCGAAGCCCGGGCTGTCGGTCGGCGTCAGGAAGGCGGTGATCCCCTCGCCGTCGCCGGGCTTGCCGCTCGTGCGGGCGAAGATGAGGTCGAACGTGGCCTTGTGGATCCCCGTGTTCCACGTCTTCTCGCCGTTGATCACCCACTCGTCGCCGTCGCGTTCGGCGTGCGTCTCCATGTGCGTGGCGTCCGAGCCGTGCTGCGGCTCGGTGATGCCGAAGGCGAAGCCCCGGCGCCCGAGTGCCAGATCGTCGATCCACTCCGCCTTCTGCTCGTCGGTGCCGTACTCCAGCATCAGCAGCAGGCCGACGTTGTTGCCGACGATCGAGTGCTCGTTCTGCAGGTCGTTGTGCAGGCCGAGCCCCTTCGCGGCCAGGTGCTCGCGGATCACCGCCATCCCGAGGTTGGTGCCGTCTTGTCCGCCGAACTCCTTGGGGAACGCGTAGCGGTAGTGACCCGCGGCGTCGGCGCGCCGGCGGGCCTCGCCGAGCAGCGCCTCCCACTCCTCGTTCGGCAGTCCGCCGCGCTCCCAGTCGGTGCGCGCGTCCTCGCGGCGGTGGTCGAAGAAGCGGATGTTGTCGTCCTGCTGCTCCAACGGGCGGATCTCCCGCTCGATGAAGTCGTCCAGCTCGCCGAGGTACGCGGCAAGGTCCTCGGGCAGCTCGAAGTCCATGGCGCTTCCGTCAGCCGACCGCGACGATCGTGGCCGGCCCAGTACGGCTCGCGCAGGTCCTTCTTCAGCACCTTGCCGCTCGGGTTGCGCGGCAGGACGTCGATGAAGTCGACACTGGTCGGGCACTTGAACTTGGCGAGCTGCTCGTGGCTGAAGGCGATGATCTCCTCTGGGGTCGCCTCGGTGCCGGGCGCCCTGACGACGATGGCCTTGGCCGTCTCGCCCCACTTCTCGTGGGGGACGCCGATGACGGCGACGTCGGCGATGCCCGGGTGCTTCATCAGCACGTTCTCCACCTCGGCGGGATACACGTTCTCGCCGCCCGACACGATCATGTCCTTCACCCGGTCGTGGATGTAGAGGTAGCCGTCCTCGTCGAGGTAGCCGGCGTCGCCGGACTTGAACCAGCCGTCGGCGTCGATCGCCTCACGCGTGGCCGCCTCGTTGTTCCAGTAGCCCAACATGACCTGCGGCCCGCGCACCCAGATCTCGCCGACCTCGCCGGCCGGGACGTCGGCACTGGTGTCGGGGTCGACGATGCGCAGCTCGACGCCCGGCCCGGCGACGCCGCACGAGCGGAGGCGATGGAGGTCCTCACCGACGTGATCCTCCGGCGGGAGGTTGACGATCGCGCCCGTCGTCTCGGTGAGGCCGTACGCCTGCCAGAACTTGCAGCCGAGCATGTCGACGCTGCGGGCGAGGACGTCCTCGCTGATCGGCGACGCCCCGTAGACGACGATCGGAGAGCGTGGAGTAGTCGGCGTCGGCTGCGCCGGGGACCATCAGCATGAACTGCAGGACGGCGGGCACGACGAAGGCGTGGGTGATCCCGTGCTCGGGGATCAGGCCGATCAGTGCCGACGGATCGAGGTCGCGCATGACGATGCTCTTCGCGCCCACGTACTGACCGGCGACCGCCCAACCGCCGCCGCCGATGTGGAACAGCGGCATGGCGACGAGGTTGACCGAGTCGGGCTGGAACTCCCACATCTCCATCGCCACCGGGAGGAGGGCGAAGAAGTTGTCGTTGGAGAGCATCACGCCCTTCGGACGTCCCGTCGTCCCGCTGGAGTAGAGCTGGAAGGCGACGTCGTCGGGACCGCTCGGCTCGTGCGGATCGGCCGGTGCGTGCTCGCCGACCCACTCCTCGTAGTCGCGGTGCTTGTCGTGACCGCCGATGACGAGGACGGTCCCAGCCGACAGCGCGTCGGCGATGGCGTCGATCACCGGGACGAAGTCGGGCCCGACGACGACCACCTTGGCCTGGGCGTCGTTGACGATGAACTCGACCTCCGGCGGTGCCAGCCGCCAGTTGACGTCGACGCAGACGGCGTTGAGCAGCGAGGCGCCGTAGAACACCTCGAAGTGCTGGATGCCGTTCTTGTCGAGGAAGGCGACGCGGTCGCGCGGGCCGACGCCGGCCGCCTGCAGGCCGGCGGCGACGCGACTCGCGCGCTCGTACAGCTCGGCCCACGTGACCTGCCGATCGTCGAGGACGAGAGCCACCTCGTCGGCGCGCTCGCCGGCGTGCGTGCGCAGGATGTCAGCGACGTTGTTGATCCCCATGGGCCGACTGTAGGCCTATTGTCGAGGGGTGGACGACGCCCTGTTCACCGGTGTCGGCGTGGCGCTGGTGACGCTGTTCGACGACGACGGCGCGGTCGACATCGACGGCACGGCGAACCTCGCCGCCGAGCTGGCCGCGGCCGGCATGCGGGCGATCGTCGTCGCCGGTTCGACGGGCGAGGCGGCGACGCTCGACGGCGCCGAGCGGGCGGCGCTGACCAAGGCGGTGCGTGATGCCGTGGGCGTACCCGTGGTCGCCGGCACCGGCGCGGCGTCGGCGCGCCAGGCGGCACGACTCACCAGCCGAGGTGGTCGCCGCCGGCGCCGACGCCGTGCTCGTGCTGTCACCGCCCGGCGCGGCGTCGCCGGTCGACTACTACGCCGAGGTCGTGCGCGCCGCCGATGGCGCGGTGCCGGTGATGGCCTACCACTTCCCGGCGATGTCGGCGCCGGGCATCGACGTCGAGCTGCTGCCGCGACTGGTCGACGTCGGCGTGGCCGGGATCAAGGACTCGTCCGGCGACCCGGCACGGCTGGTGCGCACGCTCGACGTGTTCGACGGGTGGCTGTACGTCGGCTCGCCGTGGCTGCTGTCGGCGGCGGGGCCGCTCGGGGCGACCGGGGCGATCCTCGCCGTCGCCAACGTCGAGCCGGCGCTGTCGATCGCCGCCTTCGCCGGCGACGTCGCCGCCCAGCGGGCGCTGGCACCGTCGGCGCAGGCGGCGGGTCCGGTCGCCGTCAAGCGCCTGCTCGCCGAGCGCACCGGCCGGTCCAGTCGAGACGTGTTGCCGGCTAGCCCATCACCACTTACTCACGCCGGCAGCACGTACTCGACTGGAGCTACAGCGGCGGCGGTCGCCCCACTGGTTCCAGTGGGTGACGGCGGCGGCGGGCTTGCGGCGGGCGACGCCGAAGTTGCCGGCGGGGACGGCCGACCGGCACGAGGGCGGCGATCTCGAAGCGGCCCTCGGGCACGCCGAGCTCGGCAAGCACCTCGGCCGTGTGGATGCGGATCACGGTCGTCAGCGCCGTGCCCAGGCCGAGTGATCGAGCGGCGATGCAGAAGTTCTGCACCGCCGGGTACACGCTGGCGTCGAGCCGGCCGATGTCCATCTCGCCCTCGTCGTCGCGCGGCGTCCACGGGATCAGCGGCTGCAGGAACAGCACGATCACCGGAGCGTCGGCCAGGTGGTCGGCGAGGTGGCGGCTGGCGTCGCGGGTCCGTCGCCACGAGGCCTCGTCGGCCTCCGAGCGGAACGACGTCGGGTCCGGCAACGACGCCTCGTAGCGGTCGAACGCCGACCGGTACCAGCGGGCGACGGCCGCCCGACGGTCGGGGTCGGTGACGACGAGGTACTGCTGGGGCTGGATGTTGCCGCCGCTCGGCGCCTGCTGGGCCGCCTGCAGGCACGTCGCGATGTCCTCGTCGGAGACCGGGTCGGCGGTGAACCGGCGGATCGCCCGCGTCGTCGTGATCGACTCGATCGTCGGGTTGCTCATCGCAACCTCCTCATCGACCGTGGAACGTCGGGCGACGGCCGTCGACGAACGCCGACACCGCTTCGGCGTGGTCGGCCGAGAGGATGCACGGCATCTCCAGCGCCATCGACACGTCGAAGCTCGTGAGCAGGGCCTGCTTGACCTGGGCGTTGATCGCCTGCTTGGTGCCCTGCACGGCGAGCGGCGCTCCGTCGGCAAGTCGCCGGGCCCAGGCCAGCGCCCGCTCGCCGACCTCGGGGGTGGCGCACACCTCGGCGGCGACGCCGAGCCGGAGGGCGTCGGCGGACGACAGCGGATCGCCCAGCATCAGGTGCCGCTTGGCGGCCAGCGGACCGAGCAGCAGCGGCCAGATCGCCGCCCCACCATCGCCGGCGACGAGGCCGACCTTGACGTGCGGGTCGACGATCACCGCCGCCTCGGCCATCACGACGACGTCGCACAACAGGGCGATCGATGCCGCCAACCCGGCCGCCGCGCCGTTGAGCCCGCACACGATGGGCACCTCGACGTCGAGCAGGTCCCAGATGATCTGCTTGCCCTCCCGTCGCAGGGCGTGCGACCGCTCGACCGTGCGCAGCGTCGGGAACCACTCCATGTCGCCGCCCGCCGAGAACGCCCGGCCCGAACCCGTCAGCACGACGGCGCGCGCCGACGACTCCTGCTTCAGCTCGCGGAACAGCTGGCCGAGGTCGTGGTGCAGCCGGCCGTCGACGGCGTTGACCGCCGAGTCCGGATGGTCGATGGTGGCGACGAGCACGTCGCCGTCCCGCTCCAGCCGGATGGTGTCCATCGCGCGAACGTACTGGCGATGCGGCTGAGCGTCGTCCTCGGGGAATGGCTGGACCGGCCGATCGACGCCGATCTCGCCGTGGCCGTCGAGGCCGACCGCCTCGGCTACCCCGAGCTGTGGATCGGCGAGATGGCCAAGCTCGACGCCCCGGCGATGGCGGCGGCCGTGGTCGCCCGGACGGAGCGCATCGAGCCGTGCCTCGGTCCGCTGGCCGTCACCGTGCGCTCGCCCGCGCAGATCGCCCTCGCCACGGCGACGGTTGCGGCGACCGGGCGGCGCACCCACGTCGCCCTCGGCACGTCGAGCGACGTGGTCGCCCGCTGGCACGGCCGCGACCGGCGCGGCGCGGCCGACCGCCTGAGCGCCGCGGCAGGCGACGTGCGGACGCTGCTCGACGGCGGACGGGTCAACGGGTTCCGCCTGCGTCAGCCGCCGCCGGACGCGACGCTCACGGTCGCCGCGTTCGGCCCGCGGGCGGTCGAGATCGCCGGCGCGGCCGACCGGATGGTGCTCAACATGGTCACCGTCGACGCCGCCGCGGCGCTCGCCGCCCGCCACCCGAACACGGCGGTCTGGCTCGCCGCGGCCGTCGATCCGACGCCAGAGGAGCGGCGATGGATCAGCCTCGGGTACGTCGGCTACCTCGGGGCACCGGGCTACGCCGAGATGTTCACCGCCGCCGGGTTCGGCCGAGCTCGTCGAGCTCGCCCGCACCAGGCCCCACCCGCGCCAGCTCGCCGAGCACCTCCCCGACGAGCTGCTCGACGCCGTCGCCCTCGTCGGCACGGAGTCCGACGTGCGCGGGCGCATCGACGACTACGCCGCCGCCGGCATCGCCGAGATCGGGCTCGTGGTGCCGCCGCTCGACTCGCCGTCGGGACGGCGGACGCTCGAGGTGCTCGCGCCCCGATGACGGAACAGTTGGTCGACGGTCACCTGCGCGTCGCACCACGTACTCGGCGGCTTCAGAGCGTCGACGTGTCCACGTCTTGGCCGAGGAGGAAGCGGCCGGCGGTCTCGTGCAGCTTCGGCGCCACCTGCATGTGCTGGGTCGGCACGTGGGCGTCGCGATGGCAGCGCTGCAACACGCTCGAGCTGTACACGCTCGACCCGCCGGCCAGCATGTAGGCGATGTCGGCGACCTCGGCACCGCGCAGCGCGGCGTTGGCGCCGGCGAGACGGATGCCGATCCGCGCCGCCACGTCGACCCGCTCGCCGGCGACGGCGCGCTCCCACGCCCGGCCGACCTCGTCGTGCAGGAACGCCCGCGCCGAGCGCAGCGCGGCCTCGGCGCGCGCCAGCTCGACCTGCGTGTAGGCGCTCTCGGCCAGCGTCTTCGACGAGAACAGCGGCCGCTTGCCCTCGGCGAGGGCGACCAGCTCGTCGATCGCGTGCCGTGCGATGCCGAGGCTGACGGAGGCGACGCCGGCGGCGAGCAGCGAGAAGTTCGGGAAGTGGGCCAGCGGGATGTCGATCGTCGGGCGGCTCCGCCCCGGCTGGATCGTGCGGTCGAGCGGCACGGAGACAGCATCGACGGAGAAGTCGAGCGACCCCGTCCCACGCAGCCCTGACGTGTGCCACGTGTCGTGGAACGTCACGTCGGACGCCTCGAACCAGCACAGCCGGAACGTGTCGTCGTCGCAGCGCGTGCCGCCGAGGATCCACTGGCAGTGCTGCGTGCCGCTCCCCCACGGCCAGCGGCCGTCGACCGTCACCCGATCGTCGACGACCGCACCCGTGCCGTTGGGTGCGAACACCCCACCCGTGACGACCGTCGGGTCGCCGTAGATCGCACGGGCGCTGTCCGGCGGGAGGAACAGGCACTGCGACGAGGTCGTCGCGGCGATCATCGTGCACCAACCCGCTGCGCCGTCGGCGCGGGCGACCGTCTCGATGGCCGACAGCATCGTCAGCGGGTCGGCCTCGGGGCCGCCATAGGCGACGGGCACGGCCATGCGCATCAGCTCGGCCTCGACCAGCGCGTCGACCGTCGTCTGGGGCAACCGCCGCAGCTGTTCGGCCTCGTCGGCGTTGGCGGACACGAGCTCGCTGACCGCCTCGGCGGCGGCGACGAGGTCGCTCATGAAGCGCCGACCCGCTGGGCGTCGCTCCAGCTGAGACCCTGCTGGACGTCGACGTCGTGGGGCAGGCCGAGCACGCGCTCGGCGATGATGTTGCGCTGCACCTCGCCGGTGCCGCCGCCGATCGTCAGCGCCCTGGCGAACAGGTAGCCGTCGTACCAGCCGGGGTGGTCGAGCGTCCGTGGTGGCCGGCCGGGCCCGAGGTTCCTCGTCTCGGTGCCCGGGCGGAACTCGGCGCCGCCCGGCTCGGCGAGGCCGTCGCCGCCCGCCAGCATCGCCCTGGCCCCGACGAGGTCGCGGGCGAGCTCCATCACGTGCTGGCCGTGCTCGTCGCCGAGCAGCTTGCGGATGCTCGCCTCGGGGCCCGGCTGCTCGCCCTTCAGCCGAGCCGACAGCGTGCGCATGCGGATCAGCTCGAGCACGGTGTGCTCGATGTAGACGCCGGCCACCCGCTGGCGCAGCACCGGGTCGGCGACCGGCCCATCAGCCTTGGCTGCGTCGATCAGGTCGAGGGCGGTCGGGCCGTTGCCCCACAGCACGCCACCCGTCGACAGTGAGATGCGCTCGTTGCCCAGCGTGACCTTGGCCAGGCGCCAGCCGTCGTTGAGGTCGCCGACGAGGTTGGCGGCGGGGATCCGCACGTCGGTGAAGAACACCTCGTTGAACGTGTGCCCGCCGGTCATCTCGGTGATCGGGCGGATCTCGATGCCCGGCGCGTCCATCGGGCACACGAAGTACGACACGCCGCGATGCTTCGGGAGGTCGGGATCGGTGCGGGCGATGAGGATGCCGAAGCGGGCGTACTGCGCCCCGCTGGTCCAGATCTTCTGCCCGTTGACGACGAACTCGTCGCCGTCGCGCACCGCCCGCGTGCCGAGGTTGGCGAGGTCGCTGCCGCTGCCCGGCTCGGAGAACAGCTGGCACCAGAACTCCTCGCCGGCGAGGATCGGCCACAGGTAGCGATCCTTCTGCTCCTTGCTGCCGGCATAGAGGATCGTCGGCGCCGCCCAGCCGATGCCGATCGGGTTCACCGGCCGCCTGACGTCGGCCTTGGCCAGCTCGTCGTCGATGATCAACTGGTGGATCGGGTCGGCCTCGAGGCCCCACGGACGGGGCCAGTGGGGAGCCACGTACCCGGCCTCGGCGAGCTCGCGCCCCGACGGCGACGGATGGGTGTCGAGCCACTGGCGAACCGCCACACGGCGTGGATCGTCGTCGGGCGGGAGCTCGAAATCCATGCCGGTGAGACCGCTGCCGCGGCGGCGGCTCGGAGTGGGAGCAGCTTGGCGCGACCCGACTCGGCATAGTCTCGACGAGGTGCAGTTCGGCTTCGTCGTCCCGTGGGCGGACGCAGACGCCGTCGGTGACCTCGCCGCGGCCGCCGAGGACGCCGGATGGGACGGGTTGTTCGTCTGGGAGCCGGTGTGGGGCGTCGACGCGTGGATCTCGCTCGGCCTCGCCGCCGTGCGCACCTCGCGCATCCGCCTCGGCACGCTGCTCACGCCACCGTCACGGCGCCGTCCCGCCGAGCTGGCCAGCCAGGTCGCCACCGTCGACCGGCTGTCGGACGGTCGGGTGATCCTGTCCGTCGGGCTCGGCGCCGTCGACAGCGGGTTCGACGCGTTCGGCGAGGAGACGGACCGCCGGGTCCGGGCCGAGCTGATGGACGAGTGCCTCGACATCGTCACCGGGCTGTGGGCCGGGCAGCCGTTCGCCTACGACGGCAAGCACCACACGATCACGCCGACGACGTTCCCGTCGTTCGGCGACACGGTGCAGAAGCCGCGGGTGCCGATCTGGTGCGTCGGCGCGCTCGACCGGCCGAAGTCGATGGCCCGGGCGTTGCGCTGGGACGGGCTGCTCCCCCAGGTGCTCGTCGACGGCAAGGGCGAGCACCCGTCGCTCGAGCAGATCGCCGAGATCCGCCGGCAGGTCGGCGACCGCCCCTACGACATCGTGATCGAGGGCGAGGGCAGCCAGCACGCACCGGCCGCGTGGGCCGAGGCCGGCGCGACGTGGTGGATCGAATCGATGTGGAACGCCGTCGGGCAGGCCGAGCCAGTGCTCGCCGCGCTCGACCGCCTGCGCGACGGGCCGCCGAGCTGATGGCCGGCGGCTGGAACTTCGCCGACCTGTGGGAGGCCATCGCCGAGCGCCAGCCGGACGCGCTCGCCCAGCGCCAGGCCGGCCACTCGACCACGTGGGCGGAGTTCGACCGCCGCGCCGACGGCGTCGCCGCAACGCTCCTCGCGGCCGGGGTGGCCGAGCAGGACAAGGTCGCCCAGTACCTCTACAACGCGCCCGAGTACCTGGAGTCGGTGTTCGCCTCGTTCAAGGCAGGGCTGGCCACGGTCAACACCAACTACCGCTACACGGCCGACGAGCTGGTGTACCTCTGGGACAACGCCGACGTCGTCGCCGTCGTGTTCCACGGGACGTTCACCGAGCGCATCGCCGACATGCGCCACCGCCTCCCGCTCGTCCGCACGTGGCTGTGGGTCGACGACCAGCACGGCGAGTGCCCCGACTGGGCGGTGCCGTACGAAGCGGCGGCGTCCGCCGCGCCGGGTCGCACGAGCGGTCCGTGGGGCCGCTCCGGCGACCACCTCTTCCTCCTCTACACCGGCGGCACCACCGGCATGCCGAAGGGCGTGATGTGGCGCCAGGACGACATGTTCGGCGCCCTCGACGCCGCCAACCGCAAGCGCCTGCCGCCCGAACAGGACCTCGACGCGGCACGCGAGCGGGTCACCAAGCCCGGCCCGCGCAACCTGCCGGCAGCCCCGCTGATGCACGGCACGGGGCTGTTCAACGCGATCAGCAACCTGATGATCGGCGGCAGCGTGATCACGATGGAGGGGCGCCACTTCGACCCCGTCGAGCTGCTCGACACGATCCAGACCGAGCGCATCAACTCGATGTCGATCGTCGGCGACGCCTTCGCCAAGCCGATCCTGCGCGCCCTCGACGCCGAGCCCGAGCGGTGGGACATCTCCTCGCTGCGGGTGGTCGTCTCCAGCGGCGTGATGTGGTCGGCGGAGACCAAGGCCGGGTTGCTGCGGCACAACGAGCGCCTGATCATGGTCGACTCGCTGGGTTCGAGCGAGGCGATCGGCATGGCGTCGAGCACCGTCACGTCGGACGACGCGGCGGCGACGGCGACGTTCCAGATCGGCCCCGACACCCGCGTCATCGACGACGACGGCCGGGACGTGCCGTGGGGCTCGGGCGAGATGGGACTGGTCGCCATGCGCGGGCACACGCCGATCGGCTACTACAAGGACCCCGAGAAGTCGGCGGCGACGTTCCGCATCATCGACGGCGTGCGCTACTCGATCCCCGGCGACTTCGCCACCGTCGACGCCGACGGCACGGTGCGCCTGCTCGGCCGCGGCAGCCAGTGCATCAACACCGGCGGCGAGAAGGTCTACCCGGAGGAGGTCGAGGAGGTGCTCAAGCTGCACCCGACCGTCGCCGATGCGGCGGTGGTCGGCATGCCCGACGAGCGATTCGGCGAGGCGATCACCGCCCTCGTCGAGGCCCACGCCGGCGACGAGATCTCCGAGGCCGTGCTGATCGCCCACGTCAAGCAGCGCCTCGCCGGGTACAAGGCACCCAAGCGCGTCGTGCAGGTGCCGTCGGTCGGGCGGGCGGCCAACGGCAAGCTCGACTACCGCGCCCTCAAGGAGCGCGCCGCCGAGCTGCTCTGAGGACCCACAATCTGGGCGCGGATCGTCTCAACCGATGATCTGGGCGCGGATCGTCTCGGAATCCGAGACGGTTCGCGCCCAGATCGACGGAGTTCGCGCCCATTGGGCGCTGCGCTGAGTCCGGGCGCCGAGATCTGCGAAGCTCGCATCGTGCACGAGCAGACCGACGGTCGAGCCGACGACGGTGCACGGTCCGGGCCGTCACCGATGCTGATCGCCGTCGTCGTCCTCGCCATCGTGGTCGGCGATCTTCATCCTCCAGAACAGCCATGAGACGAACATCGAGCTGCTCTTCGTCGACTCTCAGCGCACCGATGTGGGTGGCCTTCGCCATCGCCCTGGTGCTCGGTGCCCTGCTCGACCGCCTGATCACGATGTGGTGGCGGCGGCGCAAGCGCCGGGATGGTTGAACGGACAGCTGAGCGGACAGGCCTCCCACCTCACGGTGACACCCCTGTCGTACGCTGAGGTCATGTTCGAGGTGCCCACCAGCCTGTCGCCCAGCCGGGTCGAGCAGTTCACCTCGTGCCCGCTGGCGTTCCGCTTCGCCAGCATCGAGCGGCTGCCCGAGCGGCCGTCGATCCACGCGACGCGCGGCTCGCTCGTCCACCGCGCGCTCGAGCTCGCCTACATGCGGCCGGCCGCCGAACGTGTGCCCGCAGCGTTCGAGCAGGCACTGGCCGCGGCGCGCGACGAGTACCGCGCCGATCCCGACTTCACCGGGCTCGGGCTGAGCGACGGACGAGGTCGAGGTGTTCGACCAGCAGTGTCGCGACCTCGTGGCGACGTACCTCACGATGGAGGATCCGACGAGCGTCCAGCCGATCGGCCTCGAGCTACGGCTCAGCGCCGACGTCGGGGCGCTCGCCCTGCGCGGGATCATCGACCGCCTCGAGCTGCGCGACGGCGGACTGGTCGTCACCGACTACAAGACGGGTCGGGCGCCGTCGGTCAACTGGGAGCAGAAGAGCCTGGCGGGCGTGCACTTCTACTCGTTCCTGTGCGAGCGGATCTTCGGCGCCATGCCGGTCGCCATCCGTCTGCTGTACCTGAGCAGCGGGGAGACGATCGAGGCCACGCCGTCCGAGCAGTCCGTGCGCTTCATCACCACCCGCACCACCGCCGTCTGGCACGCCGTCGAGCGGGCGTGCGAGAGCGGCGACTTCAAGCCCCGGCCGAGCGCCCGCTGCACGTCGTGCAGCTTCCAGCCCTGGTGCCCGGCCTTCGGCGGCGAGCCCGACCGGGCCGCGGCCGAGGCGCCGGCCGCGATCGCGCCGGCCCTCGTCGCTTGACGACCGTCGAGCGCTTCGACCGCTGGGCCGACGACGCGCTCGAGCGGTTGCGCGGCCACCCCGTGCCCGACGCCGTCTTCACCGCGGCCACCGCCCTCGGCGACTTCAGCCTGATCTGGCACATCGCCAACGTCACCCGCGGGCTGACCAGCGAGCGACGGGCTGGCCAGGTGCCGGCCCTCGCCCTCGCCCTCGGCGCCGAGAGCCTCCTCGTCAACCAGGGGCTGAAGCGGCTGTTCGGGCGCACACGTCCCACCGTCGCCGGCGATCCCCGGTTCCCCGTGCGCAAGCCGATGACGTCCTCGTTCCCGTCCGGTCACGCCAGCGCCGCCGCCTTCACGGCTGTGCTGCTGACGGGCTGGGACGGCCGCCGCTCGGCGCCGCTGTGGTGGACCCTGGCGTCCGTCGTCGCCGTCAGTCGGGCCTACGTCCGCATCCACCACGCCTCCGACGTCGTCGCCGGCATGGCCGTCGGCGCCGCGCTCGGTGCCGCGTCCCGGCCGATCCTGCGTACCCTGGGAATCCGCTGACCCCCCTCGTCGTTGGAGACACCATGACCCGCCGCTTCGGACTGACCTTCGACTACCGCTGCCCGTACGCCCGGATCGCCCACGAGCACGTGCTCGTCGGCCTGCAGGCGGGCGCCGACTGGGAGGTCACGTACCTGCCGTTCTCGCTCGGCCAGGCGCACGTCGCCGAGGGTGAGCCGCCGGTGTGGGAGCGTCCCGAGGTCGACACCGGACTGCTCGCCCTGCAGGCGTCGATCGCCGTGCGCGACAACCACCGCGACCACTTCGAGGCCGTCCACCACGGTCTCTTCGAGCACCGCCACGGCGCGGCCGGACAGCTGAAGGAGTGGTCCGAGCTCGCCCCCGTGCTCACCGCGGCCGGTGTCGACGCCGACGCCGTGCGCGCCGAGATCGACTCCGGGCGGCCGCTGGCGACGGTCGAGAAGGAGCACACCGCCTACGTCGACTCACACAACGTCTGGGGCGTCCCGACGTTCATCGTCGACGACCAGCGCCGTGTTCGTCCGCTTGCTGCACATGCCCGATGGCGATGCGCAGGCCTCGATCGACGCCATCGAGCGGGTGCTGCAGCAGGTCGACTGGCCGCTGCTCAACGAGTTCAAGCACACGTCGATCCCCCGCTGACGCCGCTGCTCAGGAGGTCGTCGGGATCCAGACGCGCATCGTCGAGGGACCGCGGTTGGCCCACGTGTGATACGGCACGAGCGGGACGTCGAAGAGCGCGTCCGCCGACGGCGCAGGATCTTCGGCGCCGTACGGCCATGGCCGGTCCGCCGGGTCGATGAGGCGTCCCGCCACGACGACGGCGTCGCCGGCGTCCCGCGGCGCGTTGGACGGATCGACGCGCAGCGCGTCGACGTGACGACTGCCGGGCAGGTCGACGGACTCGGCGCAGTACACGAGCGGGCCTCGCTCGACGGCGACGCATCCGCGCACGGCGTCGATGCGTGGATCGGGAACCGTCCAGCGCGGCGCCATCGGGAGGTCGAGTGTGATCTCGTCCCCCGGCCGGAACGGGCGCTCGACGACGACCGATCCCGGTGACACCGGCCGCCGGCCGTCGCCATCGACGATCGCCGCGTCCGTGGCCCACGACGGGACCCGCAACGTCAGTGCCCACGGTCCGCCGTCGGCCTCTGCGACGCGGACGGTGACGGTGCCATCGGCGGGGTACCCCGTCGCCACGTCGACGCCGACACGGCGACCACCGTCGATCGTCGTGCGGATCCGGCAGTCGGCGTACTGGTGGATCTGGATCCCCCGCCCGTCCGAGGTCGCGAGGTAGGCGGCGAGGCTGGCCAGCGTGCGCGCGACGTTGGTCGGGCAGCAGGCGACGAGGAACCACGGGGCGCGCAGGCTGGTGCCGGCCCGCTTGCTCTCTTGGTCCTCGGGGGGAACGGTGCCCGGCGAGCGCTGGTGGAGCGGGTTGGCGTAGAAGAAGTGCCGCCCATCGGGCGCAGGCGAGGTCGCCACGACGTTGTGCAGTGTGCGTTCGAACAGGTCGGCGAAGCGCGGCTCACCTGTGGCCAGCAGCAGCCGCCAGGCGAGCATCATCGAGGCGATGCCGGCGCACGTCTCGGAGTAGGCGCGGTCCGGCGGCAGCACGAAGTCGTCGCCGAACGCCTCGCCGGTGTGGTGCGAACCCATCCCGCCGGTGAGGTAGGTGCGACGGGAGACGGTGGTCTCCCACTGACCGATCAGCGTTGCGAGCAGGGCGTCGTCGCCGGTCTCGACCGCGACGTCGACGGCTCCCGCGGCCAGGTACAGCGCGCGCACGGCATGGCCGCGGAAGACGGCGGCGTCACGGATCGGGATGTCGTCCTGGAAGTAGGCCTGGCCGAAGCCGATCTCACCGAGTGTGCCTCGACCGCGCCGATCGATGAACAGCGCGGCCTGGTCGAGGTAGCGCTGTTCGCCGGTCACCCGGGCCAGCTCGGCGAGCCCCAACTCGATCTCCGGGTGACCTCCGACCCGTTCGATCCCGCCCGGTCCGAACGTGTCACAGACGTGGTCGGCGACGCGGCGCGCCATGGCGACGAGCTCGTCTGCCCCCGTCGTGCGCGACCGGGCCACGGCCGCCTGCAGCAGGTGGCCGTCGTTGTACAGCTCATGGCCCCACTCGAGATCGGAGTAGCGCGGGCGCTGACCGTCTCTCCCGAACACGGTGTTGAGGTAGCCGTCGTCCTCCTGGGCGGGAACGACCGCCCGCGTCAGCTCCCGGAAGCGGGCGTCGGCATCCGGCGAGCCGGTGCGGCCCACCTCCCACGCCATCGCCTCCATCAGCTTGAACACGTCGGAGTCGGCGAACATCATCCCTTCGTGCCGGCCGGCGATCGTGCCGTCGGCGGCACGGGTGAAGTTGGCGACCCAACCGAGCCGCTCCATCCAGCCCTGGCAGTGGGCGAGCGTGACGTCGGCGTTGACCTCCTGACGCGTGGCCCACGGTCCGCCTGTGATGACGACCTCGCCGAGGCCGAGCGGGCGCAGCCGGCCTCGGCTCGGCACCACTGGGGCTCCCCCGACGGTCACTTCACCGCTCCGGTCAGGAACCCGGCGACGAAGTACCGCTGCAGCAGCAGGTAGATGGCGACACACGGGACGATCGAGATGGTGACCCCGGCCTGCAGCATCGCCCAGTCCGTCCCACCCAGCGACGTCTCGGTCCGTGAGGCCGACAAGATCAGCGGGAGGGTGAACTTGGAGTCGGTGTTCATCATCACGAGCGCACCGAGGAACTCGTTCCACGATGTGATGAAGGCGAACAGGGCGACGGTGATGATCGCCGGGACCGCCGCCGGGATGAAGATGCGCTGGAGGATCTGGCGGGAGGTGGCGCCGTCGATCATCGCCGCCTCCTCGAGCTCGCGCGGGACGGCCTCGAAGCTGTTGCGCATGATGTAGAGGCTGAAGGGCAGCTGGATGGCGGTGTGGATGATGGCCAGCCCGATCAGCGAGTTGGTCAGCCCGAGGTCGGAGAACATCAAGAAGATGGGCGTGAGCAGCGCCTGGTAGGGGATGATCAGGGCGAGCAGCAGGACGACGAACAGCGGCTCCTTGAACGGCACGGGAAAGCGGGCGAGCCCGTAGCCGGCGAGGATCGTCAGCACGAGCGTGAAGGCCACGGTGAGGATGGCCGTCCCGAAGCTGTTGAACAGGTAGGTGGGCAGCCCCGACTGGTACTCCCACAGGCGGCGATAGGCGTCGAGGCTGAAGCCGTGCGGCACGTACGTGGGCGGCGTCTGTGCAGCCTCCGCCGTCGGCTTGACCGAGGCGAGCACGGAGGCCAGCAACGGGAGGAACATCACGGTGCACACGGCGATGCACACCGCGCCGCTGAGGTAGCGCCGGCGCCCGGAACCCAGTCGCGCCAATCGACCGCGGCGCGGGGCGCCGACCGCGCCGGTCACCCCGGCCACCGCCGAGCCAACGCTCATTGATGGCTCCGCCTGGTCAGGATCATCTGGGCGACGGTGAAGAGGAGGATGAACGCCGCCAGGATCAGCGACAGGGCCGCGCCGTAGCCCAGCTTCAGGAAGGGGAAGGAGTTCAGGTACACGTAGAAGACCGACGTGGCCGTCTGGTTCGTCGGCTGGCCAGCGGTCATCAGGTAGAACTGGTCGAAGGCGAGCAGCGAGCCGATCACGCTGATGAGGGTCACGAGGAGGATCGTCCGCATCGTGAGCGGCACCGTCACGCGTGTCGTCCGCTGCCATGCGGTTGCGCCGTCGACCCGTGCCGCCTCGTTGATCTCCTGCGGCACGGCCTGGATGGCGGCGACGAACAGGATCATCCCGAAGCCGAGCACCTTCCAGACGACCGACACGATGACGGCCCACGTCGACACACGCGGATCGACGCCGAGCCACAACACCGGTTCGTCGATGATCCCGAGATCGACCAGCAGGCGGTTGACGAGCCCGTATCGGGCGCTGAACAGCCAGTACCAGAGCAGGCTCGACGCGGCGAGCCCGATGACGACGGGGATGAACACGGCACCTCTCGTGAACCGGCGCAGCCGCGTGTTGGTCACCGTCAGCAGGGCGATGAGGTAGCCGCCGACGATCAGGATCGGCGTGATCAGGATCGTGTACTTGAGCGTGAAGCGCAGCGACGACCAGAACTGGTCATCCTCGAACGCGCGCGAGAAGTTGTCGAGGCCGACGTACTCAGGAGGTGTGATCAGCGTCCAGTCGTTCAGCGAGATCCAGAACATCCGCACGAACGGGTAGACGGTGAAGGCGAGCACGAAGAGCAGGGCCGGCATCACGTATGCCGTCCCGATCAGCTTGCGGCGTCGGCGTGTTCGGCTCACCGATCACTCGCAGCTGATCCGCTCCATCTCCGCCTTGGTGTCGGCGACGATCGTGGCGATGTCCTCGTCGGAGTAGTACACCCGCTGCAGCATCTGCAGCCACGGGCTCTGGGGCGAGTTGATGATCTCGAAGAACTTCAACGTGTACGGGGTCTGGGCCACGGGGAGCGCTTGGGCGGTGTCGGCGACGTCCTCGTCCGCATTGGAGTACTCGTTGTCGGCCATGTCCGCACGCGTGGTCATGTTGCCGAGCTTGGCGTACTGCTCGACCTGCACCTCGTCGGAGAGGATGAAGCGCATGAAGTCCACCGCGTCGTCGACGCGTTCGGACCCCTTCGGCACGGTGACGATGTCACCACCGGCGAACGAGGAGACCTCGCCGGACTCCAGGCCCGGGAGCAGGGTGACGCCGAGATCGATGTCGGGGTTCTGCTCCTTGGCGAGCACGACGTTGAAGTTCCCGGTGCCCATGATGCCGACCTTGCCAGAACCGAAGACCTCGGCGAAGGTCTCGCCGTTCTCCGGCTGTGCGGCCGGATCGATCTGGCCCTCCTGGTGCATCATCCGCGCCCACTCGAGCACCTCTTCGATGTTCTCGCCGACCAACGCCTCGTCGCCGCACTCTGCGGGCTCGATCTTGCCGCCGGACGCCCAGATCATCGGGGCGAACGTGAAGATGTTGCACCCGGCACAGTTGCCGGGGAGGTAGTAGCCGTAGTTGCCGTCGCCCAGGGCGGTGATCTTGGCGGCCATCTCGTGCAGCTCGGTGAGGTTCGTCGGCGGCTGCTCGGGGTCGAGCCCGGCTTGGCGGAACAACTCCTTGTTCCAGAACAGCACCGAGACGTCGGCGTAGAGCGGGACGCCGTAGAGGCGATCCTCCCAGGTCGCGACCGCGCGGTGGCCCTCGGGGATCGTCTCCAGCTCCGGGTCGTCACCGATCAGGTCGGTGATGTCCTCGAGCTGCCCGGCGGACGCGAACTGCGGGCCGTAGATCAGGTCGAGACCCATCAGGTCGGGCACGTCGCCCGAGGCGATGGCCTGGGCGAGCTTGGGGACCATCTCGGCGTGCGGGATGTAGGTGAGGTTGATCTGGCGGTCGGGGTTCTCCTCGTTCCACGCCGCCACGAGGGCGTCGACCATCGGCGCGTTGCCGCCCGACCGCTCCCACATCTCCAGCTCACCGCCGCCACCACCACCGTCGTCATCGTCGCCGCGGCGGTCGTGGCCGCCCCGGTGTCGCCGCTCGTCGCGGCGGGAGCCTCGGTCGCCGCGGCGGGAGCGTCGGTCGCCGCGGCGGCTGCATCCGTCGCCGCCGACGTGGCCTCCGACGCATCGTCGTCGTCGTCGCCGCCACACGCGACCAGCGACACCGCGCCGAGCGCGAGCACACACAGCACCCGATGGACCTTCATGGGATCCCCCCCGATCAGAACTGCTTGACAGTTCTGAAATGGTATGCAGTCAATGCTATGCTGTCAAGCGATTGCGGAGACCGTCTCCCGGCTGCCAGGATGTCGGCAGACCGGGTGAGGACGAGGTGGCCGACCGTGGGGACGAAGGAGCACAACCGGGAGGCGCACAGCGACGACCCTGTCGGTCGCGTCGTGACGATGCAGGACATCGCCGACGCCTCGGGGGTGTCGCAGTCGACGGTGTCGCGGGTGCTCAACGACGCCGCCACGACCGTGCCGATCGCCGCGGTCACCCGTGAGCGCGTGCTCGCCGCCGCCGACCGGCTCGGCTACCGCCCCAACCCACTCGCCCGCGGGCTCCGCGGCGCCAAGACGATGCTGCTCGGGATCATCGTCAGGGAGATCTCCGACCCGTTCTTCGCCACCGCCGTCGAGGCAGTGTCGCTGCGGGCGAAGGAACGTGGCTACAACGTCGTGCTCGGCAGCGCCCACAGCGAGGCGCACGAGGCCATCGAGCTGCACGCCGTCCTCGAGACGCGCCACTGCGACGGGATCATCGTGTTGGGTGACATGCGCGACCAGCCGCGCCTGCTCGAGGACCTCAGCGCGTCGAAGGTCCCCGTCGTCGCCATGTGGACCGGTCGCACGCTCGCCGGCATCGACACCGTGAACGTCGACAACCGAGCAGGGGTGGCGCTCGGCATCGACCACCTCCATGCCCTCGGGCACCGCCGGATCGCCTTCATCGGCGAGAGCCCGCACGGCGACGTCCGCGAGCGCGAGGCCGCGTTCGTCGACCGTCTCACCGAGCTCGGCGTGGCCGTCGACGACTCGCTCATCGTCGCGGCCGTCACCGATCCCGCCGCTGGCGCCGACGCCTTCCGCCGCCTGTTCAGCAACGCGCACCCGCCCACCGCCGTGGTCACGGCGACGGACAACCTGGCGATCGGTGTCCTCCACGCCGCCTACAGCCTGCGCCTGGCGATCCCCGAACAGGTCTCCGTGGTCGGGTTCGACGACATCCCGCTCGCCGCGTTCACCGCACCGCCGTTGACGACCGTCAAGAACCCGGTGATCGAGATGGCCACCGTCGCCGTCGACCTCGCCATCGACCGCCCATCGTCGGAGGTGGTGCACCAACTCCTCGAACCTGGCTTCACCGTCCGGGCGACCACGGGGCCCGCTCCGGAGTGAGGTCGGCGATGGAGCCACGCGCGCGCTACGTCGTCGGGGTCGACTTCGGCACGCTGTCGGGTCGAGCGGTCGTCGTCCGGGTCGACGACGGCGCCGAGCTGGGCAGCGCCGTGCACGAGTACCGCCACGGCGTCCTCGAGCGGCGCCTCGACGCCGACGGGGCCTCGGGCGCCGCCCTTCCGCCGGACTGGGCGCTCCAGGTCCCCCACGACTACGTCGAGGTGTTGCAACGGGCGGTGCCGGCCGCGGTCAGGGCGAGCGGCGTCGACGCCGCCGACGTGATCGGCATCGGCACCGACTTCACGGCCTGCACGGTGCTGCCGACACTCGACGACGGCACGCCACTGTGCGAGCTGCCCGAGTTGGCCGACCGCCCGCACGCCTACGCCAAGCTCTGGAAGCACCACGCCGCGCAGCCCCACGCCGACCGCATCAACGCACTGGCCGCCCAGCGTGGCGAGTCATGGCTGGCTCGGTACGGGGGTCGGATCTCGTCGGAGTGGGAGTTCGCCAAGGGCCTGCAGCTGCTCGAGGAGGATCCCGACGTCTACCGGCGCACCGCGCACTGGGTCGAGGCCGCCGACTGGATCGTGTGGCAGCTCACCGACGTCTACGTGCGCAACGCCTGCACGGCCGGCTACAAGGCGATCTACCAGGACGGCGTCTACCCGTCGGCGGCGTTCCTCGGCGCCCTCAACCCCGACTTCGCCGGTTTCGTCGCCGACAAGGTCGAGCGGCCGATCGCCCAGCTCGGCGATTCGGTGGGTTCGCTGACCGCAACCGCAGCGGGGTGGACCGGGCTCCCCCCCGGCATCGCCGTATGCGCAGGGAACGTCGACGCTCACGTGAGCGCACCCGCCGCCAACGCCATCGAGCCGGGCCAGATGGTCGCCATCATGGGCACGTCGACCTGTCACATCATGTGCTCCGACGTCCTCGCCGAGGTGCCAGGGATGTGCGGCGTGGTCGATGGCGGCATCGTTCCCGGCCTGTGGGGCTACGAGGCGGGGCAGAGCGGGGTCGGCGACATCTTCGCCTGGTACGTCGACAACCAGCTCCCCTCGTCGTACCACCACGCGGCGGCATCCGCGGGCATCGACGTCCACGAGCACCTCGCCCGCCTCGCCGCCGGCCTGCCCGTCGGCGGGCACGGTCTCGTGGCGCTCGACTGGCACAGCGGGAACCGGTCGGTGCTCGTCGACCACGATCTCTCCGGCGTGGTGGTCGGACTCGCCCTGACCACCACCCCCGAGGAGGTCTACCTGGCGCTGCTCGAGTCGACCGCCTTCGGGACGAGAACGATCATCGAGGCGTTCGAGTCCAGCGGCGTCGCCGTCGACGAGTTCGTCGTCGTCGGCGGCCTCCTGAAGAACTCGTTCCTGATGCAACTGTATGCCGATGTCATCCGTCGGCCGATCGGCATCATCACGTCGGATCAGGGCCCGGCTCTCGGATCGGCGATCCACGCCGCCGTCGCCGCCGGCGCGTACCCCGACATCCGGGTGGCGGCCAAGGCAATGGGCAAGCTCGAGCGCGGCGCGTTCACGCCCGACCCCCGCCGGGCTGCGGCATACGACCGGCTGTACGCCGAGTACGCCACACTCCACGACTACTTCGGCCGTGGGGGCAACGACGTGATGCACCGCCTCCGCGCGCTGAAGCGGGAGGTTCGACGTGAGCGACGACGCCGTCCAGGTCACTCGCGAGGCCGTGTGCGCGTTGCACGGCGAGCTCGTGCGCTGGGGGCTCGTGACGTGGACGAGCGGGAACGTCAGCGCCCGCGTGCCCGGCCGCGACCTGATGGTGATCAAGCCGAGCGGTGTCGCCTACCACGAGCTGACGCCGGACTCGATGGTGGTCACCGACCTCGACGGCAAACTCGTCGGCGGAGATCTGTCCCCGTCCTCGGACACGTTCTCGCACGCCTTCGTCTACCGCGAGATGCCGGCCGTGAACGGCGTCGTCCACACCCACAGCACCTACGCCACCGCCTGGGCGGCGCGCGGTGAGCCGATCCCCTGTGTGCTGACCGCGATGGCCGACGAGTTCGGCGGGGAGATCCCGATCGCCCGCTTCGCCCGCATCGGCGACGACGACATCGGCGTGGCCGTGGTGTCGACCCTGCGCGCCCATCGCTCGCCCGCGGTGCTGCTGCGCAACCACGGGGTGTTCACCGTCGGACCGACCGCCGCCGACGCCGTGAAGGCGGCCGTGATGTGCGAGGACGCAGCGCGCACCGTCCACGTCGCGAGGCAGTTGGGCGAACCAACGGCCATCGACGCCGCCGATGTCGACCTGCTGTACGACCGCTACCAGCAGGCCTACGGTCAGAGAGCGGCCGACCGGTGAGCACGTCGAGCTCGTACGAGCACCGCCAGATCTGGTTCCTGACCGGGAGCCAGCTCCTCTACGGCGACGAGACGCTGCGCCAGGTGGCGAACCAGTCGGCGCGTGTCGTCGAGCAGCTCAACGCGTCCGGGGCGGTCCCGTTGACCGTGGTCCTCCAGCCCGTGCTCAAGGAACAGGACGCCATCCACCGTCAGATGCTCGACGTCAACGCCGATCCGTCGTGCGTCGGCGTGATCACGTGGATGCACACGTTCTCGCCGGCGAAGATGTGGATCAACGGCCTGCAGGCGCTGCAGAAGCCGATGTTGCATCTGCACACGCAAGCGAACCTCGAGCTGCCGTGGTCAGCGATCGACATGGATTTCATGAATCTCAACCAGGCCGCCCACGGCGACCGCGAGTTCGCCCATGTGCTGAGCAGGGTCGGCGCGCCACGCAAGACGGTCGCCGGGCACGTGTCGGACCCGGCGGTGGTCGAGCGGGTCGCCACGTGGGCGCGTGCGGCCACCGGATTGGCCGAGCTGCGCTCGCTCAAGCTCGCCCGGTTCGGCGACAACATGCGCCAGGTCGCGGTCACCGAGGGCGACAAGGTGGAGGCCCAGCTGCGCTTCGGGGTCGCCGTCAACACCTGGGGTGTCAACGACCTGGTCGAGGCCGTCTCGTCATCGGCGGACGCCGACATCGATGCACTCACCGCCGAGTACGAGGATGCCTACGACGTGGCTCCGGAGCTGCGCCGCGGCGGTGAACGGCACGAGTCGCTGCGCGAGGGGGCGCGGATCGAGCTCGGTCTGCGGGCGTTCCTCGACGATGGCGGGTTCGGCGCCTTCACGACCAACTTCGAGGACCTCGGCGGCCTGCGTCAACTGCCGGGACTGGCCGTGCAGCGACTGATGGCCGACGGCTACGGCTTCGGCGGCGAAGGCGACTGGAAGACGGCGGCCATGCTGCGCGCGCTCAAGGTCGTCGCCGAGGGCCTCGCCGGTGGGACCTCGTTCATGGAGGACTACACCTACCACCTCGTGCCGGGACACGAGCGGGTGCTCGGTGCGCACATGCTCGAGGTGTGCCCCTCGATCGCCGCGGCAACGCCAACCCTCGAGATCCACCCGCTCTCGATCGGCAACCGTGACGACCCGGTGCGGCTCCGGTTCACGGCGGCACCGGGCGACGGCGTCGTCGTCGGCCTCGCCGACATGGGCGACCGCTTCCGCCTCGTCGCCAACGAGGTCGAGGTGGTCGAACCGGACGAGCCGCTCCCCCGGCTCCCCGTCGCCTGCGCCGTGTGGAAGCCGAAGCCGGACCTGCGAACGGCGACGGAGTCGTGGCTCGCTGCCGGGGCTCCACATCACACCGTGCTGTCCACCGCGATCGGGATCGACGCGCTGTGGGACTTCGCCGAGATGGCGGGCACCGAGCTCGTCGTCATCGACGCCTCCACCACCTCCCGCGGCTTCGCCAACGAGCTGCGCTGGAGCCAGGCCTACCACCACCTCGCACGAGGCCTCTGACCGCACCGCCCGACCACCACGAGGAGCCGTGTATGAGCACGTTCGGACCGGACCCGGAGCACAGGTTCGCCTTCGGTCTGCGGGCGACTGGACCGACCGCGCCAGAGGCGCTGGGCACCGAGGCGTTCGAGCCATGGGAGTTCGTGTACCGGCTCGGTGACGTCGGAGCCTGGGGGGTCGGTTTCGACGACGACGATCTCGTCCCGATCGGGGCGTCGCCCGGCGAGCGCGACGACATCGTCGACAAGGTCGCCAAGGCGCTCGACTCGACGGGCATGGTCGTGTCGATCGTGGCGGCGAACCTGTCCGACCATCCCGTGTTCGGCCATGGGGCGTTCACCTCGACCGATCGTGACGTCCGCCGCTACGCGATCCAGAAGGCGATGCGGGCGATCGATCTGGGCGCCGAGCTCGGCGCCGTTCTGCACGAGCTCTCGGCGGCGGGTGAAGGGTGTGAATGGCTCGCCGCCAAGCATCCGTTGGACATCCTCGACCGCTTCCGCGAGGCGGTCGACTTCCTCTGCGGCTACGCGTCCGAGCAGGGCTACCCGGCGCGGTTCGCCCTGCGGTGCAACACCCATGATGGTCGCGGCGACTCGTTCCTGCCGACCATCGGGCATGCGCTGGCGTTCATCGGGACGCTCGACCGTCCCGAGATCGTCGGCGCTCGGCCCGCTGATCACGCACGGGAGCGCCACGGTGCCCGCCGGCTGCCACGGTCTCGCCCAGGCGGCCGGAGCGCTGGTCCACCTCCGGCTCGAAGCCCAGCCGGCGCTCCTGCTCGTCGCCCTCCTCGAGGAGTCCGGGTACGACGGCCCGCTGCACTTCGACGTGGTCCGGGGCTGCCTCGACGACGCCGGCGAGATGTGGGACCACACCGCCGGTTGCATGCGCACCTACCGCGGCCCTCGCGGCCAAGGCACGTCGCCTCGGCGATGATCCAGAGATCCGCGACGCATTGGCGGCGTGCGGCGCGCTCGAACTGGCGGAGCCGAGCGTCGGGGCGTTCTCAGCCGAGCGCCGCGCGGGCGCTGTCAATGGAGCGCTTCGACTCATCCGAGCTGTTGCAACGCCGCTACCGCGGCGAGCGGCTCGAGCAACTGGTCACCGATCTCGTCCTCGGCCTGCGCTGACCGTCTCATCCATCGCTGGCGATCGCTTCCCAGGCCAGCTCGACCAGCATCCGCATCGCCTTCTCCGCCCCGTCGACGTCGCCCGATCGGATCGCCTCGACCACCGCGGTGCGCAAGGCGCCGGAGCCGTCGTCGGGCGGCGAGGGTGCCGGGCTGGCGGCGGCCTCGAGCGCGACACGAACCATCGCCCCGGCGTGGGCGAGCAGCGAGTTGTGGGCAGCATCGACGACGGCCGCATGGAAGTCGAGATCGGCGAGGCGCCGCGCGATCGGCTCCGCCACCGCGGCATCGATCCGCCGATGCTGGGCATCGATGTCGGCGAGCTGTTCGGCAGTCCGGCGCGCCGCCGCCAGGCGTGCCGCGGCGGCAGCGATCGACGCACGGACCTCGTACAGCTCGCGCAGGTCATCGCCACGTTCGATGTCGGCGAACTGCCACGCGACGACATCGGCGTCGAGAAGGTGCCAGGCGCGCCGCGGCCGGACGCGGGTGCCCGTCTTCGGGCGCACCTCGATGAGCCCCTTGGCCTGCAGGGCCTTGATCGCCTCGCGCACGACGGTGCGACTGACATCGAGCTCGACGGCCAGCTCGTCCTCGTTCGGGAGCGCCGTCCCGACGTCCCATGCACCGCCGACGATGCGCATCCCGAGCTCGTTGACGACCCGGCCGTGAAGGCCGCGGCGCGGTGCTGCCGGCGCGTCCACTCACGCCCGGCGGCGATAGTCGGAGGCAACGAGTTCGGTGAGCTCGTTCACGGAGGTCTCGCTCACGGCCCGGTCGTAGGTGATTCGACCGTGCTGCAGGAGGTTCACGCGATCGCAGACGTCGACGATCTGAGCGTAGTTGTGGGCGATCATGATGATCGAGACGTCGCCGCGACGCTTCAGCTCGCGGATCAGGTCGAGGATGACGAGGCTCTCCTTCGCCCCCATCGCCGCCAGCGGCTCGTCGAGCAGGATCACCCGGGCGTCGGAGTAGACCGCGCGGGCGACGGCGATCGCCTGGCGCTGGCCGCCTGACAGCAGCGCCACGTCCGCCTCGATCGACGGGATGCGGATCGCCATCTGCGACAGATGCGTTCGGGCAAAGTCGCGCATCGCCCGCTTGTCGAGGAACGGCGTCCACCGGCGGGTGACCTCCCGCCTCAGACTCATGTTGAGGTAGACGGACAGGTCGTTGATCAGGGCGAGGTCCTGGTACACGGTCTCGATACCCCGCTGCCGTGCGTCGTTCACCGACTTCAGGGTCACCGGCTCGCCGTCCAGGTAGAGCTGGCCGGTGTCGGGTTGGTGGAACCCGGTGAGGATCTTGATGAGCGTCGACTTCCCGGCGCCGTTGTCGCCGATCAGCCCGAGGACCTCGCCGCGACCGAGGCGGATCGACACGTCGCGGAGGGCGACGACCGGCCCGAAGCGCTTGGCGAGACCCTCGGCCCGGATGACATCGTCGTTCACGTCGGTACCGCCTCATCCGGATGCGCAGACGGTTGGCCGCCGAGTTGAGGATCATCGAGGCGATGATCGCGATGCCCAGGACCATGTTGTAGGTGAACGAACTGATCCCCTTGATCGTCAGGCCGTCGCGCAGCATGCCGAGGAAGAGGGCACCGAGGAACGCGCCGATCACCGTGCCGGAGCCACCGGCCAGCGCGGTCCCCCCGATGACGGCTGAGGCGACGGCGAGGAACGTGAAGTCCGGCCCGCCGGCGAGCGGGTCGATCGAGTCGACCCGGATCGCCTCGCTGATGCCGGCGAAACCGGCGAGCACCGCGGCGAGCATGAAGTTGCCGACCTTGATCCGCTTGGTCAGCACGCCGGCCTCGCGGGCGCCGATCGGGTTGCCGCCGGTCGCCACGGTGTGCACACCCCAACGAGTGCTCGCCAGGAGCACGTGCATCATCACGGTGATCACGACGGCCCAGATGAACCCGGAGAAGCGGGCGCCACCGAGGAAGTCGGCGAAGCCACCGTCGGGCGCCGGCTTCGGGAAGCCGTCGGAGATCGTCAGCGTGAACCCGCTGAGGAAGAACACCATCCCCAGCGTCGTGATGAACGACGGCACACCGGTGGTGACGGTGAGGATCCCGTTGATCGCCCCGACCAGCGCGGCGCCGCACAGCCCGAAGACGACGGCGAGCGGGAGCGGGAACCCCCACTCGGTGCCGAACCACATCACGAACGGCGTCATCCCGTAGATGCTCCCGAGCGAGAGGTCGATCTCGCCGGAGATCAGCAGCATCACCTGGCCGACGGCGAGGATCGCCACGGCGGCGGTGAACTGGCCGACGACGCGGAGGTTGTCCGTGCCGAGGAAGTCGGGCGTCGACACAGCGAAGTAGACGAACAGCACGACGAGGACGAAGGCGATGCTCGCCTCCTTGCGCCGCGAGATCAGATCCATCGTCCGGAAGGTGATGGATCGCGCGGTCGTGGGCGGGGCCTCGAGCGGAGGCCCCGCTGTCACGTCACCGTTCTGCTCCTCGCTGCCGATCGTGCCGGTCATCGTCGCGGGTCGAGCGGGTTACGAGGCTTCGACGATCTTCTGCGCCTCGTCGTCGCCCTCGAAGCGGCTCGACGTGTCGAGGAACAACTTCGCCGTGTCGGAGTCGAGGAAGACCAGCCCGGTGTTCGTCTCCGACGGGAGGACGACGCCGCCCGACAGCTTCGACAGGTAGAGGTAGATCACCGGCAGGAAGCCCTGCAGGTACGGCTGCTGGTCGATGGTGAAGTCGAGCACGCCGGAGGACACCATCTCGACGGTGTTCGGGAGCAGGTCGTATCCTCCAGCGCCCTTCAGCGCCCGCGATCGCGCATCCTGGCTCTGAACGACCTGGCCGACCCCCTGGGTGCTCCCGGCGTCCACGGCGAACATCCCGGCCACGTCGGTGTGGCCGAGGTAGTACGCCTCGATCGTGCTCAGCTCTTCCTCGAGCTCGGCACCGGTGGCGATGTCCTCGACCTCGATGGGCGCCCCGGACTCGGCGATGGCGTCGATCGCTCCGTCGATGCGGGGCTGGATGTTGAGCTGGCCGGGCGTGGCGATGAACAGCGCAACGTGGCCCTCGCCGACGAGCTCGACGATCCGCTGCCCCATGGCGAACCCGGACCCGTAGAGGTCCTGCCCGACGTAGGCCATCCGGTTGTTCGCCGCGTCGGCGTTGTAGGAGACGACCGGGATGCCGGCGGCACGCGCCCGGTCGATCGGATCGTTGAACGCCTCGAGATCGACGAGCGCGACGGCGATCCCGTCGGCGTTGCCGGCGATCGCCGCTTCGAAGGCGTCGACCATCTCGGGGATGTCGGACGTTTCGGAGCCGGTCCACTGGGACGTCGTTCCGAGCAGCGCCGAGGCGTCCTCGATGCCGTACTGGGTCGGGCACGAAGAACGGGTTCGTCGTCACGTGGTTGACGAACACGAAGTTCCACTCCGGCGTCTCCGGGAAGTTGCCGTGGGCTGCCGCTCCCACCGCCGCCACCGCCGGCGTCGTCGTCGTCATCGCCACCGCAGCTGACGAGCAACCCGGCGGCCGCCGTCGCCCCCATCGCCCGCAGCACGTCGCGCCGCGAGCGGCCGATTCGAGAACCTGGCATCAGACGCCCCTCCCTGTCCCCGGTTGCGCCAATCATGTGATGATTGGTCGGGCCAACTATAAACATCACATGAATGGCTCGCAAGGGCCCTGCTCTGCGACACCTGTGCGAGGATCGGGCTGTGAGCGACGACCGCAAGATGACCGATGCCGAGGGGCTGATGTGGCGGCTCGAGAAGGACCCCTACCTGTCCTCGACGTTCGGCACGGTGTCGGTGCTCGACCGTCCGCCCGACTTCGACCGCCTGCGGGCGCGGATGGAGCGGGCGACCTGGAACGTCCCCCGCCTGCGGCTGGCGGGTCCAGCCGGCGCCGGTCAACCTGTCGGCACCGACGTGGGTCGACGACCCCGACTTCGACATCGACAACCACGTCCGGCGCGTCGCCCTGCCCAAGCCGGGCTCGATGCGCCAGCTGCTCGACCTGGCGACGCTGATCACGCTCGACCCGTTCGACCGCACGCGGCCGCTGTGGCAGTTCACCGTCGTCGAGGGCCTGCGCGGCGGCAAGGCGGCGCTGGTGCAGAAGATGCACCACACGATCACCGACGGCGAGGGCGGCGTGCAGATGTCGTTGCAGTACCTCGACTTCGATCGCGACGCGCCCGATCCGCCGGCCGTCGAACCCGACATCGATCGAGCCCGTCGTCGCCGCCGGCGCCGGCGCGCGGCCGAGACCGTTCGCGATCTCGTCGCCGGCGGGTTCCGGCTGCCGATCGGCGTCGCCCGCCAGGTCAGCGAGCTGCTCGCCGACCCGACGGCGATCCCGGCCGCGAGCGCGGCCACCGTCGACACCGTCCGCGGCGTCGTGACGCAGCTCTCCGACGTCGAGAAGGCGCACTCGCCGCTGTGGACGCGAGCGCTCGCTGCGTCGCCGCTTGGAGGTCGTGCGGGCGCCGTTCCGGCGACCAAGGACGCCGCCAAGCGGCTCGGCGGCACGCTCAACACGGCGTTCCTCACCGCCGCCGCCGAGGCCGCGGCGCGCTACCACCGCGAGCTCGGGCGCGCCGGTCGAGCACCTGCGGGCGTCGATGGCGGTCAGCACGCGCACCGCTCGAGTCGGGCGCCAACGCCTTCTCGCTCGCCCGCATGATGGTGCCGACCGGCGACATGCCGATCGCCGAGCGCTTCCGGGCGATCCAGGCGATCGCCGACGAGGCCCGCGGCGACGCGGACGATGGCGTCGCTGCGAGACGCTGGCCGCGGTCGCCGCCGCGCTGCCGACGTCGCTGGTCACCCGCCTCGCCCGCCAGCAGGCGCAGACGCGTCGACTTCGCCACGTCGAACGTCCGCGGCTCGCCGGTGCCGATGTGTACATCGGCGGCGCCCAGCTGCTGCAGAACTACCCGATCGGTCCGCTCGCCGGGCGTCGCGTTCAACCTGACGCTGCTGTCCTACGCCGGCAGCCTCGACATGGGCGTCAACATCGACGCCGCCGCGGTCAGCCGAGCCGGAGCGGCTGGCTGCCCACCTCGACCGAGCGTTCAAGGACCTGCGCAGCGCCTGACGTCAGGCGGGTCAGACGCTCGGCTCGGCACGGCGCGGTGAGCGCGCGTGCGGACGTCGAGCAGGAGGTCGGCGACCTCGTTCGACGACACGAGCTCGCGGCGCAGCATCTGTGCCAGCGCCTGGTCGATCACCGCGAGCGCCTCGGTGATCACGGCGTCGTGGGCGTCGGGTGCGGGCGGTCGAGCTGTTCGGTCATCCCGTGCACGGTACCCCGCCGTGCCCTTCCAAGTCGCGCATTGGGCGAACGTCACGCGGTCGTTCACTGCGTTCCCCGGCCACGCAGGCCGTTGCTGGCCGTTTCCTCGCTGGCGCTCGGTCACTCGCATCCTCGCCGTACGATCCACCGTGTGGATCTCCAGGATCGCCACGTCGTCGTCACCGGGGCCGCACGCGGCATCGGCGCCGCCCTCGCCCGCCGCTTCCACGCCGGCGGCGCCCGGGTCGTCGTCGCCGACCTCGACGGCGTGGCCGACCGTCGCCGACTCGCTGCCCGGTGCCGTCGAGGTCGTCGCCGACATCTCGACCGAGGCCGGCAACGTCGCACCTGATCGAGCACGCCGAGGAGGCGTTCGGGCCGATCGACCTGTTCTTCGCCAACGCCGGCATCGGCGGCGGCACCGACCTCGAGTCGACGACCGAGGAGGCGTGGCAGCACACGTCTCGACGTCAACGTCAACGCCCACCGCTGGGCGGCCAAGCACCTCCTGCCGGGCTGGCTGGCCCGCGGCGAGGGCTACTTCTGCTCGACGGCGTCGGCCGCCGGGCTGCTCGCCCAGATCGGCTCGGCGCCGTACACGCGTCACCAAGCGCGCCGCGGTGGCCTTCGCCGAGTGGCTGGCGGTCACCTACGGCGACCGCGGCCTGCGGGTCAGCTGCCTGTGCCCGCAGGGCGTGAACACCGACATGCTGCGCGGCCGGAGACGACCTCGGTGGCGGGGCGCAGGTCGTGCGCAGCGCCGGTGTCGTGCTCGAGCCCGAGCAGGTCGCCGACGTCGTCGCCGAGGCCATCGCCGACGAGCGGTTCCTGATCCTGCCCCACCCCGAGGTCCACGAGTACATGCGGCGCAAGGCCGACGACCCCGAGCGCTGGCTCGCCGGCATGCGCAAGCTGCAGGCGCGCGTGCTCGGCGGAGCCTGGGACGCCGAGCCTCGTTTCCGGAGGCGCGGTACCGTCGGAACCGATGACCGGAACCGACGTTCGACCGACCGTCCAGTCGCCCGCCTCTCCGCACACTGACGTCGCGACCCGCCTCCTCGACGGGCGCGTCGGCGGCCGGCGCGCCGGCCGTGTCGCCCGACGGCCGGCGCATCGCCTTCGTCGTGGCGACGATCGACCTCGCCGAGAACACGACGACGACGCCGGGTGTGGCTGGCCGGTCCCGACGGCGACCCGGCGCCGATCACGGCCGGACCGCACGACGGCCCGCCGGTCGTGGTCGCCGGACGGCCGCTGGCTGGCCTTCGGCTCGCGGCGCGGCGAGAAGGAGCAGCGAGGCGACGCTGCACGTGCTGCCGGTCGACGGGCCCGGCGAGGTGCGCACGGTCGTCGCGATGCCCGACGGCATCGGCGACGTGGCCTGGTCGCCCGACGGCGCGCTGGCTGGCGTTCACCAGCCGCACCCGCGACGCCCGCTACGAGGCCAAGGACGAGCGCTGGCAGCCGCCGCGCAAGATCGAGACGTTCTTCACCCGCCTCGACAACGAGGGCTGGATCTTCGACCGGCCCGCAGCACGTCTACGTCGTCGCCGCCGACGGCACCGGCGCGCCGCGCAACCTGACGCCGGGCCCGTTCCAGCACGACGGCGTCGCCTGGCTCGCCGACTCGTCGGGCGTCGTCACGCGGCGCGGCACGCCACGACGGCTGGGACCGCGACCTGTGCCGAGGACCTCTACGTCGTCCCGCTCGACGGCGCGATCCGCGCCCTCACCAAGCAGACCGGGCGCTACGGCCACCCGGCGGTCTCGCCCGACGGCTCGACCGTCGCGTTCATCGGCACCGACGACGCCAGCGTCGATCCGCAGAACGCCAAGGTCGGCGTGATCGCCGGTGACCGGCGGCGGCCACCGCTGGATCTCGGACGGCCTCGACCGCACGTTCGCCCCGACCGCCGGCACCCGGCCGCCGGTGTGGCTCGACGACGACACCCTGCTGGCCACCGCCGAGGACCGCGGCGACACCCACCTGTACCGGCTCGGCGTCGACGGCTCGGCCGACGCCCGAGCCGCTCGACGCAGCGGGCCGCTCACGGTGCACACGTTCGACGCCGCGGGCGGACGCATCGCCATGGCCCAGGCGACGGTCGAGCACCCGGCCGAGATCGTCACGCTCGACGGCCCGGTCACCCACGTCACCCGCAGCTTCCTCGGGTGGGAGAAGTTCGCCGTGCCGACGACCGACGGCACCGGCGAGATCGACGCCTGGATCATGCGCCCCGAGGGCTTCGAGCCGCGCCGCAAGTACCCGGTGCTGCTCAACGTCCACGGCGGCCCGTTCACGCAGTACGGCGAGACGTTCTTCGACGAGGCCCAGATGCAGGCCGCCGCCGGCTTCGTCGTGCGTGATGTCGCAACCCGCGCGGCGGCAGCGGCCGGGACACGGCGTGGGGCCAGGCGATCATCGGGCCCAAGCACAAGGTCGATCCCGGGCACCGGCTGGGGCACGCGTCGACGTCGACGACGTGCTCGCCGTGCTCGACGCCGCCCTCGACCGCTACCCGTTCTGCGACCCGCGACCGCGTCGGCATGCTCGGCGGCAGCTACGGCGGCTACATGGCGACGATGCTCGCCGGCCGCCACGGCGACCGGTTCCGGGCGATCTGCAGCGAGCGGGCCGTCAACAACCTGCTGTCCGAGGAGTGGGCCAGCGACATCGGCACGGCGTTCCGCACCGTGCACGGCGTCGACTTCGTCGAGGACCCCGACGAGTACGCCCGCGATGTCGCCGATCCGCGACGTCCGCGACATCGACGTGCCGATGCTGATCATCCACTCCGAGAACGACCTGCGCTGCCCGATCGTGCAGGCCGAGGAGCTGTTCGTGGCCCTGCGGCTGCTCGGCAAGGACGTGACGTTCTACCGCTTCCCGGGCGAGGGCCACGAGCTGTCGCGGTCGCGGCTCGCCGCTGCACCGCCGGATGCGCGCCGAGATCATCCTCGACTTCTTCACCGAGAAGCAGCCCGCCAGTGCGCCAGCGCTGACCGTCGGCGACCCAGGCGTCGATGAGCTTGCGGGCGATGGAGATGCCGGGCGGGATCATCGGCAGCGTCGTCGCGGCGGTACCAGCCGGCGTCGGCGATCTCGGTGGGGTCGAGCTCGAGCTCGCCGGACACGTAGCGGGCGCGGAAGCCGATCATCAGGCTGTGCGGGAACGGCCACGGCTGGCTGCCCCGGTAGGCGACGTCGCCGACGGTGAGCCCGACCTCCTCGCTGACCTCGCGGACGACCGCGCCCTCGAGCGACTCGCCGGGCTCGACGAAGCCGGCGAGGCACGAGTACATCGGCACCTGCCACTGCACGCCGCGGGCGAGCAGCGCCTCCTGGTCGGGGCCGTCGTCGCCGCGGGTGACGAGCGTGATCATCGCCGGCGCCAGGCGCGGGAACGCCGGCAGCCCGCACGCCGGGCAGCGCATCGCCCGCTCGTCGTGCGCCGGCTCGGTCGGCGTCGCGCAGCGCCCGCAGAAGCGGTGGGTGCGGCCCCACTCGACGAGCTGCACGGCGCGGCCGGCGGCGAGCCACGCCGCCTCGCCGGCGCGGCCGTGGTAGCCGAGCAGGTCGACGGCCGCGCCGTCGCTCGGGTCGTCGCCGGCGGGCACGTCGACGGCGTACCAGCAGGCCCCGTCGAGCATGCCGACGACGTGGCGCGGCCACGACTCGTCGGCCGGGCGCGTCGTCGACCCACACCGACGCCCCGACGACGTGGACGTACGCCACCTCGGTGACCTCGTCGGGAGCGACGGACCTCGGCTCGAACACGCCTCGTTTCGTAGCACCCCACGTAGGCTCCAGCTCATGCCGAGCGATCGTCCGTCGTCATCGTCGATGCCGTCCGCACGCCCATCGGGCGCCGCGGCGGTGGCCTGTCGAGCGTCCATCCCGCCGAGTTGCTCGGGTCCGTGCAGCAGGCGATCATCGACCGCACGGGCATCGATCCGGCCGCCGTCGACCAGGTCGTCGGCGGCTGCGTCAGCCAGGTCGGCGAGCAGAGCTTCAACGTGACGCGCACGGCGTGGCTCGCCGCCGGGCTGCCGCTGTCGACCGCGGCGACCACCATCGACACCCAGTGCGGGTCGAGCCAGCAGGCCACCAACCTGGCCTCGTCGCTCGTCGGCGCCGGCGTGGTCGACGCCGCCGTGGCGTGCGGGGTGGAGGTGATGAGCCGCATCCCGATCGGCATCAACTCGTCCAAGAAGCTCGGCCTCGGCGTGCCGATCCCGAAGACCTACTTCGGGCGCTACGAGATGACGTCGCAGTTCGAGGGCGCCGAGCGCATCGCCGAGAAGTGGGCGATCAGCCGTGACGACACCGACCGCTTCGGGCTGGCGTCGCAGGAGCGTGCCGCCCGGGCGTGGGCGGAGGGCCGGTTCGACGGCCAGTGGATCTCGGTCGAGGCGCCGGACGTCGACGAGGAGGGCAAGCCGACGGGCGCGACCCACACGGTCGAGCGCGACGAGGGCATCCGCGAGTCGTCGCTGGAGAAGCTGGCGACGCTGAAGCCGGTCGCCCGCGAGGACGGCGTGCACACCGCCGGCAACTCCTCGCAGATCTCCGACGGCGCGGCAGCCGTGCTGATGACGACCGAGGCGAAGGCGAACGAGCTCGGGCTGACGCCCCGGGCGCGGGTCGTCGACACGTGCCTCGTCGGCGTCGACCCGGTGCTCATGCTCACCGGCCCGATCGACGCCACCCAGCGGCTGCTCGACCGCAACGGGCTGTCGATCGGCGACATCGACACGTTCGAGATCAACGAGGCGTTCGCCTCGGTGGTGCTGGCCTGGGCGAAGGAGGTCGGCGCCGACCTCGAGCGGACGAACCCCAACGGCGGGGCGATCGCCCTCGGTCACCCGCTCGGCGGCGACCGGCGCCTTCCTCATGACCAAGGCGCTCAACGAGCTCGAGCGCATCGGCGGCCGCTACGGCCTCGTCTCGATGTGCTGTGGCGGCGGGCTCGGCACCGGCACCCTCATCGAACGCCTCTGATCCGCCGCCCGACGCTGCTCGCGCTCGCCGTCGTCGCCGGATGCCAGGGCGACTCGTCGCCCGCGTCCACGACCATCGCCGGCGCGGCGGTCGTCGAGTTCGTGATCGACGGCGACACCGTCGACGTCGTGATCGACGGCACGGAGGAGCGCGTTCGCCTCATCGGCATCGACACTCCCGAGTCGCGCGTCGAGGGCGGGGCAGCCCGAGTGCTTCGGTCCGGAGGCGTCGGCGTTCACCGCCGACCTGCTGCCGGCCGGCACGCCGGTCCGTCTCGAGCGCGACGTCGTCGGCCGCGACGACTACGGCC
>CAVVMS010000002.1:0-237301 GCA_963749315.1 uncultured Acidimicrobiia bacterium
CCGGTGCGAGCGAGCGAGCGCCAGCGAGCGAGCGGCCAGCAACGGCCTGCGTGGCCGGGGAACGCCATGACGGAGCCGCTGCTGGTCGTCGACGAGATCGGGTTGCGGTTCGGCGGCGTGCTGGCGATCAACGACGTCTCGTTCTCGGTGCAGCCCGGCGAGCTGTTCGCCATCATCGGGCCCAACGGCGCCGGCAAGACGTCGATCTTCAACACGATCAGCCAGGTGTACCGGCCGCAGTCCGGCGACATCCGCTGGAAGGGCGAGTCGATCCTCGGCATGCGGCCCGACGTCGTGGCCGGGCTGGGGATCGCCCGCACGTTCCAGAACATCGAGCTGTTCCCCGGGATGACGGTGATCGACAACCTGCTGACGGGGCGCCACGTGCGGATGCAGCGCTCGTGGCTGGCGGGCGCCATCTGGTGGGGGCCGGCCAAGCGCGAGGAGCTCGAGAACCGTCGCCGCGTCGAGGACATCATCGACTTCCTCGAGATCGAGCAGTGGCGCAAGCATCCCGTGTCGCTGCTGCCGTACGGATTCCAGAAGCGCGTCGAGCTCGGCCGGGCGCTGGCGATGGACCCCGAGTTGCTCCTCCTCGACGAGCCGGTCGCCGGCATGAACCTCGAGGAGACCGAGGACATGGCCCGGTTCATCCACGACATCCGCGAGGAGCTGGGGATCGCCATCCTGCTCGTCGAGCACGACATGGGCCTGGTGATGGACATCGCCGACCGGGTGCTGGTGCTCGACTTCGGCGTCAAGATCGCCGAGGGCACGCCGGAGGAGGTCCAGCGCGACCCGGCCGTGATCGCCGCCTACCTCGGCGACGAGGGCCAGCTCGAGCGAGCCGCGCCGGAGGTCGTCGAACAGGTCGCCGAGAGCCTGGAGTCCCCGGTGCCGGTCTCCGGCGCCGACTGAGAAGCCGGTCTGAGCCCGCTACCAGCGGGCGGCGGGGTCGAGGGCGATGACCTCGTTGACGCGGGCGTGGAGCGCGGCGAACGGCTCGCTCCGGCGAGTGCGGCCCTGCTGATCCGGGTGGTCGAGGGCGGCCCAGTCGACGGGGCCGGCGACCTCGGTCACCCGCGCCCGCCACACCTTGCGCAGCGCCGCCGACCCGGCCGTGACGACGCCGGCGTCGATGGCCTCGTCCTCGCCGGCGACGGGCTCCCACAAGGCGTCGGCGAGCGGCAGCAGCCGGGCGATCGCCTCCGCCACGCGCCGCCCGGCCTCGGGGTCGGCGAGCATCCGGCGCACCAGCGCATCGGCGTGGCGCCGGTGGTAGGTCTCCTCGCGCTGCGCCCGCTCGACGACGGCGGCGACCTCGTCGACCGACGACCCGGCCAGCGCCTCCCACCGCAGCTCCTCGGCGAGGTCGTACAGCCAGTGGCGGGCCAGGGCCTCGGCCCAGTCCGGACACGGCACCTCGACGAGGTGGCAGCTGCGGTACTCGTCGGGCGGTCGTCCGAAGGCGAGCGCGTCGACGGCGCCGTCGTCGGCGAGCGAGCTCGTAGAGCATGGCCGCGTGGCCCAGCTCGTCCTGGGCGATCGAGCAGAAGGCGAGGTCCTCCTCGAGGAACGGGGCGACGCCGATCCACTCGGCGTGCTGCTGGCCCATCAGGTGCTCGTCGTCGGCGAACGCCAGCAACACCTCCCGTGCGGCCGGCGTGATCATGTGGCGCTGGGCGCGGCGGCGGTCGGCGACGAGGTGGCCGTCGTTGTGGCGGTGCGGCTTGTCGGCGTTCGGCGTCAGGAACTCGGGCTCGACCGTGACGACGTGGCGGCGGTCGACGAGCCACAGCTGGTCGCCCTCGGCGCGGCGCACGTAGGTCTCCCGGGCCAGGACGATGGCCAGCTCGTCGTCGGCGGCCTCCAGGCTGCCGGCGTGGCGGAACTCGTCCTTGCCCTCGCGCTTGAGGAAGACCTCGTAGATCCTCACCGGACCGTCTCGACGATCTCGCCGCACGCCGAGCAGCGGCGGATCGAACGGCAGCGCACCGGGCCGAACAGCGACTCCTCGACCGTGTCGCCACCACAGGCTGGGCAGGCGATCCGGTCGGCCGCCGACGGACACGGCGACGCCGAAGCGCGCGGCGAGCTCGGTCCGGGCAGCCTCGGAGATGCGCGCCGGCGTCCATGCCGGCGTGCGCACGAAGCGCACGCGGACGTCGTCGACGCCGTCCAGCGCGCCGACGGTGGCGGCGACGTCGGTCGGCGATCATCTCCAGCGCCGGGCACCCGCTGAACGTCGGCACGAGGTCGACCTCGACGCTGCGCCCGTTGACACGTCCACGCGCTCGACCAGCCCGAGGTCGACGATCGAGACGCCCGGGGTACTCCGGGTCGTCGACCTCCGCCAGCGCGTCGAGCACCTCGTTCATGCGGCGACAGCGACCGCCTCGAGGGCGTCGCGGACCCACCGGGTGTCGGACCAGTGGCGGGCGGCGTCGCCGATGCGCCGGGCGCTGTCGGGGCCGAGGTTGTCGATCGTCGCCTTGAGCGGCGCCCAGTCGATCTCGCCGGTGACCCAGCGGCCGCTGTCGGGGTCGCGGTGCAGGTCGGGGTCGGGCGGGATGAAGCCGTAGCCGTCGAGCAGGGTGGCGTACTTCTGCACGAACTTGTCGCGCAGGTCCTCGTTGCGCTCGCTCTTGATGCGCCAGCGCAGCAGCACGTCGTCGGGCTTCGACGGCGGGCCGAACATGTGCAGCGTCGGCCACCACCACCGGTCGAGCGCGGCCTGGAACATCTCCCGCTGCAGCGGCGTGCCCTCGGCGAACACGAGCAGCATCTCCTCGCCGTGGCGCATGTGGAAGCCCTCCTCGGCGATGATCCGGCGCAGGATCCGCCGGTACGGCCCGTAGGAGCACTGCTTGAACACGGCCTGCTGCGAGATCAGCGCACCGGCATCGACCAGATAGGCGATGGCGACCTGGTCGGCCCACGTGACCGCCTGGTAGTGGAACACGTTGTGGAACCGGCTGCGCCCGGCGAAGAGGTCCTCGAGCATCTCCGCCCGGGTCTTCACACCGAGGTCGGCGGCGACCATGTACAGCAGGTGGGCGTGGCCGATCTCGTCCTGCGTCTTGGCGAGCACGGCCATCTTGCGCCGCAGGCCGGGTGCCTTGGGGATCCAGTCACGCTCGGTGAGCCCACCCATCAGCTCCGAGTTGGCATGCAGCTCGATGAAGCGGAACACCTGCTGGCGGTACTCGTCGGGCATCTCGTCGTCGGGCTCGACGATGCCGCCGTCGTCGAGGAACGCCTCGAAGTCGGCGATGGATTCCCACGATCGCCCCATGGTTCGAGTGTAGGAGCGCCTGGTGCGCTAGACATCCCCCGGTGTGTGGTTGCTTCGTCGTCCTGCTCGGCTCGGCGTTCCCGCGGATCGCCCTGATCCTCACGTGGATCTTCACCAGCCGTGTCGACATCGCCTTCAAGGGTGGTGTGGCGCTGCCCCTGCTCGGTCTCATCTTCCTGCCCTACACGACGTTCTTCTACGTGCTCGCCTACGCACCGATCGCCGGGGTCAGCGCGTTCGGCTGGGTCATCGTCAGCTTCGGGTTCCTGCTCGACCTGGCCTCGTGGTTCGGCGGTGGCCGCGAAGGCCGCCGCCGTTACGCCTGATCCAGCCGGATCAGGCCTTGAGCTCGTGGGAGCGGCCGTGGAAGCGGGCGACGATGACGGTGCCGTCGGAGGACGTGACCACGACGTCGTAGAGGCCGGTGCGGCCGCGGCGGTGCTGCTCGACGGCCTCGGCGACGAGCACGTCGCCGTCGCTCGCCGGGGCGAGGAAGTCGATCGACGCGGCGGCGGCGACCGTTGCCGGTCCGTGGCTGTTGCAGGCGTGGGCCATGGCCGTGTCGGCGAGGGCGAACACCAGCCCGCCGTGGCACATCCCGAGCCCGTTGAGCATCGACGAGGTCACGGTCATCCGCAGCGTCGCCCGTCCGGGGCCGACATCGACGACCTCGATGCCGAGCGACTGTGCAGCGGCGTCGCGCGCCGCCATCTCCTGCGGTCACGTCACTCCTCGGACGGCGCCTCGGTCGCCCGCCGGCGGATCTCGTCGACCACCGTGGCGTCGGCGAGCGTCGTCGTGTCGCCCAGGTTGCGGCCCTCGGCGACGTCGCGCAGGAGCCGGCGCATGATCTTGCCGCTGCGCGTCTTGGGCAGGTCGGGCGTCAGGTAGATCGTCTTCGGTTTGGCGATCGCCCCGATCTCGGTCCCGACGTGGTCGCGCAGCGCGGCCACGTCGGCCTCGGAGCCTCCGCGCAACGTGACGTAGGCGATGATCGCCTGTCCGGTCGTGTCGTCGAGGGCGCCGACCACCGCCGCCTCGGCGACGGCCGGGTGGGACACGAGCGCCGACTCGATCTCGGTCGTCGAGATGCGGTGACCGGACACGTTCATCACGTCGTCGACGCGGCCGAGCAGCCAGATGTAGCCGTCGTCGTCGAGCTTGGCCCCGTCGCCGGCGAAGTAGCGGTCGGGGAACCGGCTCCAGTAGGTCTCGCGGTAGCGCTCGGGGTCGCCCCAGATGCCGCGCAGCATCGACGGCCACGGCCGCGTGAGCGTGAGGTAGCCGCCGCCGTGGGTCACGCAGCTGCCCGCTGTCGTCGACGACCTCGGCGGAGATCCCGGGCAGCGGGAACGTCGCCGAGCCGGGCTTGGTCGTCGTCGCGCCCGGCAGCGGGCTGATCATGATCGCCCCGGTCTCGGTCTGCCACCACGTGTCGACGACCGGGCAGCGACCACCGCCGATGTGCTCGTGGTACCACATCCACGCCTCCGGGTTGATCGGCTCGCCGACCGTGCCGATGACGCGCAGGCTCGACAGGTCGTGCTTCGCCGGCTCCTCCGCACCCCACTTCATGAACGTGCGGATCGCCGTCGGCGCGGTGTAGAAGATCGTCACGCCGTACTTCTCGATGATCGCCCAGAAGCGGTCGTTGGACGGGTGGTTCGGGACGCCCTCGTACATCACGACCGTCGCCCCGTTGGCGAGCGGTCCGTAGACGATGTAGCTGTGCCCGGTCACCCAGCCGACGTCGGCGGTGCACCAGTACACGTCGGTCTCCGGGTGCAGGTCGAACACGTACTTGTGGGTGAAGGCGACCTGGGTGAGGTAGCCGCCCGTCGTGTGCATGATGCCCTTCGGCCTGCCGGTCGTCCCCGACGTGTAGAGGAGGAACAGCAACTGCTCGGCGTCGAACGGTTCGGCAGGGCACTCGGCGTCGGCGGACTCCATCAGCTCGTGGTACCAGTGGTCGCGACCGTCGACCATCGCCACCGGGTTGCCGCCGCGGCGGACGACGACGACGTGCTCGATGCTCGACGCCTCCGCCACCGCGTCGTCGGCAGCCTGCTTGAGCGGGAAGACCTCACCACGCCGGTAGCCGCCGTCGGCGGTGATCAGCACCTTGGCCTCGGCGTCGTTGATGCGGTCGGCCAACGCCTGCGCCGAGAAGCCGCCGAACACGACGCTGTGGGCGGCCCCGATGCGCGCGCACGCCAGCATCGCCACCGCCGCCTCGGGGATCATCGGCAGGTAGATGTTGACCCGGTCGCCGGCCTGCACGCCGAGCCCCTTCAGGACGTTGGCGAATCGCTGCACCTCGGCCAGCAGGTCGGCGTAGGTGATCGCCCTGGTGTCGCCCGGCTCACCCTCGAAGTGGATGGCCACCTTGTCGCCGCGCCCGGCGGCGACGTGGCGGTCGAGGCAGTTGTGCGCCACGTTGAGCCGTCCGCCGACGAACCACTTGGCGTCGGGGAGCTGCCAGTCGCAGATCGTGTGCCACTCCTCCGTCCAGTCGAGCAGCTCGGCGGCCTGGCTGGCCCAGAAGCCCTCGTCGTCGGCGGCGGCCTCGTCGTACAGGAACGTCCCGGTGACGAGCGCCTCGGCCTTGATCCGCTCCTGCGGTGGGAACGTCCGGTTCTCGGCGTACAGCGCGTCGATGGTGTCGTCGCTCATGCGATCGACACTAGTGACGGCACGACACGGCGGTGGCGGGCGCCGATCGAGCGCTCTGCGCGACGAGCCGCACAACTACGGCACGAGCGCCTGGACTTCGCCGGCCTGCGGCTCGAAGTCGAAGCCGGCGACGATCTCGCCGCTGCCGCACGCCACCGCCTCGACGTCCTGGTCGACCTCGGCCACGGGCAGCGTGACGAGCGACCCAGGGGCGATCGGCGCACCGTCGTAGACGTAGACCTCGAAGTACGACGCGTCCGACGGGGCGATGCGCACGGCGCACAGTGGCTCGCTGCCGTTGTTGGTGAAGCGCTGTTCGATGCGCTGGGCTCCGACGACGAGCCCACCGGCCGCCGACTCGTTGCCCTCGACGTCGGTGGCGATGAACTGGTACGAGCCGTCGGGCAGCGCTTCGCCTCCGTCGCTGAGGCACTCACCGAACCCCGGCGGGGCGCGACCGATCGGGGCGCTGGTCGAGATCTCCCGGCCGTCGCGCTCCCACCGTCCGCCGGCGGTGAGTGGCGCCTGGAGGCTGACCGTCGCGCACAACGAGAGGACCGGACCCGTCACTGCGACGTCGTGGCGTCCGGCGACGAGCAGTTGGTCGATCTGCGGCTGGGCCTCGACCGGCGTGGCCAGCAGCTCGGCGAAGGCGGCGACGTTGGGCACGACATCGCCGATCGGTGTCGTCGGCACGGTGGTGGTGGTCGATCCACCGACCGTCGTCGAGGTCGGGGCGGCCGTCGTCGAGGTGACGGTGCTCGAGCTCGCCACCGTCGTCGGTGGGCCGGTCGTGGAGGTCGCCGGGAAGCGCTCGTCCGACCGCCTCACGGCGTCACCCGGGTCGTCGCGACCGGCGAGGAAGGCGAGCAGCCCGACGAGGCCGATCAGGACGAGAACGCTCACCGTCACCAGCCCGCGACCTGCTGCCGACGTTCCGCCGGATTCCTCCACTCGACCTCCTCCTGCCGGCCGAAGCTACTCGGCACCTCTCGGCGCAACCGGGCACTCCCACTCGAGGACGGTGAACCCACCGAGCCCGGCGGGGTCGAGCAACGCCTCGGCCTCGACGGGCCGGCTGCGCATCCGGACCGCCTCCAGGTCGGCTCGCGCCGCCGCGCTCGTCCATGCCGCTCGGCCCTCCTCGACCAGCTCGTCGATGCCGAAGCGCTGGAGGAACTGCGCCTGGGCGCGCACCGCGTCCGGCTCGGGCAGCTGGTCGACGGCGAGGTCGGCAGTGATGTCCTGCTCGCCGGGGACGTCGAGATAGGCAGCGCCACGGCCGTGACCGCGGTAGGTCCGCAGCCAGGCCCGCCATGGGAGCAACGCCATCTCCGCCGTCGTCGGCCTGGCGTAGTCGACGACGATGACGCGGCCGCGGCGGACGATCGATCGGGCCTGTTCCAGCCACCGTCGGGCCCCGTCCTGGATCGGCGCTCTGGCGCCGTGCGGCGGCCGGGGCGGGAGGACGGCCGGCGGAGGGTCGAACGGGTCGGAGAGCACCTCGGCGAACGTCCCGTCCGGCGCTGTCGTCACGAACGCCTCGCGCCACGCGCCGTCGTGCACGGCGAGGCGGAACGGCAGGTTGTCGAGCAGCTCGTTGGCGATGACCACACCGTCGATCGGCGCAGACGGCAGCGCCTCGACCGAGTCCACGCCGTCCGGGTGTTGCCGCCGCTGGGCGTCGGAGACCTCCACGGCGACGTAGCGCAACGCTGACACGCACGCCGGCCGGGCAGCCAGCACCGAGCGAGCGAGCGTGCCGGGGCCGGCCCCGGCGTCGACCACCGTGAACTCGTCGGGACGTCCGAGGCGCTCCCACTCGGCGTCGAGCACACGGGCGACGACGGCGCCGAACAGCGGGCCGACCTCCGGCGACGTCAGGAAGTCGCCGCGCCGCCCTGCCTGCCCGGACGCTGAGTAGAACCCGTGCGGCCCGTACAGGGCGAGCTCCATGAACCGCGAGAACGGGATCGCCCCCGGCCTCGATCGCCGCCCTGATGTCTGGCCGCGTCAACCACCGTCATACTCGGGCTGCGCCCCGGACCCCATCGCCGTCCTGCGCGGCGGCTGAGCTGGCCTCGCTTCGCTCAACCACCGTCATATTCGGGGGCTGCGCCCCGGCCCCATCGCCGTCCGGCTCGCTAGCGCTCGCGGCCGGGGTGGCCTCGCTCCGCTCAGCCACCCAACGCGCCGGTGAGGTCCCCGATGTCGGCGAAGCGCATCACGAGGCCCGGGAGCACGCCGAGCACGAGCGTGCCGGCGGCGGTGATCGCCAGCGCGGCGGCGATCGGCGGTGGCGTGACGATCGGCGTGACGGTCGCCGTCGGGCACGTCGCTCATCCACATCTCGCGCATCACGCGCAGGTAGTAGGCGGCGGCGATGGCCGTGTTGACGGCACCGATCACGGCGAGCACGTAGGCCGGGTTGGTGCCGGCGTCGAGCACGGTCTTGAAGACGTTGAACTTGGCGATCCACCCGCCGAGCGGCGGGATGCCGGCGAGCGACGCCAGGAACACCGTCATCAGCACGGCGAGCCCCGGGGCGTAGGAGATCAACCCGCCGTACGAGGAGATCTCCCCGCTGTGTGTCTTGCGGGCGACGGCGATGACGACGGCGAAGGCCCCGAGGTTGGTGAAGCCGTAGACGAGCAGGTACACGACGACGGCCCGCAGCGCGGTCTCCGCCGACTCGGCGTTGCCGACGAAGGCCAGCGGCATGAGGATGAACCCGCCCTGGCTGACGCTCGAGTAGGCGAGCATGCGGACGATGTTCGTCTGGCGCAGGGCGATGACGTTGCCGACGGTCATCGTCAGCGCCGACAGCACCCAGATGAGCGGCCCGTACACGCCGTCGGCTGACGGGAAGGCGATGAAGATCATGGCGATCAGGGCGACGAACCCGGCGGCCTTCGCCGACACCGACAGGTAGGCCGTCACCGGCGTCGGCGCGCCCTCGTAGGTGTCGGGCGCCCAGGTGTGGAACGGCACGGCGGACACCTTGAAGGCGAACCCGGCGATGACGAACACCACGGCAACGACCTCGAGGCCGATCAGCTCACCGTCGGCGAGCGACGCGCCGATGTCGGTGAGCAGCGTCGAGCCCGTCGCCCCGTACAGCAGGCTCATCCCGTAGAGCAGCACGGCGCTGGCGAACACGCCGAGCAGGTAGTACTTGACGCCTGCCTCGTTGCTCTTCGAGTCGCGCTTGCGCCACGCCGCCAGCATGTACGCCGGGATCGACAGCAGCTCGAGGGCGATGAACACGCTGACGAGGTCGCGGCTCGACGACATCATCACCATGCCGAGCACGCTGCACAGCAACAGCACGTAGTACTCGCCCTGGTAGTAGCCGCCCTCCTCGAGCTCGGTCTGGCTGATCAGCACGACGATGTAGGCGGCGAGCAGGAACAGCGCTTTGACGATCAGCGAGAACTCGTCGACGACGTAGCGCCCGTCGAACAGCGAGCGCACGTCGTCGCCGACGACACCGAGCGTCACGATCGGCACGAAGGCGCCGAGGAGCACCAACCCGGTGAGCGTCGCCGTCGCCCACTTCTTGGTCTCGTCGATCAACAGGTCGGTGCCGAGCACGACGTTGATGCCGACGATCAGCACCAGCTCGGGCGCGATGGCGTGCCAGTCGATCGTCGGCGCGACCCAATCAGTGGCCTGGGCGAGCAACCCCCCGATCACCCGAGATACTCACCCAGGCGGTCGACCATCAGCGTGACGGCGGGATCGAAGATCTTGAACAGCAGGTTCGGGAAGATGCCGAGGACGAGGATGAGGACGAGCATCGGCGTCCAGGCGATCCACTCGATGGTGGTGACGTCCTTGATGTCACTGCCGTGGTGCTCGTCGTGCACGCCGGCGCCGACGGCGTGGGCGGTCGGCGTCATGAACTCGGCCGGCGGGTTCCCGAACGCCGTGCGCTGGTACAGCCACAGCAGGTAGGCAGCGGCAAACACGGTGCCCAGCGCGGCGAGCACCATCAGCGTGCGGAACAGCGGCTCGGAGAGCCCGAAGCCAGGACTCGTACGCCGACAGGATCGCCGGGAACTCGCCCCAGAACCCGGCGAGGCCGGGCAGGCCGAGGCTGGCCATGGCGCAGAATCCGAGGATCCACCCGAGGCGCGGCATCTGGATCAGCATCCCCGAGAGCCGGCTGATCTCCAGCGTGTGGTAGCGGTGCTTCACCGAGCCGGCGAGGAAGAACAGCATCCCGGTGATCAAGCCGTGGGCGACCATCCCGAACAGCGCGGCGTTGATGCCGAAGTCGGTGAGCGTGGAGATGCCGAGCATCACGAAGCCCATGTGGGCGACCGACGAGAACGCGATCAGCCGCTTCATGTCCGTCTGCGCCAGGCAGCACAGTGCGCCGTAGAGGATGCCGACGACGGCGAGGATGCCGATGACCGGCGCCCACGCCTTGGCCGCGTCGGGGAGGAACGGGATGGCGATGCGCACGAACCCGTACGTGCCCAGCTTCAGCAGGATCGCCGCCAGGATCACCGACCCCTGCGTCGGCGCCTGGGTGTGGGCGTCGGGGAGCCAGGTGTGGAACGGGAACATCGGCACCTTGACGGCGAAGCCGACGAACATGCCGGCGAAGATCCAGATCTGCACCGTGCGCCCGAGCGTCGGCCCCTGCTCGGCCAGGTAGGCGAAGCCGAAGCTCTCGGCGCCGGTCTGGGCGAACAGCGCCAGGAAGGCGACGAGCATCAGCGCCGAGCCGAACATCGTGTAGAGGAAGAACTTGAGCGAGGCGTACTGGCGCTGCTCGCCGCCCCACACGCCGATGAGGAAGTACATCGGCAGCAGCACGATCTCGAAGAAGACGAAGAACAAGATGAGGTCCTGGGCGACGAACGTGCCGGCCATGCCGGTCTGCAGCACGAGCATCAGGATCAGGAACGCCTTCGGGTTGCCGGCCTCTGGCATCTCGTCGAACGTGTAGATGACGCAGACCAGCGTGATGAAGCCGGACAGGACGTACAGCGGGAGGCTGATCCCGTCGAGGCCGACCGTGTAGTTCGAGCGGATCGCCTCGATCCACTCCGTGTCGGCGAAGAACTGCAGCTTGTCGGCCTGGTCGTAGTCGAACTGGGTCAGCGTGTAGATGCCGACCGCGAACGTCGCCAGCGACGTGACGAGTGCGATCTGCTTGTGCAGCATCTCCTCGCCACGGGGGACGAACATCATCACCAGCACGCCGGCCATCGGCAGGAACACGCCGACGCTCAGCAGCCAGTTCTGGTCGGTGATCATCTACTCCACTCCTGACACTTCGCTCGCTCCCGCTCGCACTACACGTTCACGATCACGAGGACGACGGCGCCGATGGCTGCGGCTCCGAAGAGCAGCGCACCGTACTGGTTGACGCTGTCCTGACTGGAGCGGCCGGAGTGCCGATCCCAGCTTCGTTGGCCACGACGCCCGCACCGTCGACGGCGCCGTCGACGACCCGCTGGTCGATGTTGCGGTAGAGCAGGTTGCCGACCATCCGTCCGACCCGTCCGGCGCCGTTGACGATGCCGTCGATGACGTACTGGTTGATCCAGTAGGCGGCGGCGGCGATCGGCCCGGCGATGCCCGGACGATGACGTTCTCGTAGAGGTCGTCGAGGTAGTACTTGTTGGCGAGGAACGCATAGCCGGCACGCAGCGGTCGCGACCGGTCGGTGAGCCCGACGAGGCGACGCTCGCGCTTGGTGTACAGGGCGACGCACACGAACCAGCTCGACACCAGGCCGGCCGCGACGACGGCGAGCGAGAGCAGCGCCTTGGGCCACGTGAACTCGGCGTGGCTGACGGTCGGGAAGAAGCAGGCGGTGCCCTCCTCGGGTGCGGTGAAGCCACAACCCGTGGCGTGCTCCTCCTCACCCGCTTGATCCGCTGCCGCCGCCTCCTCCTCCAGCGCCAGGTCGGCCGCCGTTCCCTCGCCCGTCGCCGGGTCGACCTGTTCGGGTCGCGGCTCGACGTAGAACTTGAAGTCCTCCCACTCCTCGCCGAACGCCGTGGCGTTGGTGAACCCGGCGACGATGGCGCAGAAGGCGAGGATGCAGATCGGGATGAGGATCAACTTCGGCGACTCGTGCGGCCCCACGTGGGCGCCGTGGTGGTCGTCGTGTCCGCCGTTGCCGGCGTCGTGGTCGGCGACGGCGACGGCGCCGGCATGGTGGTCGGCCTCGAGCTCGCCCTCCTGCTGGATGTCGTGGCGCATGTCGTGCGACGACAGCTCGTCGCCGAGGTGCTCGCCCTCGTGCTCGGTGCCGATCGCCGCAGCGCCGCGGGGCATGCCGAAGAACGTGAGGTAGGTCGCCCGCACGGTGTAGGCCGCAGTGAGGAACGCCCCTCCAAGTGCGATCCACATGAACGTCTCGTAGCCGTTGTGGCCGACGTTGTCGATGATCTCGTCCTTGGAGAAGAAGCCGGCGAGCGGGAACACGCCGGCGAGGGCGGCGCCGGCGATGATCCAGCAGGTCGCCGTGATCGGCATCTTCTTGGCGAGACCACCCATGTCCTGCTTCATGTCGAAGCTGTGGTGCGAGCCGGAGTGGCTCACCGACCCGGCACAGAGGAACAGGGCGCACTTGAAGAAGGCGTGGGTGAAGATGTGGAACACGGCCGGCAGCCAGGCGCCTGCGCCGAGTCCGAGCATCATGTAGCCGAGCTGGCCGACGGTCGAGTAGGCGAGGACCTTCTTGATGTCGTTCTGCACGAACGCCAGCAGCGCCGAGATGACGATCGTGATGGCGGCGATGACGACGATCAGGTTGACGCTGACATCGGGGATGTCGAACGCCTCCCAGAACACCGGGTACAGCCGGGCGACGAGGAACACGCCGGCCACGACCATCGTCGAGGAGTGCAGCAGCGACGACACCGGCGTCGGGCCGGCCATCGCGTCGGGGAGCCACGTGTGCAGCGGGAACTGGCCGCTCTTGCCGATGCATGCGGCGAACAGGGCGATGCCCGCCCACAACAGCACGGTCTGGCTGCCCTCGCCCGAGAGTGCCCACCCGGAGATGCCCTGGATGCTGAACCCGCTCGTGCCGAGGTTGTCCTGCGACCACGAGTTGGCGGCGAAGAACAGGATCGACGTGCCGACGAGCAGGCCGACGTCGCCGACGCGCACCGTCCAGAACGCCTTGAGGGCGGCGACGGCGTTCGCCTTCTCCTCCCACCAGTGCCCGATCAGGAGGAACGAGCAGAGGCCCATGATCTCCCAGCCGAGGATCAGCTGGACCATGTTCTCGGCGAGGACCATCACCAGCATGCCGGCGGAGAACAGCGTGATCGAGGCGAAGAAGTGGGTGAACCGTCGATCGCCGCGGACGTACTCGAGCGAGTAGATCTGCACGAGGAGGGAGATGAAGGCGACGAGGAAGAGGGCCATCATCGCCAGGCCGTCGATCTGCGTGCCGATGCTCAGCTCGACGCCGCCGGACTCCCACCACGTCCATCGTCGGATCACCGGCTCGACGTACGGCTCGGCGTGACCGCCCTCGCTGGCGGCGATGCTGCGGGCGAGTCCGAAGACGGCACGCATCGCCCCCTCGCCCTCCTCGCCGGCCGCCGCGTCGGTGCGCTGGATCCACTGCCATGCCGTGCCCGAGGCGAGCACGAGCGAGGCGGCCATCGACGCCACGCCGAGCTCGGCGCCTTTCATCGGCAGCCGCTTGCCGATCAGGATGATCAGCGCGAAGGCAGCCCCGGGGATCACCGGGATCAGCCAGGCGTTCTCGAGGAACCAGCCGGAGGGAAGGTCCACCCTGCTAGCCCTTCATCTGACTGAGCTCGTCGAGGGAGATCGAGCGCCGGTTGCGGTAGACGAGCAACACCAGGCCCAGGCCGACACCGACCTCGGCGGCGGCGACGGCGATGACGTAGAGGGCGAACACCTGCCCGTCGACGTTGCCGTGCATCAGGGCGAAGGCGACGAGGTTGAGGTTGACGGCGTTGAGGATCAGCTCGACCGACATCAGCACCATCACCGCGTTGCGCCGGGCGAGCACCCCGAACACCCCGATGCAGAACAGCACCGCGCCGAGCAGCAGGAAGTTCACCGCTAACACTGCGGGCTCCTCATCATCAATCCTTGCGGGCCAGGACGATGGCGCCGATGGCGGCGGCGAGGAGGACGAAGGAGATGGCGAGGAAGGGCACGAGGTACGGCGACAGCACGTTGTCGGAGATCGCCTCGGTCGGCGTCGGCCCCCGGTCCGGCAGCGTCTCGTCCTCGAAGGCGTCGATGATCACCCACGCCAGCAGGCCGAGCAGGACCGCGGCGACGGGCACGGCGTAGCCCCACTTGCGGTTCATCAGCCCCTGCTCGCGCCCGATCTGGGCACGGGTGAGCATGATGCCGAACAGGAACAGCACCATCACCGCGCCGACGTAGACGAGCACCTGGCTGACGGCGACGAACTCGGCGGCAGCGAGGATGTACTGGGCGGCGACACCGGAGAGCACGATCACGAGCCACAAGCGCGGCGTGGACGACGTTCTTCGTCGTCACCACGCAGAGCGCGGCGAAGATCATCACGAAGGCGATGATCCCGAACCCGACGTTCTGGGCGACGTTGATGCTGTCCGACGCAGCTTGCGCAATCACTTCTTCTTCTCCGCGCCGGCCTCGAGCTCGGGAGCTTCGGGGACGGTCTCCATCCACTCGCCGAGCTTGTCCTTGTCGTGCAGCAGGTCGGCGATGCGCGGCTCGGAGTACTCGTACTCGGGGCTCCAGAACAGGGCGTCGAACGGGCACACCTCGACGCAGATGCCGCAGTACATGCACAGCGCGTAGTCGATGTCGAAGCGATCGAGCAGGCTCACCGAGCGCGGCTTGCCGCCGGCGCGGCGCGGCGGGGCGAGCGTCTTGTGGCCCTCGATGTAGATGCACCAATCCGGGCACGACCGGGCGCACAGCATGCACACCGTGCAGTTGTCCTCGCGCAGGGCGATGACGCCGCGGGCGCGTGTCGGGGGCGCCTCCTTCTCGCGCGGGTACTGCACCGTCTCGGCGCCCTGGGTGACCGTGCGCCCGAGCGTCTTCAGCGTGACGCCCATGCCCTTCAAGAGGCCCGGCATCTTCGGCCTGCCGAGCGCCACTACAGCGCCACCTTGAAGATCGCCGTGACGACGATGTTGGCCAGGGCGAGCGGGATCAGCACCTTCCAGGCGAAGCGCTGCAGCTGGTCCTCACGGAAGCGGGGCACGCTGAAGCGCACCCACATGATGAGGAACGACAGCAGGACCATCTTGGTGAACAGGATCAGCGGCCCGGCGACGTTCATCCAGTCGTCGACGTCGCCGAGCGAGTCCCACCCGAACCAGGCGAAGGGCACGCCCCACCCGCCGAGGAACAGCACCGCGGCGATCAGCGAGAACACGCCGACGGTGGCGAACTCGGCGATGAAGAAGATCAGGAAGCGGAAGCCGGAGTACTCGGTCATGTACCCGGCGACGAGCTCGGACTCGGCGATCGGCATGTCGAACGGTGGCTGGGTCAGCTCGGCCTGCACGGCGACCATGAACACGAAGAAGCCGATGAACTGGGTGATGATGTACGGGTTGCCGATGCCGTCCCAGCCGAAGATGGCGTCGCTGTTCTGGGCGACGACGATCTCCTGCATGTTCATCGAGCCGGCCTGGATCACGACGCCGAGCGTGCCGAGCACGAGCGGCAGCTCGTAGGCGATCAGCTGGCCGGCAGCGCGCAGGCCACCGAGCAGCGAGTACTTGTTGGCGCTTGCCCACCCGGCGACGAGGATGCCGAGCACGCTGATCGACGAGACCGCCAGGGCGTAGAAGACGCCGACCGCGAAGTTGGTCAGCCAGACGTCGGGGCCGAACGGCACGGCGGCGACGAGCAGGAACGTCGACAGCAACACGATCAGCGGGGCCATCTTGAAGATGCGGTGGTCCGCTGCCGCTGGTGCGGTGTCCTCCTTCTGCAGCCACTTGCCGACCTCGGCCATCAGCTGCATCGATCCGTACGGGCCGGCCTCCATCGGGCCGAGGCGGCTCTGCATGAACGACATCATCTTGAACAGGAAGACGTAGACGATCGTGGCGGCCGGCAGCAGCACGGCCAGGATCCCGCCGAGCACCCGCAGCAGCGACTGCCCCCAGTACGGGATCTCCAACGCGCGAGCCGCGACATCACCGGTCGATGTCCCCGAGGATGAAGTACAGCGAGGCGAGGATCGTGATGATGTCGGGCACGTAGACACCGCGCAGCAGCCACGGCGTGATCGACACGTTGTTGAAGCTGGCCGAGCGGATCTTGACCCGGAACGGGCCGAGGTCGCCGCGGGACACGACGTAGTAGCCCATCTCCCCGAGCGGGTTCTCCGTCGACACCCAGGCCTCGCCCTCGGGCACCTTGATGATCCGCGGCACCTTGGCCATGATCGAGCCCGACGGCAGCCCGTCGAGCAGCTGGTCGACGATCTTCGTCGACTCCCTCGTCTCCTGCATGCGCACCCAGCAGCGGGCGAAGCTGTCGCCGTCGACGTGGGTCCAGACCTTCCAGTCGACGTCGTCCCAGGCCATCGGCAGGACCTGGTCGCGGCGCAGGTCCCAGTCGACGCCGCTGGCCCGCAGGTTGGCGCCGGACAGGCCGTACTGCAGGGCGACCTCCCGCGGCACGATGCCCACGCCACGCGTGCGGGCCTGGAAGATCTCGCCGCCGATCAGGAGGTCCTCGATCTCGTCGCAGTACGTGCGGATCTTGCGCATCACCGTGCGGCAGTCGTCGACGAAGCCCTTCGGCAGGTCTTCCTTGAGCCCGCCGATGCGGTCGAAGTTGGGGTGGAACCGGCCACCCGTCGCCGACTCGATCAGGTTGAGCACGTGCTCGCGGTCGCGGAAGGCGAAGAACGCCGGCGTCACCGCGCCGAGCTGGACGCCGAGATCGCCGAGGAACAGCACGATGTTGGCGATGCGCGAGAGCTCGAAGAGGATCGTGCGGATCCACTTCGCACGCGGCGGCGCCTCGACCTCCATCAGCTTCTCGGCGGCGAGGATGAACGGCACCTCGTTGGCGAAGCTGCCGAGCCAGTCGATGCGGTTGACCAGCGTGGTGACCTGCGGGTAGGTGCGGACCTCGGTGAGCTTCTCGTAGCCGCGGTGCATGTAGCCGCACGAAGGCTCGGCCCACACGACCTGCTCGCCGTCGAGGCGGACGATGATCCGCAGCGTGCCGTGCGTCGCCGGGTGCTGCGGGCCGATGTTGAGGGTCATCCCCTCTGTCTCCAGCTCGACGTTGAGCCGGGCGTCGGCCGCCTGGCCGGCGATGTACGACAGCTGCTGGCGCTCGGAGAGGAGATCGGTCATCGAGGCTCCGTGTCCTCCGGCGGCGTCGACGAGTCGGGCGCCTCCTCGACGCTGGTCTCGGCGGCAGCGGCGTCGGCGACGTCCTCGGCCGGTGGCTCCCCCACTCCGGCGTCGGCCTGGTCAGGCGTCGGGCTCTCGGGCGCGACGTCGCCGGTGACCTCATCGTCCGGCGGCGCCTCCTCGGCCGGCATCGGCTCGACGTCGACGATGCCCGGCCACGGCTTGACCATCCGGGCGAGCAGCGGGAAGTCCTTGCGCAGCGGATAGCCCTCGAACTCCGTCGGCAGGTACATGTTGCGCAGGTCGGGGTGCCCGGCGAAGACGATGCCGAACATCTCGTGCGTCTCGCGCTCGTGCCAGTTGGCTCCGGCGTAGACGGTGAACCACGACTCGATCGTCGCCGTGTCGTCGGGGACGTCGACCTTCAGGGTCACGCCGACATGGCGGCGCACGTCGGTGACACGGGCGAAGACCTGGAAGCGGGTGTCACCACCGGTGACGCCCTGGCGGATCTCCGTGCTGCGCTCGGGCGGCGGCTCGGTCGGGTCGTCCTCACCGCGGCCGTACGGCGACGGCATCCAGTCGATCGCCGACAGGAAGCAGAAGTACTCGAAGCCCATCTGCAGCAGCGCCTCGCCGGCCGCCTTCCACGAGTCGGTGGCGACGCGCAGCCAGAGGTCGTCGTTCGGCCGCAGCTCGGAGTCGACGAGCGCCTCGCCGATGCGCCGGCGCATCTCGTCGACGATGCCCTCGCGCAACCCGTCGCCGGGCAGCGCCTGCGGTTCCGCCTCGGTGGTGTCACTCATTGCACACTCCAGGGGCTGCGCCCGACCCATCGTCGCCAGGCTCGCTGGCGCTCGCGACACTCGCGCGTCACTCATCGGACCACCGCCGACCACCACGGGGCGGCGCGCCGGGATGTCGTCGACGCCCTCGCCGCGCCACTTCGCCGCCATGTCCTCGTTGCGGATCTTCTGCTGCAGCAGGACGATGCCCTCGAGCAGCGCCTCGGGCCGCGGCGGGCAGCCGGGCACGTAGATGTCGACGGGGATGATCTGATCGACGCCCTTGGTCACGGAGTAGCTGTCCCAGTACGGCCCGCCGCAGTTGGCGCAGCTGCCCATCGAGATGACGTACTTCGGCTCGGGCATCTGGTCGTAGAGGCGCAGGATGGCCGGCGCCATCTTGTCCGTGACGGTGCCGGAGATGACGACGAAGTCGGCCTGGCGCGGGCTCGCCGGCAGCGGGATCACGCCGAGGCGCATGACGTCGTAGCGCGGCGAGGCGAACGCCGCGCCCATCTCGATGGCGCAGCAGGCGAGTCCCCACTGGTACACCCACATCGAGTACGAGCGACCGAGGTTGAGCAGCTTGGTGATGGGCCCTGGCATCCGGCCGCGGTCGACTAGACCCACCGGAGCAGCCCCCGCTTCCAGGCGTAGAGCAAGCCATCGAGCAAGAGGATGATGAACGCCAGCATGACGACGAGACCGAACGTGCCGTAGCGGTCGACGGCGGCCGCCCACGGGAAGATGAACACGGCCTCGACGTCGAAGATGACGAACAGCAGGGCGAACACGTAGTAGCGGATCTGACTCTGCGACCAGCCGATGCCGACCGGGTCGACGCCGCTCTCGTAGGCGGTGAGCTTGGAGGGGTTCGGCTTGTACGGCCGGATCACTGCGGCGACACCGAGCAGCAGGCCGCCGAGGGCGAGCGCGGCGGCGCCGAACCAGATGACGGTCAGGTAATCCCGCAGGAAGGGCGACATCGGGCCACGACGCTACCAATCTTCGAGAAGGGGCTCCCAACCTCTCATTTCGCGTCCCCCAATCTGGGCGCGATCCGTCTCTGGGCGCGAATCGTCTCGAATTCCGAGACGATCTGCGCCCAGATGGCCGCTGTCACCGCCCGGCGACGTTGTCGAGGAACCAGTCGACCAACGCCTCGGCGGCGGGGCGGCTGCGCTCGACGTTGGCCCTGGTCTCGGCGAGCAGCGCCACGGGGTCGCCGCCCCGCGAGCGGAGCTGATCGGCGCCGCCCTCAGCCAGCCAGCGGCGGACCATCGTCTCGGTCGCCTCCGGGTGGAACTGGGTCGCCAGGATGCGTCCGCCGCGGATCATCTGCGGGCCGACGTCGGTGCTGGCGAGCACGTCGAAGCCCTCGGGAACGGTGAACACGTCGTCGTGCCACTCCATCCACGGCCCCGTGGCGACATCGGGAGCGTCCAGTTCGTACCAGCCGATCTCCGGGTTGTCGGTGCGGCTCACCGTGCCGCCGAGGGCGTGCGACAGGACCTGGGCGCCGAAGCAGATCGCCAGCAGCGGGATGTCCCGAGCGACGATGTCGCGGACCAGGGTGGCTTCGGACTCGACCAGGGAGGTCGTCTCGGGGCGGTAGACGTTCCACTCCGACCCGAGCGTCAGGACGAGGTCGATGCCGTCGAGGGACGGCCACCACTCGGGGTGCTCGCGGTGGCACTCGGCGAAGACGTAGTCGTGGGCGCGCAGGCGATGACCGACGAACCCAGAGTCGAAGTCGTTGGCGTTCCCGACGACGAGCGCTCGCACGGCTCCAGGGTACGGGCGCGGCACTAGCGTCGCGGCGGCATGGGCACGCCGGTGACGCTCGACGACATCCGCGCCGCGCGCTCCGTCACCGCCTCCGTCGCCAAGCACACCCCGATCGTGACGTCGACGTCGCTGAGCGAGCAGGCAGGTGGGGACATCGTGCTCAAGGCGGAGAGCCTGCAACGCACGGGCGCGTTCAAGCTCCGCGGGGCGATGAACAAGCTGGCGTCGCTCGGGCTCGGCGGCGAGCCAATGGCGTCACGGCGGGGAGCGCTGGGAACCACGCCCTCGCCCTGGCGTTCGCCGCCCGCCACTACGGCGTGCGTTGCGACATCTTCGTCCCCGCCGGCGCCCCGATCACCAAGATCGAAGCCTGCCGGGCGTACGGTGCCGAGGTCGTCGAGGGAGGGGCCTCGCTCGACGAAGCGTTCGCCGCAGCACGGGACCGAGCGCACGAGCGGGACATGGCGTTCTGCCACCCGTTCGACGACGCCGCCGTGGTCGCCGGGCAGGGCACGCTCGGGCTCGAGCTGGTCGAGGATCTGCCCGACCTGGCGTGCGTCGTCGTTCCCGTGGGTGGCGGCGGCCTGGCCGCCGGCACGGCGATCGCCGTCAAGTCGGTGCTCCCCCACGTCCGGGTGATCGGTGTCCAGGCGGAGGTGTGCGCGCCGTACACCGGACGCGCGTCACCGACCGGACCGGTCGTGACGCTCGCCGACGGCATCGCCGTCAAGCATCCCGGCGAGCTCACCCGCCCGCTGATCGAGCAGTGGATCGACGAGCTGGTGGTGGTCGACGAGGACGCCATCGCCGACGCGATGGTGCTGTTGATGGAGCGGTCGAAGTTGTACGTCGAGGGGGCGGGGGCGGTCGGCGTGGCGGCGATCAGCTCCGGGCTGATCAAGCCGGCCGACACCGGCACGACGTGCGTCGTCCTGTCCGGCGGCAACGTCGACCTCGGCGTCGTCCCCGGCCTGATCCGCCGGCACGAGACCGAGGCGGGGCGCCGGCTCGTCGTGTTCGCCCGCATCGACGACCGGCCCGGCGCACTCGTCCGGCTGCTGGCCGAGTTCGCCGCCGCCGGCGCCAACCTCATCGAGGTCGAGCACCAGCGCGAGGGCGTCGACCTGCACGTTCGCGAGACGGGTGTGCACGCCACGTTCGAGGTCCGCAGCGCCGAGCACGCTGCAACCGTCCTCGACGCGGTGCGCGCCGCCGGCTACGTCGACCTCCGTGCCGATCCGGGCCGCTGAAACCCATCGCCCGCCCGTGACGCCGTGGCGGCAGACTGGGTGCATGGCAATGGTGATGGTGCGTCGTGTCCGCGGCGCAACGAGCGCCCCGGCAGCACTGGGGCTTCCACCGACTCGAACCTGACGCCGCCCGCCACGTCGTGCGACGGGCGGGCATCCGGCGCGGCGATCTCGTCGTCGACCTCGGGGCCGGCGACGGCGCGCTCACGGCCGCACTCGTCGCGGCCGGCGCGCGCGGTCGTCGCGGTCGAGCTGCACCCGGCACGCGTCGCGATGCTGCGCGAACGCTTCGCCCGCGACCCGGTGACCGTGGTCGGGGCCGACATCTCCACGGTCCGGCTGCCGCGCCGGCCCTACCGGGTCGTCGCCAACCCGCCGTGGGCGCTGGCCGAGACGGTCAGGGCATCGCTGCTGCGATCGCCGTCGCTCGTGCGTGCCGACCTCGTGCTCCCCCGCTGGCTCGTTCGCCGCTGGGCGCAGCGGGAGCGGCGGATCGAGGTCGGCTGTTCGCTGCGCGCCGAGTCGTTCCTGCCGGCCGCACCGACCGGTGCCACGGTCGCCGTCGTCCGTGGATACCGTCCGCGCCCGTGAGCGTCGACCCGCCGCGTCTGTTCGCCTACGGCACGCTGCAACCGGGCCGGTTGCGCTGGCCGTTCCTCGCACCGTTCGCAGCCGGCCATCGGCCGGCCGACGTCGGTGGGCGGATCTACGACTCCGGGTACGGCTGGCCGGTGGCCACGTTCTCGGATGGTGATGGCCTCGTCCCCGGCACGGTGATCGACCTCGACCCGGCGCGGGCCGAGGAGGCGATCGCCCTGCTCGACGTCGTCGAGGCCACGGCGACCGACCTGCTCCGGCGCATCGCCGTCACCACGACGGCGGGCGAGCGGGCCTGGGCGTACCACTGCGACCGACCGACGGCCGAGATGACCCGCATCACGGCGTGGGACCGCGCCGACGAACGCTGAGGCCCAGGTTCCTTGTCGAGTTCGTCGCGCTCAGCGCGCACAAGTGTCGTCAGAACCGCAGGAACTGGGTCACCACGTCGATGGTCGGCTCCATCTGTTCGAGGTGGGGGAGGTGGCCGGCGCCGGGGATGAGCTCGAGGCGGGCACCGGCGATGGCGGCGACGAAGTCGTCGCCATACGCCGGGTGCACAAGGCGGTCCTGCTCACCCCAGACGACGAGTGTCTGGGCGCGCACGCGGTAGAGGCGCTTGCGCAGACCCTTGTCCGGCAGCGGCCAGATGAACTGGAGGATGCTGGCCATCGTCATCGCCGCCCGCAAGAGCGACTCGGGGTCGCTCGGGTCGGGCGACGGCATCAGCGCGGCGAGCGGGCCGTCGGGCTCGGCGAACAGCAGCCCGGGCAGCGTCGAATGCGGCACGCCGGAGATGTCGGGCACCGGATGGTCGTCGCGCCACAGGCCGAGCGGGGCGATCAGCACCAGCCGGTCGACTCGCTCGGGGCTGGTGGCGGCGATCTCGGCGGCGACCATCCCGCCGAACGAGTGGCCGACGAGGGTGACGGTCGGCAGGCCGAGCACGTCGAACAGCTCGTCGTAGTAGAGCACGAGGTCCCACAGGTCGTGGACGTTGTCGAGACCCTGCGACGTCCCGGCACCCGGGTGCTCCGGGGCGATCACCCGGTGTCCCGCGGCGATGGCGTCGAGCAGCGGGTCCCAGAACAGCCCGCCGGCGCCGTGCAGGAACACGACGGGGTCGCCCTCGCCGGCGCTGAGCACGCGGATCTTGAACAACCCGTCGCGCAGCTCGACGAACGTCTCCTCCGGTGTCATGTCACTCCCCCGCCGACCGGACGCGGCTCGGCGCCCTGCCGGGCTCCCTGCGGCCACCACCGGTGCTCCCAGCCCTCGTCCGCCCACAACGTGCGCAGCTTCGGCATCACCTGCTCGGCGTACATCGTGATGTTCTGCTTGGTCAGCTCGTGGGGCATCGACCCGATCTGCAGCAGGGCGACGAGGTTGCCGACGCGCAGGCCGCGGCACGCCTCGATCAGTCGCTCGGCGACCGTGTCCGGGCTACCGGCGATGACGAAGCCCTGGTCGACGAGCGACGCCCAGTCGTCGCGGGCCGTGGCGGCGGCGGCGATCTCGCCGGGCGTGTTGTTCTTGAGCACGAACTCGGTGCTGCGCCGCGTGCGATAGCCGGGCGTCTCCATGAAGTACGAGGGGATGTGCAGGCACTTCTTGAAGAAGTACATGACGTGCTCGCGGTACAGCTCCTCGGCTTGGGCGTCGGTCTCGGCGACGCACACCTGCTGGGCGAAGCCGGCCCGGTACGGGTTGGCGTCGGCGCCGAGCCGATCGGCCGTCTCCCAGAACGTGTCCATCACACGCTTGGCGAAGCGGTAGCCGAAGAAGCTGAGGAAGCTGTACGTGTAGTCGAAGTTCACCGCCATCTCGTACGTCTCCACCGACCCGCCGCCGGCGAGCCACACCGGCGGGTGCGGCTTCTGCAGCGGCTGTGGCCACGGGTTCACGTAGCGCAGCTGGTTGAAGCGGCCGTTGTACGGGAACGGGCCGGGCTGCGTCCACGCCTTCATGATCAGGTCGTGGGCCTCGTAGAAGCGCGGCCGCGTCTCGGTCGGCGTGATGCCGTAGCAGCGGTTGACGTCCATCGACGTGCCGACCGGGAAGCCGGCCGCCAGCCGGCCGTCCGTCAGGCAGTCGAGCATGGCGAACTCCTCGGCGACACGCAGGGCGGGTGTGTACAGCGCCAACGTGTTGCCGAGCACGAGGATCGCCGAGTTGTTCGGCGTCCGGCGGGCCAACGCCGCCGCCATCAGGTTCGGTGAGGCCATGAACCCGTAGGCGTTCTGGTGGTGCTCGTTGACCCCGATGCCGTCGAACCCGAGGCGGTCGGCGAGCTCCAGCTCGTCGAGGTTCCACTTGTAGTACTGGGCGACCTTGGCGGGATCGCAGAGCTCGCTGTTGGGCGGCGTGACCCACACGCTCTCGTAACGCTCCTCGAAGTCATCCGGAAGATCCCGGTACGGCATGAGGTGGAAGAAGATGGACTTCATGGAGCTCCTCGGGTGATTCGGTGCGACTCGCCGGGCTCGACGCGCACGACCGACGACCGGTCGCTGCTCTCGATCGGGACCGGTGGGCCGTCGAGCACGTGGATCGTGCAGCCGCCGGCATCGAGCTCGACGCGCATGCGCGACCCGTGTCGTTGCATCCGGAACGTGACGCGCTCCCAGATCGACGGCAGGCTGGGCGTGAACCGCAGCGCCGTCCCCGAGTCGTACAGCCCGGCGAAGCCGAACACGATCGTGCCCCACACACCGCCGGTCGAGGCGACGTGGACGCCGTCACTGGCGTTGCCGTGGGTGTCGGCGAGATCGACGAACAACGCTTCGCGGAAGTAGCTGACGGCCAGCTCGTCGTAACCGATCTGCGCCGCCGCCATCGCCTGGACGCACGCCGACAGCGACGAGTCGCCAGTGGTGATCGGGTCGTAGTAGTCGAAGTTGCGGCGCTTCTGCTCGAGCGAGAACTGGTCGCTGCGCAGCACCATCGCCAGCACCACGTCGGCCTGCTTGAGCACCTGGTGGCGGTAGATCACGAGCGGGTGGTAGTGCAGCAGCAGCGGGTACTTGTCCGGCGGCGTGTTCTCGAAGTCCCACGCCTCGAGGTGGAGGAAGCGGTCGTCCTGCGGGTGGATGCCCAGCTCCTCGTCATAGGGCAGGAACATCGCCTCCGACGCCCGTGTCCACCGCTTCGTCTCGTCGTCCTGCAGCCCCACCCGGCGAGCGAGGCGGTCGTAGGCGTCGGTGTCCCACTCCCGGAGCAGGTCGACGACACGCGCCGCGTAGCGCATGTTGAACCGGGCCATGACGTTCGTGTACAGGTTGTCGTTGACCACGGTCGTGTACTCGTCGGGTCCCGTGACGCCGTGGATGCGGAACGTCTCCTCACCGTTGGCGGCGTAGAACCCGAGATCCTCCCAGAGCCGGGCCGTCTGCACGAGCAGCTCGGCCGCCTCGCCGGCCAGGAAGTCGACGTCGCCGCTGGCGTCGAGGTAGCGCTTGACGGCGAGGGCGATGGCGGCGTTGATGTGGTACTGCGCGGTGCCGGCGGCGTAGTACGCCGAGGCTTCCTCGCCGTTGATCGTCCGCCACGGGAACAGCGCACCGACCTGGTCCAGGTCGGCCGCCCGCTGGCAAGCCGTCGCCAGCTGGCGCCACCGGAAGCGCAGCACCTTGCGGGCCAGCTCGGGGTTGGTGTAGGCGAGGAAGGGCACGACGTAGATCTCGGTGTCCCAGAAGTAGTGGCCCTCGTAGCCGCCGCCGGTGACCCCTTTGGCGGCGATGCCCTGCTCCTGGGTCTGGGCGCTGGCCTGGGCGAGCTGGAACAGGTTCCAGCGCATCGCCTGCTGGCCGGGCTCGTCGCCGACCAGCTCGACGTCGCTGTGCTCCCAGAAGCGGTCGAGCCACTCCCGCTGCTCGACGACCAGCGTCTCGGTCCCGTCGTCGATCGCCCTGGCGAGCGTGCGGTGGCAGCGGTCGGCGAGCTCCTCGGCGGGCACGCCGGTCGACGTGTGGTACGAGACCAGCTTGACGATGCGCAGCGTCTGGCCCGCCTGCATCCGCGCCGTCACGACCGTCTTCGCCAGGTCCTCGCCGACGCTGTTCTCGACCGAGCACGGCGCCGGCGTGTCGACGAGGTGGTGGTACGCGCACGCCAGCGTCATCCCGCTGTTGGCGCAGCGGTAGCCCATGCACGACCTCGCCGGCACGCTCGCGGTGGAGCCGGGGGATGAGGACGCGGTGGTCGAACGGACGCAGCTTGCGCGGGTCGAAGCCCTTGCCGAGGGCATGGGCGGCGACGTGGTACTCGTCCTCACCGTCCTGGCGGTTGAGCAGCTGCGACGACACGACGATCGGCGCCGATCCGTCGAGCAGCGTGACCTCGAACGTGAGCATCGCCAAGTGGCGGTGGGCGAGGCTGACGAGACGCTGCGACCGCACGCGCACGCGCTTGCCGGCCGGCGTCCGCCAGACGAGGTCGCGGGTGAGCGTGCCGTCGCGGAAGTCGAGCACCCGCTCGTACGCCTCGAGGTCGGCGTTGCGCAGCAGCAGCGGCTCGTCGTCGACGTACAGCTTCATCAGCTTGGCGTCGGGGACGTTGACGATCGTCTGACCCGTCTTGGCGAACCCGAACGCCTCCTCGGCGTGGCGGATGTGCCACGTCTCGTGGTAGCCGTTGACGAACGTGCCGTGACTGTCCGCGTCGCGGCCCTCGTCGTGGTTGGCGCGCATCCCGATGTAGCCGTTGGCGACGGCGAACAGCGTCTCGGTCAGCCCGAGGTCGTTGACGTCGTACTCGCGCTCGACGAGCCGCCATGCATCGGTCGGGTACCGGTGCAGATCGAGGTGGTCCGGCGCGTTGCGCCTCATTCGGCCTCGTCCAGCAACTCAATGAGGTCGTCGACGACGACGTCGGCGCCATTGGCGTGGAGGGCCTCGTGGCCGGCGCCCCGATCGACGCCGACGACCAGGCCGAAGGCGCCCGCCCGGCCGGCGGCGACGCCGGAGATGGCGTCCTCGACGACGACCGCCTCGGGTGCGGCGACGCCCAGACGCTCGGCGGCGGCGAGGAACAGGTCCGGTGCCGGCTTGCCGGCGATGTGCTCGGTGGCGGCGAGCACGCCGTCGGCGACGACGTCGAAGCGCGGCGCCAGGCCGGACGCCTCGAGCACCTCGCGGGCGTTGCGAGACGACGAGACCACGGCGACCTTCGTGCCGAGCGACGTCCATGTGGTCGAGGAAGCGAACCGAGCCGGGGTACGGCGCGATCCCTTCGTCGCGCAGCACGGTCTGGAACACATCGTTCTTGCGGTTGCCCAGTGCGCTGACCGTTCCGTCGCCCGGCGGTTCCGTCGGGTCGCCCTCCGGCAGCGTGATGCCGCGCGAGGCGAGCATCGAGCGCACGCCGTCGAAGCGCGGTTTGCCGTCGACGTAGGCGAGGTAGTCGGCCTCCGTGAACGGAGTCTCGCCGCGCGGAACGAGGAACTCGTCGAACATCCTCGTCCACGCTCGCTGGTGCAGCTCGGCGGTGGGGGTGAGGACGCCGTCGAGGTCGAACAACACGGCTTCGTACGTGCGCCACGGCACAGCCGCACTGTACGACGGACAGGTGTCCGTACTGTGAGCGGGATGGAACCGCTGTGGGGCAAGCAGACCGATCTGGCGATCGGCAACTTCCCGATCGCCCAGCGCCCGCTCGACGTCCGCCTCGCTCGCGCGCTGGCGATGATCAAGCGCCACGCCGCCGTCGTCAACGCGTCGCTCGGCGTACCCGGTGTCGACCGTGACGTCGCGGCGGCGATCGGCGAGGCGGCCCGCCGGGTCGAAGCAGGCGAGCTCGACGACCAGTTCCCGATCGACGTGTACCAGACGGGCTCGGGCACGTCGACGAACATGAACGTCAACGAGGTGCTGGCGTCGGTCGCCGGACGCTCGCTCGGCCGCGACGTCCACCCCAACGACCACGTCAACGCGTCGCAGTCGTCGAACGACACCGTGCCGACGGCGATCCGCATCGCCGTGGCGCAGCAGCTCGTCGCCGACGTCCACCCGGCCGTGCAGGCTCTCGTCGATGCTCTCGACGACATGGCCGAGCGGTTCGCCCGCGTCGTGAAGTCCGGTCGGACCCACCTCATGGACGCCACGCCGGTGACGCTCGGGCAGGAGGCATCGGCCTGGTCCGGCCTGCTCGCCGGCGCACTGCGGCGGTCGGTCGCCGACGTCGAGGTCCTCGGCGAGCTCCCGCTCGGCGGAACCGCCGTCGGCACCGGGATCAACGCGCCGGCGGGCTTCGCGCCTGCCGTGATCGCCGCGTTGGCGGAGGAGACGGGTCTGCCACTGCGACCGAGCGGCAACCCGATGGTGCAGCAGGGCGGGCAGGGGGCGCTCGCCGAGGCGTCGGCCGGGCTGCGCGGGATCGCCGTGGCGCTGACCAAGGTGGCCAACGACATCCGGCTGCTCGCCAGCGGGCCGTCGGCCGGCCTGGCCGAGCTGCTGCTGCCCGAGCTGCAGGCGGGCTCGTCGATCATGCCGGGCAAGGTCAACCCGGTGCTGTGCGAGTCGGTGAACCAGGTCGCGGCGCGGGTGTTCGGCAACGACGCCACCGTCGCCTACGCCGCCTCGCAGGGCATCCTCGAGCTGAACACCTACCTGCCGGTGATGGCCGACGCGCTGTTCGAGTCGGGCACGCTGATCGCCAACGTGTGCCGCGTGTTCGCCGACAAGTGCGTCGCCGGCATCGAGGCCGACGAGGCACGCTGCCGCGACTACGCCGAGCGGTCCTCCGCACTGGCGACCGCGCTCAACCCGATCATCGGCTACGCCAAGGCCGCCGAGCTGGTGCACCGGGCGGTCGACGAGCGCCGCTCGATCATCGACCTCGCCGTCGAAGCCGGCCACCTCGACGCCGACGAAGCCCGCCGGGTGCTCGACCCGCTCCGCCTCACCGGCGCCCAGTGATCTCCTGGAGGGCGTCGAGCAGGCCGCTGGCACCGAAGCGGAACGTCTGCGGCGTGGCCCAGCCGGGTCCCATGATCTCGTCGGCCAGCTCGAGGTAGGTGCGGGCGTCGGCGAGCGTGCGGATGCCGCCCGACGCTTTGAACCCGACCGGACGGCCGGACACCTCGATCGCCTCGAGCACGATCTCCGCCGCCTCCGGCGTCGCCGACACCGGCGTCTTGCCGGTCGAGGTCTTGACGAAGTCGGCACCGTTGGCGATGGCGAAGTGCGCGGCCCGGTCGATGGCGGCCCGATCGGGCAGTTCGCCGGTCTCGATGATCACCTTCATCGTCAGCGGCCCGGCCTCGGTGCGCACGGCGCCGAGCACGAGGGTGGCGTGATCGACGTCGCCGGCGAGCCACGCCGCGTACGGCAGCACGACGTCGATCTCGTCGGCATCGGCGGCCACGGCTGCGGCGGTGACGGCACCGACGGCATCGGGAGCGTCGGTGCCGGCAGGGAAGTTGACGACCGTGGCCACCTTGACCCCGGTGTTCGCCAGCCGGTCGGCGCAGCGGCCGACGAACCGCGGCCAGACGCACACGGCCGCCACCGCGGCCGCCGCGGCGCGAGCACACAGTGCGTCGGCGGCGTCGTCGGTCGTCTCCGGATCGAGGTCGGTGAGGTCGAGCAGGCTGATCGCCAGCCGCGCCAGCTCGACGTCGTCCATGCCCGCACCGTACTTCGCACCGCACGTCGCAAATTTGCTACGTTGTCGCATGCACGACACGGTGCCCTCGAGGGATCTCCGGAACCGGACGCGTGAGGTGCTCGAGCGGGTGCGAGGCGGCGAGACACTGACCATCACGGTCGACGGGCTCGTCGTCGCGACGCTCGAGCCGGTGACCCGGCGGGCGCCATGGACACCGCGCGCCACGTTCATCCGCCTCGCCGAGTCGAACCGCGCCGATCCGGGCCTCGCCGACGACCTTCGGGCGCTCGCACCCGACACAACCGACGACCTGCCGTGGCCGTGACCCGGGCGCTCGTCGACACCAGCGTCCTGGTCGCCAGCGAGTCTGGCCGGCCGCTCGGCGTCGAACGGATCCCCGACGAGCTGGCCGTGTCCGTGATCACGCTCGGCGAGTTGCACGCCGGTGTCCTCGCCGCCGCTGAGGTGGCGACTCGCGACCAACGACTGCGCACGCTCGAGGTCGCTCGTGAGCTCGGTGTGGCGTCGATCGACGAGCGCGCCGCTGCGGCGTGGGCGCGCCTCCGCGTCGACCTCCGTGACGCCGGCCGATCGATGCCCGTGAACGACTCGTGGATCGCCGCCAGCGCGATCTCGCTCGGTGTTGCCGTGGTCACCCAGGACGACGACTACGACGGCGTGCCCGGGCTCGACGTCGTCAAGGTGTGATGCCGAGCTTGGCGAGGAAGGCGGCGTTGTTCGGCGGCGCGGCCGAGGAAGCGCTCGAGCATCTCGGTGGCGTCGACGGAGCCGCCGCGCTCGAGGATCTCGCGGCGGTACTCGCCGCCGACCGTCGGATCGGTGACGCCCTCGGCGGCGAAGCGGCTGAACATGTCGTCGCCGAACACCTCCGACCACAGGTAGCCGTAGTACCCGGCGTCGTAGCCGCTGAGCAGGTGGCCGAAGCTCGCCGGGAAGAACGTCCCGGCCTGGTGCGGGAAGCCGGACACGGCCTCGGCGCGCTGCAGGATGGCATCGAGGTCGCGTCCGCCGTCGGCGGTGATCTCGTCGTCGCGCCGTGGTCCGTGGAAGCCCATGTCGAGCACACCGAACTGGATCTGGCGCAACTTGCCCACGCCGACGTTGAGATCCCGGGCCGCGACGAGCTGGTGGACCAACCGGTCCGGGATCACCTCGCCCGTGCGGTGATGACGGGCGAAGCGGGCGAGCACCTCCGGCCGCCAGCACCAGTGCTCCATGATCTGCGACGGGGCCTCGACGAAGTCGAGCTCGGTGTTGGTCCCGGAGAAGCGCGCCGTCTCCGCTCGCGTCAGCGTCTGGTGGAGGATGTGGCCGAACTCGTGGAAGAGCGTCAACACCTCCTCGTGGGTCAGCAGCGACGGGCGGTCGGCGGCCGGCTTGGTGACGTTGGCGACGATGCACGCCACCGGCGTCCGGTACGAGCCGTCCTGCTGGCGCCGTCCCGGCACGAGGTCGAACGCTGCGGCGTGGCTGAACTTCCCCTCGCGTGGGTGCAGGTCCATGTGCACGACGGCGATCTGCTCGTCCGACGCCACGTCGACGATGGCGAAGCTGCGCACGTCGTCGTGCCAGACGGACTGGTCGTCGAGCCGCTCGTAGCGCACGCCGAACGCCTCGGAGGTGATCGCCAGCAGCCCGTCGAGCACCTGTTCCAGCGGGAAGTAGGCGGCCACCTCGTGCATGTCGACGCCGTACTCGGTGCGCCGCAGCTCGGTGTCGTAGTACCGCCAGTCCCAGAGCTTCAGCCCGTCGGTGTCGCCGGTCTCGGCGGCCAGCAGGGCCGCCATGCGGTCGATCTCGGCGTGCGCCTTGCGCGTCAGCGGCGGCACGAGCTCGGCGTAGAACGCGTCGACCTCCTTCGGATCGCTGGCCATCTTCTCGCCCATCGTGTGGTGCGCCCACGACGGCTCGCCGAACAGCTCGGCGACCCGCTCGCGCAACCCGACCGCCTCGGCGAGCAGCGCTCGGTTCGGCTCGACCGCCCGGTTGTTGAACAGCCAGCTGAGCTGCTCGCGCTGATCGCGCCGGCGGGCGTGCTCCATGAACGGGATCACGTCCGGGTAGGCCATCGTGACGCGGTACCGGCCGTCGTCGGTGCGGCCGAGCCCGTCGCGGTAGTCCTCCGGCATGCCGTCGAGCTCGTCGTCGGTGACGAGCAGCTCGTCGTCGACCTCGGCGATGTTCTGGTTGAACCGCACGCCGATCTCGACGAGACGGGCCATGGCCGCGCGCAGCTCGGCGCGGGCGTCCTCGTCGAGCTCGTGGCCGGCGAGGCGGAGGTCGCGCCGGGTGAAGGCGAGCAGGCGGGCGCGCTCACCGGTCAGCGCGGCGGCCTCGTCGGTGGCGGCGAAGGCGGTGACGGCCGCGGCCACGGCGGGATCGAACGGCAGGTCGACGATCCACCGTTCGAGTCGCTCGCTGGCGGCGTGGCCGGCGGCGCGCACGTCGGCGGCGGGATGGACGTAGCCCATGAACCCGGCGGTGCCGGTGGCGTCGGCGATGACGCCGCGGGCGACGTCGAGCGGTTGCAGCGTGCCGGCGTACGTCGGCGCGGCGACCGTCGTCCTGACCCCGGCGACGAGCGCCTCGGCCTCGGCGATCGCCCGTTCGGTCTCTGCCTCGACGGCCTCGACGGTGGCGTTGGCGTAGTCGAACGTCATCCGCCGGACGCTACCGACGCTGCCCGACGGACCTGCAGAGTGCGGATCGGCGACCGCGTCCAGCCCGAAGTGGCGGAGTGCAGGAAACTGTGCCGGACGAAGAGTGCGGGCAGGTGCGAGATGTCGACCCAGCCGCGAGTCACAGGAACGTCTCGCCGACGGCGTGGATGGCCAGGCCGGCGAGGCCGCCGACGACCGTGCCGTTGATGCGGATGAACTGGAGGTCGCGGCCGACCTGGAGCTCGATGCGGCGGGCGGTGTCGGCACCGTCCCACCGCTCGACCGTCGTGGCGATGAGGTCGGCGACCTCGCCCTTGTAGTTGTCGACGACGTAGGCCACGGCGCGCTCGACCCAGTCGTCGACCTTCGCCTGCAGCTCGGGATCAGCGGCCAGGCGCCGGCCGACGTTGCTCAGCCCGTCGGTGAGCCGGCGGCGCAGCTCGCTCTGCGGGTCGTCGGCCGCCGCCAGCATCCCCCGCTTCAGCTCGCCCCACAGCGACTGCAGCCACGCCTGGACCTCGGGGTGCGAGAGCAGCTCGTGCTTCACCTCTTCGGCCTTGGCGATCATCTCCGGGTCGTTGCGCAAGCGCTCGGCGAGCTTGAGCACGCGGACCTCGATCGACGCCCGCACCTCGTGATCCGGGTCGGCGCGCACGTCGGCGAGGAAGCGCTGCACGCCGCCGAAGATCTTGTTGAACACGCGGTCGTCGATCGGCTCGGGCACCCACCACGGCGACTCCTTCTCGAGGCGCAGGCGCATCGTGCCGCGGTTGTCGTCGAGGAAGCCGGAGATGCCGGTCATCACGGCGTCGAGCAGGCGCTGGTGGTGGCCGCCCTCGACGCTGGCGTCGATCGCCCGGCCGAGGAGCGGGGCGACCTCGGTCGCCCGCAGCCGTCGTTCGACGAGGCCGCCGATGCCCTCCTGCACGGTGCGGTCGTCGAGCACCTCGATCGTGCCGCGCATGGCGTCGGTCACCGCGCCCGCCGCGCGCGCCGCGTGCGCCGGCTCGGCGAGCCAGTGGCCGAGGCGCTGGCCGACGTGGACGCCGGCGAGCCGTTGGGCGAGGACCTCGTGGGTGAGGAAGTTGCCCTGGACGAACTCGCCGAGGCTGCGGCCGATCTGGTCCTTGCGCTTGGGGATGATCGCCGTGTGCGGGATGGGGATGCCGAGCGGGTGGCGGAACAGGGCGGTGACGGCGAACCAGTCGGCGAGCGCGCCGACCATCGCCGCCTCGGCCCCGGCGCGGACGTAGCCGACCCATGCCGCGGCGCCGTCCTCGTTGGCCCGGGCGACGAGGTAGACGACCGCCGCGGCGAGGAGCATCCCGGTGGCGAACGCCTTCATCCGCCGCAGGTCGCGCTGGCGCCCGAGGTCGATGGGCGCCATCGCCGGAGCGGTCACGCGGCCGAACCTACCCGTGGGCCTCAGCGGGCGAACTCGGTCGTCTTCTCCGCTGCTTCCAGCAGCCACTCCGGGAAGATGCCGACGAACAGGGTGAAGACGACGGCGGCGGTGATCGCCAGCCCCGTCGCCAGCGGCACGCGGACAGGCGGCGGGCCGTCGTCGACCGGGTCGGCCATCCACGCGCTGACCATGATCCGCAGGTAGAGGAAGGCGGCGATGACCGACGAGAGCATGGCGATGATCGCCAGGGCGTAGCTGCGCTCGTCGACCCCGGCCTCGGATCACGCCGAACTTGCCGATGAACCCGCTCGTGAACGGCACGCCCGCCTGGGCGACGAGGAAGACGGTCAGGGCGACGGCGAGCAGCGGACCGCTGGGCGCCGAGCCCGCGGAAGTCGTCGAGCGACGTGGCGCGGTCGCCGCGCCGGGCGACGAGGGCGACGACGGCGAACGTGCCGGCGACGAGCACGGCGTACGTCAAGCAGGTAGACGAGCGCACTCGGCACACCGAGCCCGCTGTCGGCCTCGCCCGCCCGATGCCCGGCCGCCTCGACGCCGACGAGGACGAAGCCGGCGTGGGAGATCGACGAGTAGGCGAGCATCCGCTTGACGTCGGTCTGCACGATGGCGAGCACCGACCCGACGAGCAGCGACAGCACGGCGAGCACCCAGACCGCCGGGCGCCAGTCGTCGCGGTAGAACGGCAGGGCGACGACGAACACGCGCAGCAGGGCGGCGAAGGCGGCGACCTTGCCGACCGACGCCATGAACGCGGTCACCGGCGTCGGGGCGCCCTGGTAGACGTCGGGCGTCCACAGGTGGAACGGCACCGCGGCGACCTTGAAGCCGAGCCCGACGAGGAGCAGGGCCACGCCGGCGAGCACGAGGGTGTCGTTGCGCTCGACCGGCACGGCTCCCGACACCGTGGCCACCATCGTCGAGATGTTGGTCGAGCCGATGGCGCCGTAGACGAGGGCCACGCCGTAGAGGAAGAACGCCGAGGAGAACCCGCCGAGCACGAAGTACTTGATCCCGCTCTCGGAGCTGCCGGCCTTGCGCCGGTAGCTGGCGCAGAGCACGTAGAAGGCCAGCGACAGCGTCTCCAGGCCGACGAACAGCACGATCAGGTCGTTCGCCGCGCCCATCACGATCCCGCCGGTGGCGGCGACCAGGAACAGGGCGTAGACCTCGGGACCGTCGATCACCTCGCGGCGGAGGTAGTCGTCACTCGTCAGGGCGACGAGCACGATCGCCGCGCAGATCGTGATCGTCACGAAGAGGGCGAACGGGTCGAACGCCAGCGCCCCGCCGACGAGCGTCGACGTGCCGTTGTCGGTGACGTCGTCCCACAGCACCATCGAGAGGGCGCCGGCCGCACCACCGGCGACCGCGGTGACGACGGCGTACAGCCCCTTCGGCCACGTCGGGGTCATCGCCCCGGCGAGCAGCAGGAACAGCGCCGTCCCGACGAGGACGAGCATCGGCGACAGGGCGAACCAACTGACGTCGGGGCCCTGGAAGTCTGGGCGATCATCGCCGCCCTCACTCGCTCGTCCTCCACCAGCTCGGGCTCGGGGACCGGGATGACCTCGCCCGTGCGCGCCTCGACGTGCTCGACGAGGCGGTCGACGCTGGGCTCGACGCGCTCGAGGAACGGCTTCGGGTAGACGCCGAGGAACACGATCAGCCCGATCAGCACGCCGAGCACGCCGGCCTCGCGCGGGCGGATCTCGGGGAACGAGCGGTTGGCGTCGTCGACCTCGCCGTGGAACACGCGCTGGTAGGCCCACAGGAGGTAGACGGCGGCGAGGATCACGCCGGCCGTGGCGACCACGGTCCACCAGCGCGACGTGAGGAACGAGCCGATCAGGATCAGGTACTCGCCGATGAACCCGTTGAGGCCCGGCAAGCCGATCGACGACAGCATGACGACCATGAACCCGGCGGCGAAGATCGGGGCGACGGTCTGGATGCCGCGCAGGTCGGCGATCTGGCGGGTGTGGCGGCGCTCGTAGATCCAGCCGACGAGGAGGAACAGCGCACCGGTCGACAACCCGTGGTTGACCATCTGCAGCACGCCGCCGGACAGCGACTGGCTGGTCACGGCGAACGTCCCGAGGACGATGAAGCCGAGGTGGGCGATCGAGGAGTAGGCGACGAGGCGCTTGAGGTCGCGCTGCATCGTCGCCACGATCGCCCCGTAGGTGATGCCGATGACGGCGAGGGTGAGGAACAGCGGACGCGCCCACCAGGCGGCCTCCGGGAACAGGTACAGCCCGAAGCGCAGCAGCCCGTAGGTGCCCAACTTCAGCATCACCCCGGCGAGGATCACCGAGCCCGCCGTGGGCGCCTGGGTGTGGGCGTCGGGGAGCCACGTGTGCAGCGGGAAGATCGGCACCTTCACGGCGAAGGCGATGGCGAAGGCGAAGAACAGCCAGCGGGCGGTCGACGTCGCGAAGTCGGCCTGCTCGGCGATCACCACGAGATCGAACGTCAGGAAGCCGACCCCGTTGTCGCGGGCGAGGAACGCGGTGGCGATGATGCCGACGAACATGAACGCCGATCCGAACAGGGTGAACAGGAAGAACTTCAGCGCCGCGTACTGCCGGCCCTCGTAGCCCCATCCGCCGATGAGGAAGTACATCGGCACGAGCACGATCTCGAAGAAGACGAAGAAGACGAACAGGTCGAGCGACAGGAAGCTCCCCATCACGCCCGCCTCGAGGAGGAGCAGCCAGGCGAGGTAGGCCTTCTCGTCGTGGTGCGGGTCGGTGCCGAGGATCGCCAGCGGGAACAGCACGCCCGTCAGCACGACGAGGAACAGCGAGATGCCGTCGACGCCGAGGTGCCACGAGATCCCCCACTCCTCGATCCACTCGTGCTGCGTCACGAACTGGAAGCCGGCGTCGTCGCCGTCGAACTGCACGAGCAGCCAGATCGACAGTGCGGCCGGCAGCATCGCGGCGAGCAGCCCGACGAGCTTGACCAGCTCCGGCCGGCGCTTGCTGATCAGCGTGACGGCGAGCGCACCGAACACCGGCGCCAGGACCAACACGGTCAGGATCGGGAAGTCGGTGCCCTCCATCAGAGCATTCCTCGGACGACGACGAACCAGGCGAGCAGGCCGACGGCGCCGATGCCCAGGATGGCGGCGTAGCCGCGCACGAAGCCGGTCTGGCCCTTGCGCACCTCACCGGCGGCCTCGCGCACCGTGGTCGCCGCGCCGTTGACGGCACCGTCGACGACGGTGGCGTCGAACCAGGCGACGTCCTCGAACGCCTTGCGCCCGGGGCCGCCGGCGAAGTCGGTGACCGCTTGGTCGTAGTACCAGGCGTTGGCGAGCACCTTGGGCTCCTGGGCCCTGATCCGGTGGCGCTGGTACACGAGCCAGGCGATGACGATGCCGAAGCACGGCCGCGGCGGTGGCGACGAGCATCAGGATCGTCTTGTTGTCGTAGGCCCAGGTGCCGGTGATGTCCGCCTCGCCGAACTCGACGACCGGCTCGAGCCAGTGCTCGAGGCGCATCCCCAGCTGGTCGGGGATCCATGTGACGTCGGGCAGCTGGATGAGGCCGCCGACGATCGACAGCAGGGCGAGCACGACGAGCGGGGTGAGCATGATCCACGGGCTCTCGTGCGGCTTGCGGTCGCCGTGTGCGCCGTGCTCCTCGGCGCGGTCCTCCCAGTGGGCCTCGCCGAAGAAGACCATCACCACCTGGCGCGTCATGTAGTACGCCGTCAGCAGGGCGGTGACGAGGCCGACGATGTACAGCGCCGGGCTCTTGGCGAGGGAGAACAGGAGGATCTCGTCCTTCGACCAGAAGCCGGCCAGCGGCGGCACACCGGCGATGGCCAGCCAGCCGACGATGAACGTCATCGCCGTGACCGGCATGAGGAGGCGCAACATGCCCATCCGGCGCATGTCCTGCTCGTCGTGCATGCCGTGGATGACCGACCCCGAGCCGAGGAACAGCAGCGCCTTGAAGAAGGCGTGGGTCGACCATGTGGAACATCGCCGCCACGTAGGCACCCGACCCGACGGCGAGGAACATGTAGCCGAGCTGGCTGACCGTCGAGTAGGCGAGGACCTTCTTGATGTCGTTCTGGGCGACGGCGATCGTCGCCGCGAACAGTGCCGTGATCACCCCGACCCAGGCGATCGTCGTCAGCACCCAGTCGGCGGACACGGTGAGCACGGGGTTGATGCGCACCATCAGGAACACGCCGGCAGTGACCATCGTGGCGGCGTGGATCAGCGCCGACACCGGCGTCGGACCCTCCATCGCGTCGGGGAGCCAGAAGTACAGCGGCAGCTGAGCGCTCTTGCCGGTGGCGCCGAGGAACAGCAGGGCGGCGATCGCCGTCGCCGTCGACGTGACGAGGGTGCCGTCCTCGGCGGCGTGGTTGACGACCTCGTAGCTCAGCGACCCGACGGCCTCGAACGCCAGGAACATCGCCAGCATGAACCCGAAGTCACCGACGCGGTTGGTGACGAACGCCTTCTTGCCGGCCGTCGCCGCCGAATCGCGCGTGTGCCAGAAGGCGATGAGGAAGTAGGAGCAGGCGCCGACGCCCTCCCAGCCGAGGAACGTCACGAGCAGGTTCTCGCCGAGGACGAGCATCAGCATCGAGAAGGCGAACAGGTTGAGGTAGAGGAAGAACTTGGAGAACTTCGGGTCGCCGTGCATGTAGCCGACGGCGTAGAGGTGGATCAGCGCACCGATGCCGGTGACGAAGAGGCACATCGTGATGCTCAGCGGATCGGCCAGGAACGCCATGTCGACGCGCAGGGTGCCGACGGGCACCCACTCGAACAGGCTGACGATCTCGCGGCGCTCTTCGGTCGGACGTGACAAGAGGTCGAAGTACACGCCGACGGTGACGACGAACGAGGCGGCCACCATCGCCGTCGCCAGGTAGCCGGCCTTGGGCTCGCCCAGTCGCCGCCCGAACAGCAGGATCAGCAGGAACCCGGCGAGCGGCAGCGCAGGGATGAGCCAGACGAGGTCGGCTCATCGTCAGCCTTTGAGCTCCGCCAGGTCGTCGGCGGTGGCGCCGGGGCGGCGGCGGAGGATGGAGACGATGATGCCGAGGCCGACGACGACCTCGGCGGCGGCGACGACGAGCACGAAGAAGACGGCGGTCTGGCCGCCGATGTCACCGAGCCGTCTGGACATGGCGACGAAGCTGAGGTTGACGGCGTTGAGCATCAACTCGATGCACATGAACATCACGAGTGGGTTGCGCCGCAGCGTGACGCCGGTGGCGCCGATGCCGAACAGCACGGCGGCGAGCACGAGGTAGTAGGTCGGTGTGATGACCACGTCGGCGAGGATCATCCGTCGGCCGCCACATCGTCTCGCGCCGAGCGCCGCTCGCGGCGGGTCAGGATCACCGTGCCGGCCACGGCGACGATCAGCAGCACCGAGGTCAGCTCGAAGGCGAACACCTGGTCGCTGAACAGGTTGTCGGCGAGCTGGCGGATGTTGGCGTCGTGTTCGGCGACGACACCGTCGGGGCTCTCCTGGCCGGCGACCGCCAGCCCCGAGCTGACCGACAGCGGCGGTGTGTCGCGGGTGGACACGACGGCGGCGACGAGCAGGCCGACGATGCCGATGCCCATGACCGCGGCGAGCGGGCGCTGGATCGGGATCGGGTCGATCCGCAGGTCCTCGGCGCGGTCGACGCCGAGCAGCATGATCACGAACAGGAACAGCACGACGATCGCCCCGGCGTAGACGATCACCTGCACGGCGGCCAGGAAGTGCGCCTCCATCGCCACGAAGTGCACGGCGACGCCGAACAGGGTCAGCACGAGGCTGAGCGCGCAGTGCACCGGGTGGCGGTAGACGACGACGCCGAACGCGCCCCCGAGCACCATCGCCGAGGCGACGATGAACACGATCAGGTCCACAGCGCGCCCCCGGTCCCGACGATCTGGGCGCGGATCGTCTCGGATTCCGAGACGGATCGCGCCCAGATGCAGCGGTCTGCGAACGAATCGCGCCCGGAGCGGCGAGGCTGTGGTCACGGCGCCGGTTCCTCCGGGGGGCGGACGCCGTAGCCGAGCTCGCCGCTCCAGCCGACCTCGCCGACGAACTCGGCGTCGCCCGACGGGGCGGTCGCCCGCACCCATCCGCTCGTCATCAGGTCCTCGCCCTCGCGCCAGTCCTCCCACGGCAACCGTCGTGGCGCGCCGTCGTCGCCGACGACCAGTTCGTCCTTGGTGTAGATCGCGTCGCGGCGGTTGGTGAACGAGAACTCGAACAGCTTGCTCTCGGTGATCGCCTCGGTCGGGCAGGCCTCGACGCACAGGTCGCAGTGGATGCAGCGGAGGTAGTTGATCTCGTAGACGAAACCGAACCGCTCCCCCGGCGACGTCGGGTTCTCGGGATCGTTGTCGGCGCCGCGCACGTAGATGCACCGGGCCGGGCAGACGCCGGCGCACAGCTCGCACCCGATGCACTTCTCCATCCCGTCCTCGTAGCGGTTGAGGACGTGGCGGCCGTGCAGTCGATCCGGCTTCGGCGCCTTGACGTCGTCGGGCGCGTCGGCCGGTGCCAGGCTGTCGCCGGCCTCGCCGTGGCGCCGGCCCTTGAGCGCCTTCCGCGCCGCGCGCCCGCCGGAGTAGTTCTTCGTCAGCCGCTTGCCGCCGAACAGGCGGTGCTGGCGGATGGTGACGCCGAAGCCCTCGAGGTAGCCCATCAGCCGAGCGCCCTCCTCCGCCCGCTGATCCGGATCGCCGCCACCAGCAACGCCGCGCCAGCGGCCATCGCGGCGAGCGAGCCGATCACGACGGCGACAGGGTTCCAGTCGTTGTCGTCGCCGATGCGGATGGCGGCGAGGAACAGGAACCAGCCGAGGGCGACGGGGATCATCACCTTCCACCCGAGGTCCATCAGTTGGTCGTAACGCAGCCGTGGCAACGTCGCCCGCAGCCACACGAACACGTAGAGGAAGACGAACGTCTTGGCGACGAACCACACCGTCCCCTCCAGCCCATCCGGCACCAGCGGGATGTCGAACAGTCCCTGCGGGCCGCCGAGGAACAGGGTGACGATGATCGCGCTCATCGTGATCGTGTTCATGAACTCGGCGAGGAAGAACAGGGCGAAGCCGAACGCCGAGTACTCCGTGTTGAACCCGCCGACGAGCTCCTGCTCGGCCTCGACGAGGTCGAACGGCGGTCGGTTGAGCTCGGCCGTGGCGGCGATCATGAAGACGATGAACGGCACGATGCCGGTGGCGACGAGGTTCCAGTCGGTGAACGTGTCCTGGGCGATGACGATCCCGGCGGTCGACAGCGTGCCGGCGGCGAGCAGCACCGTGGCGACGCTCAGCCCGAGGGCCGCCTCGTAGCTGATCATCTGCGCCGACGCGCGCACGGCGCCGAGCAGCGGGTACTTCGAGCCGCTCGCCCAGCCGGCGAGCATGATGCCGTACACGGCGATCGACGACAGCGCCAGCACGAGGAGGATCCCGACCGGCGGGTCGGCGAGCTGGACCCGCGTCTCGTGGCCGAACCAGGTGACGATGCCGTCGCCGCCATCGCTGAAGTCACCGCCGAGCGGGATCACCGACCACACGAGGAACGCCGGCACGAAGGCGAGGAACGGCGCCAGCCGGTAGACGAAGCGATCGGCCCGATCGGGGAGGAAGTCCTCCTTGAAGATCAGCTTCATGCCGTCGGCGAGCGTCTGCAGGATGCCGAACGGGCCGGCCTTGTTCGGCCCGACGCGGTTCTGCATGCCGGCGATGACCTTGCGCTCGAACCAGACCATGAACATCGTGGCGACGAGCCCGACGACGAAGATGACGAGCACCTTGAGCAGGATGATGAACAACGGCGTCCACAGCAGGCCGCCGTCGAGGAGCGGATCGGTGGCCAGCACTACAACCGCTCCAGCCGGACGTCGATGGCGGGGGCGGCGATGTCGATGATCTCGCCGACGGTCGACCCGTCGACGTTGTAGGGCACCTCGATCGAGCCGCGCGGCACGCCGGCATCGGGGACGAGCGCCAGCACGATGCTGCCCCGCGGGGCCACGAGTCGGACCTCGGTGCCACCGCCGACGCCGACCCGGTCGAGGTCGAGGGGATGGATGTGGGCAGCCGCCGCGCCGGCGAGCGGCGCCAGGCTCGGCGAACGCGACGTCCCGACCGCCTTGTCGTACAGCCGGCGCGTGACCACGAGTCGATAGTCGTAGCTGATCCGTTCGGGCGCTCGCGCCGAGGGCGCCGGAAAGGCCGTCGGGTCGGGCGCAGGCACGGCGAGCACGCCGTCGGGCGAGTCGCGCAGGGCGGCGCGAGTGGCACCGGCGTACGCCGGAACGGAGGCGGCGATGGCGTCGGTGATGGCGTCGACGGACCCGAGCCTGTCGGCGAGGTCGTCGAGCCCGAGCCGCTCGGCGAGCTCGGCGGCGATCATCCAGTCCGGGCGCGACGTGCCGGCGACCGACACCTTCTTGCCGATCGTCGTGACGCGGCCCTCGAGGTTCGTCGTCGTGCCCGACTTCTCGCCGTACGCCGCGGCCGCCAGCACGACGTCGGCCGCCGCCGCCGAGTCGGTGAGGAACGTGTCGACGGCGATCACCCGGCGAGCGCCGGCAAGGGCGCGCCGGGCGAGATCGGCGTCCGGGACATCGGCGAGGGGGTCGGCGCCGAGCAGCACGAGCAGGTCGACGCGGCCCTCTGCGGCGGCGGTGAGGATGCCGGTGGCGTCGAGACCGTCCGTCGGTCGGTGTCAGCCCGAGCTGCAGCGCACCGACGACGTTGCCGCGGCGCAGCGCCGGCAGCACGGTCGCCGTGGGGCAGGCGTCGAGCAGCGCGCGCAGCGCGGCCGCGGCCGCCTCCCCGGACTCGGCGAGGTTGGCCCGTCCGGCGACGATGACCACCGGTCCGGCGGCGAGCTGGTCGGCGACCTCGTGGTCGGTGAGCGCGGCAGCCGATGCCGTCGGCGACGCCGGCCTCGACGGGCACGCTGCGCCACGCGTACGGGCTGAGCCCGGTGGACGCCGGGCCGAGCTCGAGCAGCTTGACCTTGCGCTGCTCGGCGGCATGGCGCAGGCGCAGGTGGAGGACGGGGAGCTCCTCTTTGAGGTCGGGGCCGAGGAGGATCACGGTGCTCGCCCGCGTCGCCTCGTCGATCGTCGCCCGGGGCAGGGCGAGCAGCTCGGCAGGCAGCCCGTCGGCGAGCTGGGCGTCGCGGTGCGGGATGTCCAGCGCATCGGCGAGCTGGGCCCAGGCGAAGGCGTCCTCGTTCGTGCCGCGGGCGCCGCCGAGCACGGCGACGCTGCCCGACCCGCCGCTGTCGAGCGCCTCGCGCACGAGCTGGGCGGCGGCCGTCATCGCCACCGCCCACGACGTCTCGGCGAGCCCGCCCTCGCCGCGCACCAGCGGCGCACCGAGACGGTCAGCCGAATGCGTCGCCTCGAAGTTGAAGCGTCCGCGATCGCAGAGCCACGACCAGTTGACGGGATCGGAGTCGACGCCGAGGTAGCGCACGAGCTGATCCCTGCTCGACTGCACGACCATGCGGCAACCGACCGAGCACGTCGTGCACGTGCTCTCCACCTGATCCAGGTCCCATGGACGGGCCTTGAAGCGGTAGGGCGTCGCGGTCAGCGCACCGACCGGACAGATCTGCACGGTGTTGCCGGAGAAGTACGACGAGAACGGCTCGTCGGGAAACGTCATCACCTGCGTCTGGTTGCCGCGCTGGGTGAAGCTGATCAGCGGGTCACCGGCGACCTCGTCGGCGAAGCGCGTGCAACGGTCGCAGAGGATGCACCGCTCGCGGTCGAGCAGGACGAGGTCGCTGATCGGGATCGGCTTCTCGTAGTGCCGCTTCTCCTCGACGTAGCGACTCTCGCCGGGCCCGTGGCTGAACGCCTGGTCCTGCAGCGGGCACTCGCCACCCTTGTCGCAGACCGGGCAGTCCAGCGGGTGGTTGGCGAGCAGCAGCTCGAGCATGCCCTCCTGCGCCCGCTTGGTGATCGCCGACTGGGTGTCGACCTTCATGTCCGGCGAGACCGTGACCATGCACGACGGTGTCAGCTGCATGCCCCGCCCGCTGTCGACCTCGACGAGGCACTGGCGGCACATGCCGACCGAGCTCATCCGCGGGTGCCAGCAGAACCGCGGGATGTAGGTGCCGTGGCGCTCGGCGGCGGCGATCACCAGCTCGCCCTTGCGGGCGACGACCGCCCGGCCGTCGATCGTGATCGGGACGGCGTTGGGGTCCGGCTCGGGCTCCGGCTCGACGACGGCGTCGTCGGCCGGTTCGGTGACAGCGGCCTCGGCGGCCTCGGCGGGTGACCCGGACTCGCCGGGCTTCGGGTGATCGCTCATGATCCACCTCGGCCACGGCGGCGACGGGGATCCGCATCCGTGGCTTGATCAGCGCTTCGAACTCGTCACGGAACAGCGTCAGTGCCGAGTGCACGGGCACGTACGCCGACGGCCCGAGGAAGCAGATCGTCGTCATCTTGTACGGGAACGGCACGGCGTCGAGATCGAGCCGTTCACTGGAGGCGTGGGGCATCGCGCCCGGGCAGATCGTCTCGCCGACCGACAGCAGCAGGTCGAGGTCCTCGGGCGAGCCGTGACCGTCGATGACGCGCTGGAGGATGCGCTCCAGCCACGTGCCACCCTCGCGACACGGGACGCACTTACCGCACGACTCGTGGGCGTAGAAGCGCAGCAAGGTGAGCGCGGCCGACGGGATGTCGGTGGTCTCGTCCATCACCATGATCGCCCCCGACCCGAGCATCGACCCGGCTGCGCCGACGAGCTTGCCCTCGAACGGCAGGTCGAGCTGGTCGGGAAGGAACCACGGCGCCGAGCCACCGCCAGGCACGAACGCCTTCAGCCCGTTGTCGTCGCGGATGCCCTGGCAGAACTCCTCGCCGTAGAGCAGGTCGCGGAACGTCGTCGTGCCGTTGACGATCTCGAACACGCCCGGCCGCCGCACGTGCCCGGACACGGCGACCATGCGCGTGCCCGGCGATGTCTCCGTGCCGATCGCCGTGTAGGCCGCGGCGCCGTTGACCATCAGCCACGGCAGGTTGCACAGCGTCTCGACGTTGTTGACGATCGTCGGCTGCCCGTACAGGCCGATGGCCGCCGGGAAGAACGGCGGCTTCAGCCGCGGCATCCCGCGGTTGCCCTCGAGGCTCTCGATGAGCGCCGTCTCCTCACCGACGATGTAGGCGCCGGCGCCCCACGCCATCACGATGTCGACGGAGAAGTCGGTGCCGAGGATGTTCTTGCCGACGTAGCCGGCGGCGTACGCCTCGTTCAGCGCCGTCCGCCACCCGCTCCTGGGCGACGGCCATCTCGCCGCGGATGTAGAGGAAGCACTGCGACAGGCCTGCCGCGTAGCACGCGATGAGGCAGCCTTCGATGAGCTGGTGCGGGTCGAGCTCCATCAGGAGGCGGTCCTTGTACGTGCCCGGCTCGCTCTCGTCGCCGTTGACGACGAGGTAGCGCGGCCACACGCCCTGCGGCGTCAGGCCCCACTTCACGCCGGCCGGGAACCCGGCCCCGCCGCGCCCGAGCACGGTTGCCGAGCGGACCTCCTCGTGGACCTCGGCGGGCGCCCGCTGCAGCGCCGCCTTCAAGCCGGCGTAGCCGTCGGTGGCGAGGAAGCGGTCGAGCGTGTAGGAGTCCTCGTGGCCGAAGCGCGACGTGACGATCTGCGGTCGCTCCCCGGCGATGAACCCGGCGGCGTGGGGGAACGTGGTCACTCATCGTGCTGCCTCCGGTGCCGGGACCGGGACCCACGGCGGCGGGCCGGTGACGTCCTCGGGTGGCCGCGCTCCGACCCCACGGTCGGACGGGATGTGCTGGCGCTCGCGGGCGAGCGTGCCGTGCGGCGGGATCTCGCCGTCGAGGGCGCCGGCGCGGAGCTCGTCGAACAGCTCGTCGAGCTGCTCGGGGGTGACCCGGTAGCGGTAGCGGTAGTTGACCTGCAGGCACGGCGCCTCGGTGCATGCCGCCTGGCACTCGGCGTGCTCCAGGGTGATCAGGCCGTCGGGGGTCGTCCCGCCGGCCTTGATGCCGAGGCGCTCCTCGGCGTGGTGCATCAGCTCGGCCGCGCCCATCAACGCACACGACATCGTCTGGCAGATGTTGACGAGGAACGTGCCGACGGGCTCGAACTTGAACATCTCGTAGAACGTGGCCGGCCCGAGCACCTCCGACGGGGTGTGCCCGATCAGCTCGGCGATGTGCGCCATCGCCTCGTTGGTCAGGTGGCCGTCCTGCTCCTGCGCCAGGTGCAGCAACGGGATCAGCGCCGACTTCGGCCGCGGGTAGCGGCCGATGATCTCCTTGGCGATCGAGACGTTGGCATCGGTCAACCGAGCCATGGCGCCCCTTCTTCGATGCGAGCGACGGAGCGCAAGCGAGGGAGCGGCCAGCAACGGCCTGCGTGGCCGGGGAACGCGGTGAACAGAGCCATCAGCGATCCACGTCTCCCAGCACAGGGTCCACCGAGGAGATGTTGGCCACCGCGTCGGCGACGAGGCCGCCGCGCATCATGTGCGGGAGGCACTGGATGTTGACGAACGACGGCGCCCGGATGTGCATGCGGTAGGGCTTGGGTCCGCCGTCGCTGGCGATGTAGCACCCGAGCTCGCCGCGCGGGCTCTCGACGGCGACGTACACCTCGCCCTCGGGGACCTTGAACCCCTCGGTGAAGATCTTGAAGTGGTGGATCAGCGCCTCCATCGACTCGTCGATGCGGGCGCGCGGCGGCGGCGTGACCTTCTTGTCCTGGATCCGGTAGTCGCCCTCCGGCATGCGGTCGAGCACCTGCCGCACGATGCGCATCGACTCGCGCACCTCGTTGAGGCGGATGGCGTAGCGGTCGAAGGCATCGCCGTACGTGCCGACGATGACGTCGAACTCGACGTCGGGATAGCGCAGGTACGGCATGCCGCGGCGGATGTCCCAGTCGACGCCGGTCGACCGCAACACCGGGCCGGTCGCGGCCAGCGCCACGGCCTCCGTCGGCGTGATCACGCCGACGCCCTGCAGCCGCTCGCGCCAGATCGGCTGGCCGGTCATCAGCGTGTCGTACTCGTCGAGTCGCGGCGGGATCAGCTCGAGCAGGCGCAGCACGTCGTCACGCCACCCGGCAGGGAGGTCGGCGGCGACGCCGCCGGGGCGGATGTAGTTGTGGTTCATCCGCAGCCCGGTGACCTTCTGGAAGAAGCGCAGCACCTCCTCCCGCTCGCGCCAGCCGTAGATCATCATCGACACCGCGCCGAGGTCCATGCCGTTGGTGGCGAGGAACAGCAGGTGGCTGGCCATCCGGTTGAGCTCGCACATCAGCATGCGGATCCACACCGCTCGCTCTGGGATGTCCTGATCGATGCCGAGCAGTTGCTCGGTGGCCATCGAGAACACCAGCTCGTTGAAGAACGGGCTGAGGTAGTCCATCCGGGTGACGTTCGTCGGGCCCTGGAGGTAGGTCAGGGTCTCGCCGGTCTTCTCCATCCCGGTGTGCAGGTAGCCGATGATCGGCTTGCAGCGCAGGACCGTCTCGCCCTGCAGCTCGAGCATGAGGCGCAGCACACCGTGGGTGCTGGGGTGCTGCGGCCCCATGTTGATGATCATCGTCTGGTCCTCGTCCGGGTCGTCCGGGAGGTCGCCGAGCAACGCCGCCTCGGCCTCGCTCATCCGCAGCACCGCGCCGAGCTCGCGCAGCAGCTCCTTGGCCCCGACCTCCGACCGCGGCTTGAGCTCCTGCTCCGTCTCCGAGGTCTGGGAGACCATCACCGATGACGTCACGTCAGTCATGGCAGCCTCCCGGTCCGCAGCGGATGCGAGCGGCCGAGCGCCGGCGGAGGGAGCGGCCAGCCAGCGGCCAGCGTGACCGCCGAGGAGCGAAGCGAGGAGGTCATTAGGAGGGCGACCGCCTTGAACTGGACCGGGATCGAGCCGACCTCGTAGTCCTTGCGCAGGGGGTGGCCCTCCCAGTCCTCGGGCATCAGGATCCGCGTCAGGTCGGGGTGGTCGGTGAAGACGATGCCGAACATGTCGAACGCCTCGCGCTCCATCGCCTCGGTGCCGGGGTGGACGTCGAACAGCGTCGGCAGCGACGGATCATCCTCGGGCACCTGCACGCGCACACGGATGCGTCGACCGGCGGCGATGTCGAGGAGGTTGACGACGACCTCGAAGCGCTCGGGGGCGATGCCGTCGGGCAGCGTCCGGGCGCCGTTGGCGAGGTGGTCGACGGCGGTGAGGTCGACGCACATCGTGTAGCCGTCGTCGGTGATCGCCTTGACCGCGTCGAGGTAGCCGTCGCGGGTTGCGTGGACGACGGTCTGGCCGAGACGATCGGCGCGCAGGCAACCGTAGAGCGTGTCGGCGTCGCTCATGACGTCGGCGCTGCGCTCGCTCACGTCACTCGCTGCCGAGGGGGACGGGGACGGGCTGCGCGGCGAGCCGGGATCTCGGCCACGTGGATGTTGGCGCCCTCCCCCTTGCGGCGCATCAGCTCGCCGTCCTCGATCTTCTGGTGCAGCGTCTCGATGGCGTGGAGCAGCGTCTCGGGCGTCGGCGGACATCCCGGCGCGTAGACGTCGACCGGCACGATCTGGTCGACGCCCTGGACGAGGGCGTAGTTGTTGAACATCCCGCCCGTCGAGGCGCACACGCCCATCGAGATCACCCACTTGGGCTCCATCATCTGGTCGTAGACCTGGCGCAGCACCGGCGCCATCTTCTGGCTCACCCGCCCGGCGACGATCATGATGTCCGCCTGGCGCGGCGAGGCCCGGAACACCTCCATGCCGAACCGCGAGATGTCGTAGTGGGCGCCCCCGGTCGCCATCATCTCGATCGCGCAGCAGGCCAAGCCGAAGTTCGCCGGCCACGAGCTGCGCGACCGGACCCACTTGACGACGTCCTCGAGGCGGCCGGTGATGACGTTGTGCGACATCCCGGCGAGCCCGTCGTCGCGGATGTCGCTGATCAGCCCCATCGCTAGGCCGCTTCCTCGGGCTGGCGCGCCTCGCGACCTTCCGTGCCGACGCGGCGGATCGTCGTCGCCGCCGTGCGCTCGGGGCTGACCTGGGCGGCGTCGGCGCCGAGGTCGCGTGAGCGTTGCAGCGGACCCCAGTCGAGGCCGCCCCGGGCGACCTCGTAGACGAACGTCAGGAAGAACAGGGCGGAGAAGATCATGATCGCCACGAAGCCGTACGTGCCGAGCTCGGAGTGGGCGATGGCGTACGGGTAGACGAAGATGATCTCGATGTCGAACATGATGAACAGCATCGCCACGACGTAGAAGCTGACTGGGAAGCGCTCCGGCGGCTCGCGGCTGGGGACGATGCCGCACTCGTACGGCGCCTCCTTCGCCGCCGACGGCCGCCGCGGGGCGAGCAGGCGGGACATGGCGAAGCTGACGATGCCGAACACCACGGCGAGGACGAGCAGCACGACGACCGGCAAGCAGCTGGCTCATCGGTCGTCACCCTCATCCTGCCGGGACCGGGAGGGTCTCGCGGTTGGTGGTGACGATGCGCTCGCGGCGGTGCAGCAGCCAGCACAGCACGAGGAAGATCAGCCCGGCCCCGATCGTCAGCACGAGCGCCGGCTGCCGGCGCGCGCCGAGGTCGCGGATCATGTACACGTACTGGTGCTGGCGGGACTCGTCGATGATCGCCGGAGCCGGCGCACGGCCGGGCTCGGTCCGTGTCGCCACCAGCGGGGCGACCTCGACGACGGCGTAGTGCGGGCGGTGCCAGAACGCCAGCAGGTCGAAGTTCCCGATCATCGGGTAGCGCTCGCCGCCGGTGTCGAACACGTTCACGGCGCGGAACTCGCCGGCGGAGAACGTGTCGGTCTCCTCGAGCAGCTCGGCGGCCGTGGCCGAGGCCTGCCCGAAACCGGGGTCGGACTCCTCCAGTGGCGCCCAGCCCTCCTCCTCGAAGTGGGCGGCAGCGAGCTCGGCCTGCTCCGGGAACGACAGGTCCTCGGGGACCTCGAGGCTGCGGTCGAAGACGCCGGCGGCGTAGAGGGAGTCGATGTCCTGCAGCACGGTTCGTCCCGGGATCGCCTGCCCACGACGGTTCCGGTCCCTTCAGCCCGATGCCGTAGATCATCCAGATGATCCCCATCAGGGCCAGCCAGCCGACGAGCCCGGTGAAGGTGACGAGGAACCCGAGGCGGGCGCCGAGGTTGGTGCCGAGGATCAGGTAGACGCTGCCGCACAGCGTGACCACGGTGATGATCACGATGAGGATGCCGCGGAGCTCTGGCTCCCAGCTGATGCGCGAGCAGGCTGGTCATGGCATCACAATCCCCGCACGTAGTCGATGATCGCGTCGAGCTGCTCCTCGGTGAGGATCGCTCCGAACCCGGGCATGCGCCCGCTGCCCTGCGACTGCGGGGCGTAGCCGACGCCGTTCGTCGACCCGGTGGAGACGAACTCGCGCATCGCGGCGTCATCCGGGAACTTGGCCGTGGTGTTGCCGCCGGTCAGGTTCCACCCGAACGCTCCCTGCCCGGGCACGCCCGGGTCGCCGTAGCTCCAGCCCTTCGTGTGGCACCGGGCGCAGCTGTAGGCGCCGCTGGCGAGCTCGAGGTTGAACAGCGCCTCGCCGTAGCTGGAGTACGTCCCGTCCTCGACGGACTGCCGGGCGAGCGTCTCGATGTCGGCCTGGTCCTCGGCCGGCAGGTGGCCGCTCTCGCACAGCGGATCGCCCTCCTCCTCGTCCACGCAGTCCTCGCGCGGGATCTGGATCGAAGCGAGGTAGGCGATCAGCGTGTCGATCTGCTGGGCGTTCATCGGGCCGCCGCCAGCGAGACCCCACGCCGACATCGGTGACCCGGGCCGGCCGTAGGTGAGGATGAAGCGGACCTCGTCCTCGTCGAAGCGGTAGAGCACCGTGTTCAGCGCCGGCGCCAGCCAGTCGACCGCCCGCACCTCACCGGTGATCCCGTCGGTGACCGTGTAGGCGGCCTGGCCCCCCGTGGCGTTCATCCCGCCGTGGCACCCGGCGCAGTTGAAGCCACCGTCGGCGGTGGTCTCGAACAGCTCCGAGCCCCACGTGACGAAGCGGCCCGTCGATGCCCTCCTGGGCGCCGGCCTGCCGAGTCGGGCTCGAGCACCCAGTACAGCGGCAGCCCGATGACGAGGACGACGAGCAGCAGCACGCCGTACAGCTGCACCCGTTCGAGCCGCCGGCCCTCGAGGATCTCGTCGTCGTAGTACGGCTTGCGGTTGGCGGCCAGCTCGATCTCCGAGCCGACCTCCTTGCGCGCCGCGCCGGCGTTCATCGCCGCGTAGATGATCCACCCGACGACCACCACCGCCATGAGGATCCAGGCGATGGTCGTGGTGGCCAGAGCCAGATCAATGCTCACCCCGCTCATTGCGTTCCCCGGCCACGCAGGCCGCGGCGGCGCTCCGGCTGGCGCCTCGTCGCTCGCATGCTCATCAGTGCTCGCCGCCGCCGGTGATGCAGTGCGGGCCCTCGGCCTCCTGGCCGGTGGTGTTGGTGCCGATCGGCGGGCCGGTCTGCAGCGCGCCGGTGTCGACCGTGACGTCACCGTTGGCGGCGACCGTCACGGGGAAGCGGTCCATCCCACGAGGCGCCGGGCCGGCCTTCTTCTCGCCGACCTGGTTGTACTGCGAGCCGTGGCACGGGCACTCGAACCACTGGCTCGTCGGGCAGTCGGGAACGCGACAACCGAGGTGCGGGCACTTCTGGTACAGGGCGACGATGCCCTGCTCCATGCCGGAGACGATGTTGTCCTGGTACACCGCGCGCGCCGCCGGCAGGGCGTCGGCCGGGTACTCGGTGATCCAGGTGCGTGCGGACGGGCGCGTAGAAGAAGCCGTCCCCGGTGCGGATCGTCTCCAAGATGTCGTCGAGCTTGCCGACCGTCACCTGCCTGACCGAAGCCGCCCGTGGCGGTCGGCCACAGGAAGGCGACGAACCCGGCGGCGAAGAAGGCGCCGAGGCCGGCGCTGGTGAGCGTGACCGTCGCCCGGTTGAAGAACTGCCGGCGGCTGACGCCGAGCGCCTCCTCGTCGGGAGGCGACCAGGGGGCGAGCGCCGTCTCCTCCACCGGTGCGAGCACGGTGCCGTAGCGGGCGATCTCGCCCTGTGCCTCGACCGTGGTCCGCGTCGGCGCGGCGACGACGGCCTCCTGGGACTGCTCCTCGCGCGCCGCACGGTCGCGCTTGCGCGTCTCGGCGGAGAGCGCCCCGGCGCCGCGCACGTCCGACCGCCGGGCGAGCGTGACGAAGCTGAGCGCGCCGAGGACGACGACGACTCCGACGGCGATGGCGATGATGGCGGCGGCAGACATCTAGCGGGTACCTCCCTTCGATCACAGCTCGAAGAAGATGCCGTCCTTCCACGGCAGGACGAAGTTGAACCCCGGTCCGCGGAAGAACGAGCCGATGATGACCAGCACGGCCCAGAACATGATGTGGATGGTCATCAGCGAGGTGGCGAACTTGCGATCCTCCGGCTTGTTCGACGGGTTCTTGTCGATGAACGGGGCGAAGATGAGCACGATCAGGCCGACGCCGGGGATGGTCACGCCGGCGATCATCGGGTGGAACATCGTCAGCAGCTCCTGCAGGCCGAGGAAGTACCAGGGCGCCTTCGACGGGTTCGGCGTCTGGTTGGTGTTGGCCAGCTGCAGCAGCGGAGCGTTGACGAAGATGGAGAAGACGAACGTGAAGGCGAGGCAGGCCAGCGAGGCCACGAACTCGGCGGCCAGCAGGTGCGGCCACGTGTGCACCTTGTCGACCGGCGACGCCTTGACCTCCTGGATCGAGCCCGACTTGACGACCGTCAGCAGACGCTGGGTGTGACCACCGGGCCCGGCGCCGACAGGGACGCCGCCGCCGGTCGGCACGGCCTGGACGACGGAGGAGACCTTCTCGGCGACGGCGACGCCACCGCCACCCGTTGGCGCATCGGCGGCGGGTGCGCCGCCGGCCGCCGATGCCTTGGCGGCGCGGCTGCGCTCGAGCAGGTGGGCGGGGATCCGCGACTCGGCTTCGGGCTCGCTGGCGCCGCGGCGGGCTCGGCTGCCGGTGCCTCGGCGGGCGGCGCCTCCTCGGCGGCCTTCTCGCGCGCGGCCTGCGCTCGCTTGAGCAGGTGTTCGGGGATCTCAGTCACGCGTCACACCTCATTCCCCTACAGCGGCCCACTGATGCCACCGTCCTTCCTGACCCGCCAGAAGTGGATGGCCATGAAGATGACGATCACGAACGGCAGCATCAGCACGTGCAGCACGTACCAGCGCAGCAGCGTCTCGGGGCCGATCTCGGCGCCGCCGAGGAGCACGAAGCGGACCTCCTCGCCGAACACCGGTGTGTAGCCCATCATGTTCGTGCCCACGGTGACGGCCCACAGGGCGAGCTGGTCCCACGGCAACAGGTAGCCGGTGAACGACAGCAGCAGCGTGAGCATCAAGAGGATCACGCCGATCACCCAGTTGAACTCCCGCGGCGGCTTGTAGGCGCCGTGGTAGAAGACGCGCGCCATGTGCAGGAACACCGACAGCACCATCAGGTGGGCGCCCCATCGGTGCATGTTGCGCACGAGCAACCCGAACGTCACCGACGTCTGCAGGTTGGAGATGTCGTTCCACGCCGCCGTCGCCTCGGGGCGGTAGAAGAACATCAGGAAGATGCCGGTGACGGTCAGCAGGATGAACAGGAAGAAGCTGAGCCCGCCGAGGCACAGCGTGTAGCTGACCTTGACGGCGTGGCGCTTCACCTTGACCGGGTGCAGGTGGTACAGCACCGAGTTCATGATCACGTAGCTGCGGTTGCGCGGGCTGTCGGTGTAGCCCTTGCGGAAGATCGAGCCGGGCCGGAAGATGCTCGCCCAGGCCTGGCTCCCCTGCACCGAGTCGACCGACTTGTTGAGCGGTCCTTGATCGTCGGCCGTGGTTGTTCGTCGATCGTCTTAGCCATCAGATGCGTCCCCGGCCACGCAGGCCGGCGTGCCGGCGCCCTCCGCTGGCGCTCCGGTCGCCTACCTGGTCGTCGCCAGGACGCTCGCTGGCGCTCGCTGAACAACTCCGGTGATCATCCTAGAACCTCATGCCGTAGGCGTAGCCGTGGCTGTTGGTGCGGGTGTGCGAGTCGCCGGTCGCCGACGGCGCACCGGCCTTGCCGAGGATGATCACGCCCGTCGGGCAGCGGTCGACGCACAGCGCGCAACGGGTGCAGATGTCGTCGTCGATCGTGAACACCACGTGGTCCGACGGGTCCTCGCCGGGGAGCTCGGTGCCGATCGCCTCGACGATGGCGTCGGGCGTGACCATGTGGATGCACTTCCACGGGCAGATGTCGACGCAGCCCTCGCACATGATGCACTCGGTCTGGTCGATGTGGATGAACTGCTTCGGCTTGACGGCCTTGGTCAAGTAGTCCGCATCGACCTCGACGAGCGTGTACTCGTCGGTGAACGGCATCATCGGCGGGTTGGCATCAGTCCGTGCCATCAGACAGCGTTCCCCGGCCACGCAGGCCGTGTCTGGACGCTCGCTCGCTGGCGCTCGCTCGCTCGCATCTGGAACGCTCTGCATCGTCAGGCCTTCTTCACCAGTGGCCGGCCGTAGGTGCTCGTGGCGATCTCGTCGTCGTCGTCACCCGGCCGCGCTTCTGCCACCAGCTCCAGATGAAGATGATCAGACCGAAGAAGATGACGTGGAGGATGACCACGACGATGTCGCGCAGCGCCTCGTACTGCAGGGTCATCGGGAACCAGCCGCCGTCGGACTGCGGCTTGAGGATCTCGCCCGGGCCGTACAGCAGCTTGTCCTTGCTCCAGCCGAGGTTCTTGTCGGCGTGGTCGATCCACTGGTGGGGCACGATCCCGAAGGCGAGGAACATCACCCCGAAGGCGTAGGCCGAGGCGAGCATCCCCTCGCCCCACGACAGCGGCTTGCCGACGGGGCGCCGCTTGCCGAACGGGATGACCACGAGCGTCAGGGCGATCGCCCCGAAGAACGACACCAGGAACGCGACGTTCACGCCGGGCCATTCCAGGATGTCGATGGCGAGCATGGGCGGGAGCCTTTCGCGTGGTCCTTGTCTCGTGAACGGTTGCACGAACGGTAGTGGCACCGAGCGTGCCGGGTCGAAAATCAGTCTGGCACGTCGCCGACCGGGCACCCCGAGGTTGTGCGCTAGTTCCGCCGTCGGCGACCACTGGCACCACGATCTGGGTGCGAGTCTGATCCGTCTCGCACAGGCTTCCGGAGACCGATTTCGCGCCCGGATACAGAATCGCGCCGTCCAGAGTGCTCGGGCGAGGCGGCATGGGCCGCGGCGCACGGAGTGTTTGTCAGCGGGCTCGGCGGGGCGCGTATCGTGGCGGCGCGTGACGGAGATCCCCGAACACCTGCTGAAGCGATCGCGCAACCGGCGCGCCGCGCTCGGCCTCGGTGGCGGGGAGGAGTCGGCACCGGCGGCCGATGCGCCGGCCGCGACCCCAGCGGCGACCACGGCGGCCGAGCCCGCCGCGGCGGCGCCGGCGGGGCCGGCCGGGCGCAAGGCGGCCGCCGCGGCACCACCCCCGCCACCGCCGAAGCCGGACCCGCCGTACATCGCGGCGGCGAAGAAGCGTCCGAAGATCCCGTTCTGGGCGATGGCCGCGCTGAGCCTGATGCCGATCTGGCTGTTCATGTACGTGCGCTCGGTCACCGAGGCCCCGGAGGTCGTCGAGGGACCGATCGGCGTGGGCGCCGAGGTCTACGGGACGTGCTCGTCCTGCCACGGCGGCAGCGGGGAAGGCGGCAGCGGTCGGCCGTTCGCCGGCGGCGAGGTGCTGGAGACGTTCCCGCACATCGAGGACCAGTTGCGCTTCGTGTACTTCGGCACGGCCGAGTACAACCTCGCCGGCATCGACAACTACGGCAACCCCGACCGCGAGGGTGGTGCGCACACGACGGGCAGCTTCGGCGTGATGCCCAAGCAGGGCGGCGACCTCACCGACGAGGAGATCCTCGCCGTCGTGTGCCACGAGCGCTACACGCTCGGCGGCGCCGACCCGACGTCGGACGAGTACGTCGAGGAGTACGAGAACTGGTGCTCGGAGGAGGCGCCGGTGTTCGTCAACCTCGAGGAGGGCGGCACGCTCGCCGACCTCGACGAAGCCGGCCTCAACAACGCCGACGGGCGATGAGCTCGAGATCATCGACATCGGCGACGCGCCCGCCGAGGGATCGCCGCCGTCCGAGTGACGCCCCGAGTGACGCCGAGTGACGCCCGAGTGACGATCGAGACCGACGTGCTCGTCGTCGGCGGCGGGCCGGCCGGCGCCTCGGCCGCCTACTGGCTCGCTCGCCACGGCCACGACGTCACCGTCGTCGAGAAGAAGCAGTTCCCGCGCGAGAAGACGTGCGGCGACGGCCTGACGCCGCGAGCCGTCAAGCAGCTCGACGACATGGGCCTCACCGATGAGCTCGCTCGCTACCACCGCTACCACGGGCTGCGGGCGACGGGCATGGGGCGCGAGCTCGAGCTGGAGTGGCCCGAGCACCCGATCTACCCGCAGCACGGCTACGTCGTGCGCCGGCGCGACCTCGACCAGTTCGTCGCCGCCAACGCCGTCACGGCCGGGGCGAGCGTGCTGGAGGGACACGAGGCCGTCCGCCCGCTCATCGAGCGGGGCTTCGTGCGCGGGGCGACGGTGCAGCGCGCCGACGGGTCCACCGACGACGTGCGCGCCGCGTTCACGGTCGTCGCCGACGGTGCCAACAGCCGCTTCGGCCGGGCGCTGGGAACGTTCCGCACGCGCGAGTGGCCGTACGGCACGGCGATCCGCACCTACTGGCAGTCGCCCAAGCACGACGAGCCGTGGATCGAGTCGGCGCTCGACGTCAAGGACCGCAACGGCAACCCGATGCCGGGCTACGGCTGGATCTTCCCGGTCGGCGACGGCACGGTGAACATCGGCGTCGGGCTGCTGTCGACGTTCCGCGACTTCAAGAGCGTCAACACGACGCACCTCCTCGACGGCTACGCCCACCAGATCGCCGACCGCTGGCAGATCGACCCCGCTCGCCCGGAGGGCCGCCCGGTCAGCGGGCGCATCCCGATGGGCGGGTCGGTCGGCCCGAAGGCCGGCCCGACGTACCTCGTCGTCGGCGACGCCGCCGGGGCGGTCAACCCGTTCAACGGCGAGGGCATCGACTACGCCTACGAGACGGCGCGCATGGCCGCCGACGTGATCCACGAGGCGCTGGCGGACGGCGACGCCACGGCGTTGCAGCGCTACCCGAAGCTGCTCGACGAGACCTACGGCCAGTACTTCAAGGTGGCCCGGCTGTTCGCCCGGGTCATCGGCCGGCCCGCCCTGATGCGCGAGCTGACACGGGTCGGGATGCACAGCCGGACGCTGATGGAGTGGGTGCTGCGCATCATGGCCAACCTGCTGCGGCCCGACGAGCTGGGCCCCGCCGAGGCCGCCTACAAGGCCGCTGCGGCGATCGTCCGCCTCGCCCCGTCGGCCTGATCGGTCGGGCGACGCTCACGGCACGTAGCGCAGCCGGCCCTCGCTGTAGTAGCGGACCTTGACGTCGCCCAGCTCGGCGGCGATCGCCTCGGTGAGGCGAAGGCCCTCCAGGTCGAGTGTCGTCACCAGCTCGGCGATCGGCCCGCTGGTGCGGTCGTCGAGGTCGAGCGGGATGACCGGCCGGTACCGATCGTTCCACTCGCGCAACCGGTCGCCGAGCTCCCACGACAGGCCCGCTTCCTCCGGGACGAGCGGACCGCTGATGTCGTCGCGCAGGGGCGAACCCGTGTAGTCCGCGGCGAGCGTGAGGTACCGCATCATCCACCCACGAACGTTCGGTGGAAGATGGTCCGCGTCTCGGGGTTGACGGCGATCTCGAAGAAGCCGTCCTTGCCGTTGATCGAGCCTGGTGCGGCGTACAGCAGCGACCCGTCGACCTGCGTGGTCGGCGCGGTCTGCAGGATCACCTCGTCGAACGAGTACGGGAAGTTGTGGCCGACCGGATCCTGGAGGGCGCGCTCGCGGATCCGCGGGTGGTAGCTCAGCTCGCTCGAGGTCGGCGAGTGGTCGAGCGCGGCGGTGGCCCCCGGCGTCTGCAGGTGGTGCAGGGCGCTGGCGCCGCCGCTCACCAGGCCGCCGGTGCCGGTGCCGACGAGCAGCTCCAAGCCGCTCGGGAAGCCCTGGCCGGCGAGCAGGCTGCCGACGACGGTCTCGCCCGCGCCGCTCGCCGAACCGAGCGCCACCGCGCCCTGCCACGACGTCGTGGTCACGGCCCCGCCGACGCCGGCGGAGAGCCCGCCCACGACACCGTTGACGGCGACCATCCGCGGGTTGAACGTGCCCGTGGCGAGGCCGATGCCGGCGGAGGCGCCGACGCCGATGAGGATGCCGGCGCCGACGGCGGTGCCCACGCCGGTGGCGCAGAGCCCGACGCCGAGGGCGGTGACCCCGACCATCGCCAGCGTGCCCCACGGGTCCTCGTGGACGGCCTCCCACGCCTTGCCCAGCGCGGTCTGCTCGGCCGCCGACATGACGGCGTCGAACTCCTCCGTCGACAGCGGCCGCATGCCCGTCGGGTCGACCCAGTTGACCGGGTCGTTCCAGCAGTACGTGTAGCCGGACGCGGCGCCGTGGCTGCCCGGCACCGGCAGCAGCGGGTCGGTGCTCAGGAACTGGTGGGTCTCGGGGTCGAGCACCCTGGCGCCGACGATCCACACGTCGCCGACCGGCGTGCCGCCGAGCGGGCGCGCCCCGCCGGGGAGCCACGGGTCGTCGTCGGGAAGCCCACTCACCGGGTCGTAGCCGACCGCCCGGCCGTCGACGACGACGGGTCGGTCGAGGGCGTCGTAGGCGACGGAGACCTCGCCGACGACGCCGCCGTCGGCGGCGTGCCGCTCGATCCGCTCGAGGCGGCCGAAGGCGTCCCACCGGTAGACGGTGGCCGTGCCGTCGGCACGGTCCTCGCGACTGCGCCGGCCGCACCGGTCGTACCGGTAGTGCGTGACGGCACCGCCGACGTCCATCCGGACGACGCGCCCGGCGCGGTCGTAGTGGTAGTGCCGCGTGCCGCCCGGCCCCCGTTCGGTGGCGACGAGCCCGTCGGCGTCGTAGGTGAACACCGTCGGCACCTCGTCCAGCGGCGCGATCTCGGCGATCCGTCCGACGTCGTCGTACCGGAACACGGTGCCGTCGCGCCCGATCGTCAACCTCCCGGCGCGGTCGCGCAGGATGTCGTCACGATCGCGGTCGGACTCGGCGAGCACCGACCCGTCGGCGTCGCGCTCGACCCGGCGGACGCCGTCGCTGCCGGTGACACCCGCGATCCGGTCGTTGTCGTCCCACAGGAACTCGACGGTGTCTCCGGTGGCCGGCACCGTTGCCGTCACCAACCGGCCGGCGACGTCGTACGTGTACTGCCCCGAGACGGTGCCGTCGCTGCCGACGCGCTGCACCTCGCGCCCCACCGGGTCGAGCTGGCGATCCCAGCCGGAGCCGTCGTCACGGCGCAGCCCGGTCACCAGCCCGGCGGCGTCGTGGAGGAACCTGGTGACGGATCCGCCGGGGTCGGTCACCGACTCCGGGTGGCCGTCGAGTCCGTAGCTGACGCGGGTCTGGCGGTCGCCGGGCGTGGTCAGCCCGGCGAGCCGGCCGCGGTCGTCGTGGTGGTAGCGGGTGGTCAGCCCGGCGGGATCGGTGGCCGCCGCGAGCAGCCCCCGAGGATCCCACTCGAAGCGGGTGGCCACCCCGGCCGGGTCGACGGCCTCGATCACCCGTCCGGCGGGGTCACGGCGCAGCGTCCACTCCTGCAGCCCGTCGGCACCGTCAGCGGTCAGCCCGACCAGGCGCCCGCCGTCGTCCCACCGGTGCTCGAGGCGGCGCACGCCGCCGTCGTCGTGCTCGAGGACCGACGCCACCCAGCCGCGCGGATCGCGCCCGACGGAGCGGCGCACGCCGTCGATGCCGACGACGGTGGCGAGGCGGCCGGCGGCGTCGTACTCGAACTCCTCGCGTCGCCCTGCCGGGCTGGTGCGGCTGCGCACCCTGCCCGCCGCGGTGTACTCGACGACGGACCGGCCACCCGCCGGGTCGATCATCGCCACCGGCCGGCCGGCCGCATCGAGCTCGCACCGCGACACCCGCCCGTCCGGCGCGGTGGTCGACGCCAGCTGGCCCTCGGGGTGATAGGTGAACACCGTCTCGGCGCCGTCCGGTGCCGTCGACGCGACCGTCCGGCCGAGCTCGTCGAGGCGCCGGCGCCAGACGCTCCCCCGCTGGTCGGTGACCTCGATCGCCCGGCCGCGCCGGTCGTAGGCCTTCGCCGTCGTCGCCCCGTGCGGTTCGATCGAGGCGACCAGCCGCCCGACCTCGTCGTGGATGTGGCGGTACACGGCGCCATCGGGGGCGGTGACGGCCGTGACGTTGCCGATGGCGTCGTAGCCGAACGTGACCGTCGACCCGGCGGCGTCGGTCAACGTCTCCACGCGCGCCGTGGGTGCCGAACGTCGCCGACCACCCGACGTCACCCGGCTCGACGCCGCGGCAGACACGTCCGGCGGCCGTGTAGCCGTACTCGTGCACGGCATCGCCGCGCTCGGTGCGCACGAGCCGGCCGTGGTCGTCGTGGACGAGCACCGTGGCCGCCCCCCACGGCGGCGTGATGCCGCGCAGCAGACCGTGGCGGTCGTAGTCGAACGTCGTCGCCTCGCCGAAGGCGTCGAACGTCGCCGCCAGCTGACCGTCGCGATCCCATCGCAGCGTGGTGACGACGCCGTCGGCGTCGACGATCTCCAACGGCAGCCCACGCTCGTCCAGGGTCTGGCTGGTGATCGCGCCGTCCGGGCCGATGACGCGCGAGGGCGCCCGGTGCTCGGTGTCGTACTGGTAGCGCGTCGCAGCCCCGGCGCGGTCGACCGACTCGACCAGCCGATGGCGCTCGTCCCACGCCCATCGCTGGGAGAGGCCGTCCGGATCGACGCGCTCGACCAGGTCGTCGCCGTCGTAGCGGTACGCCCACGTCGCCCCGTCCCGCTCGACGACGCGGACGACCCGGCGGGCGTCGTCGTAGTCGAGCTTCATCGCCGTGCCGTCGACGTCGATCATCGCCGTCAGGTTCCCGAACCGGTCGTGGCGCATCGCCTGGACGACCCCGGCGGCGTCGGAGAACACGGTCAGTCCGGAGTCGTCGTAGCGGTACGTCGAGACCCGCCCGAAGGGGCTCGTCTGCGACATGACCCGGCCGCGCTCGTCGTACTCGTTGACGAAGGCGGCGACCCCGTCGGCGTCGACGACGGCGATGAGCAGGTCACCGTCCCAGCGGTACTCGACGGCGCCGGCGCGCGACGTGGCGCCGACCAGCCGCCCGGCGCCGTCGCGCCCGTAGCGCACCGACCGGCCGTCGTCGGTGACCAGCTCGTCGACGAGCCCGGCGTCCGACCAGCGCACCTACAGCGAGCGTGCCGTGACCGATTCGGTGAGCGCGGTGATCCGGCCGGCATCGTCGCGAGTGGCGGCGACGCGTGCGACGCCGACCTCCCAACCGGTCAGCGCGCCGCCACGGTCGAACAGGAAGCGCCGGACCGTGTCGATCTGCAACGCCCAGTGGGTGCTCGTCGCCTGTCAGGTGCAGCCGCGGCACGCCCGGCGCGGCCCATCCGTCACCCCACGGCACGAAGGCGACCACGTTGCCGTCGGCCAGCGAGGCGACGACCCGGTCGTCGGCCACCTCGAGGGAGCAGTCGAGCACCGAGGACCAGCCGGCACCGAACGCGCCGGGCGTCGTTGCGAGCAGCGAGTTCCACGTCCGCTCGATGTTCAACGCGGCGGCGATCGCCGGGAACTCGACGTCGAGCTCGTGGTGGATCATGTTCCCGTTCGACGCGTTGATCGGGTCGTCGATCATCCCCGACGTCGGGGCGACGACCTCGCGGGTCGCCGGATCGAACTCGACCGGCACCGGCGGGCCGTCGGCGAGCCCGGCGCGGTCGAGCGCGGCGTCGACCACGGCGCCGTCGATCGTCGCCACACCGCCGACGTAGAGGTCGGCCCCGACGACGGCAGCGTGCACGGTGGCGACGAAGGATTCGTTCGTCGCCATGTTGTCGAGGACGGTGGTCAGCGCGCCGAGGGCGGGGACCTCGACGGCGCGACCCGGGCATCCGGCGACGACCGAGCTCGCCAGGCCGTTCAACGCGGCCTGCTCGTCGACGGCGGCCGCCCGCGCCCGCCAGACACCTGCGAACGTCGCCAGCCGAGCCGGCGACGCCGACACCGCGGCCATCAGAAGTACTTCTCGAACGAGCCGGTGGGATGGAAGTCCGGTGCCGTCGGCAGCGGCTCGCGGCGCCGGGTCGTGCGGCCGCTCGACGCCGTCGAGGTGGCCGAACATGCCCTGGTGGTCCTTGTTGTACTCCCACCGCCGCGCTTGGAGGATCCGGTTCTGCTCGTCGATGGCGTCCTTCCACGCCGCCGCCCAGGCGTAGGCCGCCTCGCGGAACTGGCCGACCACGCCGGTGACGTCGCCGCGCTCGACACCGAGGCGGGCCACGAACGAGGTGGCGTGGGGTCCCGTCCAGTCGACGAGGGCCTCGGCCGCCGCCCCTTCGCGGCCGGTCATCATCGACTCCAGGGCGTCGGCGAACGCCCACAGGCGACGCGCCATCAACAGCGCGCCCTCGTAGTCGAACACCACATCGCCCGCCGCCCGCATCGGGCGTTGAGGCTACCGGTGGGCGTCAGAACCCGTTGTGCGCGGTGGCCGAGTCGAGGAGGGCGAGGGGGGCAGAACGCAGGGCGTCGGTGGCCGGGCCGGACGGGAGGTCGTCGCAGACGTCCTCGGCGGCGGCGACGTAGCGGCGGGCCGTCGCCACGGCGCTCTCGACGCCTTCGTTGGCCCGGACGATCGCCAGCGCCTTGTCCCGCTCGGCGATGTCGAGCGGGCGGCCGAGGAGCGATGCCAGCTCCTCGCCGACGCCGCCCTCCATGGCGAGCGTGCGCAGCACGGGCAGGGTGTACACGCCCTCGACCATGTCGTGACCCGCCGGCTTGCCGAGCTGCTCGGTCGTGTCGGTGACGTCGAGGATGTCGTCGACGATCTGGAACACCATGCCGAAGGCGTTGCCCCATGCCGTGAGCGCCTCGATCGTCGGGCGGTCGAGGCCGGCGACGATGCCGCCGATGCGTGCCGCCGTGCCGTACAGCGACGCCGTCTTGCCCTGGATCGACACGAAGTAGCTGTCCTCGGGGCGGGCGACGTCGTAGGTGTGGCGCAGCTGCTCGATCTCGCCCTCGCACAGCCACCCGATCGTGCGGGCGAGCAGGCCGGCGACCTCGTTGCCGATCGAGGCGGCGATCTCCGACGCCCGCGAGAGGAGGAAGTCGCCGGCGAGGATCGCCTGCAGGTTCCCCCACTTGGCGTTCACGGTCTCCACGCCGCGGCGGGTGTCGGCCTCGTCGAGCACGTCGTCGTGGTACAGCGAGCCGAGGTGGACGAGCTCGCAGGCGACGCCGCCGCGCACGACGTCGAGCGACGCCGGGATGCCGGTGACCTGGGCGGCGGCGATCGACACCACCGGCCGCAGCCGCTTGCCGCCGGCCACGACGAGGTGCGAGGCGATCTCGGTCAGGTAGGGATCGCTGCTGCGCACGGCCTCGTGGATGGCCGACTCGATGCGCTCGCGGTCGGCGGACATCGACGCCAGCGAGAACAGGGGGGACCGAACCGGGGCGTCGGGCACCGGGCAGGCTACTCGGGGTCTGCGGCACCCCCGGCCGGGTCCAGGCTGCGGGATCGCTGAGCGATCCCACGTCGTCAGCCCCGTCAGGGCCGCCGGTGGCGATGTCGAGCGCGCCGTGGGCGAGGGTAGATGTCGCCCTCGACGCGGCGGATGACGTCGCCGTCCTGCCACACCAGCGTGTCGGCGGCGAGTCGCGCCTCGCGGACGTCGCCGTCGGCGTCGCGGTACATCAGCACGTGTGGTTCGCCGGAGATCCAGTAGCCCAGCTGCCCGTCGACGTCGACCTGGGTGATCTGCACGCCCGACTCGACGAGCTTCACGTACAGCCCCTCGTCGAGCCGCCCGGGCAAGCGTCTCGACGATCACGTCGGCCGGCGGAGTCGTCGCCTCCCCACGAGGTCCGGCGGGATGCGATCGACGACCTCGATGCGCAGCGACTCGAAGCCGAGCCACCTGGCGACGGCGTGGCGGGCACCCGGCACCGCCGTGGTGGCGACGACGATGGCGAGCAGCACCGCTGCGGCGACGAGCAGCGGCCGCTGCCAACGGCGTGCCGGCAGCGGCGATCTCGGCCAGGACGTCGTCGACGAGCGTGTCGGCGCGCGGGAACGTCAGGGCGAGGCCGGCGAGTCGCTGCTCGAGCTCAGCCATGGTCGGCCTCCAGTGGCGCCGGCTCGGCGAGCGCCCTGGCCCGTCCGAGCGCACGCGCCGTGCGCGACTTCACGGTTCCCGGCGCGACCCCGAGCGTGGCCGCCGTCTCGGCCTCGCTGAGCCCGGCCACGAACCGGCAGGCCAGCACCTCGCGGTCGCGCTCGTCGAGGCGGCCGAGCAGGTCGAGCAGTTGCGGCCGCCTCGACCTCGGCGGCCACCCGGTCGCCGACCGGGTCTCCGTCGGCGGCCACGAGTCGCATCCGCTCGTGACGATGCTCCCGCAGGCGGCGCCGGCTGCGGCCCCTGACCTCGTTCTTCGCCTCGTTGGCGACGATGCGCAGCAGCCACGAGCGCACGGACGCCTCGCCCCGGTAGCGCCCGAGCGCCCGGTAGCCCTTGACGAACGCGTCCTGCACGATGTCCCTCGCCTCCTCTGTCGATCCGCTCACGCCGGCAGCGAGCCGCAACGCCGCAGACTGGTGGCGCCGCACGAGCTCGCCGTACGCCGCCTGGTCACCCGCCCGGGCGCGTTCGACCAACTGCTCGTCGGGCAGCTCGTCGCGCGGCGTACGGGGTGGCATCGAGTGTGTTCAGCCTGTCGCACACCTGACACCGCGAATGTCCGGAGCGTTCCCGGCTCACTGCGGCACGTGCTCAGCGCGTACGTCGAGCGCTCGATCCGCGAGCAGGGCCACGCGAAGCACCGGCCTGAGGTACGCGCTGAGCATGACACCCACATCAACCGAGACGCTCTGGACCAGCCCGGTACACTGATGAGACGTCGTCCCCGGCTGGAAAGGGCGCACATGTTCGAGAGATTCACGGATCGGGCCCGCAGGGTCGTCGTCCTCGCCCAAGAGGAAGCGCGCCTGCTCAACCACTCATACATCGGCACCGAGCACATCCTGCTCGGCCTCATCCACGAGGGTGAGGGCGTCGCCGCCAAGGCGCTCGAGAGCCTCGGCATCTCGCTGGAGGCCGTGCGCAACCAGGTCGAGGAGATCATCGGCCAGGGCGGCTCGTCGCCGTCCGGGCACATCCCGTTCACCCCGCGGGCCAAGAAGGTCCTCGAGCTGTCGCTGCGCGAAGCCCTCCAGCTGGGCCACAACTACATCGGCACCGAGCACATCCTCCTCGGCCTGATCCGCGAGGGCGAGGGCGTCGCCGCCCAGGTGCTCGTCAAGCTCGGCGCCGACCTGTCCCGCGTCCGCCAGCAGGTCATCCAGTTGCTGTCCGGCTACCAGGGCCCGTCCGGGCGCACCGAGTCGAGCGGCACGGCCGGCGCCAACGTCGGCGGCTCGACCAAGGAGGACCCCGCCGGCGACAAGGGCAACAGCCAGATCCTCGACCAGTTCGGGCGCAACTTCACCCAGCTCGCCCGCGAGCGCAAGCTCGACCCGGTGATCGGGCGCACCCGCGAGCTCGAGCGGGTCATGCAGATCCTCTCCCGGCGGACGAAGAACAACCCGGTGCTGATCGGCGAGCCCGGCGTCGGCAAGACGGCCATCGTCGAGGGCCTCGCCCAGATGATCGTCAACAACGACGTGCCCGACACGCTGCGCAACAAGCAGCTGTACACGCTCGACCTCGGGGCACTCGTCGCCGGCTCGCGCTACCGCGGCGACTTCGAGGAGCGCCTGAAGAAGGTGCTCAAGGAGATCAAGACCCGCGGCGACATCCTGCTGTTCATCGACGAGATCCACACGCTCGTCGGCGCCGGCGCGGCCGAGGGCGCCATCGACGCCGCCTCGATCCTCAAGCCGATGCTCGCCCGCGGCGAGCTGCAGACGATCGGCGCCACGACCACCGACGAGTACCGCAAGTACGTCGAGAAGGACGCCGCCCTCGAGCGCCGCTTCCAGCCGGTGAAGGTCGACGAGCCGACGCTCGCCCACACGATCGAGATCCTGAAGGGGATCCGCGACCAGTACGAGGCGCACCACCGGGTGACGATCACCGACCAGGCGCTCGTCGCCGCGGCCAACCTCGCCGACCGCTACATCTCCGACCGCTTCCTGCCGGACAAGGCCATCGACCTGATCGACGAGGCCGGCAGCCGCCTGCGCATCAAGCGCATGGCCACGCCGCCCGACCTGCGCGACATCGAGCAGAAGCTGAACCAGGTCCAGGAGGCCAAGAAGTCGGCCGTCGAGGAGCAGCGCTTCGAGGAGGCCGGGCGCCTCCGCGACCAGGAGAAGTCACTGCTCGAGGAGAAGGCGACCAAGGAAGCCGAGGTGCGCTCCGAGGGTGTCGACCTGTTCGACGAGGTCGACGAGGAAGCGATCGCCGAGGTGCTCAGCATCTGGACCGGCATCCCGGTGTACAAGCTCACCGAGGAAGAGACGCAGAAGCTGATCAACATGGAGGGCGAGCTGCACAAGCGGATCATCGGCCAGGAGTCGGCGGTCGCCGCCGTGTCGCAGTCGATCCGCCGCACGCGGGCCGGGCTGAAGGACCCGAAGCGGCCGAGCGGGTCGTTCATCTTCCTCGGCCCGACAGGTGTCGGCAAGACCGAGCTGGCCAAGACGCTCGCCGAGTTCCTGTTCGGCGACGACTCGGCGATGATCACGCTGGACATGTCCGAGTACATGGAGAAGCACACGGTCAGCCGGCTGGTGGGCTCGCCTCCCGGGTACGTCGGCTACGAGGAGGGCGGCCAGCTCACCGAGGCCGTGCGGCGCAAGCCGTTCTCGGTGGTCCTGTTCGACGAGATCGAGAAGGCCCACCCCGACGTCTTCAACACGCTGCTGCAGATCCTCGAGGAGGGTCGCCTCACCGACAGCCAGGGACGCACGGTCGACTTCCGCAACACCGTGCTGATCATGACGTCGAACCTCGGCACGCAGGATCTGCGCAAGGCCAACGTCGGCTTCACCACGGGTGACTCGGCGATGAGCTACGAGCGGATGAAGGAGAAGGTGATGGATGCGCTGAAGGTGCACTTCCGTCCCGAGTTCCTGAACCGCATCGACGAGGTCATCGTGTTCCACGAGCTCAACCGGGCCGAGGTGCTGCAGATGGTCGACAACCTGACGCGCCGCCTCACGACCCAGCTCGAGGGCCAGGGGCTCGGCATCGAGCTCACCGCGTCGGCCAAGGAGCTGCTCGCCGGCAAGGGCTACGACCCGACGCTGGGTGCCCGTCCGCTGCGCCGGGCGATCCAGCGCCTCGTCGAGGACCCGCTGTCGGAGATGCTGCTGTACAAGCAGTTCCACGCCGGCGAGATCATCGTCGTCGACACCGAGGACGACCCCGACAAGCCGGGCGAGCAGCGCATCGCGTTCTCCAGCGTCGAGGGCTTCGTGCCGCCGGCGGCGGTCGAGCTGGCGACGACCACCACGGCGACGACGCACCTGCCGAAGGCCCGCCCGGGCGACGAGGTGGCGCCGGAGCCGGCACCTCCTTCCGACTGACTGATCTCTCGGGTTCGGCTCGCAGCCAAGCTGCTCGCCTCACCTGCCGAGCTCGCCGCCGCCGCTTCGCAGCGGCGCTCACCCACCTGGTGACGCGCCATCTACGGTCGGGCCATGCGTTTCTCCGTGTGGCCGAGCACGGCCCAACCGTGGTCGGACGTGCTCGCCGTGGCGACCCACGCCGAGGCGACCGGGTGGGACGGCGTGTACATCGCCGATCACTTCATGGGCGACGGTGAGCGCGCCGGCGGGACGACGACGCCGATGCTCGAAGCCACGGCGACGTTGGCGGCGCTGGCCGAAGCGACCGAGCGCGTCCGGCTGGGATCGCTCGTGTTCGGCATCACCTACCGCCACCCGGCGGTGCTGGCGAAGTGGGCGGCGACCGTCGACCACGTGTCAGGTGGTCGTCTGCTGCTCGGCCTCGGAGCCGGGTGGCAGGAGAACGAGCACGAGCAGTACGGCATCGAGCTGGGTTCGCTCGGCGAGCGCGTCGACCGCTTCGCCGAAGCACTCGAGGTGATCTCGGGACTGCTCAACGAGCCGGCGACCACGGTGCACGGCAAGCACTACCGGGTGACCGACGCGCTCGCCGAGCCCAAACCGTCGCGGGGACACCTGCCGCTGCTGATCGGGGCCAAGGGCGACCGGATGCTCGGCGTCGTCGCCCGCTACGCCGACGAGTGGAACCTGTGGGGCCTGCCCGACTGGATCGCCGATCGCTCGGCGGTGCTCGATGCCCGCTGCGACGAGGTCGAACGTGACCCGGCTGCGATCGCCCGCTCGTGCCAGGCGCTGTGGTTCCTCCACGACGACCAGGCCAAGGCCGACGCGCTGGTCGAACGGGTGGCACCGCGGCCGGCGATCGGCGGCCCACTCGACAAGGTCGCCGAGGTCGTCGCCGGCTGGGCCGACGTCGGCGTCGACGAGGTGATCGTCCCCGACTTCACGCTCGGCACCGGCGCCCAGAAGCTCGACCGCCTCGATCGCATCATCGAGGGCATCGCCCCGTCGTTCCGTTGAGGTTGCTGCGCCTGCTGCTGTGCTGCGCGGCCGTCGTCGGGCTCGCCGCGTGCCGGCTCGACGCGAACGTCGAGCTGACGATCGGCGCCGACGGCACGGGCGAGTTGAGTGTGACGGCGGTGGCCGATGCCGATGTCGTCGCCCAGGCTCCCGGGCTGGCCGACAGCCTGCAGTTCGCCGACGCCGTCGCCGCCGGGTGGGTCGTCGAGGGCCCGACCGCCACCGAGGACGGTGGGCTGACCGTCACGCTGCGCCACGCCGTGACGTCGGCCGACGACGCGACGAACCTGCTGGCGAGCCTGGGGCCGCCGTTCACCGGCATGCGTCTCCAACGCACGGTCGGCGACGACGGCGAAACGACCACGACCACCTTGACCGGCCAGCTCGTGCTACCGGCCGGCTTCGACTCCTTCGCCGACTCCGACCTGCTGAACGCGGTCGGCGGCACCCCGTTCGCCGACGAGCTGACGGCGTCCGGCGCGACGCCGGAGGATTCGATGTCGGTCGGGTTGCGCGCCGAGCTCCCCGGCGACGTCGAGGACTCCAACGGCGAGGAAGCCGATGGCGGTCTGGAGTGGGAAGCCCCGCTCGACGGGTCCACCGCTGAGGTCGCGGCGACCACGGTGCAGCGTCCGGCCGGCGGCGGGTGGGCGACCGCGCTGGCGACCGTCGCCCTCGTCGTGCTCGTCGCCTGGATCGTCGTCGCCGCGGCCTTCATCGTGTCGGTCGCCCGCGCCCGCGCCCGTCGCCACCGACGACGTCGGTTGTCGTAGCAGCGCAGTGCTGGCCGCAGGGGACGCCCCGCTCGGCACCATCTAGCCTGCGGCGGTGGACGTCATCGAGTGGCTGCTCGCGGGCGACCCGGCCATCCGCTGGCAGGTGCTGCGGGATCTCACGGTTGCCTCGCCCGACGAGGTGGCTGCCGAGAGAGCACGCGTGGAGCACGACGGCTGGGGCGCCCGCCTGCTGGCGCGCGAGGGCTCCGACGGGTTGTGGGATGGCGGCGCCTGCTTCCCGGCGGGCTACACGGGCGACGAACCCGGGCAGCCGTGGACGGCGACGATGCACACCCTGCAGACCCTGCAGATCCTCGGCCTGGACCCGGAGTGCGAGGCAGCCCGCCGGGCGATCGCGCTCGTCGCCGAGCACGGGCACTGGGAGCACGAGGGTCAGCCGTACTTCGAGGGCGAGGTCGAACCGTGCATCAACGGCCGGACGATCGAGGCCGGCGCCTACTTCGGTGTGGACGTCACCGCGATCGTCGAGCGGATCCTGGGCGAGCGCCTCCCCGACGGAGGCTGGAACTGCGAGGCGGAGAACGGATCGGTGCGCTCCTCGTTCCACACGACGATCGACGTGCTCGACGGGCTGCTCGAGTTCGAACGGGCGACCGGAGGATCTGCCGCCCTGCATGAGGCCCGCCACGGCGGCGAGGCGTATCTGCTCGAGCGCGGTCTGTTCCGCCGCAAGAGCACGGGCGAGGTCGCCGATCCGGCATACCTCGAGTTCGCGTTTCCGTTCTACTGGCGCTACGACGTGCTGCGCGCGCTCGACTACTTCCTCCACGCCGGCGCCGACCCCGATCCGCGGATGGCCGAGGCCGTCGAGGTGGTGCGGTCCAAGCGCCAGCCCGACGGCCGGTGGCTGCTCGACCGCGTCCATCCCGGGCGCGTCCACTTCGACCTCGAGGACGGCGTCGGCGTGGCCAGTCGCTGGAACACGCTCCGCGCCCTCCGGGTGCTCGATTGGTGGGATCGAGGGAGGGCCGTGACGTGACACCCACGCTCGGCTAGGGAGTTCTCCGGATGGTGCCGGAGCGGGCGCGGGCCGACCATGGACGGCATGGGATCTCGAGCCGCCGTCGTCACCAGAACCGCTGTCACCCTGCTCGCTTCGATCCGCGGCGTGATCGGCGTTGCCGTCGGCCTGTGGTTCGTGCTCGACGCCGGGAGCGGCGACTGGGCGTGGCTGGTCCGCTTCCTCGGCGCGGTCGCCCTCGGTCTGGGCGTCGTCTCGCTGGCCCAGGCGGCGATGGTGTGGTCGAACCGTGCATCGCTGCTGGCAACCGCGGCGCTCCTCGAAGCGGGACAGCTGCTCCTCTGGCTCTACGTGCTCCCGCAGGAAGGAGGCGATTCGCGGGGCGTCGTCCACCTGCTGATCATCGCCAGCATCGTCGGCCTGTGCGCGTCTCGCCGCCTCACTGTGGCGACGCGCCCGCGTTGCGTCGGATCACGCCACAACTGGGCGCGATCTGTGACGGATTCCGAGACGGAGCGCGCCCAGATACGAATCGCGCCCAGTTTGGTGGCGGCGCCGAGCACCACGCACCCGAAGCGGGACTAGTCGCCGACCTCGCCGTCGAGCGCCTGGCGCAGCAGGTCGGCGTGGCCGCAGTGGCGGGCGTACTCCTCGATCATGTGGACGAGGATCCAGCGCAGGTTGTAGCGCGCATCGGTCCCGCCGCTCCATGTCGTCGAGCTCGGCGGCGGAGATGTTGCGGTCGGCCTCGACGATCTCCGCCCGGAACGTCGCCAGCGCCTCCTCCAGCGTGGCGTCGGGCGGCGGGTGGAAGTCGCCGTCCTCGTCGCCGTCGGGGTGCGACGGGCCGTAGTAGATCGGCGGGAGTTGCCCTCCGGGCAGCGAGCGCTGGAACCAGCTGCGCTCGACGTCGGCCATGTGCCGGACGAGCCCGAGGATCGTCATGTCGCTCGGCGGGCAGGCGGCGCGGCGGGCGTCGTTCGTCGGTGAGCCCCTCGGCCTTGCGGATCAGCACGGTGCGGTAGTAGTCGAGGAACCCGATCAGCGTGGCTCGCTCGTCGCCGACGGGCGGGTCCTCGGGAGGCGCGGTGGTCGGTGGCGGCACGGCGGGCGACGCTACGCGGCGAACTGTCCACCATGACACCCCTTTGCGATGCTCCGGGCATGACGAGGACCAGGACGCTCCACGCCTGCACCGAGTGCGGCACGGCGCACCCGAAGTGGTCGGGCCAGTGCGCAGGGTGCGGCGAGTGGAACACGCTCGTCGAGGAGGTGGGCGGCGACACCCCGGCGACGATCCCGCGTCCGATGGCCGAGCTGCAGCTGCTCCACGACATCGACGCCCTCCTCGGCGAGGCGCGGCCGACCGGCATCGGCGAGCTCGACCGGGTGCTCGACGGTGGGCTGGTGCCCGGCTCGGTCACCCTCCTCGGCGGCGAGCCGGGCATCGGCAAGAGCACGCTGCTGCTGCAGCTGCTCGCCTGGTGGCCGGGTCCGACGCTGTACATCAGCGCCGAGGAGAGCCCGCAGCAGGTGCGCATCCGGGCCGAGCGCCTCGGCGCGGTGCGTCCCGAGTTGTGGCTGGCGGCCGAGACGTCGCTCGCCGGGATCATCGCCGCGATCGAGCGCGTCGCGGCCCCAGGTCGTGGTCGTCGACAGCATCCAGACGGTCGCCGACCACTCGATCAGCTCACCCGCCGGATCGATGGTCCAGGTCCGGGCGTGCGCCCAGCAGCTCACCGTCGAGGCGAAGCAGCGCGGGGTGGCCATGGTCCTCGTCGGCCACGTCACCAAGGACGGCGCGCTGGCCGGTCCGCGGGTGCTCGAGCACGTGGTCGACACCGTGCTCTCGTTCGAGGGCGACCGGCACCACGCCCTGCGCATGCTGCGGGCGGTCAAGCACCGCTTCGGCTCGACCGACGAACTGGGGCTGTTCGAGATGACCGGGACCGGCCTGGTCGGCGTGCCCGACCCGTCGCGGCTGTTCCTCGCCGACCGCCGCAGTGCGGTGCCCGGCTCGGTGGTCGTGCCGGCGATGGACGGGCGCCGACCGCTGCTCGTCGAGGTGCAGTCGCTCACCGTGCCGATCCCCCCGGGAGTCCCGGCGCGCCGCAACGCCCAGGGCGTCGACGGCGGGCGGCTGGCGCTGCTGCTCGCCGTGCTCGAGCGACGAGCCGGCGTGCGCGTCGCCGACCACGACGTCTACGCATCCGTCGTCGGCGGCGTGCGGCTGGTCGAGCCGGCGACCGACCTCCCGATGGCGCTCGCCGTGGCCAGCGCGGCGATCGACCGACGCATCCCCGACGATGTCGTCGTCACGGGCGAGATCGGCCTCGGCGGCGAGGTGCGCCAGGTCGCCCAGGCCAAGCGCCGCCTGGGTGAGGCCCTGCGGATGGGCTTCGAGCGGGCGATCGTGCCCGCTGCCACGCCCGACGTCCCCGGCATGCGGCTCGTGCGCGTGCGCACGCTGGGCGAGGCGCTCGGTGCCGCCGAGGTGACCCCGTAGACTTCCGCGATGGTCACGCGGTACCGCGGCGCCAACGACGACATGCGCAACGCCCTCGCCCGAGTTGCGCCGGGGACGCCACTCCGTGACGGCATCGACCGCGTGGTCCGGGCCAAGGCAGGCGCCCTGCTCGTCCTCGACGACGGCCCCGACGTGCTGGCGATCTGCTCCGGCGGCTTCCTCGTCGACGCCCCGTACAGCCCGCAGCGGCTCTCCGAGCTGGCGAAGATGGACGGCGCGATCATCATCTCCACCGAGGGCAGCCGCATCGCCAGGGCCAACGTCCATCTCGTCCCTGACCCGACGGTGCCGACGAGTGAGACCGGCACCCGTCACCGCACGGCCGAGCGGGTGGCCCGCTCGCTGAAGGTCCCGGTGGTCTCGGCGAGCGAGGAGATGGGCGTCATCAACATCTACGCCGGTGGATCGAAGCACCAGCTGCAGGACATCGGCCGGCTGCTGGACCGGGCCAACCAGGCGCTGCAGACGCTCGAGCGCTACAAGGTCCGCCTCGACGACGCCATCGCCAACCTCACCGGTGTCGAGCTGGAGGACGTCGTGTCGCTGCGCGACGTGGTCGCCGTGGTCCAGCGCGGCGAGATGGTCCACCGCATCAGCGACGAGATCGAGACGATGATCATCGAGCTGGGCATCGAGGCGCGGTTGCTCCGGTTGCAGCTCGACGAGCTCTACGGCGACATCGACGACGAGCTCGACCTCGTCGTCGCCGACTACCTGCCGGCCGGCCGCACGGTCGTCGACACGCAGGCCGAGATGTCCCGCCTCAGCGACGACGAGGTGCTCGACCTGCGCATCGCCGCCGGCACCCTGCACCGCGAGGGCGACCATCGCAACCTCGACCAGGAGGTCTCGCCGAAGGGCCTGCGACTGCTCCACCGCGTGCACGAGCTGCCGGCCGAGCAGGCGGCGACCATCGCCGACCACTTCGGTGGCCTGGCCAAGCTGCAGCGAGCGACGATCACCGATCTGATGGCCGTCGACGACGTCGACGAGGAGCTGGCGATCTCGATCAAGGACACCCTGGAACGGGTCACCGAGTCGACGATCCTCGATCAGTACAGCTGATCGTCCGGCCCGTCGCCCGCCGGCGGCCAAACAACCTTGAGTGCGACTCCAAGAAGATCAATCCGGTCGCGACTCGGTGGCGAATGCCGGTGAGCGGCACCGACCCGGTCCCGCTCCGGTCGGACGACCGGTCCACCACCTGTCGAAAGGATCCCCCATGAGCATCCTCAGGTCCCTCCGCCCGCGCAAGCGGGCGCTTGTCGCGCTGGCGACGCTCACCGCGTCGCTCGGCGCAGTCACGGTCAGCAGCGCGCTCGGCGCACCGACGGCGAGCGCGGCTCGCTGTGCCACACCCGGGCACGCCTACTTGACCCAGTTCGGCCGAGCGATCTTCTCCGGATTCGAAGGAAACCAGCAGTTCGGCGTCCCGACCGTGACCTACGCCCAAGGCACGCAGTTCTTCGGCTTGGGCGGGAACGGCATCTCACCGGGGAGCGGCGTCGACTTCTTCGTCTTCGACCGCAACACCGGCGCCCAGGTCGGCTTCGTTCCCGGTCGTCCCGCGCAGTACTACACGAGCACCGCCCGCAGCAACTGCGTGGTCAACGAGAACGGCCCGTTCATCTTCACCCTCCCGCCTGGGAACTACCGGCTCCAGGCGAACTACTTCCCAGGGAACAACTTCCGTCTCGTCACCGACGTGATCGCCAACCTGGACGTGCTGCCGGCACCCCCGCCCCCGCCGTGGGAGCCGCCGCCGTGCTACTTCGACGGCTGCTTCTGATCGGTCCCGCCAGCTGATCCCACCGGGCCCCCGGCGGACCACCGCCGGGGGCCCGGGTGGGGAACCGGACGAACCGAACGGCATCCCCACGTAGTTCTCGGCGAGGTTCGTCGCCGCGGCCCGGGACGTCGTCACCAGGCGCAGCTCGGACAGTTGGAGCTGGCGCTGGAACGGGTCGTCACCGAAGCGATGCGTCATCGAGGTCATCCACCACGAGAAGTGCTGGGCCCGCCACACCCGCTGCATGCACGTCGCGGTGTAGTCGTCGAGCCGCTCCCTCATGCCCCGGGCGAGCACGTCGTCGAGGATCTCGGCGAGCACGGCGACGTCGGCGATCGCCAGGTTCATCCCCTTCGCTCCGGTGGGCGGGACGATGTGCGCGGCGTCGCCGGCGAGCACGAGGTTCCCGTGGCGCATCGGCGTGGCGACGAAGCTGCGCATCGCCGTGACGCCCTTCTCGAGGATCGGCCCGTCGTTCAGCGTGAAGCCATCGGTGATCGGCAGCCGCCGCCCCAGCTCGTCCCAGATGCGGTCGTCGGACCACGCCGCGACGTCCTCGTCGGCCGGCACCTGGAGGTAGAGGCGGGTGATCGACGGCGAGCGCATGCTGTAGAGGGCGAAGCCGCGCTCGTGGTTGGCGTAGATCAGCTCGTCCTGCGTCGGCGCGGCCTCGGCGAGCACGCCGAGCCAGGCGAACGGATAGGTGCGCTCGGCAACCTGCAGGTCGGGGACGAGGGCGCGACAGACGCCGTGGAAGCCGTCGCAGCCGGCGACGATCCGCCCGCGCACCTCGTGCTGCTCGTCACCGTGCCGGTAGCGCACTCCCGGCCGCTCGCTGGTGACGTCGATCGGCTCGACGTCGAGGGCGTCGAACACGATCTCGCCGCCGGCGGCGAGACGGGCGGCGATGAGATCCTTGACGATCTCCTGCTGCCCGTACACCGTGATCGACCGGCCGGTGAGCTCGACGAAGTCGATGTGGTGACGATGTCCCTCGAACGCCAACTGCACGCCGTGGTGCGCCAGTCCTTCGCGGTCGAGGCGGGCGGCGACGCCGAGCTGGCGCAGCAGCTCGACCGTGGGGTGCTCGAGCACCCCGGCGCGGACGCGGTGCTCGACGTACTCCCGGTCGCGTGCCTCGAGCACGACGCAGTCGATGTCGCGCGCGGCGAGGAGGTGGGAGAGCACGAGCCCTGCCGGGCCGGCCCCGACGATCACGACGTCGGTCTCGCGCCCGCTCACGTCGCGTTGCCTTCACGGAGCCGGCGCAGCGCGGCGAGCTCGTCGACGGTCGGCGGGGCGATCTCCTCGAGCTCGGAGGCGACGGCAAGGTCCCAGCCGGTCGCCCGGCGAGCGTCGTCGACGGTGCACCCGGGGTGCAGCGCGGTCAGCGTCAGCTCACACGTGGTCGGATCTGGCCGGAGGATGCCGAGGTCGGTGACCACCACCTGCGGGCCGGCGCCGCGGAGCCCCAGTCGCTGGCGCCCGCCGGGCCCGTCGCCGAAGCCGAAGGAGGTCACGAAGTCGACCCGTTCGACGAACGCCCGTGGCGTCTGGCGCAGGAGCACGAACACCTCGCGGCACGAGGCGGCGATCTCCGGTGCGCCGCCGGCACCGGGGAGGCGCACCTTCGGCTCGGCGTAGTCGCCGATCACGGTGGAGTTGATGTTGGCGAAGCGGTCGATCTGGGCGCCGCCGAGGAAGCCGACGTCGATGCGTCCCGGTTGCAGCCAGTAGTTGAACACCTCGGGCACGCTGACCACGCTGTCGGCGGTGTCGGCCAGCTCGCCGTCGCCGATCGACAGCGGCAGCGACGCCGGCTTCGAACCGAGCGTGCCGGACTCGTAGACGAGGACGAGGTTCGGAGCGTGGGTGTGCCGGGCCAGGTTGGCGGCCGTGCTCGGCAGGCCGATGCCGACGAAGCACACGTCGCCGTCGCGCAGGCAGCGGGCGGCGGCGACGACCATCGCGTCATCGGCGGTGCTCATGGGGCGGGCGCTCGCATCACGTGCTCGTCGAGCCATTGCTGGAAGCGGTCGCGGTCGGCGGAGATGGCGTCCCACGAGCGGTAGTAGTCGTTGTCCCGGCGCGAGTAGCCGTGGGCGTACGACGGGTGCGCGCCGCCAGGCACGAGGGCGACGTGGGACACCGCCCAGCTCGGGAGCACCACCGATCCCGGACGGGGAACGAGCTCGTCGACGATCTCCTCGACGGTGACCAGCGCCCGCCGGGCGGCCAGCACGGCCTCCTTCTGCACGCCGATGATCCCCCAGATCATCACGTTGCCGCGACGGTCGGCCTGCTGGGCGTGGACGATCGAGACGTCGGGGTTGAGCGCCGGCACGGCCGTCAGCTCCTCGCCCGTGAACGGGCAGCGGATCGGCGCCAGCGTCGGCGTGTGCTCGACGAGGTCGGTCCCGCGGTAGCCGCGCAGGACGGCGAAGGGCAGCCCGGACGCGCCGGCCGCGTAGCGATTGGCCATGCCGGCATGGCTGTGCTCCTCGAGCTCCAGCGGGCGCGGCCAGCCGTGCTCGACGGCGTCACGGAAGCGGTGCAGCGAGCCGACGCCGGGGTTGCCGCCCCACGAGAAGATCAGCTTGCGGACGCAGCCGGCACCGATCAACTGGTCGTAGACGATGTCCGGCGTCATGCGGGCAACGGTCAGGTCGCGGCGACCCTGGCGGATGATCTCCTGCCCGGCGGCGACGGGGATCAGGTGGGTGAAGCCTTCGAGGGCGACGCTCGCGCCGTCCACGACGAGGTCGGCGATCGCCTCCTCCAGCGTCGTGATCGTCGTCACGGGGCTGCTGAAGATCTCCGGCAGCGGGTCGGCGTCGTAGCGCATCACGGCGGCCAGGTCGACGCCGCGCACGACGCCACCGGCGTAGTAGAAGATGCCGAACTCGTCGATGAACGAGAGGTCGGGGAAGACGCACAAGTCGACAACCTCCGTCGGGCGGTCGCTGGTGACCCAGCCGCCGCCGGCCACGCTGCTCCCGAACTGGGCGCTGCCGCCGAGCGCGGCGCAGTTGAAGGTCGCCGGGTTGGCGCTCGGCTGCTCGGGGAGCACTGGCTCGACACGCGAGAGGTAGGCGACGCCGGCGAGCGTGGGTTCCTCCGAGTACAGCGTGACGAGGTCGACGTAGATCCGCGTCGCTTCGTCGCCCTCCCCGGTCTCGAAGCGGCACAGCTCGACCGAGCCGGCGAGATCGAGCCAGGTCCCGGGATCGCCGTTGGTGCCGAACTCGGGACGGGCCTGCAGCGCCTCGCCGCCTGAATCGACGCAGTGCTCGCGGGCGTCGTCGAGCGTGTCACCGTCGCCCGCCGATCCCGAGTCGTCGGCACACGCCGCCAGACACGCCGCCAGCAAGCACACGGTCAGCGGGCGCATCGCCCGACGGTAGTCCGGGGCCTTCGACCCCGGCGGGTGAGGTCAGTCCTTCGTCCCCTGGACCTGATCGATGGCGTCGTCGGCCTTGTCGATGAAGTCACTCATCAGCCTCTCCTTCTGTGAGCGAGACCCAGTTTCGCGCGCTCGTGAAGGCGCCCCTGACTGGCATGATCGAGAGTCCGTGGAACCCCTCCTCCGACTCGACCGTCTCACCAAGCGCTATCCCGGTGTCACCGCGCTCGACAGCCTCACGATCGACGTGCCGCGTGGGCGGGTCGGGCTCGTCGGCGCCAACGGGGCGGGCAAGACGACGATGTTCCGCCTGCTGCTCGGACTCGCCCACCCGTCGGAGGGCTCGGTCGAGGTGTGCGGACAGGACGTCGCCAGCGACCCGATCGGCGTGCGGTCCCGACTCGGCTACATGCCCGAGCACGACTGCCTGCCGCTCGACCAGACGGCGGCCGACACGGTCGCCACGTTCGGCGAGCTGAGCGGGATCCCGGCCCGTGCGGCGCGGCAGCGGGCCTCGGACATCCTCGACCTCGTCGGCCTCGACGAGGCCCGCTTCCGGCCGATCGGCGGGTTCTCGACCGGCATGCGCCAGCGCACCAAGCTCGCCCAGGCGCTCGTCGGCGACCCCGAGCTGATCCTGCTCGACGAGCCGACGGCGGGCCTCGATCCACTCGGCCGGGAGGAGATGCTCGCCCTCGTCGCCCGACTCGGCTCGTTCGGGATCTCCGTGCTGATGGCGACGCACCTGCTCGACGACGTGCAGCAGGTCTGCGACCACGTGGTGATGATCGATGCCGGCCGCCTCGTCGTCGCCGGGGCGACCGAGTCGCTGCTCGAGCGCACCGGCCGTGTGACGGTCGACGTCGGCGACGGCTGGCCGGTCCTCGTCGACGGTCTTGCCCGGGCCTCGCTGACACGCGACGGCGACCGACGGCCTCGTCGACGTCTCCGTCGACACCGACGACGCAGCTCGACCTGTTGCGCGACGTCATCGCCGACCTCGGGCTGCCGCTGCACCGGCTGTCGACGCGGTTGACGTCGCTCGACGAGGTCTTCCTCGACCGTGCCGCGGGCGGCGAGACGTGAGCACGCCACGACGCGGTGCCGTCTACGACCGCGGGTACCGCCCGTACGACGGCCCGCGCGGCGGGCGAGGGGCGGCGACGCTCGCCCTGTTCAAGGCGTCGATCCGGCGGGCGCTCGGGCTACGCCGCTCGTGGCGCCAGAAGGTCGCTCCGTTCGTGCTGCTCGGGATCGTCACGATCCCGGCGATCGTCAACGTCGGCGTCGGCTACGTCACCCGCGACCAGCCGATCGATCGCATCGAGATCATCACCTACCGCGAGTACGTCGGCGTGTCCTCCGCCCTGCTGCTGTTCGTCGCCCTCGTCGCACCCGACGTCGTGTGTCCCGATCGGCGCCAGCGCGTGCTGCCGCTGATGTTCGCCCGGCCGCTGACCGGCGTCGACTACGTCATCGCCAAGGTCGGCGCGATCACCGCCATCATGTTCGCCTTCTCGTTCATCCCCCAGGTCGTGCTGTTCGTCGGCAACATGCTCGTCAGCGACAGCGCGCTCGACTACGTCAAGGGCCACCTCGACGTGCTGTGGCAGGTCCCGGTCGCCGTCGCCCTGCTGGCGATCTACTACGCCGTGATCGGCGTGGCCATCTCCTCGCTGACCGATCGCCGCATCGTCGCCGGAGCCGCCGTCATCGGCCTGTTCCTCGTCACGTCGATCTCGTCGGGGATCCTCGTCGGCGACTTCGAGCGAGGCGACGGATCGCCGGCCGCGGTGATCAACGTGCTCGCCTTGCCGCTGTACCTCCGCGACCTCATCTTCCTCGGCCACGTCGACCCCGACTCGCCGCTGACCGGCGTCGAGCTACGGCGGCCCGCTGGCGATCGGCACGTACATCGCCGTGCTGCTGACCGGCATCGGCGTGCTGCTGTGGCGCTACCGGTGGGTCGAGCGATGAGTGGGTCCGAGCGGCACGTGAGTCGGCGATCAGTGATCCGGCGTTCGCCGCCGAGCCGACGGTGGAGATCACCGACGTGTCGGTGTGGTTCGGACCGAAGGTCGCGCTGTCCGAGCTGAGCTGCTCGTTCGGGCCAGGGGTGACGGGACTGCTCGGGCCGAACGGCGCCGGCAAGACGACGCTGATGCGGGCGATCACCGGGATGCTCGGGGTCAACCAGGGTGCCGTGCGCATCGAGGGTCGCGATCCACGGCGCGACCGGGCGGTCCACCGGCACGTGGCGCTGGTGCCGGAGGACGAAGCCGTCCCGGCCGCGCTCACGGCGCGCCAGTTCGTGCGCTACGTCGCCGACCTCCACCGCGTCGCCGACCGTGGCGCACCCGACGCCGCCCTGGCGTCGGTCGCGCTGCTCGACGTCGCCGACCGCCGCGTCGACGGGTTCAGCAAGGGCATGCGCCAGCGCACGAAGATCGCCGCCGCGCTGGTCACCGGGCCGTCGATCCTCGTGCTCGACGAGCCACTCAACGGCGCCGACCCGGTGCAGCGGGTCCAGCTGATCGCCCTGTTCCGCCAGCTCGGGGCGAGCGGGCGCACGGTCATCGTCAGCTCGCACGTGCTGAACGAGGTCGAGCGGCTCGCCGAGCGGGTGATCGTGCTGGTCCACGGCCGCCTCGCCGCTGCCGGCGGGCACCGGGCGATCCGCGACGCGATGGACGACCGGCCACGCCACGTGCTCGTGCGCGCCGACGGGAACCGGCGCTTGGCCTCGGAGCTGGTGGCGCTCGACTCGGTGACGGGCGTGACGTTCGATCGCGCTCGCGATGGTCTCGTCGTGCAGACCGCGCAGGCACGCGAGCTCGCCGTCGCCCTCCCCCGGCTGGCACGCGACTCGGCGGTGCGGCTGCTCGAGGTCCGCGCCCTCGACGACTCGCTGGAGAGCCTGTTCCGGGAGCTCGTCCGATGATGTCGGTGTCGACGCGACCGGCGGCAGTCGTCATGTACACGCTGCGGTCCTGCGTCCCGCCGCGCAAGTGGGCGGCGGTGCTGGCGGCGTGCGCCGGCGCCCTGCTGTTCGGCCTCCTCGCCCGGGCGATCGAGACGCTGCCGGAGCGGGCGTTCGCCAACGTCGCCGCCGAGGGGATCCTCGGGCTCGCCGTGCCGATCGCCGCCCTGGTGATCGGCGACGCCGTGCTCGGCGCCGAGATCCGCGCCGGGACGTTCCACTTCACGTGGCTGACGCCGGTGCCGATCTGGCAGATCGTCGTCGGCCGTTGGCTCGGCGGCGTGCTCGTCGCGGCCGTCACGATCACGCCGGCGTGTGCGCTGGCGGCGGTGATCGCCGGCGCGCCGGGCGCGGCCGGTCCCGTCGCCCTGGCCGCCTTCGTCGCCTCCGTGTCCTACATCGCCATCTTCATCACCATCGGCTGCATCACGCGGCGCACGGCGGTCTGGTCGCTCGCCTTCGTGTTCCTCGTCGAACGACTGCTCGGCGCCGCCTTGACCGGCATCGCCCAGCTCTCGCCGACCTGGGAGTCGCGAGCGATCTTCGTCGGCATGCTCGACGACGTCCCGGATCGCCTGGTCCGCGAGGGCATCCCCGCCGGCGGAGCCGCCGTCGTCCGCCTGCTGATCGTCACCGCGGTCGCTCTGGTCCTTGCCGTGTGGCGCCTGGGCCACCTCCGCCTGGCCGGGGCGTCAGACTGATCATTCGGGTTCGACTCGGCCAAGCTGCTCCTCCTAGAGGCTGAGCTAGAAACGGGCAATGTCGTCGAGGGTGGTGATCATCGGCGGTGACGCCGCGGGGATGTCGGCGGCGACACGGGTCCGCGCCAGGGAACCCGACACCGAGGTCGTCGTGCTCGAGACGTCGCGGTTCACGAGCTACTCGGCGTGCGGCATCCCGTTCGTCGTCGGCGGAGTCGTCGCCGGCGGTGTCGACGCGCTCGTCGCCCGGTCGCCCGACGAGCACCGCCGGCGCGGCATCGACGTGCGCACGAACCACGAGGCAACGGCCATCGACCTCGACGCCGGGGAGGTCGAGTTCCTCGACCAGCACGCCGGCAGCGTCGACCGCATCGGCTTCGACCGGTTGATGCTGGCGACCGGTGGCGAACCGGTGCGCCCCGACCTCCCGGGCATCGACCTCCCGTTCATCCACGGCGTGCAGTCGCTCGACGACGCCCAGGCGCTGCTGGCGTTGGCGTCGGAGGCGTGCCGGCGCGTCGTCATCGTCGGCGGCGGCTACATCGGCCTGGAGATGGCCGAGGCGTACGTCGAGCGCGGGTGCACGGCGACGGTGGTGGAGAAGGCGCCGCAGCCGCTCGGCGTGGTCGACGTCGACTTCGGGGCGCGGGTCGCCGAGGCGATGCGGTCGCACGGCATCGACGTCCGGTGCGGCGTCGCCGTCGAGGGCTTCGAGCCGGGATCGGTGCAGACCTCGGACGGACCGATCGAGGCCGATCTCGTCGTCCTCGGCATCGGCGTCAAGGCCCGCTCGCGACTCGCCGAGGACGTCGGCATCGAGCTGGGCAGCCGGCAGCGCGGTGCTCGTCGACGAGCGCCAGGCGACCAGCGCCGACGGCGTGTGGTCGGCGGGCGACTGCGCCACGTCCACCCACCTCGTCACCGGCGAGCCGGTGCACATCGCCCTCGGGACCTACGCCAACAAGCACGGCCGGGTGGCCGGCATCAACATGTCCGGCGGCGACGCCCGCTCGCCGCGGGTGCTGGGCACGGCGATCACCAAGCTGTGCTCGCTGGAGATCGCCCTGACCGGGTTGCGCGTGACGCAGGCGCTCGATGCCGGGTTCGACGCCGTCGCCACGACCGTCGACACGACGACGGTGGCGGGCTACCTGCCGTACGCCTCCGGGATGACGGTGCGCGTCGTGTCCGAGCGGGGGACCGGCCGGCTGCTCGGTGCGCAGATCATCGGTGGGCCGGGCTCGGCCAAGCGGATCGACACGGTGGCCACGGCGATCACGGCCGGCATGACCGTGGCCGAGGTGATGGACCTCGACCTGGCCTACGCGCCACCGTTCTCGTCGGTGTGGGATCCCGTCGCCGTCGCCGCGCGACAGGCGCTCAAGGAGGGCTGAGCGCCGGAACTCCGCGAACTGGGCGGGAGGATTCCCGCCCAGATTGGGGGAAGGCCGGGCGTCAGGGCTGCAGCAGCTCGCGGCGCAGGACCACGAGCTTGGGCGCCGGCTCGCCATCGCCCCAGGGGTCGGCGTCGAGGACCCGTTCGTAGGACTCCCACTCCTGGCGGACCCCGGAGAGGTCGCCGGCTCGTGCGTGCGCGCGCATCCGCAGGGCGATCAGCTCCTCGTGACCGGCGAGCACCTTGAGACCTTGGCCCGTCGCCCAGAACACACCGTCGATGTCGCCCATCGACAGGAGGTGTGCGGCCAGCTCGGTGGCCGCGCTCGTCGCCAGCAGCACGAGGTTGGACGTGATCCCCTCGGCGTCCGGCCACAAGTACCCGGTCGAGGCGAACGGCATGTCCCTGATCAGCTCGACGGCGGGTCGCAGCGTGTCGATCGCCTGGTCGGGCGGCTGCACACGGGCGATGTCGAGCCGGCGCTGGACGATGTCGGCGTCGGACACCACCAGCTCGTGCAGCGGCAGCACATCGGTCAGCGTCCGACCGAGCCACTCCTCCCCGCTCGGCGGCTCGCTCAACCGGGCCATCGATCGCCGCGCCTCGGACACCACGTTGGCGAACGTCGCATCGCGGACGTCGAGCTCCCACAGCGCCGTGCGCGCGCCGACCCTCGTCGACCGGTCACGGTGCAGCGTCAACCAGGCGATCAGCTCGAGCGCCTTCGACCGTTCGAACACCGCGGTCCGTCCCGCCAGGTCGACGACCTCGACCGGGCCGATCAAGCGAACCATCAGCGTCCACGGCACGTCCGCATCGCGTGCTGGCGCAGCAGTGGCGAGAACGGACTCGGGCTCGTCGGCGACGAGTGGCTCCGTGGCCTCACGCAGCACGTCGTGCAGATCGGCGACGTCGCCGGTCGACAGGCCGACGGGGGTGAGCTCGACACCGCAGGGCTCGAGGACCCAGCGACCGTCGGAGGCGCGGAGCGTCCACGGGGCTCCCGGCGCCGGGCCTGCGGCGACCACCGCGATACCGCCGCGACATCGGCCGGCGGCGTGCACGGCGTTGGCGTCGAGCTCGCCGACCGCGCTCGAGCCGACGAGGACGACGGCCGGCTCCCATGCCTCGCCGCTCGTGTGCCGGGCGCGCAGGACGAACGTGCTCTGCGCCGCTGCCGCCGTCGTGCCGATCAGTGTGGCGGCGAGCTCGAGGGCGCCGTCGACCGTGTCGACGACGTGCGCGTGGCGGTGGTCGAGGAACGCGGCCTCGTCGATGCCGACACCGACGAGGTTTGCCGGCTCGGCGAACACCGAGGTGGCGAGCGTGGCGGCGACCCCGCGGACGACAGCGTCGGCGAGCGGGGCGGGGGCGTCGACGCCGAGGACACCGAACGCCTCGAGGTCGGCGAGCACCTCCCCACCGTCCGGGTCGACACCGAGCTGGGTCAGGGCGACGCACGGGGCGCCGACGGTGCGGGCGACCTCGGCGAGCAGCTCGACCGGCAACTGCCCGGGGAAGCACCACGTGCGACCGGCACCGTGCCACGGCGGTGGGAGGTCGGCGTCGCCAGTGAGCGTCAGCTCGACCCTCCCGTCGGTGGCGGCGCACACGACGGCGACTCGCGATCGGCGTGTCGACGAGCGAGGCGGCAGCGGCACGGATGGCGACGTCGACCCGCGCCAATCGCTCGCCGGCGTCGATCGTGCGCAAGCGGCGCTCGGCTGCCACCGAGCCGGCGGGCGGTTCAGGCACGCGGGCACGGGGCGCGACGCCCGCAGGCGCGACCGGCGACGCGACGCGAGCAGGGCGAGCACGCCGGCGGACAGCAGGGCGGCTTCGCCGACACCGATCGGCGATGGTGCCCCGGTGCGACGATCTGCGGGCGCCGCATCCGGCGGTGCGACGGGCGGCGACGTCGGCGCGGTCGTCGACGTGGGCGCCGGCGCCGGGAGCGGCGCCACCGCCGGCCGCTCCGGGGCGGGGACGGCGACCTCGGCGGGCGACGCGGCGACCGCCGGCGCGGGTGGTGGCGGCGGCGGGGGCGAGCGAGGGCGGGCGACGGGCAGGCGGCGTCCCGATCGTCGGAAGGTCGAAGCGCTCGCCCGGGAAGATCAGGTCGGGGTCCTCGACCACGTCCGGGTTCGCCGCGACGACCGACTGGACGTACCCCGCTACGGCAGCATCGTCGTGATCAGCGCCGGCGCGCTGGAGGCGCTGGTGGGACAGCGACCAGAGATCGTCGCCGTCTCCGATCGTGATCGTCTCCGACGCGAGGAACGGCCCGGCGAGTCGGGCACCGCCGCCGGCAACAGGCCGGGAGCACCAACGTCCATCCCGGCCGGATGATGCTCGGGCTCGTCAGCCGACCGCCATCGGGTTGTGGGCGGTCACGGTTGAGGTCGAAGATCTCCCGCCATCGCTCGGCGTCGCCGAGGTGCGACGCGGGCGAGGCCGAACAGCGTGTCGCCGGCGACGACGGTCACGTGGTCGCCGACGCCTCGGACGGCACCGGCTGGGCCGTCGGCGAGGCGACGACGGTCGCCGCGACGCGCGGAGCGCGATCCGATGCGTGGGCGACGGCGGTGCTCGACGCGTGGCGCGATCGGCAGCAGGATCAGTGCGGTTGCAACCAGTCGTTGAGCGAGCAAACCGACGCCGTGGCGTGCGGGCGGTGGAGGGGCGAAGGCAGCGGGCGACGGTCGTCGCAGCTCGTCCAACCTGCTGGCGGATCTCGACGACGACGGCGACGACGAATCGCAACCAGACGAGCCATGCCAGCACGGCAAGGACGCCGATGACGAGTGCCAACTCGTCACGCATCTCCAAGCGGCCGCGCCCCGGCCAGGGGTTGCCGACGAGGCCGACCAGCAGCAGCGGCACCCCGACGACGAGGAGCAACATCGCAACGAGGGCGACGACCGACCCGAGCTTGCGCTGGCTCACGGCGCTGCGACCCCCCCGACGGGCGTGGCCGTCGAGGTCGAGGAGACCGAACGTGAGCCGGGGAGGATGAGGTGGTCGACCGTCGCCGTGACCGTCACCGAGACCGACTGGCCGGCGACGACCACCGACCCGGCCATGCCCTGGTTCGCCAGCTCCACCGTCGCTCGCTGCGGCCGCAAGGCCGCTGTCGAGGCCGGCGCCATGGATCTCCTGCTCGGACATCTGCGTGGCCGCGCGGGCCGCCGCTGCGGCCGCCGCGCTCGTGTCCCGACGAACCTGCAACTGCCGGCCGCCGTCGAGCACGAGGCCAGCTGCGACCAGCAGGGCCGGGAGCATGATGACGACGAGCAACGAGACGTTGCCGCGCTCATCGGCGAAGACGAGCCGCCATCATCCACCCCTCGTGCGGTCGATGACCTCGTGCGCCGTTGCGCTGAGCGTCCGCGAGCCGGGAAGGAAGCCGAACCGGGTGACATCGCCGAGGTCGACCGTGCACGTGACCGTGACGCTGACGCGGCCGCCTGGCGTGAACGTCCCGACGACCGAGGGAGGCGGGCACGTCATGTCGTGCTGGGCGAGGCTGCGACCGACGACATCGGCGGCGACGGTGCCGGCGCCACCGGCCGTCTGCGCGCCGGCGGCCGCGCGGGCTCCGACCGCTGCGGCGTGCTCGACGTGCTGGCTGGCGGTCGTCGCCCGACCGAACGCCACCACCATGCCGAACAGCAGGAGGATCGCCGGCAGCAGGATGACCATCTCCAGCGGCCCCGAGTCGCCCCGGTCACCACGGCACCGACGGACCATCACGGGCGCTCCGGTTCGGCGACGAACCGCTCGACCGGCGCGGCAGCCGAGACCGCCACGTCGAAGTCGCCGATCGGGAACACCTGCAACACGTCGACGTCGATGCGCACGGTGACCTCGTCGGTGCCGATGGTCGAGACCACCCTCACGCCCGAGGCCAACGACCCGACGGCATCGTCGAGCAGGTCGCGCGCCGTGGCGTCGGGATCACCGCTGCCAGCCGCGGCAGCCAGCGCGGCGTCGCCCGCCGCTGCCTGGGCGGCGTGGCGGACGTGAGCCGCCAGCGCGTACTGGAGCACGAGCCAGAACGACAGCAGCAACGCCGGCAGCACGATCACCGTGGCGACGACGCCGGCCTCGCCGCGGCATCGTCGGGACTTCGGCGGGGGTGCGGGGGCAGAGGCCCTTGGGCCGGAGCCCCCGCCCGGCGGGCGATTCGGCTTGGCCGGTCGCTCGCCAGCGTTCTGAGTGCGGCCGAAGGCCGCTCCATCAACTCGCTGAACAACCTCTGGTTGTTCAGCGAAACTCAGCCTGGGACTTTGTTGGCGTTGGAGTTGAGGCGGGCGACGATGATCGCGGCGACGGCGACGGCGGCGACCGCCAATGCCGCCAAGAAGATCACGTTGCCTGTCAACTCGCCACGGTCGTCGTCGCGGACGGCGCGCAGGGCGTCCGCGGCCTGGTCGCGCAGGACCAGGAAGGCGGTCAGGATCTGGATCTGGATGGGCATGGTCGGTGAACTCCTCGCTGGTCGGTGTGCGTGGTGGTGGTCATTGCTCGAAGAACCTGGCGACGGCGGGGTAGCCGATGAGCACGACGGCGGCGACGGCCATCAGCGCCGGCGCGATGCCCATCGTCTCGGATGCCCGTTGGGCATCGGCCTCGGCCTCGGTGAGCTGGCGGACACGCATCGCGTTCGCCTTGGCGAGCAGCGTCTCGCGGATCCGCGACCCGGATTCGGCAGCCAGGTCGACGGCCGCGGCCAGCTCGCGGAGCGGCACGATGTCGGCGCGCTCGCCGAGCTCGTCGAGGGCGAGCCACAACTTGCGCCTCCGGGTCTGGGCGGCGCGCAGCGTGGCCTCGAGCTGCTCGAACTGCGGGCCGGATCCGGCGCCGGCCGCGACCATCAACGCCTCCTCGACACCTGCTCCACCGGCGAGTGAGATGCCGACGATGTCGACGTAGACCGTCAGGGCCTGCGCCCAGGCTCGGCGCGTGGCAGCAGCGCGCGAGCGGACCTCGAGGTCGGGGTAGCACCAGCCCGCCGCGGCGAACAGCAATGCGGCCACCGCCAGGGGCAGCGGCGAGACGCCGAGCAGCGGGACGATGGCGACCGGTACCAGGGCGAGGACCCCCAACAACAGGGCGTACCCGAGCTTGTCGAGCGTGTGGCGCGCCGGCGTACGACCGAGCACGGCGAGGTCGGCATCCAGTCGCGCCGACGTGCCCGTGCTGCACGCGGGCTGCCAGGCGATGCCACCAGCCGCGCACGTCCCCACCACTCGACGCGTCGGCGCGTGGCGCGACGAGCTCGGCCGACAGCGTGTGCAGCGGACGCGATGGCGGCGCCAGCGCGCGGGCGACGAGCCACACGCCGGCACCGAGCATCGCCGCGAGGAACGCCGCCCGGATCATCCGACCCTCACCGGTGCATCGGAGCGGCCGCCGATGCGCAGGAGTCGGCGGGCGCGCGCGGGACGAGAGAGCACGACCATCGTCCAGATCGACACGCCCACGAGGGCGACGACGCAGGCCAGCACGACCTGTCCGACGGCGGTCCCGAAGGGCTCCATGTAGTCGCGGTTCGTCAGGACCAGCAGTCCGACGAAGAAGGCGACGATGATCGCGATCAGCTGTGCCGTGCGGTAGGTGCGGGTGCGGGCGGCATTGATCCGCAACTGCATCGCCACCGTCTCGCGCGTCGAGGTGGCGACCGCGGCGAGCATCGCACCGAGGTCGGAGACCGCCCGCTGTTCGGCGATGTGCAACGCCGTGACCACCGTGTCGGCGATGGCGTCGTCCATCTCGTCGGCGAACCGCGACAGCGCCGAGCTCAGGTCGCCGCGCTGGGCCCGCACGTGGAGGGCGCGCACCTCGTCACGGATGGCAGGCGGCGCGACTCGGGCCGACTTGCCGATCGCCTCGTGCAACCCGGCGTTGGACACGAGGAGGTCGCGCAGCATCTCCGCCCAGATCGCCATGGCCTCGGATCGGGCCAGCTGCCGCTGCCTGCTCGCACGCAGCCCGAGCAGGGACGGCGCCAACCATCCGAGCGCGCCGGCGGCGAGCCCGGCGACCACCCAACCGGTGGTCCACCAGTAGGCGAGCGTCGCGGCGACGACCGCCAATGCGCTGCGGGCGAGCAGGCGATCAGCGTTCGGTCGCGGCCGTCGGGCCGCACGACGGGGTCGATCGAGCTGCCCGTGCCAGCCGGCGAGCACGGCGAAGATGCCGACACCGAACGTGGCGCCGAGCAGTGCCCCGACCATCGGCGATCCGCTCACCCCTCCCACCATCCCGCGGGTTCGAGCAGGAGGTGGTCGTCGAAGCCGGCGTCGCGCAGCTTGGCTCTGCGGGCATCGGACAGGTGCGGCTGGGGCAGCCCCCGGCCGTCGGGGCCCGGTACGAAGATGCGGTTCAGCTGCACCTCGGCGCCGTTCCAGCCGGCGACCTCGCAGATCTCCGTGACGGCTCGCCGACCTCCACGGTCGCGCCCGAGGTGGACGAAGAAGTCGACGGCGTCGGAGATCAGCAGGGCGGCGATCGAGAACTCGACGGCCTCCGAGCCCTGGGCGACGTACTGCGCCAGCTTCTTCCACGCCGACAGCGCCGAGTGATGGTGCACGGTGGACAGGCTCGGGTGGCCGTGCTGCATGGCGAGCAGCATCTCCCTCGCCGCGTCACCGTCGCGGACCTCGCCGACGATCAGCCAGCGCGGGTTGAACCGCAGGGCATGGCGGACGAGCTCGCGCTGGGCGATCTCACCGACGCCTTCGATGTTCGCCTCGCGGGTCTCCCACTCGAGGACGGACGACGCTCGTCGCGGGTCGGCGGAGAGGTTGAGCTCGCGGGTGTCCTCGATGACGACGATGCGCGTCCTCGACCGGCAGCTCGTTGGTCATCGCCCGGAGCAGCGTCGTCTTGCCGGCGCCCGTCTCGCCGGACACGACGACACGCATCCCGGCGCCCATCGCCGCCGCCAGCAGCGAGTGCATCGCCCGGTCGATCGTGCCTCGCTGCTCGAGCTCGTCGAGGGTGGCATCGGGGAGCACGTTGCGGCGGATCGCAACCTGCGGCACCTGCGACACGTTCATGATCGCGGCGAGTCGGGACCCGTCGGGCAGGCGCAGGACGAGCATCGGCTTGGCGTCGTCGAACCGCCGCTCGGTGCCTCCTGCTCGGCGAGCGAGGTGGGCGACCTCGGCACGCAGGTCGTCGGCATCGGCGAAGACGCGGTCGTGGTGCCGTTCGACTCGCCCGTCGACACGCTGCAACCAGATCGCGTCATGGGCGTTGACCATGATGTCGGTGACACCGTCGAGGTCGAGCAGCGTCTGGAACTTGCCGGCGTGGAAGTAGGCGGCGATCGCCCGGCGGATCAGCTCGCTCTCCGCCGCCAGGTCCATCGGGGTCTCGCCCGCCTCGATCGCTGTGCGCGCCCGGCGGGCGACGTAGCCGGTCGCCGCATCGTGGGCGAATGCCTCCCGCTCGAGGTCGTCCCATCGCTGTGCCTCGCCGCCGGACTGGGCGCTGACGAGCGCCTCCTGGACGGCCTCGATCACCTCCTCGAGCGTGACGTCAGCGATGCTCACGTGCGCACCTCGGCGACGGCGATGGTGTCGAGGTAGGCGGCGGCGCGCTCGACGTGGGTCCACCACGGGCGCCACGCGCTCGACCGCATCGCCGCCAGCCCGTCGGCGCGTGACGACAGCACGCGGGAGCACGGCGACCACGTCGGCGCCGACGAACTGGGCGATCTCCTCGGCCGGCCACGAGGTCGGCTGGACGACGACGACGGAGACCGCGCAGCCGGCGTTGCGCAGCGCCTCGACCCGGTGCGGCACCAGCTGCAGGGCGGGGAACGACCCGGACGTCACGACAAGGACGGCATCGGCGGCGAGGGCGAACGGCACCGACGGCGAGCGCGTCGAGAGACGACCGGCGTCGACGATCCACACCGGCCCGTCGGGTTCGGAGCCCATCACCGCGGCGAGCGGGCCGGCGGCATGGACGAGCGCCGAGTGCGCCTGCTCCGACGAGGCCGGTGCCGGGATCACGGACCAGTCGGCGACGGCGGCCGCGCCGCGCTCGACGAGATCGTCAGCCGCCAGACCGGTCGTCGTCCGCGCCGCCAGGGCGAGCGCCATCAGCCCCGGCTCGACGCCGACGCCGAGCTCGGCACCGAGCCTTCCACCGTCGGGATCGGCCTCGACGACGATGCGCCGGCGGTCGGGATCCGGCCACGCCGCGGCGAGGCCGACCGCCAGGCTGGTGGCGCCCGGTGAGCCGGCGACGGAGCCGACGACGAGCAGCGTCATCCGTTGCCACCGATCAGCACGACACGCAGGGTGTCCGAAGCCGAGGCCAGCGACGCCGCCACGCCGACGTCGCGGGGAACGCGGAGCGAGACCCACAGTTGCCCGGTGGCGATCGACTCGACCGCCCAGACCGTGCCCTGGCCGATCGCGGCCGCCGCGACGTCGACGCCGGGAGTCGCCGGGTCGGCGGGCTCGATCGCCAGTAGCTCGACGGGCGCGCCGACCTCGAGGCCCGACAGCGGCGCTTCGCCCGGGTCGAGGGCGGCGCCGAACACCATCTCGTCGGGCGCGAGGGGGACCTCGCTGGCGAACATGCCCGGTGTCAGCATCGTGCCGGCCGGGACACGCCCGATCGGGAAGCGACCGATGACGTCGGCGGCATCGACCGGCGACATCGACGCGACGTCGTCGTCGGCCGCGACGCGCCCGACCCGGAGATCACCGCGTGCCACGGGCCGGCCGGGTTGCAAGTCGGCCGCGGCGACGAGGACGTCGGCCCGGTCGTCGGTGGACGTGAACAGCAGCACGCCACCGAGGGCGCTGACGAGCACGAGCAGGACACCGGCGACGAGCCAGGTGGGGTTGCGGTGGCGCGTCTCGGCGACCTTCCCCGGCTCGAAGCGGGCAGCCGGGCCCGAGGGCGGCCGGCGCGCTTTCCCGGCCTTGGGCGGTGCGCCGACGACCGGTGCGGCGTCGTGTTCGTCGTCGGTGACGGTCATTGCAGAGATCCCTTCCTCGTCATGCCCTCACGCCACTGCCTCGACCCCGACCAGGCGGGCGATCAGCGCGGCCGCCAGTGCACCGGCGACGAGCGCCGGCCCGAGGGCGATCGAGCGCACGCGTCGACCGACACCCCACGCGGCGCCGACGCCGAGCCCGAGCACGAGCGCCAGCAGGGCGACCTCGACGCCGATGAGCCCCAACGCAGCGCCGAGCACGGCACCGGCCTTGACGTCGCCGAACCCCATCCCCGACGGCGTGACCAGGTGCGTCACGAGCAGTGGGCCGGCGACGACCGCCGAACCGACGGCGGCACTGCGGGCGAGGTCGGGCGAACCCGCAAGGACCAGCGCGGCGACGACGGGGAGCGAGGCGGCGAGGACGAGGACGTCGGGGATTCGGTGCTCGACGGCGTCGACGAGGGCGGCGACGACGAGCACGAGCACGCTGAGACCGCACGCGACGATGGCGGGCGACTCGTCGACCCAGACCGCGGCCAGCAGGATGCAGGCCAGCGCGGCGAGCACGGTGAGCACCCGTGCGGGTCGGCCGATCGCCCGCCACGCCGACGCGATCCGGCCGCCGATCCCCGGTTGGTCGTGCCTGTCCACCTCGAGAGTGGCTGCCCCCACCCTGTCTCTCCACCTTCGTCCGGCACCCGCCCCGGGCCAGCAGCATATCGATCGCTCGCGAGCAGCGCGTCGGCGCCGAGCCTCCATGCTCACCCTGGGTACATCGAGACGGGGAAAGGGGAAACGATCGCCCGATGAATCGGGGCGAATCGGGCCGCCTGGCGGGGCGCCGTAGGGTGCGGACATGTCTGCCGACCAGCGTCTCATCGAACTGGGTCTCCATCTGCCGCCGCCCTTTCCGCCAGCTGGGAGCTACGTCGCAGCAGTCCGAACCGGCGCTCTGCTGTACCTGTCGGGCGCCGGCCCCGTGCGAGCGGACGGCGGTTTCGTGACCGGCAAGGTCGGCGACACGGTCGACCTCCCGACGGCGGTCGAGGCGGCGCGACTGACTGCGCTGCAGTTGCTTGCGGTGATGCGGCACGAGCTGGGCTCGCTGGACAAGGTTCGACGGATCGTCAAGACGCTCGGCATGGTCAACTGCTCCGCTGGCTTCAACCGGACTCCTCAGGTGATCGACGGATGCTCGGACCTGCTGATCGAGGTGTTCGGCGACGCCGGCCGTGGCGCCCGATCAGCCGTGGGCATGGCCGAGTTGCCGTTCGACATCTCCGTGGAGATCGAGCTGATCGTCGAGGTCGCCGACTGACGCGGCCTCGTCCCGCCAACGCGCCGTCAGCCGCCAACGCTGCTCAGCCGGATCGATCGGGGTTCCGATACGCCACGTAGGCGATGTGGCGACCGTCGGGAGACCATGACGGCTGGACATCGTCGGTGGTCGTCGTCCGTGAGTTGCGTCGTCGCTCGTGGTCGCCGTTCACGGCGACGTGGGCGCTGCGGCGGCGTCGCTACACGCCCAGATCCCGTTCGCCACCATCCTGGAGATGCGTCGCCCAGCGTCGCTCGCGGCGTGGCCCGACCTCCGCGTGGTCCCGGTCGTACTCGGTCTGCTCCTCGGTGCCCTCGCACTGGCCACCCTCGCCCACGGGTTCGCCACGTCGACCCGCCTCCTCGGACGCGAGCTCACCGTGCTGAACGCACTTGGCATGACCGGTCGCTCACTCACCCGCGCCATCCTCGCCCAAGCGTCGTTCGTGCTCGCCACGGCCTTCCTCATCGGCGCACCCATCGGAACGCTGGCCGGGGTGGGCGCCTGGCGGGCCGTCAGTGACCGCCTCGGTGTGGCCTGGAACGCGACCATCTCGCCGCTGCTACCGCTCATCGCCGTCCCCGCGGTCCTGGCCGCCACGCTGCTCGTGGTCGCCATTCCGGCGCTGCTGGGCGGCCGCCACACGGATGTGATGTCGTTACGCGGCGACTAATCGTCGACCGTGCTGATTGGCCCGGCTGCTAGCTTCCCGACCAGCAGCTTGGCGGCGAAGGCGCCTCGACCCGCTCCGCCAGCACGCCGGGCGGTCGTCCGGAACCGCCCGGCACCGGCTGCCACAGGTGCAACCTGGCGAGTCGCTTCGGCGCTGCTACCGGTGGCAAACCCGGCCGGCGTGATCGACGGCGAGGACCCATACCGTTGTGGCGGTGGAGGTCTTCATCGATCCCGGCGACGAGCGGGGGCTCGCCGAGCAGATCTACGTCCAGGTGCGCGACGCGATCGTCGAGGGTCGGCTGGTTGCGGGCGACACCCTGACCTCGAGCCGGACGCTCGCCGTGCAACTCGGGATCTCGCGGTTCACGGTGACGGAGGCGTACGGGCGGCTCGCCGCTGAGGGATACGTGGACGGTCGTCGCCGCGGTGGGACGATCGTCACGAGCGCCGTCGCGGCACCGTCGCAAGTACGTCCTCGGACAGCCATCCAGCCGCGGGCGTTCGCCGCATCGATCACGCCGTTCGACCGCGACCCGACGGCCACTGCCCGCCACGACCTCAGACCCGGCACGGTCGACCCGAGCCTGTTCCCGTTGCAGGCCTGGCGGCGTTGCGCCACGGCGGCGATGAAGGTGGCCCCGCCGCACTACGGCGACGCGGTTGGTGCGGCCGACCTCCGGGCCGTGTTGGCCCATTGGATCGGCCGGACGCGCGGTGTCGTGGCGTCAGCCGACGAGGTCGTGATCACCGCTGGGGCGTTGCACGGCATGGACCTCGTGCTGCGGGCGCTGGTCGGGCCCGGCGACGTCGTGGCGATGGAGGAGCCGGGCTATCCACCAGCGGTCGACCTCCTCCGCTCGCACGGTCTGACGGTCGTCGGGGTGCCCGTCGACGCCCAGGGGCTCGTCGTCGATGCGATCCCGGCCCGGGCACGCGTCGTGTACGTGTCGCCGTCGCATCAGTTCCCGCTCGGAGTCGTGCTCTCCCGCCAACGGCGGCTGCAGCTGCTCGACTGGGCGGCGAGACACGACGCGGCGATCGTGGAGGACGACTACGACAGCCAGTTCCGTTACGCCACCCGGCCGCTCGAGCCGCTGCAGCGGCTCGACCCGGACGGTCGGGTCGTCTATCTCGGCACGTTCTCCAAGGTGCTGTCGCCATCGCTGCGCGTCGGCTTCGCCGTCGTGCCCCGCAGCATCATCCCCGCCGTGCGCGCGTTGCGCCAGGCCGTCGACTGGTGTCCGCCGTGGCCGACGCAGCCGACGCTCACCCGCTTGATCGCCGACGGTCACCTCGACCGGCACATCACGCGGGCCACCCGCCAGTACCGCACTCGACGCGACGAGATCGTGCGCCGCCTGGGCTCGCTGCAGGTGCCGGTGCGGCCGCTCTCGGCCTCAGCCGGGCTGCACGTCGCGGTGCTCATCGACGGGGTCGACAGCGTGACGACCGTGCGCTCCACGACGCAGCTGCCGCTGAGGATCTGATGATCGGGATCGCTCGCCGGTGCTACCGGTTCAGCACGGCTCCCGGCGGCTTGCTCCTCGGCTTCGGAGCAGTCCGCGGTGGCGGTGTCGCCGAGGCGATCGATGCGCTCGAGCGAGTGCTGATCAGGGTGGCGACGCCGAGTCCCCGGGTTGACGCCAGCTGAGTGTTTGGCACGGTCATTCTCGCGTCATTTGGATCTGGCGAGCCGTCCAGTCCCTTCGTACCGTCAATGTGACGGGTTCGTTCGAGGATCCCGCTGGACGACGTTGCAGGCGCGCTCGCCGCGCGTCGCGATGCGCCGATCCGACTTCAAGGTCGGTGACCGGTGGTCCTGGTGATGCCATCACGGTACGGACGGGGCGGCAGAGAGATCTTGAACGGGATTTACCTCCCGTCAGCAGGCGTCCGGGCGGGAGGGGCCGAGGAGAGTTCGCCGAGGTGGGTCAGCACGACCGACCTGACGAGGTCGGGAGCGAGGCGCGCCGGGTCGATCGTCAGGTGGATGGTCAGACCGTCGAGCAGTGCGTGCATCCGCTCGATCTCGATCCGACGGTCACGATCGGCATGGAGCCCACCGAGCTCTTGCAGTGCATCGAGCGCGTTGCGGCAGAGCTCCCGGACACCCTCGTCGACCTGCTCCCGAAGCACGGCGATCTCGGGGTTCGTCGCCGGCGGGGTGGTGAAGGCGGCCCAGACGGTGGCCTCGGTCTGCCGCTCGGCGTCGAGCGGTAGGACCTCTTCGAGCAGCGCCGCGACCGCGGCGAGTGGTCGCCCCTCGGCGAGCAAGGAGATCCGCGCCGGCGTCCCCGCTTCGATTCGCCGGCGGGCTTGCTCGACGAGCTCCTCGACGGCGAAGAGCAGGAGTCGATCCTGGCTGGCGAAGAAGTGACGCACCGATCCCATCGACAACCCCGCCTCTCGAGCGACTGTCCGCACGGACGCTCCGGCGACGCCCTCGCGCACGACGATCCGCCAGACGGCCTGTGCGAGTTGCGATCGTCGTGCCTCGTGGTCGACATGGATCGGCACGGGAATACGTTCTAGCACAGCTGTGTTAGAACGGGCATGAACTCCCAACTTCGTCAGCTTCTGCACGCCTACACGAGCCGTCGGTCACCGTGGGGTCCACCGTGGTGGATCTACGGCGTGGCGTTCGGCACGGCCAATCTGGTCCGTCACGTCGTCCTCATCGTGACCACGGCGGAGATCCCACAAGCGATCCGCGTCGCGTCGTGGGTGGCCACAGCCCTCGTCGTGATCATTGCCATCAACAGCGTTGCCGTCGCCCTCCGACGACAAGGAGACCGGCGCACAGGTGGGACACACGCAGGCGCTCGTCCCGATGTGGCCGCTACGCCGCGGCGATCGAGCCAGACACGTTGGCCCGCCAACCCAGCCCAGACAGACAACACGCCACAGCCGATGGCACCCGATCGCGGACCCGTGATGAGTCCGCAGCTGCACGAGCAGGCGAGGACGTCAGCCAAGTGGGCGCCATGGTGGGTCTACCTCGTGATCATCGTCGGCGCCAACGCGCTGCGGCGAGCCGTCGTTGCGGACGGAGGAACCCCCGCCGTACGAGTCGTCGTCGCCCTCGCCCTTGCCGCCTCGCTGTTCGTCATGATCACCGTCGTCTACCGCGCCAACGCACGACGCGACGGTCCGCCGAGGACGAAGCCCTGACGCGTTCACGTGATTGCGCGAACATCAACCCCGTGACGATTCATCGAAGCGTCCTGAGTCGAGCGCGTGCGTACGAGGTTGAGCATCAGAAGGCGCCGGTCCGTGGCCGCGTTGGTCGCCGTCGCCCTCATGGCGTCGGCGTGCAGCGACGATGACGATGTGAGCACGACGGAGGCGCCGGCGACGAGCGAGGTGGAGGATCCGGTGGCGGCGGCCGAGGCACGGGTCGAGGAGGCGGAGTCGGGCGTGACCGATTCGCAGGAAGCGCTGGAGGCGGCCGGTGAGCAGTTCTGCGTCGACGCCGAGGGCTATATCGAGGTGCTCGACCGGTACGGCAAGCTGTTCACCGATGATGCCGCCACCGTCGGCGACATCCAGACGCTCGGCGCCGACCTCGTCGAGCCGCGCGAGACGGTGGCGTCTTCGGTGAACGAGGTCGAGGAGGCGAAGACCGCCCTCGCCGCAGCCGGGCAGGAGCTCGCCGACGCGCAGGCAGCACTGGTGGAGGCGATCGCCACCGCGTCGAGCGTGCCGACCAGCTCGACGACTCCCGCGACCACGACGACAACCACGCTCGTTCCGCCGGCCACGATCGAGCGCGTCCAGCAGGCCGAGGACGATCTCGCCCAAACCGGCGAGGGGATCACGGCGGCGACCCCACTGGCGGAGGCGACCGCGGAGTACAACTCGGCTGCGTTCGCGCTCCAGATCGCATGGCTCAGGCTGTTCTACGATGCGGGCTGCCTCACCGACGAGCAGCAGGCCGAGGCAGTCGAGCAGGTGACGGCGTACACGACGACACTGCAGACCGAGCTGCAACAGGTCGGCTACTACGAGGGTCCCATCGACGGGATCTACGGCCCGGCCACCGTCGATGCCGTGAAGACGACTGCAGGCCGACAGCGACCTCCCCGAGACCGGGTTCGTCGACAGGGCCACCGCCGAGGCGCTCGACGAGCTGTTGGCCGAGCTCGACCTGCAAGCGGCGGCCGCCGACCTGACCCACACCGCCGCGGTCCAGACCGTGCTCACGTTGACCGGCTTCTGGCAAGGCCCCATCGACGGCGTCTGGACCGACGAGCTGACCGCCGCCCTCCAGGAGTTCCAGATCGCGCTCGGCGTCGAACCCACCGGCGTCGTCGACGCGGCGACGCTGGCCGCCTTCCAGCAAGCACTCGCCGAGCTGCAAGCCTCGCCGACGCCGACCACCACCAGCGCGCCGGCCACGACCGTCGCGCCGACGACTCCCGCCGCAACCACACCGGTGACGACCACCGCCGCCCCCGCCGCCGGTGGGGAGGCGACCGTCCTCGTCGCCGACTCCGATCTCGGCCAGATCCTCACCGCCGCCAACGGCATGACCGTCTACCTGTTCATGCCCGACGCCCAGGGCACCCCGACCTGCACCGATTCGTGCGCCCAGGCGTGGCCGCCGCTGACCGTCGACGACGCCAGCCAGCTCACCGGTGGCGACGGCGTCGACGCGTCGCTGCTCGGTACCACCGAGCACCCGGCGGCGGGCATCCAGGTCACGTACAACGGCTGGCCGCTCTACTTCTTCGCAGGCGACTCCGCCCCAGGCGACACCAACGGTCAGGGTCAGGGCGGCGTGTGGTACGTGCTCGACCCGACCGGCAACGCGATCGACAACGACTGACCGCTGTGGATGCAGGCGACGCCGGCGAGCTACTCACGTTCCGCGAGGAGCAGTTCGCGGAGGATGTCGGCGTGACCGGCGTGCTGTGCCAGCTCGCGGAGCACTTGCAGGTACAGCGCCCACACCGGCCGCTCGCCACGACCTTCGACGATCTCGTCAAACCTCAGGTTCGCCATCGTCCGGCGCGATGCGGCGCATCTCGTCTGATGCGCCGCCCGGACCGAGGCGATCGTGTCCGAGCGGGTCAGCGTGAAGGACCGGTCGGGCGTGCTGGCGATTCCGATCTGCCGGTACGACCGCCCGGTGACGGCCTGGTCGAACCACACTCCTTCGACGTAGGTGACGTGCTTGAGCAGACCGAGCAACGTCGTCTTGGAGCTCACCAGTCGCCGCCGCACCTGCTGTTCGGTCAATCCGTCGAGGCTGTCATGCAGCGATGCTCGATATCCGTCGAGCAGTTCGTCGAGGCGACCACGTAGGTCGTCGGTCGGGTTCATCTGGCGGCGGCGGAGCTGATGACACGCCAACGGGCCGCGGTGTCGTCGTCGGACGGGAAGAACGCTTCCAGGCGTAGTTCCTGGGCGGTGATGTCGACCGGTGTGCCGACGGTCGAGACCATCGAGAACCAGCGCAGGGTGGTCTCGCCGTACTTGAAGTGGACGTCGATGACGGGCACGAGTGGGGCGATCGAGCGTGGCGCCGCAGCGAACACCGTCGCGTCGGGCCCGGCTCGCAGCCGGTGGACGAGGTCGGCGGTCGTCAGATCGAGCACCCCGCCAACGGCCTCGCGGCGTGCCCGTTCGAGGAGCGACGGGGCCACGTCGTCCCAGTTCTCGACCGCGGTGCGCACCGGACCGGGTTCGAGCATCAGTCGCAGCACGTTCGCTGGATCGGGTACCGGGTCGGGTGCGCACAGGCCGGCGAACAGGCGGGCGGCGCCATCGTTGACCCGCACGACGTCCCAACGCCGATTCATCACCACCGCGGGGTACGGCGCGTGCTGCTCGAGCACGTGGTCCAGCGCCGTCATGACCCGATCGATCGCCGGGTGGTCGAGGTCGTGTTCGGGGTAGATCGGGGCGAACCCGGCGGCCACGAGCAGGCCGTTGCGGTCGCGAAGCGGCACATCGAGGGCGGCAGCGAGGCGAAGCACCATCTCCCGGCTGGGTTGGGAGCGCCCTGTCTCCACGAAGCTCATGTAGCGGGGCGTGGTTGACGCCGCCGCCGCCAGGTCGAGTTGACTCATCGCCCGGACCCGCCGCCAGTAGCGCACCACGTCACCGAATCGGTCTCGCTCCAACGTCACCGATGCCGACATGCCGGCGACGCTACGCCTGGGCTGGCTCGGCGTCGCTTCCCTCGCAGGGAATGGCAGCCCGCCCATCGAGTGCGGATGATCGTGTCCATGAACCTCACCGTCCTCACCCCTGATCAGGTCCCTGCCGACTCGCGGCCGTTGCTCGACGGCATCGCCGCCGACGTCGGCTTGGTCCCCAACCTCGCCGCCGCCACCGCCGTCAGCCCGACGCTTCTCGCCGGCTTCGACGCGCTCCGTCGCGCCGTGGCGGACCCCACCTTCACCCCGGTCCACCGCGAGGTCGCCGGCGTCGCTGTCGGCGTCGCCGTCGACAACGCCTACGGCGTGGCGTTCCACTCGACGATGCTCGGAAACCTCGGCGTCGACGAGGCCGACATCGACGCAATGCGAGCCGGATCCGAGCCCACCGATCCGGTCCACGCCGCCGTGTACGTCTTCGCCCGCCACGTCGCCCTCGACCGCGGCAAGGTCTCCGGCGACGTCGTCCAGCGCGCCTACCAGGTCGGGCTCACCGACGCCGACCTCCTCCAACTCGTCGCCGAGTGCGCGTTCGCCAGCCTCGTCGGCACCATCGACAACCTCGCCGGACGCGTCCCCCTCGACGAGTTCCTCCAGCCCCAGGCGTGGAAGGCCAGCTGACGTTGCTCGCGTCGTGGTGCCGTGCTCGCAGATCTGCCACATGGCAGATGTTCGGTCGGTGCCGGGCGTTCACAGTGATCCCGATGAGCGAGACTGTGCTGTCGAGGGTGCCCACACCGCTGTTCGTCGGGGACGCGGATGGCGGGCGACGACGGGAGGGTTTCGTGCTGCCGACAGGGACGGTGACGTTCCTGATGACCGACATCGAGGGGTCGACCCGTGCCTGGCAGCGGCGACCCGAGGCGCTGACGGCGGCGGTGCCGCGGCACTACGACATCCTCGACGAGGCGATCACCTCACACGGCGGTGTGCGTCCGGTGGAGCAGGGTGAGGGCGACAGCGTCGTGGCGGCGTTCAGTCGGGCGTCTGACGCGGTCAGGGCGGCGATGACGGCGCAGCGGCTGCTCGCCGCGGAGGAGTGGGCCGACGGGCTGGCCCTCAACGTTCGCATGGCGCTGCACACCGGGGAAGCGCAGCTGCGCGACGAGGGGAACTACTTCGGTCTGGCTGTCATCCGCTGCGCCCGGCTGCGGTCGTGTGGGCACGGCGGCCAGGTGCTTCTGTCGGACGTCACCGCCGCGCTGGTCGCCGACGAACTGGGCGACGGCATGACCCTGACCGACCTGGGGCGCCACCGGCTCAAGGACCTCGGGCGCCCTGAACGGGTCTGGCAGTTGGTGACACCCGGATCTCCAAGCCGAGTTCCCGCCGCTGATGTCGTTGGATGCGTATCGGCAGAACCTCCCCCTGCAGCTGACCCCGCTGATCGGCCGGCGGGCCGAGATCGCCGAGCTCGTGGCCACCCTCGACGGCGAGCGGCTGGTGACGCTGACCGGATCAGGCGGCGTCGGCAAGACGCGTCTGGCGTTGGCCGTGGGCGCCGAAGTGCTCGCCGCCTTCCCCGGCGGCGTGTGGTTCGTCGAGCTGGCCGGGACCCGAGGCGTCGGGCTCGGTGGGTCGCGCCACGCTCAAGGCGCTCGGCCTGCCCGAGACGCCCGGGGTGGCGCCCGCGGAGGTCGCCGCGGTCGAGCTCGCCGAGGGCGGACGCTCGCTGGTGATCCTGGACAACTGCGAGCATCTGATCGCGGAGTGCGCCGAGTTCGTCGTCACCGTGCTCGGAGCCGGCGTCGACGTGTCCGTGCTGGCAACCAGCCGTGAACAGCTGGGCGTGGCCGGCGAGGTCGCCTGGCGGGTGCCGTCGCTTCGCGTCGCCACCCAGAGACGCGCTGTTGCCGGTCGAGGCGCTGTCGCAGTACGACGCCGTCAACCTGTTCGTCGACCGGGCACGGCGGGCGCGGCCGTCGTTCACGGTGAACGAGACGAACGCGGCGGCCATCGCCCAGGTCTGCCATCGTCTGGACGGCATCCCGTTGGCGGTGGAGCTGGCCGCGGCCCGCTGTCGACACCTGAGCATCGAGCAGATCGCCACCGAGCTGGACGACCGATTCCGCCTCCTGACCGGCGGATCGCGGATGGTGATGCCGCGTCAGCAGACCTTGGCGGCCTCGGTGGAGTGGAGCTACGACCTGCTCGACGATCTCGAGCGGCGCGTGCTGCGACGCCTCGGCGTGTTCGCCGGGCCCTTCTCCTTGCTGGCCGCCGAAGGCGTCGTGGCCGCATCGGCGATGTGGACGCGATCGCCGTGTTCGACACGATCAGCCGGCTGGTCGACAAGAGCCTGGTGCTCGCCGACGATCCCGACGGCGAGTCGCCGTACCGTCTGCTCGAGACGATCCGTGCGTTCGCCGTCAACCGGGCACGCGAAGCCGGCGAGCTGACGAGCCTGCGCGACACCCACTCGGCGTGGTGGTGCGACCGGCTCGAGGGGCTCGGGATCACCGGTCCGACCGACGACGTCGATCGCACTCGTCGACGCCAACCATGATGATCTGGTCGCCGCCCTGTCGTGGGCGGCGGACCGGGACTCCGAGCTCGGTCTACGACTGCTGTGGCCGCTGGCCCGAGCGTTCATGGGAACGGGACGGGCCGGCGACGCGATGCCCGCGTTCGACACGCTCCTGACACCAGCCGTCGAGCAGCAACACCCCCAGCTGTGGCTGCGAGCCGCCATGTCCGCGGCGATCCCTGTGCTCGGATTTCGTGGCCCGCAGGCCTTCGCCGAGCTGTTGTCGCGCTGCGAGACGCGGGCAGTCGAACTGGACGACGAGCTGTGCCAAGCGCTGTCGAGGTGGCTGTTGGGGATGTCGCCGTCCACCGACCGGGAGCTGCTGCGGCAGGCGCGCGAGCACGACAAGCCGTTCGCCGTCGCCTTGGCCGCGATCCGGCTGGCCATCGATACCGCCTCTCGACGAACCCGAGACGCGCACGCGAGGCGATGCTCGAGGCCGACGCTGCCGCCGCCTCGTATCACAGCCGGTACATCCGCGACTACGCCCGCGCCGCACACGGCTGGCAAGAACTGGTCTTCGGTGACCTTGCCGCCGTGATCGCGGCCGGCTACGAGCTCGTCGACAGTGCCGACCCGGGCGATGCAGGAGCACGGCTACCGGCTGCTGCTCACCGGAGGGCTGCTCCGTCGCGACCGAGGCCGCTGTCGCGCGCCGCGACGGAGGCGGCCCGACGCGCCGTCGCCCGGCAGGTCCCCGATTCCGATCAGCTCCTCGACGCCGCGGTCTACTGTCTGCGAGCTGCTGCGCGACGAGCGCAGCGGAGCCCCGTCCACCGCTGCCGGGCCCCGTCGATCCATGGCTGGATCCACGCGACGCCGTCGATCGCGGCGACCTGGCGGCAGCCAGGACGATCGCCGAGTCGCTCCGCGCCGGCGGCGCCACCAAACAGGCCATGGCCCACGCCGTCACCGGTCTGCTCGACGGCAGCGAGGACGACTGGCACGAAGCCTTGCGACTCGCCCACCAACACGGACTCCGGCTGATCGCCGTCGACGCGCTCGAAGCGCTCGGCGCCGCCGCCGCGGCAACGGACAGCTCCGCCGAGGCCCTCCGCCTCCTCGCCGCCGCGCACCGGCTACGAGACGAGACCGGCTACCAGTGGCGCTTCCGCGGCGAACAGCGCACGCCACGACGACGCCGTGCGCTCGGCTCGCGACGACCTCGGGGACGGCGCCGATGCCGCTTGGCGCGAGGGTCTCGCCCTCGACCTCACGCACGCGGTGGCCTACGCCCGCCGAGCACGCGGCGAGCGCGCCAGGCCCCGCCACGGCTGGGCCAGCCTCACCCCGACCGAGCAGCACGTCGTCGATCTCGTCGCCGAAGGGCTCACCAACCCTGAGATCGCCGAACGGCTCCTGATGGGCCGAGGGACGGTCAAGACCCACCTCGAGCACGTCTTCGCCAAGACCGGCCTACGGAACCGCGCCGAACTCTCCGCCGCCTCGATCCAGCACAAGCACGAGCAACCGTGAGCACCTCGTCGTGATGGTTCAGCCGGCCTCGAGGACAGAGAGGTCGCGTTCGGCGTAGCGGCGGTGGGACGAGTACTCCTCCAGGAGGACCCGCAGGCACTCGGCGCCGGTGTGGGTCTCCTCGCCCCACGCGGGGGCGATGACTGCGGTACGCGGCCGCTCGAGATCGGTGGTGAGTGAGGGTGCTGAGCAGCTCACGCAGCCGGCTCCGGCGATCACGGAACACGGCGAGCACGTCGTCATATGCCGGTTGCGCCTCCTCATCCAGTCCCAAGGCAGCACGCTGGTCGACGGGGTAGTCGGTGGTCGGCACGGCGAGTGGGTGGAACGCATCGGCGGTCTCGAGGTACTGCCGGCTGATCCAGCAATCGTCGGCGAACACGAGATGCCGCAGTGTCTCCACGAGCGACCACTCCCCGTCCACCCGTTCGTGTCGGGCGGCTTCCGGAAGTCGCTCCGCTCGCCGCAGCGTCTCGTCCCAGCGCGCCTCCAGCACTCCGAACACGGACCGGTAGTCATCCGGAGCACTCAGGGCGCGCAGCGCCACCCGTTCCGGGAACCGACTGTCGAGCTCGGCCGCCACGTACTCCGAGACATCGACGTCATCGACGATGACCCGTCCGCCCTGACCATGCAGGCTCGAGACACGCAGGTTCTCGACATACGACGCCACGACGATCACGCCGGACAGGTTGCAGTCCCGGAACCGGGCGCCCTCCAGCGTGCAGGTGTCGAACGTGGCGCCGCTGAGGTCGCGTTGGCGAAGCGTCGCACCGCGCAAGCTGCCACTGATCGTCGGACCGGAGCATGGCCGCAGGGTATGCCCGCTCACAGCCCGAGGTGAGAGATGCGCGCACCAGGAGTGCACATCTCTCACCGATGAGCTCGGGGATGGCATGGTGAGTGATGGAAGGTGTCGGCGCCACTGCGCTGGTGACCGCGGCCGCCCGCGCCCTCGAGACCGACAGAGAAGGTGGTCTGTTGTCGGACCCGCTGGCTCGTCCGCTGGCCGGTGCGCAGGGCTTCGAACTCATCGAGCGTGGCGCGTTGGGCCCGACCGCGTCGAACGGTTCGCCGTTGTACGTCGTTCGACATCGATACTTCGACGACTGGTTGATCGGCGTCACCACCGATCTCGGAGATCCGCCAGATCGTCTTGCTGGCGGCCGGCTTGGACACGCGAGCGTTCCGGCTCGATTGGCCGGACGGCACGCGGGTGTATGAGCTCGATCAGCCTGAGGTGTTCAGGCACAAGGAGCCGATCCTCGACGCAGCCGGTGCGACACCTCGCTGCGATCGCCGTGTCGTCGCCACCGATCTACGGAGGCCGTGGGCCGATGCGCTCGTGACGGCTGGATTCGAGTCGGATCGTCCGAGCGCGTGGGTCGCCGAAGGCCTGCTGTTCTACCTTCCGGAGACGGCCGTGCGTCAGCTGCTCGACGACACGTACCGTCTGGCTGCCCCAGGCTCGTACTTGGTGGCCGACTTGATGAGCGCCACGCCGGGCCCGCCACAGCCGTTCATCGAGTTGTTCGCCAGTCTCGGCGCACCGTTCCAGTTCAGGACCGACGACCCCGCTGCGCTGCTCGGTGATCACGGATGGGAGGGCGACGCCATCTCGATGATCGAGATCGGTCACCGGCTTGGCGTCGAGCTCGGCTCAGGCGGACGGGTCGTCATCGCTCGACGCGACAGCCGCCTCCCCGCTACGACGCCGGCGACGTCCCAGGAGTCAGGGCCGTGATCGTGAGGTCGATCGTCGCGCCGATCGACATGGATCGACCGCGGGCGAGCAGCGGCTGGTAGCGGTCGCCGAGGCGCTCGGCGAGCGCTCCGGCGATGCGTTCGTAGTGGACGAGGTCGGCGGGTGTCCGGTTCGGCAGCCCGAGCCGACCGATGAGCAGCGCAGCGGTGTCGTCGTCGCCGCGCATCGCCCGTGTCACCCCGGCGAGCGCACAGGTCCGCCGGGCCTGGTCCACCTCGCCGAGCTCCAGCGTGCGATCGAGCAGGGAGCGGATCTCGGTCTCGGCCGCCACCGGGTCCTCTCCGGTGATCAGCGCCGAGCGCGCGATGGCGGCGCGAGCTGATCTCGAGGTTCGGGTTGGCGACCTCGTCGGCGATCTCCCGAGCGACGTCGAGGGCGACGAGCGCACGCGCCGGCTCCGTCGACGACAGGGCGCGGGCGACGACGTAGTGCGACCACCCGATCGTGCCGCGGTCGCCGAGCTCGTCGCCGCGCCGGCGCAGCTCACCGGCCAGCGTCAGGGCCTGGGCGGCATCGCCGACCACGAGCTCGCCGAAGGCCTCGTACGTGAGGCCGATCAGCTCCCAGGGCAGCTCGCCGCGGGCCGCTGCCGCCTCCCTCGCCCGGCGACCGTGCTGGCGGCACTCGCTCCCGTCGCGGGCGAGATGGGCGAGCACGATCAGCGCCTGCGGGTCGTCGGCATCCACGGACAGCGCGGCCTCGGCGAGCTGGCGGGCACGCCGGACCGCCCCGAGCTCGTGCACCGCCACAGCGGACGAGGCGGCGAGGAAGTCGGCCCAGCCGCTGGGGAGCGGCTCGGGTGGGTGCTCCAGGAGCTCGGCGAGCCAGTTGGGCGCCGCTCGCCAGCCTCGTTGGAACCCGAAGGTGTTGAGATCGACGACGATGGCCAGCGCCCAGTCGAGCTCGCCGTTCGCTGCTGCCCAGCGGGCCGCCGCCTCGAAGTCGTGGATCTGGGCGGCGACACGATCGGCGATCACGCGGGCGTCAGGGCCGACGCACCGCCGGCGCACATCAGCGGCGAGGTCGCGGAACCGTTGCGCATGCAACCTGCGGATGGCGGGGTCCCCGCCCGCCGCGACGAGCCGGCTGACCGAGTACTCGCGGACGGACTCGAGCATGCGGAACGGAGGGGAGGTCCCGACGCGCTGGACGAGTGACTTGTCGACGAGCGATGCCATCGACGTGATGACGTCGATCTCGGACACCTCGCCGGCGCACAGCGCGAGCGCGTCGTCCAGGTCGAACGGGCCGGCGATCAGCCCGAGCCGATCGAAGACCGCTCGATCGCGGAGGTTGAGCAGCTCGTACGACCACTCGAACGTGGCCTGCAACGTCTGGTGGCGCGCGTCGCCCGAGTGCCGTTGCGTGCCGAGCAGCTGGAAGCGGTGGTCGAGCAGGGTCGACGAGGCGGGCGGGATCGAGCGCCCGGGTCTTCGCCGCCGCCAGCTCGATCGCCAGTGGCAGCCCGTCGAGCCGCCGGCACAGCTCCTCCACCGCTCGACCGTGCGTCGCCCCGTCGAGCGGCGTGCCGCTCTCCGCGGCGCAGCGCAGGAACAGGCTGGCCGCGTCGCTGAGCGACGTGTCGGGACGTCCGAGCGCCAGCGGGGGCACGCGCACGACGTACTCGCCCGGCAGCTGGAGCGGTTCGCGGCTGGTCGCCAGCACGTCGACGTTGGGCGTGCCGGCGAGGATCGCACTGACGGCGTCGCCCGCCGCATCGATGAGGTGTTCGCAGTTGTCGACGAGCAGCAGCATCCGCCGCGCCCGCAGGGCGTTGTCGATGAGCACGTCCATCGTGATCGACGTCGCCGACAGCCCGAGCGCGTCGGCGAGGCTGGTCACGACGGCCCGCTCCTCGCCGATCTGACCCAGCTTGACGAGCCAGACACCGTCGGTGTACCCACGGACGCGTCGACCGGCCTCGACCGCCAGGGAGGTCTTGCCGACCCCGCCCACGCCGACCAGGCTGACGAGCCGGTGCTCCTCGAGCGCGGCGACCACCTCGGACAGCGCGGCCGAGCGCCCGACGAGCTTGACGAGCCGTTCCGGCAGGTTGCCGGCCACCTCGACCGCGGTCCGCTCGGGCGGCAGGGCGACCACGACGCCCTCGCTGGCGACCGAGTAGACCTCGATCGGCTCGGTGATGTCCTTCAAGCTCACCGCACCGAGCGGCACCAGGCTGATGTCCTCCGGCAGCCAACCTTCCGCCGAGTCGCGGACCGTCGCCGTGACGACGATCTGCCCGCCCTGGGCGATCGCCATGACGCGCGCGGTCCGGTTGACCGGCGGTCCGAAGTAGTTGCCGTCGCGAGCTTCCGCTTGACCGAGGTGCATGCCGATGCGAACGGCGATGTCGGCACCCTCGGGCCAGGTGGTGTCGCGCAGGCGTCGTTGCAACTGCACTGCCGCGGTGATCGCTCGATCGGGGTGTGTGAACGCCGCCCCGAAGCCGTCACCGGTGGCGGAGAACACGTAGCCGCCCTCGGCGACGAAGACGTCCCGGACGATGTCGTCGTGCATCCGCAGCGCCGGTCCCATCGCCGACGGGTCGCTCCACAGGCGGGTCGAGCTCACGATGTCGGTGAAGACGAAGGTCATCGTGCCGGTCGGAGCGCTCGTCCTCCGCACGAGGCGATTGTGACAGACTCCCACCCGGGCTCCGCCAGTCGGTCGACCGCTGGTCGTCCGCTGGTCGCGGCCAGCCGTTGGGCGCCAGAGAGAGGGATTGTTGCGATGACGGGCAACAGTGCAGGGCGGATCACGGCCGACGAGATGCTCGACGCGTTGCGCAAGGACGTGGTCCACCACCAGCCCGACTCCCGCTGGGCGCACACGCACGGGCTCGGCGTGCTCGGCCACTTCACCGCCTCCGACGTGGCTCGCCGGCACTGCGTCGCCGAGCACTTCCAGGGGCAGCCCGTGCCCGTCACCGTCCGCTTCTCCAACGCGTCGAGCGAGGCCGAACGCCACGACCAGTGGCAGGACATCCGCGGCATGGCGACGAAGTTCCACCTGCCGAGCGGCGCCGACGTCGACCTCATCGCCGTGTCGCTCGACGTCTTCATCGCCCGCACCAGGCCCGAGTTCCTCGCCGTCGCCACGGCCGATCGGCCCCGCCGCGTCACCCGCGAGCGGTGGTGGCAGCGCCTCGTCGACCAGCTGCGACTCGAGCTCCCGCTGACCGATCCGCCACCGGGCCAGATCGCCAGCGGCGTCGCCGGTCTGCTCGCCTACGCCGGCGCCCACCGCGATGCCCAGATGGGTGTCGTCGGTGCGGGTTCACAGGCCGTGCCGATGAGCTGGGCGCGGGTGAAGTACCACGCCGTCCACACCTTCGTGGTCGTCGACCCCGACGGTGTGCGACGGCACGTGCGCTTCGCCTGGCAACCCGTCGCCGGCCTCTGCCCGCTCGACGATCCCGCCACGGCCGCGGCGGACTTCCTCTCCACGGAGATGCGCCACCGCCTCGACGCCGCCCCGGTGCGCTTCGAGTTGAAGATGACGATCGGCGACGACGGGGATGCGTTCGACGACCCGACGACCGCCTGGCCGGTGACTCGCCGCGTGGTGATGATGGGCTCGCTGCGCCTCGAGCGCGTCGCCGACGACCAGGAGGCCCAGTGTGAGCGCCTGAGCTACAACCCGATGCGCCTCGCGCCGGGGATCGAGGCGTCCGGCGACGAGATCCTCCGCGCCCGCGGGGAGGTGTACGCGCTGGCGGCCGAGGAGCGTCGGGCCATCGGATGCCCCGTCGGTGCGAGCGCCTCGACGGACGGATCCTGATGGGCCGGCTGCAGCGGAGCCTTCGAGCGTCTGCTCGTGCGCTTCTGGGCGTGGCGCGAGCACGCCGCACCGGCCGAGGGCGGCCCGCCGCCTGCCCGCCAGCCGACCGACAACGTGATGCGCACGATGAGCCTGGTCATGCCGCTCGAGGACACGACGGCGGTCGGCCGAGCTCGCGCTGCGGCGGTCGTGGCGACCGGTGTCGACGAGATCTACAGCGCCTTGGACAACGTCGGCACCGTGCACTTCGCCCGCTTCGCCATCGTCGACGACAACCTCTTGATGTTCTCCTACTACGACGGTGACTTCCGCACGTACATCCGCGACTTCATCGTCACGCTCGGCCACGCCTTCGACGCCATCGTCAGCATCGTCAAGGAGCCACCCCCGACGCCCTGCAAGGAACACATCGACGAGTTCGTCGACTGGGTCCACCGCCACGACCTCTTCCAGATGCCAGACGATGTGACGCAGATCGCCGACCTCCGCGACGTCCGCGCCCTCAGCCGCGCCCTGGCGTTGCGCATGCTCGAGAACCCGAACGTCCTCCTCGGCGCCTACCGGGCCTACCCCGGGTACTCGGTCGCCCAGATCCGCGAGCACGTCGGGATGGGATGGTGAGCACCGTCACCGTCGATCTCGCCGACGTGCAGGGCAACATCCTCCGCGGCTACACCAAGCTGCCGCGTGCGGCACCTCGTCCTGCGGGTCGCCGACGCGCCGATCGCGCGCCGCTGGATCGGGTCGGCGGCGAACGGCGGCGGCTCGGTACCTGCGATCACCACGGCGGCACCGTGGGCGCCGGGGGACAAGCCCGACACCTTCTTCAACCTCGCCATCACGTTCGAGGGGCTCCGTGCGCTGGAGCTGCCGGCGTCGACGCTGGACAGCTTCCCGCCGCCCTACGTCCAGGGCATGGCCGCCCGTCACGAGCTGCTCGGTGACATCGGCGAGTCGGCGCCCGCCACGTGGAGCGAGCCGTTCGCCGAACCCGACCGGGTTCACGTCATCGCCACCATCCACGCCGATTCGCAGCAACTGCTCGACGACGTCCAGCAGCACGCGCTGAGCGGACCGTGCGCCGGCGGTTCGAGCTCCTCGGTGCCGTCAACGGCGCGTGGTTCGCCACCGACACCGTCCACTTCAACTATCGCGACAACATCTCCCAGCCCCGGTTCATCGGCATCCACGATCCCACCGACGAGGCCGACCCGCAGCCGCTCGCGCCGCTCGGCACCGTGCTGCTCGGCCACCCCACCGCCCTCGAGGGAGTCACGTGGCGCGTCCCGCAGCCCGACGAGCTCGGCCGCAACGGCGCCTTCTCCGCGTTCCGCGTGCTCGCCCAGGACGCCTCCGGGTTCGAGACCTTCCTCGATCGTGCCGCCGACCACGTCCTGGGCGACCCGCGAGCGGAGGAGCTGCTGCCACGAGGTGCAGAGGCCACGGTGACGCCGGGCGGCACCCGCCACGACGCGATGCGCGAAGTCGTCGCCGCACGGCTGTGCGGTCGGTGGCGCGACGGCACCCCGCTGGCGCTCTCACCCGACCGGCCGTCGCCCACCCCGGGCGTGTCGCTCACCGACTTCGACTACGTCGACGACGAGACCGGCCTGCGCTGCCCGATCGGCGCCCACACCCGCCGGTGCAACCCACGCAACGCCAGGATCGTCCAGCGCATCGCCAACAACACCCGGCGCCTCGTCCGCAGGGGCATGCCCTACGGCCCGGCGTTCGACCGTGAACATCCCGACGACGTCGAGCGCGGGCTCCTCGGCAACTTCATCTGCGCCGACCTCGCCGCCCAGTTCGAGGCGGTGCAGTGCGACTGGCTCAACCTGGGTCTGCAGCACCCCCGGCTCACTGGTTCGAACGACCCGCTGCTCGGCGCCAACGACCCGGCGGAGAGCAGCTTCGACATCGCCACCACATCCGGCGTCATCTCGATCCCCGGCATTCCCCGCCTCGTCCGCACCCGCGGCGGCGCGTACACGTTCCTCGCCAGCCTGTCCGCCCTCCGCTACATCGGGTCGGTCGACGGGGCCGATCGATGACCGACACGGGCGGGCCGTCGTCGGTTCCTGTCACGCCGGCGACGCAGGAGATCCGCTTCGCCACAGCGATGACCGGCGGCGTCAGCCTGGCGATCTGGATGGGCGGCGTCGCCCGCGAGCTGAACCTCCTCGACCAGGCGAGCCGGCGCAGGGAGCACGGGCCGCCGCCCGACGCCGATGCGCTGACCCCCGACGATCGACGTGTCCGCGACCTCTACGGGGCCCTGCTCGACCTGCTCGACGTCGTCGTGCGCATCGACGTCCTGGCGGGCACGAGCGCCGGCGGCATCAACGCCGCGCTGCTCGGCCTGTGCCACGCGACCGGCTGGGACCTCGGGTGGCTGCGTGACGTCTGGCTGACGGCCGGCGACATCGACCTGCTGCTGCGCGATCCGGCGGCGCGCAACCCGCCATCGCTGCTGCGCGGGGATGGCGTGCTGCTCGAACAGCTCGATCGCAGCATCAGTCGTCCGGACGCACCGATGTCGGCGCTCGCCAGGCCGACGACGGTGCACATCACGACGACGCTGCTCGATGGCGAGACCGGCCGGTTCACGGACAGCTACGGGACACTGGTGCCCGACGTCAACCATCTCGGCCTGTTCCGCTTCACGGAGCACGACCTGCGCACCGAGCCCGGTCGTCACGCCCTGGCACTGGCCGCGCGGGCGAGCGCCAGCTTCCCCGCCGCGTTCGAGCCGGCCTTCATCCCCTACCGCCAACCCGTCACGACGCGTGGTGACGGTCCGCCGACGCGACCGGCGATGGATCGCTACCTCAGCGCCACCAGGCCGCACTGGGCGGCCGACGGCGGCATCCTGGCCAACCGCCCGATCGGACCGATCCTCGACTCGATCTTCCAGCAACCGGCGCACGGCCACCAGGTCCGCCGCGTCCTCCTCTACATCGTGCCGGATCCAGGTGGGATCCCGAAGCCCGACACCGATCCAGCGCCGTCGGCGTCCATCGACCACCCGCTGCACCTCGCCGGCGCGCTCGTGCGCGACGTCGGCGCCGCCTTCAACCAGAGCATCGCCGCCGAGCTGTCGGCGATCAAGGCGCACAACGAGCGAGTCGACGCACGGCGCGACAGCCGGCTGCGCCTCGCCGAGCTGGGTCTGCAGGTGACCAGAAGCGCTGGCGACGGCACCCCGTCGACGGCCTGGACGAGCGTGTTCCCGACGCCGGGAGCATGGTCGGACTACGTGGCCCGTGAGGGTGAGCGGCTCGTCCGCCCGGTGGTGCGCGCCCTCATGCGGCAACTCTCGACGATGCCGGCCGACGAGATCCCCACGGCATGGCGCGACGAGCTCGCCCTCGGACATGTGATCGAAGCCGCCTGCTGCAGGGCCGCGGCGCAGGCCGTGACGGCGTCGTGGCAACCGCCAGGGCGCGACACGACCGCCGAGCAGCTCGCCAGCCTCGGGTCGGTCCGCCTTCGACGGTGTCAAGGCGATCGTGATCAGCCTGATCCAGCTCGGCGTACGCGAGCAACCCGTCGCCGGCCGAGCGGATGACCCTCGCCGGCCTCGGCACGCGTGTCCACGCCGCGTTCCCGCCGGCCACGGGCGACTCGATCCAGGGTGATGTCGCATCCGTCATGCTCGACGCGTCACGCGGCGATGCACCGCCGTCGCTGCCCGACCTCGCCGCTCAGATGGTGCTCACGCACGCCCAGCCCAGGACCGCGGCCACGACGCGGCGACGGCGGGCTGTCGGCCGCCTGGACCTCGTTGGACGACGCCCTGTCCGAGCTCGCCCCGGTGCTGACGGACGATCGTCGCCACGCCCAGTGGAACGCGGACTCCGGCGGCGGACGCGGCGATCGTCAAGCTCGGCACGTTCGTCGAGTTCCTCGGTGACGACCTCTCGTCGTGGCGAGCTCGCCTGGTCGCCCTGTACGTGATGGATCGATCGATGCAGCCCGTCGGTGCCGACGTCGAGCAGAAGGTCGAGCTCGTCCAGGTCAGCGCCACGACGCGCTCGCTGCTCGATCCGGCGCGCGACGACCCGACGACCAAGCTGACCGGAACCCAGTTCCACCACTTCGGCGCCTTCTACAAGGCGTCCTGGCGGGCCAACGACTGGATGTGGGGACGCCTGGACGGCGCCGGCTGGCTCGTCCACGTCCTCCTCGACCCGCGGCGGATCCTCGCCGTGGTCGACGCCGATCCCGGACGTCGTCACCGACGACGGCAGCGCCGGACACCAGAGCCGCGGCGATGCCTTCTTCCGTCGCCTCGACGAGCTGTCGGGATCGTCGAGCCAGCAGTACCCGGCCGAGGCCGCAGCCGCCCGCGCCGAGCTCGGCTTCCTCGACCGCGACGACGAGCTGCCGCTCAGCCTCCCCGCCACCGCCCTCTGGCTGGCCGCCGCGTGGCAGCGACCGATCGTCGAGGGCGAGCTGCCGGTCGTCGCCCGCGAGGCACTCGCCACGCCCACCAAGCGCGACCAGAGTTGGGCGACGCGTGTCCTCGACGTCGCCGGCCAGGGCGCCCAGGCGGAGGCAGCGGCGCGGCTCGCCGTCGCCCGCGTGGCGTCCGGGCGCGCCGCCCGCCTGCTCCGGGAGAAGCCGCCGCAGCCGGACGCCACGACCACCGACCCCGATCGGGCTGCACTCGTCGCCCTCCTCCCGACCTGCCCGGTCCCCGCCGAGACATTGGGCGGCGAGCGCGGCGAGCCGCTGTTCACCAGAACGCTGGCCAAGTCGGCGGCCGTCGCCACCGCCGCGGCGACCGCTGTCGACAAGCCGCCGGCCACGATCGGCACCGTCTTCGCCACCGCCCGCACCACGACGCTGACCGGCTACCGCGCCGCCAACGCCGTCGGCTTCTGGCCCCGGCGCCTCATCGCCGCGGGCGCCGCGCTCGTCGCCGTCGGGGTGCTGCTCGGCGCGCAGAGCGGCACCGTCGCCGGCCTCACCGGCCTCGCCCTCACGCTGGCGCGGCCTGTACATCGGCGCGTTCGGCGTGTGGAGCATGTCGCCGCGGATCTTCGGCGTGCTGCTCACGGCCACCCTGCTCGTCGGTGTGTTCGCGCTGACGATCCCCACCACCCGCCGGGCCCTGTTCGGCACCGACGACGGCGAGCAGGGCTGGGTCATCGACACCATGATCCCGTGGATGCGCGACCGCTGGTGGGCCCTGCTCGCCGTCCTCGCCATCGTGATCGTCCTTCCCGCCGTTGCCAGTGGACTCGCCAAGCGCCGGGCCGATCGCAAGGCACGAGCGCCGGCGACAACTGGCAATGGGTTGCGGGTGGCTCCGTCCGAGGACGAAGATGGCGATCGCACCGTCGTAGAGGCGGCGGCTCGATGGAGGGATGGTCGGGATGGACGAGGTGCTCGTGGACGTCGCGGTCGTGGACGACGGTGCGTTCATCGCCTTGCAGTCGGTCTTCGGCGGCGAGCTGCTCCGGAGCGCCGACGAGGGCTACGACGCGGCGCGGCGGGTGTGGAACGGCAACATCGATCGCCGTCCGGCGGTGATCGCCCGCTGCCGGGGGGTGGCAGATGTGCAGCGGTCATTGGCGTTCGCCGTGGAGCACGGGCTGGTGGTCTCGGTGCGCGGCGGAGGGCACAGCGCGCCGGGCTACGGGACGAACGACGGCGGATTGGTCGTCGACCTGAGCCCGATGAAGGGCATCCGGGTCGACCCCACAGCACGGACGGCCACCGCCCAGGGCGGCGTGTTGTGGCGCGAGCTCGACCGGGAGACCCAGGCGTTCGGGCTGGCGACGACCGGTGGAACGGTGTCGAACACCGGCATCGCCGGTCTGACGCTCGGCGGCGGCCTGGGCTGGCTGATGGGCAAGCACGGGCTGACGATCGACAACCTTCGCTCGGCCGATCTCATCACGGTTGACGGCACGTTCCGGACGGTCGACGCCGACACGGACCCTGACCTCTTCTGGGCACTGCGTGGCGGCGGCGGCAACTTCGGTGTCGTCGTGTCGTTCGACTACGACCTGCACCCGGTCGACACGGTGCTCGGTGGCATGGTCGTGTACGGCCTCGACCAGGCGCGCGACGTGCTGCGCTTCTACCGCGACTTCTGCACGACCCTGCCTGACGAGGCCGAGGCCTTCCTCGGCGTGCTCACCGACCCCAACGCAGGCATGCCCGTGATCGCGATGGTCCTCGGCTACAACGGCGACCTCGCCGAGGGGGAGCGAGTCCTCGCGCCGGCCCGCACCTTCGGGCAGCCGATCGTCGACCTCGTCGGGCCAGTCCCGTACGGCGCCCGCCAAGTCATGCTCGACGACCCGAACGCGATCCACGGGCTGCACCGATACTGGCGCTCGGCGTTCGTCGACGTCATCTCCGATGACCTCATCGACGCCATCGTCGACCAGGCATCGCGGTTCAGCTCGCCGCTGAGTGCGCTGCTGTTCTTCTACATGCACGGCGCCGCCACCAGAGTGCCCGTTGAGGCCACGGCGTTCTCGGCCCGCCGTCCCTTGTGGGACTTCGACGCCGTCGGCCAGTGGGCGGAGCTGACGGAGTCGGATGAGCACACCTCCTGGGTGCGCACGGCCTGGGATGTGTTCGGTCCGCACCTCGGCGACGGGAGCGGCTACATCAACCACCTCTCCGGTGACGAGCTGCCCGAGCAGGTGCGCGCGTCGTATGGCTCCAACCTGACGCGTCTGCGTCAGCTGAAGGCGACCTACGACCCGGCGAACACGTTCCGGATGAACCCCAACATCAGCCCGGAGTAGCGGCGCGGGCGTGCCCTCGGCTGGTCGGGTCGGGGGCGTGCTGGACTGGCGAGATGCCAAAGGCCTACGTCATCGTCGACATGGACGTCACCGACCCCGAGCGTTACGCCGCCTACCGCGAGCTCGCCCGACCGGCGGTCGAGGCTGGCGGCGGGCGATTCCTCGCCCGGGGTGGTGCCACCGAGGTCCTCGAGGGCGATCGCGTACCGCATCGCACGGTCATCCTCGAGTTCCCTGACATGGACACGGCGCGGGCCTGGTACCACTCGCCCGCATACGTCGAGGCGCGCCGCGCACGCGAAGGAGCAGCGGTCGGATCGTTCATTGCCGTCGAGGGCATCTGATCAGGAGACCGACTCCGCGGCGCGAACGCCGAAGTCGGCGAGGCATGGGGTGAACGCCCGATGGTCCCGGCCACCGCTGTTGATGACGATGGTCTCGACGGACGAACGGTGGAGGAAGCCGAATGACGACCACGTACGTGAACGGTGTCGAGCTGTACTACGAGACAACGGGGACGGGCGACTGCCTGGTCCTCACTCACGGTTCATGGACGGACGGGACCGGCTGGGGTCGGGTCGTTGATCGACTGGCCGAGCAGTACCAGGTCGTCGTGTGGGACCGGCGCGGTCACTCCCGCAGCCGGGCGGGCGACGGGCCTGGCAGCCGCGCCGAAGACGCTGCCGACCTCGCCGGGTTGATCGAGCATGTCACGGACCAGCCCGTCCACATTGCCGGCAACTCCTACGGCTCCATCGTCGTGTTGACGCTCCTCACCACGCGCCCCGACCTCGTCGTCACCGCCACCGTCCACGAACCGCCGCTGTGGAGCCTCCTCGAAGGCACGAGTGACCGCGCGCTGCTCTCCGCGCTGTCCGCCGCCGACGCCAACCTCGCAGTCGTGGGCGACCTGATCCGCTCTCGGGCAGCACCGCCTCGCCGCCGAACACTTCATCGAGAACGTGGCCCTGGGACCGGGAACGTGGGACCAGCTCCCGGAGCCGTTTCGGGCCGTGCTCGAGGCCAACGCCGCCACCTATCTCGACGAGCTCGACGATCCGACAGGCCTGTCGATCGACACCACCGCGCTGGCCGCCACCACCGTGCCCCTGATGCTGACGCACGGCACCGAGAGCCCCGAGCTCTTCCCCGCCGTCATCGCCGAGCTCGTGAAGGTCGTGCCGGCAGCGCGAGTGGAGGTGCTCGAGGGCGCCGGCCACATCCCCCATGCGACCCACCCCGACGAGTGGGTGGCTTGCATCACGGCGTTCCACCAGCAACAGCACCTCAGTCGCCGATAGCCGAGAGCTGCGCCGCCGCGCCCGATGAGTTCTGGGTCCGGGTGACGTCGGATGTGCATGGACAGCGGATACGCAGACATCAACGGCCTGCACCTCTACTACGAGATCCACGGTGACGGGGGCACGCCGCTGGTGCTGTTGCACGGCGGTGTGATGACCATCGAGCTCACGTACGCCTCGTTGCTCCCGACGCTGAGGCAGCACCACAGGGTGATCGGCGTCGACTTCCAAGCCCATGGTCGCACCGCCGACATCGACCGGGACCTCACCTACGCCAACCTGGCGAGCGACGTCGTCGGCCTGCTCGACCACCTCGGCATCGAGCGCGCCCACGTGATCGGACACAGCATGGGCGGTGGTACGGCGCTGGAGCTGGCGGTGAACCACCCCGAGCGGCTGCTCTCGGTCGTACCGATCTCGGCCAGCGTGCGCCCCGAAGGCGAGCACCCCGACCTGGCCGACCCGAGCACGTACGCCACCTCCACCCGGATGCCGACCCAGCAGGACTTCGCCGACATGGCCGCCGCGTACGCCAAGGTCGCCCCGCACCCGGAGCGGTTCGACGACCTGCCGGCGCGGTCGATGACGTCGTTGAACGGGTGGAGTGGCTGGACCGACGAGCAGCTCGCCGGCATCGCCGCGCCGACGCTGATCGTGATCGGCGACCACGACTTCACCACCACCGCCCACGCCGCCGTCATGCAGGAGCTGATCCCCGGCTCGCAGCTGGCGATCCTGCCGGGCACGACCCACATGCAGGCGCCGCGTCGCGCCGACCTGCTGCTCCCGATGCTCGCCGCGTTCCTCGACTGGGCGAGCTGACAGCGCCCCGTCGCAAGCGCCCCAACCTGCGACGATGCTCGGCGTGCGGCGATACCTGTGGGTGAAGGACGACCCAGTGGGTATGGAGCATGCCGAGCTGGACATCGGCGTCGGTGGTCTGGTGGCGACGTCGGTGGCCTTCGGGTCGGTGCCGGTGGCGTACCGGCTCGACGTCGACCTGACGGTCGGCGCCGACTGGATCACGCGCCGACTAGCGGTGACTGCCAGCGGTGCTGCGTGGACGAGGTCGCTCGTGCTCGAGCGGGACGCAGGCGGAGTGTGGACCGGGAGACGCAGCGCTGAGGGCACGGCTCCGCCCCCGTCGACGCGGCGGCTCCAGCGGTGGAGCCGGCGGACATTCCCTCCGACGTGCTCGATGTCGACGTGCAGTACTCGCCGCTCACCAACGTGATGCCGGTGCGCCGCCTCGGTCTCGATCGGGCGGGATCGTCGGGAACGTTCGTGATGGCGTGGGTCGGTGTGCCGTCGCTGGCGGTGACGCTCGACGAGCAGCGCTACACATTGCTCGGTCGCGACGATGGCGACGTGTGCGCTCGGTTCGACGCCGGTGATGGGTTCTTCACCGCCGTCATCCGTTGCGATGCCGACGGCGTCGCCCGCGACTATCCGGGCATCGCCCGCCGGCTGCAGTGACCGACATGCAATCGGCCGATGAGTCCGGCCTACCCCGGCAGTCGGTACTTCAACGACCCGTCGAGGAGGATGAAGACCGATGAAGCTGCCGCCGATCGTCTCGCCGCAGGAGTGGGAGGCGGCCCGTCAAGCGCTGCTGGTCGAAGAGAAGAAGCTCACCCGGGCCCGCGACGCCATGGCGGCCAGGCGCAGGCGAATGCCATGGACGGCGGTCGAGAAGGAGTACCGGTTCGAAGGCCCGATGGGATCGGCCAGCCTTGCCGATCTCTTCGAGGGCCGTCGCCAGTTGATCGTCTACCGCGCCTTCTACGCGCCCGACGTCACGACGTACCCAGCGAGCGGCGGCGCGTACCCGGAGCGGGCCTGCGCCGGTTGCTCACTGCTCGCCGACCAAGTCGCCCACCCCGCGCACTTGAACGCGCGGGACACGACACTCGCGTTCGTCTCGCGTGCGCCTCAGGCCGAGATCCGTGGGCTGAAGGAACGCATGGGATGGGAGCTCATCCCCTGGTACACCCTCACCGACGACTTCGACGTTGACTTCGGGGTCGACGAGTGGCACGGGACCAACGCCTTCATCCACGAGGGCGATCGGATCTTCCGCACCTACTTCATCCACGACCGCGGCGACGAGCACCTCGGCAGCACCTGGAGCTACCTCGACATCACCGCGCTGGGACGCCAGGAGGAGTGGGAGGACTCGCCGGAGGGATACCCACAGACGCCGCCCTACGCGTGGTGGAACTACCACGACGCGTACGTCGAAACTCCTGATCGCCCAACGCCGAGTCCGGAGCGCGGCAGATCGGGCGGCGGCGTAGGCGGCTACTGCTTCCGGCCCGTGGCAAGCAGGTGTGGTCCGAGGCCTGCCAGCTCGGGAATGGACTCCGTCGAGCGCAGGACGTCGAGGAGGAGCGCTCGTTCTGTGGGGTCGTCCATGCGCTCATCGAGGTCGGACAACGCGAACGCGATGCCCTCAACGGTGATCAGTGACTCCAGCACGAGGCCCGAGCGCCGGATCTCGTCGCCGAGCTCGTCGGGTGTATGGGCGTAGCCGGTGAAGCTGCTGTCGTGCACCGGCGGCATCCTGCCCGTGCGCTCGACCTCGGCGACCATGTCGATGATCGCCGGGTACGTGTGGTGAATTCGCTCGACCAGCACTCCGTGGAGACGGGGAGCCCAACGGGAGATGGCAGCGGCGTGGACGACACCGCCGGTACGGACGATCCGGCGCGCTTCGTGCAGTGCCTCCACCCGGTCCGACGTGTCGATCAAGTGGTAGAGCGGGCCGAGCAGGAGGACCGCGTCGACGGACTCCTCAGCCAGATCGAGACAGCGGGCATCGCCGACCGCGGCGTCGACCCGCCCACCGTGACGGGTTCGCACGTGCTCGACGTGATGGGCGACCACGTCCCGATGGATGACCTCATAGCCCGCGGCGACGAGCCAGTCTGTGTATCGGCCCGGGCCGCCGCCGATGTCAGCGACCACCGCTCCAGGTCCGGGAAGCGTCCGTTGGAGCACGTCGACGGTCCGCGCGAACTCCACACGTCCAACACCGTGCGAGAGACGATCACGCTCCTCGTCGCGGGCGTAGTACGCCTGAAGCGCAGCGTCGACCATGCGGCATCGTGCACCCCGCCATGGCGGCAGTGCCAACACATTCTCGTCGCCTGCGCACCTCAGCGCTGCCGGGCGAAGTCGCCTCCGACGTACCGTCCGTCGAGATCGTCGTCGTCCGACGGCGGCGTGCGCTCGATCTCGGCGGCCCACTGCTCGGCGTCGTCGTGTGGCTGGTAGCCGAGCGATCGAGCGGGATCCAGGTCCCACCATCCGCGGGTGTTGCGCGAGATGCCGTAGACGATCGCGAACCCGAGGTCGGGCGAGCGCAGGCAGGCGTCGACGAGGCGGACGGCGTCGCCGTGGGACAGCCACGTGGACAGGTGACGGCGGGTGGTCGGGCGATCGCGGAAGCTGCCGATCCGGAGGCAGGCGACGGCAAGGCCGTGGCGGTGGTGATACAGGCTGCACAGGGCCTCGCACGCCGCCTTGCCGAAGCCGTAGAAGCTGTCGGGCCGGGCCAACGTGTCCACCGGGAGCATCGCTGTCCGCGATGTGAAACCGACGGCGTGGTTGCTGCTCGCGTACACCACTCGTCCCACCCGGTGGGCGACAGCCGCGTCGAGCACGCGATGCGTCAGGCCGATGTGGCTGTTCACGGCCGTCGAGAAATCCGTCTCCCCGGCGATGGCGGCAAGGTGCACGACGGCATCGGCACCGTCCATCAGCCCGCCCAACACGCGCTCGTCGCCGGCGAGGTCGGCGACGACCACGTCGTCGCCCGCTGCCACCACATCGATGCCGCACACGTCGTGGCCGGCGGAAGCGAGCCCCTCCATCAGACACCGTCCGATCCGCCCCGCCGCCCCGGTGATCACCACGCGCATGTGGTCAACCATCCGTGATGGCGATCGAGGCTCCGGCCGGCATGCCGGAACGGATGCTGTCAACAGCATCAGCCACGGCGTCGAACACCCCCTCGACCATGACATCCAAGGCGACCGTGCTCCCGTCAAGGGCGATGGGCGGCTGCGACGAGAGCAGCTCGACGCCGTCGGCGTCGGCGAGCGAGGTCGCGACGCTGAGCGTGAGTCTGGCCGGTCCCTCGAATCTGACGCGGTAGCTGGTCACGTCCCCAGCGTCGCGCGTCAGCCCGAGGCCGGTCACAGAGAAGGGTCGAGTTCGATTCAACGATGAACCTCAGCGAGCACGTCCGCCTCGGCGATGGTGCCTGGCGACGCGCCGGCAACGGCGAGTTCGCGAACCAAGCGCTGAAGGACCTCATTGAGCGGAGCCCGAAGCCCGTGGAGCCGAGCGATGCGGACGATCTCGCCGTTGAGGAGGTCCGTCTCCGTGGAAGCGCGGCGGCTGAGGCTCTGCCATGTCGACCCTCCCGGTCGACGAACCCCATCGACCGGTTGGAGGTCGAGGATGTCGCCGCGCCGGCGGCGATCCTCGTGCTCAGCTGGCGTACTCGATGCCGGCAGCATCGAGCACTGCGTAGCCCTCGGCAGTGACCATCTGTCCGAGGCGACCGGCGCGTGCCGGTGGCCCGCACACGGCCTCGATCGCGTTGCCGAGGTTGGTGACCAGCTTGGCCCACTTCCAGCGAGCGAGGTCGTCGATCGGTCGGGACTCGAAGCCGGCGTTGCGCAACGCCGTCGAGACCGCCAGGTCGGTGTCGTCGATGCCGGTGGGCCAACGGCCGATGTCGAGAATGCCCGGCACTGGATGGGAGTAGGCCACGACGACACCGGGATCCAGATGCGCGGTCGGACACATCAGCACGAGCCCGTGGACGTGTCGGAACCAGCGCAGCGCCTCCGCCTCGTTGACGACACTGTTCTGCGCGCAGACGATGGGCAGGTCGGGCGACGCAACGGTGGCCAGCGCCCGCAACGCGTCGACGGTGTCCTGGCTCTTGACCGCCAGCACGGCGACGTCGTCGGATCGCCACTCGATCTCGTCGGGCGTCCCCGCCACCGCCGGCCTGACCACGTAGGTGCCACTGGGATCGCGCAGCTCGAGCCCGTTCGACCGGATCGCCGCCAGATGGTCGCCACGTGCGATGACGGCGACGTCCACACCGCCCATCACCAGCCGCGCTGCGATCGTTCCGCCAACGGCTCCGGCGCCGTACATGACCAGCCGCACCCGATGATCGTAAGGCTGACGTCGTGCCGCCTCGCGTGTCGCCAACGGTACGGTCGACAACCTGTGCAGGTGGACCTGCTGTTCGACCCCTTCGGCGGGCGCTGGGAAGACCTCCGCGACGCCGCTGTGCTCGCCGAGGAAGCCGGCTTCGACGGCGTGTGGCTGTATGACCACCTCGCCGGCTCTGTACACCGTGCCCCGCACGTCCTCGAGTGCTGGACCGTCCTCAGCGCGCTCGCCGCGGTGGTGCCGCAGCTCTCGATCGGGACGCTGGTCCTCAACGTCGCCAACCGGGAGGCGGGCACGCTCGCGGTGATGGCGGCGACGCTCCAGGAGATCAGCGGCGGCCGGCTGCTGCTCGGCGTCGGCGCCGGAGGTGGGACGGGGACGCCCTACGCCGCCGAGCAGCTGGCGCTCGGGCGCCCGGTCGCCGCCGATGCCGCGCGGCGAGCGGCGGTCGAGTCGACGATCACCACCCTGCGCCAGGTGTGGTCGGGTACGACCGGAGGTGCGAGTGGCTTCCTGCGACCATCGCCACCGCCGCCGGTGATCGTCGGCGGCTTCGGCCCGAAGATGGCTGAGCTCGCCGGCCGGCTCGGCGACGGCATCAACGCGCCGTCCGGGCCGTCGCTGCCCCGCTTGCTCGACATTGCTCGCAGCGCGCACGCCGCGGCGGGTCGCGACCCGGAGACGTTCCTCCTCACCACGTCGGGCACCCCGGCCGACGACCGCCTCGCGCGCCTGGGCGTCCACCGAGTGATCACGATGGTCCGCCCGCCCTACACCGATGCCGTCGGTCACCTTGCCCGATCCCTCGGCCAGCGCTGAGCGGGCGGCGCCACCACCCGCGGGTCACGTCTCGATGGCGATGGAGCGCAGGCCGACCAACGGTCCGGACGCGAGACGGCCGAACAGGAAGAACGGGACCTCGACGACGCCGTCGCCGCGGACGAAGGCCTGGGTCAGCCCGCTCAGGCTGCGCCGCATCACGTGCTCGAGGACGGCGAAGACCTGCTGGGCGCCGGGATCGTCCGTGGCCGCGGTGGCGAGCTCGAAGAACCTCGCTGCCGGACTGAGCACCGCCCGGCGGGTCGGCTCGAACCCGAGCGCGGCCTTGAACGACGTGGCGGTGACTCTGGCGCCGACGTCGAAGCTGGCGGTGAACGGCTCGAACGGCACGTCGGACTCACTGGTCAGCGTCTGGCCGACGACGAGTGTCGCCAGCGACAGCGACAGGCGGTGGGCGACGCCGTTGTTGAACGCAACGACAGGATCGATCATCGGACTCCTCCGTCTCAGCTGCTCGAGGTTGCGGCTCCCACGGAGGCGACAGCCGCCGCGGCGGCGGCGGCTGCCGCGGCGTCCGCCAGCACCTTGCGCACCGATTCCGCGACCGGGCCCAGGTGCGTGGCGTCGAGCGCGTGGTCGATGCGCCGACGGGCGTGCTTGCGGGCGCCACGGCTCGGCGCGACCAGCTCGAGGAGCTGCGCCGGACCTGTCATCGACAGCAGCACGGCAGTGCGGACGTCGAGTGGTTCATCACCAGCGGCGGCCAGCTGCAGCCGTGCGACGATGGCGTCACGTGCCTCGTGATCGAGCACCCGGTGGCTCGGCCGCAGACCGCCCTCGGCCGGCGAGACGAGATGGGCGTCCACCAGGTTGCCGACCACCGCGTCCCACGTGCCGACGCCGAGGCGGCGCTCGATACCCCGGCTCATCGCGGACAGCACTGACTTCAGCTTCGGGCCGGCCTGCTCGACGACTTCGCTCGCCGCCTCCAGGATCGGCGCCGCTGGACGGTCTTCGAGCTGCAGTTCGGCGACGAGGAGGCCGGCCAGGCATGCGTTGAGGTTGTCGCGAGTGCCCGAAGGCGTGCCGGCCGGAGTCCGGATCGAGTGCGATCAGGGCGAGCTCTTCGGCAAGCAACATGACCGCGACGCTAGCGACGTCGCTCACGTGCGGGCGGATCGTGCTGCGGGGTCCGGGGCACGACGAGCTCCAGCAGGTCGGTCAGTGCGTCGCGAACGGTGTCGGACAGGGGGCCCGGGCGGGTGAAGCTCCAGACGGTCAGCGTGCCCTGCCAGTGGGCGACGACCAGGCGCCCGAGCCCGGGCGGGTCAGCCGCTGGTCCGGCGAGCCGGCGGTCGATCATCCCGGCCAGGGTCTCGATCCATGCGTCGCCTCGCGCCCGCAGCACCGGGTCGCGGAGGTCCTCGCGCAGCACCAGCAGCTGATCGGCGAAGTCGTCCTCGGTGTACTCCCCGCTGAGGTCGACGAGCAGGTCCACCACGCCGGCCGGGCCCGGTCCGGCCGCTGCGTCGGCGCGTGCCGTCTCGGCGTCGAGGTGGTCCCACGCCTGCAGCAAGGCCTGCTGCAGGAGCCGGGCCCGGCTGCCGAAGCGCTGCACGAGCGTCGAGCCGGCGAGGCCGACCCGCTGGGCCAGCGTGCCGAACGACAGGGCAGCCGGCCCGTCGGCGTGGACGATGTCCAGGGCGGCCGACAGGACGACGTCATCGGGGATCGTGCGGTTGCGAGGCATGACGAGCAGCGAGTATAAACGAATGGTCGTTCACAATTGTCAGAAGGATCGCTCATGACCATCCCAAAGCCACCGCCGCCCGCTTCCCCGACGACTACGGGCAGACGCCCGAGACGCTCGCCGACCTGCTCGGCTGGGACGAGGTCGCCGAGCGGATCGCCGGCGCTCGCAACTACTGGCTGGCCACGCTGCGCCCGGACGGGCGCCCGCACCTCCGGCCTGTCGACGGCGTGTTCGTCGAGGACGCCCTGTGCTTCGGCGGTTCACCGGCGACGCGCTGGGTGCAGCACCTCCAGCACCAACCGGCGCTCTCGGCGAGCCTGCCCGACGACGACCATGCGGTGATCCTCGAAGGGCGGGCCGAGCTCGTCGAGGACCCCGCCGACGCACTGGCGATCGCCCAGGCGCCGGCCAATCGGGCGAAGTACCCGCAGTACTTCAGCGGCGACGAGCCGACCCCGTTCCATCCGTTCTGGTGCCTGCGACCAGCCCGGGTCTACGCCTGGTCGCTGACCGGCTTCCCGGCCCGGGCCACGCGCTTCGACTTCGGGTGACCGATGAGCCGACCGGTTCCCGGAGGTCTCCACTGGAGGCCCAAGGCCCGGCCATCGAAGGAGATTCCCATGAGCCTGCCCGAGATCGTGACCCTGGAGGAGTGGACCGCCGCCCGCCGCGAACTGCTGGAGAAGGAGAAGGACTTCACCCGCCAACGCGACCGGCTCAACACCGAGCGTCGGGAGCTGCCGATGGTCGAAGTCACCAAACGCTACGAGTTCGAAGGTCCCGAGGGCACGCGGTCGCTGGGCGACCTGTTCGAGGGCCGCCCGCAGCTGATCGTCTACCACTTCATGTTCCATCCCGACTGGGACGACGGGTGCCCCAGCTGCACCGCCGGCACCGACGAGTTGTCGCCGGGGTTCATCGAGCACCTCAACACGCGAGACACCACCTACGCCCTGGTGTCGCGCGCCCCGCTGGCCAAGCTGGAGCGGTGGAAGACCAAGCAGGGCTGGACGATCCCGTGGTACTCCACCAACGACGGCGACTTCAGCTACGACTTCGGTGCCACCATCGACACGTCACGCGGCTACGACGAGTACAACTACCGCACCCTCGACGAGTACGCCGCGATGGGCGAGGAGAGCATGAAGACGGCCGACCAGCCCTACGACATGCCGGGCCGCACCTGCTTCCTCGACGTGGACGGCGCGGTGTACCGCACCTACTCGGTCTACGCCCGCGGGTTGGAGAGCACGGGCGGCTCGTACTACTTCCTCGACCTCACCGCCCTCGGACGTCAAGAGGACTGGGAGCAGCCCGCTGGCCGCACCACCGACGCCCGGGGCAACCAGCCCGACTTCGCCTCCTGACCGACCGCCCCAGGTTTCGCCACGTTCGAGGGTCTCGCGAACCGGCCCGGGTGGGGCGGCGTATCGCTGGCCATGACCAAGGACCGCACCCGTTACCGCCATCCGACCATCCCGGCCTACTTCCTCGGGCGGCCGTCGATCCTCTACGTCGAGCGCTACCGGCGCACCAGCGACCAGCGACGCTGAGGAGCCGTCGGGCTGACGTGTCGACGTCGGCCTCCATCGTCTCTCGACGAGATCTCCACGCCGGCTCCATGCGCTGCGGCAGTGAGACGGTCGCACAGTGGGTCGGGTCGATCGCTGGGGTCGATCTGTCACTGAGGAGTTGCCGTGCCCGGCCACCGCCCCGCCCTGATCTCGATGCTCGTCGCCATGGCGGTCGCCGTCGGCACCGTCGCTGTCCCGTTGGCGTCGGCCGCCGATCGCCCGGTGGTGCCGACGCTGACGTGGGCTGACTGCGGTGACGGCTTCGAGTGCGCAACCGCACAGGTGCCGCTCGACCACCGCCGCCCGCGCCGAGGGGTCGTCGACGTCGAGCTGGTCCGCCGCCCGGCCGCCGACCCGGACAACCGGATCGGCACGCTGTTCATCGGCGAACCACTCGGCACGTTCGACCTGGTCCCCTCGCTGCCCCCGCCGGTGTTCGCCCTGCTCGGTCGCTTCGACGTCGTCGGCTACGACGGGCGGGGGACGGGCATGGACTGTGGTACCGACGCCTCGTTGCTGACGCCGTTTGCCACGCCGGCGACACGGCCCGGGGTGGCCGACATCGATGCCATGGTGGCGGCGGCAGCGGAGTACGGCCGCCGTTGCGAGCAGGCACACGGCGACCTGCTTCCCCACCTGACGACGACCGCGATGGCTCGCGACCTCGATCTGCTGCGGGCCGCCGTCGGCGACGAGCAACTGACGTTCCTCGGCACGAGCCAGGGCACGTCCATCGGGGTCCACTACGCCTCGATGTTCCCCGGCCGGGTCCGGGCGATGGTCCTCGACGCGCCGTTCGACGTCGCCACCTGGCGCGATCACCCCCTCGAGTCGTGGCGAGAGCAGGGCGCTTCGTTCGCCCGCGCACTGGGCAGGTTCTTCACCAGCTGCGCCGCCAACCAGGACGTGTGCGGCTTCGGCGGAGACGACCCGGAGACCGCGCTGCTCGCCCTGTTGGCGACGCTCGACCAGGATCCGCTGCCGGCACCCGATGCCGCCGACCCACGACCTGTCGACGGGGACGAGGTCCGGTTGGCCGTCAACGAGGCGATGTACGACCCCTCGTCGTGGCCACCGTTGGCCGCAGGCACTCGCCCACGCCGCGGCCGGCGACGGGACGCTCGTGCGCCAGCTGGCCGGGCAGGCGCTCAACAACCGGGTCAGCCCGGTGTTCAACCTCTTCACGGCGATCAACGGCGTCGACCAGGACTACCCCGACGACGTCGACACGTTGGCCCTCGAGGCCCAGCACGCCGTCGGGCTCGACCGGATCGCCGCAGCCGAGGCCATCCACCTCGCCTTCCTCGGCGGACTGTGGCCGGCGCGGGGACGCGACGTCTACGACGACGACTTCCACCACGACGAGCACTCCGCCCCGATCGTCGTGATCGGCGGGACCAACGACCCGGCGACGCCGTACATCTGGGCCGAACGCCTGGTCCTCGATCTCGGCAACGCCGTGCTCGTCACCTACGAGTCCGACGGGCACGGCGCCCTCAACGACCTCGACCCATGCATCGCCCTGCCCGCCATCACGTACTTCGAGGACCCTGCAGTCGTGCCGGAGGAGGGCCTCGTGTGCGAGCAGCAGACCACGCCCTTCGGCGACTGACATCCGACGGCGAGCTCAGAGCTCGCGACCGGTGAGTGTCTCGATCCGTTCGACCGCCTCGGGAGCGTCCGGCATGTCGTGGATCTCGGTCTGGATGCGTGTGGCGGAGCGCCGGTAGCTCGCATCGTCGAGCACGGCGCGCACGCAGCGGCGTAGGGCGTCGACGGACAGTTCATCCTTGAGGAGTTGCAGACCGGCGCCCGCGCTGACGATGCGTTCGGCGTTGGCGTACTGGTCGGCTCCCTGCGGGAGGAGCACGAGGGGAACACCGAAGGCCAGCGCCCCGAGGGTCGTTCCCGCTCCGCCGTGGGTGATCACGGCGTCGCAACGTGGCAGCAGCACACCTTGGGGGATGTATTGGTGGACGTGCACGTCGTCGGGCTGGGGTCCCAGGCTCGCCGGGTCGTTGCTGCGGCCGACGGTGACGATGAGGGTGATGTCCTCATCGCGCGACTGCCTCGATCACGGTCCGGAAGATGCCCAGGTTGCGGTTCCACACCGTCCCCATCGTCAGGTAGACGACGGCGCCGGAGTCGAGCCGCCCGAGCCACTCCGGCGGGTCGACATCCGGGGTCTGCGCGGCGGCAGGGCGAAGTCGCTGCACCGCGGCAACCGATGCGATCTCCGGCGATTGCAGCGAAGGCGGACAGGTGTCGACGTACAAGTAGCGGAACAGGCCGGCAACCGGATGTGGTTCCAGCCCGCGGGCCCGCCAGTGCGGAGCCGCAGCCTCACCTGCCGCCCGCAGCAGTGACGACCCGATCAGCGCTCCGAAGCTGAGGTCCACGTAGGCGATCCCGTGGGCCGTGGCGACGAGCGGCGCGGCCAACTCGGCGACGTCGTGCACGATGACGTCGGGTCGCCATGTGTCGACGATCGACTCGAGGTCGTCGGCGCGCGGCACGAGCTCGAGGTTGGCGAAGATCTCAGTGAAGAAGAAGCGCCGCTGGGTGTCGCCCACAAGCTGGTCGAAGCCGGGAAACCGGGGCGCCCACTCCTGCCTGAACCCTTCGTCAGGCCCGGCGTGAAAGCCGTCGAAACCGGCTCGACGCGCCTGACTCATGTAGGGCTCGCCGGTGGCGAACGCGACCGTGTGTCCTGCTGCCCTCGCCGCCGCCGCGAGCGGAACGAGCGGCTCGAAGTGGCCGGCCAACGGTCGGCTCGTGAACAGCATGCGCATCCGCGCCATCGTGCAATCTTCGCCGTTGCCGAACGTCGAGACCGGCCGCGGCCGCCTGACGTCGCTGAGAGGTGTCAGCGGGCGAGCCGGTATGGCGGGTAGGCGACGGTCTCGAGGATGCGGTCCGAGACGCCGAGTACCGGCTCACCGCCGACGGCGGCTCGCACCGTGGCTTTGACCTCTGCCCACGACTCGTCGGCCATGAACGCTGCCCAGCTGTGCTCGAGCGTGTCGCGGTCGCTCCACTCCAGCAGGTACACGAACTCGAGCCGTTCGTCTGTCGTCGTCTCCCACATGGCCAGGATGCGGAACCCGTACGAGTCCATGATCCGCGTGGCGTGGTCGCGGAACCGGTCGTGGAATGCGATTCGCTTGCTCGGGTCGATCTCGTAGATGCGCAACTGGTGGAGCGGCATGGGCCCTGCCTACCATCGCCCGCGTGGTAGTCAGAGCCCCTGAGGGAAGGGGCTGCGGTGCGCGCACGAGAACCTGACATCGAGGGCTACGTGACCCGGAACGGCGTCCGGGTTGGCTACGAGGTGTTCGGTGACGGCGAGCCCACACTCCTGCTGTTGCCGACGTGGACCATCGTGCACAGCCGGTTCTGGAAGCAGCAGGTTCCGTATCTGGCGCGCCACTTCCGCGTGGTGACGTTCGATCGGCCCGGCAATGGCCGCTCCGATCGTCCGTCGGATCCGCTCGCCCACCACGTGGATGCGGTGGTCGACCACGCCCTCGCGGTCCTCGATGCAACGACGACGGACCGCGCGGTGCTGGTGAGTCTGTCGCAAGGTGTTCGCGAGGCGCTGAAGCTGGCTGCCGACCACGCCGATCGCGTTCTTGGCGCCATCTTGATCGGATCGACGTGCCTCATCGAGCCCGGCCATCCCGAACGCATGGCCGCGACCGTTCGCTTCTTCGAGGCGTACCCGCCTCAACCCCACGGTTGGGAGCGTCTCAACGCGCAGTACTGGCGCGACTGCTACGAGGACTTTGCCGAGTTCTTCTTCTCGCAGTGCTTCCCCGAGTCTCACTCCACCAAGCAGCGCGAAGACTGCGTTGGGTGGGCTGGCGAGACGACACCGGACATGTTGCTGGCGAGCGTCGCCTCAGAACTCGACGCTGACACGATCATGGGCTGGGCCAACAAGGTGTCGGTACCGACGCTCGTGATCCATGGCGACGACGATCGCGTCAGCCCGCTGGCACGCGCGGAGGAGCTCGCCCGCGCCACGCACGGCGACCTCGTCGTGCTCGAGGGCGCCGGTCACATCCCGCTCGTTCGGGATCCCGTTCGGGTCAATCTGCTCATCCGCGACTTCGTGGACCGGGTTGTCCCCCGGCGGCGACCGCGTCCGAGTGTCGTGTCGTGAACATCGCTACGTTCGAGTCGGTGACGCAGAACGTGTACGACTCGCCGGACTTCTTCGGTTCGTACGCCGCGTTGGCGCGATCGCGGCTCGGTCTCGACGGCGCAAACGAGTGGCCGTCGGTACGGGCGCTGCTCCCCGCGCTCGACGGGTTGCGGATCGTGGATCTCGGGTGCGGCTTCGGTGCGTTCGGTCGCTGGGCGGTCGAGCGTGGTGCGGCGGAGGTGCTGGCCATCGACGTGTCCGAACGAATGCTCCAGCGGGCAGCGAGCCGACACTCGTGAACCGCGGATCCGGTACCAGATCGGCGACCTCGAGCAGCTCGTGCTCCCGCCAGGTCGGTTCGACCTCGCCTACAGCGCGCTGGCCGTGCACTACGTCGTCGACCTGCAACCGTTTGGTGTCCGTCGTGTACGACACGCTCGAACCCGGCGGACACTTCGTCTTCACGACCGAGCATCCGATCTTCACCGCGCCGACGAGCCCGGGCTGGCGACAGGCCGACGGGAACCGGGTGTGGCCGCTGGACCGCTATGCCGACGAGGGCGAGCGGATCACCGACTGGCTGGCGCCAGGGGTGCGCAAGCAACACCGCATGATCGGCACCACCGTGAGCACGCTCATCGACGCCGGGTTCACCCTGCGGCGATTGATCGAGTGGCGCCCGTCCGCGGATCAGATCGCCGCTGATCCCGCACTGGCCGAAGAGCTCGATCGACCGATGTTTCTGCTCGTCGCCGCCCAGCGGTAGCCGCTCTTCGCCCTCAAGTCAGCACGACAGCTCGGCTGCCGGCACGGTGAGGTCGACGAGGTAGTCCTCGATCGCCTGGTTGATGCACGGGTTCAGTCCGTACGACGTATGGGTGAACGAGTCGACACCGACGAAGAACCCCTCCTCGAGGGTCTCGGCCATCGTGCGGCTCCCCTCGTACGGGGTCGCCGGGTCGCCGGTACTGCCGACGACCATGATCGGGCCGGCCCCGGCGCCGGTTATCTCGAATCGCTGACCGCCGAACCTGGGCAACGAGGCGCACACGACGAGCTCGGCGGCGAGAGTGTATGGGATCCGTGAAACGGCCTCGAAGTTGGGCCGCTGGGCGATCGCCGCGTCGAGATCGGGGGTGTCGGGATCGTCGGAGCACATGATCGCGAAGTACGCCTCGAGCGCATCGCCATAGCTCCCGTCGGCCTCACGGCCGTAGTAGAGGTCGTAGAGCTCGAGGACCCGCCGGCCGTTGCCACTCTGCGCCGAGGCGAGCGCTCGCGCCAGATCCGGCCAGGACTGCTCGCGGTACAGAGCCTGGGCGACAGCGATCTCGAAGACACCGTCGACCAGCGGTGGCCTGCCCGACTTGGTGGCGACGGGGTTCGCCTCCAGCTGCGCGACGAGGGCGGCGAAGGCTCCCGCCGCGTCGCCCCCGTTGTTGAACGGGCATGCCTGCCGGGCGGAGCAGTCGTCGAGGAACGCGGTGAGCGACCGGTCGAACCCGGCAGCCTGATCGAGCAGAAACTGTGCGTGGTCCACCGTCGGGTCCGTCGCCCCGTCCAACACGGCCGCGCGCACGGTGTCGGGGAACAGCGTCGCCCATGTCGCGCCGAGCCGCGTGCCGTAGCTGAAACCGAAGTAGGAGATCGTGTCCTCGCCCAGCGCGGCTCGGATGGCGTCCATGTCGCGTGCCGCATCGGCGGTTGTGACGTGCTCGACCAGCTGGCCGGATCGCTCGACGCAACCCGCAGCGAACTCGGCGGACATGGCACGCAACTGGAGCTCCTCGGCGGGAGTGTTGGGGCCCGTCTCGATCCCGAGATACGGGTCGTACATGTCGACGCAGTCGATGGCCGGTGTCGACTCCCCCGTGCCGCGTGGGTCCCACCCGATGATGTCGAACCGCTTCAACAGCTCCGGGCCGTAGATGAGCGCGGCATCCTCCGCCAGCCCAGAGCCACCGAAACCGGGCCCGCCCGGGTTGACGAGCAGCGAGCCGATCCGGAGCTCCGGATCGCTGGCGCGGTGCCGGGCGACGGCGAGCGCGATCGTCGCCCCATCGGGATCGTCGTAGTCGAGCGGTACCTCCAGCGAGCCGGTCTCCACCTGCCCGTCTCCATCGGATGTCCAGTGGAACGATGTCTGCGTCGGGTCGAGCGTCGTCGTGGAGGCGATCGTCGTGACGATCGTCGTGTCGACGGTCGACGTTGCCATCGACGTGGACGGTGCGCTGCTCACCGCCGCAGTCGACCGCTCGGACTGCTCCTCCCCCGAGCACGACGTCGCCACGAGCAAGCATCCGGCGACCACACACGTACCCGCCGAGACTGCCGCCACGATCACCACCCAACCAGACCTGGCCGTCGAGCGCCAGCAGCGCTCGGACTGTGGCGGGACGAACTGCAGGTGATCATCACAGCTTCTCCAAGCACGCACGGCCGTGGCTGTTCAGGATCATCGGACCGCGGCGGGACGGACTCGCCGTGGAGGTCGAAAGGATCGCCGATGCGCCGACGCGCCCTGGCCGCCGCCGCCCTGCTGGCGCCGGCCGTGTTCACGTTCCTCCGGTGGGGACGTTACGGGGTGAGGTCCGCTGCCGCACGTCGGTCAGGCTCAGGATGTCGCCGTGCAGAGCGACGGCAAGGTCGTCGCTGCGTTCCACTCGGACGGCACGTACCGCTTCACCGTCGTCCGCCTCCTCGCCGACGGCACCACCCTCGATCCGACCTTCGGCGGCGACGGCATCGTCGAGACCGCCCTCGAGCCGACCGGCTTCTCGGTCATCTACGACATCGAGGTGCAGCCGGACGGTCGCATCATCGCCGCCGGCTACACGGGCACCGTCTTCGGCCAGCGCAACTTCGGACTCGTCCGGTACCGCACCGACGGCAGCCTCGACCCCACGTTCGGTGGCGGCGACGGCATCGCCATCAGCGACGTCGCCGCACACGACGCCACGCGACTGAGCATGGCGCTCACCCCGAACGGGTCGATCATCGTCGGCGCAGCGACCCAAGTGGCAGGGCACCCTCAGCTGCTGCTGCTCGCCCGCTACCGCAACGACGGCTCGCCCGACACCGCATTCGGTACGAGCGGCATCGCGGTCGTCGACCTTCCGGATCCATTGCTCGCGGCCAACGACGTCGAGTCCGACGCGGCCGGCAATGCCGTCGTCGGCGGTGGCACGTACGACGAGAACGGCACCGGCAGCCAGCAATTCCTTGCCCGAATCACACCGACGGGTGCCCTCGATCCCACGTTCGGCGTCGGTGGCCTGGCCATGTGGGTCCAGGGACCGGGCTACGCCGTCGTACGCAGTGTCGAGATCCAGCCCGACGGACGCATCGTCGCCGCCGGCTTCACGAACTACGGCAGGAGCGAGACGATCGCGGGCTACCTGCCATCCGGGCAGCCCGACCCGACGTTCGGCACGGGTGGTACGTCACGACGCCGCTCAACGGGTCGTTGCAAGGCGCCGACCGGCCGGGCAACGACGTCGCTGTGCTCCGCGACGGTCGCATCGCCGTGTCCGGGGAGATGCGATCCGGTGCACCCCACGTGCGTCTCGCAGTCGTCACTCCCAACGGCTTGCCCGATCCGGGCTTCGATGGCGACGACGGCGCCGTGCAACTGCCGCTCGGAGATCCGGAGGTGACGGACGCCGGTGGCTGGCTCGCCCTCACGCGCACCGGCGGGATCGTCGTCGCCGGTACCGACCGCGTGGCCGGGATCGAAGGCAGGCTCGAGATCGCGGCCGTTCCGAGCCTCGCCCCCGCGCCGATCTGACCCCACTGATCACCGCCACACCGAACCCGGCGCCGGCCGGCGCAGTCGAGTTCCACGTTGACGTCCGCAACGACGGTCCGGCGGCGGCGACCGGTGTCTCGCTGACGTTCGAGCTGTCGCAGGCGATCACTGCGGTCGACACGGCCCAGGGCTCGTGTGAGACGTCCCTGGGCTTCGTCGCCACGTGCAAGCTGGGCACTCATCGACTCCGGTCGCCGGGTTCCGGTGACCGTCACGACCTTCGTCACCGGCTTCGAGGAGGGCCTGTTCGGCACCGCCTGGGTCGACGGCTCGGGGTACGACCCCGATCCGGCCGACAACATCGCGACGGCGGAGGTCGTGATCGCCGGACTGTAGGGCGCACCGGCGCCGTATGCTCCGACCTGCACGGAGGATGTGCGAGTGGTACGGCTGTGAGATCGATCGACGACACGCGCCGCGGCGCCACCAGAGGCCTGGTGCTCGGCGCCTTGGTGCTTGCCGCCGTCGCCTGTAGCGACGACGACGATGGCGCCGGGCCCGGCTCGTCGGGTCCGGCGACGACGGTGACGACGGAGCTCGCCTCGACATTGCCGGCCGGAGCGACGGAGGAGACCGAGTCGACCACCGCGCCGACGGCCGAGTCGACGAGTGCCACGGCACTCTCGACGTCGGCGCCGGGGGCCGAGTACGACTTCTCCGCGGTGGCTCCCATCGTCGAGCGCTTCATCGACGAGCGTGGCCTCAACGGCGCCGGGTTGATCGTCGTCGATCGCGACGACGGGATCGTCGACGAGGAGTACTGGGGCGACTTCGGCCCCGACCGCATCTCGCTGGTCGCCTCGTCGAGCAAGATGATCACCGCCGGCGTCCTGCTGCGGTTGCACGACGACGGCCTCCTGGACATCGATGCACCGGTCGCCGCGGTCGCCGACTGGGGCGCCGGGGAACCCGACGATCACGCCCGCCCAGCTGTTGTCGAACAGCTCGGGGTTGGTCGGCCTGCTCCCCGACCCGGGCTACACCCCGTACGTGTGCCAGTTCCTCCCAGCCGGCACGTTGCAGGACTGCGCGGCGAGCATCTTCTCGACCCCGGACGACGACGCCGACGTCCTGGCGCCGGACACCGAGTTCCGCTACGGCGGCGCCCAGTGGCAGGTGGCGGGCGCCGTCGCCGAGGTCGCCTCGGGCAAGCCGTGGGCCCAGCTGATCGACGAGATCTACGTGCAGCCGTGCGGCCTCGAGACGCTGGCGTACAACAACCACTGGACGCAGCTCGGTCCCCGCCGGATTCGAGTACCCGACCGCCTTCGCCGCCGACCCGTCGACGCTGCAACCGACCGCCAACCCGAGCATGGAGGGCGGCGTGTACGTCGCGCCGCCCGACTACGCCGAGCTGCTCCTGATGCACCTGCGCGGAGGCCGCTGCGGTGACACCCAGGTGCTCTCGCAGGCAGCGTTGGACCGCATGCACGCCGACCGCATCGGTCCCACCTACGGCGCCGATGCCGGGCGAGACACCGGCTACGGGATGGGCTGGTGGGTCGACCGGGCAGAGCGGCCAGATCAGCGACGGCGGGGCCTACGGCAGCGTGCCGTGGCTCGACCTCGAGGACGGCTACGGCGCCTACCTCGTCATCGAAGCCGACTCGAACACCGGCTTCGAGCTCGCCGAGCAGCTGTTCGACGTCGTCGAACAGGCCGTCACGGCCAACTGACGTCTGCTCACGCCAGGTCACGTGTGCGGAACGTGCCTGCGGCGACCGCCAGCATCGCCACGGTGACCACGATCAGGAAGACCGCCGCCCCGACGACGCTGCGGCCCGGGATGTCGCCGCCGCCCTCGTCGTTGCCGGAGACCAGCACGATGACGTTGCCCAGCACGAGCCACTGGCGCCAACGTTCGAGTGAGCTGCCGAGGATGTTCTCGAGGATGACGATGTAGCCGAACCCGATGCCGAGGGCGATGGCGGTGTTGCGTCCGATCGTGGCGATGGCGAAGCCGATCCCGGACGCCAGCGCGGTGAGCGCGACGCCTCGGGCGATGTCGCCGGCGAGCGAGGCGAGGGCCGGATCGTCGGGTTGCAGCGGGGCACCGTGGAACGCGAGCGCCGGCCACATGGCCAGCGCGACGAGCACCAGCGCGGCGAGGGCGAACAGCGACATCGTCGCCACCGTGGCGATCGACTTGGCGGCGAACACTCGCCCCCGTCTGGTCTCCCAGGTCAGCAGCGTCGTCATGCTGCGCGAGGCGAACTCGGCGCCGACGAGCGACGCACCCAGTGCCCAGCCGATGATCGCCAGCGTTCCGGTCACGCCGTGCAGTACGCCTTCGAGACGTTGACGGCGGAACCGAGGATCGTCGACCCCGGCCGGCGCCTCCTCGGGAAAGCACTGCTCGGCGATGTCGTCGGGGATCTCCTCGCCGCGGACGACATCGTGGGTCCGCAGGCACGCCTCGATCTCGGCATCCTGAGCGGCGTCTCGGGCTGCGGCCGCCTCGACCCGCCGTTGATACTCCTCCTCCGAGAGCGAGCCGCTGAACGCGAACGCGGCGACGCCGCCGAGCGCGATCCCGACCGCGGCGACGAGCACGGTCACGCGGACCAGCCGGCGCGCCGCGATCCGCTGCAACTCGGCGACGACCAGCCGGATCATCGGTGGCCGTCGCCGTTCGGGTCGGTGAGCGCGAAGTACGCCTCCTCGAGGGTGGTCTCGACCGGTCGCAGCTCACTTGGAAAGTGATCCTCGGCGACGAGGGCGCGAGTGACGCCGTCGGCCCGCTCCGCGGCGACGTCGACGCGGATGCGGTCACCATCCGGCGCGACGTGGAACCCGGCGCGCGACAACGTTGCGGCTGCGCCGACCATGTCCGTGACCTTGACCCACATCGCCGACGGGCGCGTGCTGGCGAGGACCTCGGCGACGGCGCCCTGGGCGACCGTGCGGCCGCGGGCGACGATCGCCACCTCGTCGCACACCTGCTCGACCTCGCTGAGCAGGTGGCTCGACAGGAACACCGTGCGGCCCTCCGCCCCGAGGTCGCGGATCAGCTCACGCACCTCGCGGATCCCGGCTGGGTCGAGTGCGTTGGCAGGCTCGTCGAGGACCAGCAGTTCGGGATCCTTGAGCAGGGCGACGGCGATCCCGAGGCGCTGGCGCATGCCGAGCGAGTAGCCCCCGACGAGGTCATCGGCGCGTTCGGCCAGCCCGACCCGTTCGATCGTCCTGCCCACCGAGCTGGGGCCGAGACCTGCGGCGGTGGCCAGCACGGCAAGCGTCTGCCGTCCCGACACGCCCGGGTTGAGGCCGGGCGACTCCACCAACGATCCCACCCGCCCGATGACGCCCCGGAGCTCGCCGGGCGACTCGGCACCCAGCACGCGGCAGTGGCCGGCGCCGGGCCGCGAGAGGCCGAGCAGGCAACGGATGGTCGTCGTCTTGCCCGATCCGTTGGGACCGAGAAACCCGAACACGCCGCCGGCCCGCACGCTCAGATCGAGTCCGTCCAGCGCCCGCACCTGCCCGCCCCGACGACGCCGATAGACCTTGTGCAACGAGTCGACTTCGATCACGGCCCCCACATCGCCACGGTACGAAAGGCGACGCCAGCGGCACATCGGGGACGTCCCGCTACGAGCCCTGAGAACCCCGACGTCGGATCGGGGACCCCGCGGCCGCGCGCAGGCTCACGCCGTGTGGCGCAGCTGGCGGGGCGAGGTTCCGAGGTGACGTTTGAACACTCGACTGAACGAGGCATCCGACTCGTAGCCGACGGCGGTGGCGACTTCAGCGACGGTTCGGTCGCTGCGGTGGAGGAGGTCGACGGCGAGCTGCATCCGGAGCTCGGTCAGATAGCCCATCACGGGCTGGCCGAGGAGCTGGCGAAAGCGAGCGGCGAACGCAGAGCGGGACATCGCCGCCCGCGACGCGAGCGACCCCACCGTCCACGGCGCCGCGGGCGCGGCATGCAGCGCGGCCAGCGCCGGGCCGACCTGCGGATCGCCCATCGCTCTCAGCCACGGCGAGCCCGTCGCTTCGCCGCCGGTCATCCAATGGCGGATCGCCTGGATGACGAGGATGTCGCACAGACGACTGATCACCGCCTCGCTTCCCACCTCACGGCCCGTGACCTCCTCGGCCAGCAGATCGAGCGTCGCGCCGAGCACGGTGCGGCGAACGGTGCGGACGTGGACGATCGGCGGGAGGCCGTCCAGCAGACGGCGGGCGCTGGGGTGCTCCAGGCGCAGTCCGCCGCAGACCAACTCCGTCAGCGGGCCGTCGTCGCCGTATCGCAAGACGGCGTAGTTGTCCGACTGTTCCTCGTGTGGAAGGTCGGGGATCGACGGGTACTCGCTCGGGCCTCCGGCCTCGATGCGGTGGCCGGCGCCGTGGGGGACGAGGGCGAGGTCGCCGGCCTGCAGCTGACGGCGATCACTCCCGACGACCAGCTCGCAGCGGCCCGAGGTGACGGCGTGGAACCACACACATCCCGGCATCGGCGGCACGGTCCCGCCCCATGGTTCACGGAGGTACGACGGGCAGTAGAAGACACCGCTGATCGTGATGTGGCGCAATGCGTCGGCGACGGCCGGCACGGTGGCGGTGTCAGGGAGCACGCCCCCATCCTGACAGCGCATCCACCACAGCCGCCACCGTTGTGGACGATCGGCACATGATGACGGACGGACTGCCATGGAAACGCCCGGATCAAGTCGCGATGCTGGACGACATGACCACCATCACCGCAACCAGCCACGACCACCACGGAGCACGCGCACCACGTGTTCCACCCGGATCCGGCCACGATCCGTCGAGCCATCGAGCGTCGGTCGGTGGCCACCTTGGCCACCGTCTCGGGCATCGGCCGGCCGCATGCGGCGACCGTGCTCTACCAGTGCGTCGACGACGCGCTGTTCGTCAGCACCCACCGCCAGAGCCGCAAGGCCCGCAACGTCGCCGACAACGGCGTCGCCGCCGTGACCATCGCCGTGCGGCGCCTGCCCATCGGTCCACCGGCCAGCATCCACTTCCAGTCGTCGGCGACCGTCCTCGCCAACGACGACCCCGAGATCATCCGCCTCGCCGAAGCCGGCAGGCTGGACCGGATCACTGCCCACGGCGAGATGAACATCGACGGAGGCTGCTTCCTCCGCCTCGCGCTCCCCGATCGCCTCCTCACCTACGCATTGGGGATGTCACTGTGGCGGGCCATCCGCAATCCGCTCGACGCAGCCGGCGAAGTCGACCTTCTCACGAGCCGGCCGTCCTGAACGCCGCCGCTTCCTGCTCGCCGGTCGCGGCGGCTAAGGAGGCGGCATGAACCTCCACGGCAGCGTCGCCATCGTGACCGGCGCCAGCGGCGGCATCGGTCGAGAGCTCGCACTCACGTTGGCCGGGCGTGGGGCCCGCCTCGTGCTGACCGCCCGGCACATCGAGCGCCTCGACGAACTTGCGGCGATGGTCCGGGCGGCCGGCACCGATGTGGTGACCGTGCCCGGCGACGTCGCATCGTCGAGAACCGCAGCCGCGGTCGTGGACGCGGCGCGGGAGCGCTTCGGTGGGATCGACGTGCTCGTCAACGCAGCGGGATACGGACCCCCGGCTCCGCTGGTCGACCTGACCGAGGACGTGTGGGAGGCGACGATCGGCAGCTGCCTCACCGGCCCGTACCTGATGTCGCGTGCCGTGCTGCCGACGATGCTGGCCAACGGCAGCGGGAGAATCGTGCAGATCTCCTCCATCGCCGCCAAGGGGGCCGAGGCAAACCGCACGGCGTACTGCGCGGCGAAGTGGGGCCTCCACGGCTTCTCGCTGGCGCTGCAAGAGGAGCTGCGCGACACAGGCGTGCGGGTCCACCTGCTGTGTCCGGCAAGCGTGGCCACGGAGTGGTGGGACGTGACCGGCGATCCGCAGCCGGCCGCGGTGCTCGCCCAGATGCTGACGCCAGTTGACGTCGCCCGGGCCGCCCTGTGGGTGCTCGACCAACCCGACCACGTGCAGATCGGCGAGATGGTGATCGGTCACGGTCGCAACCCGTGGGCGGGCTGATCCGCGCGATGAGTGAAGCCGACGTGCTGGCGTCTCTCCGGTTGCGTTTGCCGCGTCATGCACTGCTGCTCGACTCGATGTCCGACGTCGTGAGATGGGACGATCGTTGGCGATTCCTGGAGGTCGGCTGCTCGCTCGGTGCTGGTGGCGGCGACGAGCTCTCCGACGTCGACGCGGGCGTCGGGTACGAGGGCATCAGCGCGAGCGACCTGCACGAAGCGGCCCGAGCCTTCGCACTGCAGGTCGGCGTCCCGGTGGATCTCGTCGTGCACTGCATGGCCGGTTGGCCCGACGATGTGTGCCGGGTCGCCGCCGAGTACGCCGGCGGGCTGCAGCTCGATCTCGTGATGATGCCTGCGGGCAACAGATCAGGGCTGCCCGACCGCTCGATCTCACTCGTCGACAAGGATCAACGTCTCGTCGTTCCGACCACACCGCCAGCTCTTCTCCCACCGTCGGTCGAGGTGGTGCGCGAGTGGGTGGTGCTGGGATGGTGGGCGATCGCCGCGGCGGACAAGTACGTGCGCCGCACCTCGCTGTTCGAAGCGGTACAGGCCATCGATGAAGCGCGCAGCCATGCGTTGCGGCTGTGGGCCGCCGGACGCGGTGTGCCCTACGCCGCCTTCGGCCTCACCAGCCTGCTCGACTTCCCGCCATTCGAGGTTCCTCACGATCTCGTCGCGACCTCGCGTGCCGCTCGAGGTTCATCGTCGGGTCTTGTCGGCGAGGACGGCTGGCAGCTGGTCGCGGGAGGTGATGTCGAGCTTCTGGTAGGCGTGGGTGAGGTGGACCTCGATGGTGCGGGTCGTGACGAACTGCGCCTGCGCGATCTGGCGGTTGGTCATGCCCTCGGCAGCCATCTCGGCGACCCTGCGCTCGGTCGCGGTGAGGGCGTCGACCCCGCTGCGCACGACGCGACGCGGGCGGGCGCCGCTCGCCAGGAGCTCCGTCCGTGCCCGTGCGACGAGTGGCTCGCGCCGCGCAGGCGTGGGCGAGCTCCATCCCGGCGTGCAGGGGTTCGCGGGCGGCGATGCGGTGCCCGCCGCGGCGGGTCGCGGCGCCGAGCTCGATCAGCGACTGGGCGTGCTCGAGCCGCCAGGGCGATCCGCCGAGCACCGCCACGCTCTCGCGTAGCCGGTCGAGGTCGCCCGTGACGAGGCCGTGCACCCGGAGGGCCCGGCCGAGGGCGCCGGCGGCACCCCAGGCGCGGGCGAGCTCGCACCTCCTCGGCGGCCAGACGAGCGGCGTCGGGCACGCCGGCGAGGGCGAGCAGCGAGCGGTACGGGAAGACGGCGGGATTGCGCCCCCGCCACTTGGTCTCGCGCCGTCCGAGCTCCTCGAGGTCGGCGATGGCCTCGGCGTTGCGGCCTTGCGCGAGGCGCAGCTTGCCCCGTGCGAAGAGGACGAAGTTGAGCATGTAGCCGTCGGTGAGGTCGCCGTCGAGCCCGGCGGTGGTGAGCGCGGCGTCGGCCGCGTCGAGCTCGCCCTGGGCGACGAGCGCCTCGACGAGCGGGGCGTGAGCCATCCGAGCGACGCGGTAGCCCGGCTCCCATGCCACCTCGATGGCGTTGCGCGCCTCGCTCTCGGCGTCGAGCAGTCGGCCCTGGGCGAGGCGCAGCATCGCCCGCAGGCACGACGTGCGGGCGAACCCGATGACCGAGCCCCGCCGGCGGACGTCGGCGAGCGCCTCGTCCCAGCAGCGATCCGCTCGCTCGAGGTCACCGGCGGTGACGATCGCGAAGCCGGCGTCCATGACCAGGCCGGAGTCGCCGGTCTGCTCGGCGATCAGCCCGCCATCGAGGGCTCGCGCCGGCGAGCGTGCGGACCTCGGTCGCCGTCCCGCCTCGCAGGACGCGTTCGTGGGCGACCGCGGCGAGCAGCATCCGTGCCGCCCGGCGTGTCGTCGGGGATGTTCGCCGGCAGGACGTCGTGAACCCGGCGGGCGATGGCGAGGGTGCCGGCGTCGAGCCGCGCCGCGCAGAGCAGTTCGGCTTCGAGCCGGCGACGGAGCTCGGGGTCGACCGGCACGCGCCGACTCGAGCGCCTGGTCGATCATCTGCACCGCTTCCTCGTAGCGCCCCGGCGCGATCAGGCCGATCGCGAGGTCGTGCGCCATGAGGGCGCGTTCGTGCGGTGAGTCGGTCGCCGACATGGCGGCGCGGAGATGCTCGACGGCGTCGTCGGGCATCGCGGCGCGGATCTCGGCCCGGCCGAGCTGGGCCAGCAGCGCGGGGCGGGACTCGGCGCTCGGTGGCTCGTCGAGGGCGCGGCGCAGGTAGCGGACGGCAGCGTCGGGCGCTCCACGCTCGCTGGCACGAGCTGCGGCCCTGGCCAGCGTCTCCACCACCCAGGGGTCGGCTCGTGCGTCGGCGGCGAGCAGGTGCGGGGCGAGGCGCTCGGCATCGCCGCCGTCCCGCTCGAGCAGGTGCGCCGCGGCGAGGTGGCGCCGGGCGCGTTCCGGCGGCGAGAGCTGCTCGGCGACTGCGGCGCGGACGATCGGGTGGACGAACTCGAGCGGTCGCTGGGCGGCGAGGATGCCGGCCGCGACCAGGGCGTCCTCGGCAGCAGCGCCGGCCTGTTCGGTGAGCTCGGCGATGGCGTACGCGTGGCGGGGCTCGGCATCGGTCCCGAGGACGGCGACGGCACGGGCCAGCGCCTGCACGTCAGGTCCGAGGCGACCGAGGCGGCCGGCGACGAAGCGGATCACCGAGCGTGCCCCCACGAGCGGGACGTCGTCGTCTGCCACCCGCTCGTCGAGCACGTCGAGCAGCGCGCCGACCAGGAACGGGTTGCCGCCGGTCGCCGCGTGGAAGGACTCGGCGAGCTCGCTGCGGCCGCGTCTCGTCACCAGGTCGCGGACGGCGGCGACGGCTGAGCGGAGCCGGCTCGACTCGATGGACGCTCGGGTCGGCGACGAACGCCTCGACCAGCTCCGGCGCGTGCGATTCGACCGGCGGACGACTGGCGGCGAGCAGCAGGACCGGGAGCTCCGCGACGCGACGGGCGAGGTAGGCGAGGAAGCGCAGCGACGCGCCGTCGACCCAGTGCAGATCGTCGACGGCGACGAGCAGCGGGGTGTCGGCGGAGATGTTCGCCGTGAGCCAGTACAGGCCGTGCAGCGCGGCGGCGGTCGGATCGTCACCGAGGTGCCGCTCGTTCGCCAGCCCGAGCAGCGGCCCGGCGAGCGCCGCCGCGCCCTCCAGCCAGCGCTCCCGCTGCTGCCGGTCGGCACGGCCGACATGTCGCTCGAACAACTGGCGCACGACGCCGTACGCGAAGTCACGCTCGAGCTCGCCACCTCGGGCGGCGAGGACGTCCGAGTCCTGCCGCATCGGCGAGCCGCACCGCCGCCTCCAACAAGCTGGTCTTGCCGATGCCGGCCGGCCCTTCGAGCACCACCGCCGCGCCGCGGCCGTGGGCTGCGTCCGCCGTCAGCCGTCCGAGGTGATCGAGCTCGTCGTCACGCTCGAGCAGTTCGTGCGACGCCGCTGCGGCCGGGGCCGACACGGCTGGAGCCTAGTTGCGGTCGACGGGGACGCCGGCGGCCAGCTCGGCGACGATGCTGGCAGCCGGAACGACCGCCTTGACGCCGCCGACGGACTGGCCGGCGTAGAGCGACATCGCCTCGATCGCCCCCGTCGAGCCCTCCGTGGGCGGGATCGAGCCGAAGCGCGGCACCGGCAGCCGCATCCCGCCGAGCACCACCTCGCCGGCGGTCTCGCGCCCCAGGGTCTCGGCGTTGCGGAGCGCGGAGACCAGCACACGTTGCGTGGTCTCGACCGGGTCGCCGACGCTGAACGCTCGGCGTGAGGACGGCGTCGTCGGCGCGCGCCGCGACCAGCGCCTCCTTGTAGAGGCGGTGGGCGGCGCTCTCGGTGGCCGCGATGAACCGTGTGCCCGACACGCGCCGCGGCGGCGCCGGCGGCCAGCACGGCGGCGACGCCGCGTGCGCTCCCGATCCCGCCGGCCGCGACGACGGGCACGGCGACCGCGTCGAGGACCGCGTCGAGCAGCGGCAGCAGCCCGAGCTCACCGTCCGGGTGGCCCCCCGCCTCGACCCCTTGGACGACGATCAGATCGCACCCGGCTGCCTCGGCCGCGCGTGCCTGCTCGCCGCTGGCGACCTGCCACGACGCGAGCGCGCCACCGGCGTGGATCGCGTCGACGATCTCCGGGTCGGGCTCGGCGATGAACACGTCGACCAGCGGCGCCTTGTGGGCGGCCAGCTCGAGGCACTCCCGATCGAGGAAGACGCCCGACGAAGTTGATCCCGTAGGCCCGGTACGAGCGTCGAGGTCATCGATGACCCGCTCGAGATACGGCGCCTGGAGGAACGCCGCCGGGAACATGCCGTGGCCACCGGCCGCGGCGACCGCCGCCGGCAGCTCGGCGTCTCTCACGACGCCGGCCATCGGCGCGCTCTGGATCGGCAGCCTGCAGCCGACGAGATCGCTGAACGCCGTCGGTGAGGTGGGATGGGACGTCATGGTGTGCATGACCCCGATCGTGATCGCCGGCGCCGCGCTCGCATCGTGGAAGGCACCGAAAGATTTCGCGGCACGCGCTATGGGTGGTGCTCGCCGGCGAGGTCGTGCGGAGTGACCGCAGCGAGGTATCGGCATCGCCATCCCGGAAGTCCGCCTCGCCAGCCTCGCTGAACAGCACGCCGAGCGGGTGGAACGGGCCGCTCTCACCGCTGCAGGATCGCCTGACCGGCCCAGTCCACCCGGAACTGCGCGCCCCGCATGTCCCTGCCGGTGAACTCGACGCCGCGCAGATCGCCGTCGGCGGACCCGGTCACACCCGACGGCGTAGGCAACGAGCCGATCGTCAGAGGGTTCGTCCGCGTTCCACGGCCTGCATCCGCGCTTCCAGCGGCGCCAACACGTCCGTCGTGATTCGGTGGCCGGTGAACACCTCGAAGGCGTCGATCGCCTGGCCGAGGAACAGATCGAAGCCGGTGATCCTCGCCATCTCGACCTCGGCGGCGCGCGACATCAGCGCCGTCTCGATCGGCGAGTAGATGGCGTCGAAGAGCCATCGTTGATCGCCGATCGCTGCCAGGTCGACGGGTGTGCCGGGATGGAGATACATGCCGACGGGTGTTCCGTTGACGACCCCGTCGACGCCGTCGACTGCTGCTTCGGCCGACGCCGCGACCTCTGCCTGCACGCGCAGGGTTGCGATCACGCAACATGGCGGCAAGGCGTCTCGATCGGTCGGCGCGGATGTCGAACACGCTGATGCTCGTCGCCCCGAGATCGACGAGGGCGGAGGCGGTCGCCGTCCCGACTCCTCCCGCGCCGAGGAGCTGCCACGGTTCCCGGTGACGCGTCGTCGAAGCGTCGTCGGTACGCCCACTTGAATCCGGTGAAGTCGGTGTTGAACGCCTTCGTCGGCCCCGTCGGTCCGAGCAGCACGGTGTTCGCCACGCCGGTGCTGACGACGTCGTCGGATGGATCGGAGGCGGCCTGCCAGCCCGACGCCTTGAACGGCACCGTGACGTTGACGCCGTGGTACCCGGCCTGGCCGAGCTCGACGAGGAACTCGTCGAGTTGGGTCGAGAACGCCGCCTCCCTCGGGAGCAGCTCGTAGGTGACGTCGAGCCCGATCATCTGGCCGGCGATCGTGTGGAACGCAGGCGCGAGCGACTGGTCGATCCCGCGGCCGATCAGCCCGAGCCGAACCGACGTGTGCGATTCGCTCGTCACATCCGGACCTCGCGAGGCGATGGGATGTGACGTCATGGTTCCCGAGTCACGACGAGCGGGCCACGGCTGACAGCCCGTGGCCGACGATGGCATCGCGGGCTGTCGCCAGCACGAGGCGTGCGTACTCGGCTGTTCCGAGCTCGCGGCGCAGGACGTCGTTGGGGACTTCGAGCGAGTAGGGCACGGACGGCAGATGTCGGAGGAGGTCGTGCAGCGGCAGCCGGCCGTAGCCGGGCAGGCAACGCGCCGATCGCGCCGTGCGGATGACACCCTCGACCGTCGATGGCACGTCGTCAGGCGCATCGCACACCTGGACGAAGCGGAACCACCGCGCCGGCAGTGCGTCCAGCTGGCCGGGCACCGAGCCCGACCGGAAGAAGTGCGAGCACATCGACCAGGATCCCGGCGTTGGGTCGGTCGACCGCTCCGACGACCTCCGCGGCGCCGAGGAGGTCCCCCGTCTCGTCCCACGACAAGAACTCGAGCTCGACCGTGAGGCCGAAGTCGAGGGCCAGGTCGCACAGACGTCCGAACCGCTCGGTCGCCCGATGCCGGTCGGGATCGGGGAGCTGAGCGATGACGATGGCGTGCCCCGATCGTGGCCGCCGCGTCCAGGACCCCGACAAAGTGCTCGGGCTCCTGATCCGGGCCGAGTCGGGCCAGCTCGACGTCGAGGACCCGCACCCCCGTGTCGGCGATCCGCTTCGAGACGTGGCGGATCATGGCCGGATCGCCGGCCAGCGGCGTGATCTGTTCGCCAGGGGCCACCGCGGTGGTCCGGATGCTGGCGTAGTCATAGCCGGCGTCAGCGGCGATCTCGATCACCTCGATCGGAGTCACGCCGAGCACGGTGAGATGGGCGAGCGAGAACGTGACGGTCATCGACGTCGTCCGTGCGGGATCAGGGGCATGCGCTGCCGTAGAAGTCGCCGAACAGCTCACGCTCGGACGGGCGGTCCTCGGGGATCGGCGAGCTCACCCACGTGACGTTGAGGTAGTGCTGGAGACTGATGTTCTCGTTGGTCACGTTGCCGCCCCAGATCCCGCAGCCGAGGCTCGACGTCATCGGCATGCCGTTGGTGAAGGATCCGGCGTTGGCCTTCGACTGCGGCTGGCGGACCATGATCCGGCTGACGGGTGCGACTCGGGCAAGGGCGTCGATGTGACGCTCGTCGTAGGAGTAGATGCCGCACGAGTGTCCCTTGCCGGCGACGTCGAAGATTCGGCGCACCTTGCCGAGCGCATCCTCGAAGCCGTGATAGCGGAAGAGGGCCATCAGCGTGGTCAGCTTCTCGCCGGAGAAGCGATGCTCGGGGCCGATGTCGTCCTGCTCGACCATGATGAACGTGCGGTCGCCGGGGATGCTGAACCCGGCCGCGGCGGCGAGCTTGGCCGCGGGTTGGGCGACCGTCGCCACGATCCGGCTGCCGTCGTCGTCCCACATCACGTTCTCGAGCAGCGCCTTCTCGTCGTCCGACGCGAGGTACCCGCCCTCGACTTGTAGCTGGGCGACCATGGCGTCGTAGATGCGGTCGTCGAGGAGCAGGTTGCCGTCGGCGGAACATCCGGAGCCGTAGTCGGATGTCTTCGACATCCTGGTGTTCCGGGCGGCCTCGGCGATGTCGGCGGTCTCGTCGACCACCATCGTCGAATTCCCTCCGCCCACACCGAACGCCGGCTTGCCGGAGCTGTAGGCGGCCTTGACCATCGCCGCGCCGCCCGTGGCCAACGTCAGGTCGCAGATCGCCATCAGCTCCTGAGACAGCGGGATCGACGGCTCCTCGACGCATTGGAACACGTCCGCCGGCGCACCCTCGCGCTCCATGACCTGGCGCAGGATCCGAACGACCTCATTGGTCGTCCGCTTCGCCCGCGGGTGCGGCGAGAAGATCACCGCGTCGCGCGCCTTGACGGCGTAGATCGCCGTGCCAGGTGGGGTCAGCTCCGGGTTGGTCATCGGGACGACGGACGCGATGACCCCCGCCGGCTTGGCGTACTTGACCAACCCCTTCGCCGGATCCTCCTCGATGACGCCGACGCTCCTGGCACGGAGTGCGTCGCGGAGGATGCCGTGGATCTTGAATCGCTTGCCGGCACGACCGTCGCGGTCACCGATGCCGCTCTCGTCGACGCTCATGTGGGCCAGTCGTGTGAACGTGGTCTCGTTGCCGAGCGCCCAGCCGATCGCCTGCGCCAGCCGGTCGACGCGCGCCTGGTCGTAGTCGGCGATCTCCGCCATCGCCGCTCTCGCCCTGGCCAACATGTCCGCGGCGAGGCGCTGCTCGTCGACGGTGATGGTGCGCGCCATGTGCCCTCCTCAGTCCGTTGCCAGATGTGAGCGCTGCTCGCCGGGCGAGTAGATGTCGAGGATGTTCCAGTGACCGGTGGTCGGCGTCGGGTTGTTCTTCATCGCCACGTCGACGACGACCGGCCGGTCCAGGGCGATCGCCTTGGCCAATGCCGGTCGGAAGCCCTCCGCCGAGTCGACCCGGATGCCCTCGGCACCGTAGGCACGAGCGATCGCGGCGTAGTTCGGCAGCAGGTCGGGATCGGCGATGTCGCCTTCGAAGGTCGTCCCGTAGGTCAGACCGAAGTGGGCCAGCTGCAGGCCGGCGATGGTGCCGATAGGCGTTGTTGTTCATCACGATCCAGACGATGCCGAGACCGTGTTCCACCGCCGTGGCGAGCATCGCCGGGTTCTGCCCGAACCCGCCGTCGCCGACCAGCGACACGACGGTCCGGTCGGGGGCGGCCAGCTTGGCGCCGATGGCCGCGGAAGGGCCGAACCCCATGGTCGCGAACCCCCCTGGCGTGAGGATCGTGCCCGGCGTGCGGATCGGGAACTGCTGGCCGACGCCGTTCTTGTTCCATCCGACGTCGGTCGTGATGTACGCATCGTCGGGCAGCACGCTGCGCGTCTCGGCGAGGATCCGCTCCGGCATCATCGGGAAGGCGGGGCTGGTCGCCATCGGTGTGTTGCCGGCGGCGAACGCCGCCCGAGCCTCGGCGATGCGCCGAACCGCCTCGGGGTTGGTGAAGCCGTCCGGATGACGCTCGCGCGCGACGCGATTGAGCACCTTGAGCGCGGCCCTCGCGTCGGCGACGGCCCCGATCTCGGTCGGGAACGCGCGGCTGATCTCGCTGGGCTCGATGTCGATGTGGATCAGCGCGGTGTCGGGGATGTTGAACGTGAAGTCGCGGTACCACGAACTGCTGTCGGCTTCTTTGAAGCGCGTGCCGATGGCGAGGATGACGTCGGCCGCGAGGCAGGTGTCGTTGACGAGCTTGGTCCCCCAGAACCCGGTCATGCCGAGCACCATCGGGTGGTCGTCACTGAGCGCGCCCTTGCCCATCAGACTGTGGGCGACGGGGATGCCCATGTGCTCGACGAAGCGTTGCAGCTCGTCACTGGCTCGCGACAGCAGCACACCGCCACCGGCGTAGATGACCGGGCGTCGGGCCTCGGCGAGGCGGGCGACGATGGCGTGCGCCGTCTCCTCGTCGAGCGAGGGCTGGTGCAGCGTCTTCGTCCCGTGGTCGAGTCGGGCGAAGAGCGCCGTGTCGATGGGTTGTGAGAAGACGTCCATCGGCACGTCGACGAGCACCGGCCCGGGCTGGCCGTGCTCGGCGAGGAGGAAGGCCTTGTCGATGATCTCCGGCAGCAGTGCAGCCGTGTCGACCCGCCATGCACGCTTGACGAACGGCCGGTAGATCTCGAACTGGGCGGCGTCGGCGTGCAGGTTGACCTCTTGGTGCGGGTGCCGGCCGTAGTAGTGGGAGGGCACGTCGCCGGCGATCACGACCATCGGGATGCAGTCGAGGGCGGCGTTGGCGACGCCGGTGGCGGCGTTGGTGAGCCCGGGGCTGAGGTGGCTGAGCACGACCGAGGCCCGCCCCGTGACGCGCGCGTAGCCATCAGCAGCGTGGGCGGCGACCTGTTCGTGGCGGACGTTGACGAACTCGATGCCGCTTCCCGCCATCGCCGCGAGCACAGCGATGTTGGTGTGCCCACAGAGGCCGAAGACGTGGCGAACACCGCGTCGTTCCAGGTACCCGACGAGTTGCTCGGCAACGGTGGGCTGGGCCTCGTTCATGACAGCGGACGCGGGGCTGGGCCGCAGTACGAGTGGTTCATCGGGTCGACCCTTCGCATCGGGCTCATCGTCTGGCGCTCCTCGTTGGCGTGGGCCAGGATCCCGGCGAGGCGGGAAGCGATGAACAAGGCGTTGCCGAGGTCGCTCGGAAAGCCGACCTCGTTGAGGATCGCGGCCATCGCGCCGTCGATGTTGATCGGCGTCGGCTTGCCGACTGCGCGAGTCAGCGCCGACTCGATCGCCGCCGCGGCCGCCAGGTGGTCGCCCGTGACGCCGCCGTCGCGCGCCACCCACAGGAGGCGATCGAGCCGCGGGTCGCGGAGCTTGTGTTGGCGATGGCCGAACCCGGGGATTCGCCTGCCGTGCGCCAGTTCGACAGCGACGAACTCGTCGGCGGCCTCGTCCATCGAAGCGCCGGCTCGACTCGCCTCGACGACGGCGGCGATCGCACCCATGGCCGCGTCGACTGCCGCGCCGTGGAACTCGCCCAGCGTCAGGAGCCCGGCGGCGGCGGCGGCCTGCAGCGTGGCGCCACCCGAGATCGCCGTGCGCGCGGCCAGGACCGACGGCGCGCCCGCCCCGTGGTCGATGCTGGCGACCATCACGGCATCGATGAGTCGTGCCGTGCGGGGGTCGGGCAACTCGCCGGTGTAGAGGAGGTGGACGACGGCTGCGAATGGCACCGACCCGATCAACTCAGCGATGTCGTAGCCGCGGATGGCGATCGTGTCGGCGTCGGTCACGGACAAGCGCGGTGCTCCATGACGGGGAAGGATCGAACGAATCGGTTGAGTTCAACTACCTTGACCTCGCTGCGTTGAGCGCCAAAAAGACTATATTGAATGCATCAAGAGTCCGTCAACAACTCGGCCGCCGAGATGACATGAGCCTGACAGCGAGGTGAGGAGCGATGCCCGACGGTGAACCGGCGCCCCCCGACTTCGACTCTCGACCGGAGGCGATCCGGCGCACCATCGAGGCGCGGATCATCGACGGGACGATGCGGCCCGGCGATCGCCTCGGTCTCAAGGCCGACCTGCAGAAGGAGTTCGACGTCGCCGGCCCGACGATCGCCCAGGCGCTGACGCTGCTGACCAACGACGGTCTGATCTCGATGCGGCGGGGACCGGGCGGCGGGATCTTCGTGGAGCGATCACGGCCGGTCCTGCGGATGGGAACCCGACGACTGGCGACGGGCTCTGCGCAATCCCTCGCCGAGAACATCGAGATCCGTGAGTCGTTGAACCCGCTGCTTGCAGTGTCGGCAGCGAGAGCCGTCGACCGGCCCGAGGCCGTCATCGCCCGCCTGCGCGAGCTCGCCGGACGGCTCGTCGGGGTCACCCCGTCGTTCGACGCCCAGCGTGTGATCTGGGCCGGTCATCGTGTGCTCGTGGAGCTGGCGGACAACGAGCTGCTCGGGCACGTGTACGTCGACCTGCTCGATGCGGCCGAAGCGCTGATCGTCGACGTCGACTTCCCGACCGAGGGGATCGAGGGCGATCAGGAGCGCCAGCGCATCGCCACCCATGCGGCGATGCTGGTGGCCGTCGCCGACGGCAACATCGATGCCGCCCGCCACCACGCCGAGCTCGTGCGCCTGGTGTCGCGCCCGCTCCGCGAGCCAGGTTGACGACCCGCTCGGCAATAAACTATATTCATTTAGGCTGGTGATCCTGGGGGCTCGGCACTCCGCCGTGACGCGCCAGGCCGAGAAGGGGGACGACCCATGGCTTCACGCTGGTCCACGTCGCTGACGCTGGTCGCTGCACTCGCGCTCGTCGCCGCCGCATGCGGTGACGACGACGACGATGCCGAACCGGCCGACACGACCGCGAGCGCGGCGGCGGAGGCGCCGGCCACGACCACCGCTGGCACGGAAGCGAGCGCCACGACCGAGGCGCCCGCCACGAGCACAGCGGACACCGATGCGAGCGCGACGACCGAAGCGACGACGGCCGGCTCGGCGGCGACGACGGCCGAGTGCCCTGACGGCGACTCGATCCCGGTGGCCGTTCCCTACGAGGCCAACCAGCCGGCCGGGGCGAACTGGCGACTCGGCCTCGAGATGGCGGTCGCCGAGATCAACGAGGCCGGCGGCATCCTCGGCTGCCAGATCGTCCCCGAGTTCCAGGACACCCAAGCCGATCCGGACGTGTCCAAGCAGGTCGTCGCCGACATGGCCGAGGGCGATCCGTACGTGTTCCTCGGCACGGTGTTCTCCTCCAACACGATCGTCAACATGGTCGAGGCGCAGCGCGCCGAGATCCCGATGTTCGTCGGCGCCGAAGCGCCCGCCATCACCAACCGCGAGGAGAACGGCGACAACGACTTCATCTACCGGACGTCGTTCGGCGTCGACACGGCGGCCGACAAGTTCATCGACTACATCATCGATCAGGGCGTCACGTCGGTCGACATGATCTACAAGAACGACGAGTTCGGCGCGGGTGGACGCGACGCCTACGCCGCTGCCTTCGAAGAGGTCGGGATCGAGGTGCAACTGGACATCCAGGTGCAGCCCGATCAGATCGACCTGTCCGCCGAGGTGGCCCAACTCGCAGGCGGTGGGGCCGACGCGATCTTCGCCTTCATGACGGAGATCGAGACGGCCGCCTTCCTCGACGAGGTCCAAGCCCAAGCGCTCGCCAAGCCGATCTACGGCGGCGACGTGCTCAGCGCAGCCTCGACGATCGCGCTCGTGCAACCGGGCGCTGCCGACGGGACCAAGACCCACGCCGGACTCAACGCTTCGGCGCCGGTGTTCGCCGATTGGAAGGAGGCGTACGCCGCCTTCCACCCGTCCGCCGATCCACCCGACCACAACAGCATCAAGGGCTACACCGCGGTCTACATCGTCAAGGAAGCGACCGAACGGATCGGGTCGTTCGACAACTCGCAGTTCGCCGACACGCTGTACTGCGCCGCGATCACCGTGGAGGACGAGCCGGGCGTGCTGCTCGACGTGAGCTACGACGCCAACGGCGACATCGACCGCGAGAGCTACATCGTCGAGGTCGTCGAAGGGGTCGGTCAGATCGCCGCCACCGTCCCGCCGCTCGACAACCTGGCCGATCGGGGTTGCTAGCGGGCACCCCCACTAAGGTGGCCCGATCGGCGGGCGGGCGGGCCACCCGCTGGCGTGGGGGTTGCAGCTAAGGCCATGTCGACGTTCCTCCAGATCAGCTTCTCTGGGCTGGCGACGGGGGCGATCTTCGCCCTCGCCGCAGTGGGGTTCGTGCTGCTGTGGCAGACAGCGGGTGCGATCAACTTCGCCCACGGCGAGTTCATCGTCCTCCCCGCCGTGATCATCCTCATCCTCGGCGAACAGCAGCCGACGTTGGGCGTGCCCGATTGGGTTCCCCTCATCGGCGGCACCGAGCTGGCCGGCCCGCTGCCGGAGATCGGGATCATCGCCGCCTTCGTCGTCACCATCCCCATCGCCATCCTGCTGCTCGGCTACGGGTTCAAGGCCTCGCTCGTCGATCGTCTGCTGACCCCGGGTGGCGATGACATCCCGCTCGTCATCGCCACCATCGGCCTCGGCCTCGTGATCCGCGAGTACCTGCGGCTCGAGTTCGGTGCCACCCCGCAGCAGTTCCCGTCGATCTTCGGCACCGAGGTGTGGCGCCCGGGCGGGATCGCCATCTCCGCCGACGACGTCGGGATCCTGGCGGTGAGCATCGTGGTCATCCTCGCCCTGCAGATGTTCCTCCGCCGGACCTACACGGGTTGGCAGATGGAGGCGGCAGCCCAGAACCCGACGACCGCCCGTGTGCTCGGCATCCCCGTCGGGCGAATGATCCTCTACACGTTCGCGATCAACGCCGTGTTGGTGACGGTCGCCGCGCTGCTGGTGACACCGACGACGAACGCCCGCTTCGACGGCGGGATCGCCCTCGGCCTGTTCGCCTTCACCGCCGCCATCATCGGTGGCTTCAACCAGGTGCGAGGCGCGCTGTTCGGCGGCTTCCTCGTCGGGCTGCTGCAGAACTGGTCGGGCTACTACATCTCCAGCGCCTATCGAGATGCGATCCCACTGCTGTTGATGATCCTGGTGATCCTGTGGCGGCCACAGGGCCTCTTCGGCATCGCCGAGGAGCGCACGATATGAAGACGGTCGTCCCGACCGGCACTGGTCTGCACGACGACCCGGACACCGTCACCGGGGTCGAGCGGGGAGCGATGTCCTGGGCCATCGCCGCCGCCTCCCTCGTGACGACCGTGCTCGTCGTCGCCCTCCCGCTCGGGCGATCCGAGTTCACCGGGATCATGTGGCTCTGGCTGCTCGCCGTCGTGGGTGTGCTCGGTCTCAACCTGTTGGTACCCGTCGACTCGTGGACCGGCCTGTTCGTCAAGTGGGTGACGCTGGCCGGGTGCCTCGCGTTCCTGCTCGTGTTCCCCCTCGGGCGGGCATCCTCGACGCTGCTCGACATGGGCCTGTTCGCGGTCTTCGGCATCGTGTGCATCGGAACGAACCTCGTCCACGGCTTCGCCGGCAAGATCACCTTGGCCCAGGCCGCGTTCCTCGGGATCGGCGCCTACGTGTCGATCCTGCTCGACACCGGGCGCGAGATCGCCATCGGCGGGACGACCATGACGCTGCCCAACCTGCCGTTCCTCCTGGCGATCGCCGTCGCCGGTGTGTCGTGCATGGTCCTCAGCGTGCTCATCGGGTTCCCCGCCCTGCGTGTGCAGGGACCCTGGTTGGCGTTCGTGACGTTGGCGTTCAACCTGCTCGTGTACCTCGTGCTGAACAACGAGGAGGGCCTCACCGAGGGCTCGCGGGGATCCGGATCGCCCGCACCGATGTCACCGTGTTCGGCATCGACCTCTCGGCGGGCCGCAACTACTACTACTTCTGCCTGGCATTCCTCGTCGCTGCCACGGTGCTGGTCTGGTGGATCGTTCGCAGCCCATGGGGGCGCTCGTTGAAGGCGTTGCGCGACAACCCGGCACGCGCCGCCAGCCTCGGCGTCGACATCCGCACGTACACCCTGATCGCCTTCTCCATCGCCGGCGGGCTCGCCGGTGTGGCGGGGGCGCTGTACGCGCGCCTGATCGAGTTCGTCGATCCACGCGGCTTCTACATCGGTCAGTCCTTCGACTTCTTCCTCGCCACCGTCGTCGGCGGGTTGGGCACGCTCGTCGGCCCGTTCATCGGCACGTCCTTCATCACGGTGCTCACCGATCGGCTGCGCGTCGCCGGCGACTACTACCGGGTCTGGTTCGGCATCTTCGTCGTCGTCATGTTGCTCGTCGCGCCGAAGGGTGTCGCCGGATCGTTCAACCTGCTCCGCACCCGCGTGCAGAAGCGACGCCGAGAACGTGGGGCGACGTCGTGATCGTCGACACGAGGCCGTCGTTCGAGTTCGCAACATCACCAAGTTCTTCGGCGGCATCCGGGCGGTCGACGACGTGTCGTTCGACCTCCGCAAGGGTGAGATCCTCGGCGTCATCGGTCCCAACGGATGCGGCAAGACGACCCTCTTCAACTGCATCCTGGGGCAGTACCGACCGGACGCAGGACGCGTCGAGCTCCACGACCGCGACGTCAGCCGCTGGCGGCCGCACCGACGAGCCAAGGCGGGCCTGGCGCGCACGTTCCAGCTGCTCCAGGTGTTCGAGACGATGTCGGTGCGCGACAACCTCAGGACAGCGGCCCAGGAGCACGTCGGCTCGATGGGCCGGCGGCTGTTCCAACGGCCCGACATGGGTCTCAATGACGAGATCGATCGGCTCATCGAGCGCTTCCGCCTCGGCCATCTCGCCGACGAGCGGGCGGGCAACCTCAGCTATGGACAGCAGAAGCTGCTCGACACCGCGATGGCGTTCGTGTCCCGACCGGCTGCGGTCTTCCTCGACGAACCAGCCGGCGGTGTCAACCTGGCGATGCTCGGAGACCTCAAGCAACGCATCCGCGACCTCAACGAGCACGACGGCATGACCTTCGCCGTGGTCGAGCACAACATGGAGTTCATCTTCGGGTTGGCGCACCGCGTCGTCGTGCTCGAACAGGGCCGGATCCTGATGACCGGCACTCCTGACGAGGTGCAGGACGACCCGCGGGTGCTGAAGGTCTACCTCGGTGGCTGACACCATGGCGCCCGGCGCCGGAGGACGAGGCGGCGACGAGTCATCCTGCGCATGGATTCGGTGGTCGGTGGCTACGGAGCGACCACGGTGCTCCACGAGACCAGCTTCGAGGTCCCACGCAACGCCCTGACCACCATCATCGGACCCAACGGCGCGGGCAAGTCGACGGCGATCAAGGCGATCTTCGGGATGGTCCGGGTGCGGTCGGGCCACGTGTGGTACGACGGCGACGACATCGTCGGTCTCGGTCAGATCGAGCTGCTGCGACGAGGGATCAGCTACGTCGCCCAGGGCCGCAACGTGTTCCCGCGGATGTCCGTGCGAGCCAACCTCGAGCTCGGCGGGGTCAGCCTCGGGGATCTGTCGCTGGCCCGCGACCGGGTCGTCGGGATCGCCTTCGAGCTGTTCCCCATGCTGCGGGCAAAGGCCGACCGACAGGCCGGCACGCTCAGCGGCGGCGAGCAGAAGATGCTGGAGATCGGCCGGGCGATGCTGCTCGAGCCGCGCCTGCTGCTCATCGACGAGCCGTCGATCGGACTGTCACCGATCCTCGTGCAGCAGGTCTTCCGTGTGCTGCAGGAACTGCGGATCGCGGGACGACCGTGCTGATGATCGAGCAGAACGCCAGGTCGGCGCTCGAGGCGAGCGACTACGGGCTCGTGTTGCAGCAGGGGCGGCTGGCACTGGCCGGGACCGCGTCCGACGTGCTCAACCATCCCGAGATCGGGCGCCTGTTCCTCGGCGGCGCCATGCGCTCAGCATGACGGACCTGTGATCAGCCCGGCTGGAGGCTGGCGAGCACCTTGTCCAGCGCGGCCGGTGAGACGTCGTCGGCGACGAAGGGGTCGCCGACCTCGCGGATGAGGACGAAGCGAACCTTGCCGGCTTGACGCTTCTTGTCGCGATGCATCGCGGCGATCAACGCGTCGGCCGACATGACGACCGGGAGCGTCGTGGCCAGGCCGACCCGGGAGACCAGCGACTCCACACGATCGGCGAGACCCGGCAGGGCGAAGCCGCCGAGCTCGGAGAGTCGCGCCGCGGCCACCAACCCCAGTCCGACGGCCTCGCCGTGCGTCAACGCGCTGCCACCGACCTGCTCGAACGCGTAGGCGAACGTGTGGCCGAGGTTGAGGACCGCGCGGCGTGACGCCTCGAACGGATCGTCCTGGACGATCGCGATCTTGACCTGGATGGCGAGGGCGACCAGCGATTGCAGGCTGCCCAGGGCATCACGCTCCTCGTGACTCAGCGCATGCCACTCGCCTCCTTCGAGCTGTTCGAGCAGGTGGGAGCCGGCGATCAGCGCGTGCTTCACGACCTCCGCCATCCCCGACGCGAACTGACGGCGACTCAACGTCTGGAGGGTCGCCACGTCGGCGACCACGGCTGACGGTTGCTTGTACAGGCCGATCAGGTTCTTGCCCTGTGGCACGTCGAGCCCGACCTTGCCGCCGATGCTGGTGTCGATCATGGCGATCAGGTCGGTCGGGCAGTGCACGAGGTCGAGACCACGGAGGTAGGTCGCTGCGGCGAAGCCGGCCACGTCGCCGACGTTCGAGTCCCCGAGCGAGACGATCGTCGCCGATCGATCGACATTGGCGTCGAGCAGGGCGTCGTAGACGTGTTGCACGGCGGCCAGGTTCTTCTGGCGACCGCTCCCACTCGGCACCGTGACGGTGAGGTCGACGTCGCCACAGCTCGCCAGGTACAGGCCACCCACCTCGGCGTTGGTCACGACCACCATCGGACCTTCGATTCGCCCCAGCTGACGGACGAACGGCAGGATCGCCGCGCCGACGGAGTACTCGTACTCGCCGCTCGGATTGTCGATCGCGAACCGGTGCGGATCGGACGTCGCCAGGGCGACGAGGTCCGAGGCGACTGCGTCGGCGCTGACGGCGTCGGTGGTGAGCTGGGCGAAGCGGCGGTAGTCCGGGCCGCGCTCGGCGAGCAGCTCGACGATCCGCTGGCGAGGGTCCGGGACCGACAGCAGCGGACGCTCGACCCGCGACGAGTCGTTGACGACCCGGTCGAAGATCTCATCGGGGGTGGCGACAAGACAGAAGACACGCCCGTTCCGACTCAAGGTCGCAACGTTGTGCGGATCGAGCATCATTCGACCACCGGTCGAGATCACCAGCCGTTGGCGGTCGGCGAGCTCCGTCGCCAGCTCCCGTTCGATGCGCCGAAAGGCGTCCTCGCCGAGCGACCGGAACAGCTCCCCGATCGTGCCGTGACGTTCCTCGATGACCTGATCGGTGTCGACGAACTCGTACCCGAGCTGGTGCGCCAACAGCCGACCGACGGTGGTCTTGCCGGTGCCCATGAAGCCGGTGAGCACGATGTTGCGGGAGTCCGAGGCAGCCATGGGTCCACGAGCCAGGCTACGCAGTCACCTCAGCGCGTGAGCACGAGGTGGGTGACCTCCGGCGTCCATCGCCCCGAAGTCGAGGACCACGTGACCGGCCCGACCCCGTCGAACACGCGCACGTACCCGGCGTCGACGACCACCGGAGCGACGTGCAGGCGGAGCTCGTCGATGGCGCCGAGGGCGACGTACTCGTTGATCGTCGTGGCACCACCGGCGATGGCGACATTGCTGTCGCCGGCCGCCTGGCGAGCGAGCTGCAGTGCTGCTTCGGGCCCGTCGGTGACGAAGTGGAACGTGGTGCCGCCTTCCATCTCCACCGGCTCGCGCTCGACGTGGGTGAGCACGTACACCGGCGCGTGGTACGGCGGCTCCGGGCCCCACCAGCCGGTCCACTCGGGGTCCCACGCCCCGCGCCCGGGACTGAACATGTTGCGCCCCATGATGAAGGCACCGGCCGCAGTGATCCTGGCGCGTTCGTCGCGGTGGTCGTCGGCGTGGTCGAACATCCAGGCGTGCAGGGTCATCCCTTCGGCGTCCACGCCATCTCCGAACGGGTGATCGAGTGACTGGTTCGGCCCGGCGGAGTACCCGTCGAGCGAGATCGAGATGTCGCAGGTGACGATGCCCATGCGATGACGACCGCGCCGCACGACGCGACTCATCGCGGATCGCGCCGAGCCGTCCCTGTGCGACCCCGTATCCTGGGAACCATGCGCACGCTCGCCAACCCGCCCACGACGTTGCCGCAGGCCAACGACCAGTGCTGGTGTGGGAGCGGGCGCAAGTACAAGCGCTGCCACAAGCGGTCCGAAGGGCGCGTGCTGCCTGGGATCGTGTCGCCGAGGCGCGCCCTGCCTGCCCACATCGGCCGGCCGCCGTACGCCGAGACCGGCATCCCGCTCGCGTGGGACGAGCCGCGGTCCAAGTCGCCCGAGATCGTCGCCCGCATGCGGCGGGCCGGTGCCGTCGCCGCCGAGATCCTGCGCCTGGCCGGGGAGATGGTGCGCCCGGACATCACCACCGACGAGATCGACGAGTACGTGCACCAGCTGCACATCGAGCGCGACGCCTACCCGTCACCGCTCAACTACAACGGCTTCCCGAAGAGCGTGTGCACGTCGGCGAACGAGGTCATCTGCCACGGCATCCCCGACTCGCGCGTGCTCCAGGACGGCGACATCCTCAACCTCGACGTCACGTCGTACGTCGACGGGGTGCACGGCGACACCAACGCCACGTTCTTCGTCGGCGACGTCGATCCGGTCAGCCGGCAGCTGGTGCGGGTGACCGAGGAGTGCATGTGGCACGGCATCGAGGCCGTCCGGCCCGGCCACCCGATCAGCGACGTCGGGCGGGCGATCGAAGAGCACGCCAAGGCCCACCGCTACGGCGTGATCAGGGCGTTCATCGGCCACGGCATCGGCGAGCAGTTCCACTCCGACATCCAGGTGCTGCACTACTACGACTCACGGGCGTCGATGATCATGCGCCCCGGCATGACGTTCACGATCGAGCCGATGATCAGCCTCGGAACCTGGCAGCACAAGATGTGGGACGACGACTGGACGGCGGTCACCGCCGACGGCAGGCGGACCGCCCAGTTCGAGCACACCGTCCTCGTCACCGACGACGGGGTCGACGTGCTGACGGGCGGGCCGGGAGCGGTCTCGCCGTCGGCGCCCTGGGATCGGTGAGCCTGCGGGCTCGACTGGCCGCCGCCACCGTCGTGGTGGTCGCGTCGTGCGGCGGAGGCGGTGACGGGCGGGAGCCGGAGGCGCTCCCCGACGTGTCGCTCGCCACGCTCGACGGCAACGGTCCTCCGCTGGAGCTCGCCGCGCTCCGCGGTCCGGCCGTCGTCAACCTGTGGGCGACCTGGTGCGTGCCGTGCCGCCAGGAGCTGCCCGCCTTCCAGGAGGTCAGCGCCCGACGCTCCGACGTCCGCTTCGTCGGCGTCGACATCGGCGAGCAGACGGACCGGGCCCGTGACTACCTCGACGAGCTCGGCATCACGTTCGACCAGTACGCCGACCCGACCGGCGAGCTCACCGATGCCCTCGGCGTCGCCGGGTTGCCGGTCACGCTCGTTGTCGACGACGCCGGGATGGTCGTCACCGAGCACCTCGGACCGATGTCAGCCGACGACCTCGAGGACGCCATCGACGATCTCTAGGGCTCCGGGACGCGGAACATCGCCACCGCCGCGCCGATCGCGGCGATCACGGCGACGACGGCGGCGCCGGCCATCACGGCGCGATCGAGCCAGAACGGTGCGTCGGTCGGGATGATCGCTCGGAACGCGCCGTCGCGCCGGACGAACACCCACAGCGCGAGCTGCAGTGCGGCGAGCAGCACGAGGGCGAACGACAGCAGCCGCCAGCCGAGCACGAGGGCGACGACGACACACGCCGTCGCCAACGCGGGGAGCAGCCACCACACGAGCAGCGGATCGGTCTCGGCCGGCAGCGAGCGGTACTGCCACCAGCCGATCCCGGTCGCCGCGGCGGCGACGACGAGCAGCGCCCACGCCAGCCGGCGCCGGAGCAGGACGGTGAGCAGCACCAGCGCCAGCCCGACGGTGGCGCCGACCGCGAGCGGCAGGCGCGACGGCTGCGCCAGCCAGTCCGTGCGCACGGCCACCTCGACGGGCGCCCCATCGACCTGCAGCGGGATCGTCGCCGACTGGATCTGCATCCCCGGGCCGCCGACCGCCGGCGGGTTCGGGTCCATCCAGTGGGCGCGGTGGTCGTGCCAGGCGTAGCGGCCACCCGAGCCGACCTGGCGCCAGTTCGGGGGCAACGCCGGATCTGCCCCGGCCGGCACGTCGCCGCCGCCGAAGCGATCGTCGTTGAGGTAGGTGGTCGGCGACCGCTCGTTCTCCTCGACGATGCCGTCCGGCCGGAAGTGCAGGTACGGCTCCTGTTGGTAGCCGAGCACGACGACGTCGGCACCGGGCACGGCGGTCAGCTCGAGGAACGAGTCACCTCCGATCACCGCGACATCGACGCGGTCCGTCGCCGGGGTCACCGACACGACGGTCGTGCGGTAGTCCGTCGGCCCCGCCGCGTCGGCCGGCGCGGCGACGACGAGCCCGGCGAACGCCATCGCCGCCAGGCGGATCACCCGGACGCCTCGGCGTTGAGCTCGACGATGTAGGCGACGACGGCGTCGATCTCCTCCTCGGTGAGGTCGTTGCTCGGCATCGACACGTCGTAGCCAGCGCGGACCTCGGCGCTCGGGTCGGCGATCGCCCGGCTCAGGTAGGCCTCGTCGACGACGGTCGTCGTGCCGTCGTCCAGCTCGATCTCCGAGCCCAGCGAGCCGGCCCACGCCGGTCCGATCCCACCCTCGCCGTCGGCACCGTGGCAGGACGTGCAGCCGGACCGCAGCGCGATCCGCTCACCCTCGCTCTGTGTCCCGCCGTTCCCGCCGCACGCCGCCAACGGTCAGCACGACGCAGAGCAGCGCGGTCGCCGCTCGTCTCACGACGGCAGCCAACCTCGCCACCACCGTCCCAGACCGGCGACGAGCGGATCGTCCGGATCGAGTCCGTACGCCGCGGTGACCGCGTCGCCGCACCCGTGGACGTCACCAGCGGCGAGCGCTGAGGCCGCCGCGGCGAGACCGCCCGCCGGCCATGGCAGCTCGGCGAGCCACCGCGGGCCGAGGCGGACCGTGCCGGCCGACAGCCCGGTGCCCCCCGCCCGGTGCCACGCCCATGCGCTGGCGACCGGCGAGGTCAGGAGCGCGGCGAGGGTGTTGACGTCGGTCGACCCGTTCGGGCGGGCAGAGATGAGCGGGACGCCGGGGATCCATGCCCCGTCCGAGTCCGCTGCTGCCTCGATCACGCGGGTCTGGTTGGCGACGACGACCTTGGGCACGAGCATCGTCTCGGCCCACCGCTGCATCGGTGCGCTGAGCCGGGCGAGGTCGACGGTGGGGCGAGCGAAGCGCCGCTTGGCGAACGTGACCGGCCGTTGCCCCCATGCGCAGCGACCGGGATCGACGAGACCGCTGGTCACGAGCGCCGGACCGTCACCGCCCTCGACGACGGCCGGCACGAGCCCGTAGTACTGGTCGCGGAAGTTGGCGCTCAGGCGAGCGCGGTCGCCGAGCGTCCCGCTGGTCGACAACGTCGGCAGCGGCGGCACACCCAGACGACCGGTGACGATCTCGGTCCACGGCCGGGAGGTGCCGTCGAGGTCCCGCAGGCGCCGTTCGAGGACGAGTGCGCACACGAGGATCTGGGCGTCGAAGACCGGGCGTGGCGACCACCAGGTCCACGTGATCGCGGCCATGCGGTCGACGGCGTCGCGGACCGTCCCGGCATCACGCGAGGCGAGGATCGACTGCGGGAGGACGACACCCACGCGGCCACCGACGGGACGGGCGAGGCGTACGGCGAGGGCGAGGAACTCGACGGCGGCGTCGGCGTACGGTCCGCCGCCGTGGGGACTGGCGCCGCGACGACTCGTGGTCGCGGCGAGCTGGGAGAGGTACGGCGGGTTGCCGAGGACGACGTCGAAGCTGCCTTCGTCCCACGGCGCGGCCAGCGCGTCGCAGCACTCGATCGTTGCATGCGCATCGGTCGTCGCATCACGGGCCGCGGCGACGGCGCCCGGGTCGATGTCGGCACCGACGACGACGGGCCGGCCGCCGAGGGCGCGGATGCGTCGTGCGGCGGCGACGAGGAAGCGCCCGTCGCCGCATGCCGGGTCGAGGACGGTCACCTCGGCGCCGGCGTCGACCTCCGGAAGCGCCTGCTCGACGACCGCGTCGACGAGCCAGTGCGGGGTCGGGTAGTCGCCCCGCCGGCGGCGGTCGCCGATCGCGGATTGCAGCGGGGGCACGGCCCGAGCGTAGGGTCCGGAGGGTGACGGATGCCGGGAGTCGGTTCCTCACGATCGGGCGCGAGGAGTGGGCGGCGCTGCGCGCCGCCACTCCGCTGACCCTGCGCGAGGACGACCTCGCCAAGCTGCGCGGCATCAACGAGCGCATCGACCTCGACGAGGTCACCGCCGTGTACCTGCCGCTCTCGCGCCTGCTCAACCTGTACGTCAGCGCGTGGCAGGACCTTGCCAGGGTGTCGTCGACGTTCCTCGGGACGATGGCGCCGCGTGTCCCGTACGTGATCGGCGTCGCCGGGAGCGTCGCCGTCGGCAAGAGCACGTTCGCCCGCATCCTGCAGGCGCTCCTCGCCCGCTGGCCCGACCACCCGCAGGTCGACCTCGTGACCACGGACGGGTTCCTGCACCCCAACGCCGTGCTCGCCGAGCGCAACCTGATGGAGCGCAAGGGCTTCCCGGAGAGCTACGACACCCGCCGTCTGCTGCGCTTCCTGCGCGACCTGAAGAGCGGCGCCGACGAGGCCCGCGCACCGGTGTACAGCCACGTCGTGTACGACATCGTGCCGGACGAGGAGATCATCGTCCGCCGGCCGGACATCCTGATCCTGGAGGGGCTCAACGTGCTCCAGGTGTCGGGCGAGAAGGCCGAGTTCGTCAGCGACTACTTCGACTTCTCGATCTACATCGACGCCAACGAGGCGGACGTCATGGAGTGGTACGTCGAGCGCTTCTTCGCCCTCCGGGAGACGGTGTTCAAGGACCCCAACAGCTTCTTCCGCCACTTCTCCGCGCTCAGCGACGACGAGGCCCGGGCGACCGCCGAGGCGATCTGGACGAGCATCAACGGGCGCAACCTGAGCGAGAACATCCTCCCGACGCGCGAACGCGCGTCGCTGATCCTGCGCAAGGAAGCGGACCACCGCGTCTCCGAGGTCCGCCTGCACAAGCTGTGAGCGTCAGCCGGCGGCGCGCACGGCCGCCGGCAGCTCGCCGATCGCCGCCAGCTCGTCGAGGTCCTCGTCGTGGTCGACGTGCTCGTGTTCCCAGAGCAACGGGTACGGGATGTGCACGGCGTGCCCGCCCAGGGCGAGCACGGGCAGGATGTCGCTGCGCACGGAGTTGCCGACCATGCAGAAGCGCTCGGGCGCCACGCCGACCTCACCCAGGATGCGGGCGTAGGTGTCGGCGTCCTTCTCCAGCACGACCTCGACGTGCTCGAAGTGGTGGGCCAGGCCGGAGGTCGTCACCTTGCGCGTCTGGTGCACGAGATCGCCCTTGGTGATGAGCACGAGCCGATGGTCGGTGGCGAGGTCGGCGAGCACGGCGGGGACGTCGGGCAGCAGGCGCACCGTCTCGGTCAGCATGTCCATGCCGGCGTCGAGCAGCTGGCCGATCACCAGTGCCGGGACCTTGCCCTCGGACACGGTGATCGCCGCCTGCACCATCGACAGGGTGAACGCCTTGACGCCGTACCCGGCGACCGGCAGCTGTGCCCGCTCGGTCGCCCGCAGGGCGGCGGCGACGTCGATCCCGGTCGAGGCGTAGGGCCCGACGAGCTCGACGAAGCGGGTCTCGACAGCGTGGAACGAGTCCTCGCTGTGCCACAACGTGTCGTCGGCATCGAAGCCGATGACGTCGAACCGCGTGCGCATGTTCAGGTTCGGTGGATCGCGTTGAGGTAGTTGTAGACGGTGATCCGGCTGACGCCCATCGCGTCGGCCACCTGCTCCACCGCACGGCGCAACGTGAACGCGCCACGCTCGTCGAGCAGCCGCACGGCGCGCTGCTTGTCCTCCCGCCCGAGCTCGGGCAGCTGACCGCCGAGCTCGGCCTCGACCGCGTCGATCAGCCGGTCGAGCGCTCCGTGCAGCGGGGGCATCCTGACCGCGCCGACGACCTCGCCGTCCCACACCAGCGGGACATCGCTCGGCTCGCGCCCGTCGGGCGGCACGAGCGTCGCGCCGACGGCGTCGACCACCGGCCTGACAGCGTCGACCAGCGGGTGGTCGCTCACGGGTCGACCATGTCACTGATGCGAGCGAGCGAGCACGTGGCCGGGGAACGCTTTCATGGGACGGCGGCGAGGTGCAGGGAGATGTGCGTGGCGCCGTTGGCGAACGCGGTCCTGGTGATCGCCGCGACGATGCCGGGCATCTCGTCGTCAGCAGCGCGGCAGGTCGAGCCGAACGGGCCGACGTCGACCGCCGCACCCGCCGCGGTCGCCGCGTCGATCGCCGCGGTCACGTGCGGTCCCGGTCGGCCCTCGACGAACGGCTCGATCGTGAACTCGAGCTCCTGCACCGCCCGGATCGTAGCGAGAGCGGCCGGTGGGCCACCCGGGGCACGGGCGGGCACCGTGCCCCGGGTGGGGGTGGGGGCGGCACTCTGTCAGGCGGGCGAGCGCCGCTGCGCAGCGGCGGCGGCGAGCTCGGCAGCCGAGACGAGCAGCTTGCCTGCGAGTCGAGCCCGAGCGTTACGTCATCGATGACTGCAGCCCCGTCGCTCTGGACTTGCACTCGGCGCCGGCCGAGTCGAAGGCCTCCTTCATCCGCCCGAGCGCCGGCTCGAACGACGAGTGCCAGTCCTCCTCCAGCCGCTCGCGGGCCGGCCCCTGCCAGACCGTGTTGCCGAGCGCCGAACGCACGGTCGTGATGATGTGGTCGATGTCGACCTGCTTCGATCGCAGATCGTCGCCCAGCTTCTGCAACTGGTCGATGTCAGCTCCGACGAGGGCCATCGGACGTCCTCCTCTTGGTCCCGACGCGAGGTCGGCTACCCGCCATGGGTGTCGCGACGGGTCCGGAAGGGAAAATCGCGGTGCCTACCATTGGCTCCATGAGCCTCGACACCACGTCACTGCGGGAGGAGGCGAACGATCTGCTCAGCCCGACCGTCGAGCTGCGCAGGACGTTGCACGAGTGGCCGGAGGTCGGCAACGAGTTGCCGGTGACCCGCGATCACGTGCTCGAGGCCATCGAGGGGCTGCCGCTCGACGTCACGACGCACGAGACGACGAGCGGCATCGCGGCGTTGCTGACAGGCGCCTCGCCGGGTCCGACGATCCTGCTGCGCGGCGACATGGACGCCCTGCCCATGCACGAGGACACCGGCCTCGAGTTCGCCTCGAACGTCGACGGGGCGATGCACGCGTGCGGCCACGACACGCACACCGCGATGCTCGTCGGTGCCGCACGCCTGCTCGCCGGCCGCCGGGACGAGCTCGCCGGCCGCGTGCTGTTCATGTTCCAACCGGGCGAGGAGGGCCACCACGGCGCCCGGTTCATGCTCGACGAGGGTCTGCTCGACGTGCCGCCGCTGGGCGACGGGAGCGCCTCGCCGGTCACCGCGGCATTCGCCATCCACATCACGTCGTCGTTGCCGTCGGGCTGGATGAGCAGTCGGGCCGGCTCGATCATGGCCTCGGCGGACAAGATGACGATCACGGTCACGGGCAAGGGCGGTCATGCCAGCGAGCCGCACCGGGCGATCGATCCGATCCCCGTCGCCTGCGAAATCGTCCAAGCACTGCAGCTGATGGTGACGCGCACCGTCGACGTGTTCGACCCATCGGTCGTGACGGTCGGGCACATCACGGCCGGCACCACGAACAACGTGATCCCGGAGACGGCGACGATCGTCGGCACGATCCGGGCGGTCAGCGAGAAGACGCGGTCGAAGGTGCACGACGGCATCAGGCGTGTGGTCGACGGCGTCGCCGCGGCCCACGGCTGCGAGGCCGACGTCGACATCGAGCCGGGCTACCCGGTGACCGTCAACGACGGGGCGTTCGCCGACACCGTGCTCGACGTGGCCGGCCAGGTCGTCGGCGCCGACAAGGTGGTCCGCCAGCCGCACCCGGTGATGGGCGCCGAGGACTGGAGCTACGTGCTCCAGCGCGTCCCCGGGGCGATGATGTTCCTCGGCGGCACCCACGCCGACCGCAACCCGGCGACCGCCGCGCCGAACCACTCCAATCGCGTCCTGTTCGACGAGCAGGCAATGGTCAACGGCATCGCCACCTACGCCGCCGTCGCCCTCGACCACCTCAGCAGCAGCTGACCCAGCCGGGTACGTCGTGCCGAGCTGGCCGAGCGTGCGAGCGAGCGAGCGCCAGCGAGCGAGCGGCCAACAACGGCCTGCGTGGCCGGGGAACGCTGCTAGAGCGGCATGTTGCCGTGCTTGCGGCTCGGGAGTTCCTCGCGCTTGGAGCGCAGCATCGCCAGGCCGGACGCGATCTTCTGGCGCGTCTCGGCAGGATCGATGACGTCGTCGACGTAGCCGCGCTCGGCGGCGGCATACGGGTTGGCGTAGCGCTCGGTGTACTCCGACACCAGCTCGGCAGCGGCGCGCCGCCGGGTCGGCGGCCTGCTGCAGCTCGCGGCGGTAGACGATCTCCACGGCGCCCTGCGGACCCATCACGGCCAGCTCGGCCGACGGCCACACGAACGCCAGGTCGGCGCCGATCGACTTCGAGTTCATCACGACGTACGCGCCGCCGTACGCCTTGCGCGTGATCACCTGGATCCGCGGCACGGTCGCCTCGCAGTAGGCGTAGAGCAGCTTCGCGCCGTGGCGGATGATCCCGCCGTACTCCTGGTCGACGCCCGGCAGGAAGCCGGGGACGTCGACGAACGTGACGAGCGGGATGTTGAACGCGTCGCACGTGCGCACGAAGCGGGCAGCCTTCTCCGACGACTCGATGTCGAGCACGCCGGCGAGGACCATCGGTTGGTTACCGACGATCCCGACGGTGCGACCGTCGATGCGGCCGAATCCGCACAGGATCGACCGCGCCCAGTGGGGGAAGTACTCCATGAACTCGCCGTCGTCGAGCACCGCCTCGACGACCTTGTGCATGTCGTAGGGCAGGTTCGGGCTGGCCGGCAGCAGCTCGTTCAGCTCCGGGCACAGCCGCGCCGGGTCGTCGTCGGTGTCGACCTGCGGTGCCTCTTCCATGTTGTTCTGCGGGAGGAACGACAGCAGGTAGCGGACGTCGTCGAGACACGACTTCTCGTCGGCGGAGACGAACGTGGCGACCCCCGACTTCGACGCGTGGCTCATCGCCCCGCCGAGCTCCTCGAGCGTCACGTCCTCGCCGGTGACGGTCTTGACCACGTCGGGACCGGTGATGAACATGTGCGACGACTCGCGCACCATGAAGATGAAGTCGGTCATCGCCGGGGAGTACACGGCGCCGCCGGCACACGGGCCGAGGACCACCGAGATCTGCGGGACGACCCCGGATGACAAGACGTTGCGGTAGAAGATCCCGCCGTAGCTGGCCAGGCTGACGACGCCCTCCTGGATGCGTGCGCCGGCGCCGTCGTTGAGCCCGACGACGGGCGCGCCGACCTTGAGGGCGAGGTCCATCATCTTGTGGATCTTCTCGGCGAAGACCTCGCCGAGGGCACCACCGAAGACCGTGAAGTCCTGCGAGAACACGAACACCTTGCGACCCTCGACGGTGCCCCAGCCGGTGATCACACCGTCGGTGTACGGCCGCTCTTCCAGTCCCGCCGCGCGGTGGCGGGCGAGCAGGTCGAGCTCGTTGAACGAGCCCTCGTCGAGCAGGTACTCGATGCGCTCTCGGGCGAGCAGCTTGCCCTTGGCGTGCTGGCGCTCGACGGCCCGCGACGAACCGGCGTGGAACGCCTGCTCGCGCCGCTTGCGCAGATCGTCGAGCTTGTCCTGCATCGGGTTCACGGGTCGACGCTAGTTCGCTCGTCGACGGATCAGACCAGCTCGCGGCGCAGGATCTTGCCGGTGGTGGTGCGCGGGAGGGCGTCGACGAACGTCACCGTCTTGGGGACCTTGTAGCGGGCGAGGTGGGCGCGGACGTGGTCCTTGACCTGCGTCACGGTCAGCTTGGCGCCTGGCCGCTTGACGACGACGGCGTGCAGCCGCTGGCCGAACTCCTCGTCGCGCACGCCGACCACGGCGACCTCGGCGATCGCCGGGTGTGCGGCGAGCAGGTCCTCGACCTCGCGTGGGAAGACGTTCTCGCCGCCGGACACGATCATGTCGTCGTCGCGGCCCTCGATGAACAGCCGACCCTTGTCGTCGAAGTGTCCGACGTCGCCGCTCGACAGCAGCCCGCCGATCTCCTGCTTGCCGCCGCCGCCCGTGTACCCCTCGAACCGTGACGCGCTGCCGACGAAGATCCGCCCGACGACACCCCAGGGCACCTCGTTGCCGTCGTCGTCGAAGATGCGCACGACGCTGCCCGGCGCCGGCCGGCCCGCCGTCGACGGGTCGGCGCGGAGGTCCGCCGGCCCGGCCACCGTGGCCAGCGACACCTCCGTCGAGCCGTAGATGTTGTGCAGGATCGGCCCGAAGTGGTCGAGCGCGGCGCGCACGAGCGGCGCACCGAGCGCCGAGCCGCTGGATGCGATGTAGCGCAGCGTCGACGTGTCGTGGCGGGCCAGCACGTCGTCGTCGAGGGCGAGGATCCGCTGCAACATGACCGGTACCACGATCAGGCCGTCGGCCTCGTTGGCGGCGATGGCGGCGAGCGTCGACTCGGGGTCGAAGCGTGATTGGAGCACCGCCGTCGACGACAGGCCGAGCCCGACGCCGAGGTGGGCGAGGCCCCACGCGTGGAACAGCGGGGCGGCGATGACGACGGTGTCGCGGGCGCGGATCGGCACGGTCTCGAGCAGTGGGGTGAGGGCGTCGACGCCGCCCGCCGTCGTCCGTGCCGCGCCCTTCGGCCTTCCCGTCGTCCCCGAGGTGAGGATCACCTGGCGGCCGGTCCGTCGCGTGGGCAGCAGCGGCAGGTACGACCGCTCGACGGCGAGCGCGCGGAGGTCGGAGCCGGTCAGCGTGATCGACGCCCCGCACCCGGCGACGACGTCGGCGAACTCGTCGTCGTGGAGCACGGCGTCGATGCCCTCGTGACCGACGACGTCGGCCAGCTGCGGGGCGGCGAACCCGGTGTTGAGGTAGACGACGTCAGCGCCGAGCTTCGCCGCGGCGACCACGGACACCACGAACCCGCGGTGGTTGCGGGCGAGCACGCCGACCGTGCTGCGTGGCCCGACACCTCGCGTGCGCAGCCCGCGGGCCACGCCGTCGGTCGCCGCCCACAGGTCGGCGTAGCTCAGCCGGCCCTCGTCGTCGATCACCGCCGGCGCCAGCGGGTAGCGAGCCGTCGCCGCGGCAACGGCGCCGGCCATCGTCGGCCCCCACGCGGCCAGCGCGATCGCCGCGCGCGGGAGGCGGTCGGGTCGCTCGGGACGCAGTGCCGCCCTGGCGAGCGCCGACGCCGAAGCGACGGCCCGTTGCGGTGACGGCAGGGCCATCGCGGCACGCTCGAGATCCGACGCTGAGTGCGAGACCCGCTGCGGCGACCTCCGGTCTGCCCAGCGAAACCTCAGTCCATCGCGAAGACGACGGTGACGTCGGCGGCGAGGTCCTGGGTGCCGGGCTCGATGGCGACCGGCGCGCGGGCGGCCTCGTCGGCGGCGAAGCCGGCGTCGACGGGGAACACCTGCGGGGGCGAGCCCTCGATGATGCGCACGATCTCACCGACCTCGGTGCCGGCGGCAGCGGCGTACTGCTCGGCGCGGGTACGAGCGTTCTCGATCGCCGCCGTGCGGGCGTCGCCGAGCACGGCCTCGGGATCGTCGTAGCCGAACGAGATGCCGCCGAGCGTCAGCTCTTCACCGACGAAGCCTTCGAGCCCGTCGATCACGGTGCCGACGGACTCGACGTCGCGGATCGTGACGGTCACGCTCGTCGACGCCTGGTAGCCCGTGATCTCCCGCCCGTCGGAGTCGAAGCTCGGGAACAGGCTGAGACCCGAGGTCTGGATGTCCTCCTCGGCGATGCCGAGGCCGCTTCAGGGTGGCGACGAGGTCCTGGGAGTTGGTGGCGACCGTGTCCAGCGCCTCGACCGCGGTCGGTGCACGTCGCCTGGACGCCGGCGTTGAGGGTGGCGATGTCGGGGACGACGGTCACCGTCCCGTGGCCGGTCACGGTGATCGAGCGCGAAGCCGAGTCGACCGCTTCCTCGCCCGGGATCGTGCTGTCCGGCGGGACGGTGGCGCCGGCCGGGTCCGGTCATCCCGTTCGACAGGGCGATCACGGCCACCGCCGCGACAGCGGCGCCGCCGGCCGCGGCGACGGCGGTCTTCCAACGTGACGTCATGCTCATGCCGCTTGGACGTCGCGTCGCGCCCACCGGTTCCCGACGCGGCAAGATCAACCGCATGGCGCTCCCCCTGCAACCGCCGCTCAAGCCGATGCTGGCCAAGCTGGCGCGGACGATCCCCGAGGGCGACGGCTGGCTGTTCGAGCCGAAGTGGGACGGCTTCCGCTGCGTCGTGTTCCGGGACGGCGACGAGATCGAGCTGGCCAGCCGCAACGAGCGGCCGTTCACCCGCTACTTCCCCGAGCTGCTCGATCCGCTCCGCGCCTCGCTCCCCGCGCGCTGCGTCGTCGACGGTGAGATCGTCATCGCCGATCGGGATGGCCGCGGCCTCGACTTCGACGCCCTGCTGCAGCGCATCCACCCGGCGGAGTCCCGTGTGCGGCGGCTGGCGGCGGAGACGCCGGCGTCGTTCGTCGCCTTCGACCTGCTCGCCCTCGACGACGACGTGCTCCTCGAGCGCCCGCTGTCGGAGCGCCGCGCGGAGCTGCTGCGCGTCCTGCGGCCCGACCCGCCGGTGCACCTGACGCCGGCGAGCACCGACCCGGCGATCGCCGCCGAGTGGTTCGGTCGCTTCGAGGGCGCCGGGCTCGACGGCGTGGTCGCCAAGCGGCTCGACGACCCGTACCTGCCGGACAAGCGGGCGCTGGTCAAGGTCAAGCACGAGCGCACCGCCGACTGCGCCGTCGCCGGCTACCGCGTCCACAAGGACGGCGAGGGGGTCGGCTCGCTGCTGCTCGGGCTGTACGACGACGAAGACCGGCTGCAGCACGTCGGCGTGGCGGCGTCGTTCTCGGTCGCCTTCCGCCGCCAGTTGCTCGCCGAGCTCGAGCCGCTCACCCACGACGCCGTCGACGACCACCCGTGGCGCGACTGGGCCGAGTGGCAGCACAGCGACGAGGCCCGCAAGCCGGGCGCGACGAGCCGGTGGAACGCCGGCAAGGACCTGTCGTGGGTGCCGATCCGCGTCGAGCGGGTGGCCGAGGTGACGTTCGGGCAACTGGAGAAGCGGCGCTTCCGCCACGGCGTGTCGTTCGTCCGCTGGCGCCCCGACCGCGAGCCGTCGAGCTGCCGCTACGACCAGCTCGACGTCGCCGCCCCGGTGCCGTTCGAGCGACCTCGTCGCCCCGACCTGACCATCCGAGTGTTCGAGTCGATCCGAGTGTCGGAGGTGCGGCGTCCGCACACCACGACACTCGGATGGCGCCGAACACTCGGATGGACTCAGCCGGTTGTCGTCGTGGTGCTGGTGGTCGTCGAGGCGGCGGTGACGGCGGGTTGGGTGGGGGTGGTGCCGATGTCGGGGGTGATGAGGGCGCCGTCGGCGGTGCGCACGTCGAACGGGCTGCTGGCCCCCGACGACGTCCCGATCGGCGTCGTCGCGCTGACCTGCAGCGTCCATCCACCGGCGACGCGCAGCGGGATGCCCCCGCCCTCGGGCGACACGGCGATGCCGCGCCCGCCGAGCGGGATCGGCTGCACGATCGTCCCCTCTCCGGAAGCCGCCGGCGGGACGAACGACAACTCCAGCCCGGTGATGTCGCTCGCCGGCTCGCGCACCTCGACGCGCAGGGCGTTCAGCCCGACCCGGCCAGGGTCCAGCGACACGGTCAGGTCGAGGCCGTTGACGGGATCGCGGATCGTCTCCTCGATGGCGTAGTCGATCGCGTCGGGGTCGTCGACCTTGGCGGGCGTGAACGAGAGCATCCACCCGCTGAGGCCGAGCACGACCACGCCGACGACCGCCTCGGTCCCGAACGCCCGCCGCAGCCGGTCGGCAGTGGGCGGCGTGAGGTCGCCGGCGCGGGCGAGGCGCGCCTGGGCGACCTGGCGGGCGGTCAGGCCGACGAACAGCATCAGTGCGACGAACACCGTCTTCAGCAGCAGCACGCGGCCGTGCGACTCGCTGAACAGCGAACCACCGTCGAGCCGGAACAGTTGGACGAGCCCGCTGACGATGGTGATGACGATCGCCGGGCCGGAGATGCGCCCGAAGCCGCGCACGGCGTGGACGAGGTCCTCCTCACCGGGACCGGCGAGCACCACCCGGGCCAGCAGGACGACGCCACCCACCCACACGGCCATCGCCAGGGAGTGGGCGATCCCGGCGATGACACCGATGATCGCCAGGTCGCCGCCGGTCCGCGCCAGCCCGAGCGTGACGACCGCCAGCGTCGGGATGGCGATCGCCGGCAGCTGCGTCGTCGGGTCGATGACCCGTTCCGGGCGCACCACGACCCAGGCGCAGGCGACCACGAGCACGAGACGGGCGAGGGCCGCCCGTCCCGGCCAGCCGGCATCGAGCAGGTCGAGCCAGCCCGCCGGGTTGAGCCCGCTGCCGAAGGACTCGCCGCGGACCGCCGCGCTGAGGGCGACGACGTACAGCACCGTGCCGGCGAGGGCGAGCAGCCAGACGGACCGGAGGAAGCGGACGGCGAGGATGTACTCGGGCCCCTCCGGCCAGGCGGCGATGATCAGCACCAGTGACCCGAACAGCACCGCCAGGCCGAGCGTCGACAGCACACGGCCGAGCCAGGTCGCCCCGTCGGACACCTCGGAGGCGTCGTCGACGATGACGTCGTCGTCGTCTGCCTCGTCGGTGGTGTCGGCAGGCACCGTGGTCGGCGTGGTCGCGCCCGGCACGGTGCTCGCCCCGGGATCGACGGCCGTGGAGCTCAGCACGGTGAAGCTGAAGCGGTCGGTCGCGCCCGGCTCGCCGGTCGGCTGGCTGACCTGCCAGGCGACGTTGCACTCGCCGACCGGCATCGGCTCGGTCACGTCGACCGTCAGCGTGAGCCGATCGTCGCTGAGCTCGGGACGGCTGATCGCCGAGAACGGATCGCCCTCGCACGCCACCTGCACCGTGTTGGCGTCGCCGAGCTCGCTGTCGAACGTCAGCACGATCTCCGACGGTGGTTGCGCCAGCTCCTCGCCGTCGGCAGGGCTGCTCTCGACGAGCGCCGCCTGCTGCGCCTCGGCCGTGCCCACGATCAGCAGCGCGCCGGCGACCGCGGCGGGGACCGCGAGGGCGAAGCGCAGCGTGCGGCCGGGAACACCGGTTCGGGCGGGCACCACCGGAACAAGGTAGTTGTACGCGCAGTCGTTGACCGGTACCACCGGTTGTCATGCTTTGGCTCGCCTGCCGTGCTGACACCCCATCGGTATCCTCGGCCGTGTGGCAACGCCCTCCCTGTACCGCCGCTACCGGCCGCGCCGGTTCGCCGAGCTGAAGGGGCAGGACCACGTCGTGCGGGCGCTGCGCGACGCCGTGGCGAGCGGGCGTGAGGGTCAGGCGTACCTCTTCTCCGGGCCACGCGGCACGGGCAAGACGAGCTCGGCGCGCATCCTCGCCAAGGTGCTCAACTGCGAGCGCCCCGTCGACGGCGAACCGTGCTGCGAGTGCGTCTCCTGCCTCGCCGTCGAGCAGGGCACGAGCTTCGACGTCCACGAGCTCGACGCCGCCAGCAACAACGGCGTCGGCAACATCCGCGATCTCATCGAGCGGGCGTCGCTGGGCACGCCGGGACGGCACAAGGTGTACATCCTCGACGAGGTGCACATGCTCTCGGCCGGCGCCGAGGCGGCGCTGCTGAAGACGCTGGAGGAGCCACCGCCGCACGTCGTGTTCGTGCTCGCCACCACCGATCCGCAGAAGGTCCGGGACACGATCCGCAGCCGCACCCAGCACCTGCGCTTCCACCTCCTCCCGGCCGACGAGCTGGCCGAGCACGTCCGCTGGGTCGCCGCCGACGCCGGCCTCGATGTCGACGACGCCGCCATCGACGCCGCCCTCGACCAGGGTGGCGGATCGGCACGCGACACGCTGTCGGCGCTCGAGCTGATCGCCAACGCCGGCGGCTCGATCGACGAGGCGGTCCCCGTCGACGAGCTGGTCCAGGCCATGATCGACCACGATCCGGGCCACGCCCTCACGGCCATGGCCCACGCCGTCAACGCCGGGCACGAGCCGCGGGCGATCGTCGACGCCCTCGTCCGCCACCTGCGCAACGGCTTCCTCTCGCTGATGGCGCCCGAGCTGGTCCAGCTCGCCACCCACCAGGTCGACGAGCTCGCCGGTTGGGCGCAGCGGCTCGGCCCCGCCGCGCTGGTGAAGGGCATCGAGCGGTTCGGCGAGATCCTCGTCGAGCTGCGCCACTCCCCGGATCCGCGCGTGCTCGTCGAGGTCGCCCTCGTGCAGCTGACCACCGCTCCGCCGGCCGACGCCGACGACGTCGGCGCCCTCGCCGCCCGCGTCGCCAAGCTCGAACAGTCTGTGGCGACCGGGCGTCCGGCGGCCGCGCCGGCGCCGGTCGATCCAGCGACCGGCCGCACGGCGCTCGGCGGCCGGGCGCGGCGCGACGCCCCCAAGGCGGCGCCGGCCACACCCGCTCCGGCGCCCGTCGCGGCCGCAACGCCGGCCGAGGTGGACTGGGAGCAGTTCAAGAAGACGCTGCGCGGGATGGCTCGCCCGCTGTACACCGCGGTCGACGTCGTCGAGATCGATGGCGACACGGTGACGATGATCGCTCCGACTGCACCGCACCTCGCCAAGTGCGAGCAGCATCGCGCCGAAGTCGAGGCGGCATGGGCCGCAGCGGCGGGGCGACCGGTGACGATCCGCCTCACGGTCGCCGACAAGGTCGACACCACGGGCATCGCAGGCGACCGACGACGATGCCGTCGACCTCGACGAGCTCGTCGATGCCGGCACCGGGCCGTCGACGCTCGACCGCCTCGCCGAGGCCTTCCCCGGCGCCGAGCTGGTCGAGCGGGACGACTGATCATGCTCGGGCTCGGCTCGCAGACAAGCTGCTCACCTCACCTCCCGAGCTCGCCGCTGCCGCTACGCAGCAGCGCTCACCCGACCTCCATGCTCAGGCTCGGCTCGCAGACAAGCTGCTCACCTCACCTCCCGAGCTCGGGATGTGCCTGACATGGCCAGCGCCTACTCCCCTCCGGTCCAGACGCTGATCGACGAGCTCGGCCGGCTGCCCGGCATCGGCCCGAAGTCGGCGCAGCGGATCGCCTTCCACCTGCTCAAGATCCCCGGCGACGATGTCGCCCGCCTGGCCGGGGCGATCAGCGAAGCCAAGGCACGGGTCCGCTTCTGTGCCCGCTGCTTCAACGTCACCGACGCCGAGCTCTGCGCGTTCTGCACCGACGACCGGCGCGACCCACGGATCGTGTGCGTCGTCGAGGAGCCGCGCGACATCGTCGCCGTCGAGCGCACCGGCGAGTTCCACGGCCGCTACCACGTGCTGCTCGGGGCGATGAGCCCGCTCGAGGGAATCGGACCCGAGCAGCTGAAGATCCGCGAGCTGCTCATCCGCATCGAGCCCGAGGGCATCGAGGAGGTCGTGCTCTGCACGAACCCGAACACCGAGGGCGAGGTGACGGCGATGTACCTCGCCCGCCAGCTGCGCCCGCTCGGGCCTGAAGGTGACCCGACTGGCGAGTGGGCTCCCCGTCGGCGGCGACCTCGAGTACGCCGACGAGCTCACCCTCGGTCGGGCGTTGGAAGGTCGGCGGGAGGTGCCGACGGTAGTGAGCGCGGCGTGCTCGGCATCGGCGAGCGCCTGTTCGGTGAGCCGCCGGGCGGGGATGAGCGTCGCCGCGCTGAGGATGCCCATCACCACGAAGACGCTGCGCACGCCCAACCACTGGCCGATGATGCCCCCGGCGACGGCGCCGAGCGGTCGGGTGCCCCAGGCGAGCAGGCGGTAGGCGCTGTTCATCCGCCCGAGGAGGTGATCGGGCGTGACCCGTTGGCGGAACGACACCGTGGTGACGTTCCACAGCATGTTCATCACGCCGGCCATGAACAGCACGACGGCGATGACGGCGAGGTTGGTCGTGAGCGCCGGTGCCACGACGTAGGCGATCATCCCGAACACGGACAGGGTGATCGTGCGGGCGCGGCCAAGGCGTCGCTGGACCCGCTCGGCGATCAGCCCGCCGACGAGGCCGCCGGCGGCGAGCGTGGCGAACAGCACACCGAACGCCGGCTCGCTCAGCTCGAGCGACGAGCCCGGGCCGACGGCGAACAGCACGAGCACGGCGAACACGGCGCTGCTGGCGAGGTTGTTCATGCCGACCATCACCGCCATCGTGCGCAACGTCGGACGTCCCAGCACGAACGAGACACCTTCTCGGATGTCGGCGCGGATCGAGGTCGGCCGGCCGCTGCGCCGAGGGCGGAAGGTGCCGGGGAGGGTCGCCAGCAGCGCCAGGGCGATGACCCAGAGGCCGGCGGACGCGGCGAGCGGAACGGCGAGGGCGACCGCCACCAGCACGCCGGCGAGCGGCGGACCGGCGAACTCCTGAGCGCCGAGCTCGACGGCGAACAGCCGCCCGTTGGCGCGGTCGAGTTGGTCGCGGGGCACGATCGCGGGGAGCACCGACTGCGCCGCGGTGTCGTAGAAGACCTCGGCGACGCCGGTCCCGAACGCGGCCAGGTAGAGCATCCACAAGCCCCCGGCATCGACGGCGACGAGGACGGCCGGGACGGCGACGAACGCTGACCGTGCGGCGTTGGCCAGCACCATCGCCCGACGTCGGTCGATGCGGTCGACGAGGGCGCCGATGTGCAGCGCGCCGAGCAACCACGGCGCCGTCTGCACGAGCTGCACGCCGGCGACGAGCGCCGGCGAGCGGGTGATGCGGATGGCCAGGAGCGGCAAGGCCACCTTGAACACTCCATCGGCGAGGTTGGACATCCCCGACGACAGCACGAGCGTCCAGAAGCGGCGTCCCACGACAGTGATTGTACGATATTCCAATCGATTGGACAACTGACCAAGCAGGGGTAGCCTGGTCATCATGATCGAACGGGTCGAGCCGACGCCGGCACAGATCAAGGCCGTCGCCAACTCGCTGCGCCTGCGCATCCTGCGCCTCTGCAACGACCGCGAGTGGACCAACAAGGAGCTCGCCGATCGTCTGCAGCGAGATCCGGCGACGATCCTCCACCACCTCCGCTTGCTCGTCGACGCCGGGCTGATCGAGCCGACTGGGGTCCGCCAGGGCGCCAGCGGGGCGTACGAGAAGCCCTATCGCTCGACGGGCCTGTCCTGGGAGATCAGCTTCGGCGACGTCGCCTACCAGCCCGACGAGGAGGGCGAGCTGACGATGCTGCGGGCGTTCCGCGAGGAGCTCGCCGAGGCCGGTTACGACTCACTGGTCGAGCTGTCGCGCTTCAACCTGCACCTCGACGACGGCGAGCTGGAGGAGTTCCTTGCCCGCCTCTTCGAGCTGCTCGACGAGTACCGGCTGAGCGATGACGCTCGCCAGCAGGGCGGCGCCCCCAGCTTCGGCGGGCTCGTCGCCGTCCATCGCATGGCGGACAAGGCGGGCGGAAAAATGCCTGGGGCACCACCTCCGAGTCGGTAGCGGGCGGACGGGCCGACTCAGCGATGATGCCCCAGATCAAAGGAACCGGTCGCGGGAGGGAGTCCGTCTTCCGATTCCGTTATGTGTCGATCACGTTACAGGGACTTCCTTGAACAAGTCAAGCATGCCCGAGCAACGCCATCGACTGCTTCAGTTCTACCTCACGTTGCCGGCCGGCGAAACATCGATCGGGTGTATAAATTGTCAGTTGGGTGACAACGGCGTGCCGCCGCATTCGCTCAGACGGTGCGCACGATCAGCGCGTCGCCCTGACCGCCGCCGCCGCACAGCGACGCGGCACCCGTCCCGCCGCCCCTCCGTCGCAGCTCGTGGAGCAGCGTGAGCGCCAACCGGTTGCCGCTCATCCCGATCGGATGGCCGAGGGCGATGGCCCCGCCGTTGACGTTGACGACGTCGGCCGACACGCCGAGGTCGGCCATCGACGCCAGCCCGACGGCGGCGAACGCCTCGTTGATCTCGAACAGGTCGAGCTCGCCGAGCTCGAGACCGCCACGCCCGAGGGCGGTCCGGATCGCCCCGCTCGGCTGGTGCAGCAACGACGCCGAATCCGGACCGGCGACCATGCCGTAGGCGACGAACTCGCCGAGCGGCTGGACGCCGCGCTGCTCGGCCACCTGCTTGGACATCAACACGACCGCGCTGGCCCCGTCGCTGAGCTGGCTGGCGTTGCCGGCGGTGATCGTGCCGTCCTTGTCGAACGCCGCCCGCAGGCCGCCGAGGCTCTCGGCCGTGGTTCCGGGGCGGACGCCCTCGTCGTGCTCGACGACGATCGGCTCGCCCTTGCGCTGGGGGATCGACACCGGGGCGATCTCGTCGGCCAGGCGGCCCTCCTTGATCGCCGCCGCCGCCCGCTCGTGCGACGAGGCGGCGAGCTCGTCCTGGGCCTCGCGGCTGATCCCGCCGGCCGTGTAGCGCTCGGTGCCGAGCCCCATCAGGCAGGCGTCGAACGCGCACCACAGGCCGTCGGCGATGATCGCGTCGCGCAGCTCGGTGTTGCCGTAGCGGAACCCGGCGCGGGCGCCGTCGGCGAGGTACGGGGCGTTGGTCATCGACTCGATCCCGCCGGCGACGACGATGTCGGCCTCGCCGGCGGCGATCATCTGGTCGGCGAGGTAGATGGCGTTGAGCCCGGACAGGCACACCTTGTTGACGTTGACGGCCGGCACGGACATCGGGATCCCCGCCTTGACCGCCGCCTGGCGGCTCGGCACCTGGCCCTGGCCGGCCATCAGGACCTGGCCGACGACGACGTGGTCGACCTCGTCGGGCGCCACGCCGGCGCGTTCGAGGGCGGCGGCGATGGCGACGCCGCCGAGGTCGGCGGCGGAGAGCGGGGCGAGGGCGCCGGACATCTTCCCGATCGGGGTCCTGGCGCCGGCGACGATGTAGCTACCTGGCATGGCCCGAGGCTACTGCGCCACTTCGTCGCGATAGCTACCCGCCAGTAACCTTTCGTCGTGGAGCAGATCCTGGAGGCCATCCGGGCGGGGGCGAGCGGCGACGAGCTCGCCGCCCTCCCCTTGCCCGACCACTACCGAGCGGCGTTCGTCCGGCGCGAGGACGCCGAGATGTTCGCCGGCATCGAGTCAGCCGACAAGGACCCGCGCAAGAGCCTGCACATCGGCGACGTGGCCACCCCCGAGCTGGCGCCGGACGAGGCCTACGTCGCGGTGATGGCGTCGAGCATCAACTTCAACACCGTCTGGACGTCGATCTTCGAGCCGCTGCCGACGTTCGGGTTCCTCGACCGCTACGCCCGCGAGAGCACGTGGGCGGCTCGCCACGCCCTGCCCTACCACGTCGTCGGCTCCGACGCGTCCGGGCGTCGTGCTACGCGTCGGATCGGCGGTCCGCAACTGGCGACCCGGCGATCGGGTCACCGTGCACTGCAACAACGTCGACGACCAGGACCCGTCGGCGCACGACGACTCGATGCTCGCCGCCAACCAGCGCATCTGGGGCTTCGAGACCAACTTCGGCGGCCTCGCCGACCTGACCATCGTCAAGGCCAACCAGCTGATGCCCAAGCCGACCCACCTCACGTGGGAGGAGGCGGCGGTCAACGCGCTGTGCAACTCGACCAGCTACCGCATGCTCGTCGGCCGCAACGGGGCGCGCATGAAGCAGGGCGACGTCGTGCTGGTGTGGGGGGCGACGGGCGGCATCGGTGGGTACGCCACGCAGTACGTGCTCAACGGCGGCGGCACGCCCGTCGGCGTGGTGTCGTCGCCGGAGAAGGTCGAGCTGCTCCACGAGCTCGGCGTCGAGGCCGTCATCGATCGGCGCGCCGAGGGCTACCGCTTCTGGTCCGATGCCACGACGCAGGACGAGTCGGAGTGGCGGCGCTTCGGCAAGCAGGTGCGCTCGCTGGTCGGCGACGACCCGGACATCGTCTTCGAGCACCCCGGCCGCCAGACGATGGGTGCCTCGATCTTCACCTGCAAACGAGGCGGCACCGTGGTCACGTGCGCGGCGACGTCCGGCTACATGATCGAGTTCGACAACCGCCACTTCTGGATGAAGCTGAAGCGGCTGATCTCCAGCCACTTCGCCAACTACGCCGAGGCCTACGCCGCCAACCGGCTCATCGACCAGGGACGCATCCAGCCGCTGCTGTCGGCCGTGTTCCCGCTCACCGACGTCGGCACCGCCGCCCGCTCGATCCACCGCAACGAGCACGAGGGCAAGATCGGCGTGCTGTGCCTGGCGCCGGAGGAAGGCCTGGGCATCGACGACCCGGAGAAGCGCGCCCGCATCGGCGAGGACCGCATCACCCTGTTCCGCCGTCACGGCTAGGCAGCTGGCACGTCGTGCGGAGGTGAAGCTGGTTCGGCAGCCGGGCCTGCAGCGCGTTCGGCGACCGCATCACGCTGAGACGAACCAGCAGGACGAGGCCGGCGACGACGATCGCCGCGGCGACGGTGCGCCGGCGGGCACCGGCCTCGGAGAGGTAGCGGGTGCCGACGAAGGCGGCGATGACCACGCTCGACTCGCGCAGCGCGGCGACGTAGCCGACCGGCGCCCGCTGCACCGCCAGCAGCACCAGCGTGTAGGTCACGATCGCCATCACGGCGGTCAGCGTGTAGCCGCGCCAGGCGCCGGGCAGGGCGGCGCGCATCTCGCCGCTGCGGCCGGTCGCCACCGCGTACACCGAGACCGTCACGCCGGTCGCGGTGAACACGGCGAACGGGTAGAGGTTGCCACCGAGCTCGCGGACGGCGTAGCTGTCGTTCACCGTGTAGGCGCCGATCGTCACGGCGACGAAGAGGGCCGCGGCGACCTGCTCGGCGGCGGCACCGACTGCGAGCAGCATCATCCCGGCGACGACGGTGACGATCGCCGCGATCGACCAGCCGTTCAGCTCGTCGCCGAGCAGGACGATGCCGCCGATCCCGGCGAGCAGGGCGCCGCCGCCCCTGGCGATCGGATAGGCGAGGGAGAAGTCGCCGTGCTCGTAGGCGGCGGCCAGGCCGGCGAGGTAGGGCACGTGGATCAGACCGGTGACGCCGGCGTACGCCCAGCCGACCGCCGGGATGCCGCCGAAGGCGGCCAGCACCACCGCGCCGATCACCGCGGCGACGGCGAACTGTCCCCACAGGGCGATGAACGGCGCCGCGCTGCGCTTGGCGACGAGGTTCCAGCCGGCGTGCAGCACGGCGGCGGCGAGGGCCATGAGGGTGGCGACGACCACGGGGGGATTTTCGCCCTCCCCGTGCCAGGATGTACCGATGCTCCTGACAGAGATCGACCACGTGGCCATCGCCGTCAGCGACCTCGACGCGGCGATCGACTACTACGAGCGGGCGTTCGGTGCAACCGTGGCCCATCGCGAGGTGGTCGAGCACGACGGTGTCGAGGAAGCGCTGCTGAAGGTCGCCGAGAGCTACATCCAGCTCTCTGCGGCCATCCGTGAGAGCTCGCCGATCGCCCGCTTCATCGAGAAGCGGGGCGAGGGCATCCACCACGTCGCCTACCGCGTCGACGACTGCGCCGCCGCCCTCGCGGCGATGGTCGCGGCCGGCGCCACCCCGATCGACCCGGAGCCCCGGCCGGGCAGCCGTGGCACGACGGTGGCGTTCATCCACCCGAAGGGCAGCTTCGGCACGCTGATCGAGCTCGTCCAGGAGTGAGCGAAGCTCGCCGATGACCCCGACCGCGACCTCGGTCGCGGCACCACCCGCGGCCGTCCTCTGGGACATGGACGGCACGCTCGTCGACACCGAGCCGTACTGGATGGCGTGCGAGCACGAGCTCGTCGCCGCCTTCGGCGGCACGTGGACCGACGACGACGCCCGCTCGATCATCGGCTTCGACCTGCTCGACGCCGCCGTCGAGCTCCGTGACCGCGGGGGCGTCGACCTCGAGCCGGAGGAGATCGTCGAACGGCTGCTCGACGGGGTCATCGCCCGCGTGCGCGAGAACGTGCCGTGGCGGCCGGGCGCGCGGCGGCTGCTCACCGAGCTCAACGATCTCGGCGTGCCGTGCGCGCTGGTCACGATGTCGTGGGCCCGGCTCGTCGACGCCGTCGTCGAAGCGCTGGCGCCCATCACGTTCCAAGCCATCGTCACCGGCGACGCCGTCGAGCACGGCAAGCCGCATCCCCAGCCGTACCTGCTGGCGGCCGAACGCCTCGGCGTCGACCCGGTCGCAGTGCGTGGCGATCGAGGACTCCCCACCCGGCGTCGAGTCAGCCGGTGCCGCCGGCTGCGTCGTGCTTGCCGTGCCCAACATCGTCCCGATCGACCCGGCACCCCGTCGGATCATCGTGCCCACGCTGAAGGGCATCGAGCCCGGCGACCTCGGCCTGATGGTGGCCACGGCGCTGGAGGCGCCGCCGGCCCCGAGCGAGTCGCCACCTCGCCGGGTGAGCCGGCGCACGGTCGTGCTCGCCGCGGCCGGCCTGGCGGTCGTGGCGATCGTCGCCGCGTTGGCCCTGCGCCGCGACAGCGACGAGGCCTCACCTCGACCAGCCGGTCCCCCGCTGCCACTCGCCGTCCACGCCTGGACGCCGTACTGGGCGCTGGAGGATGCGCTGCCGGACCTGGAGGCGCGGGCCGCCACGTTCGCCGAGCTGTCGCCGTTGTGGTGGGTGACGACGGATGTCGAGTCGATCGAGGTCCAGCCGAACACGCCGGCGGCCGAGGCGGAGCAGTTCCTCGAGCAGGCCCGTCAGCTCGGGATCCCGCTGGTGGCGTCGATCCTCGACGGCACCGAGGCGGGTGTGATGGCGGGGATCCTCGCCGATCCCGAGCAACGCTCCCGCCACGTCGACGCCATCGCCGGCTTCGCCGAGGCGACCGACGTCGCCGGCATCGACATCGACTACGAGCAGTTCGCCTTCGCCGACGGCCGCGACACGTGGGAGGCGACGCGCCCGAACTGGGTCGCCTTCGTCGAGGAGCTCGCCGCCCGCCTGCACGCCGACGGTCGCACGCTGACCGTCAGCATCCCGCCGGTCTACGACGCCGGGCGGACGGCCGACAGCGGGTTCTGGGTCTACGACTACGCGGCCATCACCCCACACGTCGACGCCATCCGGGTGATGGCCTACGACTACTCCGTGGCATCGGGCGACGCCGGCCCGATCGCACCGCTGCCGTGGGTCGAGCAGGTCATCGCCGGGACGATCGCCGCGTCCGGGGATGCGTCCAAGCTCGTGCTCGGCGTGCCGCTGTACGGCTACAACTGGCCGGTGGCCACCACCGGGACGTGCCCGTCGACCGCCGAGGGCGTGACGTCGGTGACCAACCGGACCGTCGACGAGCTCGCCGCCCGGCGCGGCGCCACGCCACAGTTCGATCCGGCGACGTACGAGTGGTCCTTCACCTACGACCTCGCCGTCGACGACGGCACGACGTCGTGCACGCAGCAGCGCGAGGTCCACTACGTCGACGCCGACGGCGCCCAGGTGCGCATGCAACGAGCCGTCGATGCCGGCTACGGCGGCGTCGCCCTGTTCGCCTTCGGCTACGACGACCCCGACACGTGGACGGCGATCGACACCGTGGCAAGCTCCGTGACATGAGCGTGTCATGAAGGTCCACCTCGTCGACGGCACGTACGAACTGTTCCGGCAGAACTTCGGTCGGGCGGCGCGTGAGCCCGACGCCGGGCCGTACGCCGCCACGACCGGGGTGCTGGCCTCGACGCTGCAACTGCTCGCCGAGGGCGCCACGCACATCGGCGTGGCGAGCGACCACGTCATCGAGAGCTTCCGCAACGACATGTGGCCGGGCTACAAGACGAGCGCCGGCATGCCGCCGGAGCTGCTCGCCCAGATCCCGGTCGTCGAGGAGGCGCTCGTGGCGATGGGCGTCACGACGTGGGCGATGGTGGTCCACGAGGCCGACGACGCGCTCGCCGCGGCGGCGGCGATCGCCGACGCCGACGAGCGGGTCGAGCAGGTGCTGATCGTCACGCCGGACAAGGACCTCGGCCAGTGCGTGCGCGGACGCCGGGTCGTGCAGTTCGACCGCCGCAAGCGGGAACTGGTCGACGAGGACGGCGTCGTGGCCAAGTTCGGCGTGCGCCCGGCGTCGATCCCCGACTACCTCGGACTCGTCGGCGACTCCGCCGACGGATTCCCGGGCATCCCCGGGTGGGGGGCCAAGAGCGCGGCGGCCGTGCTCGCCCGCTACGGCCACCTCGAGGACATCCCCGACCACGCCGGGCAGTGGGACGTCCCAGGGCTGCGCGGTGCCGCCAAGCTGTCGATCGCCCTGCGCACCGACTTCGAGCTGGCGCTGCTGTTCCGCCGCATCGCCACCGTCGAGACCGACGTGGACGTCGGCACGGTCGACGACTGGGCGTGGGCCGGTCCGACGCCCGAGTTCGACGAGTGGGCCGAGCGGCTCGGCGAACCTCGCCTCGCCGAGCGGGCGGCGACCCTGGCGGCATCCCGGCGGTAGTGTGGTCGCGCCTCGATCGTGCACGGCGAGGCGACGGCCGGGTCCTGTGCAACGGGTGCCCGCGAACCAGGTCAGGACCGGGAGGTAGCAGCCTTCAGCGGCATCACCCGTGTGCCGCAGATCGCCTGGCCGTCGCCTCACCGTGCACGGCCGATACCCGGGAGGGGTGCGAGAGCGGCCGAATCGGCACGCTTGGAAAGCGTGTGTGGGGCAACCCACCGTGGGTTCGAATCCCACCTCCTCCGCGCATGAACGACGACGCGGCGATGGGGCTGGCCATCGCCGAGGCCCGCAGGGCCGTCGAGCACGGCGACGTCCCGATCGGGGCCGTCGTGGTGCGAGCCGGCGAGGTGATCGCCGCCCGTCACAACGAACGCGAGGTGGCCGGCGATCCGACCGCCCACGCCGAGATCCTCGCCCTGCGCGACGCGGCGCAGGTCGTCGGGCACTGGAGGCTCGACGACTGCACGCTCGTCGTCACGCTCGAGCCGTGCGTGATGTGTGCCGGCGCCGTCGTCAACGGCCGTGTCGGACGGCTCGTGTTCGGTGCGAGCGACCCGAAGGCCGGTGCCGTCGGCAGCCTGTACGACGTCCCCGCCGACAGCCGGCTGAACCACCGCCCGCCCGTCACGGCCGGCGTGCTGGCCGCCGAGTGCGGCGATCTGCTGCGCTCGTTCTTCGCCGCCCGGCGCTAGCCTCCCGCCCCGGAAGGGTGCCAGAGCGGACGAATGGGACGGCCTCGAAAGCCGTTGAGGTCCTTCGGGCCTCCGTGGGTTCGAATCCCACCCCTTCCGCTCTCAGGGCTTGCGATTCCCGGCTGCTCTCCGTGCCGATCGCGGGCATTCTGTGTTCGTGGGCGACGACTCACTCGAGGACATTGTGGCCATCACCGAGCGGGCGCAGGCGCAGTTCGTCGCCGGAGACAGCTCCGGATGCGAGGACCTGTTCGCGACCGTGACGATGTCACGCTCACCGGTCTTCGCAGACTTGCCGAGACGCGTCGCTGCCGAACGGCGTCGTGCGACGTTCAGTAGCGCCAGACTCCGGTGACCTCGGACACCGTTGCTGACAGCGATCGGGCGCCTTCTAGCTTCATGCTGAATGCTCGAGGACTTTGGCGATGAACGGATTGACGTCGGTGAGGTGGTGCTGCGCGTGCGGCACGGTGGAGCGGGAATGCCGGTGCTGTTGATCCACGGCCACCCGCGCACGGGCTCGACCTGGTACGCCGTGGCGCCACGGCTGGTTGCGGCGGGACACAGCGTGGTGGTTCCGGACATGCGCGGCTACGGGCAATCAGGCAAGGCGGCGATCCGAGGCGATCACAGCCAACAATCGAAGCGTGCGGTTGCAGACGATCTGGTCGCCTTGATGGGCCAGCTCGGACACGCCACGTTCGCCGTGGTGGGCCACGACCGCGGGGCGCTGGTCGCATTGCGTCTGGCGATGGAGCATTCGGAGCGGGTGAGGCGACTCGTCGTCTTGGATGCCGTGCCCATCATCGAACACCTCGACCGCTGCGACGACCGCTTCGCCCGGGCCTGGTACCACTGGTTCTTCTTCGCAGTACCCGAAAAGCCCGAGCGGGCGATCAGCGCCGACCCGCTGGCCTGGTACTCCCACGACCGTGAACGGATGGGCCGGGAAAACCACGCCGAGTGGGTGGAGGCAGTGACCAACCCCGAAACGGTGCGGGCGATGCTCGAGGACTATCGAGCCGGCCTCGGTATCGATGTGGCGCACGAACGCGCCGACCGGTCGGCGGGCCGCCGGGTCGGGTGCCCGACGCTGATGTTGTGGTCGGAGCGTGACGACCTGGCGGACCTGCACGGCGACCCGCTGGCGATCTGGAAGTCGTGGTGCAACAACGTGCAGGGCGCGTCGATCGACTCCGGTCATCACATGGCGGAGGACAACCCTCGAGCGTTGTCACGCGCGCTCGTCGAATTCCTCGGCCAGCGGTTCTGACGTCCTCGCGTCCGACGACGACGACGACAAGGTGATTGACGTCGCCGCGACCGACGTCGGGGTCCTCGTCGCTGCGACCAGTTCTTCGGAAATTGGCCGGTCACGGATGGCGCCGAAACTTCCGAGGAAGCTGCGACGCCGGACGGTGAGTTCGCCGGTATCAGGAACCGACCGGACGTGATCGTCGTATCGGATGCGAACGAGTCGAACCTGGAGCCCTTGACATGAACCCCGAAGCCGTCGCCGCGATCTTCCGGCGCAACATGACCACTCTTGTCGCCGAGGCCGAGGCCGAGGAGCGCCGCCGCCGCCTTCGCCGCCGGCCGCCGACACCCCCGACTGCCGCCTGAGCACGTCTCACAACCCGCCCCGAACGCTCATCGAGCCGAGGGCGGCGTCGAGGTTCGGGCCGTCGCCGATCCTGAGAGGCGGGAGGTTCCTCGGAAGATCCGGTGTCCCGAGATACGACAGTGTCACGGATGGCGCCGTTGTTTCCGAGGAACTCGTCGGCCCGCCCACGACACCTCGATGACGCAGAGCCCTCCGCCTACGTCGCATGTACTGTCGTGGGCGAACGTGAGGAGGCGGCCATGCCCCAGAAGACACCGCAGAAGCACGCCACGAAGAAGGTGGGCAAGTCGCTCAAGGAGAAGCGCGAAGCGAAGAAGGCGAAGAAGGCCGGGCACAAGCCACTCAGCTCTTGATCGGACCGCCATCACGACGCTCCCCCCGGCGAGGAGGTGCGAGTGGCGCACTGAGAGCCCGTAGCAGTAGTGAAGGGGGAGCGTCGTGATCGCGCGGTCGCCAGCGGTGAGCCCGAGGTAGGGAGACGATCGCTGCGGCGTTGCTGAGCAGGTTGTCGTGTGAGATCCGGACCAGCTTCGGGGAGCCGGTCGAGCCGGACGCCCTGAGCAGCTCGACGACGTGTAAGGCATACCTATCATCAGGTGCCAGGGCTCTCGGCTGCATGGTGTCCGGTCGCCGACGTGACGTAGGTTTGCTCCCTTGATGAACCGCATCAACTCTGCCGCCCGCCCGCTGCGGGACGCGCTGGGCGTGCTGTGCGCCGCCGCCGTCGTGGCCGGCTGCGGCGGGAACGATGGCGAGCAGCTGACCGTCTACTCGGGCCGCCACTACGGCATCGAGACCGCCTTCGAGGAGTGGTCCGACGAGACCGGAATCGACGTCGAGTTCCTGACCGGGAACGACGCCGAGCTGCGGGAACGGATCGCCGCCGAGGGTGAGGACACCGAGGCCGACGTGTATCTGACGGTTGACGCCGGCAACCTGTGGGCCGCCGCCGAGGACGACCTGTTCCAGCCGCTCGACTCGACGGTCCTGGACGAGTCGATCCCCGAGCAGCTGCGCGACCCCGACCACCGCTGGTTCGGTCTCGCCGTCCGGGCCCGCACGATCGTGTACAACCGCAATCTGATCGACGAGGCCGACGTGCCGACGACCTACGAGGAGCTGGCCCAGCCGGAGTGGGAAGGGCGCATCTGCATGCGCAACGCCAACAACGACTACCAGCAGTCGCTCGTCGCCAGCATGATCGCCGCCGACGGTGAGGAAGCGGTGGTCGAGACGCTCAGGGGGTGGGCGGCCAATGCCGACATCTACGCCAACGACGTCGAGCTGCTCGAGGCGATGGCGGCCGGCGGCTGCGAGGTCGGCGTGGTCAACCACTACTACCTCGCTCGTCTCCTCGAGGAGGATCCCGACGCGCCAGTCGGCCTCGTGTGGGCCGAGCAGGACGACCGCGGGGTGCACGTCAACATCTCCGGTGGCGGCATCACCCGCTACGCCGACGACATCGCCCTCGGCCAGCAGTTCCTCGAGTGGCTGGCGACCGATGGGCAGGACACGCTCGTCGCCGACAACCACGAGTACCCCGCCAACCCCACCGTGGACGCCGAGCCGCTGATCACAGAGCAGTTCGGAACCGACTTCGTGCGAGATGCCCTGCGGGCCGACATCCTCGGCTCGCTGAACGCCGCCGCCGTGCGGGCCATGGACACCGCCGGCTTCGGCTGACACCGCGACGGTCGGCCCGTCATCGTGAGCGGGCGCTTGCGGCGTGACACGAGCGGGTTGCGCCATCCGCCCACGCGCGAACTGATCCATCGCCCGCCTTCGCTTCGAAGATCGCCCACATGTCAGAGGTGGTCGCGCGGCCCCGACACGAGGCCGCCAACGGGAGACGAGGCGATGGGGCAGTTGCTCGACGCGGTGGTCGGGGCGACGTGAAAGCCGACGGGACCGCGTTGATGGCGCGGATCGCGGGTGGCGACGAGTCTGCGTTCGCCGAGCTCTACGACGAGTTGGCGCCGACGCTGTACGGCGTCGCGCTGCGGGTCGTGCGCGATCCCGCCCAGTCCGAGGAGGTCACCCAAGAGGTCCTCGTCGAGTTGTGGCGGCAAGCGGCCCGCTTCGACTCGTCTCGCGGCGGCGTGCACGCCTGGGCCGTCACGATCGCCCGTCGCCGAGCGGTCGACCGCGTGCGTTCCGAGCAGTCTCACCGTGACCGCGAGCGCCGTGAGGCGCTTGCTCCTGCGGGCCAACCGGAGAACCCTGCGGATGCGGTGATCGACTCGCTCGACCGCGCTCGAGCACGCCGGGCGCTGAGCGAGTTGAGCGACGTCCAACGCGAGGCCCTCGAGCTGGCCTTCTACGACGGTCTGACCCACGTCGAGGTCGCCGAAGCGCTCGGCGTTCCGCTCGGAACGGTGAAGACGCGGATCAGGGACGGGCTGACCCGGCTGCGCAGCGTGATGGCAGCCTCGTGAGACACTGGGCGAACCCGGCACTGGTGATCCGTTCCGGCGCCCGGCTCCGAATGGTGGTCGTGGAGAGGACTTGCCTCATGGACGAACGGCATCGGGTGCCATGGGCGGAGCGTGTGCTGGTCGAACGCCTGGCCGGCGGTGACGAGACGGCGCTCGTCGACCTGTACGACCGCTACGCAGGCTTCGTCTACGGGCTGGCGGTGCGGACGCTCGCCGAACGGCAGGCCGCCGAGGACATCACCCAGGAGGTGTTCGTGTCGCTGTGGGAGCACCCCGAGCGCATCGAGCCCGGGCGCGGGACCCTCCGTGGCTTCCTCGGGACGCTCACCCATCGCCGTGCCGTCGACGCCGTCCGCCGGGAGCAGGCGCGGCGACGACGCGAGGCGCGGGTGGCACGGGAGGAGGACGATGTGCCCGACGTCGCCGACGCGGTGCTCCGGTCGGACACGACCGGCAAGGTCCGCACAGCGCTCGAGGTGCTGCCCGACGCACAGCGGCAGGCGCTGGAGCTGGCCTACTTCCACGGGTACACATACCGGCAGGTCGCCGACGTGCTGGGCATCCCGGAGGGCACGGCCAAGTCGCGGCTCCGCCTGGCGTTGGCACGGATCGCCGACAACCTCGGTCCCGACATGAGTGCGCAGAGGTGGACATGAACGACGAGTTCCCGACACGATCTCACCGGACGATCTGGCCGCGTACGCGCTCGACGCACACGACGCCGAGGACGCCGCCGCCATCGCCGCCCACCTCGACACCAGTCCCGACGCCGTCCGCCGCGAGCACGACCTGCGCGCCGCAGCGGGCGAGTACGCGTCCGCGGTCGTCATTGACGTCGCACCGCCACGCCGAGCTTCGAGCCCGCATTCTCGGCGCGGCCCGCCGGCGCCGCGCGCCAGCGCCGCCGCTCGCCGGTGCGTCGCCGATCGACGTTCACCGCGTCGAGTTGGCGCGAGCCATCCTGCTGCTGCGCGACCTGACGGTCGACGACTGGGTCCGTCCGGTCGATCCGCCCGAGCTCGCCGGCTGGACCGTTCATGACGTCGTCGTCCACCTCGTGGCGAACGAGTCGCTGCTGGCCTCCCAGCTGGGCGTGCCCGTGCCAGGGATCCCCGAGACCGCCACCGACAACGAGGGCCGCACGGCGCAGGCCCGTGCTCGGCATGCGGGCCGTCCGCCGGCGTACGCGGTCGCCGAGCTGGAGGCGGCGGCAGAGGCGGCCAACACCGAGGTCGCGGCACGCGGCGAGCCCAGCCTCGACCAGCCGATCGAGTGGTGGGGCTGGCGCGCCGCCACACGCGTGGCGCTGTTGGTGCGGGCCTTCGAGACGTGGACCCATGCCGACGACATCCGCCGGGCCATCGGCGCCGGCATGGTGATCCCGCCGCCGGCGTCACTGCTCACGATGGCCGGCCTGGCGTGCAGCTTCGTGCCGACCATGCTCGCCGCCCGGGGATCCGCCACCCCGGGCGGCTCATCCGCTTCCGGTTCACCGACCTCGCCGGCGCCGCCTGGGACGTCGACCTGGGAGCCGTCGGCGGGGTCAGGCCGGCCGGCGACGATGCCGTCGACACCGAGATCGTCGCTGCCGCCGCCACGGTCTGCCGTTGCATCAGCGCCCGGATCGACCCCCGGGAGCTGCCCTACGACGTCGTCGGCGACGAGCAGCTGGCACGCGACGTCATCGACGCGCTCCCGGCGCTGGCGGTGATCTGACGGGTCACGACGAGCTTTCGGTCGCCGAGTACGGCTTCCCAGGCCAGTAGGCCCACTCCTCGAAGTCGGCGACCCGACCGTCCGGCGCGAAGCGCAACAGCCAGATGTCCCGGTACTCGTGCACGGTGGGTGTCTCGTACAGCACGTCGACACGGACGACCGCCACGTCGCCGTCGACGGCGACGACTCGAGCGTCCATCGAGAACGTCCTGCCGGCATCGTCCAGCCAGAACGCCTTGATCGCGTCGTGTCCGACCTCCGACGGCTCGTACGGGGAAGGGCGGTAGGTCGCGTCGTCACTGAACAGTGCGCCGACGGCGTCCCTGTCACCATCGCGCCAGGCTCGCTCGTACGTCGCGACCCATCGCATCACGTCGTCGCTGTTCATGGTGATGATCGAACGGCGTAGCACACGTACACGACGCCGTTGCCGAACCGGCGTTCCGCGCCAGGACTCCTGGCTCTGGAAGACTTCGGGTGCACGAGCCCGCAGCAGGACAAGGAGGCGACCGTGGACACGAGCGAGACCCCAAACGTCCCCGCCGACGAGGCGACCGATGCGCCCGCCGTTCCCGTCGTCGAGACGACGCCTGCGCCGCCGACCCACTCCAGCCGGCTGGTTCGCCTGCTCGCCATCGCCGTCATCGTCGCCGGCGTCATCATGATCGTCGCCGGCGCGTTCACCTGGTTCGTCGTGCAAGACCAACTCGCCGACGAGAACATCACCGTGTCCGACGACGCCGAGCGCTTCGTCGGCGACCCGGTGGACGGGCCACTGACCGCCTACGCCGAGGCCAACGTGATCGAGAAGCATGCCCTCGAAGCCAGTGGCGGCTTGACCTACGCCGAGATCGACCGCGAGGACCCCGTCCGAGAGACCGTGATGACCGCCTCGTTCCTGCGGGCGTCGCTGTTCACCTCGATCGTGGCGTTCGGGGTGGCGCTGATGGCTGCCGGGCTGGGCGTGGTGCTCATCCTCATCGGCATCGCCCTGCTCAAGATCGCCGGTCAGATGGCGGCGACCCCGGCCGCAGTCGCCCCCGCCGTGTGACCGGGTCCGACACCACCGTCCACGGTAGGTCACGATGGCGGGATGACTGACTACACGCAGATCAGCTACGAGATCCGCGGCGAGGTCGCGGTGATCACCCTCAATCGCCCCGAGCGGCTCAACGCGTGGACACCGACGATGGCCGAGGAACAGGTCGACGCGATCATGCGGGCCAACGACGATCCGGCCGTCGGGGCGATCGTGACGACCGGTGCCGGGCGTGGCTTCTGCGCCGGCGCCGACATGCAGGACACGTTCCAGTCGCGCATCGACGGCGTCGACCCCGGACACGACACGGCGGGCGGTCGCGGCGGCATGCCGGCCGGGCTCGACTGGGTGACGTTCGTGCGCGCGGCCAAGCCGATGGTCGCCGCGATCAACGGTCCGGCGGTCGGCATCGGCGTGACGATGTGCCTGCCGATGGACCAGATCGTCACCTCGCCGGCTGCCAAGTTCGGGATGGGGTTCATCAAGATGGGGCTGGTGCCGGAGCTGGCGAGCAGTCGCCTGCTCGCCGACCGGGTGGGCTTCGGCCGGGCGAGCGACCTGTGCCTGTCGGGCCGGCTCGTGTCCGGCGAGGAGGCGCACCGCATCGGGCTCGCCGACCGCCTCGCCGACGCCGACGACCTGCTCGACACCGCCGTCGCCGTGGCCGAGGAGTACGCGGCGAATCCGGCGCCACAGCTGCGGATGGTCAAGCAGCTCCTGACGCCGAGCACCGACGAAGGAGACCTCGCCGCGGTCCAGCGGGCCGAGCACCGCTACCTCGCTGGAGTGCTGGGCGTCCCCCGAGCACGCCGAAGCCGTCAAGGCGTTCACCGAGAAGCGTCCGCCCGAACTTCACCCGCTGACGTCGGGGGGCTCCGCCCATCATCACGACTCGTCGGCGGCGGCCGAACTTTCGGGGACGGGGGAGAGTGTCAGCAGTTGGTCTCGTCCTCGGGGGCCTCGAGGTCGATGAGGTAGCGGTGGACGACGTCGTCGACGCAGTCGTTCACCTGGTAGCCCGTGTGCTGGTCGGCGGTGACGACGACCAGCCGGCCGTCCTCCAGCGCGGCGGCCATGTTCCGGGTGCTCGCCAGCGGCGTCGCCGCGTCGCCGGTCGTGCCGATCACGACGATCGGTCCGGCGTTGGCGCCGGTGATCTCGGCACGCGGTTCCACCGTCGGCGGGAAGAACGTGCAGAAGTACTCGCCCGTGGTGTACGGGGCGAAACGCGGTGCGGCCGCTCGGAGCTGCGCCGAGTTGGCGTCGTCCTCCTCGACGGTCGGGCGCTCGACCTGATCCATGCAGCGGATCACCTGGAACGCCTCGAGGAAGTTCGGCCACGTGCCGTCGGGCATGCGGCGGTAGTAGGCGTCCCACAGCTCGAGCAGGCCGCCGCCGTCGCCGCCCTGGGCTGCGGCGAGCCCGTCGGACAGCTGGTCCCAGAAGCTGTCCGAGTACATCGCCTCGGTGACCGCCTGCAGGGCGACGCCGTAGTCGATGTCCGGACGGCCGTCCTCGCTCGGGATCGGGGTCTCGTCGAGCTCCGCCATCAGGGCGTCGAAGGCGCCCTCGGCGTCGCCACCGTTGTGGAAGGCGCACTCCGGATCGGCGCTGCACCCGGCGAGATAGGTCGTCAGCGTGCCCTCGAAGCCGGTCACCTGCTGCACGCTGCCCTCCAGCGCATCGGCGTTGGGATCGGACGCCCCGTCGAGCACAGCGGCGCGCACCGTCTCGGGGAACAACGTCGCCCAGGTGGCGCCCAGCTCGCTGCCGTAGCTGAACCCGAAGTAGCTGATCGTCTCCTCCCCGAGCGCCTTGCGGATCGAGTCCATGTCGCGTGCGGTGTTGTTGGTGCCGACGTGCTCGAGGATCGCCTCGTTGCTCTCCGTGCAGCGCTCGGTGAAGTCCTGCTTGGTGTCGACGATCTCCTGGTGCTCGGCGTCGTCCTCGGGTGTGATGTCGTAGCCGGCGTAGTACTCGTCGTAGTCGTCGATGCAGTCGATCGCCGGCTCGCTGTAGCCGGTCCCGCGCGGGTCCCAGCCGACCACGTCGAAGCGCTCGAGCAGCTCCTCGCCCAGGACGAACTCGGCACCTGCCGCGTACTCGGCGCCGCCGAGCCCCGGACCGCCGGGGTTGATCAGCAGCGAGCCGATCTTGTTCTCCTGGTCGTCGGCGAGGCGGCGGGCGAGGAACAGCTCGAACGTCGGCTCCGTCGGGGTCGTCGTAGTCGACGGGCACCTCGAGGATGGCCGTCTCCAGTCCCTCGTCGAACTCCCGCCACTCGAGCGTCGACGGCCTCGTCCGCCTCGGTTCGGTGGTGGGCGGTGCCGGGTCGGTGGCGTCCGGAGCCTCGGTGCTCTCGGGTGCGGTCTCGGGTGGCCGATCCGTGGTCGCCGGCGTCGGCGGGTGGGTCGGCGCGTTCGGTGGCCACACCGCTGCCCGCGCTGCACGCCGCCGCGACGACGGCGACTGCGGCGAGCAGGGTTCGTCTGACCATCCCGTGATGGTACGGAGGACGGCGGCGAAGCCGCCGCGACCGAGCGTGCGCCAGCACGCCGGGCGTTGATGGGGTGTGGGGGCGCAGCCCCCACGGCGTGACGCCCGACGAGGCTTCGCCGGCAGGTCCGTAGCCTGGACCCGTGAGGATGGGTCCACCACGTCCGCCGAGGGACGCCAGCGAGCTCGCCGGCGTCAGCCTGTCGCGGGCCACGATCCGCCGGGCGTGGTCGTTCGCCCGCCCCTATCGCGGCGCGATCCTCCTCTTCCTGGTGGCGATCCTCGCCGCCGCCCTGCTCGGCCTCGTCCCGCCGCTCGTCGTCCGGGCGATCCTCGACACGGCCATCCCCGACGGCGACCGGGCGATGATCAGCTGGCTCGCCGCCCTCGCCGTCGCCGCCGCCGTCGGCGACGCGTCGCTGGCGATCCTCCAGCGATGGTGCAGCGCACGGGTCGGCGAGGGGTTGATCTTCGACCTACGCCGGGCCCTGTTCGCCAAGGTCCAGCGGATGCCGATCGCCTTCTTCACCCGCACGCCGACCGGCGCCCTGATCTCGCGACTGAACACCGACGTCGTCGGCGCCCAGACCGCCGTCACGAGCACGCTCGGCAGCGTCGTCAGCAATGTCGTCGTGCTGGTCACGACACTGATCGCGATGCTCGCCCTGGAGTGGCGACTGACGCTGCTCGCCCTGCTCGTGCTGCCGCTGTTCGTCCTGCCGGCCCGGCGAGTCGGTCGCAAGCTGCAGCAGATCTCGCGCACCCAGATGCAGCACAACGCCACGATGAGCACGCAGATGACCGAGCGCTTCAACGTCGCCGGGGCGATGCTCGTCAAGCTGTTCGGCGACCACGGGCGCGAGGACGCCGCCTTCGAGCGGCACGCCGCAGGTGTCCGGGACGCCGGCATCTCCCAGGCGATGTACGGCCGTGTCTTCTTCGTCGCCCTCGGCCTGGTCGGGGCGATCGGCGCGGCCGCGATCTACGGCGTCGGCGGTCACCTCGTCGTCTCCGGTGATCTCACGACCGGCACGCTCGTCGCCCTCGCCGCGCTCGCGCCGAGGGTGTACCAGACGCTGACCGGGTTGACCAACGCCCGCGTCGACCTGATGACGTCGCTCGTCAGCTTCGAGCGGGTCTTCGAGGTGCTCGACGCGCCCGACGCGATCCAGGAGCGGCCCGGCGCCGTCGATCTCGTCGCCCCGACCGGGCGGGTCACGTTCGACGACGTGCGCTTCCGCTACCCGCCGGCCGCAGACACGTCGGTCGGCTCGCTGGAGATGCACGCCCCGACCGGCGACCCCGACCGGGACGTGCTCGACGGGGTCAGCCTCGACGTCGCCCCCGGCGAGACCGTCGCCCTCGTCGGCGTCTCCGGAGCGGGCAAGTCGACGATGGCTGCGCTGGTCCCCCGGCTCTACGACGTCACAGCCGGCGTGGTGCGCATCGACGGCCAGGACGTGCGCGACCTGACGCTCGACTCGCTGCGCGCGGCGGTCGGCGTCGTCGCCCAGGACCCGCACCTGTTCCACGAATCGATCGGCGACAACCTGCGCTACGCACGTCCGGACGCGACGACCGACGAGCTCGTGGCGGCATGCAGAGGGGCGCAGATCCTGGACACCGTGACGGCGCTGCCGGACGGGTTCGACACGGTCGTCGGCGATCGCGGCTACCGCCTGTCCGGCGGCGAGAAGCAACGGCTGGCGATCGCCCGCCTGCTGCTCAAGGATCCTGCCGTGATGATCCTCGACGAGGCGACGAGCCACCTCGACAACGACAACGAGGCACAGGTGCAGGCGGCGCTGGACGCGGCGATGACCGGGCGGACGGCGATCGTCATCGCCCACCGGCTGTCGACGGTGCGCCACGCCGATCGCATCGCCGTGCTCGAGGACGGGCGCATCGTCGAGCTCGGCTCGCACGACGAGCTGGTCGCCCTCGACGGCCGCTACGCCGCCCAGCTGCGGGCTGGCGACCTCGTGGAGACGGTCATCACGTGACCCGGCTACCGCTCGCCGACGTGCGGGTGCTCGACCTGTCGACCGTGATCGCCGGGCCCAACTGCGCTCGCTACTTCGCCGACTTCGGTGCCGACGTGATCAAGGTCGAGCGGCCAGGCGGCGACAGCCTGCGCAACATGGCGTGGCGCGACGACCGCGACGGCGAGGGGTTGTGGTTCAAGCTGACCAACCGCAACAAGCGTCTGGTGGTCGCCGACCTCAAGGACGACGAGGACCGCGAGCTCGTGCTCCGCCTGGCGGCCGATGCCCACGTGCTGGTCGAGAACCTCCGGCCGGGACGGCTCGAGCGACTCGGGCTCGGCCCCGACGTGTTGCACGAGCGCAACCCGCGCCTCGTCATCACGCGGGTCACCGGCTTCGGGCAGGACGGTCCGTACGCCGACCGGCCGGGCTTCGCCTCGATCGCCGAGGCGATGTCCGGGTTGGCGGCGATCAGCGGCGAGCCGGACGGACAGCCGCTGCTGCCGCCGATCGCCCTCACCGACGAGGCCACCGGCCTCGCCGCCGCCTTCGCCACCATGGTCGCCCTGCACAGCGGGACGGGACAGGTGGTCGATGTCAGCCTGCTGGAGACGATGTTCCACCTGATGGGACCGCTGCCCTCGCTGTACGCGCTCCGCGGCGAGCAGCAGCCGCGGCTCGGCGCCGGGCTCCCCTACACGGTGCCGCGGGGCACCTACCGCTGCCGTGACGGCAAGTGGATCGCCGTGTCGACGAGCAGTGACTCGGTGGCGACCAGGGTGATGGCGCTGCTCGGGCTCGACGGCGACGAGCGCTTCACGACGTTCGCCGGCCGCGCCGAGCACCGCGACGAGATCGAGGCGGTGATGACGTCGTGGTGCGGCGCCCGCACGTCGGCGGAGGCGCTGGCGAGCTCGCCGCGGCCGAGGCGGCGGCCGGGCCGGTGATGGACATGGCCGACATCGCCGCCGATCCGCACTACGCCGCCGCGGCAGGTCGTCACGCGTGGTCGACGGCACGCCGATGCAGGCGCTGATCGCCCGGCTCAGCGAGACACCCGGCGCGCTGCGCTGGGCGGGACGCCCGATCGACGCCGACGGCGCCGACATCCGCGCCAACGGCTGGGCGAGCCCTGCGAGCGACTGATCCTCGATCTGGGCGGGAATCGTTGCGGTTTCCGGGACGAATCCCGCCCAGACACGGATCCCGCCCAGATTGGGGGGCTACGTCGGGTCGGCCGGCGGGCGGTGGCGCGGGTCGGGGCCTCGGTCTCCTGGGTGTCGTCGCCGCCGAGGCCGAGCCTGTCCTTCATCTTGTCGATCAGCTCCTCGGCCTTCTCCTTCAGGTCGCCGGCCGTCTCCTTGACCGAGTCGGGGATCTTCTCGCCGACCTTGTCGACGATGTCACCGGTCTTCTCGGCGACGTCGTGAGCGACGTCCTTGGTCTTGTCGGCGACGTCATGGGCGACATCCTTGGCCTTCTCGGTGAAGCTCATGGCCGGAGGCTAGACCCGGCAGCTGACCCCCGTCGCGTGGATCGGGCAGTACCCGTTGACGTTCTTCGCCAGGTACTGCTGGTGGTACGGCTCGGCGTAGTAGAAGCTGCCGAGCGGCACGATCTCGGTGGTGATGTCCCCGTAGCCGGCCTCCCGCAACGCCTCGCCGTAGCTCGCCTTGGTCGCCTCGGCGGCAGCTCGCTGCTCGTCGTCGGCCGTGTACACCGCGCTGCGGTACTGCGTGCCGACGTCGTTGCCCTGGCGCATCCCCTGGCTCGGGTCGTGGTCCTCCCAGAACGCCTTGAGCAGTTGCTCGTAGGACACGACCGCTGGGTCGTAGACGACGAGCACGACCTCGGCGTGACCGGTGCGACCCGAGCACACCTCCTCGTACGTCGGGTTGGGGGTGTAGCCACCGGCGTAGCCGGCGGCGGTCGACCACACGCCCGGCAACTCCCAGAACAGCTTCTCGGCACCCCAGAAGCAGCCCAGCCCGAACACGGCGGTGCGGTAGCCGTCGGGCCACGGCCCCTGCAGCGGGTGGCCGTTGACGAAGTGGGCGTCGGGGACCGGCATCGTCTGGTCGGTGCGCCCGGGGAGGGCGTCGGCCTCCGACACCATCTCGGTCTTGGTGCGGAACAGCATGCGTTCAGGATACGGAGCTACGGCAGAGCAGCGACTGGATCCGCCGGGCGGCGATCACCAGGCCGACGGCGGCGAGCGACGCCAGCACGGCGACGTGGCCGAGCATCGCCCACTCGAACTGCCCGAGGTTGACCCCGCGCACGAGGGCGACGCCGTGGTACAGCGGGCTCAGCTGCACCACCCACGCCCAGTCGCCGTAGCTGGACACGGGGTAGAACGTCGCCGAGAACAGGAACAGCGGCAGGGTCACCGCGCTGACGTACTCGAAGTCGGCCCACGAGCGCATGTACGTCGTCATGGCCATGCCGATGGCGCCGAAGGCGAGGCCGATGAGCACGCAGATCGGCACGGCCAGCACCACCCACGGCGACCCGACCATGCCCAGCGCCCACATCGTGACGAGGAAGGCGATCGGAGTAGATGAGGCCGCGGCTGACGGCCCAGCCGATCTCCCCGAGGGCGACGTCGGCGGGCACCATCGGCGTCGACAGCACCGAGTCGTAGAGCTTGGCCTGCTTCATCTTGCCGAACACGTTCATCGTCGTCTCGTAGACGGCACCGTTCATCGCCGACGACGCCATCAGCGCCGGGGCCACGAACTCGGCGTACGGGACCTGCTGGCCGCCGACGGTGACGTCGCCGACGAGCTCGCCGAAGCCGATGCGGATCGACAGCAGGTAGAAGAGCGGCTCGAAGAAGCCGCTGAAGATGATCAACCACGTCCGCCGGTTGACCATGACCGCGCGCTCGATCATGCGGTGCGGCCGGCGGGCGGCGAGCAGCTCGGGCGGGATGATCCGCAGCCCGCCCGTGGCCGCGGTGCAGCGTCGTCCGCGGTCATGTCGCCGAGGCGCCTGGCGAACGTGCGCTCGCAGATCAGCAGGCCGGCGAGCCAGAACACGGCGAGCACGGCGACGTGGACGACCGCGTCGGCGACGCCGAGCGTGCCGAGCACGGCGCCGCGGCACAGCTCGACGCCGTGGTACAGCGGCGTGGCGAGGGCGACCTTCTGCAGCCAGTCGGGCAGCTGGTCGATCGGGTAGAAGGCGCCGGCGAAGAGGAACATCGGGATGATGCCGAAGCGCATGATCGCCGGGAACGACTGCTCGCTCTCCCGCGTCGACGCCCACGCCGTGATCGGGCCGGCGAACGCCATGCCGGTCAGCGTGGCGAACGGCACGGCGAGCAGCAGCCCCCACGAGCGAGTCGAGTCGAACAGCACCAGCACGATCGCCACGCCGCCCGCGGCGAGCGCTCCCCTCGTCGCGTGCCAGAGCCCGGTCCCCGCCGCCACGTCACCGGGCCGCAGCGGCGTCGCCGTCATCGCCCGGTAGGCGTTGCTCCACATGAAGCCGTCCATCACCGGCCACATCGCCTCCTGGGCGACGACCATCATCGCCGTCGTCGCCATCAGCGCCGGGGCGAAGAAGGCGAAGTAGTCGACGCCGCCGAGGATCTCCGCCGACGACGCTCCTTCGTCGACGAGCGTGCCGACGCCGACGCCCATGCCGAGCAGGTAGAGCAACGGCTGGAACAGGCTGCCGAGCATGTTCGATCGCCAGATCCGCTTGTACACGGCGAAGTGGCTCTCCCAGACGCGGACGGCGGCGGGCGTGGTCATCGAGTGCGAGCTCGCCGAGCATGTCAATCCACCAGGTCCGGCCGGTGAGGTGGAGGAAGACGTCCTCCAGGCTGCTGCGGCGGACGAGCGCGCTCTCCGGCGTGGCGCCGCGCTCGTGGACCATCGCCAGCGCCTTCTCGCCGTCGTCGGCGTAGATCAGGACGCGATCGGGCAGCACCTCGGTGCGCTCGCCGACGCCGTCGACACGCGGGGCCTCGGCCTCGTTGGTGCCGGCGGCGAAGCGCAGCTCGAGCACCTCGCGCGTGGAGTGCGCCTCGATCAGCTGCCGCGGCGAGCCCTCGGCGACGATGCGCCCCTTGTCCATCACGACGAGGCGGTCGCAGAGCTGCTCGGCCTCGTCCATGTAGTGGGTGGTCAGCACGAGCGTGACGCCCTGCTGCTTGAGCCGGTACAGGCGGTCCCAGAGCACGTGGCGCGCCTGCGGGTCGAGGCCGGTCGTCGGCTCGTCGAGCAGCAGCAGGTCGGGCTCGTTGATCAGCGAGCGGGCGATCGTCACCCGCCGCTTCATGCCTCCCGACAGCGGTTCGACCTTGCTCGTCGCCCGCTCGGTGAGCTGGACGAACTCGAGCAGCTCGGCCGTGCGGCGCTTGCACTCCGCCCGCGGGATGTCGAAGTAGCGGCCGTAGATGATCAGGTTCTCGGCGACGGTCAGGTCGTTGTCGAGCTGGTCGGACTGGGGGACGACGCCGAGCCGGGCCCTGATCCGCTTGCCGTTGCGTCGCCGCATCGAGGCCGAACACGCGCAGCGTGCCGGCCGACACGGGCGACGTGCACCCGATCATGCGCATCGTCGACGACTTGCCGGCGCCGTTGGGCCCGAGGAACCCGAACGCCTCACCCGCGTGGACCTCGACGTCGATGGCGTCGACCGCCGTGAACTCGCCGAAGCGCTTCACCAACCCGCGCGCTTCGATCAGCGGTTCACCGGCCATGGACCGAACCTACCGAGCCGGTTCAGCGGCGGTCTTGGAGGAATCGGAAGTGGTCGCGGGTCTCGGCGACGTGGGCGGCGGAGATGTCGGCGAGGAGGATGCTCTCGGTGTGCGCGGCGGTGGCCAGCAGCTCGCCGAGCGGGTCGACGATCCGGCTGTCGCCGCTGTAGGCCAGGCCGCCGCCGTCGCCGACGCGGTTGACACCGACGACGTAGGCCTGGTTCTCGATCGCCCGGGCCTGGAGCAGCGACTGCCAGTGCAGCCGCCGCTTCGCCGGCCAGTTGGCGGGAACGAGGTAGACGTCGGTGTCGCCGGCGAGCTGCCAGAACTCGTCGGCGAAGCGCAGGTCGTAGCAGACGAACAGGCTCACCCGCAGCCCCTCGATGTCGACGGTGACGAGCTGGTCGCCGGCGCGGAACCACTTCTCCTCGCCGGCGAACGTGAACGGGTGGATCTTGCGGTAGCGGTGGATCGTGCCGTCGGCACCGGCGAGCACGAAGCTGTTGTGCGGACGCTGGTCGTCGGCCGGGGCGTCGGGCGGGATCTCCGGGCACGACCCACCGACCCACACGCCGTGCTCGCGCGCCATGCTCGGCGAGGAACGTCGACGACGGCCCGCCCTCGGGCTCGCCGAGCTCGGGCACGTCGACGGCGAACCCGGTCGAGAACGTCTCCGTGCAGCAGCACGAGCCCGGCCCCGGCGCCTGCGGCGGCGCCGATCATCGGGGCGAGGTGCTCGAAGTTGGCGTCGCGGTCGTTCCACGAGATGTCGTGCTGGATCGCGGCGATCCGCAGCTCGCCGCTCATCGCAGCGAGGCCAATCGCTCGGCGGCGGCGTCGAGGACGTCGATGCGCTTGCAACAGGCGAAGCGGACGAGGTGGCGCCCGTGCTCGGGGCGGGCGTAGAACACCTCGTTGGGGATCGCCACGACGCCGCAGCGCTCGGGCAGCGCGCGGCAGAACGCCATGCCGTCGCCGTCGGGCTGCACCGGTCGGATGTCGACCGTCGTGAAGTACGTCGCCTCCGGCACGTACGTCGTGAACCCGGCGGCGCCCAGGCCGGCGACGAGGTGGTCGCGCTTGGTCGTCAGGTCGGCGGCGATGCCGGCGTAGAAGTCGTCGCCGAGGTCGAGCCCGGCGGCGATCGCCGGCTGGAACGGCGCCCCGTTGACGTACGTCAGGAACTGCTTGGCGGTGCGTGCGGCGGCCACCAGCGGCGCCGGCCCGCACATCCAGCCGATCTTCCAGCCGGTCGTGTTGAACGTCTTGCCGCCCGACGAGATCGTCAGCGTGCGCTCGGCCATGCCGGGCAGCGTGGCGATCGGCACGTGGGCGGCGCCGGGGAACACGAGGTGCTCGTAGACCTCGTCGGTGACGACGATCAGGTCGTGCTCGATCGCCACCGCCGCCACCTGCGCCAGCTCGCCGGCGTCGAAGACCTTGCCGGTCGGGTTGTGCGGCGAGTTGAGCAGCACGCAGCCGGGTCCGCGGCGACACCGCCGCCGCGCAGCTCGTCGGGGTCGAAGTGGTAGCGGCCGTCCGCGCCAGGTCGCAGCAGCACCGGGACGGCGCGGGCGCCGGCCAGGGCGATGCACGCCTGGTAGCTGTCGTACATCGGCTCGAACACGACGACCTCGTCGCCGTCGTCGAGGATGCCGAGCAGGGCGCCGGCGAGCGCCTCGGTGGCGCCGGCGGTGACGAGCACCTCGGTGTCCGGGTCATGGTCGAGGCCGTAGAACCGCTGCTGGTGGCGGGCGACCGCCTCGCGCAGCACCGGCAGGCCCGGTCCCGGCGGGTACTGGTTGACGCCGGCGCGGATGGCGTCGACCGCGGCGTCGAGCACCTCGGCGTGGGCCGTCGGTGTCGGGGAACCCCTGACCGAGGTTGATCGCCCCGGTGCTGACGGCGAGCGCCGACATCTCGGCGAAGATCGTCGTGCCGAACCCGGCCAACTTCGACGTCAGGATCGGGCGATCGGTCCGCGCGGCGGGCATCCCGGAGATGGTACGTCCGGCGGCGTCAGACCTCCTCGGCGAGGTGGTGCGGCACGCCTTGCACCTTGGCCGCGTACATCGCCCGGTCGGCGGCGCGCAGCAGGTGTTCGAGCGTCCCGCCGTGGAGCGGGAACAGCGCCGCGCCGACGCTCGCCGTCAACTCGTGGCCGTCGACCGCCGGGCGCCGAGGCGATCGCCCTGGCGATCATCGCCGCACGGTCGGGCACCGAGCGGGCGTCGGCGATGCCCGGCATGAGCACGACGAACTCGTCGCCGCCCCACCTCCCGACGAGATCCGACTCGCGCACCGCGCTGCGCAGCGCGCCGGCGGCGGCGACGAGCACACGGTCGCCGGCCTCGTGGCCGACGGTGTCGTTGACGAGCTTGAACTGATCGAGGTCGATGACCATCAGGCAGGCCCGCCCGCCGTCACGGCCGAGCCGGGCCAGCGTCTCGATCGCCCTGCGCTCGAACTCGGCGCGGTTGGGCAGCCCGGTCAGCGCGTCGGTCGTGGCCCGGCGCTGCAGCGCTCGATGTTCGGCGACCATCCCACCGAGGGCGAGCGCGGCGAGCGCGGCACCGACCGCCAGCTGGGCGCCGACCAACCACCGCTCCTCCGTCGTCAGGTGGACGTTGGCGGCCGTCGTGGTGCGCACGGCCCACGGGCCGTCGTCGAACTCGACGACCGACGGCACGGCGTACGAGCGGTCGCTGCCGACCGTCCGCGCCCGCAGCAGCGGCTCGTCCTCCACGGGCACCAGGCCGGCGGTCGTTCCGGCGGGGAGGCCCGAGACGTCGAGCGTCGTGCTGGCGTGGAGCCGGCGCCCGCCCTGGTCGATGGCGACGACGACGTCGCTGGCCGGCGGTCCGTCGGGCGCGGCCACGACGACGACCGGCCAGCCCACGCCGATCGACGCGTCGACCGCGGCCTCGATGTCGGCCGCGCCGACGGTGGGCGGCGACGAGCACGTCGAGCCGGCGTCGTCCACCGCGCACACCGGGAGGGCCAGCGTGCTGCCGAGCTGGCGCACGTCGGTGTCGATCGTGGCCACCGTGAGCACGGCGCTGATGCGGGCGAGCGTCTCGTCGAGCTGGGCGGCCGTCAGCTCGGCCGTCGTCGCCAGCTGGCGGTCACGCTCGGCGCCGAGCTGGTCGCGCCGGCCGAGCAGGCCGGCGATGCCCGTGGCCAGCAGGGTGATCCCGGCGATCAGCGAGACCACCCTCATGAAGCGCACGCCGCCATATCGGCACGAACGGGCTGCGGCAACAGCGATTTCTCTGGCGGTCAGCACCCGTTCGACGAACGTCGCGAACGGCAGCCAGCGTCGCGGTCGGGGGCGTCGACCTGGGGGGCGTGGCCGACGTCGGGCAGGACGAGCGCGGGTGACCGGCCCGGCCACGTGTGCCTCGATGGCGTCGAGCTGGGCGAGGCTGCCGTACTGGTCGTCGGTGCCCTGCACGACGAGCACCGGGACGTCCACCGCGGCGAGGCGATCGGTGATGTCCCACGACCGGAACGCAGCCGACAGCCACACGTCGTTCCAGCCGCGGAACGTGGCGTCGACGTCGACGTGGTGGCGGGCCATCCGCTCCCGCAGGTCGGTGTCCTCGTACGGCGGCGCGAGCGGCGGCGATGCCGTCGATCGAGCGGTCCTCGACGAACACGTGCGGGGCGAGCAGCGCGAGGCCGGCGACGGGATGGCCACCGCCTGCGTGGAGCAGGGCGATCGACGCGCCGTCGCTGTGGCCGATCAGGATCGGCCGCTCGACGCCGAGTCGCTCGAGGAGCGCCGGGAGCACGTCATCGGCCTCGTCGTGCATGTAGCTCACCCGTCGCGGCTCGGGCACCGGATCGCTGCGCCCGTAGCCGTGGCGCGAGTAGACGACCATCGCCGGGTTCCCCGTCGCGGCGCGCACGTCGTCGGGGAACGAACGCCAGAGGTCGATCGAACCCAGCCCTTCGTGGAGGAACACCAGCGGCGGTCGCCCGGCCGCCGGATCGTCCGCCGCCTCGACGCGCACGTCGAGCGCGCCGCGGCCGATGACGATGCGTTGCCGGCTCAGGGCGCCGCCGCCAGCTGCTCGCGCAGGGCGAACCGGCGGACCTTGCCGGTGGCCGTCCGCGGGAGCTGGTCGACGACGACGATGCGCCGCGGCCGCTTGAACGCGGCCATCTGCGAACGGCAGTGGGCCTCGATCGCCGCGGCGTCGATGTCGCGACCGGCGCGGGCGACGACGAAGGCGACCACGGTCTCCAACCCGGCGGCGTCGCGATCGCCGACGACGGCGACCTCGAGCACGTCGGGGTGGGCGATGAGCACCGACTCCACCTCGGCCGGCGAGACCCAGATGCCGCCGGCCTTGATCATGTCGTTGTTGCGGCCGAGGAACGTCCACGACCCGTCGTCGGCGCGGGTGTAGACGTCGCCGGTGCGCAGCCAGCCGTCGGGCAGGAACGCCGCCGCCGTCGCCTCGGGCCGCTGCCAGTAGCCGGTCGCCACCGACGGCCCGCGGACGTGGAGGTACCCGGGCGTGTCGGCGGCGGTCGACCTCGGCGCCGGCGTCGTCGAGCAGGGTGGCCTCGTAGCCGGGGACCGGCCACCCGCTGGTGCCCGGCCGCTGCTCGTCGAGCGTGTTGGACAGGAAGATGTGCAGCGCCTCGGTGGAGCCGATGCCGTCGAGCACGGGGTGGCCGAAGCGCTCGCTGAAGCGCCGCTGCAGCTCGGCCGGCAGCGACTCGCCCGCGGTCACCGTCGCCCGCACGCCGGCGAACGTGTCAGCCGGGGCGTCGGTGTCGAGCAGGGCGGCGACGAAGCCGGGGCTGGCGAAGAACAGCGTCGGCCGCTCGGCGGCGATCAGCTCGACCATGCCCGCGGTGTCGGACGCCCCGGCTCGAGGATGGCGGTGCCGCCGACGGCGAACGGGAACGTCAGCGAGTTGCCGAGGCCGTAGGCGAAGAACAGCTTGGCGATCGACAGGAAGCGGTCGTCCTCGGTGACCCGGAGCACGCCGGCTGCGTACGTGTCGGCGGTCGCCTGCAGGCTGCCGTGGCGGTGCATGACGCCCTTGGGGAGGCCGGTCGTGCCCGAGCTGTACAGCCAGAAGGCCGGCGAGTCGGACGTCGTCGCGGCGACGCCGGCCGGCGACCGGTCGGCGAACTCGTCCCCCGCGCCGCCGACCACGACGGTGTGCTCGATGCTCGGCGCCGCCGCCGTGATGCGCGCCGAGGTGGTCCTCGAACGCCGGCGACACGACGACCGCCCGGGCGCCGGCGTCGGCGACGATCTCGGCGAGGTCGCCGGCGGTGAGCATCGTCGAGATCGGCACCGGCACGACACCGGCGCGCAGGGCGCCGAGGAACCACGCCGGGAACGCCGGCTCGTCGTTGACGACGAGCACCACGCGATCCCCTCGACGATGCCGAGCTCGTCGAGGGCGTGCTGGACGCGGAACATCTCGGCCTGCACGTCGGCGTAGGTGAGCGACGATCCGTTGCAGCGGATGGCGACGCGGTCGCCCCGTCCGGCGTCGACGTGACGATCGACCAGCCACGCCGCGGCGTTGTACTGCTCCATCGCGCCATCATTGCCCGGTGCAACGGCGAGCCGCACCCTCCTGGACCGTGCCCAGCGTCGACGGCGTCGAGGTCGCCGCCCACGAGCTCGGTGGCGACGGCCCACCGCTCCTCGTCGCCCACGCCACCGGCTTCCTCGGCACGATGTACGAGCCGCTCGCCGCCGGCCTGCGTGACCACTTCCGTGTCGTCGCCCTCGACTTCCGCGGCCACGGCTTCTCGACCCGGCCGGACAACGGCGACTTCGACTGGGACCGCATGACGCTCGACCTGCTGGCCGTCGCCGACCGGCTCGGCCCGCCGCCGATCACCGGGTTCGGCCACTCGTTGGGCGGCGGCACGTTGCTGCTCGCCGAGCACGAGCGGCCGGGCACGTTCGCCTCGCTCGTGCTGTTCGAGCCGATCGTGTTCCCGGACGACTTACGAGTTCGACGGCGAGAACCCGATGGCCGCGCCGGCGCGCAGCCGGCGGCCGTCGTTCCCGTCGCGCGCCGACGCCCTGGCCCGCTACGGCAGCCGCCCTCCGCTGAACGAGATGCGCCCGGACGTGCTGGAGATCTACGTCCGCGACGGGTTCGTCGACCAGCCCGACGGTTCGGTCGTCCTGGCGTGCGCTCCCGACGACGAGGCGGCGACGTTCGACTCGGACACCAAGGTGCGCACGTCGACGATCGCCGACGTGAAGTCGGCGGTCACCGTCCTCACCGGCGACCGAGGACGAGGACGGCCCGAGCCCGGCGCGCTTCGGCCCGGCCATCGTCGCCGCCCTGCCCAACGGCCGCCTGCAGGTGCACCCGGAGGTCGGTCACCTCGCCCCGTTCGAACAGCCCGACGCCGTGGCGGCGATGGTCCTGGAGAGCGTGACCGACTAGCGCCGCGTCCGCGATCTGGGCGCGACTCGTATCTGGGCGCAGATCGTCTCGGAAACCGCAACGGATCGCGCCCAGATCGTGGGTCGCAGCTACGTGTCGAACGAGGTGGCCAGCAGGCCGTCGTAGGCGAGGCCCCACGGCGGGCGGAGGAAGCCGAGGGCGCGGACGTCCTCGAACCACGAGGCGAACGGCGAGCGCCGGGAGAACGTGCCGCCGCCGAGCACGCGGGTGATCCGCCGCAGCGACGACTCGGCCAGCTCGGCCACCGCCTCCTTGGCCCGCAGCGCCGACGGCATCGCACGGTCGTCGGCTTCGACGGATCGCAGCGCGCCCTCGAACGCCTGCACCGCCAACCAGTGCTCCATCTCGGCACGCGCCCACTCGACCTGCTCGTAGGCACGCAGCGTGTCGAGCTTCGGCTGCAGCTGCTGGCGCGCCGTGGCGATCGCCTCGTCGAACACGCCGAGCACGACGGCCGTGAACACACTGGCGATCAGCGGTCCCGCGGCCGCGGCGAGCTCCTGCACAGGCCCGTCCCACGCCGTTCGCGTCGCCGGGCATGACTCGAGGCGCATGGCGTGGCTCTGCGTCGCAGCCATGCCGGCGCCGTCCCACTCGGCGGTCAGGCGCATCCCGGCCGAGCCGTCCCACGGCCGGTCGCGCACGTCGAGCACGAAGATGGTCGGCGCGTCCTCGCCCGCCGGTACCGCCGTCGTGACCATGAACGACGTCACGCCCGAGCCGCTCCCGAAGTGCTTGTCGCCCGTCACGCGGTAGCTCGCCCCGGGGATCGGGCCGTCCGCATCGTCGGGCTCGGCCAGCGACTTCGTGCGCAGCATGTCGCCACCGGAGCCCGGCTCCGACGTGATCGTGCCCCACTGCAGCCCGTCGGCGGCCGTGGCGCAGACGGCCTCGCGCTGCTGGGTCCACGCCTCGCGACTGGGATCCGGCTTGGCCAGCCAGAAGGCGAGCACCGCCGGGTGCATCGAGGCGACGAGCGCCACCGACGGGTCCGCCGCGGCCAGCGTCCGCAGCACCTCGCAGATCGGCCGCGTCGTCTCGGCGACGCTGCGCCACAGCCCGCCGCCTTCCTCCGGGACGGCGACGTGCAGGAACCCGGCATCGTTGAGCCGGGCGAAGTCCTCCGGATCGAGGTGGCGGCGCGCCTGGCGCTCGGTGCGAGCCGATCGCCACTCGCCGGCGATGACCTCGACCTCACCCGTCAGGTGCGTCCACGACACGTCCATCTCACCCGTCCTCCCTCGAGATCATCGTGCCGACGTCGGCGGCGAGCGACGAGGCGTCACCGGCGATCTCGACGATGGGATCGTCGCGATCGTCGAACTCGACGCGCAGCGCCTTGCTCATGATCGCATGCATCTCGTACATCGCGGTGATGTAGGTGAGCTCGAGGATCTCCTCGTCCGACAGGTGCCGCCGCAGCTCGTCGAACAGCGCGTCGGGCACGCGGCCGTCGGCGCCGACGAGGGCGTCGGTGTAGGCGAGCACGGCGCGCTCGCGGTCGTCGAACACGCTGGCGACGAGACCACGTCGGGATGGCGGCGATCTTCTCCTCGCTGATGCCGACGGTGCGGCACGACTTGCAGTGCTGGGAGAAGACGAACTGGCTGCCGCGCAGCCAGCCCGGCCCGCGTCTGGCCGAGCTCGCGCAGCGCCGGGTCGAGCAGCCGCTTCGGGCTGCGGTAGAGGGCGAAGCCGCGCACGCAGTGGCGGAGGATGTCGGGGACGAGGGCGAAGACGGTCCACCAGTCGCCGGGCGTGCCGGTGGCCGTCCCGGGCTCGGCGACCGGGTCGCGGTCGGGCCCGAACAGCTGGTCGTACATCTGCAGCGTGAGCTCGTCATCGGTCTCGTGGCGGCCGACCTGGCGCAGGCGGGGCATCGTGCTCTCCTCAGTGGGTGGTAGAGGTGTGCGAGTCGTGGAAGGCGATGGCCTCGTCGGCGCCGACGGCGCCGCGGCGATCGGCGAGCGTCGCGGTCGTCGCCGGCCGGCCGCGTGGAGGGCGACGAGCGCGGCCTGCTGCGCCCGGATCGTCTCCAGCAGCAGGGTGACCGGGTGGAGGACGATGCGCACCCCGGCTGCGGCGAGCGTGGCATCGTCGAGCACAGGCGAACGACCACCCTCGACGGCGTTGTAGAGCAGTGGCGTGTCGGGGATCGCGGCCTCACGCGGCGCAGCTGATCGATGTCGGTGACCGCTTCGACGAAGACGACGTCGGCACCGGCGGCGACGAACCGGCGGGCGCGGTCGACGACGTCGTCGATGCCGTGGACGGCGAGGGCGTCGGTGCGGGCACGACGAGGGCCTCGGGGACGGCGGGCGGCGACGGCGACGGCGACGCGGTCGGCGGCCTCGTCGGGTCCGACGACCTGCTTGCCCTCGAAGTGCCCGCAGCGCTTGGGCACGACCTGGTCCTCGATCTGCACGGCGGCTGCGCCGGCGGCCTCGACGTCGCGGACGGTGCGGCGCACGTTGAGCGGCCCACCGAAGCCGGTGTCGATGTCGACGATCACCGGGATGGCCGTCGCCGCAGCGACCCGCCGTGTCGCGGCGACGACGTCGTCGAGCCCGAGCAGCCCGAGGTCGGGGAGCCCGAGCGACGTCGCCGAGAGGGCGAACCCGGAGAGGTAGGCGGCGGCGAACCCGGCCTGCTCGATCAGCCGTGCGCCGAGTGCGTCCGAGCAACCCGGGACGTGCACCAACCCGGCGTCGAGCAGCCGCCGCAATGGCTCATCGTCGACCGGCCGGCAGCATCCGCAGCACCACCGCCGCCGCAGCCGAGAGCGCCATCGAGACCACGATGCCCGTCTCGTACGACGTGCTGTCGATGACGGCCCCGACGAACGGCGGGCCGACGAGGCCGCCGAGCCCGGCGGCGGTGTACAGCGCGCCGAGGACGCCGCCGAGCCCGACGGTGCCGAACAGACCGGCCGTGACCGCCGGTGCGAGGGCGATGAACCCGCCGTAGGAGACGCCCATCACGATGGCGAAGACGACGAGCACCGCGTAGCGGTCACCGGCGACGAGCCAGATGGCGAAGCTGGCGGCCATCGTGGCGAAGCTCAGCTGCATCAGCCCGGTGGCGTCGAAGCGGCTGCCGAGCGCCGCCAGACCGAGCCGGCCGACCACGCTGCTGGCGCCGATGATGCCGACCAGTGCCGCCGCCGGGCCGGCATCGATGCCCTCGTCCGTCGCGTACGTCTTGATGAACACGAAGGGCACGAACAGCGCCGACGACAGCAGCACGATCGAGACGTAGAGGATGACGAACCCGCGGTCGCGGACGATCCGCCCGAGCGGGACCGTGGGCTGGGTGAGGTCGACGGGCGGCCGACGCGCTCCGACGCTGGCGAGCAGCAGCACCGCGGCGCCGCCGATGCCGAGGACGACGTACGCCGTGCGCCAACCGTGAGCGTCGATCAGCCGTCCGGACAGGGGAGCCAGCACGAGCGTCCCGACGCCGATGCCGGCGACGGCGATGCCGAGCGCGGCCGTGCGCTGCCGAACGAACCAGCCGCCCACCGTGGCCACCATCGGGACGTACACGCAGGCGACGGCGACACCGACCCCGACGCCGTACGTCGCGTAGCCGACCCAGATCGACTCGACGCGCGACGTCGTCAGCAGGCCGGCGCCGAGCATCACCGCACCAACGAGCATCAGCGGCCGCGGGCCATAGCGGTCGGTTGCCCGTCCGGAGAACACCCCGAGGCCGAAGTAGCCGGCCGTCGTGATCGAGAACATCAGCGCCGTCGCCCCCTTGCCGGTGCCGAACTCCTCGGCCATCGAGTCGAAGAACGCACCGAAGCTGTAGGCGATGCCGAAGACGACGAACAGGCCGACGAACGCCGTCGCCGCGACGACCCAGCCGGTCGACGAGTCGACCCCGGCACGGACCCGCATGTCGACGGCCACGGCACCACATTGCCCGACCGGTGCAGGGTGCGACGACCCCGCTTCCATGTCGAGTTCTTCCCGCTCAGCGGGCACAAGTGTCGTCAGAACCGCAGGGTCTATCGCTCGCCCTCGAATGATCGACGCGTCGGCGGCATGCCGCTGTCGCCGTCGGCGGACGGCACGACGCCCAGGACCTGGTGCACGTTGATCGCACCGGCGGCGAAGGCAGCGGCACAACCGGCCATGTACAGCCGCCACACCCGCGCCCGGCGGGCACCGACGAGGGCGACGGCTTCGTCCCAGTGCGACTCGAGGTTGGCCACCCAGCTGCGCAGCGTGCGGGTGTAGTGCTCACGCAGCGACTCGACGTCGCGGACCTCGAAGCCGGCCCGCTCCATCGCCAGCACCGAGTCGCCGACGTCGAGCAGCTCGCCGTCGGGGAAGACGTAGCGGCCGATGAACGTGCGCCGGCCGATGCGTGTGCCACCGACCTTGCTGATGGCATGGTTGAGCAGCCGACCGCGAGGCGTGAGCACACCGTGCAGGATCTCGACGTACCGATCGAGGTTCGCCCGTCCGACGTGCTCGGCCATCCCGATCGACGAGACCGCGTCGAACTGCTCGTCGCCGAGCAGCCGGTAGTCCTGCAAGCGGATCTCGACCCGATCGGTCAACCCTGCCTCGGCCACTCGCCGCCGAGCTTCCTCCGCCTGCGCCTCGGAGATCGTGATGCCGACGACGGACGACGTCGTGATGCGTCGCCGCGTGGATCGCCATCGAGCCCCAGCCACACCCCACGTCGAGCAAGCGGGCACCGGGGTGCTCGGGCAGCCCGAGCTTGCGGCACACCAGCTCGTGCTTGGCGGCCTGGGCCGACGTCAGATCGGTGTCGGGCTCGGTGAACCGGGCGCACGAGTAGGTCATCGACGGGCCGAGCACGAGGGCGTAGAAGTCGTTGCCGACGTCGTAGTGGTGGCCGATCGCGTCGGCGTCGCGACGCAACGAGTGCCGGCCGCCGCGGAGATGGGCCTCCTCGGGCGGCTGCGGAAGCGGACGTCCGAGCACGCCCAGGCGGCGCGCCGCGGACACGACCTCGCCGGCCGACCGCAGGCGTGCTCGCGGCCCGGCGTCGAGGGCGGTGCGGAGGGCGGCGACGACCTCGAAGAGGTCGCCGTCGACCTCCAGCTCGCCGGCGACGAAGCCGCGGGCCAAGCCGAGCTCGTTCGGGCTCCACAGCAGCCGGCGCACGGCGTCGGGGCTGACCAACCGCAGCGTGGCGCCCAGATCGCCGCGGGTCGCGGCGATGCGGCTGCCGTCCCAGCACTCGATGTCCACCGGCAGGTCGTCACCGAGCAGCCCGGCGACACCGGGCGCAGGTGGTCGGCAGCCGTCGGACCCGCTCGGTGCTGGCGGGTCTCCTCGCCCACTTCCATCCGCTCGATCACCAACAGGTCCTCCCTTCGGCCGGCTGCTGTCATCCAATTGAAAAGTATGTCAGGAGCGTTCGACCGGGTGGAGGGGGTTGGCGATCCAGCCGGACCACGACGGCGCGTACAGCGCCGACTCCCGTCCAGCCGGCCACTTCGAGCGCCAGGATCTCGTGGGCGGCGGTGACGCCGCTCCCGCAGTACGCCGTGACCGGACCCTCATCGGGCACACCGAGCGGCGTGGAACCGCTGGCGCAACGCCGCGGCGTCGAGAAATCGCCCGTCGACGCCGAGGTTGCCCGTCGTCGGCGCGCTGACGGCGCCGGGGATGTGCCCGGCGACCGGGTCGACGGGCTCGACCTCGCCGCGGTAGCGCTCGGCGGCCCGGGCGTCGAGCAGGACGCCGGCGCGGCCGGCCACGATGTCGTCCGCCGACACCGTCGGCATCGCGCCCACGACGACGTCGGGTCCGGCGCCGCTCGCCGCCGGAGGCGGTTCACCGGAGGCGACGGCACCGCCGTCGGCCACCCACGCGGCCAGCCCACCGTCGAGGACCTGCACGGCACGATGGCCGATCCATCGCAGCAGCCACCACAGCCGCGCTGCGCTCATCCCGCCGTTGTCGTCGTACACCACGACGTGGGACTCCGGCCCGACGCCCCAGCGAGCAGCGCTGGCGGCGAGCGCACGGGGGTCGGGCAACGGATGGCGGCCCTCGCCCGGGTCACCCGGGCCGGCGAGCTCGGTCGTCAGATCGACGTACACGGAGTCCGGGATGCGCCGGGCGACGTGCTCGGCCGCGTGGGTCGCTGGCGCCGAGCGTCCAGCGCACGTCGAGCACGATCGGCGGCGGAGCCGACTCGACGACGCCGGCGCAGCTCGGCCGGCGAGATCAGCGGCGTCACGGCCGGTTCAGCGCGACGCCGCCCAGGCGCCGTAGCCGCCGAGCAGATCGCTCACGTCGGTGAACCCGGCCGCGGCCATGCGGCTGGCGGCGATCGACGAACGGTAGCCACTGGCGCAGTAGACGACGGTGGGGCGTGACGCGTCGAGGCTGGCGAGGCGCTCGTTGAGCCGGGTCAGGGGGATCTCGATCGCACCGTCGATCGTGCCCTTCGCCGTCTCGCCGGGCTGGCGGACGTCGATCAGTTGCACGTCGTCGTCGGTCGCCAGCCGCTGCTCGAGCTCGCCGACGTCGATCCGCGAGCTGCGCTCGATCTCCTCCGGATGCTCCTCGAACACGCGCAGCGGCTCGGCGAGGTAGCCGACGACGCGGTCGAAGCCGATGCGCGCCAGGCGGTTCTTCGCCTCCACCTCCAGCCCGTCGTCGGTGATCAACACGATCGGCGCGCCCGGCTGGACGACGCCTCCGGCGTACTCGGCGTAGCGGCCCTCGAGGCCGACGTTGATCGAGCCGGCCAGGTGGCCGACGGCGAACTCGTGCTGGTCGCGGGTGTCGAGCACGACCGCTCCCGACCGTTGCAGACGGACCACCTCGGCGAGCGTCAACGCCGGCGGGACAGCCGTCTCGTCGAGCAGGGCGTGGCGCTCGCGGTTGCGCTCGGCGTCGAACGAGAAGTACGCCGGCGGGGCCGCCTGCCCGTCGGTGACGGCGTCGATGAACGCCGACTTCGTCATCGGTGCCAGCGCGTAGTTCGTCCGTCGCTGCTCGCCGATCGTCGACCAGGTGTCGGTCGACAGGTTCTTGCCGCACGCCGATCCGGCGCCGTGCGCCGGGTACACCCGCGTGCCGTCGGGCAGCGTGAGCAGTTGCTCGTGCAACGAGTCGAACAACTGGCCGGCGAGCTCGTCGCCGGTGACGCCCTTCGACGACAGCAGGTCGGGCCGGCCGACGTCGCCGATGAACAGCGTGTCACCGGTGAGCACGGCGAACGGCTCGGGATCGGCGGCCCGCTCCCAGACGACGATGCTGATCGACTCGGGCGTGTGCCCGGGCGTGTGGCGCACCTCGAGGACGACGTCGCCGAGCTCGATGCGCTCGCCGTCGGCGAGCTTGCGCGACTCGAACTCGGTGTCGGCGGCCGAGCCGTAGGCGATCGTCGCCCCTGTCGCCGCCGCCAGCTCGAGGTGACCGGAGAGGAAGTCGGCGTGGAAGTGCGTCTCGACGACGAGCTCGATGTTCAGGTCGTGCTCGACGGCCGAGTCCAGGTACGTCGACACGTCGCGGCGCGGGTCGACGACGACCGCACGGCCCGTGGTCGGATCGCCGATCAGGTACGACGCCTGTGACAGGCACTCCAGGTAGTGCTGCTCGAAGATCATCAACGCCCCCTCTGGCCGCGAGGCTACTGCGGTCGGCGCGGCCGCCGCCGAGCCGCGAACCGGGCGAGAATGGCTCGATGAAGCGGATCTCGGCGGCGATCGCCGTCGCCGTCAGCGTCGCCGCGCCGTCCTCGGTGCTGGCTCACACCGAGCCCGACCTGGTCGCCGTGCCGGCGGGTGCAGCGTCCACGATCAGGCTCAAGCCGACGCACGGGTGTGGCGAGTCGCCGACGGTCGCCGTGCGCATCCGCGCCCCGTTCCCGGACGCCACCGCCGGCGCCGTCGAGGGGTGGACGGCCACCGCCACACCGGACGGCGCGGGCAACAGCGTCCTCGAGTGGACCGGCGGCGTGCTGCCCGCCGACGCAGGAGGGCGCCTTCCCCGTCGAGTTCACGGCACCGGACACGCCGGGCGTGCTGCTCACGTTCCCCGCCATCCAGGTCTGCGAGAACGGCGAGGAGCTGGCGTGGATCAGCGGCGACCCGGCCGACGAGTACCCGGCGCCCCGCGTGCTCGTGCTGCCACCCGGCTCCGAGCCGGCGGCGACGATCGACGATGTCCCCCTCGACGCGCCGGGCGCGACCAGCTCGTCGCCGTCGTCGACGTCGACAACCCCGACGCCGCACCGACGACGACGCATCGCACCGACCACGACCGCCGCCGAGCCCACGCCACCACCGTCGTGGCGACAACCGCTGCCGTGCCCGTCGAGTCCACTGCAGCGGCCACCACGGCCGCGCCGGAGACCACGGTCGCCACGACGGCGCCGGCGAGCACCGTCCCGCCCACCACGGTCGCCGACGACGACGGGGGCGGCGGCGACCGGCCCGATCATCGTCGCCGCCCTCGCCGTCGCTGCGCTCGGCGCCGGCGCGGCCGTCGTCATCGTCGCCCGATCCGCCGACCTCGGTCTGAGGTCAGGGGGCGATGTCGAGGGTGGTCGCCGCGGTGGCCGCCTCGAAGTCGCTGATGCGGACGCGGATCGACAGCTCCCACGTGCCGGGCAAGGGGATGTCGGCGATCACGTGGTACTCGCCACCGCCGAACGGGTGGACGATCGGCCGCAGCGGTCCCACGCCGAGCTGCGGCTCGGTCAGCTCGACCGCCGGTGTGTCGACCGGTTCGAGCGGTTGCCCGGCGGCATCGGTGAGTCGTGACGCGGATCTCGTTCGACCCGGCCCGCGCCGGGGAGATCGAGAGCGACACCGTGCCGGCGCCGTCGGAGAGCGGCACCTCGACGGCACCAGGGGGCGCGACGACATCGGACGACGCCGCCGACGAGGTGAACGGAGAGCGGGCGACGAGAACGGCCGTCACACCGACGACGGCGAGCAGGATCGCCAGCTCGGCGACGACGATCTTGCCGAGCCGGCGCGCAGCGCGGCGCGGCGGCAGCGCCCGACCGGGCGTGCGCTGCGCGGCGGCGATGGGGTGTGCGCAGCCACGGTGATCAGCGGCACCAGCCGGCGCCGGTTGTAGGCGCCCAACCCGATCACCGGGATCACCAGGGCCACCTTGGTCAGCAGTGCCAGGCCGTAGCCGGTCGTGACCAGGTCGTCGAGCTCGGGCAGGACGATCAGCGCCATCCACAGCCCGGCCCCGACCACGACCAGCACGGTGACCACGGCGATCGTGCTGAAGCGCACGACCTGGCGAGCGAGCAGACCCGGCTCGGTGCCCGAGCGGAACGACACGACCAGCCCGGCGATGCCCCCCAACCACATCGCGCCGGCCGCCAGGTGGACGCACGTCGAGGCCGACCATCAGGGCGAGTGGATCCTGCGAGCGGGTGTGCCCCTCGATGGCGAAGCCGGCGAGCGCGACCGCCCCCGCGGCCGCCGCACCCCACGCCCACGACCACCGCCGCTGGGTGAGCCCGATGAATGCCGTCATCGCCAGCAGCGCCGACACCGTGACGGCGGTCGAGACGCCGATCGGCCCGCGCAACGACTCCGAGAGCAGGTCCCCGTCGCGGAGCGCGCTCATCCCGCCGCCGAGACGGGCGATGCGCATCGGGATCGCCGCGATGAGCGCCGAGACGGCGAGGATCGCCGCCCGGTCGATGACCATCGCCCACCGCACGGTCGGGTGCGCCACGGATGACCAGCATCGTGAACCACCAGCCGCCGACGCTGACGAGCGCGCCGGCGTAGGCGACGGCGGTCAGGACCGAGGCGGCGAGCCGGACCGCCCAACCCGCCCCGGTGCCGCTGGCGACGTCGACCGGCCCGCCGGCGGAGGGCGCGCCGACATGGAACACCGACGCCCCACTGATGCGGTGCGAGTCGGAGGAGATCACGCTCCAGGCGATCGTGTACGTCCCGTCGCCGAGGCCGCCGTCGAGGGGGATGACGACGTTGACGTCCACGACGCTCGGCGCCGCCGAGACCGGCGCGCCGGTGTCGTCGAGCACCGTCGCCGATCCGCCCGTGAGCGACACCTGCTCGCTGAACCGCAGCACGGCTTCCGGCGGCGCCTCGGTGAGCACGGCGCCGTCGGCCGGCGACACGTCGAGCAGCTCGGCGTGGGCGGACGCCGCGCCCGCCGGCACGAGCACGGCGCCGACGACAGCGAGGACGAGCGCGCCCAGCCGCCGAGTCACCATCGCCCCATCCTGGCCGTCGGACGCCGCTCGATCCATTCGGTGTGAAGGCAGCGCGACGCGGGTACCGGCGATCCGATGCTCGTCGCGACGGCCGCCGACCGCATCGCCGCGCTGTGGTGGCTGTTCCTCGCCATCGGCGCGGCCGTGTTCGTGTTGGTCCTCGTCCTGCTGATCACGCCGATGGTCCGCCGGCGACTGGCCGGCCCGCAGCCGCCACCCGCCGAGCACGACGAGGTGCCGACACGTGTCGCCACACGCTGGATCGTCGGCTTCGGTGTCGTGCTTCCCGTCGTCCTCCTCGCCATCGTCCTCACGGCGAGCGTGGCGACGATGCAGGCGCTGCCGCGGACCGGTGACGGCCTCGTCATCGACGTCGTCGGGCGCCAGTTCTCGTGGGAGGCGACGTACCGCGACGCCGGCGTCGCCGTGACCGACGAGCTGCACATCCCCGTCGGCGAGCGCGTCGAGCTGCGGCTGACGTCCGCCGACGTGATCCACAGCTTCTGGGTGCCCGAGTTGAGCGGCAAGCTCGACGCCCTTCCCGACGGCACCAACACGCTGGTCATCGAGGCCGACGAACCCGGCACCTACCGCGGGGTCTGCGCCGAGTTCTGCGGTCTGCACCACGCCGACATGGGCTTCGTCGTCGTCGCCGTGCCCGCCGCCGAGTTCGGCGACTGGCTGGCCGCGCAGTGAGCGACCGCGAGCTCGACGAGCTGGACACGCCGGCGTCGGACACCGCCCCCGACACCGCCGAGCGGATGCAGCGGCTGTGGGAGGACCCGCCCGGCCTGATCGGCAAGCTGATGGCCGTCCAGAACGACGCCATCGGCAAGCGGCTGCTGTTCGTCGGCTTCTTCTTCCTCCTCCTCGGCGGCAGCGTCGACTCGCTGGCGATGCGCCTGCAGCTGGCGCTTCCGGAGAGCGACTTCATCGGCCCCGAGCTGTACAACGAGCTGTTCACCAACCACGGCTCGGTGACGATGTTCCTGGTGATCCTGCCGATCACCGAGGGCTTCGCCATCTTGATGCTGCCGTTCCTGCTCGGCACGCGGGAGATGCCGTTCCCGCGACTCGGCGCCTACAGCTTCTTCACCTACCTGATGGGCGGGCTCTTCTACTACTCCAGCACGCTGTTCAAGCTGGTGCCCGACGCCGGCTGGTTCGCCTACACGCCGCTCAGCCTGACCCGCTACTCGCCCGACCTGTCGCTCGACTTCTGGGTCCTCGGCCTCAGCGTCGCCGAGGTCGCGGCCATCGCCGCGGGCATCGAGATCATCATCAGCATCCTCAAGTTCCGGGCGCCGGGGATGACGCTCGCCCGCATGCCGCTGTTCGGCTGGGCGATGCTCGTCACGGCGTTCATGATCGTCTTCGCCTTCACCACGCTCGTCGTCGGCAGCCTGCTGCTCGAGCTCAGCCGCAGCTACGACATGAAGTTCTTCGACCCGGTGGCCGGCGGCAGCTCACTGTTGTGGCAGCACCTGTTCTGGATCTTCGGTCACCCCGAGGTGTACATCCAGTTCCTCCCGGCGGCCGGCGCGGTGTCGATGATCCTGCCCGTGCTCGTGCGGCGCAAGATCGCCGGCTACCCGTGGCTCGTCGCCGCCTTCGTCGCCATCGGCTTCATGTCCTTCGCCCTGTGGGCGCACCACATGTTCGCCGTCGGGATGCCACCGATCGTGTCCAGCTTCTTCTCCGCCGCGAGCATCGCCATCGGCGTGCCGGCCGGCATCCAGATCTTCGCCTGGCTGGTGACGATGTGGGTCGGACGGCCGGTGTGGAAGACACCCCTGCTGTTCGTCGTCGGCTTCCTCGTGACGTTCACGATCGGCGGGATCACCGGGATCATGGTCGCCTCGGCGCCCCTCGACCTGCAGGCCCACGACTCGTACTTCGTCGTCGGCCACCTGCACTACGTGCTGATCGGCGGCGTCGCCTTCCCGTTCTTCGCCGCCGCCTACTACTGGTTGCCGAAGTACACCGGCAAGCTGCTCGACGAGCGGCTGGGCAGGGTCAACTTCTGGCTGATGTTCGTCGGGCTGCACCTGACGTTCGGACCGATGCACATCGTCGGGCTGATGGGCATGCCGCGGCGGGTCTACACGTACGAGGCCGGCCAGGGCTGGGACATCTACAACCTGCTGTCGACGATCGGCGCCTTCGTGCTCTTCTCCGGGATCCTCGTGTTCATCGTCAACCTCGTCTTCACCCACTTCCGCGGCGAGCCGGCGGGACACAATCCGTGGGGCGCCGACTCGCTGGAGTGGTCGGTGTCCTCGCCGCCGCCCGACCAGGGGTTCTCGGTGCCGCCGATCGTGCACAGCCGCCACCCGTTGTGGGACCAGGACGACCTGACGTCCGGCGACGAGCGCACGGTCGGGTTGCTGCAGGCGCTCGCCCGATGGCCGCTGACGTGGCGGGCAGCGCTCGTGACGAGCACCAACCACGCCGAGCCGGAGGAGGTCATCCGCGTCTCGGGGCCGTCGATCTGGCCGTTCGTCGCGGCGTGCGGGACGGTCCTGCTGTTCATCGGCGAGATGCTCCACCGGCTCGCGCTGATCGGGTTCTCCGTCGTCGTGCTCGTCGCCGCCGTGGTGATGTGGAATCGCCCGGAACCGGTGCCGACGAGCGACGAGGAAGAGGAGGCGTTCGAGGCCGCGCACGACATCCCCGTGCGCACGGACGGCGGGCGGACGCTGGCGGCGTGGGGGATGGGGCTGGCGATCCTCGTCGGCGTGATCGCCTTCTCGACGATCCTGCTCGCCTACTTCTACCTGCGCGTCGAGAGCCCGCAGTGGCCACCCCCGGGCGTGCCCGACCCGCCGCTGACGTTGGCGGTCGTCGGCTCGACGCTCATCGTCGCCGGCGGTCGTGGTGATGGGTGCGGCACGACGCTCGATCCGCTCCGGCTCGGCGTCGCGCCTGCGCGCCGGGCTGGTCGGCGCCGGGGTGCTGACGCTGGCCGCCACCGTCGTGCTCGTCGTCGATCTCGCCCGCCTGGAGTTCGACGCCCAGGCGCACGCCTACGGCTCGATCGTCCACCTCGTCGGTGGAGCGGTCGTCGCCCTCGCCTTCGTCGGCCTGGTCATCGACGGCGTCGTCCTCGCTGCCGCACTCCGCGGCCAGTTCACGTCGCGCCGGCACGCAGCCGTGACCAACGTCGCCCGCTACTGGTCGGCGATGACCGTGATGTGGCTCGCCGGTGTCGCCACGATCTCCCTCGTCCCGGCGCTGACATGACCTCGCGGAGCGATCGGCTGTGGTCTCCGTGGGCGGTGCTGCTCGCCGGGCCGTTGGTCGGGATGACCTACTTCTGGCTCGTCTACCTGCTCGCCGAGGTGGCGTGCGCCGATCGGCTCGAGCTGGTCGGCACCGCTGCCCTGCGTGTCACGATCGTCGCCGGGGCGGCGGCCGCGGCGGCCGTGCTGGTGGTGTACTCGTTGCGCGCCCGCCGGCTGGTGACGGGTGACGGCGACGAGAACGAGCGCTTCATGGCGACCACCGGTCTGATGGTGCTCGGCCTGTTCCTGCTCTTCGTGCTCTTCCTCGCCGCCCCCGTGATCGGGTCGTCGCTGTGCTGATCGCCCACCTCGACGCTCCGGTCGCCCCGGCCGAGCTGTGGCGGGCGTGGAACCTCGACGCCCTCCTCGTGCTCTCGCTGGTCGCCGCGCTCGTCGTCCACGCCCGCGGCCGTCGAGGCGGCAGGCGTCGCTGGCGGGAGCGGGCGTTCGTCGCCGGGATCGTCACCCTCGCCGTGGCGTTGGTGTCGCCGCTCGACGCCCTCAGTTCGTCGCTGGCGTCGGCGCACATGGTCCAGCACCTGTTGCTCACCGTCGTCGCCGCACCGTTGCTCGTCGTCAGCGCACCGATCCCGACGCTGCTGCGCGGGCTGCCCCGTTCCCTCCGCCGGTCGTTGCGCGGCCTCCGCCCACCGCCACCACGTCACGCTGTCGGCTGGGCCGTGCTCGCCACGGTCGTGTTGTGGGGATGGCACGCCGCCGGGCCGTACGAGGCGGCCCTGAGCAACGACCTGATCCACCGGCTCGAGCACGTCACGTTCCTGGTCACGGCGCTGCTGTCGTGGACGGCGATCCTGGCGCCAGCGGGTGCCGGGATCGGCGTGCTGGTGCTGTTCGGGTTGTCCGTGCAGAGCGGCCTGCTCGGCGCACTGATGACGTTCGCCGCGAACCGTGGTATCCGAGCTACGCCGAGCGCACCGAGGCGTGGGGATTGTCGCCGCTCGCCGACCAGCAGCTTGCCGGCGTGATCATGTGGGTGCCAGGCGGCGGCGCCTACCTCGTCGCCGCGCTCGGCACTGCTCACGTCTCTGATCTCCGCCGAGGGCCGATCACGTCAGGTCGGCGTCACCTGACGCCGGTGCGGGGTCGGAAGATGCTGACGCCACCGGGACCGACGAGCAGCCCGAGCACGATCAGCACGATCCCCCAGATGATCGAGCCCGAGATGAGGGTGATGATGCCGGCGATCACGAGGACCGCGGCGATGATCCAAAGGACGGTTGCAGACAAGGTGGTTCCTTCCAGAGTGGTCGGATCGCAGATGCCCGAACGCACGTCCCCCCAAACAACAACGCCGAACACGTCACGTGGGCGGACCGATGACGGCCCACGCCGTCTTGCCGCCCGGGAACCGCGACACTCCCCACGATGCGGCGAGCTCGTCGACGATGCGCAGACCCACGCCTCCGATCCGCCGAGGATCCGGTGGAAGCAACTGCGGTTGCTCGGCGCCCGAGTCGGTGACCGAGACACGCACCGCCGCGTGCTCGTCGACCGAGGCCCGCACGACCACATCGCCGAGTCCATGGCGGAGGGCGTTCGTGACCAGCTCACTGATCACGAGCAAGGCATCGTCGGTCTGCGGCTTGGCGACCTTGTCGCCGATGAACGCCCGCAACCACTCTCTCGCCCGCCGCACCGACGGCATCTCGCGGCCGAGCACGAGCATGTCGTGTCCCTCGCGTCGGTCGCTGCGGATCGGGTTGCCCCCGCCGCCCGCCGCGGGTGTCACGGGTCGACCGGCTCGACGACGCCGAGCACGTCGGTCAAGCCGGCGATGCGCAGGACCCGATTGACCGCATCGGACGCCGTGACCAGCCGGACACGTTCGGGCTGATCGAGGTGCAGGCGGAGGATCGCCCGCACCCCGCTGGAGTCGATGAACTCGACAGCGTCGAGATCGAGCAACACGGTGCCGTCACCGTCTCGCAACAGCGCGCCGACGTCGACGACGAACGTCTCCTCGTCGGCCAGGTCGAGCTCGCCGGCGACGACGACCCGACGGGCGCCGTCCGGTTCAGGTCGGACCGACCAGTTCGCTGCCACGCTCGCTCTCCTCCGCACGGTGCCCAAGCACCAGCCCGACGCTATCCGCAGCCACCCGTCCGAGCTGGGAGCGTGTTCCGCTGCGCGCGTACACGCCAACGGTTGACGAGGTGCCGTGGTGGGTAGCTCGTACCCCATGGCTGGTGGCGATGAGTGACCAGGACCGCACGCGCACGGGTGTCAACGAGGACCACTTCGTGCAGACGCTCAACCGGGCGTGCGATGCGCTCGACGACCTCGGCGTGCCGACGCTCTTCATGGGTGGCATCGCGTCCATCGTCCACGGGCGAACGTCGTGGACACACGACCTCGACGTGTTCGTCCGCCGCGCCGACGAGCCCACCGTCGTCGAGGCGCTCGAGCGCGCCGGCTTCGAGCGAGACCCGGCGCCGTCGTCGTGGCTGACGAAGCTGTGGCACGGCGACGTGTACATCGATGTGATCAACACGTCGACCGGGCCGATCTACCTCGACGACGAGATGCTGGCGCGTGGCGAGAAGGCCGAGGTGTGGTCGCGGACGCTGATGGTGCTCGGGCCGGAGGACCTCGTCGTGACCAAGGCGCTCGCTCATGGTGAGGAGACGGCGCACTACTGGTGGGACGCCTTGGCGATCGTCGCCGGCCACGAGCTCGACTGGGACTACCTGCTGATGCGAGCACGCCGCGGACCGCGTCGTGTCCTCAGCCTGCTGCTCTACGCCCAGTCGACCGACCTCGCCGTGCCCGACCCGGTGGTGCGCCAGCTCTCGGCCGTCACGCTCGGCGAGGTGGACGTCATGAGTGCGCGGCCGGATCCTGAGGACCACTACCTCGCCGGTCACCTCCACGAGGCGCTGCTCACCGACGCACGGGTGGGCGAGCAGGATCTCGACGTCCACGTGGCCGGCGAGACCGTGCACGTCACCGGTTCGGTGGCGACGCCGGAACGTCGTGACGCCGTCGAGGCGGTGATCGCCGAACAGGCGCCGGGTCGGACCATCCGCAACGACGTCCGCGTCGTGCCGACGAGCGACCCGCCCGACGAGGAGCAGCTGCCCTGATGTCGGGTGTCCGAGTCGCCGCGGTCGGCGACGTCCACGTCGGGCTCGACTCCGGGCCGGTCCTCGGGCCGTCCGAGCGGCTGCGCGAGGACGCCGACGTGCTGCTGCTCGCCGGCGACCTCACCCGGATCGGCACCACCGCCGAGGCCGAGGTGCTCGCCCGCGAACTGAGCGCGCTCGACGGGCTCCCGGTCGTCGCCGTGCTCGGCAACCACGACTACGAGAGCGACGCCGCCGACGAGGTGCGCGCGATCGTCCACGCCGCCGGCGTCACCGTGCTCGACGGCGAGGGCACGACGATCGGCGTCGACGGCGTGTGCATCGGTGTCGCCGGCACGCCCGGCTTCGGCGGCGGCTTCCTCGGGGCCGCCGGCTCGGAGTTCGGCGAGCCGACGATGAAGGCCTTCGTTCGCCGAACGCGCGAGATGGCCGATGCCCTGTCGCACGGCGCTCGGCAGCCTGGACTGCAACATCCGCGTCGCCCTCACCCACTACGCGCCCGTGCCCGAGACGTTGCAAGGCGAACGACCGGAGATCTTCCCGTTCCTCGGCAGCTACCTGCTCGCCGAGGCCATCGATCGCGGGGGCGCCGACGTGGCGATCCACGGCCATGCACACCGGGGCAGCCGGCGTGGCCGGACGCCATGCGGCGTCCCCGTGCGCAACGTCGCCCAGCCGCTGCTCGGCCGCCCGTACACCGTGCTGCACCTCGACGCCGAAGGACTCCGTGACGAGCGCTAGACAAGCGGGCGATGACGAGCCCTCCGGTGCTGTTCTTCGACCGGCCGGTGCCCGACGGCTTCGACGACCTCGTCGCCGGCCGGGCGATCGTGGCCGGCCCGGACGACGCCGCGCTGGCGACCGCGGACGCGGTGATCGCCGGCAGCCGCCGGTGGGGCGCGGTGGAGATGGACCTCGCGCCACGGCTGCGGGTGATCTCGCGCACAGGGGTCGGGTACGACACCGTCGACGTCGCTGCGGCGACCGCACGGGGCATCACCGTCTGCTACGCGCCGGACGCACCGACGGTCTCCACGGCCGAGCACACCATCGCCCTGCTCCTCGCCGTCACCAAGGACGTCAGGGGGTGGGCGGCGAGGTCGGCATCGTCGGGAGCAGCCGCCGTGCCGGGCATCGAGCTGGACGGGCGCACCCTCGGTCTGTACGGCTACGGCCGGATCGCCCGGCGCGTCGCCGTCGTCGCTCGGGCGCTGGGCATGCAGGTGCTCGCCCACGATCCCTTCGTCGAGGCGGTCGCCGACGCTGACGGCGTGTCGCTCGTCGATGCCGAGCGGTTGTGGCAGCAGTCCGACGCCGTGTCCCTCCACGCCCCGGCCACGCCGGCGACCCGCCACGTCGTCAACGAGGCGACGCTGGCGCTGATGCCTGCCGGGGCCTACCTCGTCAACTGCGCCCGCGGGAGCCTCGTCGACCACGACGCCTTGGTCGACGCGCTCGCCCGGCGGCACCTCGCCGGCGCCGGCCTCGACGTCACCGAGCCCGAGCCGCTCCCGGACGACCACCCGTTGCGCCATGATCAACGGGTGGTCATCACCCCGCACATCGCGTCGCACACGGCCGTCGGCCGTCGGCGGCTGTACGCCGACGCCATCGACAACGCCCTCGCCGTGCTCGACGGCCGGCCGGGCTGCGTCGTCCCGGAACAGCGTGGTCGGCCATGACGACGCTCCGCCAGCTGTGGACCGGCGGCGGGAGCGCGCTCGGGGCGTGGCTCGCGCTGCCGTCGGTGGTCGCCGCCGAGGCGACCGCTCGCTCCGGGTTCGACTACGTGTGCACCGACCTCCAGCACGGCGCACTCGACTACCACGACGCCGTCGGGCTGTTCCAGGCGATCGTCGCCAGCGGATCGAGGCCGATCGCCCGGGTGCCGTGGAACGAGCCCGGCGTCATCGGCAAGGTCCTCGACGCCGGCGCCGAAGGAGTCATCGTGCCGATGGTCAACAGCGCCGAGGAGGCGGAGGCCGTGGTCCGCGCGGCGCGGTACCCACCGTCCGGGGCGCGCAGCTGGGGGCCCGTGGTCGCCTCGCTCCGGGCCGCCGGTGGCGCCGCCGATGCCAACGAGCGAGTCGCCGTGATCCCGATGATCGAGACGGTCACCGCCCTCGGGCACCTCGACGACATCCTCGGCGTGGCAGGCGTCGACGCCATCTACGTCGGACCGGCCGATCTGTCGCTCAGCCTCGGGCTGGCACCGGGGAACAACGACGGCGAGGCGTCGTTCGACGACGCGCTCGCCGCCATCGTGGCGGCGTGCCGCCGGCACGGTGTCGTGCCCGGCATCCACGCCACCGGCGCGCTCACGCCGCGCCGCCTCGAGCAGGGCTTCGCCATGGTCACGGTCACGTCCGACCTCGTGGCGATGCGCGCCGGCCCTCGCCGCGGAGCTGGCAGCCGCCCGCGGCGCGGTGAGCGACGGCGGGGGCGACCGCCTCTACTGAGCGGCCCTGGACTTGCGCTGGGCCTCGAACAGCTCGTCGGTCAACTGGCCCTTGTAGAGGTCCTCGTTCAGCAGGTGCAGGAAGTTGAACCGCTGCGCCGGGTCGAACGTGAGCCGATCGCCGGCGACGACTGCCGCCGGGTCGATGCCGACAACCCGCGCGTAGCGCTCGACCTGGTCGAGGGTGACACCGGCGAGGTGCCCGCGCTGCTCGATCTCGCGCAGCTGCCGCCACGTGCGCGAGTCGTGCAGGGCGACGGTGCGCAGCGACTCGACGTCGGCCGCGTCCATCGGGAGGAAGTCGGTGATCCCGCCGATCCACCGCGAGATGTTGGCGGTGACCATCCCGATCTCGCGATACAGCATCTCGAACGACCGCTGGTCGAGGACGATCGCCCACCCGTCGCCGACGACGAAGTCGAACTTCGGGGCGAAGCTGAAGGCCGGCTCGTCGAGGCGGGTCAGGCGCTCGCCGCCGATCGCCAAGAGCTTCTTGCCTGCGCCGTGGGCGAGTTGCGGGTTGGTGCGGCGCACGAACAGCACCCGGTCGCCGTCGCTGCCGGCGACCACCCCGTACAGCTGGATCGACAGGTCGAGCTGGTCGGGACGGAGGTTCGGCAACGTCTCGATCGCCGTGCGCAGATCGCCGACCGCCGACAGCTCGTCGAGGATCGCCAGGTCGTCGATGAGGAAGAACCCACTCGGGTCGAGCTCGGTGCCACCGCTGTAGGACTGCTCCGTCGCCGTCTCCAGCCAGTCGAGGGCGCCGAGGCAGTAGCCGCGGAAGCTGTCGGCGACGTTGGCGCTGAGGTGCAGCTTGGCGCCCTCGACCCGCCCGTCGTCGGCCAGCCTGGCCACGAGCAGGCCGACCGCCTCGGCGACGTGGGTGCGTGTCGCTTCGATCACCTTCGCCGCCGTCACCATCGGGCCTCCCCCCGCACCCGCTGTCGCTTCTCGACCAGCACGCTGGTGCCGATCTGCACGCACGGCTCGCCGGTGACCCACCGGCTCACGTCGGACGAGGCGACGAGGTAGAACGCGTCGCCGCCGACGGTGGCGCTGTACACCCGACGGCCGATCAGGTAGAGCAGCGGGTTGACCAGGACGCGACCGGTGGCGACGTGGATGTGCACGATCAGGGCCATGACGATCGCCGTCGTCAGGACGTCCTCGTTGGAGCTGCTCGGGCTGACGACGAGTGGCAGCAGGTAGGCGCCGATGTGCCCGATGATCTCCCCGCCGAGGTCGTCGATCGGGCCGAACGTGAACCGCTCGGGGTTGCCGCGGGCGACCACGACCGTGCCGTAGACGAAGACGAGGAGACCCGCTGCCGCCGGGGCGACGAAGAGCCACACGAGCGAGCTGTCTCTGGTGCGCACCGCGAGGAGCACGAACGCCGGGGTGAACGCGGCAAGCCCGAGCTCGAGGCGCACGCGCAGTCGTGCTCGTCGAGGTGGGCGATCAGCCATCGACGCGTACCTTACGGAGGGGGTGTCACCCCCATCCGCTGGGACGCCTCAGGGCGAGGCTCATCATTCCAGGGCCGTCATGGATATCTGGGCGCCGACAGTCCCGACGCGGAATCTGGGCGCCGAAGGTCGCAGATCCGAGCCCATGGGCGCCCAGATCCAGGATCGAGGCTGCCGGCCCGGATCCTCCGCGCTAGACGAGGTTGCTGATGACCAGGGCGACGAGTGCCACGGTCAGGAGCACGATGGCGAGCGCCGCGAGACCGTCTCGGGTCGCTCCCTCACGGGCGACACGTCGAGGCTCTTCGTCCATCGTGCAGGTTCCCTCCTGGTCTCACCTCATTCTCGCCGATCGAGCGTCACGTTGCGGGCCCGTCGACGCCGAGCCATGACAGTGCGCGAGCGGCGGCGTTGGCGCCGCACATCCCGTGCGCTCCCGCCCCGGGCGGTGTCGAGGCGGAGCAGAGGTACGTGCCCGGGATGCCGGTGAAGTACGGGTCGACCGCGAATCGTGGTCGGAACAGGAGCTGGGTCAGCGAGGAGGCGCCGCCGATGACGTCACCACCGACGTAGTTCGGGTTGTACACCGACATCTCCGTCGACGAGCGCACCGCCATGCCGACGATCCGCTCGCGGAAGCCGGGGGCGAATCGTTCGATCTGGGCGATGATGGCCTCGGTGGCGTCGCCGGTGTAAGCCGTGCGGCACGTGGGCGTAGGTCCACAACGGATGGACGTCGCCGACCGACCGGGTCGGGTCGGCGAGATACTGCTGGCCGACGAGCACGAACGGTCGCGTCGGGCATCGTCCCCCGATGGACCGCTTCCTCGTTGTCGACGACCTCACGTGAGCTCCCACCGAGATGGACCGTGCCGGCGTGGCGGGCCGCCTGCAGCCGTCCACGGGACACCACCCTCGACCGCGAAGTCGACCTTGAAGGCGCCAGGGCCGTGACGGAACCGGCGATACGAGCGGGCGACGCGATCCGGCAGGCGATCGCCCAGGATGTCGGCAGCGATCGACGGCGACACGTCCAGCATCACCACGTCGCTCGGCGGGAGGTCGTCGGCCGAGGTCACGTGCACACCCGTCTCGATCCTCCCGCCGTGGCGTTCGATGTCGGCCGCCAGTGCGTCGGCGATCGCCCGCGATCCCCCTTCGGCCACCACCCAGCCTTCGGCGTGTGCGGCGACGATCAGCATCAGCCCGACGGCGCTCGTCATCGGCCGGTCGAGGCGGGTGAACGCATGGGCGGCCACGCCGGCCCACAGCGCCTGGGCCTCCTTCGTCGTCCACAGTCGGGCCACGGTGGTGGCGGGCAGCATCGCGCCGGCACCGAAGCGCGCCAACGTCAACGGATGTCGCGGTACCCGCAGGACCGGCTGCGACGCGTCGGCGAACAGGTCGTCGAACCGCGACGCCATCGGCGCGAACACCCGACGCCACCGCCGACCGTCGTCCCCCATGCCGTCGGCGGTCCGATCGATCGATCGATACAGCACGCCGGCCGATCCGTCGTCGAGCGGGATGGGCGCAGTCCACCGGCGGGTGCCGCCACGTCGGGCCCTCGGAGCCGAGGTTCAGACCGGACAGGAACGGTGACGCGGCGGCGATCGGATGGAACGCCGAGCAGTGATCGTGCACCAAGCCGGGGACGATCATCTCCGAGCTGCGCGTCCCACCGCCGATCGTGTCGCTCGCCTCGAGCACGGTCACGTCGAGGCCGGCGCGGGCCAGCCGCGCTGCGGCGGCGAGCCCGTTCGGCCCGCTGCCGACGACGATCGCCGAGCTCACGAGGTCATCGGAGGCTCGGGCCCGAACTCACACTCGGCCGCCGTTGCCGGGATAGGGAACGCCCGGCGCCACGTACCCCGGGCGGGTCCACGTGACCGTGTGCGGGATCGGGCCGTTGGGGAGCCACGGCTGCTCGTTGTAGGCGTCGTCGTTGTGGTACCAGCCCTTCTCGACCGTGCCGAGCGCGGCGTCGATCACCCGGTACTGCACCTTCTTGTTGAACGCCGGCTGCGACTCGGTCCACGCGACGACGACGTCGCCCGGCTCGTACTGGCATCGCTCCTGCAGCGCCTCGATCAGGCGCTCGTCGAGGCAGTGCCCGTCACCGAAGTTCCAGCCGGTGAGCACGTTGCTCACGAACTCGCCCTCTCGCTGGATCCGGTCGTCGAGGCTGTCGGTGTGGCGCATCAGGGCGGAGATGTGCATCCGTCCCATCGGGTGCATCATGCGGAACGCCACCGCCTTCTGGATGAAGATCTCCGAGATCTCGTTGCCGAACAGCGGGTCGAGCTGGTCGATCTGGTTGTCGGCGGCCTTCACGATCCGCTCGTTGATCCGGTCCTCCATCGACTTGTCGCGGAAGGAGAACGTGCCCGACGCCCAGTTGCCGGCGTACTGCTTCATCCCGACCAGGAACGAGACGTACTGCGGTCGAAGCGCGCCGAGGACGATCGGGAAGAGGGCGACGCACACGACGATCGCCAGCAGGACCGGGTTCATGTCGCTGACCGCGTAGCCCTCGCCGGGCGGGAAGTTGGCGAACAGGAACGCGACGCAGAACATGAAGAACACGTTCCACTCCAACGGCACCGCGATCGGGATGGTGGAGATGATGAACGTGTGGAGCATCCAGATCGAGATGATGGCGATCCAGGTCAGCCACGGCCACGGCGAGAACAGCAGCACGAGCGGCATCACCAACTCGCAGGTGGTGCCGCCGATGTGGGCCAGGGCGTGGGTGACCTTCGACGGCCGGATGTCGTTCGGGTAGTCCTTGACCGTCGCCTTGCGGAACCGGTCCGACACCATCCACGGCGTGTTCTGGACCATGATCGCCACCGTCGACGAGAAGCCGTGCTGCAGCTTCGAGAAGCCGGCGCCCATCCAGATCACCACGATGCAGATCTTGGCGGCGACGATCATGTCGACGAAGTTGCTGAACAGCCCGAAGTACAGCATCGTCGGGACGTACTGCTCGGAGCGCGCCGACAGGAACACGATCTTGTCCCGGAGGCCCATCAACACGATCAGGCAGCAGTACGTCACCAGCGCCCATTGCGGCATCACGCCGGCCGACCCCTCGGGCAGCCCGTCGACCTGTTCGCCGGACAGGAACATCATCATGACGAGCCAGAACACGATGAGCTTGTAGAGGCCGGTGTCCCACGGCGTCCGCCGGTTGCCCTTGGTGAACGGGACGTGGTTCGGGTACGGGGGGACCCGGAGGGTGTCGTTCTGCCACCAGTACAGGACGCCGCCGATCGGCGGATCGAAGTGGAACGCCAACGGGCCGCACGTCGCGGCGAGCCCGAGGATCTCCAGCAGGATCGTCCAGACCATCAGCTTCTGGTAGAGGATCGGTTCGTCCCACCAGCCGGCGATGTTGTCGAACTCGAGTCCCTTGGTGAACGCGCCGGCGAAGATCAACCCGAACAGGGCGTAGAAGAAGATCTTCCACACGTAGAAGTTGATCGTCTGCTTCGGGGTGCCGAAGCCGTACTCCACCCAGTGCAGCTGCAACATCTTCATCCGCTGCGAGGAACGGGATCTTGGCGAACTCGTCGAGCTCGACGGGGGGGAGTTCTGCGGTCCTGTAACCCATGGTCGCTACCTCCTCACGCGCTTCGCCCAGGAACGCAGCTGGCGTTCCACCTCGAAGTAGTAGTCATCATCTTCTGCCCTCCTGGTGGAGACGATCTTTCCGGTCAGCCGTTCCAGTTCGCGCTCGCGAACCCGCTGGCGCTTCCACTGCTTCCTCTTGTTCTTCCGGCGCAGCCGCTCGATGTGGTCCTCCTCGGTCTCCGAGGTGCCGCGCAGGTAGGCATCCTCGATCTCGTCGAGGCGTTGGAGCGCCTCGGCGGCGGGGAGCTCGAGCAGGATCTGGCCGCGCGCCATCAGGTACATCCGATCGGCGTACTTCAACGCCTTGTGGGCGTGCTGCTCGACGATCAGCGCCCCGGTGCCACGTTCGTCCGCCGCCGTCCGGACCGCGCCGAGCAGCCGGTCGACGACCTTCGGTGCCAGCCCGAGCGACAGCTCGTCGGCGAGCAGGAGCGACGGGTTCCGGCTCAGGGCCCGGGCGAGGGCCAACATCTGTTGCTCGCCGCCCGAGAGCATCCCGCCCCTCACCGACAGCCGCGGTTCGAGCTCGGGGAACAGCGCCAGCGCGCCTTCGACCGAACCGCCACCGATGCGCAGGTTGTCGCGGGCCGACATCTTCGTGAACACCAGTCGTTCCTCGGTGACCAGGCCGATGCCACCGTCGCGGACCCGTCGATCCATCGGCGTGAAGGTCGGCACGTTGTTGAACATGACGATGCCGTCGACCGGCGCCAGCTCGCCGGCGATCGTCAGCAGGGTCGTCGACTTGCCCGCGCCGTTCGGGCCGAGCAGGCAGACCACTTCGCCGGCGCTGCGACCGTGAGGTTGACCGCTCGAACCACCTCTCGACCCAGGTACCCGGCCTTGAGGCTGCGGGTCTCCAGCAGCGGCGCCCTCATGACGCACCACCCGCGACCGATGCCGGAGCCGGCGACGGCGCCGCCGCCGGCTCGTCGTCCGGTTCGGCGTCGCTCCCGTCGCCGAGATAGGCGGCGATCACCGCCGGATCGGAGCGGACGTCCTCGGGGGAGCCCGACGCGATCAGCCTGCCGAAGTCGAGGACGACCACCTGGTCGCAGACGCCCATCACGAAGTTCATGTCGTGCTCGACGACGAGGATCGCCATGCCCCAGTCGTCGGCCAGGCGCCGGACGACGCGGGCCAGCTCGGTGCTCTCGGTCGAGCTGAGACCCGCCGCCGGCTCGTCGAGCAGCAGCACGCTGGGGTGCATCGCCACCGCCCGGGCGATGGCCAGGAGCCGCCGCTTCCCGTAGGACAGGTCCTGCACGTCGCGATGGAGGTCCTCATCGAGATCGAACTCGGTGATGGCCCGCACCACCTCGGGCGGCAGCGGCGGATTGACCGGCCAGACGAGGTCGACCAGGTACGAGCGGAGATCCTGCGGGTCGGCGGCCACGCTGAGGTTCTCGAACACCGTCGAGTCCTCGAACAACTCGAGCGACTGGAACGACCGGGCCAACCCGGCCCGGGCCCGCTTCACCGCCGGCTGCTTCGACAGGTCGAGGTCGTCGAGCCGCACCCGGCCCTCCGCCGAGGTGAATCCACTGATGGCGTCGATGAGCGAGGTCTTGCCGGCGCCATTCGGTCCGATCAGGCCGGTGACCGTGCCGGGTTCGAGTCGGAAGCTCACGTCGTCGACGGCGACCACCGCGCCGTAGCGCACCGTCAGATCCTCGACGGTCAGTGTTCGCGCCGGGACTCGGGCCTCGTGGTCGACGTCGGCCCGGGGATCGGCGACATCGGCGAGCTCGATGGTGTACGGCCGGCTCCACTTCCTCATCTTCTTGATCTGGCGGGAGATCCTGACCCACTCGGCGGCCACGCCGTCCTTGTAGATCACCAGCGTGAGCAGGATCCCGATGCCGCTGATCAGCTGGATCCACCTGCCGACGCCCTCCCACGTCGTCTCGAGGATCTCCTGGTTGATCCCCGCCGTGGCCAGCGTGGAACCGACGAACGCGCCGAGCAGCTGGCCGACCCCGCCGAGCAGCGCCAGGCCGACGTAGGTGATCGAGGTGAAGTTGCTGAAGGACTGGTAGCTGATCGAACTGAGCCGGAACGACAGGACGATGCCGCCCAGGGCGGCGATCGCCGAGGCGAACGAGAAGGCGAAGAGCTTGGCCACCATCACGTTGATCCCCAGCGCCGCCGCCGCCCGTTCGTTGGTGCGCACGGCGATCAGTCGACGGCCGCTGCGGCCACGTCGCACGTTGGCGACCACGACGACCGCCAGCATCGTCATGACCAACACGAAGATCCCGTAGCGCTCGGGGTGGTTGATCGACCCGATGTCGTAGCCGAACAGGTCGGGGTTGCCGACCTGGGTGCCCTGCACGCCGCCGGTGTAGTTGCGGTTCTTGAACAGCATCAGCTCGATGGTGGTTCCCAGGCCGAGCGTGACGATCGCCAGGTTGATGCCCCTGGTTCGCACCGCCGGGAGACCGAAGATCAAGCCGAGCGGCACCGCGGCGGCGACGCCGGCCAGCAGCCCGAGCAGGAACGGGATGTCGAACACCGCGACCAAGCGCCCTGCGACGTACGCGCCGAAGCCGGCGATCGAGTACTGGGCGAGGGAGAGCTGTCCGGCGTACCCGGTCAGCACGACGATCGACAGCAGGACGATCGCCACGCCCAACGACACGGTGATGGCGTCGATCCACTTCGTCTCCTTGGTCACCATCACGAAGACGACGGCGCCGCAGCCGAACAGCGTCCAGGCCCAGACGATCCGACCGTTGCCGACCATCGGCAGCTGTCTGCAGGTAGTGGTCACGCAGGGGCAGCGACCGGCCCCGGAACACCAGGACGACGATGATCACCAGGAACGGGAGCGATGGTCCGAGGCCCTCCTGATTGCCAAACCGTCCGACCAGCGCCTGGCCGATGCCGATCGCGAACCCGGCTGCCGTGGCGATGGGAAAGGATCGAAAGTCGCCGACCAACGCCGCCGCGAGCGCGGCCAGGATGAGCGCCGTCATCGCCGTCACCTGCAGGGTGATGATCGGGACGACGAGGATCCCGGCGACGGCGGCGATGGCCGACCCCAACGCCCAGTTCAGCAGCGCGATCCGGTTGGGAGACAGTCCGATCGCGGCTGCCGAACGCTCGCTCTCCGACACCGCCTCGGTGGCGAGGCCGAACTGGCTCGATCGGTAGAGCAGCCACAGACCGAACGCCGACGCGCTCCCGATGCCGAGCAGGATGAGGCGATCGACCGTGATCCCGACGTCGCCCCACAGCGTCACGCGGTCCGTCGGCAGCCAGCTCTCGACCTGACGAGGGTTGGAGCCGTACCGGATCACGACCGCCGCCTGGATCGTGATCAGCACGCCGAGCGTGGCGATCACTCGGACCAGCGAGCTGGCCCGGCGCAACGGCCGCATGATCACCCAGTGGGTGAGCGCCCCCAGGAAGCCCGACCAGGCGACGCCGACGATCGCCGAAGCCAGGAACGGCCAGCCGTACTCGTTCTGCAGCTCCCACTGCATGAAGACGCCGGCGATGGCCGTTGCGCCGAGCGAGAAGTTCAACACCCCGGTGCCGCGGTAGATCACGATCAGGCCCTGTG
>CAVVMS010000003.1:0-44357 GCA_963749315.1 uncultured Acidimicrobiia bacterium
CCGGTAGAAGTCGGCCCAAAAACGAGCAGAGACCCTGCCTGAGCAGGGACTCCGTGGTGGGCGAGGGGGGACTTGAACCCCCACGAGGAAACCCTCACTGGCACCTGAAGCCAGCGCGTCTGCCATTCCGCCACTCGCCCGAGTAGCAGCGGCAACGCTACCAACCCGCCCACCGCCGGCCACCACGCCAACTGGGCGCGGATCGTCCCGGTTTCCGAGACGATCCGCGCCCAGACACGGATCGCGCCCAGATTGGGGGCTCCGCGCCTGCCCCGGGGGGCTGACACCCCACCGGTAGCATCGTGGGCCACCGATGGGTTTGCAATCGTTGGAGCGGCGCTTGGAGCGTATGGTCGAGGGCGTGTTCCGTGGGTCGCGCTCCGCCATCCGCCCCATCGAGCTCGGGCGGCGGCTCGTCCGTGAGATGGACGACCAGCGCTCCGTCGACGTCAAGGGCCGTCGTGTCGTGCCCAACGACTTCAAGATCCAGCTCAACCCCCGTGACCTGGACGGCTTCTCCGACATCCGCGACGTGCTGCAGGCGGAGCTCGTCGAGGCGGCCCGCGAGTACGCCCGCGAGGAGGGGTACCACTTCATGGGCCCCGTGCGTGTCGACCTCGTCCCCGACGAGGCGATGCGGCCTGGTCGGTTCGTCGTCCTGGCGACCCTGCGCCAGTCCAGTGGCGGCGTCGGTGCCGGGTCCCTCGTGCTGCCCTCCGGTCAACGCATCGCCCTCGGTGACCGCCCCGTCACGATCGGCCGGATGACCGAGTGCACGGTCCCGCTCAACGACCAGAACGTCAGCCGGCGCCACGCCGAGATCCGTCCCGGCCGCGGCGCCTACGTCGTCAACGACCTCGGCTCGACGAACGGCACGATGGTCAACGGCACCCGCATCGCCGGCGAGCAACGCCTGTCGGACGGCGACATCTTGAGCTTCGGGTCCACGTACGTCCGGTTCGAGGCGTCGTAGCCCGCCAACGGCGGATCCACTCCTCTCCTCTATGACTGACCAGGCGCTCGACATCCTCAAGCTGGTCCTGCTGGGCCTGCTCTACCTCTTCTTCGCCCGCGTCCTGTGGGCGGTGTGGAGCGAGGTGCGCAGCGCCAACAGCAGGGCGACCGCAGCGCCGCTCCCACCGGTCGACGACCGTGCCGCCACCGTCGCCGCCGAACTGCCACGCAAGGCACGCAAGCCGCCGAAGGGCCGGTCCGGCCGCGTCGCCCGCCTCGTCATCGTCGAGCCCAAGGCCCGACGCGGCTCAGGCGTTCCCGCTCGGCCACGAGATCACGGTCGGCCGTGACCCGTCGTCGACGGTCGTCATCGAGGGCGACACGTTCGTCTCCAGCACCCACCTGCGCATCTACGACGTCGACGGCCAGGCGATGGTCGAGGACCTCGGATCGACCAACGGCTCGTTCCACAACGGCAACCGGTTGGTCGGCTCACGGCTGCTGCACCCGGGCGACCGGGTCCAGGTCGGCTACACCGTGCTGGAGGCGCAGTAGTGGCGACGTTGCGCTGGGGCGCGTCGACCGATCCGGGACGCATCCGCCCGGAGAACGAGGACAACGTGCTCGCCGAGCCGAACGTCTTCGCCGTCGCCGACGGCATGGGCGGCCACCGGGCCGGTGAGGTCGCCAGCGCCCTCGCCGTCGACCTGCTGCGCTCCCGCCTCAGCGCGGCCAGCGCCGGCCTCGCCGAGGTGATGGCGGCGATCGCCGAGGCCAACGGCGACATCTACCGCGCCGCCATCGGCAACCCCGACCAGCAGGGCATGGGCACGACCGTCACCGCGCTCGTCGTGATCAGCGAGCCCGACACCGACACGCCCGTCGACGAGGCCGCGCCGCACGAGCAGCTGGCCCTCGTCAACGTCGGCGACTCGCGCACGTACCTCCTGCGCCACGGCCGGCTGCGGCGCATCACGGTCGACCACAGCTACGTGCAGGAGCTCGTCGCCACCGGCCACATCACCGACGACGAGGCGCGCAACCACCCGCGGCGCAACATCGTGACCAGAGCGTTGGGCATCGACCCGACCGTGCGCGTCGACGCCTGGACGCTGCCACTCGTGCGTGGCGACCGCTTCCTGCTCTGCAGCGACGGCCTCGTCGACGAGGTCCGCGACGACGACATCGTCGAGGTGGTCAAGACGGTCAGCGATCCGCAGGCAGCGGCCGACGAGCTGGTGGCGATGGCCAACCGGCAGGGCGGACGGGACAACATCACCGTCGTCGTCGTCGACGTGGTCGAGGGCGCCGACCCGCCCGACCCCGACACCGAGCTCGACCTCGAGCCGGCCTGGGACGAGGGTGCGACCGACAGCACGTGGACGGTCGACGATCCCGACGCCGAGGCCACCGAGTTCGCCGACCTCGCCGCGTTGGTCAGTGGTGAGGACCCGCAGACGGTCGAAGCTGCAACGCAGCCGAAGACCAAGACCGACGAGATCCCCGCGACGGCCGCCGCCGCGCCGCCGACCAAGAAGAAGCGCCGGATCACCGGCTTCCTCGGCGGTCTCGGCGTGCTCGCTGTCCTCGTGCTCGCCCTCGTGATCGCCTCGGCCTGGGCACGGCGCGGCTACTTCGTCGCCTTCGACCCGGCCGACGAGGTCGTCATCTACCGCGGCCAGAACGGCGGGTTCCTCTGGTTCGACCCGACGGAAGAGGCGCCGACCGTGTTCAGCCGCGAGCAGCTCGACGACGATTCGATCCTCCGGGTCGAGCGCGAGCCGAGCTTCGACTCACGCCGTGCCGCCGAGCGCTTCGTCGCCGAGCAACTGCAGGCGACGACCACGACGAGCACGACCACCACCACCACCACGACCACGACGACCACGGTCCCGTCGACCACGACGACCGTCGCGCCGTGAGCGCCCGATGACGACCACGCGCATCGTGCGCGCCCGTCGCTCGACGGAGCTGTCGCTCGTCGTGATGGCCGGGCTGATCACGGCCGGCGCCTACACGCTCGCCTCGCTCGGCGAGTTCGCCGTGATCCCGGCGCGCATCGTCCCGTTCCTCGCCGCCCTGCTCGGCATGCTCGTCGTCGCCCACCTCGCTGTCCGGTGGTTCGCCCGCGGCGCCGACTCGACGATGCTCCCGCTCGCCGCCCTGCTCCACGGCATGGGCTACGTGATGATCACCCGGCTCGACGATCGCCTGGCCGGCCTGCAGACGACGTGGAGCATCGTCGCCATCGTCGTCTTCGTGCTCACCCTGGTCGTCGTGCAGCGGGCCCCCGACCTCGCCCGCTACCAATGGGTCCTGCTGCTCGCCGGGATCGTCCTGTTGATGCTCCCGCTCGTGCCCGGCCTCGGCTTCGGGGTCGGCGACGCGCGCATCTGGGTGAACATCGGGCCGATCAACTTCCAGCCCGGCGAGTTCGCCAAGCTGGCGCTGGCGATCTTCTTCGCCGGCTACCTCGCCGACAACCGCGAGCTGCTCGCCACCGGCGCGTGGAAGGTCGGCCCGTTCCGCCTGCCCGAGCCCCGTCACCTGCTGCCGATCCTGCTGGCCTGGGGGATCGCCGTCGTCATCATGGTCGGCCAGCGCGACCTCGGTTCGTCGCTGCTCTTCTTCGCCCTGTTCGTCGTCGTCATGTGGGTGGCCACCGAGCGCGCCCTGTACCTGGCGATCGGGTTCGTGCTGTTCGGTGCCGCTGCCTACGTGTCGTGGCGCTTGTTCGGCCACGTGCAGACGCGGGTCGACATCTGGCTCGACCCGTGGGCCGACCCGCTCGACTCCGGCTACCAGATCGTGCAGGCGCTGTACGGGCTCACCGACGGCGGCCTCGCCGGAACCGGGCTCGGCCTCGGCAGTCCGGGCCAGGTGCCGGAGGCGCAGAACGACTTCATCTTCACCTCGATCGGCGAGGAGATGGGCCTGTTCGGCGCCTCCGCCGTGCTCATCTCCTACCTGCTGCTGATCGGCGCCGGGCTGCGCACCGCGCTGCGCACGGACAACACGTTCGAGAAGCTGCTCGCCGTCGGCCTGACGACGATCCTCGGCGTGCAGGCGTTCATCATCGTCGGCGGGGTGATCAAGCTGGTGCCGCTGACCGGCATCACGCTGCCGTTCGTCAGCTACGGCGGGTCCTCGCTGGTGTCCAACTACATCCTGCTGGCCCTGCTCATCCGGCTCAGTGACTCCGGCGCACGCCGCCTGCACGAGCTCCCCGACGACCCGACGCCGTCCGAGCGCTGGGCCGCCTGGCGCCTGCGCCGGCGCACCGACGCCGGACACGGTGTTCTCGTGAAGGTCGCGTCGAATCGTGCGAGCGAGCGAGTGCCAACGAGCGAGCGGCCAGCGACGGCCTGCGTGGCCGGGGAACGCAATGACGGCCTGCGTGGCCGGGGAACGCCATGAATAGGCAGATCCGCCAGCTCGCCGTCGGCCTGATGGCCTGCTACGTCGCCCTCTTCGTCGCCCTCAACTACTGGCAGGTCGGCCGGCAGGAGGAGCTCAACGCCCGCTTCGACAACACCAGGGCGATCCGCCGCGAGTTCAACCAGCCGCGCGGGCCGATCATCACCACCGACGGAGTCGTCGCCGCGCAATCGACACCCAACCCGCCCGGCAGCGAGTTCACGTACCAGCGCAACTACCCGACGGGCGACCTCTTCGCCCACGTCACCGGCTACTACACGTTCGCCTTCGGATCGACCGGGCTCGAGCGCACGCAGAACGACGTGCTGACCGGCAGCACGCCCGAGCAGGAGCTGCGGGCGATCCCGGGCATCGTCACGGGCGACGAGGACAGCTCGGGCACGGTGCAGATGGCCCTGCGCAGCGACCTCCAGCAGGTCGCCAAGGATGCGCTCGGCGACCGTGAGGGCTCGGTCGTCGTGATCGAGCCGGCCACCGGCGCGGTGCGGGCGATGTGGAGCTTCCCGACCTACGACCCCAACATGATCGCCACACCCGACTTCGAGCGGGCGCGCGACGTGATCACGTTCCTCGAGAACTATCCGGGTGATCCGCTGCTCGGCAACGCCTACCAGCAGCGCTATATGCCGGGCTCGACGTTCAAGATCCTGACGACGGGCATCGGCCTGGAGAACGGCGTCATCGACCTCGCCTCGACGTTCCCGGACGAGAGCGAGTTCGTGCCGCCACAGACGAACGACCCCATCCGGAACTTTGAGGGCACCACGTGCGGGGGCGATCTCACCGAGGTGTTCACGCGCAGCTGCAACATCGCCTTCGCCAAGACCGCCCTCGCCATCGGCGTCGACGGCATGGTCGACGGCGTCGCCAGGTGGGGCGTGGGCGAGCGTGTGCCGATCGACCTGCCGCGTCCTGCGGCGAGCACGTTCGGACCGACCGACGCGCTCGACCAGAACCTGCCGTTGCTGGCGATCCGCGGGTTCGGCCAGAACGAGGTGCAAATGGTTCCGCTGCACATGGCGATGATCGCCGGCACGGTCGCCAACGGCGGCCAGATGATGAAGCCGTACGTCGTCGAGCAGACCCTCGACCATGACGGGCGCGTCCTCGACCGGACCGAACCGGAGGTGTGGAAGACGCCGATCTCGCCGGCGACCGCGGACATCATGACCGACCTCATGGTCAGCGTCGCCGAGAACGGCACGGCGAGCTGCTGCATCGCCCTCGAAGGCGGCGTCCCGGTCGCCGCCAAGACCGGCACGGCGCAGCTCAACAACCCCGGCGAGCCGGAGCGCTCGCACGCCTGGATCGTCGCCTTCGCCCCCGCCGACGCGCCGCGCTACGCCGTCGCCGTGACGATCCTCGGGACCAACGAGGAGATCTCGGCCAGCACGGGTGGGCGCCTCGCCGGCCCGGTGGCCAAGACCGTGCTCGACGCCGCGCTCGCGGGAGAGAGCGGCTGATGTCACCCGAACACCGTGGGGGCTGCGCCCCCACACCCCATCGCCGCCCGGCGTGCTGGCGCACGCTCGGTCGGGGCGGCTTCGCCGCCGAACCCGTGACGGTTGAGGTGGTCGGTAGCCTCGTCGGGCGTTGTGCGCCCGGGCGGGCGCAGACGACAGCGAGCAGGCAGCAGTGACGACCAACGACCGACCGGCGATCATCAACGATCGCTACGAGTTGAGCAAGCGCATCGGGCGCGGCGGCATGGCCGACGTGTTCCTCGGGCGCGACCGGCTCCTCGACCGCCAAGTCGCCATCAAGGTGCTGTTCCCCGAGTTCGCCATCGACCCCAACTTCGTCGAGCGCTTCCGGCGCGAGGCCCAGGCGGCCGCCAACCTCAGCCACCCGAACATCGTCAGCGTCTACGACTGGGGCCGGCACTCGGGCACCTACTTCATCGCCATGGAGTACGTCCACGGGCGAACGCTCGCCGACATCCTGCGCTCGAACGGCCGCGTCACCGCCAAGCAGGCCGCCGAGATCGCCAGCGAGGTGGCGGCCGCGCTCAACTTCGCCCACGAGGCCGGGCTCGTGCACCGCGACATCAAGCCGGCGAACATCCTCATCGGCGCCAACGGCCAGGTGAAGGTCGCCGACTTCGGGATCGCCCGGGCCGTCAACGCGCCGACCGAGTCCAACCTCACCCAGGCCGGCGCGGTGATGGGCACGGCGACGTACTTCTCGCCCGAGCAGGCCCAGGGCGCGCAGCCCGATCCGCGCAGCGACCTCTACTCGCTGGGCATCGTGATGTACGAGATGGTCGCCGGGCGCCCGCCGTTCACCGGCGACAACCCCGTCGGCATCGCCTACAAGCAGGTGCACGACAACCCGCAGCCGCTGAACCAGATCGTGCCCGACGTCCCCCGGCCGTACGAGGCCATCGTCGCCAAGCTGCTCGCCAAGGATCCGAAGGTCCGCTACGGCACCGCCAACGGGCTGCGCGACGACCTGCGCCGGTTCCGCAACGGCGAGCCCGTGCTCGCCCTCGCCGCAGCGACCGTCGCCGCCGCGCGCGCCGGGGCGACAGGACCGACGGTCGTCATCGACCCGGTGTACCCGGCGACGGTGCCGATGGCGGCGACGACCGGCGCCACCGCGGCGACCGGGTTGCCCACCGGATCGTCGCCCGCGGCGCGCTACTACGAGCCGCCGCCGTCACGGACGGGGTGGTACGCGCTCGCCGCCTTCTTCGCCCTCGTCGCCCTCGGCATCGGTGGGGTCCTGCTGTTCAACGCCCTGTCCGGCGACGACGCCCCCGGATCGAACGCCCTCAAGGACTACGTCGGCGTCCGCCTCGAGGACGCCATCGCCGACCTCGACGAGCTCGGGCTCAGCTACCGGCCGATCCCGCAGGAGAACTCGACGGTGGCCGAGGACGTCGTCCACGCCACCGATCCGGTGGCCGGCACGATCGTGGTCGACGGCCAGACGGTGACGCTGTTCTACAACCCGCGCCAGGAGCTGGTCGAGGTCCCCAACGTCGAGGGCCGCACGCTCGACGAGGCGGTGCGCACCCTCAGTGCGGCCGGCTTCACGGTGGGTGAGCAGACGCCGGAGGAGAGCGAGGACATCCCGGAGGGATCGGTGATCCGCACCACTCCGGCCGCCGGTGAACTGGTCCCGCAGAGCGAGGTGATCAACCTCGTCGTGTCATCGGGCCCCGATCAGGTCGCCATGCCGTCGACCGTCATCGGCGAGACCGAGGCCGACGCCCGGGCCGTGCTCGAGGCCGAGCCGTACAACTTCCGGGTCGTGACCTCGACGGAAGAGACACTCGAGGTCGCCGCCGGCCTGGTCATCCGCACCAACCCGGCCGCCCAGACGCTCGTCGCCAAGGGCTCGCAGGTGACGATCTTCGTGTCCAGCGGGGCGCCGACGGCCGAGGTGCCCAACGTGGTCGGCCAGACCGAAGCGGCGGCACGTGCCGCACTGTCCTCGTTCGACGTCAGCGTGGTGTCGCAGGACCTCCCCTTCGGCGACCCCAACGACGGCCGGGTGACCGCACAGAGCGTCGCCGGCGGCCAGCGGGCGCCGGAGGGTTCGCCGATCCAGTTGACGGTCGGTCGTGCCGGGCCGCCGCCGACGACCACCGCCCCGCCCACGACGGCGCCGCCGACGACCGCCGCGGCGACGACGACGACCACGATCGTCTGAGCCGTAGCGTTTGGGGCGTGCCGAGCTTCGCGACGGTCGTGTGGATCGGGATCGGGCTGCTCATCGGCGTCGTGGTGTGGAAAACCGGCATCGGCATGCTGCGGTCGCTCACACGGCCGTTGCCGCCTCCGCCACCGCCTGGCGAGATGCGCAAGGTGAACGTGCGCTATCGGTGCGACGTCTGCGGGGTGGAGTTGCGCTTGACGATGGCGCCGGACGAGGATCCGCCGCCCCCGAAGCACTGCCTCGAGGAGATGGTGCTGGTCGCCCCGATCATGGAGTGACGCGAGTTGTCCACAGGGTTCTGCACACCCTGTGGCCAAGTCACACGGCTGTAACTCAGTCGGACTGCCCGCTCAGCGCCATTTCGTGGCGAGGAAGAGGCCGCCGAGGAGGCAGCCCAGACCGATCAGCATCGGCCAGTTGCTGTCGGGGAACACCAGGTAGCGGGCCATGATGGCGACCCCGCCGAGCACGAACAGCCCGAGCATCAGGGCCGGCAGCCACGGCGGGCTCTCCTTGGCGGACTGCGGGACGGGCGGCGTGTAGCGCGACGACGCCGCCGGATGGGCGGCCGCCCGAGCCTTCGCCGGGGCCGCCGGCTTGTCGCCGGGCCGCGTGCCGGCCGCCGTCACCCGGCCACCGGTCTTGCGCTTCGCAACTGCCACGGCGGGGGATTCTAGGGCGCAGCCGTGCCGACCGAGCGAGCGCCAGCTCGCCGGGCGGTGATGGGGTGTGGGGGCGCCAGCCCCCACCGTGGAGGGGCCAAGTAGCGTCTCCCGGATGGCGCGGATCCTGGTGCTGGACAACTACGACAGCTTCGTGTTCAACCTCGTCCAGTACCTCGGCGAGCTCGGTGCCGAGCCCGTCGTCCACCGCAACGACGCCATCGACGTCGACGAGGCGTTGGCGATCGAGCCGGACGGGGTGCTGATCTCGCCGGGTCCCGGCCGTCCGGAGCACGCCGGGATCATCTGCGAGGCCGTGCCGGCGTTCGCCGCGGCGGGGACGCCGGTGTTCGGGGTGTGCCTCGGGCTGCAGGCGATCGGCCAGGTCTACGGCGCGTCGATCGTCGGCGCCGACGAGCTGATGCACGGCAAGACGTCACCCGTCGAGCACGACGGCAAGGGCGTGTTCGCCGGGCTGCCGTCGCCGTTGACGGCCACCCGCTACCACTCCCTGACGATCGACCCCGACACCGTGCCGGACACGCTGGAGGTGACGGCGACGACGACCGGCGGCACGATCATGGGTGTGCGCGCCCTCGACGCCGATGTCGAGGGCGTGCAGTTCCACCCCGAGAGCGTGCTCACGGCGTGCGGCCACGACCTGCTGCGGACGTGGCTCGCACGGTGTGCGCCCTCGCTCAGCCCCAGCGGGGTTGTTCGTCGGGGTTGATGCCGAGGCTCAGCTTGCCGACGAGTTCGTGGGTGAGCAGGGAGTTGCCTGGGTGGATGCGGCCGAGGCGGCCGTCGCGGAACAGCTGCTCGAAGCGGTTGCGGCGGAAGATGCCGGCACCGCCGGTGAGGTCGAAGGCCCGGTCGACGACGTCCCAGGCCCGGGTCACGACGTCGTACTTGCAGGCGACGATCTTCGTCGGCCAGTCCATGCCGTGGTCGACACCGGTGGACCAGTCGTCGCACACCCGGTCGAGGTGCGCCCGCAGTCCCTCGAGGTGGATGCGCATCTCGGCGATGTTGTGCTGCACCTCTGGGTGGTAGGCCATCGACCTGGTCAGGGCCATCGACGTGCGCTGGTGGACCTGGGTGACGGTGTCGTCGAACGCCCGCTGGGCGATCGAGCCGTAGACGCCGGCGAAGCCGAGCAGCGCCCAGGCGAACAGGGCGACGTGGAACATGTCGGCACCGCCGAAGCCCGGCGGGCAGACCCGGATGATCGCCTCGTCGGGCACGAAGGCGCCGTCGAGGATGGTGTCGTGCGACGTCGTCGCCCGCATGCCCATCGTGTCCCAGGTCTCCTCGATGCGGTAGTTCGTCGGCGTCGCGGTGGAGGAACCCGTGGACCACCTTCGGGTTGTCGGGGTCGCTGGTGTCCATGCCGTGGATGCCCAGGTACGTCCAGACGGGCGACAGGCTGCCGAAGATCTTGTGCCCGGTGAACGCATAGCCGCCGTCGACACGCTCGGCCTTCGACGACGACAGCAACACCGGCAGGTCGTTGCCCGCCTCGCCGTGGCCGGCGGCGAACACGGCGCCGTCGGCGGCCTGGCGCAACACCCAGTCACCGGTCGGATCACCGGCCCGGTGCAGGTCGGCACACAGCCCGACGAAGTAGTGGTGCATGTTGACCGCTACGGCCGTCGCCGGGGCGACGTAGGCGATGCGCCGCTGCAGCCGGTTGATCTCGGCGAGGGTGAGCCCGGCCCCACCCATGTCCTCGGGCACGGACGCCAACAGGTATCCACGCTCGCGCAACTCCTCGAAGTCCTCGGTGAAGAACTCGTTGTCCCGGTCGTACGCAGGCGCCCGCTCGTCGAACCGCTGCAGCAGCTCTTCGTCGAGCACATCTTTGCTGATCTCCGTGATGGTCATCTGGCGAACGTACGTCTGTGACGCCGGAGCGCACATGACGAGGACCCGCCTTTCGGCGACCGGTCAGCAGGAAATCGACTAGCGAGAATTGACTACTGCCCTACGATCCGGGAGGTGGTGGCCATCCTCCCAGCGGGAGCGTTGGCGCCGATCCCGCTCCCGCCTCTCCTCACGCTCGTCGACTCGTTCCCGTTGGTCGGGCGCGGCGAGGCGTGGAGCTCGTTGGTCGATGCGTGGGCGGCGGCGGCCACGGGCGCCCGGCAGGTCGCCCTCGTCCCGGGAGAGGGCGGCGCCGGCAAGTCACGGCTGCTCACCGAGTTCGCCCGGCACGTCCACACACAGGGCGGGACGGTCCTGTTCGGGACGTGCTCCGAGCAACAGACGCTCCCGTACCAGCCGTTCGCCGAAGCACTCGATCACGTGCTCGGCGTCCTCGATCCGGAGACGGCGGTCGCCCGCTTCGGGACCGGGGCGAGCGAGCTCTCCCGCCTGGTCCCTCAGCACGCCGCCGAACTCGGGTTACCACTCCCGGTCGGCCACGGTGATCCCGACAGCGAACGGGCGCGCCTCTTCGGCGCCGTCATCGGCGCCATCGCCGAGCTGGCCAGGGAGCAACCGCTGCTCGTCGTGATCGACGATCTCCACTGGGCGCGCCGGCCGACGATCGACCTGCTCAGCCAGCTCGTCCACGACCAGACCCTGACGAACGTGCTCGTCGTCGTGTCCTACCGCTCCGCGCCCGCCGACACCAGTGAGGCGCTGCGCTCCGTGCTCCCCGACCTGCGCCGCTTGCCGGGGGTCACCCGCGTGCCGGTGACCAGCTTCGACGTGTGCGGCGTCACGGAGTTCGTCGCCGCGGCGACCGGCCACGACGTGGGGCCAGAGCTCGGCGACGCCGTCGACGTGCTCGCCCGGCAGACGGACGGCAACGTGTTCCTCCTCGTCGAGCTGTGGCAGCACCTGGTCGACAGCCAGCTCGTGCGACAGCAGGACGGACGATGGACGGTTGCCGGCCCGCTGACCGATGTCCCCAGCCCGGAGGGCGTGCGTGAGGTGGTCGCGGCGCGTCTCGACCGGCTCGACGCCGACGTCCGTCACGTGCTGGAGACGGCATCGGTGGTCGGCACGACGTTCGATCCCGTCGTCGTCGCACCGATCCTCGGGATGCCGGTCGCCACGTTGCTGTCGACGCTCGATGTCGCGGTGCAGTCGAGGCTCGTCGGCGAGTACGGGACCTGCGGCTTCCGGTTCGCCCACGAGCTGATCCGCCGGTCGGTGTACGACAGCCTCGGCAGCGCGCAGCGCCGACGGACGCACCTGGCTGCTGCCGCCGCGCTCGACGACCTGTCGACGGAGCACAGCGCCGAGGTCGCCCAGCACATGGTCGCCGCGGTCCCGCTCGCCGACGCGCGCGACGCGGTGGCTGCGGCCATCCGGGCCGCCGACACGGCCACCGAAGCCGTCGCCTACGACGATGCCGCCCGCTTCCTCGAGATGGCGTTGACGATCTCACCACGCGATCGTGCCGACCTCCTCCTGCGCGTCGCCGACGCCACGATGCGCGCCGGCGACGTCGACCAAGGCCAAGCAGCGCTGCCTCGAGGCGCACGAACTGGCGCAGCGCATGAACGACGACGACGGACGCATCGCCGCCGCCCTCGCCTACGGCGAGGTCGCATGGCGCGATCCACGCGAGGCCGTGGAGGCCGCAGGGCTGTTGCGCGCCGTGCTCCCGTTCGCCGCTGACGAGACGGCGCGCGTCCGGCTGCAGGCGTCGCTGACGCGCGCGCTCGCCCTGGCGGGCGACAGCGAGGCCGCGCGCGTGCTGGGTGAGGACGCGCTGGCTTCGGCACGCTTGCTCGACGACTCGTACGCGCGGCGCCTGGCGTTCGACGCCATGAGCTTCGTGCCGTGGACCCCCCAGCGCCTCGAGCGGCAGCTGGCGGACATGCGCGAGGCCGCCGAGACGGCGAGGGACGTGGGCGACCTCGAGTGGGAGAACCACGCGGTGTGCAAGACGCTGTACGGCGAGATCCTCGCCGGCGACCTCACCGCGGCGCGGCTGACCGCGGCACGCCACCATCGGCTGGCGGTACGGCTCGGCCAGCCACTGTTCCGGGTCCTCGACTGCCAGGCGCACGCCCTCCTCGCCGTCGGCGAAGGCCGCTTCCGCGACGCCGAAGTGCTCGCCGCCGAGGCCGACGAGCTGTCGCGAGCGCTGTCCGAGGATCCGTCCGGTGGCTATGGCGTCCAGCTGTTCAGCATCCGGCGCGAGCAGGGTCGCCTCGACGAGGCTCGCCCGATCGTCGAGGCGATCGCCCGCCTCGGGCGCGTCGGGTCGACGTGGCGGCCGGCGCTCGCCGTGATGTACGCCGAGCTCGGACTGCACGACGAAGCGGCGGCCGTGATCGACGTGCTGCACGCCGACCGGCTCGCCGCCGTGCCGCGGGATGCGCTGTGGCACGGGTCGCTGTCGTATCTCGCCGACGCGTGCGCGGCCGTCGGCCACCGCGACGGAGCGGCGGCGGTGTACGAGGAGCTGATCGGATGGCGCGGCCTCGTCGTCCAGGTCGGGCACCTGCTCGCCGCCAACGGTGCCGTCGACCGGTACCTCGGCAAGCTCGCCGCGCTGCTCGGGCACGACCGGGAGGCGGAGATCCACTTCGAGACGGCGCTGCGCATCGAGTCAGCGGCCGGCATGCCGGTGTGGCTCGCCCACAGCCAGCTCGACTACGGGCGGACGATGGTGGCGCGGGGTCAGCCCCGTGGCGAGGGTCTGCTGCGTGCGGCGCTGACGACGGCCGAGCAGCTGGGGATGGCGACCGTCGCCGCGGCGGCACGGTCGGAGCTCGGCGAGCAACCGAAGGAGCCGACCGGTGCCCTGCTCGCCGGCCTCACCGAGCGCGAGGTCGCCGTGCTGGCGCTCGTCGCCGACGGGCGCAGCAACCGCGAGATCGGTGCCCAGCCTGCACATCAGCCAGCACACCGCGGCGAACCACGTGCGCTCGATCCTGATGAAGCTGCAGTGCGCCAACCGCACCGAGGCGGCGGCGTGGGCGTTGCGGCGGAACCTGGCGACCGGCACTCAGCGAGTGGCGAGCAGTTCCTCCGGCCGCAACTGATCGACGCGGACGATGACGTCGGCGGGGAGGTTGTTGCGCCGCGCCGCCTCGATGATCGCCTCCTCGCTGTCGGCCTCGTACAGGCAGTACGTCTTGCGCTTGTCGGCGCTGAGGAACGAGTAGACCCAGCGCACGCCGGCGTCGTCGTTGACGGCGATGACACCTGCCACGGCGTCGCCGTCCAGATCCAGGGCTTCGGCGAACTCGCGCTCGATCAGGAAGAGGGCCATGGATCGACGTTACGCCTCGGCGTCAGCGAACGAGTTCGATAATCGTGGCGTTGGCCATGCCGCCGCCCTCGCACATCGTCTGCAGGCCGTAGCGGCCGCCGGTGCGCTCGAGCTCGTGGAGCAGGGTGGTCATCAGGCGGGCGCCGGAGCAGCCGAGCGGGTGGCCGAGGGCGATCGCCCCACCGTTGGGGTTGACGTGCTCCATGTCCGGGTGGAACTCCTTCTCCCACGCCAGCACGACCGAGGCGAAGGCCTCGTTGATCTCGACGACGTCGATGTCGTCGATGGAGAGCCCTGAGCGTTCGAACACCTTGGCGGTGGCCGGGATCGGCGCGGTGAGCATCAGACGCGGATCGGCACCGGCGAGGGCGAAGTCGACGAAGCGGGCGCGTGGTGTCAGGCCGAGCGCGCTCGGCCTTGTCCTCGCTCATGATCAGCAGCGCGGCCGACCCGTCGGTGATCTGCGACGAGTTGCCGGCGGTCACCTTGCCGCCCTCCTCCTCGGGGCGGAACGACGGCTTCAGCTTGGCGAGCGATTCCATGGTCGTCTCGCGGAGGCCCTCGTCGGCCTTCATCATCGCCCCGTCGGCGCCGAGCACGGGGAGGATCTCGCGCTCGAAGCGCCCCTCCGTGGTCGCCCGAGCGGCACGCTGCTGGCTCTGGGCGCCGAAGCCGTCCATGTCCTCGCGGGAGATGCCCCACTTGTCGGCGATCAGCTCGGCCGAGATGCCCTGCGGGACGAGGCCGCCCTGGTCGGCGTAGCGGGCGCCGACCTTGGGGCCGAACGGGTAGCCGAACTTGCCGTCGGCCATCGACGCCCCCATCGGCACCCGGGTCATCACCTCGACACCGGCGGCGACGACGACGTCGTAGGCGCCGGCGATCACGCCCTGGGCGGCGAAGTGGGCCGCCTGCTGGCTCGACCCGCACTGGCGGTCGACGGTGGTGCCGGGGACGTGCTCTGGCCACCCGGCGGCGAGCACGGCGTTGCGGGCGATGTTCACGCCCTGCTCGCCGACCTGCATCACGCAGCCCATGACGACGTCGTCGACGATCGCCGGGTCGATGCCGGAGCGGTCGACGAGCGCCTTGAGCGTCTCGGCGGCGAGATCGACGGGGTGCCAGTCCTTGAGCTTGCCGTTGCGCTTCCCGAGCGGTGTGCGGACGGCTTCGACGATCACGGCGGCGGTCATCGGCCGAGTCTCCCAGAGCGGCCGGGACTCAGACACATCGAGCCCAGCGCGTACTGCACGTCAGTGGTTCGCGTACCAACGACGTGGCGTACGCGCTGAGTCCCCGCCGCAGTGGGTCCTGGCCGCTCTGTAGGTGAGCGAGCGCGAGGACGCGGCGGAGGGCGGCGACGTCGTCGTCGGCGAGGGCGGCGGCGATGTGGGACTGCACCGCGCGGCGGTAGGTCACGTTCATCTCCCGCCACAGCGTGCGGCCACGGCGGGTGAGCTCGATCACGACGGCGCGCTGATCCTCGACGTCAGCCGGTCGGCGGCGGGCCACCCACCCCTCCTCCTCCAGCCGGTCGAGGCGGCGGCTGAGGCTGGAGCGGACGAGGCGCAGTTCGTCGGCGAGATCGCTCGGCCGTGCCGAGCCGCCCAACCGTTGCAGGCCGGCGAGCACGTCGAACCACCCGAGCGGGACCTCCCACTCCGCCGTCAGCTCGTCGTCGATCGTCCGCTCCAGCTCGGCCGTGACCGACTGCAGCTCGCGCCACGCCGCCACCCGGTTGGCGTCGAGCCGAGCCATCGGCGACCGTCAGGCCGTCGCCTTCAGCGCCGCGGCAAACGCACTGAGGGCCTCGTCGATCTCGGCGGCCGTCACGACGAGCGGCGGCATCCACCGCAACGCCGTGCCGTACGTGCCGGCGCTCATCAGGATCAGCCGGCCCTCCTGCCGGCAGTGGGCGGTGATCGCCGCCACCCGGACGGGATCGTCGAACACCGAGGCGACCATCAGCCCGAGGCCGCGCACCTGCCGGAACCCGTCGTCGAGGCGCTGCAGCTCGCCCAGACCTGCCCGCAACTGATCGCCACGCTGGCGGACGTCGTCGAGGAACCCCGGTGCGGTCAGCACCTCGATCGTCGCCAACGCCGCGGCGCACCCGATCGGGTTGCCGCCGTACGTGCCGCCGTGACTCCCGGTCGGCCACTGGTCGTCGAGCTCGCGGCGCGTGCCGAGGGCGGCGAACGGGAAGCCGGAGGCGATGCCCTTGGCCATGCAGATGACGTCGGGTTCGATGCCGAAGTGGTCGACGGCGAACATCTCGCCGGTGCGACCGAAGCCCGACTGCACCTCGTCGGCGACGAACAGGATCCCGTGGGCTCGGCAGCGCTCGACGACACCCTCGATGAACGCCGCCGGCGCCGGCACGTACCCGCCCTCACCGAGCACCGGCTCGAGGATCATCGCCGCCGTCTCGGCGGGCGCGGTCATCGTGGCGAGCAGGTGGTCGAGCCCGCCCAGCGCCCGCTCGACCTCGGCGGCCTCGTCGCCCAGCGGGTCGGGGAACGGGGCCACGAAGATGCCGGCCGGCAGCGGCGAGTGGCCGGCGCGGTAACCGGTCTTGGAGGTCGTCATCGCCATCGTCAGGTGCGTGCGGCCGTGGAACGAACCGGCGAAGACGATCACGTTGGGCCGGCCGGTGACCTGCTTGGCGAGCTTCACGGCCGCCTCGGTGATCTCGGCGCCGGAGTTGGCGAAGAAGAACGTGTCGATGGCTCCGGGACACAGCTCGGCGAGACGGGCGGCGAGCGGCTCGAGCAGGTCGTGGGTGTAGACGTTCGCCTGGGCGTGGATGAAGCGGGCGGCCTGGTTGGCGATCGCCTCGACGACGTGCGGGTGGCTGTGCCCCGTCGAGTTGACGGCGATGCCGGCGGCGAAGTCGAGGTACTCCTCGCCGTCGACGGTCGTCACCCGGCACCCGCGCCCGCTCGCCACGTGCAGGTCGGTGACCTTGAACCACACGTTCGAGAGGTGCGGCATCAGCGCCGAGCCTAGACCTCTTACCAACCCACCTCGTCGCAGCCGCGATGGTCCTCTGGTTCCACTTGCAACGTGGCGTGACCGATGCCGTAGCGGTCGCGCAGCACGTCGCGGGCCGAGTCGAGGACGCGGTGGTGATCGGTGGTCGCGGCGACCATCAGGTGCGCCGAGGCGACATCCATGTCCGACGTCAGCGTCCACACGTGGAGGTCGTGGACGTCGACGACGCCATCGACGGCGGCGAGGTCGGCACGCAGCGCGTCGATGTCGGTGCCGGGTGGCGCGGCCTGGACGAGGATGCGGATCGCCCGACCGGCGAGCCGGAGTGTGCGCGGCACGATCCACAGCCCGATGGCGATGGCGACGACGGGGTCCATCCACTCCCAGCCGGTCAGCGTGATCACGACGGCGGCGATGATCACGCCGACCGAGCCGACCGTGTCGGCGAGCACCTCGAGGTAGGCACCCTCGACGTTGAGCGACTCCGCCGCACCTTCCCGCAGCAGGCGGAAGGCGACGAGGTTGGCGACGAGACCGGCGATCGCCACGGCGAGCATCCACCCGCTGAGCACGTCGGCGGGATCGGCGAACCGGCGCACCGCCTCGATCAGCACGTAGACGGCGACGCCGAGCAGCAGCACGGCGTTGGCGAGCGCGGCGAGGATCTCCAGGCGGTACAGACCGAACGTGCGGTGCGAGCGGCGCGAGCCGCGCTCGGCGAGGTGGATCGCGGCCAGCGCCATGCCGATGCCGATGACGTCGGTGAGCATGTGTCCGGCGTCCGAGAGCAGGGCGAGCGAACCGGTGGCGGCCGCGCCGACGACCTCGACGACCATGAACACGGCCAGCACGACGAACGCCGCGGTCAGCCGTCCGCGGTGGCGGCTCCCCGCCGAGTGCCCGTGCGAGTGGTCGTGACCCACGGGCACCAAGGATGGCAGGGCGCGCTACGCGAACGCGGCGGCCAGCACGTCGGTGTAGGTCGCCGCGAGGTGGAACGTCATCGCCTCGCGGACGGCCTCGGGGACGTCGTCGAGGTCGCCCTCGTTGCGCTTCGGCAGGACGACCTCGGTGAGCCCGGCGCGGTGGGCGGCGAGCACCTTCTGCTTGACGCCGCCGATCGGCAGCACGGCACCTTGCAGCGTGATCTCGCCGGTCATCCCGACGGTGTCCTTCACCGGCTGGTCGCGCAGCAGGCTGACGAGCGCCGTCGTCATCGTCACGCCGGCCGACGGACCGTCCTTCGGCACTGCGCCGGCCGGGACGTGGACGTGGAACCGGCGGCGCACGCGCGTCGGGATCGACACCGAGCTCGGCGGCGTGGGAGCGCACGTAGTTGAGGGCGATCTGCGCCGACTCCTTCATCACGTCACCGAGCTGTCCGGTGAGCGTCAGACCGGGTTCCCCCTCGGCCGACGTCGGGAACGCCGTCGTCTCGATGAACAGCACGTCGCCACCGTGCCCGGTGACGGCCAACCCGGTCGCCACGCCGGGAAGCTCGGTGCGGTCGGGCACGTCGTCGACGACCTTGGGTCGGCCGAGCCACTCGCGTCAGGTGATCGGTGTCGAGCGCTGGCAACGACTCGTCCGCGGCGATCTTCGCCGCCGCCTTGCGCGCCAGACGGCCGAGCTCGCGCTCGAGCGAGCGGACACCGGCCTCTCGTGTGTAGCCGCGGATGACGCCGAGGATCGTCGGGTCGTCGACGGCCAGCTCGCCGTCGGCGAGACCCGCCCGCTGGCGCTGACGCGGCAGCAGGTAGCGGTTGGCGATGAACACCTTCTCGTCGTCGGTGTAGCCGTCGAGGCGGACCACGTCCATGCGGTCGAGCAGCGGTGCGGGCACGGTGTCGAGCACGTTGGCGGTGGCGATGAACACGACCTCGGACAGGTCGAGGTCGAGCTCGAGGTAGTGGTCGCGGAACGTGTGGTTCTGCGCCGGGTCGAGGACCTCGAGCAACGCGGCGGTCGGGTCGCCGGACCACGCGCCCGCGGAGAGCTTGTCGACCTCGTCGAGGAGGACGACCGGGTTCATCGTGCCGGCCTCGGTGATCGCCTTGACGATGCGCCCGGGCTGCGACCCGACGTACGTGCGGCGGTGGCCGCGGATCTCGGCCTCGTCGCGGATGCCGCCGAGCGCGACACGGACGAACTTGCGACCCATCGCCCGAGCGATCGACTCGCCGAGCGACGTCTTGCCGACGCCTGGCGGCCCGACCAGCGTGATGATCGACCCGGACCCGCGACGTGTCGCGGCGCGTGCCTCCTCCTCGTCGATCTGGCGATCACCGCGCAACTTCTTCACGGCGAGGAACTCGACGATGCGCGACTTCACGTCGGCGAGGCCGTAGTGGTCCTCGTCGAGGATGCGTTGCGCCGCGGCGAGGTCGAGGCTGTCGTCGCTGCGGACGCCCCACGGCAGCTCGAAGACGCGGTCGAGCCAGGTGCGGATCCAGGAGTGCTCGGGCGACTGGGCGCTCGTGCGCTCGAGGCGGTCGAGCTCCTTGGCGATGAAGTTGCGCGCCGAGTCGGACGCGTCGAGCGTCCTCCAGCTTGGTGCGGTACTCGCCGACGACGTCGTCGTCACCCTCGCCGAGCTCCTTGCGGATGGCGGCCAGCTGCTGGCGGAGGAGGAACTCGCGCTGCTGCTTGTCGACGCCCTCGGAGACGTCGTTGCGGATGGTCTCGGCGACCTGCAGCTCGGCGAGGTGGCCGCGCGCCCACGCCAGCACGAGCTCGACGCGGTCGGCGACGTCGACGGCGGCGAGCACCTCGCGACGGCGCTCCTCGGCGAGGTCGGCCCACGAGACCACGCCGTCGGCCAGCGCACCCGGCTCGAGCCCGGAGCGCAGCAGCTCGGGCAGCCGGCGCGAGCGGCGCAGCTCGGCGACCTGCTCGAGCACACCACGCAGCTCGCGCGCCAGCGCTTCGACGCGCGGCGTCGGGCGCGGATCGCGCAGCACGTCGGCATCGGCATAGGTCGCACCGCGCTCGGAGGCGTGGACGGCGGTGACCGTCGCCCGGGTCTCGACGCGGACGATGGCGACCGGCTCCCCTGTCGGCAGGGCGCCGATGTCGGGGACCTGGGCGACGACGGCGAGTTGGTCGTCGCCGGCCCGCAGCAGCACGCGTCCGTCGCCGGCGGCGCGGGCCGTCTCGACGGCGCGCCGGAGCTGGTCGGTGACGAGGGCGAGGGTGATGACGGCACCCGGCAGCACGGTCGCCGGCAGTTCCGCCAGCGGGAGTCGGGTGGCGGTGGCGGTCTCGGTCATGCATCGAAGGCTATCGATGCTTGCCAGCGCTTGATACGACCAGGCTCAGCTTTGTTGGGTGGCAGCGAACGCCAGCGCATCATCCCAGCTCACAGCGCTGTCGAGGAGCCGCTTGTACGGCATCACGAGGCGCGGACAGTTCACGCCGAGCACACCCCACAGCCGCTCACGGCGGCCGTAGAGGGCGACGAAGCGGTGCTCGTCGGGCGCGTTGACCACGCGGACCGTGTCGTCGTCCCCGCCGACGGCGGCGCGGCCGAGGAACTGGATCCGGTGGCGGGCCTGGTCGCTCCAGAAGAACGGCACGGGCGCGTAGGCGGTGGGCGTGTCGCCGCCGGCCTCCGCCAGCAGGTTGCGGGCGGCCGCGGCACCCTGCTCGGCGGCGTTGGTCCAGTGCTCGATGCGCATCTCCTCGCCGTACAGCTCGTTGGGCCAGCGAGCGATGTCGCCGGCGGCGTACACGAGCGGTGGTCCGGCGGCGAGCGTGGCGTCGCAGACGACACCGTCGCGGATCTCCAGTCCGCTGCCGTCCAGCCAGCCCGTCGCCGGGGCCACGCCGATGCCGACGACGACGACGTCGGCCGGGACGACCGTCCCGTCCCCGAGCTCGACGCCGCCGGGGCGCAGCGCGGCGACGGTGACATCGCAGCGGATGTCGATCCCCTCGCCGGCGTGCACGGCAGTCGCCGCAGCGCCCATCTCGGCGCCGAGGCCGCGGATCAGCGGTGCCGGCAGCCCCTCCAGCACGGTCACCGCGCAGCCCCTCGACCGTGCCGTCGCGGCGACCTCGAGGCCGATGAAGCCGGCCCCGATGACGACGACGCGGGCGCTGCCGTCGGCGATCTGGGCGCGCAGGGCGAGGGAGTCGTCCAGCGTGCGCAGCTCGTGGACGTTCGCCATCGCCTCCTGCCCGGGGAGGCGGCGGGGGAGCGACCCGGTGGCCAGCACGAGCCCGTCGAACGGCACCGCCCGTCCCGTCGGCCAGCTCGATGGCCCGTCCGTCGAGGTCGAGCGCCGACGCCGCGACGCCGAGGCGCAGATCCAGCCCGAGGGCGTCGACGTCGGCGGGCTGGCGAAGGGCGATGCGCTCGGGCTCCCACTCCCCGGCCAGCAGCTTCTTCGACAGCGGCGGGCGGTCGTAGGGCAGGTGCGGCTCGGCGCCGATCAGCGTGACGCGACCCGTGAAGCCGTCGGTGCGCAGCGTCTCGCAGGCCCGCAAACCCGCCAGCGAGGCGCCGACGACGACGACGTGCTCCACATCCACCACCCTGCCAGACTCGCCTACGGTGCCCGGCCGTGAGCGTGCCGACGGCCGACGACGTCAACGAGATGGTGCGGGAGTCGTTCCCGAGCAGCGGCAGCGAGTGCACCGAGCTCGGGGATCGCCACGCCGTCGCCCGCCGGACCATCACCGCCGACCTCATCCGCCCGGGCGGGTTCATCTCCGGGCCGACGCAGTTCGCCCTCGCCGACGCCGCCCTGTGGTATGCGGTGTTCGCCGCGATCGGGCGCGTCGAGCCGATGGCGTTGACGTCCGAGCTGTCGATCCGCTTCCTGCGCCCGGCCAGTCGGCGACGTGCTGTGGGCTCGCGCCGACGTCGACAGCGCCGGGCGGCGCAACGTCGTCGGCACCGTGCGCCTCTGGACCGATCGCCCGGACAAGCCGACCGCGGTCGCCCAGGGCACCTACGCCTTGCCCGTCTGATCCAGCGAGCGGGCCATCCGAGTGCCTCGTGTGCGGACGCCGAGCACCAACACTCGGATGGAGCCGAACACTCGGATGGAGTCAGAGGCAGGCGAGGGGGCTGGGGTCGGAGATGCGGCCGTCGGCGGAGATGGCGACGACGGTGTAGCACGGGCGGTCGCCGGCGGTCACGTCGAACGCCAGCTGCAGCTCGGTGGTGTTCTGCGGCGCCGCCTGGCCGGTCTGCGGGCGCACCTGGTAGTGCATGCCCTCGCCCTCCACGGGCTGCCACGTCACGAGGACCTGGCTGGGATCGGTCCCCGACACCACCGTCACTCCCTGCGGCGCCGGCGGGGCGAAGCTGAGCAGCTGCGTCGTCGCCGGCGCCGTGGAGTCGGGGTCGTCGCCGCCGTCGTCGCCGCCGCCGAACACCAGCAACGCGCCGGCCACGAGCAGCAGGCAGACGACCCCCGCAGCCGTCCCGAGCAGGATCCGCCGGTTGCTCGTCTCGGATGGCGGTGCGACGGGAGCCGGCGCGGCGGGCGCCGCCCCGCGTGCGACCGTGACCGTGTGCCCGTGGTCGTCGTCGTGGCCGACCGACTCGGCTGCCGGCCCGGGCCATTTCGGCGCGGTCGTGATGGCGGTCGCCGGGGCATCCGGCGCGGCCGTCACCGTGGCCACCGGCAGCGCCGTGACCGGGAGACCGAGCTCGGCCTGCACCTGCTGCAAGGCCGCGCCGAGGTCGCCCGCCGTCGCCGGGCGGTCGTCGGGCCGCTTGGCCATCGCCCCGACGAGGAGGGCGGCGAGCGACCTGCGGCACCTCGGGCCGGCGGACCCGCGGCGGATCCTCGAGCATGATCCGGCGCGCCAGGTCGCCGACCGACTGCTTCGTGCCGGCCGGCGCGACGAACGGCCGGGCGCCCTCCAGCAGCGTGTACAGCGTGGCGGCGAAGGAGTACACGTCCGAGCGAGCCGTCGCCGGCGCACCTTCGAGCACCTCCGGCGGGGCGTAGTGCACGGTCAGCCCGCCGCCACCCGAGATCGAGCGCTCGTCGTCGAGCGTGGAGATGCCGAAGTCGCCGAGCGCCGGTTCGCCGAACTCGGACACGAACAGGTTCTGCGGCTTGATGTCGCGATGGAGCAGCCCGCGGTCATGCGCCGTCTGCAGCGCCCCGGCGATCTTCACCCCGACGTCGAGCACGAGTGGGACGGGCAGCCGTCCCTCGCGCTTGAGCCGTTCACCGAGCGTTCCGCCGCTGTACAGCTCCATCACGATGCACGGCTGCTTGGTCGTGGTGAAGGCGGCGTTGAACACGGTGACGATGTGCGGGTGCTGCGACACCAGCCCCATCGCCCGGCACTCCCGCTCGAAGCTGCGCCGCTCGCGCTCGTCGGCCAGCCCGAACATCAGCACCTTGACGGCGACCCGGCGGTTGAAGTCGCGCTGGAGGGCGCTGAACACGTAGCTGAAGCCGCCCCGCCCGATCGGGCGCAGCTCGTCGAAGCCGTCGATCTCGACGGGCGGCACAGCGGGGTCGGCGTCGCGTGGCACGGTCGGTCCGGGAAGGCTCCTCAGCAGGGATGGCAACGCGCGTCACAGGGGACTCCTCCCCGTCGCAACGCGACACGCAGGCAGATAGCCTAGGGCTGACTCGCACCCATGGGTCATGAGATCGGGTGTCGTAGGCGGACGGGACATCAGAGCGCAGCTCTGTCGCGTCCGTCGCACTCGACACTCGACCCGACCGGGTGCACCGGATCGCAGGACAGGGTGGATGTGGCAGTGAACGACGACAGTGACGCTGACGGGGCGTGCGAGGCGTGACCAAGCGCACCCGTCGCGGCATCGCCAGCAGCGTGCTCGTCGTGCTCGGCCTGGTCGTCGTCGCCGTCGTCGTCACCGCCCTGCAGGCCGAAGGGCGTGAGCGCTCCAAGGCCGAGACCAACGACGGCGGGGCGTGGCTGCTGAAGAGCGACCGCGGTGTCGTCGGCCACGTCAACCGCGTCGTCGGCGAGGTCACCGAAGCGGTGAGCGTCGCCGACCCCGGCAGCGACTACGACGTCGACCAGGCCGCCGGGATCATCCTCGTCCACGACCGGACGAAGGGCACGGCGGCCGTCGTCGACGCCAGCGTCGGACGGGTCACCAACCCGGCCGGGATGCAGCTCGGCGGTCAGGACATGGCCGTGCACGCCGTCGACGGTGGCGCGCTGATCGTCGATCGGGCCTCGATGAAGGTCTGGAAGGTCGCCGGCGAGGAACTGGTGTCGCTGGCGTCGATCGACGAGATCGAGCCGATCCTCACCGGTGACGGGGCGACGATCTCGGCGGCGACGCCCGACGGCAACGCCGTGTTCGCCGATGCGGCGGCCGACAACGTGATCTTCCTCGAGCCCGACGGCACGACCGACGTCAGCCCGGCGCTGGGAATGACCGATGCGCCGACGTCGATCACGTCGGTGGGCACCGACACCGCCGTGGTCTCGCCGATCCCGACGGCGACATCGTCGTCGCCACCGCCGGCAGCGCGGCAGATCTCCCGGTCGAGCTGGCGGGACCGTTGGTGCTCCAGCAGCCGGGCGCCGACGGCGACACCGTGGTCGCGGTCACCGCCGACGGTGGCGTGATGGCAGTGCCGCTCGGCGGTGGTGAGCCGCTGGAGATCGGCCAGTTGGGGGCGGCCCAGCCGCTGGCGCCGATCGCCTACGGCGGATGTGTGTTCGCCGTCGCGGCGAGCCCGGCGACGTTCGCCCAGTGGTGCCCGGGCCCCGGTGGCACGTGGAAGGAGACCCAGCGCGAGCCGCTGAGCGGATCGGGAGCCGAGCTGCGCCTCCGCCTCGTCAACGGGTGGATCTGGATCAACGACGTCGACTCCGGCGCGGCGTGGGTGACGGCGCCACAGCAGCGACTGGACCGCGTCGAGGACTGGGGCAACATCCTGTCCGACCTCGACGACGAGAGCGACGACGACAACACCGACAACGACGGCGGCGAGGTCCTCACCGAGGTCAACCCGGACGATCCCAACGCCGAGATCGTGCAGTCGGACGAGATCGACACGGAGGGCCCGAACCGCCCGCCGATCGCCCGCGACGACGAGGCCCAGACCCGTGTCGACCGGCCGATCGACGTCGACGTGTTGATCAACGACACCGACCCCAACGGTGACGTCCTCGTCGTCACGGCCGTCGAGCCGGCAGGTGGCGACGCCGCCATCGACATCGCTCCGGACGGTCGCAGCGTGCAGGTGTCGCCGGCCGCCGGGTACACCGGCCCGATCACCTTCGGGTACACGATCACCGACGGACGCGATGCCAGCGCCTCGGCCTCCGTGGCGGTCGATGTCAGGCCGTCCGACGGCAGTGACAACCGCCCCCCGGAGGCGCACAACGACATCGCCTCGACCCGTCGTGGGCGGCCGACGACGTTCGACGTGCTGGCCAACGACGTCGATCCCGACGGCGACGCCCTCGTGCTGGAGTCGATCAAGCCGGCCGAGGAGAACGCCGGCTCCGGCGTGCTCGTCCTCGACCCGTCCGGCCAGGTGGTCTACACCCCTGACCCGAACACGGCGACCGAACGGATCGAGCTGACCTACACGGTGAGCGACGACTTCGGCGCCACCGACGAAGGCACCGTCATCGTCGCCGTCCGCCTGGAGGACGCCAACAACGAACCCGATGCCCGCAACGACGCCGGCGTCACCGTGGTCGGCAAGCCGGTTCGCTTGAACGTCCTCGCCAACGACACGGACCCGGACAACGACCCGCTGTTCGTCGCCCAGCTGCCGACGCTGGTCCGCCCTGCCGACCGCACCGTCGACGGCCTGGACCTGTCGCTGACACCCGATGGCGAGCTGTTCTTCAACCCCGACGCGGCGGGAACGTACGTCTTCAACTACTCGGCCACCGACGGTGAGGAGACCGACGTCGCCCAGATCCGTGTCGAGGTCGGGGCGCCGACGGAGAACCGTCCGCCGATCGCCGTGCGCGACGACGTCGTCATCCCCGCCGGCGGCTCACGACTGGTGTACGTGCTGGAGAACGACGGCGATCCCGACGGCGACATCGTCGGCCTGGTCGGCCACACCGGCGACGACGGGCTGACGGTGCAGGAGGTGGAAGGTGTCGGCTACCTCGTCACCGTCGCCCCCGGCGCGCCCGCCCGCCCGACGTTCCGCTACGAGATCTCCGACGGCAAGGCCGACCCGGTGTCGGCGGTCGTCGTCGTGGCCGTCACCGACTCGGTGACCGTGGACCAGCCGCCGGTCGCCCGCGCCGACGTGGTCGAGGTCCGTGCCGGGGGCAAGGTGCACGTCCCGGTCCTGAAGAACGACTACGACCCCGAGGGCGGCGCCCTCGAGGTCGTGTCGGTCACCCCGTTCGACGGAGCCGACGTCGCCCCAGGGCTCAACGGCCAGACCGTCGACATCGGTGTCGACGCCGGCGTGGTCTCCAGCTTCACGCTGAGCTACACCGTCGCCGACGAGGCCGGGAACCAGTCGAGCGCCTTCCTGGAGGTGCGCATCGTCCCCGCCGACGAGGTCAACCGCCCGCCCATCGCCCGCACCGACACCGGCCGCACCCGCAGCGGCGTGCCCGTGCTGATCGAGGTCGTCGCCAACGACTCCGACCCCGACGGCGACATCATCGCCGCCGAGAACATCCGCAGCCAGCCCACCGGCGGCACCGCGCGCGTCGAGGACGGCGCCGTCGTCTACACCCCGAGCGACACGTTCACCGGCACCGACCGCTTCACGTACGCCCTCGTCGACGCCGGCGGCGAGATCGCCATCGGCGAGGTCCTCGTCGGCGTGATGCCCCTCGCCGGAGCCAACCGGGCCCCGGAGGCCTTCGACGACACCGTCGAGGCAGTCGCCGGCAGCGCCCCGCTCGTCTTCGACGTGCTCGACAACGACTCCGACCCCGACGGCGACCGCGTGCACGTCACCACGGTCGGCACACCGGCGAGCGGAGGCACCGAGGTCGCCGCCGACGGCGGCGCGGTCGTGTTCACCCCGCCGAGCAACGTCGCGCCCGGTCAGGCGACGGAGATCGCCTTCCCCTACTCGATCGACGACGGCCGCGGCGGCACCGCCTCGGCGATCGTCACCGTCGAGGTGATCGCCGCCACCGAGGCCATCGCGCCCGTCGCCGTCGACGACCAGGTCGGGCCGGTCACGCCCGGCCAGGCCATCGAGCTCGACCTGCTCGCCAACGACATCGACCCGGACGGCAATCCCGCCGAGCTCGCCGTCAGCTCCGGCGACCCGGCGCTCGCCGATCGCGACGGCGGGCTGGTGACGATCACCGCAGGCACCACGTCGAGCCGCCACATCTACACGATCACCGACGCCGCCGGCCTCACCGACCAGGGCGAGATCGCCGTGCTCGTCGTGCCCAACCGGGCCCCGGTCGTCGAGGCGTTCACCGGACAGACGCCGGCCAACGAGCCGATCACGATCGACCTCGGCGCCACCGCCGTCGACCCCGACGGCGACACGCTCTACTTCACGTGCTGCGACAACCCGCAGGGCGGCGCCGCCACCACCGTCGAGAGCGGCGCCGGGCAGCTGACCGTGTCGTTCGACCCCGACGACGACTTCTCCGGCCCGGCGACGTTCGCCTACACGGTCGACGACCAGGAGGGCCACACCGTCGCCGGGGCGGCGACCATCGACGTGCTCGCGCCGAGCAACCGGCCGCCGACGGCGACCGAGGGCGCGTTCGACGTCGAGGCGGGCGTGACCACCAACGTCGACCTCGGGTCGCTGGTCACCGACCCCGACCCCAACGACACCCTGCGCTACACGGTCGACGGCCCCGCCCAGGGCGTCGTCGCCCTCGCGGCTCGACGGCGCCAACGTGCAGGTGACGGCATCGATCGAGCGCGGCGAGCAGACCGACTCGTTCAGCTACACCGTCACCGACGCCGCCGGCGAGACCGCCTCGGCGACGGTCAACCTCGCCGTCACCCCGCCCGTCGGCGCCGCCGCCGGAGGCTCGTCCCGACGCCGCCACCACCAACCAGGAGGAGGCGGTCACCGTCGGCGTGCTCGGCAACGACATCGACCCGCTCGGCCGCGGCCTCCGCGTCGTGTCGGTCGGTGCGGTCGACGGCGGGAGCGCAGCGACGGACGGGGCCCAGGTCACGTTCACACCGGCGGCCGGGTTCTTCGGCCCGACGACGTTCAACTACCGGGTCCGCGACGGCGCCGACGTGGCCTCGCGCGAGTCGGAGGCTCAGGTCGCCGTCACGGTGATCGGCCGGCCGTCGGCGCCGGGTTCGCCGAACGCCGTCCCCGGCAATGCCACGGCGACCGTCAACTGGGCGGCGCCACCGTCCAACGGCGCGCCGATCGACACCTACGAGATCCGCATCGGCGAGGGCGGGCCACAGGCGGTCGGCAACCAGACCGGGTACACCTGGTCCGGATTGACCAACGGCCAGCCGGTGTCGTTCAGCGTCCGCGCCCACAACAGCGCCGGCTGGGGTCCGTGGAGCGGGCCGTCGCCCGTCGTCACGCCCGACATCGAGCCCGGCCGTCCGGCGGCGCCGTCCGTGCAGTTCGCCGACGGCGCGCTCCTCGTGTCGTGGTCGCCGCCGGCCAACGAGGGCAGCGCGATCACCGCCTACGACGTGCAGATCGGTGGTGGCGCATCGGCCATCCAGCGCGTCGGCAACACGACCACGTTCCGCTGGGACGGCCTGACCAATGGCCAGGAGTACACGTTCATGGTGCGCGCCGTGAACGCCAAGGGCGAAGGCCAGTTCAGCTCGTCGTCGGCGCCCGAGCACCCGCTGCGCCAACCCGACGCGCCGGCGGCACCGGTCGGTGAGCGTGGCGACAAGTTCATCAACGTGCGCTGGACGCCGCCCGCCAACGGTGGCGACCCGATCATCGACTACGAGGTGCGGCTGCTCTCCACCGGCGCCGTCGCAACGGCCACCGGCACGACACTGCGCTGGTCCAACCTGCCCAACGGCCAGGCCCAGCAGTTCCAGGTGCGCGCCCGCAACCGCGGCGGGTGGGGTGCGCTCTCGGCCGCCTCGGCGCCGGTGATCCCGTGCGGCGTCCCCGATGCACCGGGCAGCGTCAGCGCCGTGCGCGGCGACACCGCGGCCACCGTCTCGTGGGCGGCGCCGTACGACCAGGGCTGTGCCATCAGCGGCTACACCGTGACGGCGAGCAGCGGAGCGTCGGTGAACGTCGGTGGCGGCCAGACGTCGATGACGTTCGGCGGTCTGAGCAACGGCACCACCTACACGTTCACCGTCGTCGCCCGCAACGAGGTCGGCACCGGCGCCCGCAGCGCCGCCTCCAACGCCGTCGTCCCGGCCGGCCCGCCAGGTGCGCCACAGTGCGTGTCGGCGACGCCGGACACGCGGCAGGTGACGGTCCGATGGAACGCCGCCAATCCCAACGGGGCGGCGATCACGACGTACCAGCTGTCCGTCGACGGCGGCGGCTGGGAGAACGTCGGCACCGGCACGGCGACGACCCGCGGCGGGCTCGCCAACGGCACGACCTACGGCTTCCGGGTGCGGGCCGTCAACGACGTCGGCCCGGGAGCGCCCTGCAGCCCGGGCGTCCAGGCGCGCACACCAGGCGAGCCGGCGCAGGTCGGTGGCCTGTCGGTGTCGGGTGGGCGCAACCAGATCTCCGCCAGCTGGTCGGCGCCGACCGACAACGGCAAGCCGATCACCCGCTACGAGGTCGACCGCAACCCCGGCGGCACGTTCAACGAGGGCGGCCGCTCGATCAGCTGGGGCGGCCTGCCCGACGGCACCCGCTACGAGGTCCGCGTCCGGGCCTGCAACGAGATCGGCTGCGGCGCCTGGAGCGGCACGGACGCGGCCACCACCGATCCGCCGATCCCCCAACGCGAGGTCACGTGGAGCTCGTACGGCAGCGCCCAGGGCCAGCCGGGCTGCAGCACGGCGGGTTGCCGCTACGTCCGCGCCCGTGGCACCGGCTTCCAGCCCGGCAACAACGTCACCGTCACGTGCCACGGCGCCGTGCAGGGCGGCTTCTCGTCGACCGTCGTGCAGGCCGACGGCAACGGCGTCGTCGTCGACGACCCCGCGTGCTACTTCGGGTACAACGAGTCGTTCTGGATCTCGATGAACGGCGTCGAGTCCCAGCACCGTCAGTGGCCCGGCTGATCCCTCCTCCCCCGATCTCAAGGAATCTCCATGCAACCCGCGACCGATCAGCAAGCCGAGTGGTTCAGCCACTGGTTCAACGCCCTGCTCGACAACATCGAGCAGGTCATCAAGGGCAAGCGCGACCAGATCGCCCTCGCTCTGGTGTGCGTCTTCAGTGAGGGCCACCTGCTGCTCGACGACGTGCCCGGCACCGGCAAGACGTCGCTGGCGAAGGCGATCGCCCACTCCGTGAAGGGCACGTGGAGCCGGATCCAGTTCACGCCCGACCTGTTGCCGTCCGACGTCACCGGCGGCCTGGTCTACAACCAGTCGCACAGCACGTTCGACTTCCGCCGCGGCGCGGTGTTCTCCAACGTCGTGCTCGCCGACGAGATCAACCGGGCGTCCCCGAAGACGCAGGCGGCCCTGCTCGAGGTGATGGAGGAGCGTCACGTCACCGTCGACGGCATCACGTACGACGTGCCCCGCCCGTTCGTCGTCCTCGCCACCCAGAACCCCGTCGAGCAGGAGGGCACCTACCGCCTGCCGGAGGCCCAGCTCGACCGCTTCCTCATGCGCACCACGCTCGGCTACCCCGACCACGACCACGAGGTCGAGGTGCTGGCGATGCTCGACGAGGACCTCCGCCCGGAAGGCCTGACGCCGGTGATGACGACGAGCGACGTGCGCACGATGATCCGCGTCGCCGAGTCGATCCACGTCGAGGACTCGGTGCGCAGCTACGTCGTGCGGCTGGGCGCGGCGACCCGTTCGCTGCCCCAACTGCGACTCGGTGTGTCGACCCGCGGCGCCATCGCCATGATCCGCACGGCGCGCGCGCTCGCCGCGGCGCAGTCGCGTGCGTTCGTCACGCCCGACGACGTGCGCATCGTCGCCCCCGCCGTGATGGCCCACCGCATGTTGCTGACGCCCGAAGCCGAGCTGAGCAAGGTCGACACCAACGCCCTCGTCGACGAGGTCCTCGACCGCGTCGAGCTGCCGGCGCCGGCTCGCGCCCACGCCTGAGGCGCGCTGATCCGATGAAGCCGCGTCGCATTCCGTTGACGGCGAGTGGGTGGACCGTCGCCGTGCTCGGCGCCGTCGCCTACGTCGGCGGGTGGCTGCTCGGGTGGGTCGAGCTGATGGTCGTCGCCGCCGGCTGCTTGATCGCCCTGCTCGTCGCCCTGCCCTTCGTCATCGGCCGCCTCGCCCTCGACGTCGAACGCACACTGCAGCCCGATCGCGTCACGGTCGGCGACAAGTCGATCGCCGTGATGCGGGTGACGAACCCACGCCGGACCCCGATCGCCTCGCGCACCATCGAGGAGCACGTCGGCGGCCGGCCGCTGCGCCTCGACGTGCCGCCGCTCGGTCCCGGCCGCTCGACGGAGGCGGTGTACCCGCTGCCGACGGCGCGGCGCGGCGTGTCGAGATCGGCCCAGCGCTGATCGTCAAGTCCGACCTGCTGTCGTTGATGCGCCGGGAGATCGTGCAGACCGGCACGCAGACGCTCTGGGTCCACCCGCGGGTGACGCCGCTCGCCCCGCTGCCGGTCGGCTTCGCCAAGGACCTCGAGGGCCCCACGTCGGACGCCTCGCCGGCCGGCGACGTCGCCTTCCACGCCCTGCGCGAGTACGAGCTCGGCGACGACCACCGCCACATCCACTGGATGTCCTCGGCGCGCACGGGGACGTTGATGGTCCGCCACCACGTCGACAACCGCCGGCCCAACCTGACCGTCGTCGTCGACACCGAGATCGGCTCCTACCCGTCGGAGCGACAGTTCGACACGGCGATCGAGATCGCCGCCTCGCTCGGCGTGTCGTCGCTGGTCAACGGTCAGCCCGTCGCCATCTGGCTCGACGGCGAGGTGGTCATGGGCAAGTACCGCGCCGCCACGCGCAACGCACTGCTCGACCGCCTCACGCTCGCCGACGGCGCGGCCGGCACCGACGTCACGGACAGTGCGCTGCGCGCCCTGCGCACGGAGACGGGCACGTCGGCGCTCGTCGTGGTCACCGGCAACGTGCCGACCGAGGGCTTCCTGCGCATGGCCAACGTCGCCCGCCGCTCGACCCGCGTCGTGCTCGTGCGCGTGTGGCCGGCCGGCGACCGCCTGCCCGGGTCGCTCCCCGGCGCCAAGGTCGTCGACGTCGACGACCTCGAGCACTTCCGCGCCGCCTGGGAGCGCATCTCTTGACTGCGTTCCCCGGCCACGCAGGCCGTTGCTGGCCGATCGCTCGCTGGCGCTCGCTCGCTCGCATCGGAGCACGCGGATGACAACCACGAACTCGCGGCCCCGGCGGACCATCGGCGCACGGGTCGCGATCTCTGTCGCCATCGTCGCCGCGATGTCGATGGTCTCGGCGATCTCCTTCCGCAGCGCGCTGTCCGGATGGAGCTTCGTCACCGCCGCCGCGATCGGCGTGCTCGGGGCGTCGGCGGTCGTGCTGTTCGCCCGCCAGCGCCGGCTGTTGCTCGGCGAGAGCGTCGCCGTGTCGGCACTCGCCTTCGTCGTGCTCGGCGGCATCGCCGTCGGCGGTGTCCCGACACCGTCTGCCTACTCGGCGTTCGCCCGCGGGCTGATCGACGGCTGGGCCGACCTGCTCTCCAGTGCCCCGCCTGCCGACATCACCGAGCAGCTGCGAGCGCTCCCGTTCGCCGTCGCCTGGCTGGCCGCCGCCGTGGGCGGCGAGATCGCCCGCCACTCGAGGCGCCCCGGCCTTCCGGCGATCGGTCCGATCCTCGCCCTCGCCCTGAGCCTGCTGTTCACGGTCGAGGAGCGCTGGCTCGCGCTGGCCCAGGGCGCCGGCATCCTCGCCGGCACGTTCGCCCTGATCGTGGTCGGTCAGCGCTTCAACCGCACGGCCATCGCCCGCACGAGCGACGAGCCCGACGACGGCGCCACGACGACGAACCGGGTCCGGCTGATGCTCGGCGCGGTCGTCATCGTCGGTGCCGTCCTCGCCGCTCCCGTCGTCGGGCCGCGCCTGCCGCTCGCCGAGGCCAACGAGCGCTTCGATCTGCGCCAGTACCAGGTCCCGCCGTTCGACCCGCTCGCCGTGCCCAGTCCGCTCGTGCAGCTCAAGGCGTCGCTGAAGGACGAGCGGCGCGACGACGTCATCTTCGAGGTCGAGGGCGACACACCGATCGACCGCTGGCCGGTCGCCGTGATGAGCGACTACGACGGCGTCGTGTGGACCGTCGCCGACCCCGAGCGCGACCCGGAGGCGAACGAGTTCGTGCCGGTCGACACGCAGCTCCCCGAGCTCGACGACGCGCTGCCCGAGGGGGCGACGACGGTCGAGCACACCGTCACGATCCGCGACCTCGGCGGCTACTTCCTGCCGACGGCAGGCACTGCCCGCCGGCTCGGACTGCCAACCGACCTGGACCGCCGGATGAACATGCGGACCGGCACGGTCGCACTTCCCGGTGGCGTCGCCGACGGGCTGACCTACGAGGTGACGTCGGCGGTGGTACCCACCTACGACGACGCCACGCTCGACGCCGCGCCGATCGAGCTGGTCGATCGCACCGAGGAGCTCGAGCTGCTCCCGCCGCCCGTGCGCAACCTGGCCGCCGACCTCGTCGAAGGGCGCGACCGCGGCTGGGACCAGATGGCCGCCATCCGCGACGCGTTCGTCACCAACGGCTACTACGACGTCAGCCCGGACACGCCGCCGGGCCACTCGTACGGACGGATCGCCAAGATGCTCGAGGATCCAGAACGTGTCGTCGGCTTCGAGGAGCAGTACGCCGCGGCCGCGGCGGTGATGGCCCAGGTGGCCGAGCTACCCGTGCGCGTCGTCGTCGGGTACCGCATCCCGGCCGCGGCGTGGCGCAACGGCCGGGCCGAGGTGACGGCGAGCGACATCGCCGCATGGGTCGAGCTCGACGCCGGCGAGCTCGGGTGGATCCCCGTCGACGTGACGCCCGACCGGTCGCGCACACCCGACCCTGATCCGCAGGGGGCGACGACCGAAGAGATCGCCATCCCCAACCCGCCACCGCCGCCTCCGCCGCCGCCCAACGTCGAGCCGCCACGTCAAGAGGACGAGGAGGTCGACGACGAGTTCGACCCCGTCTCGCACTCGTTCGAGACGCCCGGCCCCGCCACCTGGGCCGTCGTCACGGCCGGCGTCGTCGGCATGCCGATCGCCCTGTTCCTCCTGTTCGCCGCCGTGGTCATCGGCTGGAAGGTGTTGCGCCGGCGGCGCAGGCGGCAGCGTGCGTCGACGACGGGACGCATCGCCGGGGCGTGGGCCGAGGCCGTCGATCGGTGCACCGAGGCCGGGGCACCGCGCCCGGTCGACACGACGCCGACCGAGACCGTGCGGCTGTACACCAGCGAGCAGGGCCTGTCCGCCGTGGAGCCTGACCTGCGGGTGCTCGCCGGTCAGGTCGACCGGGCGGCGTACGCGGCGTGGCCGCCCACCGACGACCACGCCGAGCAGGCGTGGCAGAGCAGCGACCAGGTCGCCGCCGAGCTGCGCCGGACGCGCAGGCCGACCCAGCGCCTGTTCATGCAGCTCGACCCGCGGCCGCTGCGCCGTGACCAGGCGACGGCCGGGGTCAAGCATGACGGGTGAGCACGACGAGCACGACGAGGACGACGACGACCTGACGGTCCCCGGCGACCACGAGCTGATCGCCGAGCTGCGCAAGTCCGCCGCCGGCGCGGCCGATGATCCGGCCGAGGTCACCGCCGACGTCACCGACGAGGTCACCGACGACGAGGACGACGACGAGACCGTCGACGCCGACACCGAGATCGTGGCCGAGGTCCGCCGCGAGGCGCGGCGTCTGGGGCCACTGCCGCCGCCGACGTTCACGGGCGACCCGCTGCCCCCACCGACGACGACGCAACCGGTCGAGGCCGCGGCGCCCGTCGAGGCGGCTCCGACGACGCCGCTCCCGACGAGCCGGTGGGAGCCGAAGGGACGCCTGCCGGTCGCCCAGCGACCGCCCGAACCGGCGGCGGATGAACCCGAGCCGTCGCGGGCGTGGCTGCTCGCCGGCGGCATCGCCGTCGCCGTCGCTGTCATCGCCCTCGTCGCCACGCTCCTCCTGCGCGGCGGCGACGACGACGAGCCGACCGCCTCGACGCAGGTTCCCGCCGCGGCGACGAGCGAGCCGGCCGAGTCGACCGTGCCGGAGACGACCGACGCGCCGACCACGACGTCGTCGACGACGACCACCTCCACCACGACGACCACGACCACGACCACGACGACGACCACCGTCGCACCGACCGCCCCACCGACCGTGCCGCCGCCCCGGCGACGGCGGTGCCGTAGCGGGGGAGCCGACCATGCGCATCGAGCTCGACGACGACGACACCACGCCGACCGAGAACGCCGAGGTCCTCGCCGAGCTGGCGACCCATGCCGCGTCCACGCTCACCGTCGTCGAATGGGGTGTCGCCACGACTCCAGGGACGCGCCGGCGCGTCAACGAGGACGCCTGGAGCCGTCGTCCCGGGGCCTACGTCGTTGCCGATGGCATGGGCGGGCGCGGCGGGGGTGCGCTCGCTGCGCGAACGGCCATCGACCGCTTCCTCGACATCGCACCCGGCACCGACCACGCCGGGTTGCGCGACGCCGTGGTGGCCATCAACGACGCGGTCGTGCTGGAGGCTGTCAGCTGGGGCTTCGAGCACGTCGGCACCACGTTGCTGGCGGCGCTTGTCGCCGGCCCGACGCTCACCGTGGTCCACGTCGGCGACTCGCGCGCGTACCGCCTGTCCGGTGAGCAGTTCGACCTGCTGACCGACGACCACAACGTGCGCACCGAGCTGCTCGCCGCCGGACTCGACCTCGCCGAGTACCGTGAGCGGGGCGTGGCCCTCCACGGCCTGACCTCGTTCATCGGTCTGGAGCACGACGTGCCGCGCATCGACGTGCTCGCCGTGCCGATGCGTGCCGGCGATCGCCTGCTGCTGTGCACCGACGGCGTCCACCGCCAGCTCGACGACGACCAGCTGCGCGCGGCCCTCGCCGCGGGGAGCTGCAGCGGCGCCGCCGAGCAGCTCGTCGAGGAGGCGGACGACGCAGGCGGCCGCGACAACGCCACGGCGATGGTGCTGGAAGTGGGCGGTGCCTGACGTGGCCGCCGCGGCGACGCTGACGATCACGCCGGGCGCGGGGCTGCTCGCCCGGCGGCCGACGGCGCTGCTGTTCGCGTCGCAGCGCGATGCGATCCTCGTCGACGCGTTCCAGTCGAGCGACCCGGGCGAGGAGATGCGCGCCGTCGCCACCACGGTGGTCGGTGCCGGCTTCGAGGTCGGACCCTTCGCGTGTGTGTCGTGGGCGAGCGATGTGCGGGTGATGGTGTTCGGCGACGTCGCCATCGAGACCGACCAGCCGTCGCTCCCGATGCTGTCGGGCGCCGGATCGCGCACATGGGTCGAGCACTCGCTGCCGATGACCGGGCCGGCGTCGCTCTCGGTGGCAGGTGACGACGCCGACGCATCCACCGACCTGCAGGCGGGGATCGCCCCCGCCGGAGGCTTCCGGCTCGACCTGACCGACGCACCCGCCCGCCGCCTCGACCCACCGCCGGCGCCGGCAGCGGCGGCACCCGTACAGCCGGACGCGACGATGGCTGTGCCGCGGGTCCCGGCGGTCGAGGAGCAGCAGCCGATCCCGACGTCACGTTGCCGCCGCCGGCGACGGCCGCCCTGCTCGACGAGATCGCCGTCGAGGACCGCGCCGCGCTCGTCGAGGCCAAGGTGTGCGGGCGCGGACACGCCAACTCGCCGACGGCGGCGATCTGCGCCGTCTGCGGCGCGCCGCTGCGACCGGGCAGCGACGGCAACGTGAACGTCACCCGGCCGAGCCTCGGGCGCTTGCAGCTCGACGACGGAGACTCCGTCGAGCTCGACCACGACCTGCTGATCGGTCGCAACCCCGATCGTGACACCGACGAGAGCCGTGCCGCACTGCGGCGGGTGAAGGCGATCGGCGACAAGGTGTCGCGCAGCCACCTCGAGGTCCGGCTCCACGGCTGGGACATCTTCGTCGTCGACTGCGGCTCGACGAACGGCACGTTCGTCGTTCCCCACGCCGGCGGCCAGGTCGTCGCCGTCGACCCGGCCCGCCCGCAACTGGTCGAGCCCGGGGCGACGGTGTACTTCGGCTCGCGCTCGTTCACCGTCCTTGGTCGCGGCGAGTGATGCACCGGTGACCGACCCAGCAGACCTCACGCTGCGTCGGGACTTCTTGTCGGCGAGCTGACCACCGTGCCGCTCGGCGACGAGCTGTCGTTCGGACGCCAGGCCGACCTGCACATCGACGACAACCGCCACCTGCACCGGGTGCTCGGCCGGTTCTGGTCGCGCGGCGACGCCTGGTGGCTGACCAACGAGGGCCGGTCGATCACGATCCAGATCGCCGATGCCGATTCGCGCTCGAGCGTGACGCTCGCCCCGGGCAGCGAGATCGCCCTGTCGTTCCCCAACTCGATCCTCCGCTTCCGCGCCGGCGTCACCGACTACGAGGTCGTCGTGGCGGTCCCCGATCGCGGTGCCGGTGAGGGCGACGACGAGGACGATCCGCTCGACGCCGACGACGACGAGTTGGAGACGATCGCCCTCGGCAACCTCCTCCTCACCGACGAGCAGCGGCTGCTGCTGCTGGCGCTCGGCGAGGGCGCCCTGCTCGATCCGCACGACGCCGACGAGCTGCCGACGAACCGGGCCGTCGCCCGCCGCCTCGGGTGGTCGATCACCAAGTTCAACCGCAAGCTCGACAACCTGTGCAACCGCTTCGCCAAGCTCGGCGTCGGTGGCCTGCGCGGGTCGATCGACCAGCTGGCGACGGATCGCCGGCGGCGGCTCGTCGAGCACGCCATCGAGTCCGGCCTGATCACCCGCTCGCAACTGTCGTCGCTGCCTCCCGAGGTGGACTAGACACTCTCGAAGCTCCGGCCATCGTTGACCCTGGAAACGCTGGACGTGCTTCTTCGGAAGATTCCCGGCCATCTTTGACCCCTGAAAACGCTTGAGAAGTTGATTGTCGGGCAGGGGACCGGTCCCCATTGTCGGTGGCGCGGGCGGCAGTAGCTTGCTTCCGCAATGACCACCGTCGAGCTGGCACCGGGCGCGGGGTGGCTGGCGTGCCGCTCCGGAGCCCTGCTCTGGTCACCCGACGAGTCGCGACCCGACGCCCTGCTGGACGCCTTCCTCGGCGCGCCCGACGCCGAGTCGACGCAGGCCGCGGTCACCGCGGCGGTGGTCGGTGCGGCGCTCGACGTCCCTGCGTTCGCCCTGGTCACGTGGCCACACGACCTCCACGTCGTCGTGATGGGCGCCGTCGACGTGGAGACGGACGCGCCGTCGCTCCCCCTGCTCTCCGGTGCCACGTCGCGCACCTGGGTCGAGCACGGCGTACCGGGCGAGGAAGCGGTCGTGGTGTTCGCCGGCACGGCACCCGCCGGGGGCACCGACGTCGGCAGCGGCGTCGTGCGGGCGGGCGGGTTCCGCCTGACGGCCCAACCCGGCGCAGCCGGCGAGCGCCTCGCCACCGCCGTGCCCGCCGCGCCCGTCCCCCGACCGTTGCACCGGCACCACAACCGACGCCGCAACCGGACCCCGCCCCATCGAGCGGCGCGGCGTTGCTCGACCTGGTCACCGGCGGCGACTGGATGGACGACAGCATCGGGCTCGGCGCGCCCGGAGCACTCCTCGACGTCGGGCCGGATCCGGAGCCCTCCGAGCCGGTCCCGATCTTCGAGGAGGGCACGGTCACCGTCCCCGGTCGCCTCTGCCCCGCCGGCCACGCCAACTCGCCGACGCAGGCCAGCTGTCGTCGGTGTGGCGACCTGATCGATCTCACCGCGCCGGTCATCGAGGTCGCCCAGCCGGTCCTCGCCGAGCTGGTGGGCGACGACGGCGAGACGATCCCGATCGTCGGAGCGATCGTCGTCGGGCGCCGGCCGGATCCGGGTGCCGCGGGTGTCGAGGACGACGCCGGCCGGCTCGTGCTGCCCGAGCGACCGGGCGTGTCGCGGACGCACCTCGTCGTCCGCGCCGACGGGTGGACGATCACCGCCACCGACTGCGGTTCGCGTCGGGGCACCGAGCTCGCCCGGCCCGGCGTCGCGCCGGTGCGCCTCGAGCCGTGGACGTCGCACGAGGTGCACGCCGGCGACGCCCTGCTAGCTCGGCGGACCGACCACGATCCGCCTGGTGGAGCCGCCCGTGGGGGACTCATCCCCATCGTCCGCCGTGACGTTCCATCCCTAGCCTGCGAGCCATGGCGGAACGAATCGTCATCGACCTGGGGTACGTCCTCGAACTCCGCGGCGACATCTCCGGCACGACGACCCGACTGCGCCGGTCGAGCGACGACACGGCGTCCATCGACAGCGCGCCCGACGTCAACGATCGACTGCGCGAGCTGCTCGACGACTGCGACGAGCGGCGCGGCGACCTGGCCGACGTCCTGGCCAGCGTCGAGGACGCCCTGCAGTGCATCTACGACTCGTTCACCCAGACCGAGGACGAGCTGGTCGCGGCGATCGCCGGGAACGGTGGCTGATGACCACCTGGACCGAGATCTTCCCCGACGTCGACGGGTCGCCGGTGCGTGGCGAGCGCCACGAGTTCGCCCGCGCCCGCGGCTTCTTCCGTCGCTTCGAGCAGGACGCCGAAGAGATCGCCCGCCAGTTCGACCGCTTCCGCGACGACGGCCAGGCGAGCGGCTCGCTCGAAGGCGACGCAGCGGTCGCCTTCGCCCGCTTCGTCGACGAGGTCGGCAGCGAGCTCGACGAGGTGCCGCGGATCGCCGGCCGTGCCGCCGACATCTTCGACGGCCACCACGGTGAGCTCGACCGCCTGATCGAGTGGGCCGAGGAGGGCGCCGACAGCGCCCTGGCCAGGGCGCGCACGGCGTGGAACACGCGCAGGGAGCTCGACGGGCAGGCGCGGAGGCTGGCGTCGCAGGTGAGTCAGCTGGAGGGCGACGTCCGCGACGCCGAGGACGCCGCGGCCGCCGATCCGGCCGGCGACACCACCGCCGCCGACCAGCTCGGCGACCAGCTGACCGGCGCGCAGAGCCGTCTCGGCGGGCTGCGCGACGACATCGAGCAGCAGGACGCGATCCTCGACGGCATCCGGGGCGAGTGGAGCGACATCCGCGAGGCCGAGAACGCACTGAACGGGCGCACTGTCGACGAGCTCGGCGCGATCGACCTCGGCGATCTGGAGAACCCCGGCTTCTGGGACCGCGTGGGCGACGCCGTCGGTGCGTTGGTCGACTTCGTCGTCACCGTCGCCGACATCATGATGGGGCCGCTCGACGAGATCCTCGGCGCCCTGCTCGCCGGCGACTGGGCACAGCTGCTGTGGGAGCTCAAGGAGCTGCTCGACGTCGTGCTCATCGTGCTCGCCGTCGTCGCCCTGTTCATCCCCTTCTGCGCCCCACTGGTCATCGGCATCTTCGTCCTCTCCGCCTCGCCCTGACGGTCAACGCCACCCTGTACGCCACGCAGTGGCCGAACCCGGAGACCGGCGAGACGGTCGGCCTCGGCGACGTGCTCTGGAGCGCCGTCGGCGTCGTGTTCTCCGCTGGCGGCGCGCTGAAGGCGGTCAACGCCCTCAGGGCGGTCCAGGTCGGCAACGCCACGAGGCTCGCCAACGGGAACATCGTCAGCGCCGGGAAGGTCATCTTCCGCCAGGAGACGTCGCTCGCCAACCTCGTCCGCCAGGGTCGCGGCCTCGTCCCGCAGCGCTTCCCGCTCGGCACGCGGACCGGGAACCTGACCACGTTCCAGGTCGCCAAGTTCGCCAACGACGGCTACCGCCGCCTGGTCCGCAACCCGACGACGATGGCCGGCTTCGGCGCCGAGGACTACGTCGATGCCGTCGACACGAGCAACCCCGGCCCGTCGACGCTGGCGATCCAGAACGCCGCCCGCCGCGACCGCTTCGCCTCCCCGTGGAGCTCACCGCCGTGGGCGCAGCAACAGTTGCTGGTCAGGGCGGGCTGACATGGTCGCCGCCTCCGACTTCGACTCGATCGGCGTCAGCCTCCCGCGCGAGTGGGTGAACATGCCCGTCGAGCTGCGCGCCTTCGAGACGATGTGCGGCGAGCTGCGGCGGCGCTGGCGCGAGGCGCCGGACTGGGACCGCACGGACGAGCGTCAGGCCGAGCTACTGCTCGGCCGCGTGCGCAGCGAGCTGGTCCACCACAACGTCCGCTTCGCCGCCATGTACGCCGACCACGGGCCGGCTGACGACGGCGACGAGAGCGACGAGGAGCCGAGACGCTGATGGCGATCGTCACGTTCGCCACGTACACGCGTGAGGACCTCGGCACGACGCTGGACCTGACGTTCCCGAACCTGCTGGCGGCGATGGCTGCGAAGCCGCGCAAGACCGACGAGCTGCGCCGGATCACCAACCTCGAACCGCCGTGCAAGCACGAGCTGCGTCTCGGGCGGTCCGTGCGCCTGCGCCGGCTGTACGAGCTCAGCCGCAGCGTGCCCGGCCAGCCCGCCCGCTTCTACGGCGAGTCGTTCGTGCTGCCGGTCGGCGACGACGCCACGACGTGCGGCGTGCTGCAGTTCGTGACGACCAACCTCGAGTACTCCCGCGCCTTCAGCGACCTGTTCGTCGCCATCGCCAACACCGTCACCCTGTTCACTCCAGACCAGGAGACGGAAGTCGTTCACCTCTGAGGCAGGTGGGTGAGCGGCCGCTGCGCAGCGGCGGCCGCGAGCTCGGAGGCGAGGCGCAGCCGAGCCCGGGATGAGGGGACTGCTCCCCGTCGACGCTCGGCCGCATCGTCCGTACCGTGCCTTCCATGGCCGGCCGCATCGTCGTCGACATCGCCTACTGCGACCAGTTGAAGTCGAGCGTCGACACGACGACGAGCGGGCTGCGCGGCGAAGGCGGGTACTCCGCACGGGTGCCCAGCGCCGGCCGTCTGAACGACGCCCTGGAGGACTTCATGAACAAGTGGGACGAGCGTCGCGGCGAGCTCGCCGACTCCCTCGACGCCGTGTCCAGCGCGCTCGGCGCGATCAGCGACTCGTTCGGCGACACCGAGGACGAGCTGGTCAGCCAGCTCGAGGGCTGAGCCATGGCCGTCTCCTGGACCGAGATCTTCCCCGACGTCGACGGCGAGCCCGTGCGCGCCTCGGTCGGCGAGGTCGAGAGCGTGGCGCGGATGTTCGAACGGATGGGCGACGCCTCCGAGCGCATCCTCGACGAGTTCGACGAGGTGACCTCGGACTCGGGGAGCGGTTCGCTGGAGGGCGAGGCGGCCGATGCCTTCCGCGAGATCGTGGAGAAGGTCGCCGACTCACTCGGTGACCTGCCCGACGTCTGCGACCAGGCGCACGACGCCCTCGCCGACCACCTCTCGCGGCTGGAGGACCTGCGCAGCGAGGCGGACTCGGCCCTGGCCCGGGCGCGCACTCGGTGGGAGGCCCACAAGGACGCCGTCGCCGCGCTGTCGAGCAAGCGGTCCAGTCACAGCCAGGCGACGGCGGACGTCGACTCGCTCCCGCCGGCCGGCAGCGACCCTGCCGCGGACGCCGACCGCACCGCGGCGGAGGACGCCGCCCAACAGAGCCAGCAGGCGCTCAACGCGGCGCAGAACGCCGCTCGACTCCGCTGCCGGCGATCTGCGGGCCAGCCGCGAGGAGTGGGGAAACCTCCGCGACGACGAGAACGAGCTCAACGACCGCACCGCCGACCGGCTCGACGACATCAGCCTCGGCGATCTGTCCGACCCGAGCTGGTGGGAGTCGATCCTCGGTTCGGCGTTCGAACTGGTCATGGACCTCTCGGGGCTCGACGCCCTGCTCGACCTGGTCCAGGCGATCGCCAGCGGCGACTGGGCGGCAGCGCTGTGGGCGCTGCGCGAGCTGCTCGACCGCGTCCTCATGGTCCTCGCCGTCGTCGCCCTGTTCACCCCGCTCGGCCCGCTCGTGTTGGTGCTCGTGGCGATCAAGGTGGCGATCAGCCTCACCCTCTACGCGACGCAGTGGCCGAGTCCGGAGACCGGCCAGACGATCGGCCTCGTCGATGTCGGCCTCGACGCCGCCGACGTGCTCGGCGTCGCCGGCGAGGTGGCGACGGCGGGCCGGGCAGCGAGGGCGCTGAACGGGGCGACACCGCCGGCCGGCTCGGCGGCACGGGCGGCGGACGACGTCGCCACGTCGGCCGCCGACGACGCAACCGACATCGTCGACGACCTGCCCGTCATCGCCGTCAGCCGCGGCCGGCACCCGCAGTCGGCGCGGCACGTCGACGACGCACAGCAGGCCGGGCACCCGGACGTCCTGACCATCGACCGCGCCGGCGCCAAGGGGCGCCGCCGTGATTCGTTGCTCGGCATCCCGACGCGCAAGAACCTCGACCGTGACGAGTACCCGCCGGCGATGTTCCGTGAGGGCGGGACGGGCTCTAGCGTGCGTCACATCGACTACAGCGACAACCGTGGTGCCGGCTCGTCGATGGGCCATCAGGCCAGGCGCCTGCCGAATGGCACTCGAGTGAGATTGGTGGTCACCGACTGATGCTCGGACCTCGTACCCTCGCCTTGCTCAACCGCTCGTCCGATGCGCTCGGCAAACCCGCTCGAGCGTCGGGCGCACCCGGCCGAGTCGGCGACGAGCTGGGCGAGCTGCTCGTCGCCCGCAACGGCTTCTACGCCTACCAGTCGGCCCTGCACGTGCTGCCTGCGGGCGAGGCCTTCGTCGGGGCATCGCTCGAGTCCTGGAACGCTCCGGACGGATGGCGTGCGTCGTACGGCTCGATGGCCGACGGGCTGTTCTTCTTCGCCGAGGACGTCTTCGGCGGGCAGTTCGCGATCCGCGGCGACCAGGTCGTCACGTTCGATCCCGAGACCGGCGAGGTCGAGGCCTACACGTCGAGCATCGAGGACTGGGCCGACCAACTGCAGGCCGACTACGAGGTGATGACGGGGCAGCCCCTCGCCGAGCAGTGGCAGACCGCGTACGGCGGGTTGTCACCCGGCGACCGCCTGGTGCCGCGGGTGCCGTTCGTGCTCGGCGGCGAGTTCGAGGTCGCCAACGTCTACGCCATCGACGCCGTGCTCGGCATGCAGGTGCGCGGTGACCTCGCTGTCCAACTGGTCGACCTTCCCGACGGTGCCCAGGTCACCTATCGGGTCGTCGACTGATCGATTGATGACCGAGCAGGAGGGCGGACGCCTCGTCACGGGCCCGCTCGAGGCCCATGGCCTGAGCCCGGCGCTGCGCAACCGGCTGCAGCAGCCGCCGCTGCGGCGCACGTTGAGCTCGGCGTTGTCACCCGACGAGGTGGCGACGGCGC
>CAVVMS010000004.1:0-48474 GCA_963749315.1 uncultured Acidimicrobiia bacterium
CACCTTTCCCGTCATGCAAGCTGGCATCGTGGGACCCTACGTGGGACCTTACGGCTGTTTACAGCAATGAACACGCGTTACACCATTCTGCGCTCTAGCTGGGACTTCGTGGACAGCGGTTGACCGCCATTGACAGGTTCGCGATGTCTTACAAGCAAGTGGTCGGGGGTTCGAGTCCCTCTGCGCCCACGGCAAACACCCCCAGCTCGACGGCTGTCTTGCCCACCGCCTCGGCCCCGAGCAGGGCGGTGCGCTCTACAGTCGCTGGGTGGGTGTGATCACGAGTGCGGTCCGTGGAGCGGTCGCGGGAGCGGTCGCCCTGGCGGCGATGGATCTCGTGTGGTACCGGCGGTATCGAGCCGACGGTGGAGACAAGGGCTTCGTCGCCTGGGAGTTCTCGACCTCGGCGAGTGGGTTCGACGATGAGGCGCCGGCGCCGGCACAGGTCGGCAGGCTCGTCGCCGACGCCTTCGGGATCACGCTGCCCGACTCAGCCGTCACAACCACCAACAACGTCGTCCACTGGATGACCGGCATCGGATGGGGCAAGGTTGGTGGCCTCGTCGCGGCCGCGGTCCCGATCCCGAAACTCGCTGTTGGCATTGCCACCGGGATCACAGCCTGGGGCACGTCGTACGCCGTACTCGGCAAGCTGGGCATCTATCGACCGATCAATCAGTACGACAAGGCGACGTTGTGGAAGGACCTGAGCGCCCATCTCGCGTTCGGAACCACGCTCGGCGCATCGCTTGCAGTGGCGAACCGCGCGCGGAGCAGTTGATCCGGCGGTCAGGGACAGTCACCCGTCCACCCAGGGACCGACCATCTCCAGGTGGTGCTGACGAGCGAGGCGCTCGAGCTTGGCTCCATCGAGGGTGCCGTCGGCGGTCGCTGCGGCGACCTCCTCCCAATAGCCCTCCATCGCCGCTGGGCTGAACATGACCAGCGCCCGGGCCGGGCCGCCGACGGCCACGACGCCGTGGGTCGCCCCGCGCGGCACGGACACGAACGACCCCGAGCCCACCGTCACCAGCTCATCGCCGACGCGGAAGCGGCAGGTCCCGTCGAGGACGAAGAACGACTCGACTGCATCGTGGTGGATGTGCAGCGGGCTCGGTACGTCAGCCGAGTATGTCGATTCGTACACACACAGGTGGCCGTCCGTGTCACGACTCGTCAGCTTCATCAGCCGAACCGTCCCCTGGAACTCGAGCCGCTCGCCCTCGCCGGGCGCGACGTGGTGGATGGATGGCGATCCGGTCATACACCCCACTGTGCCGCCCACCGCCCAACGAGGACACCCCCCGATCGCGGGTTGTGCTCACCTCTACGTGAGTCGCCGGCATCTCTGACTAAGGTCAGCGATCATGGACGAGATGGTGACCGTCGTGCGCTCGTTCAACCGGATGGTCACGGAACGAGTTGGCGCCCTCCGCGACCACTATCTGGCGCGTGAGCGGCCGCTCGGAGAAGCCCGAGCGCTGTGGGAGGTCGGTGACACCGGATGCGAGGTCCGCGAGCTACGGGCCCGTCTCGGGCTCGACTCGGGCTACCTCAGCCGGCTCCTTCGCTCGCTGGAGGCCGCCGGACTCGTGACGGTCGGTCACACCGACACCGACGGACGTGTCCGCGCCGCCCGCCTCACGAGCAAGGGACGCAAGGAACGCGACCTGCTCGATCGACGAAGCGACGAGCTCGCCCGCTCGATGCTCGAACCGCTCACCGTCACCCAGCGTGATCGCCTGGTCACCGCGATGGTCGAGGTCGAGCGACTGCTGACGGTCGGGCTGATCGACCTCGATGTCGTCGACCCCGGCCACCCGATGGCCGACTACTGCGCTCCGCCGATACTTCGCCGAACTCGACGACCGCTTCCACAGCGGCTTCGATCCAGCCGCCAGCCTGCCCGCCGATCGCGACGAGATGCGCCTCCCCGCCGGGCTGTTCCTGCTCGCTACCCTGCGCGGCGAGCCGATCGGGTGCGGCGCCCTGAAGTTCCACGGCGACCAGCCGAGCGAGCTGAAACGGATGTGGGTCGCACCCACGGCACGCGGACTCGGCGTTGGCCGGCGACTGCTCGACGAGCTCGAACGGTGCGCCGCCGAGCACGGCGCCAGCATCATCCGCCTCGAGACCAACGACGCGCTCGTCGAAGCCATCGCCATGTACCGGTCCGCCGGCTATGACGAAGTCGACGCCTTCAACGACGAGCCCTACGCCCACCACTGGTTCGAGAAGCAACTCGTCCCTCCCGGCTCCGAGCTTCCCGATCTCCGCGGCCGACAGCACGTCGGAGCGAGGTGACGTGGGCTTCTACGGCGACCGGGTGCTGCCACGCCTGGTGAACACCGCGTGCGGCATGAAGAGCAGCGAGCCGTTCCGTCGACGGGCGTGTGCAGGGTTGCACGGCCGTGTCGTCGAGGCTCGGCTTCGGGTCGGGGCACAATGTGCCGTTCTATCCATCGGCGGTGGTCGAGGTCATGGCGATCGAGCCTGCCGACCTCGCCTGGGAGCTGGCCGCCGACCGGGTGGCTGCGACGGCCGTCCACGTGCATCGTGGAGGGCTGGATGGTGCGCAGCTCGCGCTTGATGATCGAAGCGTTGACAGTGCGCTGTCCACGTGGACGTTGTGCACGATCCCTGACGCGGCAGCGGCACTCGGGGAGGTTCGCCGCGTGCTGAAACCGGGCGGGACGTTGCACTTCGTCGAGCACGGTCTCGCTCCGGACGAGAAGGTGCGGCGCTGGCAGTACCGGCTGGAACCGGTGCAGAAGCGGGTCTTCGGCGGATGCCACCTGACCCGGCAGATCGTGTCGCTGCTCACCGACGCCGGTTTCGAGATCCTCGAGTGCGATGTGTTCTATGAACCGGGTGCCCCGAAGTTCCTTGCGGCTGACACGCTCGGCACGGCCCGCGCACCGAGATCAGACGTCACCTGATGGCGGCGGAGCCGCCCCGACCGAGCGTGCGCCAGCACGCCGGCCGGCGATGGGGTGTGGGGGCGCAGTCCCCACAGTGATCGGGTGACACGGCGCCGGCGCTCGCTCGTGGTTTCGAGTCGACGCCGATTTCCCTGTATCACGCCGCCACACACCGGGCTCTTCTATTACGACAGCGTGAACACAGCCCGGCGGGCTGCAGAACGGCCGATGGGTCGCGACCGTCGGCTGTCAGGGGGTCCGGCGTCCGGCGGAGGCGCCGGACTCCCCGCAGGTGTCGCGTTGCCCCACCGGCGGACGAAATGTTTGAGCACGGGTAGTGTGCGCGGTAGCGGGCACAAAAGGGGGGCAGAGCGAACCATGTCCACCACACGCACCAGCGGCGACTGGTGCTCGTCGCAGCGCTTGCCTTGGCGGCATCCGCCACGTTGGTCGGCGTGCGGTCGGCCTCGGGGACGCAGGCGGCGCCGTGCGGGCCGCTCGGGTCACTGTACGAATACGACCTGAACGACCGCTGCGGCTACGGCATCCTCGATCCTGAGCTGGTCACCGATGCGGCGATCCTCGCCGGGCTCCGCCAGACCGGCCTGTTCGCCACGTTGGAGCTCTGCGCCGGCGGGGTCCTCGCGGCGGTCGTGGCGATGCCGGACGAGCTGCTCGTCACGGCGTCCGACCCTGCACGGCTCGACGCGGCCGTGGCCGATGTGAGCAGGCGCCTCCTCGGCTCCGTCACCGGCGTGACACCGCTGAACCCGTTCGCCGCAACCCTCAGCCTCCGCCCCGGCATCCTCGGCGAGGCGTTCCTCCGCCAGATCGTCCCCACGCTGCAAGGACGAGGGTTCAGCACCGACCTCAACTACCTCGAGCCGGTCCTTCCGGTCAACCCCTTCCGGCCCGACGACAACCCGGTCGAGGCGGCCGACCCAGGAACCGGCCAAGGCGGCACGGGTCGCGTGCTGGTCGTCGACTCTCCGGCCGACGCGGTCCGCCGCTGCACCCGGCGTGGAGACGATCGGTCCGGCGGTGGACTACGACGTCGACGGCAACGGCTTCGTCGACGAGGATCACGGCCACGGCGTCTTCGTCGCCTCGCTCATCGAGCAGCTCGCCCCGGGGGCCGAGGTGGTGTTGGCCGGCGTCAACGGAGCGCACCTTCCCGCCACCAGCCGCTGGTCGCCGATGGTGTTCTCCGACGCCGACGTGATCGCCGCCATCGGCGCAGGCCTTCGGGATCTCGGCGACGGGCGTCGAGCGGCCCTTCGACGTCGTCAACCTGTCGCTCGGCGGCGCCGGCTGCGCCGGCATCGGCAGCCGCCTCGCCCTCGGTCGTTTCCTGCGCGACCTCGCCGACGTGTCGGCGGCGCTCGACTGGGATCCGCCCGGTCTACGTCGCGGCCGCGGGGAACGACGGCGCCGACGTCAAGCACTTCCCGGCGGCATGGCGGGACCAGCCCACGATGCAGGCGACTGCGCTCCTCGTCGACCTGCTGAGCCCGCTCGGGCGCCGGCAACGAGGTCCGCGCCATCCAGGCCGCGCTCGCGGCGGGCATGCTCGCCGTCGGATCGTGGACCGGCGGGGCGCGTGACGAGTTCTCCAACTGCGGCAACTGGGTCAACGCGGTCGCGGCAGGAGCGGACACGGTCGGCGGCTATCCGAGCCCTCCCAGCCGAACGGGCTGGGCGAGTTGGAGCGGCACGAGCTTCGCCACGGCGCGGGTGAGCGCGGCGCTCGCCGGCGGCCAGGGAATCACCGACGTCAGGATCGGCAACGGAATCGGACGTTGCTGACGGCTGTCCGCCCGCTCACTTGTAAGCTCGGCGCCCTGGCAGACGACGTCGCCGACCTGCTGACGCGGGCATTCACTGATCCGGCGGAGGCCTTGCACGAAGCAGGGTCCCGCCTGCCCGACGCGATGGGTCGCCGAGCGGGTCGAGCTGCTCCGGGTCATGGGCAATGCCTGTCGGGAGCTGGTCCTGGTCGATGACTCCATTCGCCACCTCAGCTCGGCACTCGACGCCGCGATCGCGCTCGACGATCCCGAGCTGGAAGGTCGTGCGTCGATGTCGCTCGCCGCCAGCCTCTCCTACTCCGGGGAGTTCGAGCGGTCGTTGGAGCTGGCGACGCGGGCCGTGACTCTCCTCGAGGGTGACGACAAGGTGGTCGCCATGAGCCAGCAGGCCGGACTGCTGCAGCGAGCCGGACGGAATCCCGAGGCGCTGCGCGCCTTCGACGCCGCACTCGACGCGGCCGCAGGCTCGAGCGATGCCTCGCTCATCGGGGAGATCTGGACCAATCGTGGCGTGCTGCTCGGATGGGCCGGCGAGATCGACGCTGCCGAAGCGGACATCGCGGCGCGCCCTCGACCTGTTCGAGTCGCAGGGCTGGACCAAGCGGGCCGCCGACATGCGCCACAACCTGGCGTGGCTGGCCGCCCGGCGCGGCGATCTGGTCGAGTCGTTCCGCCGCTTCGACGAGGCCGAACAGGTCTACGCGTCAGTCGGCGTCAGCGGTGCCGCGGTGTTCCCCGATCGCGCCGAGGCACTGCTCGCCGCGGGGCTCTCACATGAGGCGCTGATCCTCGCCGAGCGATCGGTGCAGGGCCTGCAAGCCCAGGGTGACGATGTCGACGCCGCCGAGGCGCTCATGCTGGTCGCCCGCGCCGCGTTGCTCGCCGGCGACGTCGACCGCGCCGCCGCTGCTGCGGGTGAGGCCACGGCGCACTTCGATGCCCAGGGCCGTGCGGGCTGGTGGGCGGCTGCGGCGTCGCTACGTGTCGAAGCCCGCCAACGAGCTGGAGTGGCCGATCAGGCCGACGCCGCCCTCATCGACACCGTCATCGCCGCCACCGACGCCGCCGGGCTCACCGCTGCCTCCGCCTACGCGCGGGTCATCGCCGCTGAGCTGGCAGCGGCGCGGGGCGACGTGGACACGGCCGAACGTCACCTGGCTGCCACGGGGCATGGGCTCGGGCTCGCCGCCCGCTGCCGCCGCGACCTCGTGGCGGCGCAGCTCCTCGCCGGCGCCGGCCGCCCGGAGGATGCCCTGCGTCGCTGCGCGGCCACGGCCGACGAGTTCGCCTCGCTCACGTCGGTACTCGGAGGCACCGAGCTGCGGGCGCACGTCGCCATGCACGTCGCCGCGGTCGTCGAGCTCGGCGTCGCCTTGGCCGTGCGCAGCGGCGATGCCGAGCTGGCGTTCGACTGGTCGGAGCGCCAACGAGCGTCGGCGCTGGCGACGGCGCCGGTCCGCCCGCCGGAGGAGACCGCGCTCGCCCGTGCGCTCGACCATCTGCGCGCCGCTGTCAGCGAGTTCGACGCGAAGATCCGTGACGGCGTCAGCGACCCGCAGCTCGCCGTGCCGCTGCGACGAACTGCGCGACGTGGTTCGCCGCCGAACGCGACAAGCGACCGGAGATGTCGGGCGCAGCGCTCCCGGCGGAGAGCCTGCCCGAGACCTCCGGTGGAGACGTGGCGGCGTGGGTCTCGTTCGTCGAGGTCGAGGACGAGCTCGCCGCCGTGCGGCTCGTCGACGACCGGGCATCCATCGTTCGCCTCGGCCCGATCGCCGCGGCCACGCGGGAAGCCGGGATGTTGATGGCCACGCTCACGATGCACCTCGAGCGCGACGAGCCGGGGCGTGCAGCGCGATCCGTCGCTCGTGCTGGCGGCGGCGGCGGACGCTGGCCGCGCTGCTCCTCGCCCCGTTGGATCTTCCCGACGGGTTGGTGGTCATCAGCCCGAGTCCAGCGCTGCACGAGCTGCCGTGGTCACTGCTCCCGGGCCTCCACGACCGTGCGTTCGTCGTGGCTCCGTCGGCCGGTCTCTGGCGGCGGTGCCGAGCGCATCTGCCCACTGCTCGCAGCGCGCGCCCTGGCGGTCTGCGGTCCGGGCCTTCCGTTGGCGGAGGCCGAGTGCCGCGCGGTCGCCGGCTGCTACGCCGACGCCACGCTCCTCGCGGGCGAGCGGGCGACGGTCGGCGCCGTCGAGGAGGCGATGTGTCGCGTGGACATCGCTCACCTCGTCTGTCACGGCAGCTTCTCGAGCGGGAACCCGATGTTCTCGTCGCTGCGCTTCGCCGACGGTCCGATGTTCGTGTACGACCTCGAGCGGCTGTCCCCGCCGCCGCACGTGGTGGTGTTGTCGGCCTGTTCGGCGGGCAGCCACGCAACGCCGGCCGGGACGGAGATCCTCGGCCTCACCGCCTCTCTGCTGGCGACCGGCCCACGGGCCGTCATCGCGGCGACCGTCGCCGTGCCCGACGCGACGTCGACGGTCGAGTTCATGGCCGAGCTTCATCGTGGGCTCGCTGACGGCACCGGTCCAGCCGAGGCGCTCCGCCGTGCACGCCTGGCCGACCCGATCATCGGTGGTGCCTTCGCCTGCCATGGCGCCGATTGAGGCACCGGACGGCACGAGCCTGCACTAGGTTTGTCGGGCCGCATCGGGCCGGCGGGATGCCGGGTGCGGCGGGCGGGGCCCTGAGAGTGCACTCCCGCCGGGTGTCGCTCGGGCCCCGCCACCCAGCGCGCGGACCGCGTGCGTCCGGGGGTACGGTGACCCTCGTGGTCGGCGATGGGGGCGATGACTCGGCCGGCGAACCATCGTTCGGTGCCAGCTACCGCGAGGCCCTCGATCGGCACCTGCGGGCACCTGGCGACAACGGATTGCGCGATGCGTACGAGCTCGGGCGGGAGGCCGTGCGCGGCGGCGCCACACTCGTCCAGCTCGTCGACACCCACCTGGCAGCGCAACGGGCAGTCGCCCTCGTCGAGGCGACGGAACGCCAGGACAGCGCCGATCACTTCCTCGCCGAGGCGCTCACGGCGTTCGAGGGTGCACAGCGGAGCGACGCCGAGGTCCAGCAGTCGGCGCATACCGACCGCGTCCGCGCTGCGCTGCTGCAACGACCTCACCAGCGCCTACCTCGCCGTCGCGACCGGCACGACGTCGACGGAACGCTGCGACGAAGCGGTGCGCCAGATCGAGCGTCTGCTCGGCGCCACCGACGCCAAGGTGGAGCTCGGTCGCACCCACCACATGGACGCCGAGATCGACGGCGAGGTCATCGTCGCCCCGCTCCCAGGCGGCGCCGGCCGCCTCGTCGCGATCGCCGAGCCCGGGCGCAGCTGGAGCGACGCCGAGCGAGCCGTGCTGCAACAGCTCGCCGTGCTCGTCCACGGCCCGATCATCGACGCTCGGCTGCTGGAGTTCTCGGAGCGCCTCGAACGCGTCAGCGCCCTGCTCGGCGAGGAGCTGGAGCCGGAGGCGATCATCGACCGACTGCTCGACGACGGGCTGGACCAGACGGCCGCATCCTTCGGCGCCATCCTGCTGCTCGAAGGGGGCAACCTGCGCGTGGCCGGAGCCAGCGTGACGGGGCACCAGGCGATGGGCGGGGCGATCGGTGTCGATCCGGCGTCGCCGTTCGCCGCGGTCGCTCGCTCGGGCGAGCCGTTGTTCCTCCCCGACGACGTGTCGATCAAGCGCTACGTGGAGGAGCACGGGCTCCCGACGCCCGAGTCGTCGACACGGGCATGGGCCATCGTCCCGCTCCACGGGCAGGACCGTCCGGTCGGCGTCGTCGAGATGCGGTTCGAGGACGCGCAGTCGTTCGATCAGGCCCAGCGGTCGTTCCTCGTCCAGGTCGGCGACCGTCTGGCGACGGCGCTCGAGCGGGGAGGCGCGTTCAGCGCAGAGCGCGACGCGCGGCGAGAGGCGGAGCTGGCGACGGAGCGGGTGTCCGGGATGCATGAGCTCGCCGCCGACCTGTCGCGGGCGACGACGCGCCGCGGGGTCGCCGGCGCCTTGCTGCGCCACGCCACCAGGCTGACCGGCGCAGCCAGTGGGCTGGTCGCCGTGCACGATCGCCGCACCGACGATGCCGAACCGCTCGCCGCGGTCGGTCCCGGCGTCGGAGGTCGTCAGAGCCCCGACGCGCCGGCGGACCTCGTCGATCTCGTCGCCCACGCGTCGCTGTACGAGGGCACCATCGACGACGCCGCGCTGCCCGGTCCGATCGTCACCCACCTGCGATCCGGACCAGACCGGCGCCGTCGCGACGTATCCGTTGACGGCCGGATCGCGCCAGGTCGGCGGCGTGCTGCTCGGCTGGTCCGAACCGGCCGTGCCGAGCTTCGACCGCGACGAGCTGCGCGCAGCACTGTCGATGACCGGGCCGGCGCTGCGTCGAGCCGGGCGCTACGACATCGACCACGAGATCGCCGTCACGCTGCAGCGCAGCCAGCTGACGGTCCCCACCGTGGAGATCCCCGGCATCAGCTGGTCGGCGCGCTACCGCTCCGGCAGCCCGGGTGTCGCGGGCGGTGACTGGTACGACGTGATCGCCCTGGAACGTGGGCGCGTCGCGGTGGCGATCGGCGACATCGTCGGCAAGGGCGTGCAGGCCGCGGCCGCGATGGGTCAGCTGCGCAGCGCGACCCGCGCCCTTGCCCACCGGGTCGACGACGCCGGGCAGCTGCTCGAGGCGCTCGACGACTACGTGCGGGCGACCGGCCAGGGCCTGTTCTCGTCGCTCGCCGTCGTCCTCATCGATGCGGCCGCGAGGACGGCCGAGCTGGCCGTCGCCGGCCACCCACCTCCGCTGCTGTGCACCCAGGGCAAGCAGGCGTCGCTGATCGAGACCGGGCGAGGACCGCTGCTCGGCGTCGACTCGGAACGGTCGACGGCGGCCGTCCCCGTGGCGCCAGGCGACCTCCTCGTGCTCTACACGGACGGGCTCATCGAGCGGCGCGACCGCTCGCTGAACGACGGGCTCGAGCTGCTCATCGACGCCGTCGAGGCGGGGATCATGGAGCCGTCGCAGCTCTGCCGTGCCGTGATGGACGAGCTCGCCGACGACACACGCGGCCGACGACATCGCCATCGTCGCCGTTCAGCTCGCCCGCGAGTGACGGCCCTCAGCGCTCGTAGACGGCGACGCCGGGGACGATGCGCTCGCGGAACAGCGCCAGCACCTCACCCGGCTGGGCATGGCGGCCCGTCGCCTTCTTGGAGTAGAGCAACTCGCCGTCGATCTCGACGTCGAACACGCCCTTGCTGCCCGTCACCAGCGTGACGTCGGCGATGACGTGCTGATAGTCGTGCAGCAGGTCTTCCACCGTGCGCACGGCACGGTCGGAATAGTCTCAAGGGACGCAGTAGGTGAGACGCACGCGGTGGGCGCGTGCCGGCTGTGCCATGTGGGCGAACGCTACCGACGGCGAGTGGCTACTCGCGCACCGCGTCGAGGTACTCGGCGACGCGGCGCAGGTGGCCGTCGACGTCGGTCGGCCCGGCGTTGTGGGTGGCGATCGACAGGTGGGTGGCGCCGAGCTGGCGCCAGCGCGACGCATGGGTCCGCCAGCGGTCCGGGTCGCCGCCCGCATACTGCGCCTGGGCCTGGATGGCGAAGCCGTCCATCGACAGCCCGGCCTCCTCGCGTCGTGCTCTGATCGTCTCCAGACGGGTGCGGGCGGCGTCGTTCGGCGTCCCGAGCGGTACCCAGCCGTCACCGAGCACGGCGCACCGCTCGAGCACGCGCCGGCGCCGAGCCGCCGAACCAGATCGGGACCGGTTGGGTCGGACGCGGGTTGATCCCGGCCGCCTCGATGGTGTGGAACTCGCCGGCGAACGTGAACGAGTCCTCCGTCCACAGCCGACGCATCAGCTCGACCTGCTCGGCCTGGCGGCGGCCGCGATCGCCGAACCGCTCGTTGAGCCCGACGTACTCGACCTCGTTCCATCCCACGCCGACACCGAGCCGGAGGCGGTTGCCGGAGAGGACGGCGACCTCGGCCGCCTGCTTGGCGACGAGCACGGCCTGACGCTGCGGCAGGATCAGCACGGCCGTGACCAGCTCGATGGTCGTCGTCACCGCGGCGACGAACGACAGGAAGGTCAACGGTTCGTGGAAGGCGACGTCCTTGTCGTAGACCCCCTCGAAGCCGCCCGGCCGGTCGCGGTCGGCGCCGAGCACGTGGTCGTAGACGAGCAGGTTGGCGACGCCGAGCTCCTCGAGCCCTCGCACGTAGGCGACGATGGCGCCGGGGTCGGTGCCGATCTCGTGGTGGGGGAGGACCGCGCCGAGCTGCATCGCCGATGCGTAGCACGCTCGGGACCGTGGAACGATGCGTCAAGATGGGCCGCCATGCGCGCCCTGTTCGCGACCGCCGAGCTGGCGCCCATCGCCACCGCCGGGGAGCTCGGCGAGGCGGCGGCCGGGCTGGTGTCGGCGCTGCGCGCGGCCGGCGTCGATGTCGAGGTGGCACTGCCCGACTACCGGCGCGACCAGTCACCGCTCGGCGGCGAGGAGCGCCGCCCGCTCGACGTCCCGTCGTGGGCCGCGCCGGCCGTCGTGCGCAGCGGCGATCACCCCGTCGCCGGACGGCTGCACCTCATCTCTGCGCCGCGCATCGCCCGATCGCACCCCTACCTGCGCCCCGACGGTGCGCCGTGGCCCGACAACGCGGCCAGGTTCCTCGCCTTCAGCCAGGCGGTCGCCGCGCTCGTCCGTCGCCGTCGCCCCGACGTCGTCCACCTCAACGGGTGGCACGCCGCAGCCTCACTCGCCGCGCTCACCACCCCGCCACCGACCGTGCTCGCCCTCGGCGACGTCGCCCACCAGGGCGTCACCGACGGGAGCTGGCTCGGGCGTCTCGGCCCGCGCGGCCGCCACTACGAGTGGTGGGGTGGGACCAACCCGCTGTCGGGCGCCATCGCCCTCGCCGACGCTGTCGTCGCCGCCTCACCGACCCACGCCACCGAGATCCTGACGCCGGCGCGGGCGTTCGGACTCGACGGTCCGCTGCGCAACCGCTGGGCCGACCTGTCGGGCATCCGCGCCGGCATCGACACGGCGGCGTGGGATCCGGCGACCGACGTCCACCTCGTCGCCACCTACGGGCCTCCGACGGCGCCAGCCGTCGACGGGGCCAAGGCGGCGAACCGCCGGGCCGTCCTCGCCCGATGCGGATGGCCCGACGACGCCACGCCACTGGCCGTGATGCTGTCCCCGCTGACGGTCCGCAAGGGCGCCGACCTGATCGCCCCGGTCGTGCCGGTCCTCGGCCACGTCCCGCTGCGGCTGCTCGTGCACGCCGCGGGCGACCGGCGGATCGCCCGGACGTTCGCCGCGCTGGCGGCCGACCACGGCGACACCTTCGCCTTCGTCGAGGGCCACGAGGAGGCGCTGCGTCACCTCGCTCTCGGCGGCGCCGACGTCCTCGTCGTGCCGAGTCGCGACGAGCCGTGCGGCACGGACCAGCTGGCGGCCATGCGCTACGGCACGATCCCCGTCGTCACCGCCGTCGGCGGGCTGCGCGACACCGTGCCCGACGCCGACTGGTCCGACGAGGGCAACGGCTTCGTCGCCGACCGGGTCGACAGCATCGCCCTCGTCTCGGCGCTGTTCCGCGCGGCCCGGCTGCTCGCCGACCGGCGCCGCCGGCGGGCGCTCGTCCGGCGGATCATGGAGCTCGACTGGTCGTGGCAGTGCCCGGCGTCGGAGCACCTCGACCTCTACCGGCACGTCGCGGGCGCGACCGGCCACCGCCACTAGGTTCCAACGCGATGGCTGAGCCGAAGATCCTCGTGATCGTCCTGGCGGGTGGCGAGGGCAAGCGGCTGCTGCCGCTCACCAACGACCGGGCGAAGCCGGCCGTGCCGTTCGGCGGGTGCTACCGGCTGATCGACTTCGCCCTGTCCAACTTCGCCAACGCCCGCTTCCTCAAGATCGTCGTGCTGACGCAGTACAAGAGCCACAGCCTCGACCGGCACATCAGCCAGACGTGGCGCTTCTCGACCCTGCTCGACGACTACGTGGCCTCGGTGCCGGCGCAGATGCGGCGCGGGCCGTTCTGGTTCCAGGGCTCGGCGGACGCGATCTACCAGAACCTCAACCTGATCCACGACGCGAACCCGGACATCGTGTGCGTGTTCGGCGCCGACCACATCTACCGCATGGATCCCCGCCAGATGGTCGACCACCACCTCGCGGTCGGCGCCGGGGTCACGGTGGCGGCGATCCCCGTGGCCCGGCACGAGGCGCCGTCGTTCGGCGTGATCGAGGTCGACGACGAGGGCCAGATCCTCGACTTCCACGAGAAGGTCGACCGACCCGCCGACGATGCCGGGCGACGACACGCGCTGCCTGGCGTCGATGGGCAACTACGTCTTCGACACCAAGACGCTGATCGACATCGTCACGCCGCGCGACGACACCTACACCGATCTCGGCGGTGACGTGATCCCGGCGCTCACCCGCGCCCGCGTCGCCCACGTGTACGACTTCTCGACCAACGTCGTGCCCGGCCAGGACGAGCGGGAGCGTGGGTACTGGCGGGACGTCGGCACGATCGACGCCTACTACGCGGCGAACATGGACCTCATCGCACCGCACCCGGTGTTCAACCTCTACAACGACCGGTGGCCGGTGTACACGTACCGCGGGACCGAGCCGCCGGCGAAGGTGTCGCGTGGGTCCGGCGGCGAGCCGGCACACGTCGACGGCTCACTGCTGTGCGAGGGGTCGATCATCTCCGGGGCGACCGTCGAGCGCTCGATCGTCGCCCCCGGCGTGTACGTCGACCACGACGCCCACGTCACCGACTCGATCCTCTTCCAGGGCGTTCGCGTCGGACCCGGGGCGCGCCTCAACCGCTGCATCATCGACAAGAACGTGCAGGTCCCGGAGTGGTACCGCATCGGCCTCGACCGCGGCGAGGACGAGGAGCGCTTCACGGTCAGCGGCGACGGCATCACCGTCATCCCCAAGGACCGCAAGCTGAGCTGAGCTGCGCGACCGGCGTACCGATGTCAGGTGCCGGCGAGGCGGGCGACGACGGGGGCGAAGGCGTCGATGTCGCCGCCGCCGACGATCACGTAGCTGAAGCCGAGCTCCTCGCGCCGGCGGACGAGCTCGTCGGTGATCGTGTCGACGCTGCCGATGAGGGCGAACGGCGACGCGGCGACCATCGACTCGTCGACGCCGATGAACCCGGCGACGGTGGCCAGCGTGCCGGCGCGGTCGTCGGTGACGCTCAGGAAGAAGGCGCGGATGTTCAGCTCGATGTCGTCGATGCGGTCGCCCGCGGCCTCGCGCACGATGCCCACCCGCTCGACGACCGCCTCGTGGGTCATCGTCGCCACCGCCTCCGGGCCGATCACGCCCGACGCCAGATTGCCGTTGATGCCGACGATGTCGGCCTCGCGTGCGGCGATCGACAGCACGCGACGGCCCCCGCCGCCGATCAGGAGCGGCGGGTGCGGGCGCTGCACCGGCTTGGGCAGGCCGTCGTAGTCGGTGATCGTGTAGTGCTCACCGGCGAAGTCGAACGGCACCGTCGGCCATCGCCCCCTTGATCGACGGCGAGCGCCTCGACGAAGCGGTCGATGCGCACGCCGGGACGGTCGTACTGCATGCCGGCGGCGCGGTAGTCGGTCTCCATCCAGCCGGCGCCGATGCCGATCTCGACCCGGCCGTCGGACAGCACGTCCATCGTCGCCAGCTCCTTGGCGAGCACGACGGGGTGCTTGTAGTCGTTGTCGAACACCAGGGCGCCGACGCGCAGCGACGTCGTCGCCGCCGCGGCGGCGGCGAGCGCCGGCATCGGGGCGAGCTGGTCGGTGAAGTGGTCCGGCATCGTCGCCGTCGCGTACCCGAGGTCCTCGATCCGCCTGGCCTGCTCGACCCAGCCCTTGGCGTCGGCCGGCCCGGACAGCTGGACCCCGAAGCGGAACGGTCGCATCGCCGCAACCTAGCCACGTCCCATCCGAGTGTTCGGCGACCGGCGGTGAGCCGCACGCCAGGCACTCGGACGGCCGAACACTCGGGTGACGGGAACGCTGGGGTCGGCGCCGGTAGCCTCGATGCACTGTGCGTCCGCTGACCTGGCTCGCCCGACTCGGGCTCGTGGTCACCGCCGGGGCTCTCCTGGTGACCGGTGTGGTCGTCGCGGTCGCGCCCCGGATCTGGACGGTGGCCAACGCCCACGAGGAGCTGCCGGTCGAGCTGCCAGCGTTCCAGCCGCTGGCCCAACGCTCGTACGTCTACGACGCGCTGGGCAACGAGATCGGCGTGTTCGAGCTGGAGAACAGCCAGCCGATCCCGCTGGCGTCGGTCCCGCAGCACGTCAAGGACGCCTTCCTGCTCGTCGAGGACAAGGAGTTCTACCGCCACGACGGCGTCAACGTCCGCAGCCTCGTGCGGGCGACGCTGTCCAACTTCGCCTCCACGTCGCCGCAGCAGGGCGCCTCGACGATCACCATGCAGGTCGTCAAGAACGACTTCCTCGCCGGGCTCGAGCGCGACGGCCGCTACAAGCTGCTGCAGGTCCACTACGCCCTGATGCTCGACCGTGAGTACCCCAAGGACGCGATCCTCGAGCGCTACCTCAACACCGTCTTCTTCGGCAACAACTCCTACGGCATCCAGGCCGCCGCCGAGACCTACTTCGGCACCACCGCCGACCAGCTGACGTTCATCCAGGCGGCGTTCCTCGCCGGCCTCGTGCGGGCGCCGTCGACGTACGACCCGATCAACAACCCCGAGCGCAGCCGGGCACGGTTCGCCCAGGTCCTCGAGCGCCTCGTCGACGACGGCGCGCTCAGCGAAGCCGAGGCGGCGACGCTGGCCACCGACTTCATCCTGCCCGAGCGCACGCTGCGGATCCCGCAGCGCCAGTACGCCCGCACGTACTTCACCGAGGCGCTGCGTGACTACCTGCTGAACCGCTCCAGCCTCCTCGGCAAGACGTACGAGGCCCGCTACAGCACGCTCTTCCGCGGCGGGCTGCGCATCCACACCACGTTCAACCCCGATCTGCAGCGGCTGGCGGAGGAGGCGCGCAACGTGCTGCCGGACACGGCGCAGGGCTTCGACGCCTCGATCGTCTCGCTCGAGACGAGCACCGGGGCCATCCGGGCGATGGTCGGCGGGCGCGGCTTCGTCCCCAACGAGCGGGAGACGAACATGGCGCTCGCCCCCCGGCAGACGGGATCGAGCATCAAGTTCTTCATCCTCGCCGCCGCGCTGCAGGCGGGCGCCCAGCCGAACGACGTGATCAACGGGTCGACGCCGTGCATCCTGCCCAACCCGCAGGACCCGACGAAGCCGTTCGAGATCAAGGACGCCGCGGCGCCACGAGGCGCCGACCTGCGGCACATGACCGAGGCGTCGATCAACTGCGCCTACGCCCGCTTGTCGCAGATCGTCGGGTTGCACCGGGTCGTCGACACGACCTACCGGATGGCCCAGTCGCCGTACCTGTATCCCGGGCCAGCCGGCGGACGAGCGTCGCCCCATCGAGCCCCACGCCAGCTACGCGACGGGCGCCAACGAGATGAGCCCGCTGGACATGGCGTCGGGCGCCCAGACGATCGCCAACGGCGGCCTGCACCACGAGCCGTACTACATCGACACGATCGACGCCGCCGACGGGCGCCGCCTCTACACCCACGCCTCCGCCGGCACGCAGGTGCTCGACCCCGGCGTGGCGCTGACCGCCATCGACGTGCTGAAGGGCGTGCTCATCCGCGGCACCGGTCGTCGCTACCCGCTCAACCGCCCGGCCGCCGGCAAGACCGGGACCCAGCAGGACAACACCAACGCCTGGTTCGTCGGCTTCACGCCCGAGCTGACGACGTCGGTGTGGGTCGGCGATCCGGACGGCTACACGCCGATGGAGAACGTCCGCGAGTTCGAGGGCGCCAACCGCGAGTCCGTCCAGGGCGGTCGCTACCCGACGCAGATCTGGCAGGCCTACATGAACCCGGCGCTGGCGTTCGCCCCGTTGAGCGACTGGGCGCCGCCGCCGGCCGACGCCCGACCCCCGGCGCGGCTCTACCTGCCGGGCAACGAGTGCCTCGCCCAGGCCGTCGTCACCGGCGGCGAGGTGCTCGGCACCGTGCCCCCGGCCGCGCCGACGCCGCCCGCGGGGTTCCGCCAGCCCGAGCAGCACCGCCGCCGCCACCTCCGCCGGAGACCACGCCGGGCGCGCCGCCGACCGAGACGACGCTGGCGCCCGGCTCGGACATCACCGCGCCGATCGTCACCCGGCTCGTGCCGATCCCGGGCCAGACGACGATCCCGCCCGACGTGCTCGACCCGCGTGTCCCGCTGCCCTCGGCGCCACTGACCAGTCCCATCATCCGGTGCTGACCGACGACCTGCTGGAGCTGCAGCGCCTCGACACGACTGCCGACCAGCTCACCCACCGCCGGGCCAACCTGCCCGAACGCGTGGCCGCAGCGGACAACGGCGCCGCCCTGGCCGAGCACCGGCGGACGGCGTCGACGTCGGCGTCGAGGGAGCAGGAGCTGGAGATCGCCATCGACGCCCTCGAGCGCGACGGCGAGGCGCTCGCCGCCCAGCGCACGCGCCTCGAGGCGCAGCTGCGCACGATCACCGCACCGCGGCAGGCGGAGGCGCTGATGCACGAGCTGGAGACGCTCGCCGCCCGGCGCGACGAGCTCGACGACCAGGAGCTGGCGCCTGCTCGAGGAGCAGTCCGAGCTCGCCGAGCTGCTCGCCCGTCTCGCCGCCGGCCAGCCGGAGCTGGAGTCGGCCGCCGCCGCGTCGGACGCCGCCCTGGGCGCCGCCGAGGCGGCGATCGACGACGAGCTGGCCGGGATCGTCACCAGCCGCGCCGAGATCGTCGGCCGACTCGACGCGGCACTCCTCGAGCGCTACGAGCGGCTCCGGGCGCGGCTCGGCGGCGTCGCCGTCGCTCGGCTCGACGGCAGCCGGTGCGGCGGCTGTCACCTCGACCTGTCCACCACCGAGCTGGCCGAGGTCCGCGCCGTCGGGGCGGGGCAGCTCGCCGACTGCCCGCAGTGCGGTCGGATGCTCGTGCCGTAGACGAGTGTTCTTCTGGTTCATCGGCACGGCGATCGTCGCCGTCTGGGCGATCTTCCAAGACCCCCGGTTCGACTACCGCCTGCTCGTCGTCGGCGCTGTCGTCCCGTTGCTCGACGCCGTGACCGGCGGCGTGTGGGTGCTGCACACGCTGGCGTTCAGCCTGGCGCTGATGGTGGCCGTGATGCTGACGACGGTCGGCCGGCGACCGGTGCGGATGATCCTGCTCGGCCTGCCGATCGGCGTGATGCTGCACCTCGTCTTCGACGGCGCGTGGACCGACGCCGACGTCTTCTGGTGGCCGCTCGGCGGGTGGGGGTTCGGCGGGGAGCCGTTGCCGGAGGTCGCCCGCGGCTGGTGGAACGTGCCGCTCGAGGCGGCCGGCATCGGCCTGCTCGTGTGGGCGTGGCGCAGGCGGCTGCTGCCCCGGACGAGCGATGACCGCTGTGGGACACTCGCGCCCGTGCTGATCCTCGTGCGTCACGGGCGCACCGCGCTCAACGCCGCCGGCCGCCTGCAGGGCCGGGTGGACGAGCCGCTCGACGAGATCGGCCGTCGGCAGGCCATCGCCGTGGCCGAGCGCGTCGGTGCCGTGGACGAGCTGGTGTCGAGCCCGCTGCGGCGGGCGCGCGAGACGGCCGACGCCTTCGGGGTGGCGTACACCGTCGACGAGCGCTGGATCGAGCTGGCGTACGGCATCTACGAGGGTGTGCCGCACGCCGACGTGCCCTCCGAGGCGTGGCGGCAGTGGCGGGTCGACCCGTCGTTCGTGCCAGAGGGCGGCGAGTCCCTGGCCGGCCTCGACGAGCGCGTCCGGGCGGCGTGCGACGAGCTCGCCGGACGGGCCGACGGACGGACCATCGCCGTCGTCTCCCACGTGTCGCCGATCAAGTGCGCCGTGGCCTGGGCGCTCGGGGCGGGCATCGACATCGGCTGGCGATCGCACCTGTCGCCCGCCTCGATCTGCCGCATCGACCTGCGTCCGTCGGGGCCCGTGCTGCTCTCGTTCAACGAGGTCGACCCGGCGTCGCCGGCGCCGTGAACATCGCGCTATCGAAACGGTTCGCCGTGCCGATGAACGTGCGTGGGCAACGGCCTGTACGACACGCTGCGTGACGCCGGGCTCGACCTGCTGCGCGCCCACCGCCTCGACGTCTACCTGCGCACACTCGGCGACGACGAGCTGGCAGCCGTCCTGGCCCGCTCGCTGCACGGTGAACCGGTCGACCTCACGGCGCTGCGGGCGACACTGCTGGCCGACCTCGACGCCATCACGAGCGGCTTGGCCCTGCTCGACCGCTGACGGTCAGAACGTGTGGTGGACGGCCTCGACGTTGTTGCCGTCTGGATCGCGAACGAACGCCCCGAAGTAGCCGGGGTGGTACTCCGGCCACACCCGCGGCTCGTGGAGCACCTCGGCGCCGTGAGCGACGGCGGTGTCGAAGAACGCCTGCACGGCGTCGCGATCGGGTGCGCTGAACGCGATGTGCGACTCGCGGAAGCCTTCGCCGGTGTTGTGCCGCCCGATCCAGAAGTCGGGGAACTCCGTGCCGTAGCCCATCGCCTCGCCGTAGTCCATGACCCTGCGCGCGCCGATCGTCGCCAGCACGGCGTCGTAGAACGCGGCGCTGGCATCGAGGTCGGCACATTGGATTCCCACGTGGTCGAGCATGGGACCAACGTACCGCTCGGGATGCGCGTGAGCTCCTGGCCGTAGCATGGGCGCCGACGGTGAGTCGGCCGGGTGGCCGCGGCGTGCTCGTCACGTCGAGGAAAGTCGGGACTCCACAGGGCAGGGTGCTGGCGAGAGCCAGGTCGGGGCGACCTGACGGACAGTGCAACAGAGAGAGAGACCGCCGATGGGCCGGGCGACCGGCCACAGGTGAGGGTGAAACGGTGCGGTAAGAGCGCACCAGCGTCCGGGGCGACCCGGGCGGCTCGGTAAACCCCAACCCGGAGCAAGGTCGAGCAGGAGGCATGGGTGGCCCGCCCGCTCCGCACCGAAAGGCGCGGCGCAGCCTCCGGGTAGACCGCGCAGATGGATGGTCACCCGTCGCCGTGAGGCGACGACAGGATCCCGCTTACAGGCCGACTCACCGTCACTTACGTCATCTACCAGGGATCTCGCTCCGTAGACAATTCGTCAACCGTTGTCGGCGGTTCTCACGTCGAGTAGCTCGGTCCGCGTTCACTTCGTCATCGGTGGTTCGGCGCTTCGGAGCCACGGCATCGGTCCGTGGCTTGGTCGAGGCGCCGAACGGCCCCCCACCGCCCGGCGCCTCGCCAACCGGCACACTCAGAGAGAGAGATTGAGTGCGCCATCGAGCACCGTGCCGTGCAAATCCGCCACCGCTGTCGTCAATGTTGACGATTCGTGAGGGCGTGGCGTTCTTTGTTGGGCCCACGGCCGGGATAGCCCCCAGCCCGCGTCCCTCCCCTGAGCCCGCGGCGCGGGGACCTCGATCACCGAGGTCCCCGACGCGGGGCGCTGCTCGCAGTCGGACGTCGCCCATGAACAACAGGCCACGTCCACTGACACGGCCACCGATCCCTGAGGAGGTTCTGAGTAGGGGGTGAGCACCGTGGCCGCGTTACGCCTCAGCGACGCTATTCACGGGCGATCAGACGCCGATCGTCAATGGTGATGAAACCCTGCCACCAGCCGGCGACGCGACACCGCCGCGGGACGGTATCCCCAATTGGGTTTGCGTTCCCGGGCCGAGAGGCCGGCGATGACACCATCCGCGGGTGCGTCGCCGCTGAACGCCAGTCGGAGGCATTCACGCCAGACGGCGCAGTCGTCTACAGCACCGCCAGGACAAAGCCGGTGAGGATGATGGCGAAGTACGTCGTCACCAGCAACCCCCGCTTCCAGGACCCTGAACGGTCATCGAATTGCTTCTTGTCGTACTCGTACATCGCGGCTCAACTCCCCGATCTCTGAGCTGATCGCCGACGAGGTACGGCAAGCACGTAGGCCGTCAGCACCACCAGCAACAGCGCACCACCTACATGCTCACGCGACATTGGCTCATGGGGCCGGACGGTACTGACGAGGTCACCAGGGTGTGTCATCAACATTGGTGAACGATCGGCGGGTCGGTATCACAACGCCGACGCACCGGCATCATCGCTCATCCGAGCTCGACGCCGAACGAGTCACAAGCGAGTCACAACTCCCTGAGAGACAATGGGACACGCTGGACAGCGGTGTCGCACATCGCCCCAGCGTGCGGGGCACATCGGGTCACTGAGGTGGTCGAGGCGCCGGGTAGTTGGCGGCACCGGCCCGGCGCCCCGATGATGGCGCACCCACAGGTCTCCGCCTGACCTGCAACGGGTGCGCCAACGACATGCTGCCGCCCGACTCCGACACCGCCGTCATCAACATTGACGATTCCGTCACGGGGGCCCCGTGCGAATCGGAATCGTCAACGTTGATGACGAGGTCGGCGGAATCGGGCGGCAGCGTGTCTCGTGAGCGCACCCGCCGAAGTCCGGCGGAAGACCGACGGGTCCGCTGACATCGAGGCGCCGGCCAGTCTGGTGGTGGGCTGGCGGGCGCCTCGATCCAATCGCGGTCAGGCGGTGCAGGTCTCGCCGTCGTAGACGAACGAGTTGGCGGCCGGGGTTTCCAGGTTGAACGTGGTGCGGACGCCGGCGTCATTGGGCGCGCCGATCGTGATCGGGACGGGAGCGAGCGAGCCGAACGGCGTGGTGATGGCGTAGATCGGCACGAGACCGGACTCGTCGGGCGTGACCTCACCGCCGGTCAGGATGGGGCTCACGTAGCCGTCGGGCGCGCCGGTGGCGAGGATCGCCACGGCCGCGGCGTGGCGGGCGGCGGTGGCGCCGAACAGCATCACCTCGCCGCGCAGTTCAGGGGACGTCAGCAGCTCGACCTGCTGCTGGTACATCGCCGCGAGCATCGACTCCATCCCGTTGACGACGATCAGCGTGTCGCGCGCCGGGTCGTCGCTCGGCGGGATGTCCTCGGCCTCATCGCCCTCGATGGCGGCGAGGATCGGCGTGACGACGCGCTCGACGTACCACGAGTTGGCGCACTCGTAGGGCTCGCCACCGGCCTGCGTGGTCAACTCGGCCGTCGCCGTGACGGCCGCGCGGTGGCCCTCGGTGATGCGGTCGAGCAGGGTCGTCGCCGCGTCGTCGAGCACGCCCAGGTCGAGGAGCTGGCCGTAGGTCTCGACGAGCGTCTGCTCGATCGACGTCGCCGTGCGCAGGTAGACGGCATCGCTGGTCTCGACGGTCGGCAGCGGCGTGACCGCCGGCGCGTACCCGACCCGCCCGGGCGCGCCCTCCTCCGCTGAGTCACCACCACACGCGGCGACCAACGCGCCGAGCGCCACGGTCAGGCCGCTCGTCTGCAGGAACCGCCGCCGGTCGAGGTTGGGGCCGGTCATCGGTCAGCCTCCCGCCGCCTGGGTGGCGGGCAGCGGCTCGGCGTCGTTGACGAACAGGGCGTCGAGGTCGTCGCCGAGGCCGGCGGCGTCGGCGAGCACGGTGCAGCTCTGGGCCTCGACGACGATGATCGAGGCGATCCGCCGGGCGGCGTCGACGTTCTGCATCGACCGCAGCAGCTCGGTGTTCGTGGCGACGGCCGTGGACTCGAGGTCGTAGGCGGTCTCGGCGAGCGCGACCAGGTCGGTCTGCTCGAACGACGAGACGAACTCCTCGTACAGCTGCTCGTTGCGGCGGTTGACGGCGCTGGTGCCGAGGATCGCCCGCAGGATGTCGACGTAGCCGCGGTGGTTGTTGCGCAGCACGGCGACGAGCGGGTCGTCGGCACCGGCGTCGAGCGACGTCTGGTACAGGTCGCGGGCGCTCATCTCCATCGACATCGAGAACTGCAGCAGCACGAGGTCGGAGGGCGTCGGGCGGCTCGGCGCCGACGTCGTCTCCGGCGCCCCGTCGGTCGCCTCGTCGGTCGGCGGTGTGGTGCGGGCAGCGGCCACACGATCACCGGCGAGGCCGAGCACGGTTCCGGCGAACCCTGCGGCGAGCACGCGGCGTCGGGTGGGTCTGGACATCGGGGGGAACTCTACGTTGCGCTCACACGTCGAGTGCAGACAGCTCGGGGTACCACGCGACCGCCCGACCGACCGCCCGCGACCACGCCTCTCGGTCGAGCGGGGCCGCCGGCTCGTGCACCCGCTCGGGCGACCACGACCGGTCAGCGTCGGCGATGTCGTCCCAGACCCCGACGGCGAGGCCGGCGAGGAATGCCGCCCCGAGCGTCGTCGCCTCGATCACCGGCGACACCTCGACCGGACGGCCGGTGGCGTCGGCGAGCGCCTGGGTGAACGTCGGGTTGGCGCTCATCCCGCCATCGACCCGCAGCGCCTCGATCGACAGGCCGGTGTCGGCCTCGGCGGCCTCGACGAGGTCGGCGCCGCGATGGGCCACCCCTTCGAGCACGGCGCGCACGACGTGGGCGCGGGTGGTGCCCCTCGTGAGCCCGACGAGCGTGCCACGGGCGCCGTAGTCCCAATGCGGCGTCCCGAGGCCGAGCAGCGCCGGGACGTACAGGACGCCGTCGGTGCCATCGACCGAGGAGGCGAGGTCGTGGCTCTCGGCGCTGGTGGCGATCAGGCCGAGGTCGTCGCGCAGCCACTCGACGTTCGTGCCGGCCGACAGCAGGATCCCCTCGGCGCCCCACGTCGAGCGCGCCGTGCCGGGACCACGCCACGATCGGGTACGTGCCGTGCTCGCAGCGCTTCGCCGAGGCGGGCGGTTCGAGCGCCGCCGCACACGTCGAGCATCCCGCCCGTGCCGAACGTGATCTTCGCCCGTCCGGGCTCGACACAGCCCTGACCGACGAGCGACGCCTGCTGGTCGCCGACCAGGCAGGCGATCGGCGGCGCGCCGGCCAACACGGTCGCCTCGCCGACCGCGCCGCACGAGTCGACGAGCGCTGGCAGCACGCTCGCCGGGAGGCCGAGGGCGTCGAGCACCGCGCTCGCTCCACGCGCCGCCGTCGACGGCGAGGAGGCCGGTGACGGCGGCGTTGGTGTGGTCGGTGACGTGCAGCGCCCCGCCCGACAGGGTCCACGCCAGCCAGCTGTCGACGGTGCCGAAGCACAGGTCGCGGTCGCGCGCGCCCTCGACGTGATCGAGCAGCCAGGCCAGCTTCGTCGCCGACTGGTTCGGCGCCAGCGCGAGGTCGTGCTCGGCACGGGCGACGATGCACTCGCCGACGGTGCGCAGGTCCTGCCACCCGAGCGCCGGGGCGACCGGATCGCCGGTCGCGCGGTCCCACAGGATCGTGCTCGCCCGCTGGTTGGTGATGCCGACCACGTCGACCGTTCCGGCTCCGGCCGTCGCTTCCTGCGCCGCGTCGAGCACGACGCGGGCGAGCTCGGCGGCGTCGAACTCGACGAGCCCCGGGAACGGCGTCGACGGCGGGAACGGCCGGCGCGCCATCGTCACGATCTGCAGCCGCTCGTCGACGATCGCCGCCCGCACGCTCGTCGTGCCGACGTCGAGGACGAGGATCGCCGTCACGTCTCTGCGACCCCCGCCTGCGGGCAGCGTCACGCCCTCGACTGCGCAGGTGCTGGCCGAGCAGTCCGCCGACGAGGCCGGCGGCGAGGACGACGGTGAGGTTGAAGGCGATCGCAAACCATCGCACGTCGAGGCCGCGCACCAGGCGCACGACGACGAACACGGCCTGGGCGGCGAGGTACGTGCCGACCGCGGTCACCAGCCCGTGGCTGAGCGGCGTGTCGACACGCTGCACCCAGGCCGCACATCCGGCGCCGAGCACGAAGCCGATCACCGCGCCGAGGTTGAGCCACACGGCGAGCGTCGAGTCGTCACGACTGTCAGCCGCCCACCGGCCGGCGATCGAGAACGGCACGGCGAACACGAGGGCGACCATCGCTCCGGCGCGGATGGCGTCCCAGTCCCAGCGCATCACGGCGGCCTGCGGCCGGCCACGGACCGTCACCGAACGGCGAGGGGAGGCCGAGCTTGCCCGGGTTGAGGATGCCCTGCGGGTCGAGCGCGCCCTTCACGGCGACGAGCACGCCGTGCGCATCGCCGAGCGCCTCGGCGATGAAGCGAGCACGGTTGAGACCGACGCCGTGGTGATGCGAGAGGTTGCCGCCGTTGGCGAGCACCGTCCGCTGGCCGGCATCCCACAGGGCGATGTACGTCGACTCGATCTCGGCTGGCGGCGGCGTGGCGGCGAACGTGAAGTACAGGCAGGCGCCGTCGGGATAGCTGTGCGAGAGGTGGCAGCTGGCGGCGCGCGCGTGCGGGACGGCCAGCAGCGCCGCACGCACGGCGTCGTACAGCTCGGCCAGCCGTGACCACGGCGCGGCGATCTCCATCGTGTCGACGACGAACCCCTTGTGGGTGAGCGCCTGCAGTGCCGACGTGTCGTTGCGATGGTCGAGCCAGGCGCCGACGAGCTCCTCGCCGGCCGCCTCGGCGCCGGCGCAGGCGTCGGCGACGACGGCCATCGTCCCGTCGACGATCGCCGGCTCGCCCTCGTCGAGCACGAGCAGGGTGCTCCGGACACCGTCGCCGCCGTGGCCACGGGCGGACTCGACGTCGTCGTAGAGGCGCAACACGGCCGGCGTCGCCCCGCTGCGCAGGATCGTCCGGCACGCCTCGATGCCATCGGCGAACGTGGCGAACGTCCACGCCGCACGCCGCTCGGCGGGCGGGAGCGGGTGGGCGCGCAGCCACACCCTCGTGATCACGCCGAGCGTGCCCTCCGACCCGAGGAACAGCTGCGTCAGATCGGGTCCGACCGCGCCGGCCGGGGCGCCGCCCGTGCGCACGATCCGGCCGTCGGCGAGGACGACCTCGAGGGCGACGACGAGGTCCTCGATCTTGCCGTACCGGGTCGAGTACTGCCCGGCGCCGCGGCAGGCGACCCAGCCACCGACGGTGGCGATGTCGAAGCTCTGCGGGAAGTGACGCACGGACATTCCGTGGCGTCCTTGCAGCTCCTCCTCGAGGTCGGGGCCGAACGTGCCGGCGAGCACTTCGACGATCCCCGACGTGGTGTCGACCTCGCCGATGCCGGCGAGCGCGGTGATGTCGAGCACGACGCCGCCGAAGACCGGGACTGACGCGCCGCACACGCCGCTGCGCCCACCGGCGACGGTGAGCGGCACGACGCCGGCGGCGCAGATGCGCACGACGGCGGCGACCTCATCGACCGACGACGGGCGGACGGCGACGGCGGCGCGGGCCGGTACCTCGCCCGCCAGCGACCAGTGCATCGCCAGTGGCCACCAGTCACGACTGCGCTCGGCGACCTCGCGCTCGTCGTCGACCACCTCGGTGACCTGGCGCAGCTCGTCGATCACGGCGTCGGACGGGCACGCGTCGCACTGCGGCTCGACCCGACCGCGGAGCGTCGGTCCCGGTGAGCTCGAAGCGAGCGGGAGCGGTCAGCACGGCCTGCGTGCCGGGGAATGCAGTGACGGTCGTCATCGCACGGCGGTGTGCTCGGCGTCGGCCTCCTCGGTGGCGACGAGCTCGGCGTAGGCGCCGAGCTGGCGGGCGGTCTCGGCGTCGTCCCAGCCGAGCTCCGACGCCAGCAGGGCGGCGACGTCGGGGGCCGCGGCGAGCGTGGCCGGCCGGTCGAACAGGTGCGCCCGCGTGCGCCGGGCGAGGACGTCCTCGAGCGTGGTCGCCATCTCGTGGCGGGCTGCGTACACCGCCTCGGCGCGCAGGTACGGCAGGCCGGCCACGAGCGGCTCGCCCAGCGTCGGGTCGCCGGCCACCAGCGCCAGCACGTCACCGGCGAGCGTGCCGTAGCGCCCGGCGAGGTGGGCCTCGGGCGCGCCGTCGGGCGGCGCGTGGTAGCCGTCGCCGCCGAGCAGGCGCAGCCGCTTCGTCCGCGACCGGCCCTTGCGACCGAGCCGCTCCATCACCAGGTCGACGGTGTCCTGGGCCATCTCCCGGTACGTCGTCAGCTTGCCGCCGGCGATGGCGACGACGCCTGCCGGCCCGGTGGTCACGCGGTGGCGCCGGGAGAGGTCGGCGGTCCTCCCACTGTGCTGCCGACTTGACGAGCGGGCGCAGCCCGGCCCAGACGCCGGTGACGTCGTCGATCGTCACGCCCGTGGTGACGGTGTCGTTGAGCGCCTTCAACACGTAGGCGATGTCGTCGGCGGTGCACGGCGGATCGTCGAGCCGGCCGGTGTAGTCGGTGTCGGTGGTGCCGACGTAGGTGTGGCGGAACGTGCCGTCACCGAGCGGGCCCCCACGGCACGACGAAGAGGCTGCGCTTGTCGCCGCGTACGGGGATGACCACGGCGATGTCGTTGCGCACCTTCTCCCACGGCACGGTGATGTGCACGCCCTTCGCCGGGCGGATCGAATCCGGGTCGATGCCGTCCTCGAGCGTGCGCAGCTCGTCGGCCCACACCCCGGCGGCGTTGACGACGACGCGCGCCCGCACGTCGAACTGGCGGTCGCCGGCGTCGACGGTCGCCCCGTCGACGCGGCCGGCGCCGTCCTTGGTCAGGGCGACCACGCGGCAGCGGTTGGCGGCTGCGGCGCCGTGCTCGGCGGCCGTGCGCGCCACGGTCAGCACGAGGCGGGCGTCGTCGGTGGTGGCGTCGAAGTAGAGGTAACCCGCCGCCAGCCGTTCCCGCGCCATCGTCGGCAGGTGGGTGAACGCCTCGTCGGCGTCGAGGCGCTTGTGGAACTTGCCGATGCGCGCCCCGCCGGTGACGTCGTACATCCACATCGCCGACCCCAGTGCCCTGGCGACCCGGCGGGGGACGAGCCCGTCCTTGGCCAGCACGGGGATCATGAACGGCAGCAGCGTGACGAGGTGCGGGGCGTTGTTGCGCAGCCGCTGGCGCTCGTGCAGGGCGTCGTAGACGAGCCGGATGTCGCCCTGCTGGAGGTAGCGCAGCCCGCCGTGGACGAGCTTGGAGCTCTTCGACGAGGTCCCGCTGGCGAAGTCGTCGGCCTCGACGAGGGCGGTGCGCAGGCCCCTGGTCGCCGCGTCGAGCGCCACGCCGGCGCCGGTGATGCCGCCGCCGACCACGAGCACGTCGAACGGCTCGGCGGCGAGGCGTTCGAGCATGGCGTCGCGCTGGAATGACGCGGGCATCGGACCACTGTAGGAGGACGGCGCAGAATCCTCTCTCAACTCTGGCGCGCGGTGGGTGAGCGGTTCTATGGTTCGTGCTCGCACCACACGAAATTGGATGGGGGAATTCCACACGTGTCGCTCCGAGACGTCGAATGGCGCAAGTTGGGGGCCTGCCGAGGGCTCGATGCCAGCATCTTCTACCCGGATGACGATGACGACGCGGCCGCCGCCAAGGCCGTGTGCGAGGGCTGCGGCGTGAGGGCCGCCTGCCTCGAGCACGCCCTGATCTCGCGCGAGAAGGCGGGTGTCTGGGGCGGCGCCACCGAGCGGGAACGTCGCCGGATCATCCGCCAACGGCGTCGCAGCGCCTGAGCCCCGGCACCGTCCACCTCAGCCGGCCGTGACCGACGGGCACGACGACGCGCTCGCGGGCGCCCTCGCCGATCATGGCGGTTGGCCGGGCCTGCTCACCGAGCTGCTCGCCGGGCGCGATCTCTCCGCTGACGCAGGCCCGCTCGGCGATGGCCACGATCCTCGCCGGGCAGGCCACCGCCGCCCAGCTGATCGGCTTCGTCGTCGCCCTGCGGGCGAAGGGGGAGACCGCCGACGAGCTGTCGGGGCTGCTCGACGCCGTGCTGGCCGCCGCCCAGCTGGTCCCGCTCGGCGACGAGCTGCGCGATCGCGCCGTCGACATCGTCGGCACCGGCGGCGATCGCTCGCACTCGATCAACGTGTCGACGATGGCCGCCATCGTGACCGCCGGCGCCGGCGTGCCCGTCTGCAAGCACGGGGCGCGTGCCGCCTCGTCGCAGTGCGGGACGGCCGACGTGTTCGAGGCCCTCGGCGTCGTGATCGAGCTGTCCCCGGACGGCGTGCGGCGATGCGTCGAGGAGGCGGGCATCGGCTTCTGCTTCGCCCCGAGCTTCCACCCGGCGTTCCGCTTCGCCGCCCCGGCGCGCCGGGAGATCGGCATCCCCACCGTGTTCAACCTGCTCGGCCCGATGGCCAACCCGGGGCGCGTGCGGCGTCAGGTGATCGGCGTCGCCGACCCCCGCTTCGCCGAGCGCATGCTGGCGTCGCTGCGGGCGCACGGCTCGACCGACTCGTGGGTCGTGCACGGTGGCGGCCTCGACGAGCTGACGACGACCGGCCCGTCGACCGTGCTGGCGCTCGACCACGACGACGGAGCGCGTACGTTCACCGTCGATCCGGTCGAGCTCGGGCTGGCGCCGGCGACGCACGAGCAACTCGTCGGCGGTGACCCGGCGCACAACGCCGGTGTCGTGCGGCGCGTCGCTCGACGCCGAGCGCGGCGCCCACCGGGACATCGTCGTGCTCAACGCCGCCGCCGCGCTCGTCGTCGCCGGTGCCGCCGCCGATCTCCAGGAAGGCGTGGCGACGGCCGAGCAGTCGATCGACAGCGGCAGGGCTGCCCAGACGTTGGAGGCGATGGTCCGCGTGTCGCGGGAGGCCGCCGCGACGTGATGTCGGTCAAGGTGCCTGCCTCGACGGCGAACCTCGGCCCTGGCTTCGACACCCTGGGCATGGCGCTGTCGCTGTGGGCCGAGATCGGCGTCGTCGACGGGCCGCTGCCGCCTCGGGCCCGCGTCGTCGACGAGCGGCACCCCGCCGACGTGGCGTTCCGGAGCGGCGACGGCCAGGGCGAGCTGTGGGTGCGCTCGCCGATCCCGGTCGGTCGTGGGCTCGGGTTCAGCGGGGCGATGCGCATCGGTGGCCTGCTGGCCGCCGTCGCCCAGCGCGTGTCGGACCCCGACGGCATCGTCGCCGCCCGCCCGGCGGTCCTGGAGCAGGCCGTCGCCCTCGAGGGACACGCCGACAACGTCGCCGCGTCGCTGTACGGCGGCGTGGTGGCGACGGCCGCCGGCCGCGTCGTGTCCGTGCCGCTGGCGCTCAACCCGGCGATCGTGGCGTGGATCCCGGCCCACGCCACATCGACACACAGGTCACGTGGCGCGCTCGGCGGCAACGTGTCGTTCTCCGACGCCGTGTTCAACGTCGGTCGCACGGCGCTGCTCGTGGCCGCCCTGGCTGCCGGCGACATCGAGGCGCTCGGTGTGGCGACGGCCGACCGGCTGCACCAGGACACCCGGTTCGCCGCCTTCCCGCCGTCGCACGTCGCCCTCGCCGACGGCCTGGCCGCCGGTGCGTGGTGCGGCTGGCTGTCGGGCAGCGGGCCCTCCGTCGCCCTGCTGTGTGACCCCGCCGACGCCGCCACGATCGCCGCCGCCCTGCCGACCGACGGCCACACCAAGCGCCTCCGCATCGCCCGCACGCGGGGCCACCGTCAGTACCTAGGCGGCGGGCGAGGACGAGGGCTTCGTCGGCGAGGGCGCGGGGGAGGGGGCGGCCGGGGACGGGTGGGTCGGGCGGCGGTGCCGGGAGCGCACCGGCCGTCGAGCCGGAAACGCGCACGTCGACGAGGCGGGCGCGGTCGACGACCCAGGTGACGTCGCCGCGGCTGGTCTCGAAGCGCCCTCTCGACAGCAACGCCTCCATCTGGCGAGTGCGCTTGACCGCCCCCTCGAGTGCCGACAGCCGGTCGCGTGCGGTCGCCGCCTCCTCGTAGCGCTGATTGGCGGCCAGCGCGGTCATCCGTGCCCCCAGCCGCTCGACCACGGCGTCGGGCCGCCCCTCGATGGCGTCAGCGGCCGCGGTGACGGCGTCGTCGTAGTCGTGCCGGTCGGCCAGCCCGGCGCACGGGCAGGCAGCGACACCCAACTGGGCGGCCACGCAGGGCGAGGCATCCGGTGCCGGCGTGTGGTTGCGGCCGAGCCGGACCGAGCATCGGCGCAACGGCAGCACGGCCTGCAGCGCCTCGACGACGAAGGTCGCCATCGTCCGCGACGGCAGCGGCCCGAGGTGCAGCCCGGTGCGCGCGGCGTCGCGGACGATGGCCAGCCGGGGCCACGCCGAGTCGACGTCGAGGCGGACGTAGCAGTAGCGGTCGGCGTGCGTGCCGGCGCGGTTGTAGCGCGGCTTCAGGCGGGCGATCAGACGAGCTTCGACGACCTCGGCGGACAGCGGGTCGGGCAGCAGGTGGTGGCGCACCGACTGCGCCTCGCGCAGCATCGGCCCGATCCGCCTCCGGTCCTCGCGCCCGAAGTAGCTGCGCACGCGCTGGCGCAGGTTGGTCGCCTTGCCGACGTACAGGACCTCGTCGCGGTGGCCGCAGAACAGGTACACGCCGGGGGAGCGCGGCAGGTTCGACGTCAACTTGAGCTTGGCAGCCTGCGGGTGCCCGGCCATCGAGGCGAGCGTCGTGAGGTCGTCGAGCCCGAGCACGCCGAGCCCGGACGCCCGTTCGATGAGCAGGTGCAGCAGATCGGTGGTGGCGAGGGCGTCGTCGAGCGCCCGGTGCGTGGGGCGATGATCGAGGCGGAAGCGCGACGCCAGCGTGCCGAGCCGGCAGTCGGGCACCTCGTCACGCACGAGGCGCCGGGCGAGGGCGACGGTGTCGATCCGCACGGGGTCGTAACGCGGGTGCCCGGCCCGCTCGAAGGCGGCGCGCAGGAAGGCGACGTCGAAGCCGATGTTGTGCCCGACCAGCACGGTGTCGCGCGTGAACTCGAGCAGCGACGGCAGGACCGTCTCGATCCGCGGCGCCGGGGCGACCAGGGCGTCGGTGAGCCCGGTGAGGACGGTGATGACAGGCGGGATCGCCCTGCCCGGGTTGACGAGCGTCTGGAACGTGCCGAGGCACTCGCCGCCGCGGACCTTGACGGCGCCGACCTCGGTGATCGAGTCGTCGGCGCGGTTGCCGCCGGTCGTCTCCAGGTCGAGCACGCAGAACGTGACGTCGGCCAGCGGCGTGCCGAAGTCGTCGAAGCTGCCCTGCACCGGACGCGCCCCAACCGTCGATGTCACGATGAGCATGAGACCACGAACGTCCGTTCGTGTCAAACACCTGTTCGCTGAGCGAGGCATCTATCGTGGAGCGATGGCCGCCCCGGCGCTGGAGCACCGCTACCTCCGCCCGGCGATCGAGTTCGCCGTCGCCCTCGCCCAGCGCACCAGGCCGCCGGACACGTACCCCGCGGCGCTCAAGCCGTTCGTGCGCCAGCCGCAGCGCATCCCGACCGGCGAGCTGGGCAAGCTGCGCCGGGCGATCGACGCCGACGCCGACTTCCGTCGCCGGCTGGCCGATGGTGCCGTGCCGGAGCCTCGTCGACGAGATCGGCATCGAGTGGCTGCGCCGCGACGACGGCTGGGAAGCAGCGCGTCGCCGAGCTCGTCGCCGCCGACAAGGAGGCCTCGACGCGGCGTCCGCGACGAGTCCGCCGCGCGCAGGGCCGAGCGCAAGCGGGAGGCCGCCGAGCACGCTGCCGTGCGGGCGCGGGCGGACCTGGTCGCCCTGCAGGGTCGTCTCGACGCCGCCGCGGCGCAGGTCGCGGCCGAGCGGGAGCGGGCGGCGGCGGCGATCGCTGCGGCGGATGCGGCACGGGCGGAGCTCGACCGCCGCCCGCCTCGGCCGTCCGCCACGCCAATGACCGCGCCGAGGCGGCGCGGCGCCGCCTGGCGGACGTCGAGGCCGAACGCGATGCGGCTAACGAGCGCGCCGCCACCGCCGAGCGCCAGCGTGACGACCTGCTGGCCGATCGCGCCGAGCGCGGAGGCGTCGGTGTGTCCGGCGCCCAGGTGGGCGAGCTCCGCGAGCTGGCCGGTTCGGCGCGCCGGCTGGCCGACCGCCTGGGCGACCTGGTGAACGTCGTGCCGACGGCGCGGGTCCCGCTGTCCTTGCCTGGCGGGGTCGCCCGCGACTCCCGCCGGGCCACCGAGTTCCTCCTCAGGGCGGCCGGCGCGCTGGTGCTCGTCGACGGATACAACGTCGCCAAGCTCGGCTGGCCGGAGGAGGATCTGGCCGGCGCAGCGCAGCCGCTGCATCGCCCTCGCCGAGACCGTCGCCCGCCGGCTGGGGAGCGACATCACGGTCGTCTTCGACGGCGCCGACGTGATCGGGGCGCACGCCGCGAAGCGGCGCACGTGCGCGTCAGCTACTCCGAGCCGGGAGAGCTCGCCGACGACGTGATCCGCCGTGAAGCCGCCGGCTCGTCGGTCGAACGCCCACTCGTCGTCGTCACCAACGACCAGGCGGTGCGTCGTGCCGTCCAGGCCGCCGGCGCCAACCTCGTCACGAGCGAGGCGTTCCTCCAGCTCAGGTGAACGGCGGCGAAGCGCGGGCCGGCCGTACGCTTGCGGCGTGCGTCGCCCCGAGCCCGTGCCCAGCGTCGAAGACCTGCGCCACATCGGCCGCGAGCACGGCATCGAGCACCTCGGCGTGGCGCCGGCGGGCGTGCTCGAACGCGCCCGGCAGGCGTTGCACGACCGCCGCCGCGTCGGCTTCGACGCCGGGATGGGCTTCACCTACCGCAACCCGGACCGTTCGACGGATCCCGACCGAGCCGTCCCCGGCGCCCGTTCGATCGTCGTCGCCGCCCGCTCGTACCTCGCCGACGGCGATCCACCGCGGCCGCCGGGCTGTCAGGCGCGCGTCGCCCGCTACGCCTGGGTCGACCACTACGGCCCACTGCGCGTCGGCCTGCGGGCGATGGCCCATCGGCTGCGCGCATCGGGTCACCGGGCCGTCGCCTTCGCCGACGACAACTCGATCGTCGATCGTGAGGTCGCCCACCTGGCCGGGCTGGGATGGTTCGGCAAGAACGCCAACGTCCTGTTGCCCGGCGCCGGGAGTTGGTTCGTCCTCGGCTGCGTCGTCACCACGGCCGAGCTGCCGGCCGGGCAACCGGTCCCCGACGGCTGCGGCACCTGCCGGCGCTGCCTCGACGCCTGCCCGACGGGCGCCATCGTCGCCCCTGGTGTGATCGACGCCAACCGCTGCCTCGCCTGGGTCCTGCAACGTCCCGGCTCGATCCCCGAGCCGCTGCGCACCGCCATCGGAGACCGCATCTACGGGTGCGACGACTGCCAGGAGGCGTGCCCGCCGACGGTGCGTCTCGGTCGCCGGCACCGGGTGCCGCTGGATGCCGCGGTCGAGGCATGGGTCGACGTGCTCGACCTGCTCGACGCCGACGACGAGACGCTGCTCGAGCGCCACGGGCGCTGGTACATCGCCGGCCGCGACCCGCGCTGGCTGCGACGCAACGCCTTGGTCGTCCTCGGCAACACCGCCGATGCGGAGGACCCGCGGGTGGGCGTCACGCTCGCCCGCTACCGCCAGGACGACGACGAAGTCCTCGCCGAGCACGCCCGCTGGGCATCGGAGCGGCTCGGCCTGCACATGCCGGCGTGAAGCACCTCCTCGTCACCAACGACTTCCCACCGAAGATCGGCGGGATCCAGTCGCTGCTGTGGGAGTGGTGGCGGCGCCTGCCGCCCGACCGCTTCGCCGTGCTGACCAGCCCGTACCACGGGGCCCGGCGCTTCGACGACGACCAGGCCTTCCGCATCGAGCGGACTCGAGAGGCCGTCCTGCTGCCGCACCCGTGGATGGTCAGGCGGATCGACGAGCTGGCCCGCGACGTCGGCGCCGACCTCGTCGTCCTCGATCCGGCGTTGCCGCTCGGGTTGGTCGGGCCGTCGCTGCAGCTGCCCTACGACGTCGTGCTGCACGGCGCCGAGGTCACCGTGCCAGGACGCCTGCCCGGGTCGCGCCAGGCGCTCGGCAACGTGCTGCGTCGCGCCCGCCACGTCATCTCCGCCGGCCGCTACGCGGCCACCGAGGCCGAGCGAGCCGCCGAGCGCACGCTGCCCGTCACGGTCGTCCCTCCCGGTGTCGACACCGATCGGTTCCGCCCGCTCGGCGCTGACGGCTGCCTCGCCGCTCGCCGCCAGTTCGGCCTGCCGTCCGACGGCGAGCTGATCGTGTCGATCTCGCGACTGGTCCCGCGCAAGGGCTTCGACGTCGCCATCGAGGCGGTCGCCCTGCTCGCGCCGCGACGGCCGGATCTGCTGCTGGCGATCTCCGGTGGCGGACGCGACGAACGTCGCCTGCGCCGTCTCGCCGCCGAGCACAAGGCGCCGGTGCGCTTCCTCGGGCGCGTCGCCAACGACGACCTTCCGGCGCTGTACGGGTGCGGCGACCTGTTCGCGATGGCCTGCCGGACCCGCTGGGGCGGGCTCGAGCAGGAGGGCTTCGGCATCGTCTTCGTCGAGGCCGCGGCGTGCGGCGTGCCGCAGGTCGCGGGCGAGTCGGGCGGGGCTGCGGAGGCGGTCGACCACGGCGTCACCGGGCTGGTGGTCGGCCGACCCGACGATCCGACGGCCGTCGCCGAGGCGTTCGAGGCCTTGCTCGACGACCCGGCGAAGCGGGCGGCGATGTCGACGGCGTCGCGGGAGCGAGCGGTCGCCGAGTTCTCCTACGACGTGCTGGCCGAGCGACTGGGCCGTTCGCTCGGCGTCTGGTGAGGGTGGGTACGGCGGTGACAACGCGGCTCGACGACAGCGTGGCAGCGGGTGACGTGCTCATCGCCGCCGACCTCGCCGGGACGGCGCTGTTCGCCGTCACGGCCGCGCTCGCCGCCGCGTTGTTCACGACGTTCTGGCAGTGGGTCGGGGCGATCACCGCGCTCGCCCTGTTCGCCGTCGGCGTGTTCGCCTTCCTGTGGTCGTACTACAACGCCGTGCAGCGCAGCCGGCGCGACCAGATCGGCGTCGTCGAGCTGTACCTCCTGCTCGGCCGGCCGACACCCGCTCGTGTGCGCCGGCTGATGCTCGGCGCACTGGCCGCGCAGGTCATCATCGCCGTGGCGACCACGTTCGCCCGGCTCGACGGGCCCGACGGCAAGCCCGGCTCGTCGCTGGCGCTCGGTTTCCTCGTGCCGATGTTCGGCTTCGGCCTCAACGGGCTGTGGGCGGCGTACCACGCCCGCTTCCCGCCACGGTCGGAATCTCGCGACGACGGGGCGTGAGGAGCTTCATGGCAGACTGTGCCGATGGCCGAGACCGCCTCGGAGACGATCCGCATCGCCGCCCCACCTGGGCGGGTGTGGGAGATCGCCGCCGACGTCGAGCGCTACCCGGACTGGGTGCGTGACGTGAAGGATGTCGTGGTGCGCTCGCGCGACGAGCAGCAGCGCCCGTCGGAGGTCGAGTTCCGCGCGTCGGCGCTCGGGCGCAGCACCCACTACACGCTCGCCTACGACTACACCAACGCGCCCGACGTGCTGGCGTGGAAGATGGTCAAGGGTGACATCCAACGGTCGATCGAGGGCGCCTACTACCTCACGCCGACCGACGACGGCGGCACCGAGGTCCGCTACGACCTGGCCATCGAGCTCGCCGCGCCGTTGCCCGGCTTCGTGAAGCGACGGGCCGAGGTGCGCATCCTCAACTCGGTCCGCGAGCTCAGGGTCCGCGCCGAGTCCTGAACACCGTCCCCAACGTGCCCGGCCGCCTTCTCGGGATCGACGTCGGAGGCACGAAGTGCCTCGGCGTCGTCGTCGAGGCCGACGGCACGCTCGTCGCCGACACCCGCGAGCGCACGCCGTACGACGCCGACGCCCTGATCGACGAGCTCGCCGGGATCGTCGCCGAGCTCGTCGAGACGGCCGGCCCGGTCGACGCGGTCGGGGTCGGCGTGCCCGGCCTGATCACGATCGACGGCGTGCTGCGGTCGTCGCCGAACATCCCCACGGTCACCGAGCTCGACGTCGCCGGACGACTCCGCGCCAGTCTCGAACGACCCGTCGCCGTGTCCAACGACGCCACCTGCGCCGCCCTCGCCGAGTGGCGCACGGGAGCCGGCCGAGGCGTCGACGACATGGTGATGGTGACGCTCGGGACGGGGATCGGCGGCGGCGTGGTCGCCGCCGGACGCCTCGTCGTCGGTGCCAACGGCTTCACCGGCGAGTTCGGGCACATGGTCGTCGACCCGGACGGCCCACCGTGCGTGTGCGGCCGGCGCGGGTGCTGGGAGCGCTACGCGTCCGGGTCGGGCCTCGCTCAGCTGGCGCGGGCGGCGGCGGTCGGCGGACGGTTGCGAAGGGTGGTCCAGGTGGCCGGAGGCGACGCCGCGATGGTTCGTGGCGAGCACGTCCAGGCGGCGGCACGCGAAGGCGATCCCGGCGCGCTGGCGGTCATCGACGAGTTCGCCCGCTGGGTCGCCCTCGGTCTCGTCAACCTCACCAACGCCCTCGACCCGGCGACGTTCGTGCTCGGCGGGGGGCTGGCGGAGGGGTCAGACCTGTACCTCGACCCGATCCAGCGCTGGTTCACCGAGCTGCTCTACGCGCCGGAGCTGCGACCGCACCCGGCGCTGGCGTTCGCCGAGCTCGGCGAGCGAGCCGGGGCGATCGGGGCGGCAATGTTCGCCGGCCAGCGCGCCGCCAGGAGTAGCTCGAGGTCGAGCTGCGAGGCGAGCAGCTCCTGCGAGCTGCGCAGAGTAGGTTTCGAGCTGGGCGCCGCTGCGTAGCGGCGGCGGCGAGCTCGGGAGGCGAGGCGAGCAGCTTGCCTGCGAGCCGAGCCCAAACATGAGATGGCCGAGACGCGCAGGGATCCGAGGGCCGAGCGACGGATGATGTGGAGCGCGCTCGGGCGGGCGCTGTTCTACGCCGCGATCGGCACGGGGGTCGTGTTCGTCGTGGTCAGGTTCTGGCCGGACGACCTCGAGCCGGACGTCGAGGACACCGCCCGCAACGTCGTGTGGATCGTCCTCGCCGTGCTCGCCCTGGCACTGCTGTGGTTCGTCGGCGTCGCCCTCGTGCACTTCCTGCGCTGGCGGCGCGCCGTGCGCTGGGAGCGCATGCTGCGGCGATCCGTCGACCGCCGCGCTCGTGCCGCCGACCGAGACCCACGTCGACGCCGTGCCCGACGCGCCCGGAGGGCTCAAGGTCGTCGTCCGACTGGTCGTCATGTGGCTGCTCGTCGTCGCCGTCGTCACCTACGCCGTGCTGGCGCTGCTCGGTGTCGTCACGCTGCCCGAGTCGGACGACGGCGAGGGGATCGATCCCTTCGGCGTCGTGCTCGTCGCCGGTCTGGCGCTGGCCGGCGCCGTCGCGGCGTGGCGGTCGTTCCGGAAGTGGCGGATCGGCCGCGCCGTGGAGCGGCTGTCCGCGGACGTCGGCCCCACCGCTGCGCATCTGCACGACGCCGACATCTCGGCGCGGCGGGCGGCGGCGATCCCGCCGCTCGACGTGATCATGCTCACCACCGGGCCGGCCAGGGCGAGCACCAAGCGGATCACGGCGGACACCAACTCGTTCGGCGACCCGCCGCCATCCATCCTCTACCTGCGCCTGTTCGACAACGAGCAGGGGACCGGCTCGGTTCCTGGCCGGGCCGTGGCGGGAGTACGGCTACGTCCACCTCCTGCGCAGCGCCACCTCGGTGACCGCCGACGAGCTCGAGGTGGCGCAGCGGGCGCGCTCGGGGGAGGACCTGTTCATCACGTCGGAGGCCGAGCTCGAGCAGGTGCTGGCCGAGGCCCCGCGCAAGCCCGAGCCGCGTCCCGTCGATCCCGACGCGACCGCGCGCGTGTCGAGCGTGGATGACTCGCCTCCGGGTCGCCATGTCGAAGCACGCAGACCCGGACATCGAGAGCGCACACCCCGTGTACCCGTCGCGCCAGCTGATGTGCCACGGCAGCTTCTGGAAGCGGGCGGTCGATCTGCTCCTGGCGCGCGTCGACGTCGTCGTGCTCGACCTGTCCGGCTACCACCGCGAGCACGCCGGCACCGGCTACGAGTTGCAGCGGGTGGTCGACCGCTTCCCGATCGGTCGCGTCGCCATGCTCGCCTCGCGGTCGAGCGACCAGCCGTTCTTGCGGCGCTCAGATCCTGGCGGCGTGGGCGCAGATGGCTGCCGGCTCACCCAACGAAGGGACGACCCACCGCTCGGTGCTGATCGACTGCTCGGACCACGCCGCCGACCGCGCCCTGCTCGGCCGGGTCCGCACGCGGGTCCTTCAGGCGTCGGCGGCCGGCGGGACGTAGTTCGCCCTGCGCCGTCTCGATCTCCCGCCAGGCGTCCTCCCGCCCGCCGACCCCGCCCGGTCGACGAGTGCTTGCCTGGCTCGAGCGCCTTGTAGACCTCGAAGAAGTGCTGGATCTCGGCGAGCAGTTGCGGGGTCATGTCGGCGATGTCATCGACCCGTTCCCAACGTGGTTCGCCGGGCGGGACGCAGATCAGCTTGGCGTCCTCGCCGGCCTCGTCCTCCATGTACAGCACGCCGATCGGGCGAGCCTCGACCCAGACGCCGGGGTACACCGGGTCGTCGAGCAGCACCAGCGCGTCGAGCGGGTCGCCGTCGCCGCCGAGGGTGTGCGGCACGAACCCGTAATCGGCGGGATAGGTGGTCGCCGTGAACAGCCGGCGGTCGAGGAAGACCCGGTTGTCGACGTGGTCGATCTCATACTTGTTGCGGCTGCCCCGTGGTATCTCGATGACCACGAAGATGCACCCGTCGCGTGGTGCTCTGCTCATTCGGCCTCCAGTTTGGCAGAGGGCCACGGGTAGCGTCTGCACATGGAGTTCAGGCGCATCGCCAACTTGCCGCCGTACGTCTTCACGATCATCAACAACTTGAAGATCGAGGCACGGCGGGCAGGACGCGACGTGATCGACCTCGGCTTCGGCAACCCCGACATCCCCTCGCCCGACATCGCCGTGCGCAAGCTCGCCGAAGCGGCTGAGAAGCCGGCCAACCACCGCTACTCGATGTCGCGCGGGCTGCCCAAGCTGCGCGAGGCGATCGCCGGCTACTACCAGCGCCAGTGGGACGTCACGCTCGATCCGGAGCTGGAGATCACCAACACGATCGGCTCCAAGGAGGGCTTCAGCCACCTGATGTGGGTGCTCCTCGACCGGGGCGACGCGGCCATCGTCCCCAGCCCGAGCTACCCGATCCACATCTACGGTCCGCTGTTCGCCGGCGCCGACCTGCGGCAGGTGCCGATGCGCGCGCTCGCCCACCCAGAGGAGCGCGAGGACTTCGCCGAGGAGTTCTTCGACCGCCTGACCACGGCGTACGACATCGGCTGGCCCAAGCCGCGCGTGCTCGTGATGTCGTTCCCGCACAACCCGACGGGCGCCGTCGTCGAGCTGCCGTTCATGCAGCGCGTCGTCGACTTCTGCCGCGAGCGGGAGATGATCGTCGTCCACGACTTCGCCTACGCCGACGTCGGGTTCGACGGCTACCGGCCGCCGAGCATCCTCCAGGCCGAGGGCGCCAAGGAGTGCGCCGTCGAGCTGTACTCGATGACCAAGAGCTTCTCCATGGCCGGCTGGCGCTGTGCCTTCCTGCTCGGGAACGCCGAGGTCGTGCAGGCACTGGTCAAGCTGAAGAGCTACCTCGACTACGGCATGTTCCAGCCGGTGCAGATCGCCGCCACGGTGACGCTGAACGAGGAGCCCGACTTCCCGCTCGAGGTGTGCTCGACCTACCAGCGCCGGCGCGACGCGCTGATCGACGGGCTGGCCCGCATCGGCTGGGAGATCCCCAAGCCGAGCGGGTCGATGTTCGTCTGGGCGCCGATCCCCGAGCCGTACGCCGAGCTCGACTCGGTCGAGTTCTGCTCGCTCGTCGTGCGCGAGGCCGACGTGGCGCTGTCGCCCGGTGTCGGCTTCGGGCCGGGGGGCGAGGGCTTTGCCCGCTTCGCGCTGATCGAGAACGAGAAGCGCATCGCCCAGGGCATCCGCAACCTGCGCAAGGGCCTGCCCAAGCTGGGCTGAGCGTCACGGAGACGGCGCTGGCGCAGGGCGCCGATGCCCTCGCGGGTGCTCTCGATCCCGTGGGCCACGGTTCGCTTGGCCCGCCACGGCAGCGACGGGCGACCGCCGGTGCTCGTCGCGGCCAACACGAGGCCGCCGAGCATGGCGACGTTCTTCAGGAAGTGGATCCGCTGACCGGCACGTTGCTTGGGATCGTCGAGCTCCCAGAAGCGATGGCCGGCGAGTGTCGTCGGGACGAGTGAGACGGCGAGCACGGCCGCCGCCGGCCGCGGCAGGATGCCGAACGCCAGTGCCGCACCGGCGGCGACCTGCACGGCACCGTTGATCCTGACGAGCTGCGCGGCGTCGAGGCCGGTGGCCGTCGTCACCGGCTCCGTCACGGCTTCGGCCGCCGCCGCCTTCTTGCCGCCGTTGCGGACGGAGTCGAGGCCGCCGGCGATGAACATGCTGGCGAGCATCGGACGGGCAACGGCTTCGGCGAGGGTCACCCGACCCGTGTACCACGCGGTCCCGGATCCGGAACCTCGACGATCAGTCGAGGTCGAACCGATCGAGGTTCATCACCTTGTCCCACGCGGCGACGAAGTCGCGGACGAACTTCTCCTTGGCGTCCTCACACGCGTAGACCTCGGCGAGGCCCCGCAACTGGGCGTTGGAACCGAAGACGAGGTCGACGGCGGTGGCCGTCCACTTGTCCTCGCCCGTGCTGCGATCACGACCCTCGTACACGTGCTCGGACGACACCGACGGCTTCCACTCCGTGCCCATGTCGAGCAGGTTGACGAAGAAGTCGTTGGTCAGCGTCCCTGGCCGGTCGGTGAACACGCCGTGTGCGGCATGTCCGACGTTGGCGTCGAGCGCACGCATGCCACCGATGAGCACCGTCATCTCGGGAGCCGTCAGCGTCAGCATGTTGGCCCGCTCGACGAGCAGCGTCTCCGGTGACAACTTCTCACCCGCCTGGAGGTAGTTGCGGAACCCGTCTGCGTTCGGTTCGAGCACGGCGAACGACTCCACGTCGGTCTGCTCCTGCGAGGCGTCGGTGCGCCCGGGGGCGAACGGGACGGTGATGTCGTGCCCGGCGCTCTTCGCCGCTTGCTCGACGGCCGCGCACCCGCCCAGGACGATCAGATCGGCGAGCGAGACCTTGGTGCCGCCGGACTGAGCGCTGTTGAAGTCCTGCTGGATCCCCTCGAGGGTCTGCAGCGCCGTGGCGAGCTCGCCCGGCTCGTTCGCCTCCCAGTCCTTCTGCGGCGCGAGGCGGACCCGTCCGCCGTTCGCCCCACCCCGCTTGTCGGTGCCACGGAAGCTGGCCGCGGCGGCCCAGGCGGTGGACACGAGTTGGGAGACCGACAGCCCCGATGCGAGGAGCTTGTCCTTGAGCGCGGCGACGTCCTGCTCGCCGATCAGGTCGTGATCGACGGCGGGAACGGGGTCCTGCCACGGTTGCGCCTCGGCCACCCACGGACCGAGGTAGCGCGAGACCGGCCCCATGTCGCGGTGCAGCAGCTTGTACCACGCCCTGCCGAAGGCGTCGGCGAGCTGGTCGGGGTTCTCGTGGAAGCGCTTGGCGATCGGCGCGTAGATCGGATCCAACCTCAGCGCCAGGTCCGACGTCAGCATCATCGGAGCGTGCCGCGTCGACGGGTCGTGGGCATCGGGCACCGTGTCCTGCGCCTCGGGGTTCTTGGGCGTCCACTGTTGGGCGCCGGCGGGGCTCGTCGTCAGCTCGTACTCGTAGGCGAACAGGTTGTCCAGGAACCCGTTGTCCCACTTCGTCGGCTCGTTGGTCCAGGCGCCCTCGAGCCCGCTGGTGAGCGTGTCGACGCCGTGGCCGCTGCCGTGGCTGTTCATCCAGCCCAGGCCCTGGAGGTCGACAGGGCAGCCCTCGGGCTCGGGGCCCGAGGTACTCCGGATCGACGGCACCGTGGGCCTTGCCGACCGTGTGCCCGCCGACGATGAGGGCGACCGTCTCCTCGTCGTTCATCGCCATCCGAGCGAACGTCTCGCGGATGTCCCGGGCGGAGGCGAGCGGATCCGGGTTGCCGTTGGGGCCCTCCGGGTTGACGTAGATCAGGCCCATCTGCACGGCGCCGAGCGGGCCGCCGAGCTCGCGGTCGCCGCTGTAGCGCTCGTCGCCGAGCCACGTGTCCTCGGGGCCCCAGAAGATCTCCTCCGGCTCCCAGATGTCCTCGCGCCCGAAGCCGAAGCCGAAGGTCTGCAATCCCATCGACTCGTAGGCGCAGTTGCCGGCGAACACGATCAGGTCGGCCCAGGAGACCTTGCGCCCGTACTTCTGCTTGATCGGCCACAGCAGTCGACGTGCCTTGTCGAGGCTGACGTTGTCGGGCCAGCTGTTCAGCGGGGCGAAGCGCTGCGCGCCGCTGCCGCCACCGCCCCGACCGTCGGCGATGCGGTAGGTGCCGGCTGCGTGCCACGACATGCGGATGAACAGCGGCCCGTAGTGGCCGTAGTCGGCCGGCCACCAGTCCTGCGACGTCGTCATCACGTCGATGACGTCCTGCTTCAGGGCCTCGACGTCGAGCGTGGCGAACTCGGCTGCGTAGTCGAAGTCCTCGTCCATCGGATTGGCACGGGGCGAGTGCTGGTGGAGCACCTGCAGATCGAGCTGGTTCGGCCACCAGTCCTTGTTCGACCTGGGCCGAGTCGGCTGCGCCTCCGGTGCGGGGATGACTGGGTTCTCGCTCTCAGACACGACGGTGCTTCTCCTCGTTCGGTGGTTCCTGCTGCTGACTGGTTGTGGCGACACATGCGGGGCATCGGCCCCAGTAGACGACCTCGGCTTCGTCGACCTCGTAGCCCGAATCGTCGGCGGCCGTCAAGCACGGAGTGTCGCCGACGGCACAGTCGACGTCGACCATCTGCCCACACGTGCGGCAGATGAGGTGGTGGTGGTTGTCACCGACTCGATCCTCGTAGCGGGCCGGCGAGCCGGCGGGTTGGATGCGCCGAAGGATGCCCTTGTCGGTGAGCGCGGCGAGGGCGTCGTACACCGCTTGACGTGAGACGGCACCAATCTCGGACCGCACGACGTTGCAGATGTCCTCGGCCGCACTGTGCGGTTGGTCGGAGACCGCACGCAGCACCGCGAGGCGCTGCGCGGTGACCTGCATGCCGTGCCGGCGGAGCAGTGCATCGTTGTCAACCGATGTCCTCCTCGACATGCCCGGAGTCTTATCACGCGTCCTGGAGTGAGTCCAGTTTCGGATCTCTGCCAGAACCGATGGTCGCGTCGGGGATCAGTTGAGCGCTTCGGCAGCGGCGCGCTCGTGGCCGTCGAGCACCCGTTCGAGCTGTGAGGTCGCCCGGGCGATGAGCCGGTCCAGCTCGTCGGTGTCGAGCTCGGGCCGGGCCGTGACCCGCAGGGCCCGCCACAGGTTGCGCTTGGTCGTGATGCCGGCAGCGAGCATCTCCAGCTCGATCATCCGGCTGGCCGGCGAGTACTCCCGGAGGTGGCCGTTGGTCTTCAGGCGCCCGACGACCTCGGCGATGGCTCCGATCGCCGACTTCACCTCGCTCGGAGCCACGCCGAGGCGGGACATGATCGCCCGCAGCGATTGGCGGTCCTCGTCGATCTCGGACTCCAGGGCGAGCAGCAGCGGTTCGTAGGGCGTTCCGACGTTCGACTCGCGGCACCGCTTCGCCAACGCCAGACCGGACGTGGAGCCGGCGAAGTGGTCACGCAGGTAGGTCTCCAGTCGTCTGGTGGCGTCGTGGGTGCGATCGATCGGCGTCGTGGACATGCCCGTGGCCTTCCCACAACGTCACGACTTCAAGCCGGTGCCAACCACTCGCACCACTCGTCCACTCCCTCCCCGGTGCGTGCGCTGGCGCGGATGATCCTGGCCGTCGGGTTGACGGCATCGACGTTGGCGAGCAGGCGGTCGAGGTCGACGTCGAGGTGCGGGAGCAGGTCGACCTTGTTGACGACCACCACGTCGGCGGCGCGGAACATGACGGGGTACTTCAGTGGCTTCTCCTCGCCCTCCGTCACCGCGTAGACCATCGCCTTGGCGTCCTCACCCACGTCGAACTCGGCCGGGCAGACGAGGTTGCCGACGTTCTCGATCACCAGCAGGTCGAGATCGGCGAGGGGCAGTCGCTCCAGCCCGGAGCGCACCATCACGGCGTCGAGATGGCACTCGCCACCGAAACCGGCACTCGTGTTGACGAGCGACACGGCTGCGCCGAAGCCGTCGAGCTGGTCGGCGTCGAGGCTGGTGGCGATGTCACCCTCGAGGATGCCGACGCGGACGCGCCCCTCGAGCGCAGCGAGTGTGCGCCTCAGCAGCGTCGTCTTGCCGGCGCCCGGGGCGGACATCAGGTTGACCGTCCGCACGCCGTGGGTGTGCAGCTCGGTCCGCGTCGTCGCCGCGACGCGGTCGTTCTCGTCGAGGATCCGCTCGAGCACCTCGACCCGGCTCGTGCCCGTGTCGACGTAGCCGCTGTGGTCGCCGACGTCGCGGTGGTGGTCGTGGTCCCCGTCGTGGTCGTGCTCGTGCACGGTGCCGTCGGGGTGGCGGTGGAAGCGGCCCATCAGCGCGCCTCGCCCCGCAACGCCGGTTGATCGGCTGTCTCCAACGAGACCAACATCAGCTCGTCGCCGGAACGCAGCGCGACGTCGCGCGATCCGCACGTGGCGCAAGCGAAGACGGGGACGTCGAGTGTCGTGACGGACGCGCATGCGTTGCACGCAACCGTCGCCGGCACGTGCTCGATCTCCAGTTGGGCGCCTTCAAGTGAGGTGGTTGCGGTGAGCATCTCCCACGAGAACGCCATCGCGTCGGGCACGACCTGGCGCAGGTGACCGACGCGGATCGTCACCGTCAGCACCCGCCGCCCGGCGGCTCGGTCGACCACCTTCCGGGCGATCGCTTCGCACATCGACAGCTCGTGCACGCGCACCCCCTTGGGGCGCCGACGGTACCAGGGCTGGTCGATGGCACGACCCGAACGTGCGAGGCTGCGGCGGCGACGAGCGAGGATCGGGGGGTCCAATCGTGGAGCAGCGGCCGGCGGAGTCGAGCGGGACGATGTCGTCGATGCGGCGGTTCGACCTGGCTCCGCCGCGCCGCTTCCTGTTCCCGGCCGTCCTCCTCCTGCTCGCCGAGGAGCCCGGGTACGGCTACCGCCTCGTCAAGGAGGTCGCGGGCTTCCGGCTCGGTGCCACCGATCGGCCGAGCGTGTACCGCACCCTCGCCCAGCTCGAGCGCGACGGCCTGGTCACGTCGTGGTCGGACGAGGCGAAGTCGGCGCAGTCGCGGCGGCTCTACCGGCTCACGCCCGAGGGCGAGCGGGCCTGCGGGTGTGGATGGGCGTGATCAAGGAGGAGCGCGACGGGCTCGACGCCGTGCTCCGGCGCTACGCCGCGAGTGGTGGCGCGGATGCCGCGCTCGCCGGCGCCGAAGGCGGCTGGGGTGCCGTGCAGACCCGCTCGGTGTCACCTGTCGCGGCGACGACGGAGCCGTCGGCCCGACCGCTGGCGGCCGTGCGACGCGGCGACGCGCTCGACCGCCCTGCACGGCCCGCCGGCAGCTACCACGCCCACTTCGCCCTCGTCCCCGATCGCTCCGCCGTGCTCGTCGAGGCGCGGTCGTCGGTCGGTCCGCTGACGTTCGGCGTGATCGGCCTGACCGGCTCGATCGAGACACGGGTGCGCGGTGGCGGCGTGCTGCCCGACGAGCTGACGACGGCGACCGTGATCGTCCCGACCGAGGGACTGCGCTCGGGCAACGCCATCTACGACGCCGAGCTGCGCCGGCGCATCGATGCCCGCCGCTTCCCGGAGGTGGTCCTCGAGCTCGACGAGTGCGTGCCCAGTGGCGCGCCCGATCACTACCAGGTGGCCAGCGAGGTCACCATCCACGGTGTCGCCCGCCGTCTCGAAGGAACGGTCGTCGTGGACCAGCCGTCGCCCGGCCGGTTGTCGGTGACCGGCGAGCAGGTGGTCGACATCCGCGACTTCGACATCAGCTCACCGACGGTGCTGATGCTGCGGATCTACCCGGACGTGGTGGTCAAGCTGTACCTCGAAGCGGAGGAGGTCGAGCCGTGATCTGGTTGGTCGCTCTCGCGTCGGGCTACGTCCTCGGCGCTCGCGCCGACAAGGAGGACTTCGACGACGTCGTGCAGGCGCTGCGTGCAGTCCTCGACTCCGAGGAGGTGCACGACCTGGTCGTGACCGTGCGTGGTCACGTCGGCCACGCCCTGCGCAACCTCGCCGACATCGTCGAGCAGCACCAGGAGGCGGCGACGTCGGTCCGGGCGACGGCGACGTCGGTGGTCGGCGCCGATCTCGTCGACCGCGTCCGCCGACTCGTCGGCGAGCCCGTCAGGCCTCAGTGAGCGATCAGCGCCGTGCTGCGGGTGTCGCGACGGTCGGTGATGTCCTGGGCGAACCCACGTAGCCCGACGACCGCGCCGGTGGACCCGAACGTCGGCTCGGCGCGCGAGTAGAGCCACCGATCAGCACCGTCGTGGTGCCGGATCCGGTACTCGATGTCGAACGGTCGCCGCGTCGACACGGCGGTCGTCGAACGCTTCACGGAGGGCGTCGACGTCGTCGGGGTGGACACGGGCGAGGTGGGCGTCGAGCGTGCCCTCGAACGTGGCCGGGTCGACACCGTTGATGCGGTGCATCTCCTCGCTCCACTGCACGGCGCCGCTCTCGACGTCCCAGAGCCACCTGCCGGCGTGGGCCAGCGCCTCGGCGTCGCGCAGGCGGGCCTCGGTCTCCGCCAGCGCGGACTGCGTCAGGCGCTGCTCGGTCAGGTCGCGCGCCACACCCACGACGCCGCAGCACGACCCGTCGGCGTCGCAGACCGGACGGAGCGACACCGAGATCGGGATGCGCATGCCGTCACGCCTGGCGACCTCGGTCTCGACGTGGTCGACGCGCGCCCCGCCGGCGACCGTGTCGAGCAGCACGACGACGTCGTCGCGCACGTGCTCCGGGAAGAGATCGCGCATCGGCGTGCCGACGACGTCCTCGGCGTGGCGGCCGAAGATGCGCTCGGCACTCCGGTTCCACGCGACGATGCGCCCGTCCGCGTCCTGGCTGATCAGCGCGTCCGCCGACACCTCGACGAACGCCTCGAGCGCAGCCAGCCGGATCGGATCGCCCGCCTCGTCGCTCGTTCGCTCGCTCATGGCCCCCGCTCTCGGCGCGTAGGATACCCAGCCTGCCGGGGGTTCGAGAGCCGAGGGGGCGCACGTGAGCCACACGGACAAGAACGCCGCGACGGCGCACGGCGGCACCGCAGCGATCGACCGGGACCTCGGCGCGGACCTCGCCTCGGCCGCCCTCGACCTCGCCCGGCAGTTCGCCGCCGGGGCGACGATGTGGTGCGTCGCGCCGCACTGGACGGAGCACGCTCGCCACATCGCCGTCGAGTTCGTCCACCCGGTGATCGTCGGCAAGCGGGCCCTGCCCGCCGTCTCTGTCGACGCGCCGGATCCGATCGCCGCGCTGCGGACCGTGTCGGCGGCCGGGGACGTGCTGGCGTTCCTCGGCAGCGCCGACACGATCGGTGCCACCGCCCTGCTGCGCCGTGCCGAGGCCTGGGGGTTGACGACCGTCTGGATCGGCGCCGGCCCGCGCCCACCCGCCGGTGTCGCCCATCACGTGCTGTGGGCTGACGCGGACCAGCCCGGCGCCGCCCGCCACGACGGCTCGGTCGTCAGGCTGTACCACCTGCTGTGGGAGCTCACCCACGTCTGCTTCGAACACCCGGGCGTGGTCGAGCCGCCCGCCGACGACGCCGCGCCGGTCTGCATCACCTGCTCCGACGAGGGACGGCCGGCCGAGGTGCTGGCGGTCGAACCCGACGGGCTGGCGAGCGTCCGCTCGGCCGCTGGCACCGAGACGGTCGACACGGCGCTCGTCGCACCCGTCGCGGTCGGCGACCTCGTCCTCGTCCACGCCGGCACGG
>CAVVMS010000005.1:0-22950 GCA_963749315.1 uncultured Acidimicrobiia bacterium
GACATCGCTCATCAGACGACCTCCGTCTTCCCGCGCCCAGCCGGGCGACGCGGACCTTCTTGCCGTTGCGGACACGTAGCCGGCGCGAACCAGCTTGCCCTTGTGCACGAGTGCCACGTTGCTGACGTAGATGGGCATGTCGCGGTGGATGATCCCGGCCTTGTCGTTGGCACGACGGGCCTTGGCGTGTTCGTCGCCGTGTTGACGCCCAGACGATGACCTTGTCGGCCGCCGGCATCAGCGCTGGATCTCGCCCTGCTTGCCGTCCTTGCCGGTGATCACCACGACGGTGTCACCCTTCTTGAACTTCGTCGCCGGAGCACCTCCGGTGCGAGCGAGGATTCGCATGAACCGGCGATCGCGCAGCTCACGGCCCACTCGGCCGAAGATGCGGGTGCCGCGAAGGGGGTGAGGTCGTCCTTGATCAGCACGGCCGCGTTCTCGTCGAAGCCGATGTAGCTGCCGTCGGGACGACGCTTCTCCTTCTTGGTGCGCACAACGACGCACTTGACGACGTCGCCTTCTTGACGCCGGCACCGGGGATGGCGTCCTTGACGGTCGCCACGAAGATGTCGCCGATCGAGGCGTAGCGGCGGCGCGTGCCACCGAGCACCTTGATGACGAGACCTCCTTGGCGCCGGAGTTGTCGGCGACCCGGAGCCTGGACTCCTGCTGAACGTCACTTCGCCCGCTCCAGGACCTCGACGACGCGCCAGCGCTTCGACTTCGACACCGGGCGGGTCTCCATCACCCGCACCCGGTCGCCGACGTTGACGTCGTTGGTCTCGTCGTGGGCGTACAGCTTCTTGGTCTGCAGGACGAACTTGTTGTACTTCGGGTGCCGGACGCGCTCGATCACGGACACGACGGCTGTCTTGTCCATGCCGCTCGACGTGACGACGCCTTCGCGGACCTTCCGCGCGGCGGGCCGGGTGCTGGTCGGACGTCGGCTGCTCCGGCTCGGCACGGCGGGCGCTCCAGCGCCTCGCCGGCCGCATCGTCACGGCGGTGCTCACGTCTTCTTCGCTCACTTGCTTGCCTCTTCGATCTCGCGCTGGCGGATGAACGTGTTGATGCGGGCGATCTGGCGACGCACGCGGGTCATCTCGGCCGTGTTGTCGAGCTGGCCGGTGGCGTTGCGGAAGCGCAGGTTGAGCGCCTCCTGCTTCGTCTCGCGCAGCTCGTCGATGAGGTCGCCGAGGTTCATCTCGGCGAGGTCGGCGGTCTTCCGCGCCATCAGAACCGTCTCCTCTCGGGTGACGACGCGCGCCTTGATCGGCAGCTTCTGGATCGCCTTGTTCATCGCGATCCGGGCCTGCTCCTCGTTGGGGAACGAGAGCTCGAACAGGATGCGGCCGGGCTTGACGACGGCGACCCACAGCTCGGGGTTGCCCTTGCCCGAGCCCATGCGGGTCTCGGCCGGCTTCTTGGTCACCGGCTTGTCGGGGAACACGTTGATCCAGACCTTGCCGCCGCGCTTGATGGCGCGGGTCATGGCGATACGGGCGGCCTCGATCTGGCGGGCGGTGAGCCAGCCCGGCTCGAGCGCCTGGATGCCGTACTCGCCGAAGGAGAGCTCGGTGCCGCCCTTGGCCAGGCCGGCGGTGCGGCCACGGTGGTGCTTGCGATGGGCGACCTTGCGGGGCATCAACATGGTCAGCTCCTCACGTCTTCAGTCGTCAGTCATCCCCTCGGAAGTGCGGGGTCTCGTGCTCGTCGTGGGTGCGACGGGCGATCGCCTCCTCCTCGTCGAGCAGCTTCTCGAGCTCGGGGTCGGCTTCCTTCAACAGCGGCTGCGTCTCCGGCTCGGCCTCCGCCTGGCGGCGGGCGGCCGAGGACACGACGCGGCGCGGCTCGGCGGCCTGGCCCGACGTCTCGCCGACGGCCATCGCCGCCTCGCGGGCGATCTTGTCGTCGGTCGGTCGACTTGTACGGGAGGATGTCGCCCCGGTAGAGCCACACCTTGACGCCGACGCGACCGCTCGTGGTGCGGGCCTCGCGGAAGCCGTAGTCGATGTCGGCGCGCAGCGTGTGCAGCGGCACGCGACCCTCGCGGTACCACTCGGTGCGGCTCATCTCGGCGCCGCCGAGGCGACCCGAGCACTGCACGCGGATGCCGAGGGCACCGGCGCGCTGGGCGTTCTGCACGGCCCGCTTCATCGCCCGCCGGAAGGCGATGCGGTTGGCGAGCTGGTCGGCGACGCCCTGGGCGATGAGCGCGGCGTCGAGCTCGGGGCTCTTGATCTCGACGATGTTCAGCTGCACCTTGGGGTTACCGGTGATCTTGGTGATGATCGCCCGCAGCTCGTCGGCCTGGGCGCCGCGACGGCCGATGACGATGCCCGGACGGGCCGTGTGCACGTCGACGCGGACCTTGTCCCGGGTGCGCTCGATCTCGATGCGGCTGATCGCCGCCGACTCCATGCGGCGCATGATCGCCTCACGGATCTTCCAGTCCTCGGTGAGGTACTCCTTGTACTGGCGCTCGCTGAACCAGCGGCTCTTCCAGTCGGTGGTCACGCCGAGGCGGAACCCGTAGGGGTTGATCTTCTGGCCCATGTCAGCCGTCCTCTTCCGTGTCGTCCGCTTGCTCGGCCTCGACCGTCTCTTCGATGACGGCCTCGTCGGCAGGGGGCCCTCGTAGCCGGCCGCCTCGGCGTGCTCGACGGTGTCGAAGAACACGTCAGCGATGGTGATGTCGTAGTACCGGCCGCCGGGAACGTGGTACTTCATCGAGTTGGCGTTGCCCTTGATCTCGTAGCCCTCCGGGACGGAGCCGTCGTCCGGGGCAGCAACGGCGCCCTCCGGAAGCTCGACCGGCTCCGCCTCGCGTCTCCTCGACCTCGTCGGCGACGACCTCGGTCGACGTCGACGGCCTCGACGTCGGCGGCCGGCGTCTCCTCCGGGAGCTCGGCCTCGGCCTCCTCCGGAACCTCGGTCGCCTCGGGTGCGGCTGTGGCGCCTTCCTTGAGGCCCTGGGCCCTCGCCCGGCTGCGCTCGACGCGGTCGCGGCGCGACTGCGCCGACGTGCCGGCGCGGCGGCGGCCGGCGGCGGACTGCGCCTCGTGGCGGGCCTGGACGACCTCCAGGCGCTCGTCGCTCATGCGGGCGACGACGACGGTGATGTGGCACGTGCGCTTGCGGATGCGCGTCGCCCGGCCACGGGCGCGGGGCCGGAACCGGCGCAGCGTCGGACCCTCGTCGGCGAAGCAGGCGAGCACGAACAGCTCCTCGGCGTCCTGCTCGTCGTTGTGCACGGCGTTGGCGACGGCGCTGGCGAGGACCTTGCGGATGTCCTTGGCGACGTCACGGGTGGTGAACCGCAGCACCTCGTCGGCGCGCCCCACGTCGAGGCCGCGGATGAGATCGAGCACCTCGCGGGCCTTGGAGGCCGAGCCGCGCAGGTACTTGGCGGTGGCCTTCGTCGTCGCCTCGTCGGCGACGAGCAGGGCACCTTCGTTCAGCTTCGGGCCGGTCATCAGCGGCGTCCCTTCGCCCCGCGCTCCTGGCCGGCGTGGAACCGGAAGGTGCGCGTGGGGCTGAACTCGCCGAGCTTGTGCCCGACCATCGACTCGGTGATGTACACCGGCACGTGCTTGCGCCCGTCGTGCACGGCGATCGTGTGGCCGACCATCTCGGGGATGATCGTGGAGCGACGCGACCAGGTCTTGATGACCCGCCGCTCGCCGGCCTCGTTCTGCGTGTCCACCTTCTTCAGCAGGTGGTCGTCGACGAACGGGCCCTTCTTCAGGCTGCGCGACATGGATTACCTCCGACCCTTGCCGGTGCGGCGCCGGCGGACGATGAGCGACTGTGACGGCTTGTTCTTGTCGCGGGTGCGGCCCTCGGGCTGACCCCACGGGGAGACGGCCGGGCGACCACCCGACGTGCGGCCCTCGCCACCACCGAGCGGGTGGTCGACGGGGTTCATGGCCACGCCACGGGTCTGCGGGCGCACGCCCTTCCAGCGGTTGCGTCCGGCCTTGCCGACCTTGATCAGCTCGTGCTCGGCGTTGCCGACCTCGCCGACGGTGGCCCGGCAGTCGATGAGCACGCGGCGCATCTCCGTCGACGGCATGCGCAACGTGGCGAAGTCGCCGTCCTTGGCGACGAGCTGCACAGCGGTGCCCGCCGAGCGGCCCATCTTGCCGCCCTGGCCGGGCCGCAGCTCGACGTTGTGGACGACCGTGCCGACCGGGATGTAGCGCAGCGGCAGGGCGTTGCCCGGCTTGATGTCCGAGCCGTGGCCGCTCTCCACGTGGTCGCCCACGTTCAGACCGCGGGGCGCCAGGATGTAGGCCTTCTCGCCGTCGGCGTAGTGCAGCAGGGCGATGCGGCAGGTGCGGTTCGGGTCGTACTCGATGGCGGCGACCTTGGCGGTCACGCCGTCCTTGGTGCGCTTGAAGTCGATGATGCGGTACCGCTGCTTGTGGCCGCCGCCGCGGTGGCGCGACGTCTTGCGACCGTGGGCGTTGCGGCCACCGGTCTTCGGCTTCGGTGCGAGCAGCGACTTCTCCGGCTTCGACTTGGTGATCTCGGAGAAGTCCGAGACGGTCTGGAAGCGGCGAGCCGGGCTGGTCGGTTTGCGCGAACGGATCCCCACGGCGTCCTCAGTTCTCGAACAGCGGGATCTCGCCCGCTGCCAGGGTGACGATGGCCCGCTTGGTGTCGGGCGTCGAACCGATGCGGTTGGTGCCGCGGGTGCGGCGGCGCTTGCCCTTGCGGTTGAGCGTGTTGACCTTGCGCACCTCGACGCCCCAGATGGCCTGGACGGCGTCGCGGATCTCCGGCTTGCTCGCCGAAGGGTGCACCTTGAACGTGTAGACGCCGGTCTCCATGAGCGCGTAGCTCTTCTCCGAGACGACCGGCGCCAGGATGATGTCCCGCGGGTCTTTCACTGCTCATCCTCCGTGCTCGTCGTCGGCGAGCCGCGGCCTCAGCCGGATCCTCGGAGTCGCTCGACGATGATCCTCGGTCTGCTGCCTTCGGCCGGGTCCTGCGCCGTGCTCGACGATCTGCTCCTGCTCTCTTCGACCGGCGGGGTCGCGGTCGGCAGCAGGGAGCGCTCGAAGACGATCCAGTCGTTGCACAGCACGTCGTAGGCGTTCAGCTCGCCGACCTTGATCAGCTGGATGTCCGGCAGGTTGCGGAACGACAGCGCAACTGGGCTGTCGAAGCGGTCGATGACGACGAGCGCCCGACCCTCGACACCGAGCGCAGCGAGCGCCGCCTTGGCGTCCTTGGTCTTCGGGCCGTCGAAGCCCCACTCGTCGATGACGACGACCTTGCCGTCGCTCGCCCGGTCCGACAGCGCCGAGCGCAGGGCCAGCTTGATCATCTTCTTCGGGGTCCGCTGGGCGTACGACCGCGGCTTGGGGCCGAGGGCGACGCCACCGCCGGTGTAGTGCGGCGAGTTCGTCGAGCCCTGGCGGGCGTTGCCGGTGCCCTTCTGGCGATACGGCTTGGCGCCGCCGCCACGCACCTCGGCGCGGGTCTTCGTGCTCTGCGTGCCCGCCCGGCGGTTGGCGAGCTGCGCCGTCACCACCTGGTGCATCAGCGGCACGTTGGGCTGGACACCGAACACGGCATCGTCGAGCTCGACGCTGCCGGCATCCTTGCCGGCGACGGTCTTGAGGGTGATCTCGGCCATCTGCTCAGCCCTCCTTGCTCATCGGGCTCTTGGCGGCGTTGCGGACGAGGACGACCCCGCCGTTGGGACCGGGGACGGAGCCCTTGACGAGCAGCAGGTTGCGCTCCGGGTCGGACTCGACGACCTCGAGGTTCAGCGTGGTGACCTGCTGGTGACCCATGTGGCCGGCCATCCGCACACCCTTGAACACGCGACCGGGGAAGGCGCACGAGCCGATGGCGCCGGGTGCCCGGTGGTGCTTGTGGTTGCCGTGGCTGGCGCCCTGGCCCTTGAAGTTGTGCCGCTTCATCGTCCCGGCGAAGCCCTTGCCCCGGCTGACGGCGGTGACGTCGACCTTGGAGCCGGCGGCGACCGTGTCGACGAGGATCTCCTGGCCGACCTCGTAGCCGTCGACGGAGTCGAGGCGCAGCTCGACGAGCCGGGTGCCCGGGTCGACCGACGCCTTGGCGAAGTGACCGGCCTCCGGCTTGGTCAGCTTCTTGGCGTCACGCCGCCCGTAGGTGACCTGCAGGGCGCTGTAGCCGTCGCGCTCGGGCGTCTTCACCTGGACGACACGCATCGGCTCGACGCGCAGAACCGTCACCGGGACGATCCGGTCGTCGACCCACTTCTGGCTCATGCCGACCTTCTCGCCGACGATCGCTGTGGTTGCCATTGCGGCTGTTCCTTCTGCTGGCGTGCAAATGCTCCGCGGCGGCGGCCAGCGGAGCATTCTGATGAGTTGTCGCCGTGCGGTCCCCGTCGCTCGGCGGCGGGCGCACACGGACATCGGTTGCGAGGTGTTCCGGGCGGAGCCCGAGGGCAGGGCCCCAGGCACAAGGATGGAATGCTAGCGGCGCCCGCAGGCACCCGACAACCAGCAGGTTCGTGGCAGTCGAGTACGTCCTGTCGCTCGAGTACGTGCTGTCGGGCTGGCAAGCACCACGCACTCGGCAGGCAGCACGTACTCGACTGGACTAATCGTCCTCGCGCTCGGCGAGGGTGACGGAGAAGGTCTGTTCCTCGCTGTCACGGACCACGACGACCTCCACCTCGTCACCCGGTTCGTGGTCGCGGATGGCGGCGACCACGCCGGCGCGGCCGTCGGTCGCCGCGTCGTCGACGGCGACGACCACGTCGCCGACCTCGATCCCGGCCTCTGCGGCGGGCGAGCCGGCGGTGACGTCGGTGACCAGGGCGCCCTGGCCCCCGTCCGTGCGGTCTTCGAGGGAGATCCCGAGGAAGCCCTCGCGACGCGGCTCGCCGCCGCTCGCCGAGCGCAGGGCCTCGAGGACCGCCGCCACCTCGTTGGAGGAGATGGCGAAGCCGACGTTGGTGGCCGCCGTGACGACGTCGCTGCGTGCCACGGCGGTGTTGATGCCGACGATGCGCCCACGGACGTCGACCAGCGGACCACCCGAGTTCCCGGACGAGATCGCCGCGTCCGTCTGGATCAACCCGTCGAGAGCTCCGCCGCGCTCGGTGGTGATCGTGCGGTCGAGCGCCGACACGATGCCCAGCGTGACGGTCGGCTCGCCGTCGAGATCGAGGGCGAAGCCGATGGCGAGCACCTCGTCACCGAGGCCGACCGCTTCCGAGTCGGCGAACGTGACCGGTACGAGGTCGTCGCGGTCGATCGTCAACAGGGCGAGGTCGTTGCCGACGTCGGCTGCGACCACCTCGGCGACGATCGGCTCGGTCTCACCGGGCAGCCGGACACGGATCTCCGTCGCCTCCTCGACGACGTGGGAGTTGGTGAGGACCTCGCCGTCCGCCGAGACGACGACACCCGTTCCGACGGACCTCCCCGCAGGCACGTCGGCGCTGATCGTCACGATCGACGGCCCGACGGACTCGGCGACCTCGCGCACCGCCAGGCGCCCAGCCGACTGCGAGGAGACCGTCTGACCCGTCGACGTCTCCGTGACGCTCGTCGCGCCGCCAGCACCGTCGTCGTCGTCGAGGGCCATGCCGACCAGCACCCCGGTCACGCCGGCGAGCAGCGACACGACGCCGGCGATGACCACGATGGGCCACACGCGGCGCCGACGCCCACCGGGCGGGCTCGGCGGGCGAGCGCGGACGCCTGGGGCAGGCGGCGGCAGCACCGGCATGGTCAGCCGGCGTGGCCGGCGCAACGGCACCGATCACGACCGTGCCGCCACGCGAGCACACGCTCCACGGCGAGCAGGAAGAAGCAGCCGACGATGAACCCGCCGACCACGTCGGAGAACCAATGCACGCCGAGGTACGTGCGGCTGGCACCGATCAGCACGATCAGCACCGCCGACGCCCACACCGTCGCCCACCACACGCGGGGCCGGCGGGTGTACAGCGCCACGACGAGCGGCACCAGCCCCCACAGGGCGACCGACGCCATCACGTGACCGCTCGGGAAGGACGGGCCGTTGCCGGGCACGAGGCGTTCGAGGTCAGGCCGGTCGCGGTCGACCAGCGCCTTGACCGTGAACTCGAGCAAGGGCCGGCAGAGCGTGGCGATGATGACGGCGACGGCGACGGCACGACAGCGCCGCCATGCCGCCGCGGCGAGCACCGCACCGAGCGCGAGCACGACCGCGGTCGACCCGAGGAAGGAGATCCGCCGGACGACAACCGTGGCCCACGACGTGCGGGCGTCCTCGACGAACCGCTGGATCGGCTCGTCCCACAGCAGGAGCAATGCGCCGTTGCTGACCCACGCAGCCACGGCGAGCGCGAACAGTCCGACGGCGAGGACGGCGAGGAGGCGTTGGCGGTGAGCGAAGACGCCGGCTGGGGTGAGCGGCGGTGAACAGTGCAGGCACGGCGACGTGGCCACGGCGGGCGCTGCGTCGACGACCGTGAGCGCGAGCAACTCCGTCGCCATCGCCGGTGATCGTATCCGGGTCTGTGACCACTGCCACCCGTCGCGATCAGCCGGCGACGTACATCAGGCCCTGATCGCCCTTCATCAGGGTCAGCACGTCGTCGGCGATCGTGAACTCGACCGTGCCGTCGAGCACGCCGAGCACGGACTGCTCGACCGACGCCGCAGGTTCAGGGCACGCGATCAGCGTGATGGCGATCGGATCGAACGTGATCTCGTCCCCCGACGCCTGGTAGCCGCCCGAGCCCGAGTTGCAGCCCGTGCTGACGGTCACCGTGCCGGCCTCGAACACGAGCGTGGCCGGACGATCGAGCGCCGGCACCGCGGTGACGGTGTTGGCGTTTGTCGCCGTGTTGTTCTCGACGATCGAGTCGAGCGTCCACGTGACGCCTTCCAGCGCCGCAGCGGCGTCGTCACTGCTCGCCCCGCGCAGCACCAGGCCGTTGGTCCCGGAGCGGATCGTCAGGACGTCGGCCTCGATCTCGTAGGTGGCGGTCCCGGTGAGCGTGGCCAGCACGACCTGCTCGGCCTGTGCCGCCAGCGGATCGGTGCACGCCGCCCGGGTCGTGGCGATCGGCCCGAACGTGATCTCGCCCTCGCCGAGCTCGTAACCGCCGGTCCCGCGGTTGCAGCCGGTGTCGAGCGTGATGGAGCCGTCCTCCATCACGAGACTCGGCACGCGGCCGCCCGCCGGCAGGCTCGACACGGCGTCGCCGGTGATCAGCCCCTCGACGTTCCACGTCGTGCCTTCCAGCGGGAGGTCGGGGTTGGCGACCTCACGGTCTTCGAGCGTCACGACGGCGCCCCGTGCCGTCAGGGTCAGCGTGTCACCGTCGAGGGCGACCGTCGGGCGCGACGTGAGCACCGCCGACAGCCACGTGTCCTGGTCCATCAGTGCCGCCGGCGTGCACGCCATCTGCGTCATCGCCATCGCCGGCACGACGAGCACGTCGCCCTCCAGCGACCAGGTGGAGGCGAGCTGGTTGCACCCGGCCGTGGCGCCGATGTTCGCCCCGTCGAACGTCAGCTCGACCTGTGAGCCGTCGACGAGCTCGTAGCCCTCGACCGACGTCGACAGGAACGTGCGACCGTCGAGGTCGGCAGCCAGATCGACGGTCGTGGCCGGTGCCACCGTGGTCGTGGACGCCGCAGTGCCGGCGTGTCGGTCGACTCGGTCGACTCGGTCGTGGCGGCCGTGTCGGCGGCAGTGGTCGGTGCGGTCGGCGTGCCGGCGGCCGGACCATCGTCGCCGCATGCGGCCAAGGCGAGCAGGGCAGCCGCGGCGACAGCCGCGAGGGATCGGGGGGCGTCCATCACCCTTCGACGCTACGCGACCGCAAGGTTCCCCGAGTCACCACCGCGGCGGGGGTGCGGGGGCAGAGGCTCCGCCGGAGCCCCCGCCATCGGCCGATCCAGCTCGCTGCGACGAACCTCTGGTTGCGCAGCGAAATCAACTCGCCTGGATCTTGATCTCGATGTCGACGCCGGCGGGGAGCTCGATGCGCTGGAGCGAGTCGATGGTCTTGGCGTTGGGGTTGACGATGTCGATCAGGCGCTTGTGCACGCGCATCTCGAAGTGCTCGCGGGAGTCCTTGTCGATGTGCGGGCCGCGGATCACCGTGTAGCGGTGCTTCGCGGTCGGCAGCGGGATGGGGCCACGGACGGTGGCGTCGGTGCGGGTGACCGTCTCGACGATCTTCTTCGTCGACTGGTCGATGATCTCGTGGTCGAACGCTTTGAGACGGATGCGGATGCTCTGAGCCATGGGGGGCGCCTTACCTACTACTTGATGATCTTGGTGACGAGGCCGGCGCCGACGGTGCGGCCACCCTCACGGATGGCGAAACGCAGGCCCTCGTCCATGGCGATCGGCTTGCCCAACTGCACCGTCATCGTGATGTTGTCACCCGGCATCACCATCTCGGTGCCCTCCGGCAACTGGATCGTCCCGGTCACATCCGTCGTCCGGAAGAAGAACTGCGGCCGATAGTTGTTGAAGAACGGCTTGTGCCGACCACCCTCGGACTGCTTCAACACATACACCTGACCCTCGAAATCGGTGTGCGGCGTGATCGACCCCGGCTTGCACAACACCTGCCCACGCTCCACATCCTCCTTCTTCGTCCCCCGCAACAACGCACCGATGTTGTCCCCCGCCTGACCCTGATCCAAGATCTTGCGGAACATCTCCACCCCGGTACACGTCGTCTTCTGCGTGTCGTTCAACCCGACGATCTCGATCTCATCACCAGTGTGCAACGTCCCCTGCTCCACCTTCCCCGTCACCACCGTGCCCCGACCAGTGATCGTGAACACATCCTCGATCGGCATCAAGAACGGCTTGTCCAGATCACGCACCGGCTCCGGAATCGCCGTATCCACCGCATCCATCAACTCCATCACCTTGGCCTGCCACTCCGACATCCCCCTCCAACGCCTTCAACGCCGACACCCGCACCACCGGCGCATCATCACCAGGGAACCCGTACTCGGTGAGCAACTCGCGCACCTCCAACTCGACCAGATCCAACAACTCCTCGTCATCGACCATGTCCGCCTTGTTCAACGCCACCACGATGTACGGCACCCCCACCTGACGGGCCAACAACACATGCTCACGGGTCTGAGGCATCGGACCATCCGTCGCCGCCACCACCAAGATCGCCCCATCCACCTGCGCCGCCCCAGTGATCATGTTCTTGATGTAGTCGGCATGACCCGGCATGTCGACATGCGCGTAATGCCGCTTCTCCGTCTCGTACTCGATATGCGCGATCGAAATCGTGATCCCCCGCGCCTTCTCCTCCGGCGCCTTGTCGATCGAATCGAACGGCGTGTACTCCGCCAACCCCTTCTCCGCCAACGTCTTGGAAATCGCCGCCGTCAACGTCGTCTTCCCATGGTCGATATGACCCATCGTCCCCACATTGACGTGCGGCTTCGTGCGCTCGAACTTGGCCTTGCTCATGGCAGCTCAGACTCCAGATGACTCGTTGGCTGAATGGTGGGTTGTGAAAGGAGCTTCAGGTCGGGGCGAGATCACTCGCCGCGGACCCGCTTGATGATCTCCGACGCGATGTTCGACGGCACCTCGTGGTAGCTGTCGAACTGCATCGTGTACGTGGCCCGGCCCTGGGTGCGGGAACGGAGGTCGGTACTGTACCCGAACATCTCCGACAGCGGCACTGACGCCGTGACCACCTGCGTGTTGCCGCGGGCTTCCATCCCGCCGATGCGGCCGCGCCGGCTGGAGAGGTCGCCGATCACATCGCCCATGTACTCCTCGGGCGTGACGACCTCGACCGACATGATCGGCTCCATGAGGACCGGCTTGGCCATCTCGGCGGCCTTGCGGAAGGCGGCCTGGCCGGCGATCTTGAACGCCATCTCGGAGGAGTCGACGTCGTGGTACTGGCCGTCGACGAGGGTCGCCTTGACGTCCACCGTGGGGTACCCGGCGAGCACGCCCGAGTCGAGCGCGGCCTGGATCCCCTGGTTCGTCGGCTGGATGTACTCGCGCGGGATGCGCCCGCCGCTGATCTTGTCCTCGAACTCGTAGCCCTTGCCCGGGTTCGGCTCGAGGGTGATCTTGACGACGGCGAACTGGCCGGTGCCGCCGGTCTGCTTGATGTGCCGGTACTCGACCGACTGCACCGGCTGGGTGATCGTCTCGCGGTAGGCGACCTGCGGCTTGCCGACCGTCGCCTCGACGGCGAACTCGCGCTGCATGCGATCGACGAGCACCTCGAGGTGCAGTTCGCCCATGCCGGAGATGACCGTCTGTCCGGTCTCCTCGTCGCTGCGGACGCGGAACGTCGGGTCCTCGTCGGACAGCGACTTGAGCGCCTTGCCGAGCTTGTCCTGGTCGCTCTTCGTCTTCGGCTCGATGGCGACGTGGATCACCGGCTCGGGGAACTCCATCCGCTCGAGGATCACCGGGTCGCTGCGATCGCACAGCGTGTCGCCCGTCGTCGTGTCCTTGAAGCCGAGGCCGGCGACGATGTCACCGGCGTAGGCGACCTCGACGTCCTCACGCTGGTTGGCGTGCATCAGCAGGATGCGCCCGATGCGCTCGCGCCGCTCCTTGATCGAGTTGAACACCTCGTCGCCCTTGTTGACCTTGCCCGAGTAGACGCGGAAGTAGGTCAGCTTGCCGAACGGGTCGGCGACGATCTTGAAGGCCAGGGCGGCGAACGGCGCCTTGTCGTCGGCCTCGCGGGTGACCTCGGCGTCGCCGCGCATGTTGGTGCCGACCGTCGGCGGGATGTCGAGCGGGCTCGGCAGGTAGTCGACGACGGCGTCGAGCATCGGCTGGACGCCCTTGTTCTTGAACGCCGAGCCGGTGAGCACGGGCACGAAGTGGCCTGCGAGCGTGCCGATGCGGATGACCTTCTTCAGGTCGGCCTCGCTCAGCGGCTCGTCGGCGAGGTACTTCTCGAGCACCTCGTCGTCCTCGCCGGCGACGGTGTCGAGCAGCTTGTGGCGCCACTCGTCGGCCTCGGCCTGCTGGGCCGGGTCGATGTCCTCCTCGTGGTACGTCGCGCCCTTGTCGTCGCCGTCCCAGATGATCGCCTTCATCTTCACCAGGTCGAGGACGCCCTTGAAGTCGGACTCCGTGCCGATCGGCAACTGCACGACGGCCGGGGTCGACTCGAGGCGGTTCTCGATCATCTCCACGGTGCGGAAGAAGTTGGCCCCGGTGCGGTCCATCTTGTTGACGAAGCACATCCGCGGGACGTTGTACTTGTTGGCCTGGCGCCAGACGGTCTCGGTCTGCGGCTCGACGCCGGCCACCGAGTCGAACACGGCGACGGCGCCGTCGAGCACGCGCAGCGAGCGCTCGACCTCGATCGTGAAGTCGACGTGGCCCGGCGTGTCGATGATGTTGATGCGGTGGTCGTTCCAGAACGCCGTCGTCGCGGCGGACGTGATCGTGATGCCCCGCTCCTGCTCCTGGGCCATGTGGTCCATGACCGCGGCGCCCTCGTGGACCTCGCCGATCTTGTAGGTCTTGCCGGTGTAGTAGAGGACGCGCTCGGTGGTCGTGGTCTTGCCGGCATCGATGTGGGCCATGATGCCGATGTTGCGGTAGCGCTCGAGTGGGAACTCTCGCTGGGCCATGACTGCTACTTCACCTTGACTTGCGTACGGACACACGGGGACCCGGGCGATCCCGGGGGTCGGAACAGCCCGCGACCTGCGTCTTGGGCCGAATCAAGGTTAGCGGGGCGCAGGGTCCACCGCACCGGACGCCGGCTCTCGGCCGGCGGCGCGGATCGACTCGAGACGCTCGGTCGTGAGCGACCAGACCATCAGCAGCATCGACAGCGTGCCGATGCCGGCGACGACCCATGGCACCCGCAGCGCCGTCTCGCGGGACACCGGCCCGTCGAGGGCGGCGACGATCAGGCCGCCGATGAGCGCGCCGATCGGGATCGCCCCCCATCCGAAGAACCGATAGACGCTGTTGACCCGGCCCAGCAGGTGGTCCGGGATCACCGATTGCCGGAAGCTCACCGTGATCACGTTCCACACGACGATGAAGAACGTCTCCACGGCGAGCAACCCGGCGACGACCGGCCAGGCCGACATCAGGGCGACGAGCAAGGCGATCACGCCCATCACCACGACGCTGACGCGCAGCGCCGTCCCCGCCCCGAGCTGCTTGGCGACACGACGACGCCAGCCAGCCGCCGACGATGCCGCCGATGGCCGGTGCCACGCTGAGCAGGGCGAACGCCGTCGTCGACGTGCCGAGCACCTCCTGGGCGAAGATCACGTAGGTGGCGAAGGAGATGTTGCTGAGCAGGTTGAGTGCGCCCAGTGAGAGCGCCATCGTGCGCAGCACGGGGTGGTGCCACAGCCAGCGGAAGCCCTCGGCGATCTCCGCCTTCCACTGCGGTTTCGACGTCTCGCCGACGCGCTGGGGTCGACGGCGGACCGTGATGGCGAAGACGAGCGCGGCCGAGGCGGCGAACGACCCAGCGTCGACGACGAACGGCAGGGCGAACCCGACAGCCAGCAGCAGCCCGGCGAGCGGCGGGCCGACGAACTGGTTGGCCACCGTCTCGGCGGAGTACAGCCGTCCGTTGGCCTTCTCCAGGTCGCGGTCGTCGACGAGGGCGGGCATGAACGTCTGGGCGCTGTTGTCGTACAGCACCTCGCCCACACCGAGCAGCAGCGTGGCGACGACCAGGATCGAGTAGAGGAACCAGTCGGTGCCGACCACCTGCTCGACGGCGTCGGGCGCCGGGAGATCGTCGCGGCGGACGAACACGGCGAGGGCGACGATCGTCGTGAGCACGAAGCGCACGGCGTTGGCACCGGCCATCAGGACGCGGCGGTCGTTGCGGTCGGTGATCACCCCGGCGGGGAGCGTGAACACCAGCCACGGCAGACGCTGGACCGCCGCGATCAGGGCGATGAGCAGCGGGTTGCGGGTGATCGCCGACGCCAGCCACGGGTAGGCGATGACGCTGATCCCGTCGCCGAGGTTGGAGATCGTCGACGCCGTGAACAGCTTGCGATAGTTCGCCCCCAGATCATCGCGCAGCGGACGCTGCAGGGCGTCACCGGCCCTGGTGGATGTACTCGGTCAGGGCCTGGTTCTCGTTCTCCAGCTGGCCGAGGCGGGCCTTGACGACGTCGCCGATGGAGATGATCCCGGCCAAGACGTCGCCGTCGACGACGGGGAGGTGGCGGAAGCGACGCTCGGTCATCGACGCCATCAGCTGCTCGACGGAGTCGCCGGCAGCGCACGTGACGACCTCCGCCGACATCACCGACTGCACCGTGCGGCCCAGCGCGCTGGCGCCGTGGGCGGCCAGCGCCCGCACGACGTCACGCTCCGAGACGATGCCGTCGATGTGCTGTCCGTCGTCGGAGACGACGAGCGCGCCGATGCCGCTGTCGCGCAGCTGGGCGACGGCGTCGGACAGCGACGCCTTCTGGCCGATCGTGGCGACGTCGGATCCCTTCGTCTTGAGGATCGTTTGGACGTTCACGGCGTTCCCCGGCCACGCAGGCCGTGGCTGGCCGCTCGCTCGCTGGCGCTCGCTCGCTCGCTTCGAAGGTCGACGTTCATCTCGACTCCGAACGCTAGTCGGCCTCGTAGCGGTGGCCGAGCCGGTCACGCTTGGTCTGCAGGTAGGCGGCGTTGTCCTCGTGGACGGCCGTGACCAGCGGGACCCGCTCGGCCACGTCGACCCCGAATGCCGTCAGCCCGCTCACCTTGGCCGGGTTGTTGGTCAGCAGGCGGATGCGCCCGACGCCCAGGTCGTGGAGCATGGCGGCGCCGATCCCGTAGTCACGCTGGTCGACCGGCAGGCCCAGCTCGAGGTTGGCGTCGACCGTGTCGAGGCCCTCGTCCTGCAGCTCGTAGGCGCGCAGCTTGTGGGCGATGCCGATCCCCCGTCCCTCGTGGCCGCAGAGGTAGAGGACGACCCCCAACCCCTCGGCGGCGACCAGGCGCAGCGACTCGTCGAGCTGCGGGCCACAGTCGCAGCGCCGTGACCCGAAGACGTCGCCCGTGAGGCACTCGCTGTGCATGCGCACCAGCACGTCGTCCGCACCGGCGGGGTCACCGACGACGAGCGCCAGGTGGGTCTCGTCGCCGGTCTCCTCCGTCGCCGGGTCGGCCTGGTAGGCCAGGCAGCGGAACTCGCCGTGCTCGGTCGGCAGGCGGGTGGAGGCGACGCGGACGACGTCCACGCCTCAAGTGTCGCGCCGCATGTCCAGGTCGACCCGCAGATCGTCGCCCAGCCGGGTGACCGAGACGAACCGACCCCGGCGCAGCGCGTCGATCGACGGCGCCGCCGGTCCCCTGAACAGCCCGAGGGCGTCGTCGCCACCCATCAGCGCGGGTGCGAGGTAGACCACGTAGCGGTCGACGAGGCCGGCGGCGTGGAAGGCGTGGGCGACCGTGGCCCCGCCCTCGACGAGCAGCTGGACGACGTCGCGTCGACCGAGCTCGTCGAGCACGCCGGTGAGGTCGCCGGACAGCTCGAGGCAGGGGTGGACGCTGGCGCCGGCGGGCGCCCGGCCGAGCACGACCCGCAGCGGATCACGCCCGGGCACGTGGCGGACGGTGAGCGACGGATCGTCGGCGCGCACGGTGCCGGCGCCGACGAGGACGGCGTCGCTCTCGGCGCGCAGGCGATGGGCGTCGGCCCTCGCCTCGTCGCCGGTGATCCACTGGCTCGTGCGGTCGGCCGCCGCGGTCCGCCCGTCGACGGTGGCGGCGAGCTTGAGCACGACGTAGGGCCGGCCGGTGCGCCGATGGGTGAGGTAGGGCGCGAGCTGCGCTTCGACCGCCTCGGCCTCGACGCCGACGGTCACCTCGACGCCGGCGGCGCGCAGGGCGACGACGCCCCGCCCGGCGACCTTCCGATCGGGGTCCTCGATCCCGACGACCACACGGCGGATGCCGGCTTCGACGACGGCCGCGACGCAGGGCGGCGTGCGGCCGGTGTGCGCGCACGGCTCGAGGGTCGTCACGAGCGTGGCGCCGCGGGCGGCGACGCCGGCGCGGCGCAGCGCTTCACGCTCGGCGTGCGCACCGCCCGGAGGCTGGGTGGCGCCGGTGGCGACGATCCGGCCGTCGTCGTCGACGACGACGGTCCCCACCCAGGGATTGGGGGACGTGGTGGTGCGGACCTCGGCGGCGGCGGCGATCGCCGCCCGCATCAACGCGGTGTCGTCGGTCAGAAGCGGTAGTGGGCGAAGGCCTTGTTCGACTCGGCCATCTTCTGCATGTCGTCGCGCTTCTTGACCGAGGCGCCGAGCCCGTTGGCAGCGTCCATCAGCTCGGCGGCGAGGCAGTCGGCCATCGTCTTCTCACGGCGGGCCCTGGCGAAGTCGACGACCCAGCGGATGGCCAGCGTGGTGGCGCGGTGCGAGCGAACCTCGACGGGCACCTGGTAGGTGGCCCCACCGACGCGCCGGCTCTTCACCTCGAGCGGCGGCTTGACGTTGTCGATGGCCCGCTTGACGACGGCGAGCGACTCCTCACCCGACTTGCGGCCGATGGTCTCCATGGCGTCGTAGACGATCGTCTCGGCCAGGCTGCGCTTGCCGTGCAGCATCACCTTGTTGACGAGCTGGGTGACGAGCGCCGAGTGGTGCACCGGGTCGGAGACCAGGTGGCGGCGGGGGGCGGGACCTTTGCGCGGCATTGTCGTCTACTTCTCTGCGTTCCCCGGCCACGCAGGCCGTTGTTGGCCGCTCACTCGCTCGCGCTCGCTCGCATGATCCGACGGATGTTCATCATTTCTCTGCCTTGGCGCCGTAACGGCTGCGGGCCTGCTTGCGGTTCTTCACCCCGGCGGCGTCGAGCGCCCCGCGGATGATCTTGTACCGGACGCCCGGCAGGTCGCGCACACGACCGCCGCGGACGAGCACGATCGAGTGCTCCTGCAGGTTGTGGCCCTCGCCCGGGATGTAGGCCGTGACCTCGACACCGCTCGACAGGCGGACACGGGCGACCTTGCGCAGCGCCGAGTTCGGCTTCTTCGGGGTGTTCGTGTAGACGCGCGTGCAGACGCCGCGGCGCTGGGGCGAACCCTTCAGGGCCGGGGTCTTGCTCTTGGAGAACTTCGAGCTGCGGCCCTGGCGGACCAGCTGCTGGATCGTCGGCACGCGTCACCTTGCTTGCTCTGGGAGTTGGACAAAGCCCTGCAATGCTATGGGCCAGCGGGCACAGCGACAACACGACTATCAATGGCGGGATGCGTGTCGTCGGACTGCTCCGTGGCGTCAACCTCGGCTCTTCCCGGAAGTTGAAGATGGCCGACCTCCGATCCGCTGTCGAGTCGCTCGGCCACACCGACGTCGAGACCTACCTGCAGAGCGGCAACGTGGTGTTCACGCCCAAGGGCCGGTCGACGTCCGGGCTCGGGGCAGGGATCACGGCGGCGCTGGCCGAGGCCGTGGGGATGGACGTCGCCGTGCTGACACGCACCGGCGCGCAGATGGCGAAGATCGTCGCCGCCTGCCCCTACCAGGTCGAGGATCCGACCAAGCTGGTCGTGACGTTCCTCGAGAGCGCCGCCGACGCCAAGGTCCTCCGGGACGTTCGACGCCGCCCCGTTCGCGCCCGAGGGGCTCACCGTCCACGGCACCGAGGTCTACATCGACCTGCCGGGCGGGCAGGGGCGCTCGAACCTGGTCGGCGCCCTCGGCAAGGTCAAGACACCGGGCCGCGCCGCAGCCACCACGCGGAACTGGCGCACCGTCCTGGCCCTGGCCGAGATGTCGGCCTGACCCGGTTCTGACGACGTTGTCTGCGCTGAGCGCGACCAACTGTCGTCAGAACCTCCTACAACAGCGTCCACTCCGTGGAGACGACGTGGGTGCCGTCGGGGTCGCTGACCGAGATGCGGACCGGGCCGGGGGCGATGCTGGCGAACGTGAAGCGGCCGAGGCGGTCGGTCGTCTCCTCGATGCTCTCGTCGCCGGCGGCCAACTGCACGGTGAACTCACCTGGCGGGATCAGCTGGCCGACGATGCGCCGCGACGCGGCGTCGACGACCATCACCTCGATCTCCATGCCGGGTGCCCGGAACGTCAGTTGCCTGGCCGTGTCCTCGCTGCGTACGCCCGTCAGCTCGGACGCCGAGTCGAACACGAGCTCGGCCAGCTCCTCGTCGATCGTGCGCCACGTCCATGCCGCCCTCGCTCCGACGAGCACCCGCTCGGGGATCGGCTCGGCGGCACGCAGCGCCTGGCCCATCAGCTCCTGCAGGTGGTCATCGGACATCGTCATGGCAGACCTACTTTCGGGTCGAATCCGGGCGGGAGGAGCTTCTTCAGGCGCTCGAGGCAGCGGGCCCTCGTCGGACCGATGCTGCCGATCGGTCGGCCGAGCATCTCGGCGATCGTCTGGTAGTCGATCGGCGGGACCGCGCACAGCAGACGCATCAGCTGCTGGTCCTCCGGCGACAGCTGGGCGAACGCCTGCAGCACTGCCCTCAGCGTGACGTCGTCGGTCACCCGCTCCTCGACGGACGGGGTGGTCGGCTCCGCCGTGTCGTCGATCAACGACGTCGGCGTGGAGCGACTGCTCTTGCGGATCACCCGCAACGACTCGTTGCGCGTTGTCGTCGCCAACCACGACGCCAAGCGGTCGGCCTCGCGGATCCGCGAGCAGTGCTCGGCCAGGCGCAGCCAGACGGTCTGCACGACGTCGTCGGTGGCGGACGACGAGAGCCGATACGAGCGCGCAACCGACCACACCAACCCGGCGTAGCGATCGACCACCTCGTTCCAGGCCTGCTCGTCGCCCGCGATCACGCGGGTGAGCAGCTCCTGCGCGTCCACGACGGGCGAGCATACGCTCACCCTCGCGGCCAGGGGCCGTGCCGGTGCTCACGACAACAAGAGCGCCCACCGACCAGCCTGATACGCGGCGTCTACCAGATGGTCGGTAACGACGCGTCCGACGCACGCACCGTGATTCCCTGAGGGCGCGCCCCCAAACCCCCATCGCTACGCGCCCATGGCGACGAAGGCGGCCGCCGTGGGGTCGAGCAGGCCGTCGTCGCTGACGGCGGCGAGGGCGAGCGCCTGCGCCGGCTCGACGCCGTCGTGGAGCGCGCGGTGGAGACGGACCATCACGGCGACGAGGCGCTCGTCGGAGACGGGCGTCAGTGGCGCGATGACGGTCCCCGCGCCGAACATCATCAGCGAGCTCGCCAGGCCGAGCAGCGCCCCGCCGCCGACGGCGGCGTCCATCGCCACGTTGCACGCCGACAGCACGACCGTCCGCGGCAGGGAGGGGCACCGTTCGAGATCGAAGACCGTGAGCGTGCCGTCGGCGAGGCGCAGCGTCGAGAAGAGCGGGTTGTCGTGTCGGTACGCGCCGTGGCAGGCGAGGTGGACGAGGTCGCAGCTGCCGACCAGCTCCAGCGCGCGGGCCGCCGTGGCCGCCTCGCCGGCCAGCAGCACGGGCGCGTCGTGGACCTTGGCGAGCGCGGCGACCTCGTCGTCGGCATACGTCAGGTCGGGGCCGGCGACGAGCCCCACAGCGGCGCTGGTCGTCGCCTCGCGCTTGGCGATCGCCCAGCCCGTGAGCGACGGGCACACCGACACGGCCCGCCCGGTGAGCCCGGGCAGGGCACCCCACGGCAAGGCGTAGAGGATGCCGGTCGGCACGACGACGACCGGCCGCTGCGACCGCAACACGCGGCGCGGGATCAGGCGCTCGGCGAGGGCGCCGGTGAGCACGCCGAGCGAGGTCGCCGCGGCCGCCCGCGACGCCGCCGATCCCTGGGCGCGGTTGAGGCGGTGCAGGGCATGGCTGCACCCGTCGATGTCGGGAAGGAGGCCGTCGATCGGTCCGAGGTCGTGGATCGACGCGCGGCCACCCACCACGGAGACGGCGTGCAGTCGCCCGTCGAGGTTGGCGTACTCGACGAGCGCGCGGTCGTCGAGCAGTTGCACCGACTCGTCGAGCGGGACGACGCGACGCGCGGCGCCCGCCGGCGCCCGCCGCAGGTGACCGCGGATGCGCGCTTCCAACGCCCGCCGTCGCCGCGCCAGCTCTCCGTCGGGGCTCCCACCCTCGATGGCCGCCCGCTGCTGGGTGGCGACGACGCGCAGCTCGGTCAACAGCTCGGCGAGCACCTCGTCGTCCGGCGGGCGGGCGGCAGGGAGCAGGGAGACGGTCCGCCGCGTCGCCTCCAGGTGGGCGAGCAGCTCGCGCGGCCGGTGGTCGTCGATGGCCAGGCGCACGCCGATCCGGGCGAGGTCGTTGCTGTTCTCGGCGGCATGAGCGCGCAGCTCGATGGCGCCGAGCACGGCGTGGTGGTCGGCGAGGAGGCGGACGCCTCGGTTGACGGCACGGCGGGCGTGCGATCGGCGACCGCGTGCCTCGGCGACGAGGGCGCGGACGGCGAGCGCGGCGACCTCGTCGAGCAGCGACGTCGTCACCGACGGGGCGAGCGATGACAGCAACTCCTCGGCGCCGTCGACATCGCCGAGACCGATGCGCAGCTCGGCGGCGAGGAGCTTGGCGCGGACGGCCTGCATGCGATAGCCGTAGCGATCCAGATCACCGGCGTTGGCCTCGGTCTCGGCGGCCAGCTCGGGGGTCGGATCGTCGACCGCCCGGACACGCAGCAGGACGGAGCGTGCCAGCGCGGCCCACGCCGGACGATCACGCTGGAGGAACTCCTCCTCGCTGCGCTCGGCCAACGCCTCGCCCTCGACGATGTCGCCGGCGGCGAGGTGCGCCTCGGCGGCGACGAGCAGGCTCTCGGCCAGGTCGAGGCCGCCCTCGGTCTGCTCCGACTCGGTCACGGCGCGATCGGCGAGCTGCACCGCCTCGTCGAGCAGGTTGGCGTGGAGCAGGGCGCGCGTGTGGTCGAGACGCAGCGAATGGGTGAACGGTCCCTCGTAGCCGCTGCGCTCGTAGCGCCGAGCGGCTCGCTCGAACGAGTCGAACGCCCGCGGCAGATCGCCGACGAGGCCGTCCACGTGGGCGAGGTTCTGCTCGGCGATCGCCTGGATCAACGTCTGGTCGAGCTCGCCCGCCTGGGTGATCGCCAGCTCCAGCTCAGCGCGTGCGTCGTCGAGACGACCGAGATAGCTGTGCAGGGCGCCGAGGTTGACCCGCTGGCGCAGCTCGCCGAGTGCGTCACCGCTCGTCGCCAGCAGCTGCAGCGCCGTCTCGTACTGCTCGAGGGCGGCGGCGAAGTCGCCACGCTCGTAGAGGATCGTTCCGCGCTGGGTTCGCAGCCGCCCGCGCACGCCCTCGGGCAGCCCGGGCTCGGACACGTCGAGGATGTGCAGCGCGTTCTCGAGCTCGCCCTGGAAGGCGACGACGAGCGACAGCGACACGGCGATGTGCGACGCGGTGACGATGTCATCGAGCTCGATCGCCGATTCCCACGCCCGCTCGAGCGTCGTCCGCGCGCCGTGTGCAGTTCGCCGAGCTCGCGCTGCGCCATCCCGATCGTCCACATGGCGACGGTCCGCTGGTGCGGCGTCGGGTCGGCGGCGAGCACCGCGGTGCCGTGCTCGATCGCCTCCAACGGGTTGCGCTGCACACCGACGAGGAGTTGCTCGGGGTCGTCGAGCACGTCGGTCACTTCGCTCGACACTATTCGGCGGGCGTGCCGCGACTCGTGCGACATAGTGGGCCCCATGAGCTCGTGGGTTGACGGCACGACGTGGGACTTCGACGGCCCGGTCGGGCCGTACGAGCGGGCGTTCGCCCGCCGGCGCATCGCGGTCGGTGCGGACGAGGCGGGGAGGCCGTTCCTGCTCCGGCCGAACTCGGTCGTGTTCGACCTGCAGAAGGACAGGCCCGAGGAGGAGCGCGACACGCGGGCGGTCGATCGCGTGCGTTCCGAGCTCGACGACCGGATGGAGCTGATGGGCGACGCTGTCGACTGGCCGGCGAGCGGGCTGCTCGCGGCACGGCTGCGCGACAAGTCGGCCGGGTTCGAGCGCAACC
>CAVVMS010000006.1:0-28453 GCA_963749315.1 uncultured Acidimicrobiia bacterium
GGCGACACGCGTGTGTCGACGGCGATGCTCGAGGCGGCCTTCGTCGCCGGGCTGGCGAGCGAGGGCGTCGTGGTCCACCGTCTCGGCGTCGTGCCGACGCCCGGTCGTCGCGTTCGAGGCATCCCGGCGCAACTGCCTCGGGGCGATGATCTCGGCGTCGCACAACCCGTACCACGACAACGGCATCAAGCTCTTCGCCCGCGGCGGCACGAAGCTGCCCGACGACGTCGAGGAGCGCATCGAGGCCACCGTCGTCGACCTCCCGCCGCCCGCCGGTGACCCGGCCCAGCTCGTCGACGTCGAGGACAGCCCCGCCTACCGCGAGCACGTCCTTGCCGCACTCGACGGGCGCCGGCTCGACGGCCTGCGCATCGTCGTCGATGCCGCCAACGGGGCGGCGAGCGCACTCGCCGGGCCGCTGCTGACGGCCGCCGGCGCCGACGTCGTGGCGATCCACGCCGAGCCCGACGGTCGCAACATCAACGCCGGATGCGGCGCGACGGACACGGCGTCGCTGTCCGAGGCGGTCGTCCACCACGGCGCCGACCTCGGCGTCGCCCTCGACGGTGACGCCGACCGGCTGCTCGCCGTCGACCACACGGGCGCGCTCGTCGACGGCGACCACATCGTCGCCATCTGCGCCCTCGACCTGCACCAGCGGGGCCTGCTCCGCGACGACACCGTCGTCGTCACCGTGATGACCAACCTCGGGTTCCGGTTGGCGATGGACGACGCCGGCATCCACGTCGTGGAGACGGCGGTCGGCGACCGCTACGTGCTCGAGGCACTCGACGCCGGCCGGCTCTCGCTCGGCGGCGAGCAGAGCGGGCACGTCATCTTCCGCGACGTGGCGACGACGGGCGACGGCCTGCTCACCGCCGTGGTGCTCGTGCGACGCCGTCGTCCGTTCGGGTCGCCGCTCGCCGACCTCGCCGGCGCGGCGATGACGCGGCTCCCACAGGTGCTGCTGAACGTGCCGGTCACCACGCCGATGCCCGATGCCGCCGAGCGCTTCGCCGCCGAGATCACCGCCGTCGAGGCCGAGCTCGGCGACCGGGCGGGTGCTGGTGCGCCCGAGCGGCACCGAGCCGCTGGTGCGGGTGATGGTCGAGGCGCCGACCGCAGGCCGGCCGCCGACGACGCCGCCCGCCGCCTCGCCGGCCGGGTCGCCGCCGCCCGCGACCGAGGGCGTGCAGCGCCTAGCCTGGCGACCCATGTGCGGCATCGTCGGCGTCGTCAGCCGTCCCCCCACCCGGCCGACCCCGAGCGCCGACGAGCTGATCGGCGGACTCGACGCTGCGCTCGCGGCCCGCGGCGACGTGCCGCCGTCACCGCCGCGGCGCGGCGCGTCGACGCCGCGTTGCACGGTGTTCCCGGGCTGCTCGCGCTCACCGGCGACGAGTCGCTCGTGCCCGCGATCACTGCCCGGCTCGACCAGCTCGACGCCTACGCCGCCGAGCTCGACGACGCCCTGGCGCGGCATCCTCGACGCCGACGAGCTGGAGGCCGCCAACGTCGCCTCGATCGCCCTGCGCGACGTCCTGTGGGCGCTACGCCGGGACCGGTTGCGCACCGCCGCCGCGGTCGCCGACCTCGCCGGACCGGGCGCCGGGCCGGCTGCCTCGCCGGCTACCTCTCGATCCAGCAGGCGTTGTCGGCGATCGACCGCATGGAGGTCCGCGGCCGCGACTCCGCCGGCATCCACGTCTTCGTCTGGGACCACGATCTCGACGTCGCCGACTCGACGATCGCCGCCGATCCTCGCCGACCGTCATGGCGGCCCCCTGTTCCTGAGCGGTGCCGTCCGCGCCGCCGGTCGGTGCCTCTCGTTCACCTACAAGGCCGCCGCCGAGATCGGCGAGCTCGGCGACAACACCAGGGCGATGCGCGCCGCCGTGCGGGCCGACGATCTCCTGCGCCGCGCCCTCACCGGTTCCGGCGCCAGGTCGCCGTGCTCGGCCACACCCGCTGGGCCAGCGTGGGCATCATCTCCGAGCCCAACGCCCACCCGGTCAACGGCGATGAGATCGACGGGCAGCTCGGTGCGGTGCAGCCGGCGGTCCACGCCGTTCGTCGTCGGCGTGCTCAACGGCGACGTCGACAACCACGCCGACCTGCGCGCCGAGCACGGGCTGCGCTTCCCCGGCCAGATCACCACCGACGCCAAGGTCATCCCGGCGCTCGTCGCCCGCCACAGCGCGGCCGTCGGCGGCGACATCTTCGAGGCGTTCCGGCGCACGGTCTCCTCGTTCGAGGGCTCGGTCGCCATCGGCGTGGCCGCCGCCGACGAGCCCGGCCGTCTCTACCTCGCGCTCAACGGCAGCGGGCAGGGCGTGTACATCGGCATCGCCGACGACCGCTACCTCGTCGCCAGCGAGCCGTACGGCGTCGTCGAGGAGACCGACCGCTTCGTCCGCCTCGACGGCGAGCACGGCGGACAGATCGTCCGCCTCGACGCCGACGGCGCCGGCACCATCGAGGGCATCCAGCGTCGCGGCTACGACGGCTCCGAGCTGCCGGTCACCGAGGCCGACGTCGCGCTGGCCGAGGTCACGACGCGGGACATCGACCGCGGCGACCACCCCCACTTCCTGCTCAAGGAGATCACCGAGTCACCGGACAGCTTCGCCAAGACGCTGCGCGGCAAGATCGCCGAGCACGACGGGCGACTCCGTGCCGTCGTCGGCCGGCGCGCCCTGCCGGCGGACATCGAGGACCGTCTGCGCAGCGGGGCGATCTCACGCATCCGCGTGATCGGCCAGGGGACGGCCGCCGTCGCCGGCCAGTCGATGGCTGCCGTGCTCGACGAGCTCGCCGGCGGAGCGCTCGACGTGGCGCCCGTGACGGCCACCGAGCTCTCCGGCTTCGGGCTGCGCCGCGACATGAGTGACACGCTCGCTGTCGCGGTCAGCCAGAGCGGCACGACCACCGACACCAACCGCACGGTCGATCTGCTCCGCGGGCGTGGCGCGGCGGTGCTGGCGATCGTCAACCGGCGCTCGAGTGACCTCACCGAGAAGGCCGACGGCGTGCTGTACACGTCCGACGGGCGCGACGTCGAGATGAGCGTGGCGTCGACGAAGGCGTTCTACGCCCAGGTCGCCGCCGGGGCGCTGCTCGCCGCGGCGATCAGCGAGGCCGCAGGTGTCGGCAGCGACGACCGCCGCCACGCCCTGCTGGCGTCGCTGCGGACACTTCCCGAGGCGATGCGCATCGTGCTCGAGCGACGCGACGTCATCGCCGACGCGGCGAGGCGGTTCGCCCCGAGCAAGCGCTACTGGGCGGTCGTCGGCAGCGGTGCCAACAAGGTCGCCGCCGAGGAGGTGCGGATCAAGCTCAGCGAGCTCTGCTACAAGTCGATCGCCTGCGACGTCACCGAGGACAAGAAGCACATCGACCTGTCGTCGGAGCCGCTGATCCTCGTCTGCGCCGCCGGGCTCGCCGGCAGCACCGCCGACGACGTCGGCAAGGAGGTGGCGATCTTCCGGGCCCACAAGGCGACCCCGATCGTGATCGCCGACGAGGGCGACACGCGGTACCCGGCGACGGCGGTGATCCCGGTCCCGCCGGTCGATCCGGCGCTCGGGTTCGTCCTGTCGGCGATGGTCGGGCACCTGTTCGGCTACGAGGCGGCGCTGGCGATCGATGCCTCGGCTCGGCCGTTGCGGGTGGCGATGGAGGTCATCGACCGAGCCATCGGCGACGAGCGCTCGGCGGACGCCGTGCTCGATCGGCTGCGGCGTGAGGTCCCGCCGCTCGCCGTGCAGTTCACCGACGGGCTGCGCAGCCACCGCTACGACGGCCATCTCGAGGCGAGCACCGCGGTGCACCTCGCCGGTCTCCTCCGCGACGTGCAGTCGGAGCGGCCGATCGAGGAGTACCAGGCGGGCACCGGCAAGGTCGGCACGCCGGCGGCGCTGATCGACGACCTCGTGCTCGGCCTCACCCGGGCGATCGAGGAGCTCACCCGGCCGGTCGACGCCATCAAGCACCAGGCGAAGACGGTGACCGTCGGCATCTCGCGCAGCGACGAGGGTGTGATGGACCGGGCGCTGGTGCAGGCGGTGCTCGACGCCGGTGCCGGACGCGACGTGCTCAGCTACCGCACGCTGAAGGTGCTCGCCGACCTCGACCCGGCCGTCGCCGAGGTCACCGGGTTCACCCGCTACGGCATCGACGGCGACATCATCTCTGTCGTCGACCGCGGCGGCGTGTCGCGGCAGATCGTCAGCCGCGTCGACCGCAACCCGGCGCTCGTCGGCACCAAGCGCCGCGTCGCCAGCGAGCGCGAGGTGCTCGTCGCCCGCGGGCGCAGCGACGGGCGCACCGTGATCATCGTGCCGGAGGTCAAGGCAGGCACGCCGACGGGCATCACGCTGCTGCAGGTGCGCTTCCACGATCGGCTCGACGCGCCGACGATGCGCTCGGTGCTCGTCGGCTACGACCGCCGCTACGACCGCCTCGTCGACTGGGTGACGGAGACCGAGGGCGCGTTCGACGACTCGTTGCTCGGGGAGCTTCCCGTCGACGAGCTGCTGATCGAACCGATCTCCGACGCCGCCGACCACTGGCGGCGGTGAGAGATGTGCGTCGTATGAGCGCACATCGCTCACCGCGTGCAGCAAACACTCGGATGGGGGAGACGTGATCGGGGTGGGAGTCGATGTCGTCGAGGTCGAGCGGTTTCGGCGGGCGTTGCTGCGGACGCCGACGATGCGCGAGCGGCTGTTCACGGCCTCCGAGCTCGAGTACGTCGCCCCGAAGGTCGATCCGGTGCCGTCGCTCGCCGCCCGCTTCGCGGCCCGTGAGGCGGTGATGAAGGCGCTCGGGCTCGGGCTCGGCGCCTTCGGTTTCCACGAGGCGTGGGTCGAGGTCGAGCCGTCCGGCGCCCCGCGCCTCGTCATCACGGGCAGGGCCAGAGAGCTCGCCGTCGACCGTGGCGTCGTGCGCTGGCACCTCTCGATCAGCCACGACGGCCCGGTCGCCGTGGCGATGGTGGTCGCCGAATGACAAGGTCGGGTTCGCCGCAGTTGCGGAGCGGCGGCGGCGAACTCGGGAGGCGAGGCGAGCAGCTTGGCTGCGAGCCGAGTCCCGGAGGTGGGTTGCTGAGTGATCCCGATCGTCACGCCCGAGGAGATGGCGGCCATCGATGCCGCGGCGCCCGAATCCGTCGACGTGCTGATCGACCGCGCCGGCTCGGCCGTCGCCCGGATGGCCCGCCAGATGCTCGGCGGCACCTACGGGCGCACCGTCAACGTCATCGCCGGCAAGGGCAACAACGGCAACGACGGGCGTGCGGCCGCCCGCATCCTCGACACCGCCGGTGTGCGCGTGCGCATGTTCGACGCCGCCGACTGCCCGGCGCGGCTGCCTGACGCCGATCTCGTCATCGACGCCGCCTACGGCACCGGCTTCCGCGGCGAGTGGCGGGCGCCGCGCGTCGGCACGGCGCCGGTCCTCGCCGTCGACATCCCGAGCGGCGTCAACGGCCTCACGGGCGAGGCGTCCCGGGGTGTGCTGCCGGCCGATCGCACGGTCACGTTCGCCGCGCTCAAGCCCGGGCTGGTCCTCGCCGCCGGCCGCAACCTCGCCGGCGACGTCGAGGTGGTCGACATCGGTCTCGACACCGGCAGGGCGCGCGCCCACCTCGTCGAGGCCGACGATGTCGCGGCGTGGTGGCGACCGCGGCCGCCGACCGCGCACAAGTGGTCACGCGCCGTGCGGGTCGTCGCCGGCAGCCCGGGCATGACAGGTGCCGCCCACCTCGCCGCCGCGGCCGCCCAGCGCGCCGGCAGCGGCATGGTGACGCTGTCCAGCCCCGGCGTCGAGGCCGATGCCCCGCCCGAGGTCGTGCGCCGCCGGGTGCCGGCCTTCGACTGGTCGACGGCCGTGCTCGAGGACCTGCACCGCTTCCACGCCCTGGTCATCGGACCGGGACTCGGCAGGGAGGAGTACACCGTCGCCGCGGTGCGGGCGACCGTCCGCCAGGCGCGCGATGCCGGTCGTCGTCGACGGCGACGGCTTGTTCGCCCTCGCCTGGGACCCCGATGGCGCGGCGCCACTCGTCCGCCGTCGCGACGCGCCGACGGTGTTGACGCCGCACGACGGCGAGTACGGCCTCGTCGTCGGGCATCGACCCGACGCCGACCGTCTCGCCGCCGTCCGCCAGCTCGCCGCCGACGTGCGTGCCGTCGTGCTGCTGAAGGGGCCGGTGACCGTCGTCGGCGATCCCGGCGGCGACGTGCTCGTGGTCGCGTCCGGCGACGCCAGGCTGGCCACCGCCGGCACCGGAGACGTGCTCTCGGGCGTGGTCGGCGCCCTGCTGGCGACGGGCATGGAGCCCGTTCCGCGCCGCCGCATCCGGGGCGTGGATCCACGCCGAGGCGGCGCGCCGCGGTCCGCCGGTCGGGCTCGTCGCGGGTGATCTCGTCGACGCCCTGCCCGACGTGCTCGCGGAGCTCGGGTGAGCGAGCTCGGGTGAGGGCGAACCGGCGCGCTGGGCCTGGGCGGAGATCGACCTCGACGCCCTCGCCCACAACGTCGGCATCCTCCGCGCCGCCGCCGCGCCGGCGGCGGTGTGGGCGGTCGTCAAGGCCGACGCCTACGGCCACGGCGCCGTCGCCGTCAGCCGTGCCGCACTCGATGCCGGGTGCGCGGGCCTGTGCGTCGCCCTCACCGAGGAGGGCGTCGCCCTGCGGCGGGCGGGCATCGACGCGCCGATCCTCCTCCTCAGCGAGCAGCCCGCCGATCACGCCGCCACGATCGTCGCCAACCGGCTGACGCCCGACGGTCATCACGACTCGGCGGCGTGCGCGCGCTCGCCGCGACCGGCGCCGACGCCATCGACGTCCACGTCAAGGTGGACACCGGCATGCACCGCATCGGCGCCGCGCCCGACGACGTGCCGGCGCTCGTCGCGGCCGTCCGGCAGGCCGCACCACACCTGCGGCTGGCCGGCGATCTTCACCCACCTCGCCGTCGCCGACGAGCCCGACGACCCGTACACGGCCGGGCAGCTCGCCCGCCTCGACGAGGTCCTCGCCGCGCTGCCCGACCTCGACGGTGTCGTCGTGCACGCCGCCAACTCGGCGGGCGCGCTCGCCCATCCGGACGGCGCGGCGGTCGTTCGTCCGCGCCGGCATCGCCGTCTACGGCGTGTCACCCGGCCGGCGGTCGACGAGCTGGCCGTCGACCTGCGCCCGGTGCTCTCGTTGCGGGCGAGGGTGTCGTTCGTCAAGCGCCTCGCCGCTGGGTCCCGGCTGTCCTACGGCCTGCGCCACCAACTCGCCGCCGACGCCAACATCGCCACCGTGCCCGCTCGGCTACGCCGACGGCGTGCGGCGCGGACTGTCGTCGAACGGCGACGTCCTGATCGGCGGCCGCCGCCGGCCGATCGTCGGCACCGTCACGATGGACCAGCTGATGGTCGACTGTGGCGACGACCCGGTGCAGTGCGGCGACGAGGTCGTCCTGCTCGGGCGCCAGGGCGACGAGTCGATCACCGCCGAGGAGTGGGCATCGCGGCTGGGCACGATCGGCTACGAGGTGCTCTGCGGCATCGGCCCACGGGTGCCGCGACACGTGGTCGGGCGGCGCCCGTAACATCGTCGCGTCATGTCGCCGACGCCTCCACCTGCGCGCCCCGTCGCTCGCCTGCACCCACGAGATCGCCGCCGCCGCTGGCCAGGCTGAGCCGGTCCGGCGACATCATCCTGCTCGCCGGTGAGATGGGCACCGGGAAGACGGCGTTCGCCCAGGGGTTCGGCACGCGCGCTCGGTGTCGGGGAGCCGATCACGTCGCCGACGTTCACGCTCGTCCACAGCTACGACACTGACGCCGTGACGCTGCACCACGCCGACGTGTACCGCCTCGATCAGCTCGCCGAGGTCGCCGAGCTGGCCCTGCTCGAGCTCGCCGAGGAGACGGCGTCGTGCTCGTCGAGTGGGGCGACGTCGTCGAGTCGACGTTCGGCGAGCACGTCATCGTCCGCCTCGAGCATGGTCGACGGCGATCCCGACGCCAGGCGGGTGACGATCAGCGCCGTCGGCCCGACGTGGGCCCGGCGCTGGGCGGACCTCTGCCGCCGCGACGTCGGCACTGGCGGTCACCGTGAGATGCTGATCCTCGGGATCGAGACGGCGACCGAGCAGGTCAGCGTCGCCCTCGCCGGCCACGAGGGCGTGATCGCCCTGTTCGAGGTGGCCCGCGGCCGGCGCCACGCCGAGACGCTCACGCCGGCGATCGAGTTCGTGTGCGCCCAGGCCGACATCGGGCTCGACGAGATCGGCCTCGTCGCCGTCGACGTCGGGCCCGGCCTGTTCACCGGCATGCGGGTCGGGCTGGCGACCGGCAAGGCGCTGGCGCTGGCCCTGCGGCTGCCGATGATCGGCATCTCCTCGCTCGACCTGCTGGCGTTCCCGCACCGCCGCTCCGACCGGGTCGTCGTGCCGGTGATCGACGCCCGCAAGGGCGAGGTGTTCTACGCCATGTACCGCCAGGTGCCCGGTGGCCTGCAGCAGGTGGTGGCGCCGCGTGTGGGCCCGGTCGACGAGCTCGTGGCCGACCTCCTCGCGCGCAGCCAGGAGGCGCTGTGCGTCGGCGACGGCGCCCTGCGCTACCGCGCCGAGATCCGTCGACGGCTTCCACTGCGAGATCGCCGACGACGGCCACCCGTCGGCCGGGCCGCTCGTGCAGCTCGCCCATGCCCGGGCGCTCCGCGAGGAGTGGGTCAGCCCGGCGCAGATCCGCCCGATCTACCTGCGCCAGCCCGATGCCCAGATCAACTGGGCGACCCGGGCGTCCCGCGCCGCGGGGAGTGCATCATGAGCGTGCTCGCCAGGTTGCTGGAGCGCCCGGCGAGCCCGCCGACGATCGAGCCGATGCGCCACCGCCACGATCTCCCAGGTGCTCGCCATCGAGCGTCGTGCGCATCCGAAGCCGTGGAGCGCGACGGTGTTCCACGACGAGCTCGACCAGGTGGCGGCGGGCCACCGCCACGTACCTCGTCGCCCGCGCAGGGCCGGTCGATCGTCGGCTACGGCGGGCTGATGTTCGTCGCCGACGAGGCGCACGTGACCAACCTCGTCGTCCACCCCGAGCATCGGCGCACGGGCATCGGCCACCCGGCTGCTCGGTGAACTTGCAACGATCGCCATCGGACGCGGGTGCGAGGCGTGGACGCTGGAGGTGCGGGCGAGCAGCACCGGCGCCCAGGCGTCTGTACCGCTCGTTCGGCTTCGCTCCGGCCGGGATCCGTGCCCGCTACTACGAGAACGTCGAGGACGCCATCGTGATGTGGTGCCACGACATCCAGGGCGAGGCGTACGCCGGCGGCTCGAGGAGTTGCGCCGGCCATGAGCGAGCGGAGCGAGTCTTCGTCGGGCCGGAGACGCTCGTCCTGGGCATCGAGACGAGCTGCGACGAGACCGCGGCGGCACTGGTGATGGGCGGAGGCGACGTCGTCTCGAGCGTCGTCAGCTCGCAGATCGACCTGCACGTCCCGTTCGGCGGAGTGGTGCCGGAGATCGCCAGCCGCGCCCACCTCGACCTGCTCAACCCGGTGATCGCCCGGGCGATCGTCGAGGCCGGCGTCGACGAGCGGCGCATCGACGCCGTGGCGTGCACGATCGGGCCGGGGCTGATCGGCGCCCTCCTCGTCGGCGTGTCGGCGGCCAAGGCGCTGGCGCTGTCGTGGGACGTGCCGTTCGTCGGGGTCAACCACCTCGAGGCGCACCTCTACGCGGCGCTGCTCGACGACCCGTCGATCGAACTGCCGATCGTCGTGCTGCTCGTGTCGGGCGGGCACACGCTGCTCGTCGAGATGCGTGCGCCGGGCAGCTACCGGCTGCTCGGCCAGACCATCGACGACGCTGCCGGCGAGGCGTTCGACAAGGTCGCCAGGTTCCTCGGTCTCGGCTACCCCGGCGGGCCGGCCGTCGAGCGGGTCGCCGCGACCGGCGACGCCGCAGGCGATCGACTTCCCGCGGGCGATGCGCAACGAGGGGCTCGACTTCAGCTTCTCCGGGCTGAAGACCGTCGGTGATGAACCATGTGCGCGCCAACCCCGAGGTCGACACGGCCGACGTCGCCGCCTCGTTCCAGGCGGCCGTCGTCGACGTGCTGGTGCACAAGGCCCGCCGCGCCGCGGCCGACGTCGGGGCCAAGGGACTTGCCCTCGGCGGTGGGGTCGCCGCCAACTCGCTGTTGCGCGAGGAGCTCCTCGCCGCATGCGTCGCCGACGGCTTGCACGGGTACCTCCCGGGCCGGGCGATGTGCACCGACAACGCGGCGATGATCGCCGCCGCCGGCTGGCACCGCCTCCGCCTCGACGGCCCGACCGCGCTCGACGAAGGCGCCCACCCGAACCTGCGGCTGGTCGCCGACTAGCCCAGTCGAGTACGTGCTGCCGTCTGAGTGCGTTGGTGACGGAATGCCGGACGCACGCACTCGGATACAGATACTCGACTGCGGGGAGCGGTCGGTACCGTCTGGTGGCGTGGAGTTGCGGTTCGGGGCGTTCGTGCCGCGGGTGCCGGTGGTGCTGGCGCCGATGGCCGGGGTGACCAACGCGCCGTTCCGCGCCCTGTGCCGGCGCTTCGGCCCCGGGCTCGTCTACGTCAACGAGATGGTGATGGCGACCGCCCTCGTCCACGGCAACGCCAAGACCGAGCGGATGATCACGTTCGACCCCGACGAGCGCCCGCGCAGCCTGCAGGTCTACGGGTCGGACCCGGAGATGATGGGCCAGGGCGGTCGCCCGTGTGTGCGACGCCGGGCTGGTCGACCACGTCGACCTCAACTTCGGCTGCCCGGCCGCCAAGGTCACGCGCAAGGGTGGCGGCGCCGCCGTGCCGGCCCGCCCGGCGCTGCTGCGGGCCGTCGTCCGCGCCGCGGGCCGTCGACGCCGCCGCACCGTACGGCGTGCCGGTCAGCGCCAAGTTCCGCATCGGTCTCCACGACGGCTTGATCACCCACCTGCGGGCCGGCGAGATCTGCGCCGACGAGGGTGTCGTGGCCATCGCCGTGCACGCCCGCACGGTCGAGCAGCACTATGCCGGTGACGCCCGCTGGGATGCCATCGCCGAGCTCAAGTCCCACGTGACGTCGATCCCCGTGCTCGGCAACGGCGACATCTGGGAGGCCGGCGACGCCGTGGCGATGATGGCGGCGACGGGCTGCGACGGCGTCGTCGTCGGCCGCGGCTGCCTCGGCCGGCCGTGGCTGTTCGGCGACCTGATCGAGGTGCTCGAAGGCCGCCCGGCGCCGCCGCCGCGGCCGGCTCGGCATCGTCGCGCGACGGTGATGGCCGACCACGCCGCCGCCCTGGTCGCCGCACGTCGGCAGCGAGTCGCTCGCCCTGCGGATCGTTCCGCAAGCACGCCTCGTGGTACCTCACCGGGTACCCCGTCGGCGGCGAGCTGCGCCGGCGGTTCAGCCAGGTGTCCACCCTCGCCGAGCTCGACGACCTGCTGGCCGTGCTCGACCCGGCGACGACCGTCGTCGACGGAGGTGAGCGGATCCGCCGTGGGCACACCAACGGACCGATCCGCGTCGCCCTGCCCGACGGCTTCCTGGACGACCCCGACGACCTCACCGTCCCCGACGACGCGCGACGTGCTGGCCCTCTCCGGCGGCTGAGCGCTCGCCGGCTGACCCCCAGGCAGACTGGGGCATGGCCGGGACGCCGATCGACGAGGTCGTGGCCGGGTTGCGGCGCTCGATCGGCGGGGCGATCTTCGACCGCATCGCCGGCGCCGACGGCGGCGAGGTGCGCCGGCGGCTGCGGCGGGCCCGACGCCGAGCGGTGGTTCGAGCCGGGCAGCCCGATCACGCGCGTGCACGGCGACGCCTCGATGTTCATCGGCGGGCTCAGCGCGCTGCTCCTGCAGTCACTGCACCCGCTGGCGATGGCCGGCGTCGCCGCCCACTCCGGGTACCGGGGCGACCCGTGGGGCCGCCTCGCCCGGACGAGCCGGTTCGTCGCCGTGACCACGTTCGGCTCGGCGAGCTGACGCCCAGCAGGCGATCGACCAGGTGCGGGCGATCCACCGGCGGGTCGCCGGGACGGCGCACCGACGGTCGGCCGTACGCGGCGTCCGATCCGCACCTCCTCGCGTGGGTGCACGTCGCCGAGGTCGACAGCTTCCTGCGCGCCCACCAGCGCTACGGCGCCGTCGCGCCTGACGCCGGGCGAGTGCGACGAGTACGTCGCCCAGAGCGGCCGCATCGCCACCGCCCTCGGGGCGGTCGACGTGCCGACGTCGGTCGCCGAGCTCGGCCGAGCTGCTGGCGGCGTACCGGCCCGAGCTGGCCGGGACGCCCGAGGCACGAGCGGCGGCCCGCTTCCTCGTCCTCGAGCCGCCGCTGCCGCTGCACCTGCGCCCGGCGTACGTGCCGATCGCCGGTGCCGCCGTGGCGCTGCTGCCGAGGTGGGCGCGGCGGCCGCTGCGCCTGCCGTGGTTGCCGCTCACCGAGGCGACGCTGGCCCGCGCCGGCGGCGAGGCGGTGACGCGGACGATCCGCTGGGCGCTGCCGGCCGCGCCCGGGCGCGCGCATGACTGGCGCTCGTCCTGGCGTCGGGGTCGCCGCGACGCCGGGAGCTGCTGGCGCAGCTCGGCGTGCCGTTCACGGTCGTCGCCGCCGACGTCGACGAGACGCCGCTGCCCGGTGAGTCGCCGCGCGACCTCGTGCGCCGGCTGGCGGTCGCCAAGGCGACGGCGGTGGACGGGCGACCCGGTCCTGGCGGCCGACACGATCGTCGAGGTCGACGGCGAGATCCTCGGCAAGCCGGTCGACACCGACGACGCCCGGCGGATGCTCGGCCGGCTGTCGGGACGGTCGCACCGGGTGCACACGGGCGTCGCCGTCCGCCGCGGTGAGCGGGTCGACGTCGAGGTGGTGACGACGATCGTCACGTTCGTCGCCCTCACGGCCGAGTCGATCGACTGGTACCTCGCCACCGGCGAGCCGTTCGACAAGGCCGGCGCCTACGCCATCCAGGGCGCCGGCGGCGTCTTCGTCGAGGCGGTCCGCGGCAGCGTCTCCAACGTCGTCGGCCTGCCCCTGGCGACAGTGGCGCGACTGTTGCGGATCGGCCATTAGCACTCTCGGCGTCCGGTTGCTAACATTGGCACTCGCACCGATCGAGTGCTAACGCTCGATCCTCACCGCCTGAGCCAACGGAGGCTGACCACATGTCCCTGAAGCCGCTCGATGACCGCATCGTCGTCCAGCCCAACGAGGCCGAGCAGACCACTGCGTCGGGTCTCGTGATCCCCGACACCGCCAAGGAGAAGCCGCAGCAGGGCAAGGTCCTCGCCGTCGGCCCCGGCAAGCGCGCCGAGAACTCCGGCGAGCTGATCCCGCTCGGCATCGAGGTCGGCCAGACCGTCCTGTACTCCAAGTACGGCGGCACCGAGATCACCATCGACGGCGACGACCTGCTGATCCTGTCCAGCCGTGACGTCCTCGCGATCGTGGAGAGCTGAACCACATGGTCAAGCTGCTCAAGTTCGACGAGGAGGCCCGCCGGTCGCTCGAGACGGGTGTCAACAAGCTCGCCGACGCCGTCAAGGTCACGCTCGGCCCGAAGGGCCGCAACGTGGTGCTCGACAAGAAGTGGGGCGCCCCGACGATCACCAACGACGGTGTGTCGATCGCCAAGGAGGTCGAGCTCGACGACCCGTTCGAGAACATGGGTGCCCAGCTCGTCAAGGAGGTGGCCACCAAGACCAACGACGTCGCCGGTGACGGCACCACCACCGCCACGGTGCTGGCCCAGGCGCTCGTCCACCTCGGCATGCGCAACGTCGCCGCCGGCGCCAACCCGATGAGCCTGAAGAAGGGCATCGAGAAGGCCGTCGCCGCCGCCGTGGAGTCGATCCAGGCGCAGGCCAAGGACGTCGACGACAAGTCCGACATCGCCAACGTGGCGACCATCTCGGCCGCCGATCCGTCGGTCGGCGAGGTCATCGCCGAGGCCATCGACAAGGTCGGCAAGGACGGCGTGGTGACGGTCGAGGAGTCGAACACGTTCGGCACCGAGCTCGAGTTCACCGAGGGCATGCAGTTCGACAAGGGCTACCTGTCGCCGTACTTCGTCACCGACCCGGAGCGTCAGGAGGCCGTGCTCGACGAGCCCTACCTGCTGATCCACCAGGCCAAGGTGTCGACGGTGCAGTCGCTGCTGCCGGCGCTCGAGGCCGTGATGAAGACCGGCAAGCCGCTCGTCATCATCGCCGAGGACGTCGAGGGCGAGGCGCTCGCCACGCTCGTGGTGAACAAGATCCGCGGCACGTTCAACGCCGTGTCGGTCAAGGCGCCGGGCTTCGGCGACCGCCGCAAGGCGATGCTCCAGGACATGGCCACGCTCACCGGGGCGCAGGTCATCAGCGAAGACGTCGGCCTGAAGCTGGAGAACGTCACCCTCGACCTGCTGGGCACCGCCAAGCGGGTCATCGTCACCAAGGACACGACCACCATCGTCGATGGCGGCGGGTCGAGCGACGACGTCAAGGGGCGGATCAACCAGATCAAGACCGAGATCGAGAACACCGACTCGGACTGGGATCGGGAGAAGCTCCAGGAGCGCCTCGCCAAGCTGGCCGGCGGCGTCGCCGTGATCAAGGTCGGCGCGGCCACCGAGGTCGAGCTGAAGGAGAAGAAGCACCGCATCGAGGACGCCGTCTCGGCGACCCGCGCGGCCATCGAGGAGGGTGTGGTCGCCGGTGGCGGCACCGCCCTGATCAGGGCCCGCGAGGCGGTCGCCAAGGTCGTGTCGTCGCTCGAGGGCGACGAGGCCACCGGCGCCCGCTCGGTGCACGATGCGCTGACCACGCCGACCCGGCTGATCGCCGAGAACGCCGGCTTCGAGGGGTCGATCTGGGTGCAGCGGGTCGAGGCCGAGGTCGGCAGCATCGGCCTCAACGCGGCGACCGGCGAGCTGACCGACCTGTTCAAGGACGGCATCGTCGACCCGGCCAAGGTCACCAGAGCGGCGCTGCAGAACGCGGCGTCGATCGCGGCCATGGTGCTCACCACCGAGTGCCTCGTGGCCGACAAGCCGCAACCGCCCGCCCCGCCGATGCCCGGTGGCGGCGGCGGCATGGGCGGCATGCCCGGAATGATGTGAGTGCTCAAAGGGGGGAGGGAAACCCTCCCCCCTTGGACCCCCCACCGTCGGGGCTTCGGCGGGCCGAGCAAGTCGGCCCGCCTGCGCACCGCAGAACGCTGAGCCGAGCCAGTGCTGGCTCGGCTCGGTCGCGACTGGCATGATGGGTCCATGGCGCGGGATGATCGGGTGCTGCGGCCGTTCTGGTTGCACCAGGCGGCGGAGTACCTGATCGGGCTCGTGCTCGTCGCCGTCGGGCTGCAGAGCCTCGAGCCGCTCGTGCCGACGCTCGCCGGCGGGCTGGTGATCCTCAACGCCGCGGTCGTCGACGGACCGCTCGGCGCCTTCCGCCTGATGTCGCGGCGCCAGCACCGCATCGCCGACCTCGTCGTGATCGTGGCCATCGCCGTGGCTGCGGTGCTCCCGTTCCTCGACATCGACAACGCCAGTCGCGTGATGATGGCGGTCACCGCCGTCATCCTCGGCTTCGTGTGGTGGAACTCGTCGTTCGAGCGCCGTGCCGCGAGCCGCCCGGCCGATGCGCCGGTCGATCGTCCCGAGGCGATCGGACGCGGGGCCGGCCGCCTCGCCGGCAACATCGCCCGGGCCGTGCGCGACCGCTCGAACCGGCCGTAGCGTGCCGGCATGGTGTTCGAGCGGCCTGCTCCCGACCTGCAGAAGCTGATCACGGCCTGGGAGCAGTTCGAGGCCGGCGAGGAGACGCCTGGCCGGGTGCTCGCCAACCTCAAGACCGCTGGGCTGCCCGAGGTGCTGCGCCAGCTCGCCGACGAGGGATGGGCGCCGAGCGCGACGTGACCTCCCGGAGAGCCGGAGGGGCCCAGCACATCCCGCGGCCGGCGGTGTGGTCGCCCGGCGACCTGGAGGCGCCGGCGACGCATCCTCTGCTCATCACGGTCGCCGACATCGAAGCCGCCCTCGCCGGCTCGCCGCCGGGTCAGCCACTCGCACCGGCGTTCCCCGATGCCAGGGCGTCGGCCGTGCTGATCGTCCTCGCCGACGCCCCCGACGGCGCCAACGTCCTGCTGACGAGGCGCTCGCGCGACCTGCGCACCCACCGCGGCGAGATCAGCTTCCCCGGCGGGCGCATCGACGCCGGCGAGACGCCTGCCGAGGCGGCGCTCCGCGAGGCGGAGGAGGAGGTCGCCCTCGACCCGGCGACGGTCACCGTCTTCGCCGAGCTCGAGCACCTCAACACGGTCGTCAGCCGCAGCTACATCGTCCCCATCGTCGGGCGCGTCCCTGCCGTCGTCCCGCTGGAGCCGGCGAGCGCGGAGGTCGAGCGGGTGCTCTGGCTGCCGCTGTCCGAGCTCGTCCGCCCCGACACCTACCGCGCCGAGCGCTGGGGGACCACCCCGACCGACCGGCTGCTGCACTTCTTCGAGCTCGACGACGAGACGGTCTGGGGCGCCACCGCGCACATGCTGGTGGAGCTACTCACCAGGGTGCAGTGACTGCAGCAGGCGCCACAGCGACTCGACGTGGGTCCACTCCGTCGCGCGCGAGCCGATGGAGATGCGCAGCACGCTGCGGCCGTCGAGCACGGTCCGCGTGAGCAGCACTTGGCCGGTGGCGTTGGCCTGCTCGATCAGCCCGTCGGTGACGGCGTCGCCGGCGACGGCGCGGATGCACAGCAGGTTGAGCGGATGGGGGGCGACGATCTCGAAGCGCTCGTCCTTGTCGATCTCGACCGCCAGCCGCTCGGTGAGCTCGACGTGCCGGCGGATCATCTCGCGGATCGCGTCGACACCGTGCAGGCGGATGGTCAGCCACAGCTTGAGGGCGCGGAACCGCCGCCCCAGCGGCACCTGCCAGTCGCGGTAGTCGATCGCCGCCCCGGCCTCGGCGGCCGCCGAGCGCAGGTACTCGGGGAGGATGCTCAGCGCGCCGAGGAGGGACACGCGGTCGGCCGTCCAGAAGAGGCTGCAGTCGACGTTGACGCCCATCCACTTGTGGGCGTTGGTGCAGTAGCTGTCGGCGAGCTCGAGGCCGTCGTTGACCCAGCGCAGCTCGGGCTCCAGCGCGGCCATCCCGGACATCGCCGCGTCGACGTGCAGCCACGCGCCGGCGGCCCGGCACACGTCGGCGATCGCCGGGGTCGGATCGAACGCCATCGACGACGTCGTGCCTCGCGTCGCGCACACGAAGCACGGTGTCAGGCCGGCGGCGCGGTCCTGCTCGAGAATGTCGGCGAGGGCGTCGGCGCGCATGGCGAACGAGTCGTCGTGGGCCACGACGCGCACGCGGTCGGTGCCGATGCCGGCGATGCGCAGTCCCTTCTCGACGCTGGAGTGCGACTGCGCCGTCACGTAGCCGACGAGCTTCGACGTGTCGCCGTCGTGGTTCACCGCGCCGCCCGTCGCCCGCCAGCGCGCCGCCAGCACGGCGACGAGCGTGGCGTCGCTCGCCGTGCCCTGGATCACCCCACCGCCTGACGGCACTGTCGCGAACGGAACCGCTCGGGGAGGCCGAGCAGCTCCTGCATCCAGTCCATCACGAGCGTCTCCAGCTCGGTGCACGCCGGTGACGTGACCCAGCTCATCCCCTGCACGCCGAGTCCCGCCGAGAGCAGCTCGCCGAGGATCGACGGGTACGTCGTGTTCGACGGGAAGTAGGCGAAGAAGCCGGGGTGCTGCCAGTGCACGACACCCGGGACGATGACCTTCTCGATGTCGGCCATCACCGCGCTCCACGACTCGGGCGCCGACGGCGGGTGCGCCGGCAGCTGGCGCCGCACGTCGCCCGGCTCGATGGCCGGCGCCACCGGCAGCGACTCCAACCCGTCGAGGTGGTCGGCGATCCAGTCGATCAGCTCGTGACCGTGCTGGCGGAACTCGTCGGGTTTCATGTGCTCCTCCGGGTGCGGCGGGCGGTACGGACGATTCTCCATGCGATGAACGACAAGCGCGGCGACGAGAGCGCCGAAGATCAGCCACTGCCGCCAGCCGCTGCGTCCCTCGCTCCCGCAGCCGGGTTCGGGGACGGCGCTGATGCAGTCGGACAGGTCGCGATCGTCGGGGATGAACTCGTTGTCGACGACGGTATCCGGCGGGCCTGGACTCACCGGCCGCAACGGCGCCCGCCGGCGCGAACACGGCGACGACCACGAACACGACGATCAGCCACCGCGACATCCCGCTGGTTTCTACCAGCGCTGTCTACGATCACTGGCTTGACAGTCCTCGTCGTCGACTTCGGCGCCCAGTACGCCCAGCTGATCGCCCGCCGGGTGCGCGAGCTGGCGGTGTTCTCGGAGATCGTGCCCAACCGCATCACCGCCGCCGAGGTCGCCGCCCGGCAGCCGGCCGCGCTGATCCTGTCCGGTGGCCCGAAGAGCGTGCACGTCGACGGCGCCCCATCGCTCGACCCGGCGATCTACGACCTCGGCGTGCCGATCCTCGGCATCTGCTACGGCGCCCAGCTCGTCGCCCAGCAGCTCGGCGGCACCGTGGGTCGGGGGATGCGCGGCGAGTACGGCCGCGCCAAGCTGCGCCGCACCGCTGCGTCGCTCCTGTTGCCCGACGACGCTCCTGACGTCCACGACGTGTGGATGAGCCACTTCGACGCCATCACCGAGGTGCCGGCCGGGTTCACGGCGACGGCGGCCACCGACGATGCACCCGTCGCCGTGCTGGAGTCCGACGAGCGGCGCATCTACGGCGTGCAGTTCCACCCCGAGGTCGTCCACTCGCCCTACGGCATGGGCGTGCTGCGGCGGTTCCTCCACGAGCGGGCGGGGTGCCCGGCGGACTGGACGATGTCGTCGGTGATCGAGGAGCAGGTGGCGCGGATCCGCGCCGAGGTCGGCGACGGGCGTGTGCTGTGCGCGCTGTCAGGTGGCGTCGACTCGTCGGTGGCCGCCGCCCTCGTCCACCGCGCCGTCGGTCACCAGCTGACGTGCATCTACGTCGACACCGGGCTGATGCGCAAGGGCGAGAGCGAACAGGTCACCGACACGTTCCGGCGCACCATGGGCATCGAGCTGATCCACGTCGATGCGGCCGACCGCTTCCTGGACCGCCTCGCCGGCGTCGCCGACCCCGAGGCCAAGCGCAAGGCGATCGGCGACGAGTTCATCCGCGTCTTCGAGGAGCACACCGGGGGACTGGTCGAGGCCGAGTTCCTCGTCCAGGGCACGCTGTACCCCGACCTCATCGAGTCCGGCGGCGCCGATGGCACGGCGGCCGTGATCAAGAGCCACCACAACGTCGGCGGCTTGCCCGAGGACATGCGCCTGCGGCTGATCGAGCCGCTGCGTGACCTGTTCAAGGACGAGGTCCGCCGGCTCGGTCACGAGCTCGGCCTGCCCGACGAGATGGTGTGGCGCCAGCCGTTCCCCGGGCCGGGACTCGCCGTGCGGATCATCGGCGAGGTCACCCGCGACAAGGTGGCGCTGCTGCAGGAAGCCGACGCCATCGTGCGCGCCGAGATCGCCGCCGCCGGGCTCGAGCGGGAGATCTGGCAGTCCTTCGCCGTGCTCGCCGACATCCGCTCCGTCGGCGTGATGGGCGACGAGCGCACGTACGGTCACCCGATCATCGTGCGCGCCGTGACGAGCGACGACGCGATGACGGCCGACTGGGCGCGGCTGCCGTACGACCTGCTGGAGCGGCTGTCCAACCGGATCATCAACGAGGTGCCGGGGATCAACCGCGTCGTCTACGACGTGACGTCGAAGCCGCCCGGCACCATCGAGTGGGAGTGACACACACGGGGGTCGCTGCTCCGACACCCTGTGTGAACGCTGTGTAACGGGGGTTGCAACGGGTTCGTAATGTTGGGCTACACTCGCCATCCGTCATGCGCCGCCGCCTCTCCCGGATCGGGCGGGTCGCTGTCGCCGCTGCTGCGGTGACGGCGGTCACTGCCGCCGGTCCGACACCCGCCTCAGCCGATCCCGTCGACGACCAGCGTGCTCGCGTCGAGCAGATCACCGACGAGCTCGAGCGGCTCGAGGAACGATCCGACATCCTCGCCGAGGACTACGTGACGGCGCTCGACGAGCTGAAGCAGACCGACGCCGAGGTCGCCGCCGCGGCACAACGGGTCACCGAGCAGGAAGCGGCCGTCGCCGCGCTCCGTGGCGAGCTGTCCGAGGTCGCCGTGCGCGCCTACATGGGCGCCGGCACCAACGGGTTCGGGGCGATGTTCTCCGACTCCTCGGCGGTCACCGATGCGCTCGAGCGCGATCAGTTGTCGCGGGTCGCGCTCAGCGCCGGCACGGCGACGACCGACGAGCTCGACCAAGCGATCGCCGACCTGCACGACGAGCGCGAGGCGCTCGAGCAGAAGCAGGAGCAGGCCGCGGCCAAGGCCGAGGAGGTCGAGCAGGCCAAGCAGGCAACCGACGAGCAGAAGTCCGAGTACCGCGAGGCCCGCGCCGAGGCCGAGGCCGAGCTCGGTCGGCGCATCCAGGAGGAAGAGGAGCGCCGCGCTCGCGAGTCGTACGAGCGGATGCAGCGTGAGGCCGAGCAGGCCGCCGCCCGCCAGACCGCCGCCGCGCAGCAGGCGCAGGCCCGGGCGCAGGCGAGCACCCCCGACACCCGCGGCGGTGGCGGTGGTGGTGGTGGCGGCGGCGAGGTCGCTGCGGTCGCCGCGGCGCCGAGGCCCGCTCCGGCAGCACCGGCGATCCCCGCCGCGTCGTCTCGCGCCGGCACGGCGATCAACGCCGCATTGACCCAGGTCGGTGTCGGCTATCGCTATGCCACGGCCGAGCCAGGCGTGGCGTTCGACTGCTCCGGTCTCACGTCGTGGGCGTGGGCGCAGGCCGGCGTGTCGTTGCCGCACCAGTCGCGTTCACAGCAGGCCAGCGTGCCCAACGTGCCGAAGGAAGCGGCGCAGCCGGGCGATCTGCTGTTCTTCTACTCACCGATCAGCCACGTGAGCATCTACCTCGGGAACGGCCAGCACGTCCACGCCCGCAACAGCGGCACCACGGTCGCCGTCGCCGCGGTCAACTGGGGCAGCGTCGTCGCCGTCGGCCGCCCGGGCTGAGTTTCGCGCCCATCCGAGTGTTCGCAGCGCCATCCGGAGTGCTCGGGCGAGCGGCGACCGAACGACCGGACACTCGGATCGATCGATGGCGGGGGCTCCGGCCAAGGGCCTCTGCCCCCGACCGACCACTACGTTGACGCGGTGCTCCCGGGGCTCGATCTCGATGCCGTCACGACGGTGGTTGCAGGACCACGTCGACGGGGCCGTCGGGCCGTTCGACGCCACGCTGATCGGTGGCGGTCGCTCGAACCTGACGTTCGCCCTCGACGGCGCCGACGGCCGCCGGTTCGTCGTCCGCCGGCCACCGCTCGGGCACGTGCTGGCGACGGCCCACGACATGGCGCGTGAGCACCGCATCATCGCCGCCCTCGGCCCGACGGCAGTGCCGGTGGCGCCGGCGCTCGGCCTGTGCACCGACGAGGACGTCAACGGGGCGCCGTTCTACGTGATGGGCTACGTCGACGGCGTCGTGCTCGACAGCCCGGACAAGGCCGACCTGCTCGACGTGGCCGGCCGGGCGGCGGCGAGCGCCGATCTGATCGACGTGCTCGCCGACCTCCACGACGTCGACGTCGACGCCGTCGGGCTCGGTGACCTCGCCCGCCGCGAGGGCTACATCGAACGCCAGCTGAAGCGGTGGTCGACGCAGTGGGCGAACTCCAAGACGCGCGAGCTGCCGGCGATCGACGAGGTCGCCGAGCGGCTCGCCGCACGCATCCCGCCGCAGCACGGTGTGACGATCGCCCACGGCGACTACCGGTTCGGGAACTGCCTCGTCGATCCCGTGCGCAGCTGCATCGCCGCCGTCCTCGACTGGGAGCTGTGCACGCTCGGCGACCCGCTGGCCGACGTCGGCTACCTCGGCGTGTACTGGACGGACCCGGGTGGGAGCGGCGGGCGGCACAACGATCCGTCTGGTGCCGAGGGCTTCCCGTCGTACGCCGAGCTGCTCGATCGCTACGCCACGCGCACCGGGCGCGATGTGTCCGGCATCGACTACTACGTCGCCTTCGCGTCGTGGCGACTGGCCGTGATCGGGGAGGGCGTCTACGCCCGCTACCTGCACGGGGCGATGGGCGACCAGGGCATCGGCCCGGAGGAGCTGGAGAACTTCAAGGCCGGCACCGTCCAGCTCGCCGAAGCAGCGCTCGCCGCCGTCCACCGGCTGGGGTAGTCGAGTACGTGGTGCGGGCCTGCCCGGCACCACGTACTCGGACGGCAGCACGTACTCGACTACTCGTAGCCGGGGGCGGGTTGCCAGAGCTGGAAGCGGCGGCCCTGATCGTCGCGGCAGACGACGTTGGGGCCGGAGTCGTAGACGGTCTCGGAGACCACCTCGCCGCCGAGCTCGCGCACCCGGGCGGCGTAGGCGACGGCGTCGTCGACGCGGAAGTACAACTCCGGCGCCTCGCCGGCCGGCCCCGGTGTGAGCCCGACCGGGAGCTTGGTGTTGCCCACGTGGGCGTACCCCTCGCCGGCGTTGCCCTGCTCGGCGGTCCACCCGAACAGCTCGCCGTAGAAGCGGCTGGCGGCCGCGGTGTCGGGGAAGGCGAGCGTGACGTACCCGAGCTCGACCACCGGACGTGACGCTGCCGGCGTGGTGATCGTGTAGCCCTCGGTCTCGGAGATCCTCCCGGTCGGCGTCTGGATCATCCAGCGGTGCCCGAACGGGTCGAGCGCGGTGAAGGAGCGGGCGCCGTAGGCCTCGTCCCGTGGCGGCTCGGCCGGGCGACCGCCCGCGGCGACGAAGCGCTCGTAGGTGGCATCGACGTCGGCCACCGTCACGTGCAGCGTCGAGGCCGTCCCACCGAGGGTCGTCGGGGCGACCACGCCGAGGTCGGGGTACTCGTCGGAGAGCATCAGCTGGGCCCCGGCGACGGTGATCTCGGCGTGCCCGATGCGCCCGTCGTCACCCGTGTACCGCACGGTCTCCACGGCGCCGAGCACGTCGGCGTACCAGGCGAGGGCATCGACTGCCGGGCTGACACAGATGTAGGGCGTGATGCTGGTCGTCGTCGGGGTGGCGGCAGTGTCGGTCATGACCGGGCTCCTCTCGGGAAGCGGGACGGTGGGCAGGTCGAGGGCGGCGACGAGCTGCGCCCGCAGGCGGGCGACGAAGCGAGGGTCGGGCGCGGCCGGCTGGTCGACGATGCGCAGCTGGGCCATCGGGTCGTTGCTCACGACGGCACCTCCTCGTAGGCGTCGCGGAACGCTCGCCGTGCCCGGACGAGCAGGGCCTCGGTGGCGTGCACGGTGCGGCCGAGGATCTCGGCGACCTCGGGGACGGCGAGACCGTCCAGGTAGCGCAGCGTGAGCGCGGAGCGGTGGTGGCCGCCGAGACGCTCGAGCGCGTCGCGTGCCGTGAGCACGTCGAGCCGGGCGTCCCACGGGTCGTCGTCCTGCGCGCCGGCTGCAGGCTCGGCGGCCACGGCCGTGAGCCGTCGCTGCTCCCGCTCGACCCGCCGCCAGTGGTCGACCAGCTTGTGTCGAGCGATCCCGATCAGCCAGGCAACGGTCACGTCCTCGACTGCGCCCCGATGGACGGCGTCGACGGCGCCCATGAACACCTCGGACGTGACGTCCTCGGCGACCGACCGGTTGCGACAACGGGCGAGCAGGTATCCGAAGACCTCGCCGACGGCATCGTCGTAGAGGGCGAGCAGCACGGCCGACTGGTCGCCGGCCGCCACGGACATCACGGGCACGACTGTTCCATCGTCGGCCGCCGGCCTTCTCCGACGGTCTCCGATGTCGTCAGCCGGTGTCGATCCACATGCCTTCGCGACCGATGGCGACCGGCAGCGGCGCGCCGACCAGCTGTTGCTCGATCTCCGCCACCTCGTCGTCGGTGCGTGCCGGCGCGTGGTGCACGAGCACCACCCTGCGGACCGAGCCGGCGAGGGCGAGCTCGATGACGTCGTCGATGACGGCGTGACCGAAGCGCTCGGCGGTGTCCCGCTCCTCGGCGACATACGGACCGCCGTGGACGAGCACGTCGACGCCGTCGACGAGCTCGCGGGCCGCGGCGAGCTCGTCGGGAGCGGCGATCGACGGGCAGTGGTCGGGCATGTACGCCATGCTCCCGCCAGCGCCCTCCAACCGGTGGCCGAACGTGCGCCCGCCCTTGTGGGCGATCTCACGAGTCAGCACGTCGAAGCCTTCGATGCTGCCGTCGTCCGGGCACCATCGGCTCGAACGTCCATGTCCCGCGCAGCTGGTCCGGCGTGATCGGGAAGTGCGGCGGGGACATCGCTCGCGAGAGGACCTCGAGGGCGTCGTCCCCGGCACCGACCGGCACCCACACGGTGACATCGGCGTCCTCGCGATCAGCGTTGGGCAGGAACGGCAGACCCTGGGTGTGGTCCCAGTGGAGGTGGCTGTAGAGGATCGAGCCGCAGAGCGGCTGGCTGTCGAGCTCGGTGCCGAGGCGGCGCAGGCCGGTGCCGGTGTCGAGCACGATCCAGCGCCCGCCGTCGCCGGGGATGGCGACGCAGGACGTGTGCCCGCCCACGCCGGCGAACGCCTCGCCGGGCGCGGCCGTCGACCCGCGCACCCCGCACAACAGCGCTCTCACGGCAGACGTTCCGACATTGCCTGGTCACGGTACCGAACGGGACGCGCCACGACCGACCGGCGCATCAGCGCCGGTCGGTTCGGACTCCCTCCGCGTTCGATCAGGCGACGTTGAACTCCTGGACCATGCCCTCCATGAAGTGCGGCGGGCCGGCCCCGGGTGGGGTGCTGCTCTCGGGACCATCCATCTGCGCCATCACCTCGGGCGTGGCGCCCTGGGGCAGGAAGCAGACGGCGAAGTAGCGGCCGGGCGTGAGGTTCGCCACGCCGGACGTGGTCTCGCCCGGCGGGCCGAACGTCACGCCGGCGAACGTGGCCTTCGTCTCGAGCTCCTCGTCCGGCAGCGACAGGATGTCGATGGGGGTGTCGGTGACGCCATCGTTGACCCGGAACATGAGCACCTCGTGGAACTCCTCGCCCTGGTTGTCCATGGTGATCGACGGTGGGGCCGGCAGGCACCTCTCGGGGCAGCCCCTCGAACACGTACTCCTTGGTCGTCACGTTGAGCTCGTTGTAGTCGCAGTTCTCCCCGACGTAGCCCAGGACCTCACCGTAGGCCGGGCCGAACGCGGGGTCGTCGTCCGGGACGGAGACGATCGTCTCGACGGCCGGCTTGATCTCGGCCGGCGCACTGCTGACAGCCGCGTCGAACGCCGGTCCCATGACGGCCGGGTCCTCGGTGAACGATGACTCGATGGCGGCCACGAACGAGTCGCAGAACGCGCGCGGGATCCGTCGCCGCCGCTGCGGTGGTGTCGGGTGTCGCCGCCGCGGTGTCCGCCGATGCCGCGGCGGTCGCGGGGGCTGCGTCGTCGTCGTCATCGTCGCCGCAGGCGGCGGCGCCGAGGAGCAGAGCTGTCGATGCCGCCGCGAGCACGATCCGTGTGGTGATGTGTCTCGTTTGCATCCCCCACACGATCGACTGTTGGTCGTCGTCGGGCCACCGGGCCAGCACGTCTCGCTCCGTGGTGGTGCCACCACGTCAGCGAGATGGGCTGGCTTCCGAACGTGTGACGTCGGCCACGGGCGGTCCGGATGCCGCGCAGTGCCACGCCGGCGCAGCGACCGGCACGGCCGGCCGGCGGACCGTCGTCCAGGAGATCGCCGCCGCGCCGACGACGACGAGCGCAGCGATACGCATCACTCGATCGAAGCCGGTGAGCAGCTCGGCCGCGGCGACCGCTGCGCCGGGGGCGAACCCGGCGAGCCCGGGATGGCGGCGACGGCGAGGAGCTGACCGCTGCGGGCCACGGCGTTGTTCACTCCCGAGGCAACGCCGGCATGGCGATCCTCGACGGACGCCAAGTGCGGTCATCGTCAGCGGCGCCACCGTCAGCGCCAGACCGAGCCCGAACACCACGATGCCGGGCAGCACCGCGGCCACGTAGGTGCTGTCGGCGCTGATGCCGGTCAGCATCAGCAGGCCCGAAGGCGACGAGGAGCGGGCCGACGGTCATCGGCACCCGCGGCCCGATGCGCTCGGCGAGGGCGCCGGCGCGGGCCGACAGTCCGAGCATCGCCAGCGTCACCGGCATCGTCGCCGCGCCGGCCTGCAACGGCGTGTAGCCGAGCGGTCCCTGCAGGACGAGGCCGAGGAGGAAGAACATCACACCCAACGAGCCGTACAGCAGGAGGGTGACGGCGTTGGTGCCGCTGAACGTCGGCGACCGGAACATCGACATCGGCACGAGCGGCTGGGCGGACCGCAGTTCGACGGCGACGAAGGCGAGGAGCAGCACCGCGCCGCCGGCGGCCAATCCAGATCGACTGCTCGGTGAGCCCGAGCGTCAGGCCGGCCAGACCGAGCGCGCCGAGCGCGGCGCCGCGCAGATCGAGACGCCCGGTCGCCTCGGGGTCGCGGCTCTCGGGCACATGGGTCCGTCCCACCGCCACCACGGCGACGCCGAGCGGCAGGTTGAGCAGGAAGATCCAGCGCCACGAGGCGGCGTCGACGAGCCAGCCGCCGAGGAACGGACCGATGGCGGTGGCGACACCGCCGAGGCCGGACCACGTGCCGATCGCCCGGCCGCGCTCGCCGGGTTCGAACGAGGCCTGGAGGATCGCCAGGCTGCTCGGCGTGAGCAGCGCCGCGCCGACTCCCTGGACGACCCGGGCGGCGATCAGCGTGTTCACGTTCGGGGCGATCGCACAGGCGACCGAGGCCGCGGTGAACACTCCGGCGCCGATGAGGAAGATCCGCCGCCGCCCGTACCGGTCGCCCAGGGCGCCGCCGAGGAGGATCAGCGCGGCGAGCGCCAGCGTGTAGCCGTTGACGATCCACTGCAGGTCGGTGAACGACGCATCGAGGTCCTCGGCGATACGCGGCAGGGCGAGGTTGACGACGGTGCCGTCGAGCAACGCCATGCCCGAACCGAGCACCGTGGCGAGGAGCACCCACCGACCGGCCGGCTCGCCGACGCGCAAGCCGGCCGCGTCGATCAGAAGCGCCACCGGGTGGCGCGGGTGGCGAACTCCTCCTCGCGCTCGATGACGGCGAAGGCGCGTTCGGGGACGACCACGATGATCAGGTTCTGACGGAGGAAGTCAGCGCTGAGGTCGGGCGCGATCGACTGGTACTTGGCGATGTAGCGGTCGATCCACGTCGCCGCCAGGGCGTCGCGGTCACCGCTCGGCGCGCCCCTCGACCGACAGGCACTCCACGGTGTCGTCGACGGCGACGGCGACCTGTGGGTTGGCGGCGACGTTCTTCGCCTTCGCGACCGGGGCCCGCAGGAGAAGGCGAAGCGCCGGTCGTCCTCGTCCCAGACGCCCCAGGTCGGCATGGCGTGCGGCCGGCCCGCGGCGGAGGCCGTGACGATCCAGTAGTTGCGACCGCCGTCGAGCTTCGCCGCGGCCCACGACCACGGCAGCGGCGACCACTCGTCGGTGTCGACGCCGTAGTCGGGCATGTGCGGTCGTTCAGCGAGCGGTTCGGGCATACGGCGACCAAACGTACCGGGTGGTACGGCTGGGTGAAGCCCCAGTCGAGTAGCGCCGTGGCGGCCACGTTGCGCGCCTCCTCGGTGGCGCACCGAGCACGGTGGCGATGATCCGGCGGCCGTCGCAGTCGCCGAGGCGACGATGCACCAGCCGGCGCCCGTCGTGCGGCCGGTCTTGATGCCGTCGGCGCCCGGGTAGAGCGTCAGCAGGTCGTTGGTCGCCGGGTAGCGAGTGGCCGTGGAGCACGGCGTCGGTGCGTCGGGCGGTGAGCTGGAACGAGGCGTTCGACATCAGCAGCGCGGCGAGCCGGGTCATGTCGCTCGCTGTCGAGTACTGGCCCTCGGCGTCGAGACCTGTCGCGTTCACGGCCCGCGTGTTGGTCAGGCCGAGCGTCGCAGCCATCGGTTCATCTGCTCGGCGAACTGCTCCTCGCCGCCGGCGATGTCGAGCGCCAGCGCCCGTGCCGCATCGTTGGCGCTGACGATGAGCATCGCCCGAATGAGCAGGTCGCGGGGGAGCTCCTGGCCCTCGGTGATGCCGATGCGCGACTCGTCGGGGTCGACGAGTAGCCCGGGCGGAGCCACAACTAGCTCGTGTCGGCTGGGCCGGCGACGTACGCCGTCTGGGCGCCGAGCAGCTTGATCAGGCTGGCCTACGGGCAGCGGAGTGTCCGCCTGGTTGGACGCCAGGAACTGGCCCCGAACGCATGTCGTAGACGGCGTACGCCGTGGCCTCGACGACCGGCACCAGCGTGGTGGTCGGGGCGACCGCCGTCGTCGAGGTCGGCGGTGGGGTGGTGGTGGTCGTCGTCGTGGTCG
>CAVVMS010000007.1:0-104682 GCA_963749315.1 uncultured Acidimicrobiia bacterium
GTTCGAGGTCAGCGAGCACGACTCGGGCGCCGATGCCCTCGGCGATCGTGGTTGCCTCCTCGACCAGTGGACGAACGTCATTCACCGACGCGCCGGCGCGCCGGCGCGCCTGGGCGAGGAAGACGAGTTCCCGACAGAGGAAGACGGGAGTTGTTCGTTGTCGGCTGGCGGCCACCGCGCGCAGGGCGTACTCCTCGGCGAGCGCCGCGTCGCCGGTGGCCAGCGCGGCCTGGGCGAGCGCTTGGTCGAGCGGCCGGTTGATCCCGGATCCGGTCGCGGCGATGTTCCCGGAGTACGGCCCGATCTCGCGCGAGCACGTGTGCTGCGGTCTCGGCGTCGCCGGCGACTTCGGCCGCCTCGGCGAGCTCGGCCATCGCCACCGCCCACGTGTTGCCCCTGGGACGTCGATATCCGTCCGAGCGGAGGGCACCGAGGCTGCGACGAGCGTCGGCGAGGGCTCCGGCGCGGGCCTGGACGGCGGCGAGCGAGCACCGGTACACGGAGACGTCGCCGCCGCGGTGGACGATGCGCTCGAGCCCGTCGAGCAGTTCGCCGTCGCGAGCCTGGAGGCGACGGCTGATCAGCATGATCGGACCCGAGTACGCCTCTCGTGAGTGCCCCAGCGAGGTCGCCATGTCGGCCCATCGTCCTCGCCAGGTCCTCGGCATCGTCGAACTCGCCGTCGAGCACGGCGCGTGAGGCCCGGTTGACGTGTGCGATGAGCTGGAACTGCGGCAGGCTTCGATCGCCGAGCAGGCGAACGAACTGTTGCTGTCCCTCCATCCACTGGCCGAGTTCGCCCCGCTCGAGGTGGGTCAAGCGTCTGGACACTGACACCGGCGAGCGTGAGGGCCAGCGACCGCAGCCGGTGGCCGAGCTCCTCGAGCTCGACACCGATGCGCTCGTACTCGGCCATCCGGCTGGGGTGACGGCCGACGTGGCGTGCACCGAGCAGGACCGAGCCGAGCAGATCGGGGTCGCCGATCTGGCGGGCGATCGACTCCGCCTCCCTCGCCAGCTCGATGCTCTCCTCGACGCGGACGCCGGCGATCTGCGCGGCGAGCTCGATCAGCAGACGTGCCCGGGTCGCGCTCGGTTCGCTGCCGAGCACCGCCAAGGCGTCTTCGACGACGGCCAGCTGAGCGGCGCCGGTCTCCGAAGGCACCGGCCGAGCCGAAGTGGGAGAACGAGGTGGCGACGCGCACGAGCGCCGCGTCATCGCCCTCCTGACGGGCCCGCCGGGCGGCGTCGAGCAGCATTGGCAGTCCTTGCGGGTCGCCGTGGTGATGGAGTGCGGCGGCGAGACGGACGGTGAGGTCGAGCGACACCTGGGGATCGGGCGGGTCGAGCGAACGTGCGGCCTCCAGCCCACGCCGGTAGTGGGTCGCTGCTTCGTCGTAGGCGTAGGCGTGTTCGGCCAGGTGAGCCGCCTCGCAGGCGAGTTCGACTGCTGTGCGGGCATCACCGACGGGCACCGCCAGGCAGGCGTGGCGGGCACGTTCCGACAGCAGCCGGTCGTCGCCGGGGCGTGAGGCCAACGCCGCCGCCGCCTTGGCGTGCAACTCCAGCCGTCGACGCGGTGACAGCGCCTGGTACCGATGCGAGCGGAACAGGGCGTGCACGAACCCGAACCGTGCGAGCGCCGCCGGGGACCGGCACGACGAGCCCGGCCGCCTCGGCCTGCTCCAGTGACTCGAGCACCGCCAGGAGCGGCGCGCCCATGGCCAGTCGCCAGCAGGTCGGCGTCGAACTCCGACCCGAACGTCGCCGCCAGGTCGAGAAGGGCACGGGTGTCGTCGTCGAGCAGTTCGTCGCGGCGGGACAGCAACACAGCAAGCGATCCCCCGACGCCGTCCGCCGTCATCTGCGTGACGAGCAACGGGTTGCCGCCGGTCTCGGCGACGATCGCCTCGGCGTCGACGCGTGCTCCCGCCGATGAGCGACGGCGACCTCGTCCGGATCCAGCCCGCGCAGCGCGACGCGGGTGACCGCCGGTGATCGTTCGAGGTCGGCGAGCAGGCCGCTGAGGTCGGTGTCGAGGTCGGGGGCGGTGTCGCGGGTGGTCGCCACGATCAGCAGCGGGTGCCGCCCGGCCCTGCGCACGAGGAGACGCAACACGTCTCGAGTCGACGACGTCGACCAGTGGAGGTCCTCGACGACGAGGAGCAGCGGCACGGTCGCTGCACTGGCGACGAGCCAGCGCTCGATCGCGTCGAGCATGACGCCGCGCTCCGACAACGTCGAAGTCGCTGCGCGGTTCTCGCCGCTCGACCGTCGGCACCGCTCGGGCAAGCCACGGCGAGAGACGAGTCAGCGCCTCCCGGTCGTCGTCGACTCGCCGGCTGATCTCGGCGTCGGTGAGCTCGGCCGCGTCGGCGGAGATGATCTGGGCGAACGGATCGTACGGGTGGTCGACATCCTCGTAGCAGGCGCCCAACAGCACACGGCCACCGTCGGCGTGCACATCGACGGCCAGCTCCGACACCAGCCGGCTCTTCCCGATGCCGGCCTCGCCGGTCACCAGCACGACCAGCGTGTGCCCGGCGCGCGCCAGCTGCCACTGTCGGCGAAGCGTCTGACGTTCGGCGTGCCGGCCCACGAACGTGGACGGCGTCGGCGAGCAACTCCAACATCGCCGGGAGCGCCGGCTGGGTCGCGACGACATCGACCAGCGGCGAGGCAGCCGTCGCCGCCACCCGCGGCGGGCCAGCTCGTGGCGGTCGCGGGCCCCGGGCTTGCGCAGCAGCGACGACACGTGCGACTCGACGGTCCGTTCGGAGATGTACAAGCGGGCGGCGATCTCGGCGTTCGTGAGGTTCTCGCGGACCAGCGAGAGCACCTCCGCCTCACGCCGCGTCGCCACGCCGGTCGGCCGGCGGCGATCGAACGGCCGCCGGCCGCGACCGCGAGATCGGCTCGAGATCGGGGGCCACCAGCGCCAGCGCCGGCTCCGGCTGGTCGAGGCCGCGGAGCTCGATCGGCCCCAAGTCGACCAGCTCGCATCCTCGCGGCAGCGCCGTGCGCACGATCGCTGCCGTCGCCGCGCTGACGATGATCTCCCCGCCCCGGGCGACGCCGCGCAGCCTCGCCACACGATTGACCGCCGGACCGAGGTAGTCGCCGTCGCGTTCGACGGCTTCGCCCGTGTGCACGCCAACCCGCGTGCGAATCGTCGCGCCCGTCGGCCACGGCTCGATCCTCATCGCCCGCTGCAGCCGGTACGCGGCGCGCAGTGCGTCGCTGGCCCGGCCAAACGCCGAGAACGTCGAGTCACCTTCGCCCTTGGACTTGACCAGCGTGCCGCCCTCCGCCGTGACCACCCCGGCCACGATCTCGTCATGGCGAGCAAGCGCAGTCGCCATCGCCTCCGGCGCCCGCTCCCACAACTCCGTCGAACCCACCACATCGGTGAGCACGAAGGTCACCACCCCCGTCGGCAGCGGAGCCACGATCCGAAGTATGCCGCCAGGGGATCGAGCAGTGCGTCAAGTTGCTCACCTCGCCGGCGTCGCGGCGACTTTCCCATCCTAATTGGTCCCCCCTCGATGACGTCGTCAGCGACGCGAAACGCACCTCGTTCGGAGTCCCCCGCCGCGGTATGGACGGCCGAGTCGGACGCTTCCCAATCGCGCGGCGAGATCCATGTGAAAGACCAGGACGACCGAACTGCAGCACCGAATCACCGGTAACAGCGATCGAGGCCGCACCGATCGGCATGAACGTCGTGGTGGCGAACCCCCGATTCATCGCCGCCACTGAGCCCAACTGCGACGCGGAACAGCACCGCCCGTGCGCCGTTGGACCGACGGTTCGTCGGGAACTCGCACCAGCCAGGCGAGGGCTGGCGCGGCGCCACACAGGGGGCACCACACGACAGGCGCGGACGAATTTCGCGCCATTCGGGGCTCGCAAGGGTCGATGTCCCACTGAGGCACTCGACGCCCTGGAGGTTCTGATGCACGGCAAGGTCAAGCGGGTTGAGACGGGTGGCGTCGGCCCAGGAGTTGTTCGCCCAATGCATCGGCTCCGTACGGCAGACGAGGGACTACAGCACGCAAGCTCCAGGCCGCAGGGATCGATCGCCGTCGGCGGCGAGCTACCAGCCGCGGCGGAATCCGCGACGTCCGACGGCGATCTGCAACTCGTCAGCCTGAGCGACGCAGCGCGTTTCCTGTGCGTGAGCCGGGGGACGCTCTATGACCTGCTCCGCACCGGCCAGCTGGCATCGGTTCACATCGGCCGGTTGCGCCGCATCCCTCTCGGTGAGCTCCGACGATTCGTAGCGGCGCGCTTGGAGTCCGAGCGGCGACGTGACGCCCGGGGTTGAGCTATCGCCGGGCACCTCCGGCGTGGGCGAGACCTCAGACGCTACGTCCCAGCAAGGCGTTGGTTCCGTCGGTTCAACGAGCCGTTCGCTGGTTCGTGGCCGGATCGAGCATGGCAGCCGCCTTGGCAGCCATGTTCTTCGGGCGCTCACCCAAATGGCGGACGTATCCAGCGGTCGTGGCCTCGCCGGCGTGACCGACGTACCGAGCGATGTCGCTGAGATCGAGGCCGGCCACGGCGTAGAGGACCGTCACCGTGGTGCGCCGACCGGTCTGGGTGGCAAGCCCGGTGGCATCAAGTCCGGCACGCTCTGCCGCTCGAGCGCGAGCGGGGGACGTGATACCTGGAGTTTGGGTCGGCGGACGGTGAATGACACTGCCGACGTGGCCTTCAGGGCGCGATCCGCTCGGACCCGCAGCCGGATCGCGTACTGCAGCCGCCTTGGCCGCCATGGTCTTCGGGCGGTCACGGCGGCCGAGGAGTCGTCCCCCTGTCCGGCCTCGCACACACGTCAAGGCCGGTCCTCGCGTAGTGGCGGGGCACGAACCCGTCCGAGTCACTAGATCTGCGACCCCTCACCGTTGCGACGCGTGCCCTACGCAGAGGTCCAGCGCTTCGACGGAAAGCGCGGGCAACGTACGAGCGCTTACGCCTACCCGTCGCATGTACAGACCGGAACCTTCTACGCGACCGGGTGCAGGAGGCGAGAACGCCCTATCCGTCGCCCATCGCCCGATCCATCGCGGCTGCGACGGCCTGGCGACGCTCGGTCAGCGTATGGGCGTAAATGGCGGACGTGATCCCGACCCCGGTGTGGCCGAGATGCTTCGAGACGTCCTCGATCGGCACGCCGCTGGCGATCAGTACCGACGCGCACGAATGTCGAAGCATGTGCGGATTGACGTGGCCGAGCCTGCATGCTTGGGTCGCTTCGCTCAGCTCTCGGGCGACGGTTCGCGGGTGAAGCACGTTGCCGGTCACGCTGCGGAACAGTAAGTCGTGCCCGAGTGGCTGAGCGATCCAGCCTGGACCGTATGCCAGGCGCGCCGCATCCTGTCGAGCGCGATGAGCACGCAGCGCCTCCACGGTGCGCGGAGCGAGGGACAGGAGGCGCCTGGACCGAGCGGTCTTGGGCGCCGAGATCAGCCATTTACCGCCCGCACGCTTTATGGAGTTGCGGACGCGCAGAAGCGGCTCGCCACTGTCGATGTCGACGTCCGACCAGCTCAGCGCCAAGGCCTCACTGTTCCTCAGACCTGTGGTGAGCAGCACTACGAAGAGCGCCTCGTGTTCGTGACCGCGTACCGACTCCAGAAACTGGCGTGCCTCAGCGATCTCCAGCGACCGGCCTTCGGTCGAACCGAGAGGGACAGCGTTGCTGAGCTGTGCGGCGTTGCGTGTGACCAGACCTTCGGCGTGCGCGTGACGAAGCGATCGGCGCAACACGCTTCGAGCGAGTCGGCGTGCCGTCGCGCTGTAGCCGTTGGGTCGGCCACGGCGTGCGGCAGGAGTGTGTGCTCCCGGATCGCCTGGGGCGGGTTGCTCCATGTCGCGGAGCAACTTCACGTTGACATCTCGCGGCGTCAGTTCGCGGCAGGCGGATCGCGCCCAATCGGGGGGTGATGTACAGCCGCACGACATCGGCGTACTGCTCAGCCGTGACGGCACTGACGGTGCCGGGCAGCACATCGGTCAACCACGCGTCGAGGTACTGCGCCAGGGTCGGGTCGTGATCCAGCGTCGGAGACACCGCCACGGCTACCTTCAGTTCGCCCAGGCGGCGCCGGACCTCGGTCTGCGTCCTGGCCGTGACCTTGCGGCGACGTGGATTGCCCTCAGCGTCGTAGCCAACGACCAACGCACCCACCCATCGGCCCGCGGCCCTGTCTCGGTAGATCGATCCCTGTCCGTTCGTCCGTCGCGCCACAGACGTCGAACGCTACTGGACCAGGGAGCAACGCAGGGAGCAATAGATTCGACCCTCGGCGTACGTCGGTGAACGCCGGTGGACGCAATATATCGATCTAGCAGGCATAACGGTTCACCGCTGAACCTCAGTGCGGCACTCGACAGCGAACTTTTAATCCATTGGTTCAGGGTTCGAGCCCCTGGGGGGCACACCGCGTGCTCTGTATCGCAGCCGCGATCGGCGCTCCAGTGCGATGTGAGCGTGCTGAAGAAGCCGCGAGGTGACAGGTGCTGCAACCACAGCTGCCGATTGCGGAGCTGCAGCGAACGGAACTCCTCAGGGCTCAACGAGTCGTGGAACGCGCGCACCCGCTCGCCGAGGTTCGGGAGGTCGGACTCGTCGAGGTACACGCACGATGCCCGCCAGTCGATGCGGTCCTCCCACGGAAGGACGCAGTCGGTGTCGATGAACACGGGGATGCGCCCGAGGCACATCGCCTCGTACAACCGCGTGAAGCAGTTCCCGGATCCCCGGCACACGATCAGGTAGTCGCTGTCGAGCGCGTTCTGCACGTAGTCGCGGCGGACATCGACCAGGCTGGACGCCGGCGCGTCGACGAAGAAGACACCTCGGTCGCGAACGAGGAAGTTCGTCCGCACGCCCGGAGCATTGCTCAGAGCCTCGATCGCCGCGGCGCGCAGGTTCTCACCCTTGTAGGGGGACACGTCCATCCATCGCTGCGTCGCCAGGTTGCGGGCGTGGTACGCAACCAGCTTGGCACGGTGCTTCCACGACGTGCGGCGGCCAGCGAGTCCACAGAAGCCGACGATCGGTTCGCTGCCCTTGTCCCTGACGGGAGCCTCGCCGTCCAGCAGGTCGATGACGAGGTCCTCGTGGAACCCCGGCATGACGACGTCGCGAGCATCGAACCGGCTGCGGTACGGACCTTCCCGCACCACGACGGATGCCTGGATCGGGAGTGGCTCGTTCGACCGGTCGGCGGTCCAGAAGACGGCGAGCGGCTTCCCGGCGGCGTGCACGTCCTCGGCGAATCGACGCGCCGACGTCGCGCATCTCACGGTCTGTCCGCGAGTTCCACGAGTCGCCCCTGACCCGATACCAGTCGAACGGCAGCACGGCGATGTCTGCGTCGGCGAGCGGGGTCACGCTGATCTGCGGCGGTCGCCGCGTCCCACCACGGCACGAACCGCCGCTCCCAGGTCGTCCCAGCGCGCTCTGCAGAGACGTCGCGGAGCAGGCCGTGGAGCATGGGGACCAAGGGCCACTCCGGGCGGCCGAGATCGGGGTCGGTGTAGACGCGGAGCATGGCGATCAGCCCGCTTCCTCCCGAGCGCCCCGGAGGACGGCGGCGATTCGCTCGGCGTTGGTGTGGAGGTCGAAGCAGCGCTCGGCGATCGCTCGTCCCCGTGACCCCATCCGCCGCCGCAGGTCGGCGGACGTGGCCAGGTCGAGCAGCCGCTGGCGGAAGGCCTCAGCGTCTCCGGGGGGGACCAGGTAACCGTTGTCGCCGTCGGCGACGAGCTCGTCGATGGCCCCGACCGCGGTGGCGATCACGGGGAGTTCCATGGCCATCGCCTCACAGAGCGCCATCGGGGAGAAGTCCGCCAGCGTCGGCAGGACGAACACAGAAGCGCTGCGCGTAGAGCTCGCGGATGGCGTCGGACTTCGCGTCGCGTCGCGATGAATCACGACGTTCGGCGGAGCGTCGTGGACGGCCGACTTCGTGACGACGTGGAACTCGAACGTCGAGAAGCTCGGCCAGCCCGGCGGTGTCGAGGAGGAGTTGCCCGCCCTTCCGTTCGAACTCCCCGCCCACGAACAGGATCCGCACTGGTGCGTTGCCGGCTGGCGCACCGGTCTTCCGTGTCCACGCCACGAGATCGATTCCGGCGGGGACGACGGTCACCCTCGCCGGATCGATTCCGTAGTCGTCCACGAGCGATCGTTCGACGCAGCGTCGAGTAGGCCACGACGTGACTGACTCGGCGGTACACCGTCCGATACAGCCACACCTTGACACGCTCGATCACTCGCGGACGAGCGTCTCGCCCGAGATAGTGGGCTCCCATCGTCGTGGTGAGGGACGGTGTGGCGTCGAGGTTGAGGACCACCGGGCTGCGACGAGGAAGGCGCCCGAGGAGCACGACGGGGCTCAGGTGGTTGAAGAACACGACATCGCCGTCGATGCCGCGGCGCCGCAGGTCCCGCAGTCGACAGGTGGTTGACCACCACGCCGAGAGGGCCCAGTGCAGGCTCAGCGGTGGAACGCGGCTCAGGAGCTCGCTTGGACGATGCGTGAGCCATACGGACCCGACGACGTCGACGTCGTCACCTTCCGCGAAGACCTGCTGCAAGGTCCGGAAGTACATCTCCATCCCGCTGAACGGCGCGCTGACCGTGATGCAGTGAACAGCGGCAGTGGACCGGAGGCCATCGGGAGCCGCTCCGCTCGACGCGCTGTTGCGCGATGCCTCAATTCCTGTCGTGCCGCTCACGCTTCTCCCGCTCGTCCGGCGCGGTCGCGCCACGAATCCAGAGTATGCCCGATTGCATCGCCACCTCCCACGTCGTCAAGCACGAAGGCGGGCGATCGCTTCGGTGTTCGACGTGGTCCCGATGACCGCCCGGGCTGCCCGGAGGCGGCGGTGCGCCGTTGGCCGATTCATGTCGCCTCGGTCGAGATCATCGACGCCGCCTGTATCCGGGTCTTGGCGCCGAGCTTGGTCCGAGCCGACTTGACGTGGCTGACGATCGTGCTGCCGGCAAGGCCCAACTCGGCGGCGATCTGATCTGTGGTGTGGCCGGCCGCCACCAGCTCGAGCGTCTCCAATTCGCGAGACGACAGGAGCGAACGTCTGCGCTCGCGTTCGAGTGCACCGAGGGCACGATGAGCCGAGTCGACGACGGGCCTCAGTGACAAGCGTGTTGCGATCTCGCCGGCGGCGGTGAACTGGCGGATCGCCTCCTCGTCGTCGCCACCCGACTGCGCCACCCGACCCGCCGTCACGTGCGCTCGCGCGGCGAAGCGGGGAAACGAGCGGTCGGTCCAGGTCTGCGCGGCCTCGTCGAAGCCGCGGATCGCCTCGGTCCCGTCACCGCTCCGCCACGCCTCGAAGGCCATCCGCTCGATCTCGACCACGTCGACGACGGGCATCAGCATGGTGTTGAACCGAGGGATCTCCACGGCGCTCGGGCGGGCGACGAGCGCGTGCACCGCGGCGCTCTCGGCGAGCGCGTTCATCCCGAAGAATCCGCGAGTACACGACGTCAGCTCGTCGAGCGCGTCGTTCAGCGCCAGGAGATCGCCGGTTGCCGAGGCCAGCTCGGCGGACCCGACGCAGAGGAGCGATCGGTCCTCGTCGTTGCGCACGAACCGCCGACCATCCGCGAGCACCTTCCTGGCGCCGGCTTGGTCACCGCGATCGACGAGTGCGATCGCCAGGGCCAGTTCGATCTGCGCCCGGTTGCGGAACAGCGGGTCCTCGACGAGCAGACGGCGAGCCCGTTCGACGAGGCCATCGGTCCCGGCGCCGGTGCCGAGGAGCTGGACGAGGTAGGCGGCGAGGAAGTGATGGTGCAGCCGTCGCAGCCCGAGTCCTTCCGTTCGCTCGATCATCTCCGCCGCCAGCTCGATCGACGTGTCGATCGGACCGAAGAACGCGTACGCGCTCACGAGCCAGTACATGGCGGCCAGCTCCTGCTCGACATCGCCGCTGGCGCGTGCGATCGCTGCCGCTGCCAGGTGGTGATCCTCCCAGCCGGGTCGACCGTTGAGGGCCAGCGTCAACCCGATCAGGTTGCGCGCTCTCGCCCGATCGACACCGGTGGTGTCGGCGGCCTCCCACGCGGGAATGCGTCGTCGATCACCGAGGCATCACCGGTGCGAGTGCGCACGCGCTGGGTCACCAGCTCGACGAGCAGTCGAGTCTCGATCGCCTCGCCGCTGCCCTCGACGAGGGACAGCGCCTCCGCACAGAGCAGATCGGCCGTCGACTCGTCGCCGGCCAGCCAGGCTGCCTGCGATCGGTACAGGCCTGCCTCTGCGGTCGTCCTGCGGTCGCCGTCGGTCAGTGTCGACACGATCGCCGACGCGGTCGCCGGCTGGTTGGCGGCGAGCAGGGCAGCGGCCGCATCGAGGCGCAGACGCGCCGTGGCAGTGCCACCGCGGGCGTCGACCGCCAGCGCCAGGAGCTGCGCCTGGTCGGCCGGAGCCGCCGTGGCTGCCGCCCGCTCGGCACGTTCGGCGGCGCCCGGCCCGTCACCCGCCGCGAGCAGGTGGCGAGCCGCGTCGGCGTCGTCGCAGGCCGCGGCCAGCCGGGCATGGATGCGCCGGCACGTGTCGTCGCTGACGAGACCGACCACGGCATCGGCGATGAGGGCGTGGGCGAGGGTGACGAGGCCGTCGCATGCAGTCACCAACGAGCACGCCTCGACCACCTCGATCGCGCCGACGGCCTCGAGGATCTCGACCGGGAGCGGGCGACCGTGCAGTGCGAGGACTGCGAGCTGCTCGATCGTCACGGTCGGCAGGTTCTCGACACGGGCCCGTACGGCATCGATCAGCGTGGGTGACACGACGTCGCCGGACACGAGCTGTTCGATGAGCAGAGGACTGCCTCCGGCCAGGTCGACGAGGTGCTGGCGGGCGATCTCGTCCAGATCGGGATGCAACCGCCGGGCCAGGGCCAGCGCGGCGGTGCGCCCCATCGGCGGCACGTCGATGACCTCGGCGTCGAGCCGATCGACGAACGAGGCTCGGTCGCGACTGGTCAGGACGAGCGGGACACGACCCGCCAAGAGGGCGATCGTGTCGAGCGTCGTGTCGTCGCTCCATTGCAGGTCCTCGATCACCAGCGTGCGTGTACCGAGCTCGGCGGCGACGTCGCCAGCTGCGTCGACCGGAGCACCGGTGAACGATCGACCGAAGGCGTGGGCCAGCGGGTGATAGGGAAGGGCGCTGAGCGGTTCGAGCGACTGTCCGAGGACGTGAGGGGTGTCCGCGAGCGCGCGCTGGACGAGTGTCGACTTGCCGATTCCAGCCGGGCCGCGCACGACCACCGTCGCGCCCGCGCCGAGCAGGATCCGCACATGCTCAAGCGCTCGGTCCGCCGCCGCCTCCCGCCGCATTTGGTGCTCAGGCTACCGCTTGATCGGTCGACGTCCGCTCTCGAGCCGTCGCGCTCAGCGCTCGCCCGAGTTGGGAGGCCTACGGCTCGCTGCTCGATCTCGTCACCGCAGGGCCGACGGCCAGTCGAACGGTCTCGTCGAGTGACTGCGTCGAGTGCCATCCGAGCACGCGACTCGCCTTGTCGTTGGGGTAGTTGAACGGTTTCCAGCGAGCCTCCTGCCGGCGCAGGTCCAACAACTCCGGAGTCCGCAACCGGCCCCGAAGCATCCGGATGCTGACGAACCGGAGGAGCCGGCCGAGCGACTCCAGCAGGACCCACGGCACCGGGACCATGATCCGATCAGACGCCCCAGCTTGCACACAGGTGCGGAAGAACTCGGCGTGTGTCGGCGGGTCGTCGTCGACGAGGTTGACGATGTTGACGCCCTTCGTGTGGGCATCGACAGCCCTGACGATGGCCTCGGCGCAGTTGGCCACCGAGATCACGCGGAACCGAGCCTTCGGCGACACCACGAACGCCAGCCGCCCGAACCCGAAGGCGGCCCCGTACCCCCAGGCCTTGCCCGGTCCGACGATCACCCCTGGCCGCACGATCACACATGGAACGCATCGCTCCGCGCACCACACCCGCACGAGACGCTCCTGGACGAGCTTGGCCTCGGTGTAGGCGTCGCGTTCCTGCGGACGCTGCTCGAGGGCGAGCCGCTCGTCGAGTGGTGCTCCACGCGGTGGCGTCTGGAAGTCGTACACCGAGAGCGAGCTGACGTGGACGAACCGCTTGATCGCCACATCGTTGAGCGCCTCGAGGAAACGCTCGGTCGCGACGACGGTGTTGGCGAGCTGATGCGAACGGCTTCCGCCGGGAGCCGCCGCGGCGTGGACGACGGCGTCGATCGTGCTGAGCGATTCGGTCCACGTTCCGCGTGACCGCAGGTCGCCGTCCACGACCTGGACGGTGCTGTCGAACTCGTGATGGTCGGTCGGCGATCGGACCAGCGCCGTGACGACGTGACCAGCAGCGACCGCCTCGGCGACGACATGCCGACCGAGGAAGCCATTGGCACCGGTGACGAGCAGCTTCATCGACTCGTCCCGGCGAGGGCGACGATGCGATCGATGAGCAGCGCCGACGCCATCATGTCCTGCTCGGAGATCGGAAGCGGGCGTCCCGCACGCAGCGCCTCGTAGATGGCGGCGAGCATACGGGGCATCCCGTGATAGGTCCCGTGCTGGAGCAGGCGGTCGCGGACGTTGGAGCCACCGGCGCGGATCAGCGCTGCTCCCTGCACGACGAGGTCGATCGGTGACAACTTGCCGACCCAGGGTGGGCCCTCGTGCCGGAGGTACGGCTGATAGATGTCGGCCTCGAGCGAACCCTTGTCACCGCGGAGGCTGACACGCATCCCGCTCGGCTGCACATCGGGTGAGATCCGCAGACGCGCCCGTACGTCGCCGAGCGACATCAGTGCGTCGACGTGGTCATAGCCGAGCGCGGGGGCGCCACTGAGGTTGCTGAGTGTTCCGGTGACTGCATCGGGCGGTTCGGTCACCCCGGCGAAGTGGAGCATCAGGTAGGCGAGATGCGGGAGGTAGTCGTGGGCGATGCCGGCGGGGAGTCCGAGGCCGTCCCGCGGCACGTCCGCGCTCTTCAGGTCGACGGCGAGCGACACGTCGATCTCGCGAAGCTCGCCGACGCGTCCTGCGGCCAACGCCCGATCGAGCTGTTGCACGACGTCGTTGTAGAGCACGTTGCGCGACTCCACGAGGCTTCTGCCGGCACCACGTGCCAGATCGAGCAGCGCGGACGTCTCGTCGGCCGAGGGCGCGAGCGGCTTCTCGCAGATGACGTGCGCGCCGGCCGCGAGTGACCGCTCGATCAGCTCCGGATGCGTCCGCGGAGGTGCGAGCACGTGGACGACGTCGGGTCGGACCTCGTCGAGCATCTCCGACACGTCGGTGGCTGCACGTCGTGCACCGTGGCGGCGGCGGGCGATGTCGGCGAGGGCCGGCGACACGTCGCACACTGCTTCCAGCGTGGCGAGGTCGGAGGACGCCAAGAACGCCAAGTGCTCCTCCGCGATCGCTCCGCATCCGATCACCGCCGCACGCAAAGGACCATCGATTCCACCACCACCACCCGCCACACCGGCAGGCTATCGGCCGCCGGGTCGGGCAGCACACGACGCAGCCTGTTGCGCCGATATCGTCGCCGGTGCCGCTTCACCGGGCGATCCCGACGTTGCCGTGAGCTTGAGATGACGCCTGGAGATGAACTCGACGACACCGGTGAGCTTGTCGCCGCCGGACTGCCGAAGGTCGTCGTCGCAGTCTGCACGTACCTTCGCAACGAGCAGCTGCGCCGCTTCCTGACCCACCTCGTGGACGCCGCGGCTGCGGCGCGGGACAGGTGCGTCGTCGGCGCCGTGATCGTCGACGACAGTCCGGACCGTCAGGCTGAGCCGACCGTCCAGGAGTTCACCGCCCAGCTGCCACTCGGCGTGAGGTACCGGGTGTCGGGCCAGCAGAACATCTCGAGCGCGCGCAACATCGGGCTCGAGGTGGCGTCAGAGCTCGGTGACTGGGTGGCGATGACCGACGACGACTGCATCCCGGATCGGAGATGGCTCGTCGAACTGGTGACGAGTCAGCGGCGAACGGGAGCGGACGCGATCTCCGGACGGTTCATCCGCCGACGCGCCGCCGGGATCACCGCGCTGGTTGGTGGAGCAACCATTCCTGGACCAGGGCGTTGCCCTCTACGCGAGCGACACCGAGCTCACGTTCGCCTCGACACACAACTCGATGATCGCATCGGCCTGGCTCCGCGATCGTCCTGACCTGCGCTTCGACGCCCGGCTCGGGCGGCTCGGCGGCGAGGACATGCTGTTCTTCCGGTCCGCTCACAAGCAGGGATTGCGCATCACGTACTCGGCCGAAGCGATCGTGTACGAGGACGAGCCGGGCGAACGTCTCCAGTTCCGGTTCCTGCTCTCGCAGGCCTTGTGGCTGGGCAACAGCACGTACGTCACCAGCGTCGAAGGGGGCGAGGCGACGAGGGGGAGGATGCTCGCTCATGGCTTCGCCCGCACGATGCGCGCCGTGTCGCACCCGATCAAGCAACTGGCGCGGAGGCAGAAGCCGCAACTCCGTTTCAGCGTGGCGCTCGTTGCCGGCGGCGTTGGCATCCTGCTCGGCGCGCTCGGCGTGCGCATCCGCCACCACTGAGAGCGTTCGCCGAGAGGCGAATGTCCGCTCGTCCTCTGGAAACGTCAGTCGACGGTCAGCTCCGGAAATGCCTCGCGCAGCCGCCCTGCGGCGAGCCCGGACGGGGCGACGGCGACGAAGTTGTACCCCCATCGTGGATTGGACTTGAGCTCGTCGAGTTGTTGTTGCAACGAGTCTGGGTCGATCGCTGTCAGCGAGCCGTCCCAGTCGACGAACGCCACCCGGAACCCTGCATCGAGCGCCGCCCTGGTCGTCGAGTGCGCCTCATCGCGTCCGTGGTCCTCGTACACGGCGAGGACATCTTCGTCCGTCGACGAATCCAGCATCGCCAGCAGGTGCGCTTCGAGCCCCTCGACGTCGAGCTTGATGACGATCAGGCCGTCGACCGTCCGATGCTGCCGCAGGAGCGACTGCATGGCGATCGTTCGAGCGCTCTCCTCGACGGCGTCAGCGGGAGCAAGCTGCTCGATCGTCGAGGAGGACGCGTGGTCCGATGGGCTGGAGAAGAAGCTGACGATCTCGTCGTCGCGGTCCAGAGGGCGCGCTGGAGGATGGTGAACCGCTGCTCGTTCGCCCGCCAGTTCATCGATAGCCGTTCGAACGTGGCCGTCGAGGACTCGATCGCCACGACCCGATCGGGGTCGTTGATCACCTGGGCGGCAGCGATGCTCCACAGGCCGATGTTCGCCCCGCAATCGAGGAACACGTCGCTGGGCCGAAGGACGCGAGCGAGCAGCGTGTCGACATCAGGCTCGTAGGAACGGTCGAACAAGGCGTGGCGGACCCAGTAGGTGTCGTCGCTCCTGACAGCGAGTACGCCTCCGCCGTTGAGCCTGAAGGTCATCTGGCCGCGGCGGCCGAGGACTCGACCGGCGATCGCACACAGTCGGCGGCTCTGCTGGCCGTCACGATGACGCCGAACAGTTTCGAACGCCGACCGCAGCGCCCGACACATCAACCGCTGTCCGGCGCCGCGCGGTCCGGGCGGCGTGATCAGTTCGAACGGGGCGACAAGATGATCCGTCGACGTCATGGCTCTCGGCCGTTCTTGGCATCGAGCACCTCGCCCATGAACTGGCGATAGCGCTGGGCGATGGTCGACCACGAGAAGCGTTCGTGCGCCTCCTTCACCAGGCCGTCGGACAGGTTGCGGTTGCCCTGCAGGGCAGCGGTCACCGCACTCGCCACCTGGGCACCGTCGGTCGCATCGACGAGCCCCGGATGATCCCCGAGGATCCACCTCGTGACGGGGGAGTCGTGGGCGACGACGGGCAGGCCGGTCGCCATCGCCTCGACGTAGACGTTGCCGAAGGACTCGAACAGCGCGGTGTGCAGGAACACGTCCGCGGACCTGTACAGATCGGGCATCTGATCGGAGGGTACGACGAGTCTCCTGACTCGACCGGGCATGAGCCGTTCACCTGCTGCGTCGAACTCGCCGCGGAGGGGCCCGTCCCCGGCGACCACGAGGTGGGCATCCGGGATCGTGGCCACGGCGGCCATCCCCTCGAGCACACGCTTGGTCTCGACGAGCGCGCTGACCATCAGGACGATCGGCACCCCCTCGGGGAGATCGAAGCGCGCCCGTTGCGACGTGCCCGGCCTGAAGCGATCGGGGTCGATCCCGTTCGGGATCAGCGCCGAGCGCCAGCGGGCGCGTTGGCGCTCGTAGTACACCGGGTTCGTGCACACCAGCCCGTCGCACGTGAACGTGCGGTACTCCCGCTGGTTCGCCGAGGCGGCGTGGTCGCCGTTCTGCGTGACGAACACGTGCGCGGGGCGGGAGGACTTGCGAGGCGGCCACCTCGTCGTCATCCACTGGACGAACGGGAAGCTGCAGGTCACCGTGACGTCGAAGTCCCGCGGGTGGTACGAGCGCAGCGCGGAGAAGACCCAGGTCGCCTCTTCGTAGATGTAGTTGGAGCGGAAGGGCGGAAGAGAGGGGAACCGCTCGAACCGCTCGCGGCGGATGAGCGGCGAGCGGCGATAGGCGTAGGGCTCATCGGGCCGGTGGGCACCGGAGCCGAAGACGGTGACGTCGTCGTCACCGTCCAGGGCGAGGTGTGTGGCGACGGACTCGAACGCCACCTCCGCACCGCGAGGGATGTTGTGCATGCCGGGGAGGAGAAAGGCGACCCTCACGCTCGGCTCCCGGCCATCCGTGCGTCGATGTGGGCTGGTGCGACGAGGTCGGCGACGTGCTCGACGGCGCTGGCCAGCTGGCTGAAGATCTCGGCGGCGACGGCCACATCGGCGGAGTAGGGATCTGCCAACTCGACGTCGTCGAGTCCGCCGAGCTCGCCGATCAGCCACGTCTTGCCGGCGACGGACGGGAACCTGCGCACGAGCTCGCGCCGGTGCGCCTCCTCCATGCAGACGATGAGGTCGGACTCGGCGGCGAGATCGGCATCGAGCAGCCGGGAACGATGCCCGCTCCAGGCGACCCCGTGGGCGTCGAAGAACCCGCGTACCCAGTCGGGCACCGACTTCTCGCCGACCGCGTGCAGCCCGGCGGACGTCGAGTGGACCGTGGTGCCGCGTGAGGTGAACAACCGATCGGCGAACGGGCTGCGGCAGATGTTGCCCGAGCAGATCCACAGGACCGACCGGGCCGACGGGTTCACCTCGCGCGGTGTGATCGTGTTGGCATCCGTGCGGCGAAGGTGCCGTCGCGTGCGGCGGACTGCGCGCCCGAACCGACCACGCAACCCCGACGCGAGCCGAGACACCTGAGCGAGCCCGGGACCGGGATCGCTCCACCACCAGTGGTCGTGACAGGTTCGGGGGTCGAGCAGGTGCCGAGCAACGTCGACGCCCTGGCGGATCGCCAGCCGCCGCCGATCGGCTGCCGACAGCTCCGGCGACCGCACGATCGAGCGGAGGTGCTGCAGCTCGCCCGGGACGAGGTTCATGCACACCAGAGGGCGAGTGCCAGGCCGAGGCGTGGTGTCGAGTTGTCGCGTCGGTCGGCCGAGGGCGCGCTCGATCGCCAGCAGCGGGAAGTCGACGCCGGCGTGCAGGGCGAGGGCGAGGGATCCCCACGGCCGGCCGTTGACCTCGAGGAAGTAGGGCGTGCCGTCGTCCGATTGGCGGAACTCGACCATTGCCAGGCCGGAGTATTCGACGTGCGCGATGAGGGCTCGCGCTGGGCGCGACACATCGGGATCGTCGTGCGCCATCCTCAACGACGAGACGCCACCCTGCCAGGGCACCTCGTGGAGGCGGCGGTGCCCGAACTCGAGCAGCACGCGGCCGCCGTCGGCCATCAAGCTCGTCGAGACACCGCGTCCGGGAACCATGTGCTGGGCGATCGCTCGGCACTGCAGCGCAGTGAGCCCGGTCCGAACGAGCTCCAGCTCGCTCCTGCTGCGGATGATCCAGGTCCGGCCCCGACGGTATGTCCCGTGCGACGTGTGGGCGTTGTCGGACTTGACGATGAAGGGGTACTCCCAACCCTCGATCGCCTGATCGTCGAAGTCACCGTCCTGGAACCAGAACGCCGTGGGCGGCACGTCCAGCCCGATCTCCATCGCGACCCGTGTCGCATGGTGCTTGCTGAGGCTGATCGCGCGACTCGCCGCATCGGGCATGACGAACGTGACGCCGGGGCAGGCGACTCGCTCGGCGGCGACGATGCTCGCCTCGGAGACCGGGAACACGGCATCGAACGCGCCCGACGCCGCCTGCGTACCCAGCCACTCCTCGTACCGGGTCGACTCCTCCCACGGGTCCGGGGACTCGATGACGTCGCGAACCCATCGGCTGCTCCGGACAGCGCCCCGATGACGGTTCGACGGGACCGACACCACGGCGTCGAAGCCCCCGCGGCCGGCGGACCTGGCGGTGGCCAGACCGGCAAGCTCATGCCCATCGGTGATCAGGACTCGGGTCATCGCTCGGTCACGGTGTCGTCGCCGGGTAGCCCGGCTTGAGCGCAGATCGGGCGGTCCGCAGCCTGCTCGGGACGTGGTGCATCCGCCACACGAACGTGCCCAGCGAGTCTCCGCTCCCGATGCAGTAGCGGTTCAGCCGCAGCCGATCGGACCACGGCCAGTTCGGCCCGGACGACGTCGTCACGGCGTTGTCGATCCCCAGGGCACGCAGCCCGGAAACGGACGCCTCGTCGAAGTCGTCGGGGCCACCGTTCGGGTAGGCGAACGACGTCGTGGCGCGCCCGCAGAGCTGGGCGGTCGCGGCGATGGAGCGCGTCACCTCCTGCTGAGCGTGCGCGGCAGGGACCCGCGTGAGGATCCGGTGGTGCTCGGTGTGGCCACCGAAGCGGATCAGGTCGTCGGCCGCCATGTCCTCGATCTGGCGCGAGGTCAACATGCGGAAGTGGTCGACGGTGCGGAAGTCGGTCCGCTGGGTCTGCAACTGCTCGAGCAGATCACGGAGGAGATCGTCGAACTCGTCGATCCCGAAGAGCTTCAGGGCGCGTTGCAGATGCGCTGACGCCGACTGCCTCGCTGCATCGTTCGTCAGCGGATGGACAGCATCACCCAATGCGACCGAGGGGGCGCGCGTGTGGGTGATGGCGTGGTGGAGTGTCGCGAACCAGACGGTCTCCTCCGAGTCGATCAGGCTGGTGACCAGGTACACGGTCGCCGGGAGGCCGAACTGGCGCAGGATCGGCCAGGCGAGGTCGTGGACGCTGGCAAAGCCGTCGTCGAACGTGAGACATGCGACGGGTCTGGCCGGCCGGGTGGCGGCGACGCGCGCTGCGTCCTCGAGGTGGACGACCGTGAAGTTGTCGGCGAGGTATGCCATCTGGGACCGGAACGACGGTTCGTCGAGGATGCACGGCTCGGGAACGGAGAGCGGGGCGGCCGCGAGCCCGTGGTACATGGCGATCGAGATCGCCTCCTGGAAGCTCCGCGCCGCCACCTTGCGTCCCAGGCCGCTCACCCGGGACGCGTCGAGGACAAGGTCTCTCGCCAGCCTCTTCATGGCTGATCGACACCGCCCGCCGCCTCGATCAAGGCACTCGATGCTACCGCCGTCCTCGCCCGCTCGGCCGCGGCTCTCCCGGACCAGGGTCGTCGACGGGTGTATGGCTGCCGCGCGACCGTATGCTGCATCCCGCGCTACGCACGGACTGAGAGGGGCGCACATGGCGGTCGGCCCGAACTCGGGCCCGCGTGTCGTCGCGTACGAGGATCGCGTCGACCAGCTCGTCGGGCTCAAGCTGTTGCTGCTCAGCCTGCGTCGACACGCGCCCGAGCTGCGCGTCGACGTGCACGTCCCCGGCGCGCCCGCATCGTTCGAGTCATGGGTTCGCCGCGTGCCGACGGCGGTGCTGCACCAGGATCCGATCGGCCGGTCCCGTGGATGGGACGTCAAGCCGAGCCTCCTCTCTCGAACGCTGGCGGAGCACGGCGGCACCGTCCTGTGGCTCGATTCCGACGTCCTGGTCAATGGCGACATCCGCGATCTGCTCGCGGCTGTGCCCGATGACGAGCTGGTCGTCACCGAGGAGCCGTTGGCAATGCCCTACCAGGGTGGACGGACACGATCGACGGCCTGGGGGCTGCCGTCGGCTCGGGCGTTGCGCGCGACCACGAACACCGCGGTCGTGCGCGTGTCGACGGAACACACGAGCCTGCTGGATCGATGGCAGGAGCTGCTCGGTCGACCGGAGTATCGCGAAGCCCAATCGCAGCTGTGGAACGAGCGGCCGATCCACCTCATGGGCGATCAGGAGGTTCTCTGCGCGCTGTTGGAATCCGACGAGTTCGCCGATCTTGACGTGCACTTCCTCCGTCGCGGGAGGAACATCGCCCATTGCTTCCCCCAGCACGGCTACATGTTCCATCAGATGATCGCCAACCTGGCGACCGGCCGGCGGCCGGCATTCGTCCATTGCCACGGTGCGAAGCCGTGGCACGACAACGACGACCAACGACTGCATCTCGACGTCTCGCCGTACACGCTGCTGGCGCGCGAGTACGCCGATCAGCTCGACGAGCCGACGAGCTGGATGACGCCGTCGTCACGCGGCGGGCGCCGGATGGTGCGGCTCTCACGCGCCAACCCCTGGACCGCCTCGCTCCCGCTTGCCGCCTACAAGGAGGTGCGCGACCTTCGCCTGGCGCGCACCGGGGTCAAGCGTGTGATCGGGCGGGCCTAGAGGATCAGATCCCGCGGAGATCCGTGCGGAAGGTCCGCGCCCGCCGACGGACGAGGCGGCTCGCTCTGGCGACCAGGAAGGGCGGGAAGACGCGGGAGAGCCGCCGCCCGAGCACCGGACGAAGGCGGAGTCCCCAGTACGCCAATCTCCGGGTGACGTGCGGATCCGCCTGTCGGGCCAGTTCGATGTAGGGGGCCGGGTCGAATTCTTCGTCTGGTGTGCCGTGTTGGTAGGCCTTGCTGCCCTCCCAGAGCGTCAGCTTGGCCACCGCCACCTGCGCCATGCGCTCCTCGTGTTCCCAGGCGCGAGGGTCGGTCGCGCTGGCGAACGCATCGGTGAACGTCAGCTGCAGCTGTCGGAGTTGCTCCAAGCGCGCGGCGAACATCGTTCGCGACATGTTCTGCCCGTGGATGCGGTAGAAGGCCTGCACGCCCCCGCGGACGTGGGCGACATCGCTGATCATCGCCGCCCGCAGCCACATGTGCATGTCACCTGCGTGGCCCAGTCGGGCGTCGTAGTGGCCGATCGTCTTCTGCACCGACGTCCTCAGCACCACTTCTGGTGATCGGGTGAGGTTCTCGCCGATGCGACAGAACTGGCGGATCCAGCGCCGACCAGGGGCGATCGTCGTGGTCACTGTCGCCGGCTGCTGCTCGCCGATGTCGGCCTCGGTGGCGAAGGGCGCGACAGGGCCGTAGACCAGGCCGACGTTCGGGTGCTCGTCGAACACTGCCCGCGCTCGCTCGAGCGAACCCTCAGCGAGCAGGTCGTCGGACGAGATGAGGATGAAGTAGTCACCGGTTGCCCAGTCGATCCCCTCGTTATAGGTGGCGACGTGACCCTGGTTGACCTCGTGGCACACGACCGACACGTTGGCGTACTGCCGGCCGAGGTCGACGGCGACGGCGGCGGAGCCGTCGGTCGAACAGTCGTCGATGATGAGCACCTCGACGTCGACGCCCGGCTGCTCGACGATCGACCGGACGCACGACGGGAGGTAGTGGCCGTAGTTGTAACAGGGGATGACCACGTTGAACGTCCCCTGATGTGCGGTCGTCATGTTTGTCCGACGGTGAGCGCGACCATGTCCTCGATCGAGCGCACGAAGCGTTTCGAACGCGCCCTCGCCCCCATCGGACGGAAGTTATCGCCACCTCGGTTCGATTCCGCCGTACGGCTGTAGCTTGATGCGGCGTGGCGGCGAGCGTAAGTGGAACTTCGGGGTGGGCGGGCGTGATGGTCCATCCGACGGCAGATGTCGCCCAGAGCGCGTCCATCGGCGCGGGGACCAAGGTGTGGTCGAACGTGCAGATCCGCGAGGGTGCGCAGATCGGTCGATCCTGCATCTTCGGCCGCAACAGCTTCGTCGACGTCGACGTCCGAGTCGGCGACTGCGTCAAGGTGCAGAACAACGCCTCGCTCTACGAGGGTGTTGAGATCGAGAACGGTGCCTTCATCGGGCCGCACGTGGTCTTCACCAACGACAAGGTGCCTCGAGCCGTCAACCCGAACGGCACGTTGAAGTCCCACGACGACTGGCAGGTCGGCTCGACGACGGTGTGCGCGGGCGCAGCCATCGGCGCTGGCGCCGTGATCGTCACCGGCGTGCGCATCGGGGTCTGGGCCATGGTCGGGTCCGGTTCGGTCGTCACACGGGATGTCCCGGACCACGCCCTCGTTGCCGGGAACCCAGCCCGCGTGATCGGGTGGGTGAGTGCAGCAGGTGAGCGCTGCGAGGACGCGAACGATGCCGTGCAGCGCACGGTTCATGAGATGGAGCGCACGTGATCGGGATCGCCGTCGTCGGGTACGGGTACTGGGGCCCGAACCTGGTTCGCAACTTCGCCCAGATCGAAGATGCCAACGTCGTCGCCGTCTGCGACAGCAGTCCGGCGCGCCGTGCCGCCGTCGAGAAGACCTACCCCGCGGCCTCCACCTACGCCGATCTCGCCTGCGTTGCTCGCTGACCCCGAGGTCGATGCCGTGGTCATCGCAACACCCGTCTCGACGCACTTCGACCTCGCCATGCAGGCGCTGCGCGCCGGCAAGCACGTCCTGGTCGAGAAGCCGTTCACGGCGACGGTCGCCGAGGGCGAGGAGCTGATCGAGGTTGCCGAGCGGTCAGGGCTCGTGCTCATGGTCGACCACACGTTCGTCTACACCAGCGCCGTCCGCAAGATCTCCGAGTTGGTCGAGGGTGGTGCGATCGGTCGGCTGCAGTACTACGACTCGGTGCGCGTGAACCTCGGCTTGTTCCAGCGCGACGTGAGTGTGCTCTGGGACCTCGCCGTTCACGATCTCTCGATCATGGACTACATCACCGGCCGCCTCCCGGTCCAGGTCGCGGCCACCGGGATGTCCCACCTTCCCGGCGAACCGGAGAACATCGCCTACCTCACCTGCTACTTCGCGGACGACATGCTCGCCCACTTCCACGTCAACTGGCTCGCACCGGTCAAGGTCAGGCAAACGATGATCTGCGGGTCCGAGAAGATGATCCTCTACAACGACAACGACGCGAGCGAGAAGATCCGTGTGTACGACAAGGGTCTGATCTTCTCCGAGGACAGTGACGCGCTGTACCAACGCCACGTCGGCTACCGGACCGGTGACATGTGGGCGCCTCGTCTCGACGACGGTCGGAGGCGTTGCAGGTCGAGGCGAACCACTTCGTCGAATGCATCCGCGCCGGCAGTGTGCCGATCACTGATGGCCATGCCGGCTTGCGCATCGTGCGCGTGCTCGAAGCGGCGACCAAGTCGCTGGCCGCACGCGGCTTGCCGATCGACGTGTGATCGGCCATGCCGCGGTGCCCGGCGATCCTGTCGCGACATCACGAAAGGACCTGTCCGTGCTCGAAACCCTGGTTCTGCAGATGCGACGACCCGTGTTCTTGCTCGAGGACCGGCGACGAGTGGCCTGCGCTCGGTCCCTTGTGCTAGACCACCAACCCGGAAGGGCCTTGGCAAGCTTCCGAGCCCGACGAAAGGGAGCATGAGAATCAGGAAGATCAATCGACCGTTGGTACTCGCGGGTGCGGGCGGATTCGCTCGCGAGACTGCAGCGTTGGTGGACGCCATCAACGCTGAGCGGCCGACCTGGGACCTTCTGGGTTTCCTCGACGATGATCCGGCATTGCACGGCTCGCGCATCCGAGGGCGGCCGGTCCTCGGGCCGATCGACTGGGCTGCCGAACGCAGCGATGTCGCCATGGTGGTCTGCGTTGGCAACCCGGACAACTTCACGAGCCGGATGCGCATCGTCAATCGACTCGGGCTCGACGAGGCCCGATACGCGACGCTCATCCATCCCGGGGCGGCGCTGCCACCGTCGACCTTCATCGGTGCGGGAACTGTCATCGGCGCGACGACCGTGACGACCTGCGACGTGGCGATTGGGGCGCACGTTGCCGTGATGCCCGGCGTCATCCTGACCCACGACGACATGTTGTCCGACTACGTGACGATCGCATCCGGCGTTCGGCTCGCTGGAGGGGTCACGGTCGAACCGGGCGCGTACATCGGTGCCGGTGCCCTTGTGCGTGAACAGCTCACGATCGGACAGTGGTCGCTCGTCGCGATGGGAGCCGTCGTCACGAAGTCGGTGCCTGCCGGTCAGGTCTGGGTCGGCGCGCCTGCTCGTTACCTCCGCGACGTCAGGTTGCCGGACGGTGTGCTGACAGAAGCTCGCTGAGGCTCAGCTGGCGACGGACGCCGCGAGCGCGCGATCGACGGACTCGATCAGCTCCTCGGCGACACGATCCACGTCGCCGGCCGACATCTGGACGTAGAGCGGCAGGACGACGGTGTGGTCCTGGCACCACTCGGAGTGCGGGAGCACGCCCGGGAGGTGCCGGTACGGCTGCTCGCGGTGGGCGCACATGATCCCCCGCCGCGTGGCGATGCCTCGGTCGAGCATGTGCTGCATGACCGCCCGCTGATCGCACGCCTCGGGAGATCGAGACGGAGAAGCTCTGCCAGTTGCTGCGCCGATCGGCTGGCTCGAGCGGTAGGCCGATCGTCGTCGACATCGGCCGAGTCGCTCGCCGATAGCGCGTCGGCGATCCGCCGCCGGCCGGCGACGATCTCCGGGAGCCGCGCGAGCTGCACGCGACCGACGGCCGCCTGGATGTCGGTCATCCGGTAGTTGAAGCCGAGGACGCCGTGCTCCTCGAAGATCGACCGTCGTCGGCGCCGTGGCGGACGCGGTCGTTGACGCTCATCCCGTGCTGGCGCAGCAGCCGGAACGTCGCCGTCGAGCTCGGCGTCGTCGGTCGTCAGCATGCCGCCGTCGCCGGTGCTGATCACCTTGCGCGGGTGGAAGGAGAAGCACGCGACACGCCGTGCGGTCGGCCGATCCGCTCCCACGCGCCGTCCACGGCGATCTCGCTGCCGATGGCGCAGGCGGCGTCCTCGACGACCGGGAGGCCGTGCGCGTCGGCGACGGCGGAGATGGCCGGCGATGTCGCACGGCATGCCGATCTGGTGGACGGCGAGGATCGCCTCGCGTCCGCGGCGTGATCGGCGCCTTCGATCAGCGGCGGGTCGATGTTGTGAGTCGTGCCGATCGACGTCGACGAACACCGGCGTGGCGCCGCAGTAGACGATGGCGTTGGCGGTGGCGATGTACGAGTGGCTGACGGTGATCACCTCGTCGCCGGGCCCGACGCCGACGCCGAGCAGGGCGAGGTGCAGCGCCGTCGTGCAGTTCGACACGGCGACGGCGTGCGCGGCGCCGGTGAACGCGGCGAACTCCTCCTCGAAGGCGGCGACCTCCGGGCCCTGCGTGACCCAGCCGGACAGGATCACACGCTGGCGCGGCGTCGGCCTCCTCGCTCGCCCATCACCGGGCGGCGAGCGGGATCGGCGATCGAGCGTCACGACGATGCCGCCGTCGGCTCGCCGTCGCGCCACCACTCGACCAGCGACGCGCAGCCCGCTGTCGAGGTCGATCTCGGGCTTCGAAGCCGAGCACCTCGCGGCGCCGTGGATGTCGGCGAGGCGACGGGGCACGGGGTTGACCGAGCGTTCGGGCCGGTACTCCGGCGCGAGGTCGGCACCCATCACCTCGCACGAGCGCGCGGGCGAGGTCGTCGAGGCTCGTCTCGGTGCCGCTGGCGATGTTGAAGACCTCGTCGGTGACGTCGGCGTGCGCCGCGAGCGATGTTGGCCCGGGCGATGTCGGCGACGTAGACGAAGTCCATCGTCTGCTTCCCGTCGCCGAAGATCAGCGGCGGCTCGCCGGCGGCGATGCGCTCCATCCAGCGGATCAGCACCTCGGTGTACTTGCCGTGGACGTCCATCCGCGGGCCGTAGACGTTGAAGTAGCGCAGGGCGACGTAGGCGAGCCCGTACATGTCGTTGAACGACCGCAGCAGGCCCTCGTTGAACACCTTGATCGCGCCGTACAGCGTGCGGTTGTTGTACGGGTGGTGGCGCTCGTCGGTCGGGAACTCCTCGGCCAGCCCGTAGACCGATGCGGTCGACGAGGCGACGAGCTTGCGCACGCCGGCACGGTGCGCCGCCTCGACGACGTTGAACGTGCCGTTGCCGAGGACGTCGACAGCCAGCCGCGGATCCTCGGCGCAGTGCGTGATCCGGATGGCGGCCAGGTGGAAGACGCAGGTCGGCGCCGTCCATCACGTCGGCGACCAGCTGCACGGTCGCGGATGTCGCCCTCGACGAGCGTGACCCGCCCGCGCTGCGAGTGCGTCGGCGAGGTTCGCCATCCGGCCGCGGGTGAGGTTGTCGAAGACGACGATCTCGCCGCACCGACGCCGCGTCCTGGCCGTCGACGAGCAGGTCGACGATGTGCGAGCCGATCAGGCCGGCGCCGCCGGTGACAACGACCTTGTCGAGCTCACGCATCGCTGACCTCCGGCGTTCTCATGCGCCCACGTCGTTCACGAGTGTCGGCCACCCGCTCGACGTGGTCGCTCGGGCATCTCCGGGTACATCGGCAGCGAGAGCACCTCGTCGGCAGCGCGCCTCGGCGTGCGGGAAGTCGCCCTGCGTGTGGCCGAGCTCGGCGAACGCCTGCTGCAGGTGGACCGGGATCGGGTAGTGGATGCCGGTGCCGACTCCGTGGTCGTCGAGGTAGCTCTGCAGCGCTTCGCGCGTCGGTCGTGCCGGACCGCGTACACGTGGTACACGTGGCGCCGATCGTCCGGTCGCGCGGGCAGCGTCAGACCGCTGCCGGCCGAGCAGGTCGTCGTAGCGGTGCGGCGCGGGCACGGCGGGCCTCGGTCCAGCGCTCGATGTGGGCCATCTTCACGCCGAGGACGGCGCCCTGCACGCCCTCCATCCGGTAGTTGAAGCCCTTGAGGTCGTGGTGGTACCTGCGCTCGGCGCCCCAGTCGCGCAGCATCGCGCACGGTGTGGCGCCAGGGCGTCGTCGTCGGTGACGACCGCCCCGCCCTCGCCGTAGGCGCCGAGGTTCTTGCCCGGGATAGAAGCTGAAGCAGCCGATCGTCGCCGATGCTGCCGACACGCCGGCCCTGGTACTCGGCGCCGTGCGCCTGCGCGGCGTCCTCGATCACGGTGAGCCCGTGGCGCTCGGCGATCTCCATGATCGGGTCCATGTCGGCCGGCAGGCCGTAGAGGTGGACCGGCAGGATCGCCTTGTGTCCGTGGCGTGATCGCGGCTTCGATGCGGGCCGGGTCGATCGTTCAGCGTGACCGGGTCGATGTCGACGAACACCGGGTCGCGCGCCGCAGTAGTCGATCGCCGACACGGTGGCGATGAACGTCAGCGGCGTGGTGATGACCTCGTCGCCGCGGTCCGACGCCGGCGGCGAGCATCGCCAGGTGAAGCGCGCTGGTGCCGGAGTTGACACCGATCGCGTGGCGTGCTCCGCAGTGCGTCGCGAACAGCTGCCTCGAACGCCGCGACGGCTGGGCCGAGCACGAACTGTGCGCTCGGCGAAGACGTCGAGCACCGCCGCGTCGATCTCGGCCTTGATCGACTGGTACTGCGCGCTTCAGGTCGACGAACGGGATCATCACCGGCGCGTCCTCGCGCCCGTGCATCGCGCCCTCTGGGCCATCTGCTGCCACGTCATCCTCCGCCGCTTCCCGCTCGATCTGTGACCGTGAGAGGCTAGCGGCGAAGTCAGGCAACTTGCGCGACCGCGTCGACGTGTTCTCTCTGGTCCGCGATCCGCTGGTAGCGCACGAGCATCAACCAGCCGGCGACGATGCCAGCCGTCTCGGAGATGTAGGTACCGAGAACCGCGCCCCGCCAACCGAGCGGCGGGACGAGGGCGAGGTAGGCCACGATGGCGACGGCTGACGTCGCGAAGCCCATGAACATGCGTTCACGGTTGCGGCCGAGGCCGAGCAGACCCATCGGTGGCAGCTCGGCGAGCCCGTGGAGGAGCGGGAGCAGGCACAGCCATGCCGAGATCACGGCAACCTCGTCGAACTCGCTGCCGGCCACCCATTGGATGAGATCGCGGCCGACGAAGATGGCGACTGCCGGCGACGACGCCATAAACCCCGCCGGCACCGAGAGGCGCGCCGTACGCGTGAGCTGGGCGCCGGGCCGCTCGTCGCGGACCATGAACCACCGCGTCGCTGCCGCCATGACGGCCGAGAACGGGATCAGCGTCATCAAGACAACCCGGTAGGCAGCGGCGTACTGTCCGACCTCGGCGCCGGTCGCGTGGTCGCCAGGACGAACTTCTCGCCCTCGTTCTGGACGGCAGTTCGTCGACATCGACGTCGCATAGAGCGACGAGTAGCGCATGACGTCTCTGCCTGTTGGCTGTCGAACGTGCTCCGCCGCCGACGCGGGCGCTGCGGCGAACGACGCGAGCGGAGCGCACCAACAGCACGCCGACCGCCAGCATGTTGACCAGAACGACGGTGACGATGCTGATCGTGTCACCGACTGCGAGGGCGACGATGCCGGATGCTCTGAGCACGGGTTGGAGCATGCGGAGCTTCGTCGAGGGCACGACGCCGTCGACGGCGAACACGACCGCGAGGTTGAGGGTTGGCAGGCTCGCCAGCACGAACTCGACACCCAGGACCAGGATCGCCGGGACGCAGGATCGACGAGCCGAGCAGGCGCGACGGCCACCGCCGTTCCACCGATGGCGACCGGCATCGCACTGATGAGCATCTGGCGTCGGCCGAGCCGAGCGCACTTCCTTGCTGTCGTACCCGAGTTGGAGGATGAGCTGCACCATCGCCGCGGCTGGTGCGGCGAACACCCACAGCCCGGCGAGCCCGAAGATGAGATAGAGCACGGTGTACTGGCCGTAGGCCTCGACACCGAGGCCACGGGTGGTCAGCGGGAAGATCACCGCCAAGGCGACCACTGACACGATCTCCACCGACATCGTGGTCGCCACGTCGCGCCCACGCCTGCGCGATGCGCTCCGGAGTATCGGTGAATGCGCCGATCTCAGCGCGCCCGCGCACCGGTGCTCCGTGACCGCCGCCGGTGGCGCCCCCGTGGTGGGCAGCTCACCGAAGAGGTTGCGGAGCACCGCGACGTTCGGTCCGATGTCGTGGCGCTCGCGCACCAAGCGCTGCGCGGCGCCGGCGACCTGGTTCTGAGGTCGTCGATCCTCGAGGAGCCGCCGGATCGCCGTCGCCATCTCGTCGCTGTTGCTCGCTGGGACGACCAGTGCGGTCTCGCCGTCGATCGCCAGCTCGGGGATGCCGCCGACGAACGTGGTCACGACAGGCACGCCGACCGCCATCGCCTCCATGATCGAGACCGGGATCCCCTCGGCGAACGACGGAAGGCAGAACACGTCGGCATCGGCGAGCTCGTCGGAGACCCGACTCGGCTCCAGCTCGCCGACGAACGTGACGCGGTCGTCGAGACCGAGGCGAGCAGCAGTCTGCTCGATCAATGCCCGCGCTCGGGCCGTCGCCGATGATCCGCAACTCGACGTCGAGCCCGCGATCGAGCAGCGTCCGAGCGGCGGCGAGCAGCACCAGGTGGCCCTTCTCCGGCGAGAGTCGGGCCACGGTCACGATGCGTGCTCGATGCCGAGGCCGTGGTGGCGGTCGAAACGGGAAGGCATCGACGTCGATGCCGCATCGAACGACGTGGAAGCGGTCCCATGCTCTCTGGATCGGTCACGCGACAGAGCTGGGCTCGGGTGAAGTCGCTGACGCACGACCACGAAGCTCGCCGAGCGGACTTTGAGGTCGAGCCGTGTCACCCGCTCGTCGGCGAAGTCCTGGAAGCCGTGGATCGTGAAGCTCCAGGTGCAGCGCTCACCGGAGGAGAAGCTGCCGACTGCGGCTGCGAACCAGGCGACGGTGGCCGGTGTCTGGCCGAAGTGGGCGTGGAAGTGTCGGACTCCACGGTCGGCGACGGCCCGCCACGACCAGCAGGCATAGGCGAGGTGCACCAACCGTCGCGCGGCGAGCGGCAGGTCGAGCCGTGCGGACGTGATCGCGAGCCACGTCAGCGCCGCCATCTCCGCCGGGTGGCGCAGCCAGGTTCGCAGCAGCGAACTGGCGAGGCGGACCGCGCCCTGTGCCTTGAGATAGGTGGTGCGGCGCGCAGCGTGTCGTGCGTCGTCCGACTCGACATCGGCCGGATCCGGAAGGTTGACAGCGATCGGTGTCACCCGACCGCCCACCCGCTCGAGCTCTTGGATCTCGAGGGCGATGAACGTGAGCGCCGTGCGCGGGTGGTGCGTCATCACGTAGGCGACGTGGGGCGGGCGCGGGTGGTCGGACAGGGAGGTCGTCATGTCACGAAGCGGTGTGCCCACGCCTGCGGAGGCCGAATCCGCGCAGTTGGCGGTCGTGCGCGCGCCAATACCGACTTGATCCGTCCCGTCCGCCATGTCTCGAGAGGCTACTGCCGGCGCATCGCTCTCGCTCAGTGTCCGGTGGTCAGCGCGGTGGGTGGTCAGCGCGGTGGTGGGTCGATGAGGCCGGGTCCGTTGTAGGCGATGGAGGGTTCGTTGATCAGGCGGGTGCCGTTGCCGAGCTCACCCCACACGCAGGTGCGCATGTCGCGGATGCATGCCTGTGTCCACGTCTTCTGGATCGTGTTGTCCCAGGCGCCGAACCAGTCGGCGTGGAACGTGGAGCCGTTGGGGTGGGTCATGCCCGGCATGCGGTCCGACGCCAGGTACCAGTTGTTGGTGTTGCCGTCGGACGGCGAAGGCGGCGATCACGGTGATCTCGGGGAGGTGGATCGGGTGGCTCGCCGGGCAGCCGCCCTGCCTGGTGACCCAGCCGTCACCGCCGGTGCCGTAGGCCATGTGGCTGCGGTGGTCGGCGGCGTCGACGGCCTGGCCGTTCCAGCACATCGGGAACCGCAACCCGACCGTCAAGGTCTGGCCGGCGCCGCAGTTGGGCAGCGTGGTCGATCCCGCCCCGCCGTTGCACGACCACAGGCCGCGCATCGGGGTGGCCGCCGGGTTGGCCATGTCGAACCCGGCGAGCATGCGCAACCCGTTGGGGTAGGTCTGGATGCCGCGGATCATGTCCTGGCTGCCGTTGCCCTTGTAGTACAGCTCGAAGTACTCCGGCACGACGACCCGGCCGGCGGCGTTGTGCATGGCGGGGACCCAGTAGCCGGTGCGGTTCAGTGGCCCGCCCTGGCAGGTCGACGATCCCGACGAGCGCAGCGACTGATAGGTGCTGTGGGCGTTGGCGCCGGTGTTGCCGAAGTACATGTGCAGGTGCGAGGCGCCTGGCTGGCCGGGATAGACGATCGGGTCGTCATAGGAGAGGTGGGAGAACCCGCAGAACGTGCGGAAGCTCCCCGACGGCTCCCACGCCATCGACGCCGGGATCCGCTCACCCGTCGCCAACCACGCAGCCGGATCGAACCCCGACGACACCGACGGATACGCACCCGGATCGACGTTGCCGACGCCCGGCGGCGGCGCCGGTGCGGGCGCGGGCTCTCCGTACTGGCACGTCGTCACGATCTCGCCACCCCAGCAGCCGTCGTTGCCCGACGCGCCGTGGATCTGGTCGGTCCCGGCGTGGGCGTAGACGAGGTCGTCGCCGGTGCCGGCACACACCGTGTCGTTGCCGGCGAGACCGATCACGACGTCGTTCCCGGAGCCGGCGGAGAACACGTCGTTGCCCTGTGTGCCGACGAGCCGGTCGTCACCATCGGTGCCCACGATCGTTGCCGTCTGCCCGTTGCACGTCGGCGACGGCGCCGCCGTTGCCGGAGTGACCGAGACGGTCACCCCGGCGACGACGAGCGACGCGGCGATGAGGACGAACGTGCGCGCGCCAACCCGAGTTGATCCGCCCCGTCCGCCATGTCTCGAGAGGCTACTGCCGGCGCATCGCTCTCGCTCGTGTCCGGTGGTCAGCGCGGTGGGTGGTCAGCGCGGTGGTGGGTCGATGAGGCCGGGTCCGTTGTAGGTTTCGGTGGGTTCGTTGATCAGGCGGGTGCCGTTGCCGAGCTCACCCCACACGCAGGTGCGCATGTCGCGGATGCATGCCTGTGTCCACGTCTCTTGGATCGTGTTGTCCCAGGCGCCGAACCAGTCGGCGTGGAACGTGGAGCCGTTGGGGTGGGTCATGCCCGGCATGCGGTCCGACGCCAGGTACCAGTTGTTGGTGTTGCCGTCGGCGGCGAAGGCGGCGATCACGGTGATCTCGGGGAGGTGGATCGGGTGGCTCGCCGGGCAGCCGCCCTGCCTGGTGACCCAGCCGTCACCGCCGGTGCCGTAGGCCATGTGGCTGCGGTGGTCGGCGGCGTCGACGGCCTGGCCGTTCCAGCACATCGGGAACCGCAACCCGACCGTCAAGGTCTGGCCGGCGCCGCAGTTGGGCAGCGTGGTCGATCCCGCCCCGCCGTTGCACGACCACAGGCCGCGCATCGGGGTGGCCGCCGGGTTGGCCATGTCGAACCCGGCGAGCATGCGCAACCCGTTGGGGTAGGTCTGGATGCCGCGGATCATGTCCTGGCTGCCGTTGCCCTTGTAGTACAGCTCGAAGTACTCCGGCACGACGACCCGGCCGGCGGCGTTGTGCATGGCGGGGACCCAGTAGCCGGTGCGGTTCAGTGGCCCGCCCTGGCAGGTCGACGATCCCGACGAGCGCAGCGACTGATAGGTGCTGTGGGCGTTGGCGCCGGTGTTGCCGAAGTACATGTGCAGGTGTGAGGCGCCTGGCTGGCCGGGATAGACGATCGGGTCGTCATAGGAGAGGTGGGAGAACCCGCAGAACGTGCGGAAGTTCCCCGACGGCTCCCACGCCATCGAGGCCGGGATCCGCTCACCCGTCGCCAACCACGCAGCCGGATCGAACCCCGACGGCACCGACGGAAACGCACCCGGAGGTGGGATGGTCGGTGTGGTCACGGGCGGGGTGGTGGGTGGTGTCGTCGGTGGTGTCGTCGGCGGTGTCGTCGGCGGTGTCGTCGGTGGTGTCGTCGGTGGTGTCGTCGGTGGTGTCGTCGGCGGCGGCGGTGCGGCCTCTCCGTACTGGCACGTCGTCACGATCTCGCCACCCCAGCAGCCGTCGTTGCCCGACTCGCCGTGGATCTGGTCGGTCCCGGCGTCGGCGTAGACGAGGTCGTCGCCGTTGCCCACCGCGACGAGGTCGTCGCCGGTGCCGGCGCACACCGTGTCGTTGCCGGCGAGACCGATCACGACGTCGTTCCCGGAGCCGGCCGAGAACACGTCGTTGCCCGGTGTGCCGACGAGACGGTCGTCACCATCGGTGCCCACGATCGTTGCCGTCTGCCCGTTGCACGTCGGCGACGGCGCGGCCGTTGCCGGCGCGATCGAGCCGGTCACCCCGGCGACGACGAGCGACGCGGCGATGAGGACGGACCAAGACGGCCGTGCCCTTCGGCGGCGCGGCTGATTCGGGGCGCGGCAATCAGGCGGTGTGAACACGAGGGCTCGCTCTCTGTTGGGCGCCTGCGGCAGAGCGCTGCTCGTCCGCAGGCGAGGTACGTCCCGCTATCGGTGCCCGGTGGTGGTGGGTGGGCGGAGGTCAGCGCTGTGGGTGGTCAGCGCGGTGGTGGGTCGACGAGGCGGGGTCCCGTGTAGGTGGAGGGTTCGTTGATGAGGCGGGTGCCGTTGCCGAGCTCACCCCACACGCAGGTGCGCATGTCGCGGATGCATGCCTGTGTCCAGGTCTCTTGGATCGTGTTGTCCCAGGCGCCGAACCAGTCGGCGTGGAACGTGGAGCCGTTGGGGTGGGTCATGCCCGGCATGCGGTCCGACGCCAGGTACCAGTTGTTGGTGTTGCCGTCGGCGGCGAAGGCAGCGATCACGGTGATCTCGGGGAGGTGGATCGGGTGGCTCGCCGGGCAGCCGCCCTGCCTGGTGACCCAGCCGTCACCGCCGGTGCCGTAGGCCATGTGGCTGCGGTGGTCGGCGGCGTCGACGGCCTGGCCGTTCCAGCACATCGGGAACCGCAACCCGACCGTCAAGGTCTGGCCGGCGCCGCAGTTGGGCAGCGTGGTCGATCCCGCCCCGCCGTTGCACGACCACAGGCCGCGCATCGGGGTGGCCGCCGGGTTGGCCATGTCGAACCCGGCGAGCATGCGCAACCCGTTGGGGTAGGTCTGGATGCCGCGGATCATGTCCTGGCTGCCGTTGCCCTTGTAGTACAGCTCGAAGTACTCCGGCACGACGACCCGGCCGGCGGCGTTGTGCATGGCGGGGACCCAGTAGCCGGTGCGGTTCAGTGGCCCGCCCTGGCAGGTCGACGATCCCGACGAGCGCAGCGACTGATAGGTGCTGTGGGCGTTGGCGCCGGTGTTGCCGAAGTACATGTGCAGGTGCGAGGCGCCTGGCTGGCCGGGATAGACGATCGGGTCGTCATAGGAGAGGTGGGAGAACCCGCAGAACGTGCGGAAGCTCCCCGACGGCTCCCACGCCGTCGAGGCCGGGATCCGCTCACCCGTCGCCAACCACGCAGCCGGATCGAACCCCGACGACACCGACGGAAACGCACCCGGATCGACGTTGCCGACGCCCGGCGGCGCTGGTGCGGGTGCGGGTGCCGGCGCGCATCCCGATGACACGGGATCGCACACGCCGAAGGCGAGCACTGCGACCAACCCGTAGGCGCCGAGTCGCGGTGACGACCAACGCCTGGGTCGCCGAGCCGTCCCAGTCTCTGGAGTTTCCATGTCATCCCTTCCCCTGTTGACGGCCCGTTGTCATGGGACCGTAACACAAGCGGAAGGAAAGTGAAGCATCGGGTCGACGTGGGCGCTTCCCCAATTTTGCGGATGCCGCTGACGCGGAGAGCCCGGTACGATGCATCAGCCCATTCCGGGGCGGCGGCGGCGAGGAATGCGATGGAGCTTGAATACGTAGCAAAGGCAGTACGCCGGTTCTGGCCGGTCGTGCTGCTGTCGTTTGTCCTCGGCATCATTGCCGGGCAGCTGCTCCAACCCAGCACTCCGCCGCGCTACGAGTCGGCGGCGCTGTTACTCGTCACTGCGGACAGCGAACTCGGCAACACCGAAGGTGATCGCTACGTCGCCAGTCAATTGGTCGTGCTCGAGTCACCTCCGTTGGCGGCCCACGCTGAGGAGCTCGCCGGGGTGTCCCTGGCAGACGGCGGGGCAACCGTGGCGTTCAACCAGATCACGGGGACGGATGTCGTGCGGGTCATCGCCTCGTCCGACTCACCCGCCGACTCGCAATTGCTCGCCAACGCCTTCCTCGACGCCTATGTCGAACGTACCGGGGAGACTTCGGGCGCCGACAAGCGGCTCGACGCGACCGAGATCGAGGCCTCGCTGGGGGAGATCGAGGGTCAGCTCGGCGAGGTCGACGCGCGCATCGCCGAAGTGATGGCACCATTCCTCGAGTCCGCTGACGCGGCATCCGACGCCGCGATCCCCGAGGTCGAGCAGGTCGCGCCGGCACTTGCCACCGAGCGAGAAGTCCTGATGGAGACCTACCGCGGCCTGCTCAGCCAGCGCACCAACCTCGAGTTCCAGCCGGTGGCGCCCAACAGCCAGATCGTCCAGCGCGCCGCACTCCCGACGAATCCGCTCGTCAAGTCGTCGCTGACGATGACCGTGGCGCTGCCGATCCTCGGCCTGCTCTTCGGGATCGGCGCGGCGACCGTGCTGGCGAGGTCATCGCGACGTGTGCTCGATGGTGCCGAAGTGGTGGACCGGCTCGACCTGCCGTTCGCCACGGCCCTGCCGGCCGAGAAGATGCTGCGCGCCCGTTCGCTCTTCCAGCTCCACGCCCTCCCGGACGAGTACGAGGCCGGGGTCAACGAGCTCTGCGTGCAGCTCGAGGCGAGGGGGAAGTTGGACACGCCGCTCACCGTCTTGGTGACCGGGTCACAGCGAGTGTCCGGCTCGACGACGTTGGCCGGGGCCATGGCCGCACGATTCGGGGCACTCGGGTCGAGCGTCGTCCTCGTCGATCTCGACTTCGACCAACCGGACCTCTCGAAGTGCTTCGGCGTGCGCGGCGACGGCATCTCGGCGCTCATCAACGCCGAGCCGCAGGTCGGCGCGGCCTTCACGTCGACCCCGCTGGCGAACGTGACCGTGGTCGGCCGCGAGCCCGGCTTGACGCAGGTGCGACCGCAACGTTCCGAGTTCTTGTTCCTGCTCGATGCAGCGGCTGAGCGCGCCGACGTCGTCATCCTCGACGCCGGTCCGGTGCTGGCCGGTCCTTCGGCGGCGGTGCTCGCTCAACACACCGACGCCACCGTGCTCGCGGTCCCGGTGTGGAGCCAGGAGCGGGCCTCGCTCAAGGTGGTCGCCCGTCAGCTCGCCGCCATCAGGTCGCACCTGCTCCCGGTCGCCATGCCTCGTCTGCGCCGCTCGAGTCGTCTTCCGCAGCCCCCGGCGCCGGCCACGATCCCGTCGGTTGACGAGATCGAGCTGATGACGCCGACTCGCGGCTGACGTCGCCCGAGCGGCGTTCAGGCCGCTGTAGGTCCGATCGTACGGAACCACACGTCCTTGAAACATCGCCGATAACGCCACCGCTCGGCGTCCTTGATCGCCGGATGCGCACGCCGGCGGGCGGAGCGGACTGCAGGTCACAACTCGTTCAGGTGCGGCGGTGCGGCGAGTTCGTCGGGCGAGAGGCGGTAGCGGAAGTCGCAGAAGGCAGCGCCTTGCATGATCGTCTGGGTCCGCTCGAGTTCCACGCCGGGAATTCCCTCAGCGATCGGGAAGTCGGCGCAGCACACCAACAAGAAACCCAGCTCGGGCTCACCGAGCTGATGGAACAACTCGGCATAACGACAGCCAGTCACGTCGACGGCACGTACCGTCGGTGACGCCTCACGTTCTTCGGCGTCGATGGCGTCGGCGGGGTAGGAGACCTCCACGAATGTCTGCATGGCGCCGAGCGACCCTCGCTTGCCTACCCAGCCCGCTGCCATCTGGCGATAGACATCGCCGAGCGCTCGGCGCACGAGGTGGTGGGCCTGTGCCGTCCCCAGCTCAGCTTCGAGCTCCTTGATCAACGGCACGAGCAGTTCGGCTTGGATCTTGACCCGATCGATCAGCGGCACATCCGGACGGTGCATCAACGCATCGAGCGTCCGCGATTGACCGGGTGCGACGATCCCGAGGCCGGAGGACCACCCGATACCCGCGCCGGGTCAACCTCGTCGCGGGGCGAGGACACAGAATTCGTTGCCCTCCGGATCGGCCAGAACGACCCAAGTCTCGTCGCCCTGTCCGACGTCGGCATACGTTGCGCCGAGGTCGACCAAGCGAGCCACCGCAGCTTCCTGGTCGACAGGACGGAGGTCGAGATGGAGCCGGTTCTTGGTTGTCTTCGGCTCCGGCACGCGAGCGAACAGCAGGCCGGGGATGTGGTCGGGCGCTGGTCGGATCTCGAATTCCTCCGGGTCATCGTTCACGATGACCCAGCCCAGGGCCGACGCCCACCATCGCCCCAGCGCTTCTGGATCGGACGAGTCGACGATGACCTGCTCCCAGTCGAGCGCTCTCGCACGGAGCCTTGGAGATGGGCGGAGACGTCGCCCGAGCAGCGTTCAGGCTGCTGCAGGCGCGGGCGTGGACCGGCGATGCCAATCGGTGCGCAGCATGAGACACTGGGAGGCGCACAGGATGCCGAGCCAGATGCCGAACACGACCACCTCGGTGATCGAGAGCACCAGGATGAGGGCGACATAACCGATCACGAACACGGCCAGGGGCGTGTCCTCGCGGAGGTTGGCGAGCCCGAGGCGGACCGTCGATCCCATCAGCCACAGCAGCAGGCCGAGGCCGACGATCCCGAGCGCCAGCAACATCTCGAGGTAGCCGTTGTGCGAGTGGAACACGGTGAAGCCCAGTCCGCGCATGATCGTGCGCCCGGGGTCGCTCGATGGATCGCTCCAGACACCGCCCGCGCCGTAGCCGTTCCACGGTCGTCGTTCGATGGCGTCCCAGACGCCGGCCCACACGTCCGTTCTCCCCGTCAGCGTGGAGCTCTTGCCGAAGAGCCCGAGGACCCAGGAGATGACGGCGGACCAGAGCACGCCCAGCAGCACGGCGATGCCCAGCGCACCGATGACGAGTGATGCCCTCGCCGGCCGCGCGCTCGCCGCCAGTCGGCGGACGAACATGCAGATCAGCAGCGTCACCAGGCCGGCACCGACCGCCGTCGAGGACTGCGACATGACGATCAGGGCGATGGCGGTGCCGATGGCGATCGACCGGCGCGGAGAGCGACGATCGAACGACCAGAGGGTCAGCACGGCGAAGACCATGAACGGACCCATCGCGTTCTTGTGGCCGAACCCGCCGCGCCATCCGGGGACACCGTCCGGGTTCATCATCGCCGTGCCCGGATGGATCATCAGCTCGAGCAACGTGTTGCCGATGGCGACGTAGCACGCGGCCACGAGCGCGCTGCGCAGGTCGCGGCGCGGGAGCAGACCGGCGAACACCACGCATGCCACGACATACGGCATGACCAGCTGGGTGTCCGTCCACCAGCCGAAGACGTTCGACGTCCACAGGTACGAGAGCAGCCACCACGCCATGATGAGGAGCGCCGGTGCCGTCACGATGATCCGCTTGCCGCGCCCTGGCGGGCCGAAACCGATCGTTCCGATCAGGCAGGCGACGAGGAGGACGATCAGCATCTTCGGCTTGAGCCCGCTGCGGGAACCGAAGCCGATCACCACGGCGACGATCACGCCGAGCTGACCTGACACGACCCACAACGGCCGTCGCATCAGACCGACCGGTTGAGACTCCGCCGCCGTCGGCTGGAGTTCGGCCGGCCCGACGTCCCGGGTCGGTTGTTGCATCACGCCGCGAGGCGACTGGTCTCGTCCCGACCCCACGAGGCGTCGGGGCGCGAGGACAACAGTCGACTGATCGTCACGATGGCAGCGTAGACCGCCGCCTCGACGAAGTGACGGGGGGCGGACATCGATGTGAGCAGTTGCTTGAAGGTCGAGCTCGTCGTCGGGTGGGCCAGCGTGGGCATCGTCTCGAACAGCTCGCGGTTGCCGCGCTGGGCGCGGGCGAGCGTGCGCAGCAGCGAGCGGACGTCACGAGGCACGCTGATGGACACCGGGGCGCACGGGACGATGGTCACCTCGGACGGCTCGACGACCCGGGCGGCGAACAGATCGTCGGCGATCACGTTCGGAAACGCCCCGAATCGCGTCCGGGCCTTCTCGCTCAAGCCATAGACGCCGGCTCCGCACAGGTCGGTATGGACGCCGGGAAGTCGCATGCGCTGGCCGTAGTAGCGCTTCACCAGCCAACTGGCACCGGTGGTGTCGTAGCGGAAAGGGGGCCGCGCTGCGACGGCACCGTCGCGCAGCGCGGTGAGCACTGCGACCGCGGAGCGTCCGTCGAGCGTGACATCGGCATCGAGGTAGAGCCGAGGCAGCGCCCGAGCTTCCCGCTCAGCGGCACGGATGGCCGCCGCCTTGCCCACCGGCGGCAGGTCGAGGACGGTCACCGTCCCGTGCACCTCGGCGGCGACCGCCGCGGTGGCGTCCGTGCACCCGTTGCACGCGACGACGACCTCCAACGCCTTCGGGTCGATTCCCGCGAAGAGCGAGGTGAGCGTCCGTCCGACGACGTTCGCCTCGTTGTACGCCGGGATGACGATCGAGCCGACGGGGCCGCTCACCCGGTCGTCGATCGACCGCGCGGGCTGACCGGCGAGCGCACGCTCGTCGGCGACTCCCACCGGTCGGCCGGTGTCGCGTCCGCGACTGCCGGGCGTCAGCTCGCATCGAGCCGAAGCGGGGATCCGCCGAGCATGGAAGTGGCGTCGCAGCCAGGGCAGTTCCGCGTCGCTCGCGTCATCCCACCGTCGCCTGGTTCGCCGTCCGTCTCCTCGAGCGGGGACGAACATCGCGTCGCGCGCGCTGCTCCATCCTCGTGCTCTCGCCACGTCACCCTCCGCCGAGTTCTGTGTGTCCGCCTGAACGCGACCGTCTGGCCGCATCAATGAGTCAAATGGCTTGACAGCGAGGAAACATCCCCAATCTGTGCCAATTTCCTGTCCCACGGGGTGGTCGGCGTGGTCGACCCGGGGCGCGCCGACCTGCGTGTCCCGCCAGGCGCGGCGGCGCTTGCACTAGAACCTCGGTGATGGACGCGACCGCAGGCATCGATCCGTCGACCGCCGCGGCCATCCTCGCCGGAGCACCCGACGCGACGATCGTCATCGACCGCGGCGGGACGATCCTGTACGCCAACCGGCAGGTCATGGACCTGTTCGGCTGGCCGCCCGCCGAGCTGGTCGGCCAGCAGCTCGAAGTTCTCGTGCCGGAGGCGTTGCGCACCCGCCACGTCCACCAGCGCGACGCCTTCAGCGCCGCGCCGCATCCCCGCCCGATGGGCGTCGGCCTCGATCTGTCCGGGCTCCGTCGCGACGGCTCCGAGGTGCCCGTGGAGATCAGCCTGAGCCCGATCGAGACGCCGCACGGTGTCCTCGTCGCAGCCAGCATCCGCGACATCAGCGAGCGACTCGTAGCGGCGGCGGCACTGCGCGCCGAGCGCGACCACGTCACCGCGGTGATCGAGGCGCTTCGCGATGGCATGCTCGAGTACGACGCCGGCACCGAGCGCTTCGTGCGCGTCAACCGCAGCTTCTGCGAGCTCGTCGGCTACTCGCCCGAGGAGGTGCTGGCGGCGACGCACCCGCCCCCGTGGTGGCCGGAGGACGAGCGGGAGCGCAACGAGGCCGGCCGGGCGAAGATGTTCGAGGGCGCGGCGAGCCGCGTCGAGCTGTCCATGCAGCACGCCGGCGGCCGCCGATTCCCGGTCGCCGTCACCACCTCGACGATCCCCGGCGAGGCCGCCAGTGGTCGTTTCATCCTCAATGTTCCACGACCTCACCGACGAGCGTCGGGTCGCTGCCGAGCTGAGCGCGGCCCACGCCGAGATGGAGGTCGCCGACGACAGGGACCGCATCGCCCGCGACCTCCACGACGGCGTGATCCAGCGCCTGTTCGCCGCCGGGCTGCACCTCCAGGCGGCGGTCAACCGGCCCGATGTCCGCGAGCGGGTCGTGGCGGTGATCGACGACCTCGACACGGCGATCACCGAGATCCGGGCGGCGATCTTCACGCTGCACCGACCGCGCGAGGTCACCATCGGGCTCGAGCACGCCGTGCGCGTGTGCACGGCCGAGGCGGCGCGCGTGCTCGGGTACCAGCCGACGCTGACGTTGTCCGGCGAGCTGCAAGCGGTCCCACCGGATCTGGTGCACGAGGCGACGACCGTGCTCCGCGAGCTGCTCTCCAACGTCGCCAAGCACGCCAACGCGTCGCACACGTGGTTGGACGTCGCGGTCGGCGACACGCTGACGATCCGCGTCGACGATGACGGCATCGGGATCGACTCCGGCGCCAGCACACATGCCGGCGACGGCCTGCGCAATGTGCGTGAGCGGGCCAGGGCGTGGCGCGGTGGTGTCGAGATCGCCGCTCGTCAGCCGACCGGCACGCATGTCGAGTGGAGCGTGCCACTCGACGGTCAGTCGTAGAGGGTCTCGTTGTTACCGCGCGGTAGGATCGATGCCGTGGCCGACGAGGACCAGCGCTTCTTGCGCCTGCATGGTCATCGAGTCGCCTACACGACGAGCGGCGGCGACCCGAGCGACGGGCGGCCGGTCCTCGTGCTCGTCCACGGCATCGCCGGCAGCGCGGCGACGTGGCGCGACGTCATGCGCGCCCTCGGGCGTCACTACACGGTGATCGCCCCCGACCTCCTCGGTCACGGCGAAGTCCGACAAGCCGCGCCACGACTACTCGCTCGGCGCCTACGCCAACCTGCTGCGCGACCTGATGTTCGCCCTGGGGATCGAGCGGGCGACGATCGTCGGACACTCACTCGGTGGCGGCATCGGCATGCAGCTCGCCTACCAGCACCCGATGCGCTGCGAACGCCTCGTGCTCGTGTCCAGCGGCGGGCTCGGCCCGGAGGTCTCCTGGATGCTGCGCGCGCTCAGCCTGCCGGGCGTCGAGTACCTGATGCCGGTGATCTTCCCGGCGGTCGCCCGCTCCGCTGGTGCGGCGATCGGCAGGCGGCTGTACCAGCTCGGGCTGCGCGCCCCGCACTTCGCCCAGGAGTGGGGTGCCTACGCCGCGCTCACCGAGCCGGAGAACCGGCACCCGTTCGTGCGCACGCTGCGTTCGGTGATCGACGTCAACGGCCAGACCGTCAGCGCCCACGACCGGCTGTACCTCTCCGCCCGGCTGCCGACGCTGATCGTGTGGGGCGGCCGCGACCACATCATCCCGCCTGGCCACGCCACCGCCGCCCACGAGGCGATCCCCGGCAGCCGGCTCGTGATCTTCGAGCGGGCGGGTCACTTCCCGCACGTCGAGGAGCCGGCGGCGTTCGTCGAGGCGGTCACCGACTTCGTCGACGGCACCGAGCCGATGCACCTCGACGAGCCGCAGTGGCGGGCAGTGCTGACGGCGGGCACCGCCTGACGCCTCAGCTCTCCGCACTGAGGTCGAGGCGCATCTCGTCGCCAGCCGTTCGTGACGCTGAAGCCGGCGGCCCGGTACAGCACGGCGCCGTCGGCCGTGGCGTGCAGCTCGACGCGACCGACCTGCCGTCGACGCGCTTCGGCGAGAAGCCGAGCCAGCACCGCTCGCGCCAGACCACGCCGCCGCCACGCCGGATCCGTCGACATCGTGCTGATGTAGGCCGACGAGCCGGTCGGGTTCCACGGCGAAGGGATCCGCTGCTGGAACTCGATGACGCCCGAGGCGGCGAGACGTCCGTCGGACGAGTCGACGACGACACCGACCACGTCGTCGGCCGCCAGGACGCTGCCGGAAGTGCTCCTCGGCCGACGCGATCCAGGCGTCGTCGCCACCGTCGAGCCCCATGCTGTCGAACATCAGGCGTCGCAGCCGCACGATCTCGGCGGCGTCGTCGGGCGTGGCGACCCGGGGAGTCGGCATGTCCTGGCTCACGTCGTCATCTTCATCGCTGTTGAACAAGGCGGAGACCGGGGCGACCAAACTGGGGCGATGGCGATCGTCTCGTTCCCCCGCCGGCTCGCCGACCTCGCCGCGGCGGCGCCGGACAGGACCGCGGTGACGTGCGACGGGGCGTCGGTGACTCGAGGCGAGCTGGAGTCGCGTGCCAACCGCTTGGCCCGCGACCTTGCCGGGCGTGGCGTCGGCCACGGCGACTTCGTCACGGTCGCCCTGCCGAACTCGATCGACTGGTTCGTCGCCTACGTCGCCACCTGGAAGCTCGGTGCCGTTCCGCAGCCGGTCTCGGCGAAGCTGCCGCCACGCGAGCTGGCCGAGATCGTCGCCCTCGCCGGGTCGAAGGTCGTGCTCGGCGCCGCGCCGGGCGCGCTGGAGGGCACCGGTGTGCTTGCCGGTCGGGTACGGCCCGCCCGACGACCTGGACGACGGCCCGCTGCCCGACGCCACGTCGCCGGCGTGGAAGGCGCCGACGTCGGGAGGGTCGACCGGGCGGCCGAAGCTGATCGTGTCCGGCGATCCGGCGCAGCTCGACGACGCAGAGCCGCCGCCGCTGCTGCTGACGCTCGACGGGTGCCTCGTGATGCCGGGCCCGCTGTACCACAACGGGCCCGCCGTGTGGGCGTGCCAGGCGCTGCTCGCCGGCAACCACGTCGTCGTGCTGACCCGCTTCGACGCCGAGGCGACGCTGGCCGCCATCGAGGAGCACCGCGCCGACATCGTCTACGTCGTGCCGACGATGATGAAGCGGATCTGGCGACTGCCCGACGAGGTCCGCCTCGGCTACGACGTCTCGTCGCTGCGCGTCGTCTGGCACCTCGCCGAGCCGTGCCCGATGTGGCTGAAGGAGGCGTGGATCGACTGGCTCGGCGCGGAGAAGATCTTCGAGCTGTACGCCGGCACCGAGGCGCAGGCGGTGACCGTCATCAGCGGCGAGGAGTGGCTCGCCCACCGCGGCTCGGTCGGCCGGCCGAGCGCCGGCGAGTTCATGATCACCGACCTCGACGGGAACCCGGTGCCGGCGGGCGAGCAGGGCGAGGTGTGGCTGCGCAGCACGTCGGATCGGGCGACCTACCAGTACCTCGGCGCCGAGGCCCGCACGCTCGAGGGCGGATGGGAGTCGCTCGGTGACATCGGCTGGTTCGACGAGGACGGCTACCTCTACCTCGGCGACCGGATGCAGGACATGATCCTCTCCGGCGGGGCGAACATCTACCCGGCCGAGGTCGAGGCCGTGCTGCAGGAGCACCCGGCGGTGCGCTCGGTGTGCGTGATCGGGCTCCCCGACGAGGACCGCGGCAACGTCGTCCACGCCATCGTCGAGGCCGATCCGAACGCGCTCGATGCCGCCGAGCTGCTGGCGTTCGCCGGTGAGCGCCTCGCCAAGTACAAGCTCCCGCGCACCGTCGAGGTCGTCGACACGCCGTTGCGCGACGACGCCGGCAAGGTCCGCCGCTCGGCCCTGCGCGCCGAGCGACTCCCCACGTCCGAGTCACCATGAGCGGCCGGCGCACGGTTCTGACGACACTTGTGCCCGCTGAGCGCGAGGAAGTCGACAGAGAACCGGTTAGCTCGACGCTATCACGGCGGACCGCTCGTGGTCGGTCCGCGCAGCCCGCGCACGGGCACCACCGCGGCGCCGGGCGCGGCCACACCGACGAGCGCGTCGACGGCGACGCAGCCGTGCGGGCCGACGATCACCGGGTTGACGTCGAGCTGCTGGATCTCCGGCACCGCCGCGGCGAGCATGGCGACGCCCTGGACCACCTCGACGATGCGGTCGACCGGCAGTTCGGGACGGCCGCGGAAGCCGTGCAGCAACGGGGCCAGGCGCAGGCTCTCGACGGCGCGCCGCGTGCTGCTGCCGCGGCGACCGGGGCGACGAGCGCGACGCGGTCGTCGCGCAGGTCTGCGTCGACCCCGCCGGCACCGACGAGCACGACCGGGCCGAACGCAGGGTCGCGGATCACCCCGACGAGCAGCTCGAGGCCGGCCGGCTGTTGCGCCTGCACGACCACGCCGGCCAGCTGCTCGCCGAAGCGCCGCTCGAGGTGTCGATACGTCTCGGCGGCCGCCGCGGCGTCGTCGATACCGAGCCGCACGGCTCCAGCGTCGGACTTGTACACCAGCGCGGCCACGGTCGGCCTTGACGACGCACGGGTACCCGATGCGCTCGGCCGCCGCGGCGCACTCGGCGGCCGACGTCGCGTACGCCCACGGCGCCACGGGCAACCCGCCGGCCTCGAGCAGCTCGAGTGACGTCGGCGGATCCATCCAGGTCGTGTCCGCGCGTCCACCGGCGTGGCGCCTGGCGAGGCGGCGGGCGTCGACGAGCGCCGTCGCGTCGAGACGCCTCGGCTGGTCGGCCACGTCGTCGGCGATCGACGCCAGCCACGGCGGCCCGCCGAGCTGCGAGGGCGACGGCGGAGACCGCCCGCTCGGGTGTCCGGAACGTCGGCAGGGAGCCGGCGTCGTGGTCGTCGGAACCGATCAGCGAGAGCGCCAGCGTCGTTCCGGCGACGTCGGCGACGGAGAGCGACGAGGCCACCTCGTCGAGACGGCGCGGCTCACCGATGTCGACGCACACGACGATGCAGGCGTCGACCTCGCCGGAACGTCCGATCGCTTCGACGACGGACGCCACACGGTCGGGCGTGACCGCAGAGCCGAGGTCGACGGGATTGGAGGTCGCCGCGGCCGCCGGCACGATCCCGACGATCTCGGCCTGGAGCTGCGCCGACAGCACCACGACGTCCAAGCCGCTGGCGTCGGCGGCGTCGGCGCCGAGGACGAGCGGACCGCCGGCGTTGCCCACCAGGGCGACCCGGCGTCCTCGCGGGGCCGGCTGCCGTTCGAGCAACAGGCCGACGTCGATCAGCTCCTCCAGCGTGCGGGCGCGGAGCGACACCCGTGTGGGTGAACAGGGCGTCGACCATCGCCTGGTCGCTGGCGAGGGCAGCGGTGTGCGAGTGGGCGCTGCGCTGCCCAGATGCGGTCCTGCCGCCCTTGAGGGCGACGATCGGCTTGCGCTGGGACACGGCGCGAGCGACGCGAGCGAAGCGGACCGGGTCGCCGAACGACTCGAGGTACAGCAGGATCACGGTCGACGACGTCGTCGTCGGCCCACAGGCGCAGCAGGTCGTTGCCGCTGACGTCGACCTTGTTGCCCATCGACACGAACGAGGAGATGCCGGCGTGGCGCCTGTGCGCCTCGGCGGCGATGGCGATCCCCACCCCGCCCGACTGCGAGGCGATGGCGATGCCGCCGGGGCGGAACGCCTGGTTGGTGAAGGTGGCGTTCAGGCCGCAGGCCGTCGAGACCACGCCGAGGCAGTTCGGCCCGACGAGGCGCATGCCGTGGCGGCGGGCGGCGGCGAGCAGCTCGTCCTGCATGCGGGCGCCGTCGGGACCCGCCTCGGCGAAGCCCGACGGAGAGGACCACGGCGCTGCGCACACCCTTGGCGCCGCAGCGGGCGACCGCCGCGGCGACCTCGGCGGCCGGCGAGCGAGATGACGGCGAGATCCGGCACGTCGGCGAGCTCGTCGAACCGCATCCGGATCGACGACGCTGACGCGACCGGCGAAGGACTCGCGGAGGTGGGCGAGCACCCGTCGACCCGGCGACGTGGCGTCGTCGCCGGCGCCGATCACGACGACGTGGGACGGCTCGACGATCGAGCGCAGGGAACGCACCGCCGCCTTCCAGTCGCGCAGGTCGGCGTCGTCCTGCAGGATGTCGTCGTCGGTCAGGTCGAGCTCGACGCGCACGACGCCGTCCTCGAACCAGACCCGGTTGACGAGGCCGACGGTGCGGAACACGCCCGAGCATGGCGGCGTTCTCGGGAAGCGTCTCGGCGCCGAGTCGACGGAACCCGGCCGCCCGGGCGATCAGCGCGAGGTCCTCCAGCAGCACGGTGGCGATGCCCTCGTGGTGATGGGCGTCGGAGACGGTGAAGGCGACCTCGGCCTCCTCGTGGTCCGGATGGGCGTGGTACGACCCGACACCCAGGATCTCCCCGTCCGACTCGGCGACGAGCGTGACCTGCCCGTGGACGTCGTGCACCGTCGCCGCTTCGCAGCTCGTGGTCGGGGATGGACCGCCGCAGGCTGAAGAACCGCAGGTACATCGATCGCTCGTCGAGCTGGTCGTAGAACGCGCGCAGACCGTCGACGTCGGACGGCTTGGACGGTCGCACGTGGACCGCTCGCCCCGTCGCCAGCAGCACGTCGCGCTCGAACGGCGCGAGCAACGAGTGTGTCGTCGCGTTCAGCTCCTCGCTGCGCTCGGTGGGCATCGGCACCCCATCGTCGTCTCGTCGCATCCATCCAAGTCGATCCCGCCGACCTCATCCAGCGTCAGTAGGGTCCCCGGTCGTGGGGACGGCGCCGGCACGGTTGCGCTTGGCGTTCGGGATCGTCGGCTCCGTCCTGGTGGTCGGCACGATCGGATACTGGTTGCTCGGGTTCTCCTTCCTCGACGCCCTGTACCAGACGGTGACGACGATCACGACGGTCGGCTTCCGCGAGGTCGGCGAGTTCGGCGCCGCCGAGAAGTGGTTCACGATCGCCGTCATCATCGCCGGCGTCGGCGCCGTGCTGTATACCTTCACGCTGAGCGTCCAGCTGGTCGCCGAAGGGTGGCTGTCCGACTTCGTCGGTAGGAGGCGAATGGACCGCAAGATCGCTGACCTCCGGGGCCACGTCGTCGTGTGCGGCTGGGGGAGGGTGGGACGTGCCGTCGCCGACCACCTCCACGCACGGGCCGCGACGTCGTCGTCGTCGACCTGAGTCGCGAGCGTGTCGAGGGGATCGCCCTGCCGACGATCGTCGGTGACGCGACGCTCAACGAGACGCTGCGCGCCGCCGGGATCGAACGCGCCCAGGCGCTCATCGCCGCGTTGTCCGGCGACGCCGAGAACCTGTTCGTCACGTTGTCCGGCCGGGCGATCAACCCGCGAGCTGTTCATCGTCGCCAGGGCCCGCCAGGACGACAGCGTGCCGAAGCTCTCGCAGGCCGGCGCCGATCGCGTCGTCAACCCGCAGGAGCTCGGTGGTGCCCGCATGGCCTCGTTCGTCGTCCAGCCCAACGTCGCCGAGTTCGTCGACGTGGTGATGCACGAGCGGTCGATGGAGTTCCGCATGCAGGAGGTCGAGATCCCGCCGGACTCGCCGTTCGCCGGCCAGTCCCTGCGCCAGCTCAACCTGCGCGAGCGGGCCAACGTCCTGGTCCTCGCCGTCCGGCTGGCGGACGGCACGTTCGTCACCAACCCCGACCCGGCCAGCACCTTGGAACCGCAGCAGGTGATCATCGCCGTGGGCACGGCCGACGATCTCGACCGACTCGAGGGCCTGTGCCGATGAGTCAGCAGGCGTGGTAGAGGGTCCCGGCCTCGCTCACGATCCGCGCCGCGGGGACCACCAGCACGGGGGTCGTCGAACGCCGAACCAGGTTGCGCGTGACGCTGTGGCGGTGGAATCGCGCGTCCGTCCAGCGGGCGCTGACGGCGAGGTAGACCGGGTCAGCGACGCCTTCGGCGAACTGCTCCAAGGACTCGACCGCATCTCCGCCGTGGAGCACCGTCGAGTCCGGCACGACGTCGGCGATCACCGCTCGTCCACCGAACGTCGCGACCCACGAGGCGACGGCAGGAGCGGCGACGTCCACGCGGTCGGAGTCGCCGACGAAGGCGACCAAGCGTCGGCGACGCCAAGCGACGCGACGATGTCCGCGGCCCGACGACCAGCACGGGGCTGTCGATGTGGCCGAGCACGTACTCGCTGACGCTGCCGAGCAGCGTGCCCGGCCACCGGTCCCCGTGCCGAGCTGCCCATGACGAGCAGGGCTCCGGGCCGCGAGGCCATGTGCTCGACGATCGCCGCGCCGCTGTCGTCGTCGTGGAGGACGAGGCAGGAGAAGTGCTCCAGCCCGTAGCCCTTGGCCCGACGTTCGAGCTCGTACAGATCGACGGCCGTCGGCATGCCCGGCGACGAGATCGTGATCAGCTCGACCGGCAGCCGGCCGAGCGTGGCGAGCGAGGCGGTGAACGGCAGGGCGCGATCGCCGACGTTCCCGAGGTCGAGAGCCACCACGATGGACGTGAACATCGTGACGATGCGTGCCGCCGGCGGGTGCCGGTGACCCAGGGTCGAAGGTCCCATGTGGCCGAGCCGAAGGTATCGGGACCGCCGTGCGCTGCGATGATGACGTGATGACAGAGCGGATCACCGTGTTCCTGCTCGACGACCACGAGATCGTCCGGCGCGGTCTGCGCGACCTGCTGGAGGGGGAGGGCGACATCGTCGTCGTCGGGGAGGCGAGCACGGAGGACGAGGCGGTCGGTCGGGTCCTCGCCCTCGACCCCGACGTCGCCGTGCTCGACGTGCGGTTGCAGGACGGCAACGGGATCGCCGCCTGCCGGGAGATCCGGTCACGCCACCCCCGGACGGCGTGCCTGATCCTCACCTCGTTCACCGACGACGAGGCGCTGTTCGAGGCGATCATGGCGGGCGCGGCGGGCTACGTGCTGAAGCAGATCCGCACCAACGACCTCATCGACGCCGTGCGCCGGGTGGCCAGCGGGCAGAACCTGCTCGACCCCGCGGTGACGGAACGGGTGCTCGAACGGCTGCGGCGCGGCCCGGAGGAGGACGAGCGCATCGCTCGGCTCAGCCAGCAGGAGCGCCAGGTCCTCACCCTGCTGGCCGAGGGGCTGACCAACCGCCAGATCGCCGAGCGCCTGTACCTGGCGGAGAAGACGATCAAGAACTACGTCACCTCCGTGCTGACGAAGATGGGCATGGCCCGCCGCACGGAGGCCGCCGTGTACGCCGCCAGGCACCTCAAGCCCGATCCCGACGCTGACAAGTCGTGAAGGGACCTTCGCCCCTGGACCCGTGCGTCCACCGTGACGACGCTGGGAACCATGACGACCGATCAGCTCGGCATCGAGATCCTCGACGCGGACACGTGCTGGGAGCTACTGCGTGCCAACGAGGTCGGCCGGTTGGCGGTGTCGATCCTCGATCATCCAGACATCTTCCCCGTCAACTACGTCGTCGACGAGGACGCGGTGGTCTTCCGCACCGCCGAGGGCACCAAGCTGGCTGCAGCAGTGCTCGGTCGCGCCGTCGCCTTCGAGGTCGACGGCTACGACCCGGGTTCCGGCGAGGCGTGGAGCGTCGTCATCAAGGGGGCGGCGAGGGAGATCGAACGGATGCAGGACGTCTTCGCGGCCCTCGACCTTCCGCTGTTCCCGTGGCACGCCAGCCCGAAGCACCGGTTCGTGCGCATCGAGCCGCAGGACCTCAGCGGGCGCCGCTTCGAGGTCGTCGACCAGCAGGGTCGAGGCGAACCGGTGGCGCCACGAGCACGCGAGGAGTGACGATGTCCGAGACCGGCCGTCCCGCCGAGCTGTTCCAGCTCGACCGAGCCACATGTCTGGCGCTGCTCACGACCCAGCACGTCGGCCGGCTGATCATCGACGCCGCCGAGCCGGTGATCCGCGTCGTCAACTACACCGCGTTCGAGCACACCGTCATGTTCCGCTCCGATCCGAGCCCGCAGATCGACGCGATCATCGGCACGCCGGTCGTGTTCGAGGCCGACATGGTCGACGAGCGCACCCGGTCGGGCTGGAGCGTCGTCGTGCGCGGCATCGCCCGTGACGTCTCCGAGCACCTGGCAGGTCTCGGCCAGACGGCGGCGAACGTCGAGCCCTGGGCACCCGGACCGAAGACCTGCTGGATCGGCATCGACGTCGACGACGTCACCGGACGCCTCCTCCGCGGCGAGGTCAGCGCGACGTGGGTCAACCCGGCGGGTTACGTGTGACGGGCCCGCCGCCGCCGGATCAATGACTGCACCGTCGGCACGAGGCCACGCTTGAAGCCGAGGAACAGCACGATGATCACGACGCCGTAGATGACGAGGCGCAGCTCGTTCGAGGCCACGAGCCACTCGTCGAGGATGGTGAAGGCGGCGGCGCCGACGACCGGTCCGAGCAGACTGCCGATCCCGCCGAACGCCAGCATCACCAGCACGCGCACGTCGACCTGGCCGAAGGCGAACGTGGAGGGCGCGATGAACCCCTCGCTGTGGGCGTACACGGCGCCCGCCACGCCGAGCATGGCCGAGCCGATGAGACCGGCGTACACGCGATACCTCGTGACGTCGACGCCGGACAGCTCGGCGGAGATCTCGTCGTCGCGGAGGGCGCGGAACGCCCACCCGACGTGCGATCGCTGGAGGAACCGGTACAGCGCGAGGTACACCAGCACCAGGGCGAGCAGCGCGTAGTACGGCGGCACCAGCTCGCCGAGAAAGCTGCCCGATCCGGCATCGACCACGAGCCCGGTCTCGCCGCCGGTGAGGTCGCGGCGGCCGAGCAGCAGGTTGTCGAACGACAGCGAGAACGTCAGCGTCACGATGCCGGTGAAGATCACGTCCAGCGAGCGACTGACGGCGATCCAGCTGAGCGCTCCGCCGACCACCGCCGCCCCGATCCCGGCGATGACCATGCTCACCAGCATCGGGATGCCGACGCGGTCGCTGAGGATCGCCGACGTGTAGCCGCCGAGGCCGGCGAGCGCGCCGATGCACAGGAACAGCTGGCCGGTGCTCCCGAACAGCACGTTGAAGGCGACGGCGTAGGCGGCGAAGAGGACGCCGCCGATGATCACGCCCATCATCGTCCGCGAGTCGCCGTAGCGCAGCGGGAGCAACGCCAGCAGCGCGCCGACGACGGCGATCGGGGCGTACGCGCGCGCCACGGACGGCCGTGCGTGCGCCTTCATCTGGGAAGTCCGAGCAGGCCGGTCGGCCGCAGCACGATCGTGATGGCGGCGGAGACGAGCAGCACGATCGTCGTGATGTACGACCCGATGTAGAACGCAGCTGACGGTGTTGACGACCCCGAGCAGCACCCCGGCGAGCAACGCACCGGACACGCTGCCAAGGCCGCCGACGACGGCGACGATGAGGGCGAGGATGGTGAAGTCGATGCCCGACGTCACCGTCACCGGCGAGGTCATCGACCTCGTCACGGCGAAGACGGCGGCGAGCAGGCCGCTGACGCCGAAGATCAGCGTGCGCATCGTCGCCGGGTTGATGCCGCAGAGCTGGGCGCCCTCCTCCTGCTGGATCACCGAGCGCACGGCCTTGCCGAGCGTGGTGTAGCGGAACACGGCGACGAGCGCGGCGCCCGCGGCGAGGGCGATCGCCGAGGCCAGCAGCTGACCGGTGCGCATCCCGACGCCGAGGATCTCGACGGGCTCGCCGCCGATGCGCAGGCTGAACGCCTCGATCGGGTAGCGCCAGACGAGGAAGCCCTCGATGATGAACGCGACGCCGAGCATGAGCAGCAGCCCGAGCAGCACGCGCCGCTCGCCGCGCTCGCGGTACACGGGCTTCATGAGGGTCAGATCGAGCACGACGCCGAGCGCCGCGGCCGCCGCCAGACCGGCAAGGATGGCGACCCCTGTCGACTGCCCCGCCTCGATGGTGCGGGCCATGACGATCGCCCCGAGCACGGCCATCTGCCCCTGGGCGAGGTTGAGGACGCCGCCGAGCCCGTAGATCAAGGTCAGCCCGACGCCGAGCAGCCCGAACTGCAGCCCGAGCACGATCCCGTCGAGGATCGCCGCCCTCACGTGCCAGCTCCACGTTCTGGGCGCGGATCGTCCCGGAATCCGGGACGCAGCGCGCCCAGATCGACGATTGAGACGATCCGCGCCCAGATTCCGGAGGTCACGTGATCCCCATGTAGGCACGCCGGACGTCGGCGTTGCCGCGCAGCTCGGCGGCGGTGCCGGACAGCTCGATGAGTCCGTTCTCGAGGACGTAGCCGCGGTCGGCGATGCCGAGGGCGAGCGGGACCTGCTGCTCGGCGACGAGGATGGAGAGGCCGTGCCGGCGAAGGTCCCCGAGCGCCGCGTAGGCCTCGGCGGCCAGCTTCGGGGCGAGGCCGGTGGTCGGTTCGTCGAGCAGCAGCAGCCGCGGCTTGGCCATCAGGGCGCGGCCGACGGCGAGCATCTGCTGCTCCCCGCCGCTCATCGTCGCCGCTCGCTGGCGTCGCCGTTCCTCCAGCCGCGGGAACAGCCCGAAGACGAGGGCCCGCCGCTCGGGGTCGGGTCGCCGCGGGTAGGCACCGAGGTCGAGGTGATCGCTGACCGTCATCTGCGGGAACAGGTCGCGCTCGGCGGGCACGTAGGCGAGCCCGAGGCGGGCGATCTGGTGCGCTCGCCGTCCGGTGATCGTGGCGTTCTCGAAGCGCACCTCACCGTGTGACGGTCGCAGCAGCCCGGCCACGGCGCGCAGCAGCGTCGTCTTGCCGGCACCGTTGGAGCCGATGATCGCGACGACCTCGCCCTCCTCCACCGACAGCGAGGCGCCGTGGACGACGTCCTGGCCGACGTAGCCGGCCGACAGGTCAGCGATCGTGAGCAGCGTCACCGTCGTCCACCGCTCGTTCGCCGAGGTAGGCCGTGACGACCTGCGGATCGCGCATCACGTCACCGGGTGCGCCGTCCGCAAGCAGTCGTCCGAAGTTCAGCACGACGATCCGCTCGGCGAGGCTGAGCACCGCCTTCATCACGTGCTCGACCCAGATCACGGTCACGCCGAGTTGGTTGCGGGCCGTGCGCACGATCTCGATCGAGGCATCCAGCTCGGTGTCGTTGAGGCCGGCCATCACCTCGTCGAGCAGCAGCAGCCGGGGCCGGCCGGCGAGCGCCCGGGCGAGGTCGACGAAGCGCTGCTCGTGGAGGTTCAGCGTGCTGACGTCGTGATCGCCGCGGTCGGTGAGGTGGACGAAGCCCAGTGCCTGCTCGGCCCGGGCGTACGCCTCCGACTCGCTCGGCCGGCCGTCGACGGCGCCGAACATGGCCCCGAGCACGACGTTCTCGCGCACGGTCATCTCGACGAACGGCCGCGGCGTCTGCAGGACCATGGCGATCCCCGCCCGGCGGGCGCGGTGCGCCGACAGGCGGGTCACGTCGGCCCCCGCGAAGCGGATCGAGCCGCCGGTCGCCCGGTCGAGGCCGCTGATCGCCTTCAGCAGCGTGCTCTTGCCGGCGCCGTTGGGTCCGACGAGGGCGAGGATCTCGCCCTCGTCGACCTCCAGGCTCACCCCGCCGACAGCAGGCAGGCCGCCGAACGACTTCTCGACGGCATCGAGCTCGAGGATCGAGGTCAGGGCTCGTACGGCTCGAGCGGCTCGGCCAGGATCAACGTCTCCGGGTACCAGTCGCCGGCCTCGTTGACGCCCGCCGGAGCTGGTCCGGGGCCGATCACCGAGAACAGCGGCGTGGCCGCAGCCATCTCCCCCCACTCCGTCCAGCTGAGGTCCCAGGCGTAGCCAGGCAGGTCGAACGTCTCGCCGTGGATGTACTCGGCGATGGCGACCGGATCGTCGCCGACCGCCTCGACGGCCTGGGCGACCATCTGCACGATGCCGTAGCCGGCGACGGCGTCGTCCTCCATGAACGTGTTCTCCGAGAGCTCGAGGTAGCGGGCGGCCAGCTCCTGGTAGTCGTCGCTGGCGAAGTCGGCGCAGTCGAAGTCGGAGAAGCGCCCGATGGCCGCGTCGCCCGCACCCGACACGACGGCGGCCAGCGGCGAGTAGGCGCCGGTCACCGGGATGTCGAGGCCGAGGTCGGCCGACTGCACCGTGATCGCGCCGGATCCCGGCGGGTGGCCGGTCGCCACGAGCAACTCGGGCCCGAACGCCTGGAGGTTGCGCAGGTACGTCGTGAAGTCCTGCTCGGGTACCGGCGCCACCTCGATCTGCAGCTCGACGCCCTCCAGCTCGGCGAAGGCCGCTTCCATCGCCGCCCGGATCGCCTGGCCCCAGGCGTAGTCGGCGACGATCGCCCCGACCTTGGTGATCCCCTCCTGCTGCACGTATTGGGCGATCGGTGCGGCGACCATCGGGGCCGAGGGGATGCAGGTGCGGAACGTGTACCGGCTGTCGCGAGTGAGGATCGCCTCGGAGCCGGCCTTGACGAGGAACAGCGGTGTCTCCAGTTCCTCGGCGATGCGCGCCGTCGCCAGGCCGACGTCGCTGGAGATGATCCCGCCGACCGCCACGGCGCCACCTTCGATGAGACGCTCGAGACCGCTGGAGCCCGCCTCCGGGTTGGACTCGTCGTCGAGCAGCTCGATGGCGATCGGCCGGCCACCGACGCCGCCGGCGGCGTTGATCTCGTCGGCGGCGAGCTGCATGCCGTCGCGGACCTGCACGCCCCACGGCGTGAACGGTCCGGTGAGCGACGTCAGCGTGCCGATGACGATCGGATCCCCGGTGGGCGCCTCGGCGGTGCCTGGTGTCGTCGAGCCGGCGGTGTCGCCGGTCGTCGTCTCGACCGCAGTCGGAGGTGCCGGCCGTCGTCGTCTCCGTCGGCGGCCGCCCCGGTCGTCGCCGGCGCCGGAGCCGACGTCGCGGCCCCGCCGGACGTGGCCGGCGCGCCTGCGTCGTCGTCGTCATCGTCGTCGCCGCATGCCCCGGCGAGCAGGGCGAGCACAGCGAGCGCGACGGCTGGTTTCGAGCGTCCCCACATCATCGATCCCCCTTGTCGAGCAGGTCGAGCACGTTCGAGCACAGGGTCTAACACACCACTGGCATGATGGGTGCGCCATGACCATGCCACCGTTCCGCGCCGACCACGTGGGAAGTCTGCTGCGACCGCCCGAGGTGCACGCCGCGCGTCAACGGCGGGCGGACGGTGAGATCACCGCGACCGAGCTGCGCGTCGTCGAGGACGAGGCGATCGCCGACGCCGTGCGCAAGCTGGAGGCGACGGGGATGCGCTCGATCACCGACGGCGAGTTCCGCCGCGCCTGGTTCCACCTCGACTTCCTGCAACAGCTCGACGGCGTGGCGGTCACCGGCAACATCGCGGCCAGCTCCGATGCCGCCGACACGGTGCACATGACACCGCCCAAGCTCGCCGTCACCGGCCCACTGCGCCACGGTCGCACCATCCAGGTCGCCGACTTCGAGTACCTCTCGTCAGTGACTGCGCCGCTCGCCGGGGCGACGCCCAAGGTGTGCATCCCGTCGCCGACGATGGTCCACTTCCGCGGCGGACGAGCGGCGATCGACATCGAGGCGTACCCCGACCTCGACGTCTTCTTCGCCGACCTGGCGGCGTGCTACCGCGACGAGATCGCCGCCCTGTACGCCGCCGGATGCCGCTACCTGCAGCTCGACGACACCAACCTCGCCTACCTCTGCGACCCGGCGATGCGCCAGGGTGCCGTCGACCGCGGGGACGACCCGGACACGTTGCCGCGCACGTACGCGGCGCTGATCAACGAGGCGTTGGCGGGGCGTCCCGACGACCTGACGGTGTGCGTGCACCTCTGCCGTGGCAACTACCGCAGCACGTGGTTCGCCCAGGGCGGCTACGAGCCGGTCGCCGAGGTGCTGTTCAACGAGCTCGCCGTCGACGGCTACTTCCTGGAGTACGACGACGAGCGGTCCGGCGACTTCGCCCCGCTGCGGTTCGTGCCCGACGGCAAGCAGGTCGTGCTCGGGCTCGTCACCAGCAAGCGGCCCGAGCTCGAGTCCCCCGACGAGCTCGCCCGGCGCGTCGACGAGGCGGCCGCCTACATCCCGCTCGACCGGCTGTGCCTGAGCCCGCAGTGCGGCTTCGCCAGCACCGTCGAGGGCAACGCCCTGACCGAGGACCAGCAGTGGGCCAAGCTGCGCCTCGTCGTCGACACCGCCGCACACATCTGGCCCTGACCCCGAATCTGGGCGCGAATCGTCCCACACCCGATCTGGGCGCGAATCGTCTCGGAAACCGAGACGATCTGCACCCAGATCCGTGGATTGGGTGCGGGGCCGGCCTCAGCGGTCGCCCTCGGTGAGGACCTGCTTGGCGATGCCGATGGCGGTGTTGGCGGCGGGGATGCCGGCGTAGGCCGCGGTGTGCATGATCACCTCGACGATCTCGGCGGGCGTCAGCCCGTTGCGCAGGCCGGCGCGCAGGTGCATCGCCAGCTCGCGCCTCTGCCCGCAGCGCGGTGAGCACGGCGATCGTGACGCACGAGCGCGTGCGCCGGTCGAGATGCTCGTCGCGCGCCCACAGCGACCCCCACGCGCTCTCCGTGAGGTAGCGCTGGAAGTCGGCGTCGAGCTCGGTCGTGGCGGCTACCGCCCGGTCGACGTGGTCGTCGCCGAGGACGTCCCGGCGGACTCGCATCCCGGTCTCGTAGCGGTCGTCGTCAGCCATCGGTTCCTCCCGGCAGGTGCTCCTCGAGCAGTGCGTTGACCACGCCGGGCACCTCCCAGCACGCCAGGTGGGCGCCGTCGACGACCTCGAAGCGGGCGCCGTCGATCAGCGAGGCGATCAGCTCACCGTGCTCGGGCGGTGTCGCCGGGTCCGCCGATCCGGCGATCACCAGCGTCGGTGCGGCGATGCTCGCCAGGCCGTCGCGCAGGTCCATCGCGGCGATCGCCTCGCAGCAGGACGCGTACCCCTCGCGGTCGGTCGACGCCACCATCGACTCCAGCTCGGCGACCTCATCGGGGTGCTGCGCGGCGTAGGCGGGTGTCAGCCATCGCCCGACGACGGCTGCAGCGACCGCGCCCGCACCCTCGGCACGCACGGTGGCCGCCCGCTCGTGCCACGCCGACGCCGGCCCGAGGTGCGCCGACGTACAGAGCAGCGCCAGCCGCTCGACCCGCGCCGGATGCTCGATCGCCATCGCCATGGCGACCATCGCCCCGATCGACAGGCCGATCACGTCTGCGACGGCGACCTCGAGTCGATCCAGCTCGTCGATCACGGTCGCGGCGAGCCCCGAGATCGAGTACGGACCGACCGGCGCAGGAGTGCCGCCGTGACCGGGATGATCGATGAGGATGCAACGACGGGTTTCCGCCATTTCCACCAGCTGCCGATCCCACATGTGCGTGTTGCTGCCCAGCGAGCCGAGCCACACGCGCGTGGCGGAGCTGCGCGCTCACGACGCTGCTGCTCTGCGGCTCCTGGCCAGGTTCTCGGCCATCCGCTCCGGGTGCACCACGAGCCGCCCGAGGCTGGTGCGCAGCCAGTCGACCGCCGATCCGGTCGTCCGCAGGAGCTGGTTCAGCGCCGGCCACTCGGCGTGCCACGCGCCGGCTGCCCGCTCCAGCTCGTGGCCGCCTGCGGCGTGGAGGAGCGTGGCGACCAGACCGGGTGCCTGCATCGCCGCGGCCCGGGCGCAGATGGCGGCGATCGGGTTGCGCTTGTGGGCCATCGATGACGAGCCGCCCGCACCCTCGGCGACCTCGGACAGCTCGCCGACGTCGCTCTGGGCGAGCAGGACGATGTCCAGTCCGACCTTGGCCACGGCGGATGCCGCCAGGCCCCAGGCTCCGGCGATCACCGCCGTCGTCGCCCGCTGGGTGTGGCCCGGCGTCGGCGTGGGCTGCAGGTCGAGGCGCTGTGCGAAGCGCTCCACGATCGTCGCCCGGTGCTCACCGAACGAGCTGCCGTCGCCGCTCGGGCCACCGAGGGTGACCGGCGTGGGCGCCTCGAGGAGCGCACGCGACGCCTCGCCGAGGCCGTGCCGCCAACGCGACGTCACGGTGCCGAACGTCGTCGGCAGCGCGTGCTGGCCGAGCGTCCTGGCGATCATCGGCTCGCTGCCGTGACGCGTGTCGAGCTCGCCGACGACCTTGCCGGCATCGAGCAGGCCGTCGCTCACGATGCGCAGCGCACCTGCGGACCACGACGAGCGTCGCCGCGTCGAGGATGTCCTGACTCGTCGCACCGCGATGGACGAACTCGGCGGCCGGCGCGCCGGCGAGGTCGCGGAGGCGGGGCACGAGCGGGATCACCGGGTTGCCGCCGGCAGCCGCCGCCTCGAAGATCGCGGCGACGTCGAAGCGCTCGACGCTGGCAGACGCCGGCGATCGCTGCAGCCGCCTCGGCCGGGATGTCGCCGGCGTCGGCTGAGGCGGCCGCCAGGGCCGCCTCGGCATCGAGCAGTGCCTGCAGCCATGCCGAACCGGATGTCGCCTCCACGACCGGCCCGCGGGCGACGAGGAAGCCGAACGGCTCGACGTCAGATGGCGAAGAAGACGGACTCATCGTCGCCTTGCAGCCGGATGTCGAACCGGTAGCCGTCGGCCGGTGTGCCCTCGGCGAGCAGCAAGCGGCGACGGTCGGGGTCGACGACGGCGAGCGTCGGATCGGCGTCGTTGGCCACGTGTTCGTCGGCGAAGTAGATCCGCGTCACGACGCGGTCGAGCAGGCCACGTGCGAAGACCGACACGGCGAGGTGTGGCGCCTGCTGCGTGCCGTCGCGTGTGGCGGCAGGCGGTGGCTTGACGGTGTGGATGCGCCACGTGCCCGTGTCGTCGGTGGCGCAGCGCCCGAGGTGGCCGTCGACCTGCCAGGTCTCGACGAGGGCGTCGGCGATCGGTGCGCCCTCACCGTCGAGCACGACACCGCTGATCGTGATCGCCTCCGGCGTACCTTCCGGCACCGCCCAGCACCCGGCGGGATCGCCGAGGGCGATGTGCAGGAACGGGCCGACCGTCTGGCTCGGCGTGGCGCCGAGGTGCTCAGCCATCCGCCGGCGCCTCGAACGGCGTGCGGCCCGGACCGCGCAGCACGATGTCGAACCGATAGCCGAGCGCCCACTCGGGCTGGGTCACGTCGTGGTCGTAGCTGGCGATGAGGCGCTGGCGGGCGGCGGGGTCGGGGATCGAGTTGAAGATCGGGTCCTGGAAGAACAGCGGGTCACCCGGGAAGTACATCTGGGTGATCAGTCGTTGCGTGAACGAACGGCCGAACAGCGAGAAGTGGATGTGCGCCGGGCGCCACGCGTTGTGGTGGTTCCCCCACGGGTAGGCGCCGGGGTGGATGGTGGTGAACGAGTAGCGGCCGTCGGGCCCGGTGATCGCGCGGCCACCGCCGGCGAAGTTCGGATCGAGCGTGCCGGGCCACTGGTCGTTGCGGTGGCGGTAGCGGCCCGATGCGTTCGCCTGCCAGATCTCGACGAGCGTCGACGGGATCGGACGACCACCGGTGTCGAGCACGCGGCCGGAGACGACGATGCGCTGCCCGACGGCCTCGCCGGTCGGACCGATCGTGAGGTCGCTGTCGGCGGCGACGACGTCGTCGTCGCCCCACACCGGGCCGGTGAGCTCGGTGGCGTCGGCCTTGGCCGGGTCGAGGCGGACGGGCGCGGTGGTCGGATGGCGCAGGCCGGTGGAGCGGTACTCCGGTGAGTCGAGCGGCGGATGCGTTCCGGGCGGTGGCGGAGCGAACTGGTCCCACAGATCCGACGAGGTCGTGAGCGGCACACGCCCATCATGGCGCGGTCGTAATGTCCGGCGGGATGACGGAGAGCTACGAGGAGCGCCACGCCCGCGCCGCTGACACGTTCACGGTGTTCGTCCCCGACGTCGACCCGGAGCGCGTGTCGGCCTCGTTGCAACGTCGCCTCGGTGCGCTCGGCGGCTTCGCCTTCGACGTCGTCGGCGAGATGTGGGCCCGGCCGGAGCTGTCGCGCCGAGACCGCTCGTTGATCGTCGTGTCGACACTGGCTGCACAAGCTCGGGACGAGGAGCTCGAGCTGCACACCGAGATCGCCGTTCGCAACGGGCTCACCCGTGTCGAGATCGAAGAGATCGTCGTCACCGTGGCCGCCTACGCCGGCTTCCCGGCGGCGATGCACGCCAGCCGGCGCGTCGACGCCGGATTGCGTGCCGCGGAGGGGGTCGAGCAGCTGAGCGACCGGCGCGGCGCCGCCCCCAAGTCCGATGCGCAGCGCGACGCCGATGCGGCCGACGTTTCGAGCGTGCTGCCGGGCGACGCGGCCGAGTTCGGCGGTGTCGGCGAGGTGGCCTCGCGGTGGGTGCGCGGGGAGGTGTGGGCTCGTCCCGAGCTGACGCGACGAGACCGCTCGCTGGCCGTCATCGCCATCCTCACCGCGCTCGGGGTGGACGACCTGGCCGTGCACGTCCCGGCCGGCATCGGCCACGGCCTCTCGCGGGAGGAGATCGAGGCCGCCATCACCCATCTCACGCTGTACGCCGGGCTGCCGCTGGCTGCCCAGGCCATGCGGACAGCGCGCGCGGCGCTGGACACGTGACCGCCAGCCGGTCTCGTCCTCACGGCCCCGCGCCGGTTCGAGCTGCGCCGCTTCGACATTCCCGACATCGGCGAGGACGACGGGCTGCTGCGCATCGAGGCGTGCGGGCTGTGCGGCACGGACCACGAGCAGTACACCGGGCACATCCCCTCGCGACACGCGTTCATCCCTGGCCACGAGGTCATCGGCACCGTCGAGCAGGTCGGTGCCACGGGCAGCCGTGCGGTGGGGCGTGCAAGCCGGACAGCGAGTCGCCGTCGAGGTGTTCCAGTCGTGCCGCGACTGCGACGCGTGCCGCGCGGGTGTCTACCGTCGTTGCACGCGCAACGGGCTGGCGACGATGATCGGGTTCGTCGACGTCGAGCGCCCGCCAGGGCTGTGGGGCGGCTACGCCACGCACCTCTACCTCGGACCGGACTCGATGCTGCTGCCGGTGCCGGACGGTCTCGATCCGCCGCTGGCCACGATGTTCAACCCGCTCGGCGCCGGCATCCGTTGGGCCGTCGACCTCCCCGGCACGAAGCAGGGTGACGTGGTCGCCGTCCTCGGCCCCGGCGTCCGCGGTCTCTGCGCCGCAGCGGCGGCCCACGACGCCGGCGCAGGGTTCGTCATGATCACCGGCCACGGGCCACGCGACGCAGGCAGGCTCGCCCGCGCCGCCGACTTCGGTGCCGACCTGGCCGTCGACGTGGCGGTCGACGATCCGGTCGGCCGCGCTGCGCGGCGCCACCGGCGGCCTCGCCGACGTCGTCGTCGACGTCACCGCCAAGGCGCCGGCCGCGTTCGCCCAGGCCATCTCGCTCGCCCGCCCGGGTGGCACGGTCGTGGTCGCCGGGACCCGGGGCACGCCGGACGCACCCGGCTTCGCCCCCGACCACATCGTCTACAAGGAGCTGCGCGTGCTCGGCGCGCTCGGCGTCGACGTCACCGCGTACCGCCCGGCGCTGGACATGCTGGCCGGCGCCCGCTACCCGTTCGCCGACCTGCCGCGAGAGGCCGTCGGGTTCACCGGACTCGAAGCGCTCGTCCGCCGCATGGCCGGCGAGGGCGACGGTGCGCCACCGCCGGTCCACGCCGTCTTCACGCCGGAGGAGGAACCGTGATCCGCCCCACGTTCGACAGCTACGACGAGGCGTGGGCGGCACGGGTCGTCGGGGCGCGGTCCAAGCGGGGCATCGACGGGTACCTCGGCCTCGTCGTCACCGAGATGGCGCCGGGCCGGCTGGTGGCCGAGATGGAGGTCACGCCCGAACTGATCACGGCGATGGGCACGATGCACGGCGGCTGCCTGTCGGCGATGTGCGATCACGTGCTCGGCGTGGTGATGTACCCGGTGATGCCGCCGGGCTCTTGGGCGGCCACGACGGAGTTCAAGATCAACCTGCTGGCGCCGGTGACGACGGGCGTGTGCCGTGCGACAAGCGAGATCATCGCCATGAGCAAGCGGCTGGCGGTCGTGCGCGTGGAGATCGAGAACGAGGGCCGCCTCGTCGCCGCCGCCCAGGGAACGTGCACGATCGTCGCCCCGAAGGGCGACCGTTAGGACTCGCTGCGCACGGTCGCTGCCTCGGGGTCACCGGCGGCCATGCCGTCCTTGAACTCCTTCTGCGCCCGCCCGAGGTTCTTGGCCAGCTTCGGCAGCTGCGAGCCGCCGAAGATGACCAGCACGACGGCGAGGACGATGAACCATTCGGGACCGGCTGGCATGACGTGACCTCGTAGTTGCTCGATGGTGGTCGGTGCGCCTGGTTCGGAGACGACGCCCGCACGGATGCCCGGCGGCCGCCGGCCCCCCTCGCCAGGCGTCACGGTAGGGAGCGACCGCCTGACACTACGGTCGCCCGTCGTGGCGAGGACCGGGACGACTCGGCTGGCGCCGGCTCGGTCGGCGCGAGGAGTGGCTGTGGTACCTGCTGGCGGGCGCCAGCTACATCGTGCTCGGCATCTGGCACAAGTGGCTGCTCAACTGGTTCGTCGGTCCGGTCTGGCTCGTCACCATCATCGTCGTCGGACCGTGGATCGCGGATCGTGTTCGCGGCGCTCGGCGATGAGGCGAGCGCATGAGCTGGGCGGCGCACCAGTTCGAGGTCTACGCCGTGCAGGCCCACCTGCCGAAGAAGATGCTGCGGCAAGGTCAGCTTCTCGGCATCTTCCTCGGCGACTTCACGCCGGACTTCCTGTCCAAGTTCTGGGTCTACGGCATCACGATCGGCGACACGCACTACGGCGCCGACATCCCGCACCAGTGGCACCGCGGCTGGCCCGGCATGGGGTTCACCCACACGCTGTTCGCGGGCATCGTGCTGTCCGCCGGCGTTCTGGCTGTGGAAGCGCAACCGGGCCTTCACCGTCGGCTTCCTGCTCGGCTACGCCGCTCACGCCCTGACCGACGTCAACGACTCCGTCGGCACGATGCTGCTGTTCCCGTTCACGACGTTGAACTGGACGCTGGAGACGTGGGCCTACGCGGCGACGATCGGCGGCGGCAAGTACCTCGACGCCGCCGCCTACTACTCGAGCCTCGGGCTGGTGATGGACCTGTTCTGGCTGGCGGTCGTGCTGGTCTCGTGGCGGGTGCTGACCCGGGAGTACTGGCGCACGCAGATCGTGCCGGCCGACCCGACGTGTGGGCGTGGTTCGGCCGGTGGCTCCCCGAGCGGGGCCTCGTCGCGCTCTACCGGGCGACGTTCTTCTACGGCGTGTGCCGCCTGATCGCCTGGTCGACGTGGGCACACGTCGTGGCCCGGCCGGTGATCGACGGCGTCGAACGCGTCGGCTACCCGCTCGACCTGTCGTGGACCGGTCCGTGGTGGATCACGGCGCGCTCGTTGCCCACGTCAACCCGTGGATCGTCGCCCCGGTGACGCTGGGCTGCTGGGCTGGTCTACTGGGCGGTGAGCAAGCTGTGGGAGCCGATGGGCCGGGCGGAGCACGCCAAGCGTGACGCCAGCGGATCGGTGCCGCTGAGCGTGGCGACCTGGCCGCCGCCTCGACCCGCGGGTCGAGGATCGCCACGGCGTCGAGGTCGAGGCGGCGAGGAAGGCGACCGTGCGTGCGTCGCGTGCCGGGATCGGGAGCGTCGACAGCCCGAGCTGGCGAGCGCCCGGTGCACGGGTCCTTGGTGACGTAGCCGAGGAAGATCGTTTGGGTGATCGCCGCTCAGCGGTGCTCAGGCAGTTCATGCACACGCCGCGATCGTACCGACGAACGGCCGACAGGACGGCCGCTTCCGGACCCCGGGTTGCGCAGCGAGCGCAGCGCTCACCCTTGAGCCAGAGCACGGCGCCGCGGCCGACGTGGACGTGCCGCCGTGGCGACCCACCAGTTCGACCTCGCCCTCCTCGACGACGACGATGGCGTCGGCAAGCTCGGCTCCGACGGCGAGCTCGCCTCGCGCCGGCACGATGACCTCGACCCGCTCGAACGGCGGGCGGATCACCAGGGCTCGGAGGCTGAACGGCTCGATGCGACTGCTGACGTCGAACGCGGCGTCAGCTCATCGTTCGCCGTCGCTCATTCGAGCGTGGCGTAGGTGGTGGCCCGGTCGCCGGCGCGTGCCGCGCCCACCTCGGCGACGCACGCGGCCAGGTCGACGAGGTAGTCGTCGATCACGCCGACGTTGGAGTTGCTGACCGTCGCGTGCAAGCGAGTCGGGCGGCCCTTGGCGGTCGAGGTACCAGCCGCGCGACCGCAACGCGTCGCCGACGGCGAAGACGTCGATGGGCGGCTCAGCCGGTCATGGCGACGATGTGCCACTGCCCGTCTCCGAGCACGCCGACGCCATCGAGCGCGGTGATGCCGGCCCGCATCCGGTCGGCGGCGTCGAGCACGCCGCGCGTCAGCTCGACGTAGCCGTCGATGCCGAGGTGCTGCATCACGGCCCACGCCGCCGCCATCGGCAGGCCGGACCGGGAGCCCTGCAGGTTCGGCGAGGCGTAGAAGCCGCCCAGCCAGCGGTCGAACACGAAGGTCTGGTAGCGTCCGCAGCTGCTTGGTGCGGTGGACGATGACCGACACGCCCTTCGGGGCGTAGCCGAGCTTGTGGATGTCGGCGGAGATCGAGTGCACCCCGTCGACACGGAAGTCCCAGGGCGGCACGTCGCGCTCCAGCAGCTCGGCGAACGGGAGGACGAAGCCGCCCATGCACGCGTCGACGTGACAGTTGGCGTCGACCGACGCGGCCAGGGCGGCGATCTCGGGGATCGGGTCGACGACGCCCTGCGGGTACTGCGGCGCCGAACCGACGACGAGCACCGTGTTCGGGCCGACGGCGTCGGCCATCGCGTCGACGTCGGCGGTCCAGTCGTCGCCAACCGGTGTCGTGACGATGCGCATGCCGAACAGGTGCGCCGACTTGTGGAAGGCGGCGTGGGCGCTCTCGGCGACGACGATCTCCGGCGCGGTGACTCCGCGCTCGATGCGTCCACGCTCGCGGGCGGCGAGGACGGCGCACTGGATCGACTCCGTGCCGCCGCTCGTCAGGAAGCCGGCGGCCGTGTCGGGGCCGTGCAGCAGCCCCGCCGTCCAGCCGACGACCTCCGACTGGATCTGCCCGAGCGACGGGAAGGCCATCGTGTTCAGCGCGTTCTCGTGCAGGAACAGGCGGGCGGCCTGCTCGGCGACGTCGTGGACCGACGGCCCGCCGTCGTAGACGAGGCTGAACGCTCGGCCCTCCGCCCACCTCACGTCGTCGCGACGCTTCTCCCGCAGCTCGGCGATGACCTCGTCGACCGGCCGTCCCCGTGCGGCAGCTGCATCGCCGGATCATCGCGCGGTCGCCTCGGAGTGCCTCGCGTCGAGGACGGCGACAGGGTCCTGGCGTCCGGCGCGGGCGGCGGGGAGGATGGCGGCGACGATGGCGAGGGCGACGAGCGCGGCCGCCGTCGTCGCGCCGAGCAGCACCGGGAGCGGCGCCTCGGTCGCCACGCCGACGGAGGTGCCCAGCGTCCGCCAGCCCCAGCGCCCGGCGACGACGCCGAGCGGGATGCCGACCGCCGCTGCGCACGCCGCGACTGCGGTCGCGTTCCAGCGCACGCTGCGGCGCACCTGCCCGCTGGTGAACCCGAGGGCGCGTAGCGTGGCGAGCTGCCGCCCGGCTCGGCGGATCCCACTCGCCAGGGCGTGGACCATCGCCCCGACGGCCAGCACGCCGACCGCCGCGGCGAGAGCCCAGGGCAGGGTGTCGATGCGGCGCAGGTTGAGCAGACCCTTCTGCGGGACAGCCGGTGTCACCGTGGCGTAGTCGTCGCGCAGCTCGTCGATCGTGGTGCCGGGGACCATCCGCACGGCGAAGGTCTGGGCGAAGGCGCCGGGAACGAGCTGACGTGCCCACTCGGCAGTGACGAGGCCGCCTTCGCCCGCCTCGGCCGAGAAGCCGTCGTTGATGATCGCCTGGCCGACGACTGTTGCCTCGACCGTCGTCGGTTCGAGCGCCGACAACAGGGTGACCGGGACCGAGTCACCGATCCCGACACCGAGGGCGCGCATGGTCACGCCGCCGAGGGCGACCTCACCACGGCGGATCGGCTCGCGACCATCGACGACGACCGGGGTGATCGCCTCGCCGACGATGGGGTCGAGGGCATGGACGAGCGTCACCTGGTCGCCGATCGACGCCTCGGTGTACAGCTGACCGGCGACATCGCTCAGTCGCCCGTCGGCGCGCAGCACGGCGCTGAAGGCCCGCTCCTGCTCGATGCTGACGGGCGAGTCGATGACGGCGTGCCAGCTGGCGCCGTAGCGCGCCGGGTCGGCGAGCGTGTGGTCGAGGCCGCCGACCAGCATCGCCGCCGAGACGACCGCCGCCACAGCCATCGCTCCGGCGATCACCGGTGCGGCGCTCGCCCGGCGCGCGGCGCCTCCGGGAAACGCCAGGACGAGGCCGGTGGTCACCTCGGGGGAGCATCCGGCCATCGCCGCTGCCGTCCCGACCGACGATCCCGATGCCCGGCGTCCGGTGCGCCGCACTCGGCGGATCGTGGGGATGACGAACGCCAGGACGACGACCGCGGCAACGAGGGGGAGTCCTGCGACGAGCGGGATCGCGTCGATGCGCAGGCCAGGATCCACCTCGGCCCGCCGCGCCACGCCGATCGGCGTCCATGCCGACATGACGATGGCCGTCGCCGCGGCGACGACGGCGGCACCGATCGCGACGGGGATCGACCGGATCGCTGACGCACCGGCACGCTGGCGGCGCGTCGTGCCGATCGCCGCCAGCACCAGCGGGTCGTCATGATCCTGTGTGGCCTGGCGGGCGATCGTCAGACCGACGACGACCATGGCGGCGAGCGCGGTGGCCACGGTCACGGCGGCGACGACACCGGTCTCGTAGCGAACCGCGTCGCGGACGGTCCCGACGTCGGACTCGGCGACGGTCGGCGTGAGCAGCGTCTGCTGATCGGCGAGCGCCCCGCCGATGGCAGCGGTGGGGTCGGCGCCGGGACTGAAGCGGACGAAGACGGCGGTCGAGAAGGCGGCGAGGTGCTGCCCGTAGCGCTCGTACCAGGCGCGGGTCAGGAACGGATTGGCATCGACCTGCTGGAGCTCCTGGTTCGATCGCTGTGCCGACAGGTCGGTCGGGAAGCGCACGACGCCGACCACGCGCACCGGGATCGGCTCGCCCTGCGGATCTGCCTCGAGGTCGATGCCTTGGGCGAGCGGGTAGCCGCGCACGGTCAGGACGTCGCCGACACCGATGCCGCTGGCGGCGACCATGTCCTCGGTGAGGAGCACCTCGTCGGGTGCGTCCGGGTCGAACATCCGCCCGGCGACGACGACTGGGTCACCGAGCGCGGTGGGGAAGGTGTCGTCCGCCATCGCCCACACCCCGCCGCCCTGACCGTCTGGGAGCTTCGGACTCGAGTACCAGAGCGGGAGGATCGTCCCGATCCCAGCGGCGTCGACGCCGGGCAGGGCGGCGATCCGGTCGCGCTCGGCAACCGGGAGGTACGGCGTGTCGCACTGGCCGGCGTCGAGGTCGAAGTGACCGTCCGGCCCACACGTCGCCACCGTGAGGTCGGCGCCACCGACGGACTGCTCGAAGCGGTCGATCGAGGTGGCGGCGCGCCTGACCGCTGCCCAGCCGCCGAGCACGAGGCCGCCCGCCACGCCGGCGAGCACGGCGAACACCAACGTCGTCCGCCACGCGCCGCGCAGGGTCGCCGCCGCCAACATCCATGCCGCCCGCACGGCTGGAGTATGCCGGAGCGAGAGCTCGTTGACGACCGTGCCGCCCTCCTGGTGAGAGGTGGTGCCAGCATCCCGTGGGGCGCCGCCGCCGACCCCAGACGCGGAGGAACCGGGAGTGCCGCCCGCACTCCCGGTCCTCGGCTCCGACGAATCGGCGATGCCGCCCGCATCGCCGATCGTGGGGTTCCCGCCCGATCGGACGTCCGTCCGACCGTTCGATCTGCTGACGTTGATGATGCCGGAACGCCGCACGGGGTACATCGGGGAAACCCCGTGCTCGCGTGCGGGGATCACGTGCGTAGCGTGCGTCCGATGACGGACGTGACCAGGGACGACAAGGACTGGACCTGGGTCCTCGAGCGGGAATGCCCTGAGTGCGGGTTCGCGGCCGGTGCGCTCGAGGTCGAACGGATCCCCGAGCTCGTGCGGGCCAACGCTGCGGCGTGGCAGCAGGTCCTGGCCGCTGCCGATGTCCGCCGGCGGCCGCGCCCCGACGTCTGGTCGCCCCTCGAGTACGCCTGCCACGTCCGCGACGTGTTCCGCCTGCTTCGACCAGCGGCTCGCCCTGATGCTCGCCGAGGACGACCCGCAGTTCGCCAACTGGGACCAGGACGACACCGCCGTCGCCGATCGCTACGGCGAGCAGGACCCGGAGGTCGTCGCCGGCGAGCTGGCTGCCGCAGCCGAGGCCATCGCCGCCTCGTTCGATGCGGTCGGCGACGATCAGTGGGAGCGGCGCGGCCGGCGCAGCGACGGCGCCGTGTTCACCGTGCGCACGTTCGGCCAGTACTTCGCCCACGACCCGGTCCACCACCTGTACGACGTGACACGGGACACCGTCGCCTAGCGTTGACGCCGTGCGCGAGCAGATTCACGACGCCGTGCAGCGGGCGGTCACGCCCGACGAGCGGGCGCTGGAGAAGATCCGCGGCCAGGGCAAGCTGACCGCCCGCGAGCGCATCGACCTCCTGGTCGACGAGGGCTCGTTCGTCGAGGACGCCGTGCTGGCCAACGCCATGGCCAGCGGGCTGCCCGCCGACGGCGTCGTCACCGGGCGCGGGTCGATCGACGGCGTGCCGGCGATCATCGTCGCCAACGACCCGATGGTGAAGGCCGGATCGTGGGGGGCGCGCACGGTGGAGAAGATGGTGCGGGCGTCGGAGGCGGCGCTCGCCGAGCAGGTGCGGATCGTGTGGCTCGTCGACTCCGCCGGCGCCCGCCTCACCGATCAGGTCCAGCTGTTCCCCGGCCGGCGCGGCGCGGGCCACATCTTCTACAACCAGGTCAAGTTGTCCGGGCAGGTGCCGCAGGTGTGCTGCCTGTTCGGGCCGTCGGCGGCGGGCGGGGCGTACATCCCGTCGTTCTGCGACGTCGTGTTCATGGTCGACGGGCAACGCTTCGATGTACCTCGGGTCGCCGCGCATGACCGAGATGGTCGTCGGCGAGATCACGACGCTGGAGGCGATGGGTGGGGCGCGGATGCACGTCTCGCAGTCCGGTTGCGCCGACAACCTCGCCGTCGACGACCACGACGCGATCGACCAGGCGAAGGCGTACCTGTCCTACTTCCCACGGACGTGGCGGGACGCCCCGCCGGTGTACGAGGCCGAGCCGCCCGAGGTCGAGCTGACCCCCGACGTCGTGCCGGCCGACGAGCGCGTGCCGTTCGACATGCATGTCGTCATCGACGGCATCGTCGACCGCCACAGCTTCTTCGAGATCAAGCCGCTGTTCGCCCGCGAGCTGATCGTCGGCCTGGCCCGCCTCGATGGTCACCCTGTCGGCGTCGTCGCCAACAACTCGGCGCACCTCGCCGGCACGCTGTTCGTCGACTCGGCGGACAAGGCGGCGCGGTTCATCTGGTGCTGCGACGCGTTCAACATCCCGCTCGTCTTCCTGGCGGACGTCCCCGGTTTCATGATCGGGTCGGCGGTCGAGAAGCAGGGGATCATCCGCCACGGGGCGAAGATGGTGACGGCGGTGAGCGAGGCGACGGTGCCCAAGGTGTCGGTCGTCGTGCGCAAGGCCTACGGCGCCGGGCTGTACGCGATGTCCGGCCCGGCGTTCGAGCCGGACGCCACGATCGCCCTGCCGACGGCGCGCATCGCGGTGATGGGGCCGGAGGCGGCGATCAACGCCGTCTACGCCAACAAGATCGCCGCCATCGAGGATCCGGGCGAGCGCGACGAGTTCGTGGCCGAGCAGCGGGCGATCTACGAGACCGACGTCGACCTGCTGCGGCTGGCATCGGAGCTGGTGATCGACGCCGTCATCGAACCCCAGCACCTCCGGGCCGAGCTGATCCGCCGCATCGCCCACGCCCGCAACAAGGACCGCCACTTCGCCACCCGCCGCCACGGCGTCCCCCCGGTGTGATGCCGTCCGAGTACGTGGTGCCGCCGGAGTGCTGGTGTGCGGCCTAGCCGGCAGGAGTACTCGCGTGACAGCACTACTCGATGGTCCAGATCCGGGACGTCACGGCGCGGGATGGGTTGCAGGGCGAGCGGGCGGTCGACGTGGGGGAGCGGGTCGAGCTCGTGCGCGCCCTGTTCGCCGCCGGGCTGGCCGACGTCGAGATCGCCTCGTTCGTGTCGCCGAAGGCGGTGCCGGCGATGGCCGGGGCGGCCGAGGTCGCCGCGGCGATCGTCCCCGAGCTCGCCGACGGGCAGACGGCGTGGGCGCTCGTGCCCAACGCCGCGCGGCGCCGAGCTGGCGACGACGGCCGGCGTCGATCACCTCACGATCACCGTCTCTGCCTCCGAGGCGTACAGCGCGAAGAACGTGCACATGTCCGTCGCCGAGTCGCTCGCCGGCCTCGACGCCATCCGCGCCGCGGCACCCGCCGCGGTGCTCGACCTCGTGGTGTCCTTCGCCTTCGGCTCGTCGTTCGACGACGAGGAGATCACGCCCGACGACGTGTTGAAGGTCGCCGAGCGGGCGTCGGCCGCCAGTGTCGACCGGCTCACGCTCGCCGACACCACCGGCGTGGCCACGCCCCGCCGCGTCGGCGCCGTCCTCGACGCCGTCGGCACCGATGTCGGTCTGCACCTCCACGACACCCGGGCGACCGCCCTGCTCAACGCGTGGACGGCCATCGACCGCGGCGTCACCCGGTTCGACACCGCCGTCGGTGGGCTCGGCGGCTCGCCGTTCGCCCCGTCGGCCGGCGGCAACCTGGCGACCGAGGACCTCGTCCACCTCCTCGACGACGCCGGCATGGACACCGGCGTCGACCTCGCTGCCGTGCTGGCGATCGGAACCCGGCTCGCCGACCTCGTCGGCCACGGCATCCCGAGCCGCGTGGCCGCCGCACTGGCGCCGTGAACGACCAGCGCGGCGAGGTGCTGTGGACGCCGCCGGCGGACGCGTGGACGGCGACGGCGGCCGGTCGATTCGCGACGGAGCACGGCTTCGACGACTACGGAGCCCTGCACGCCTGGTCGGTCGAGGACCTCGACGGCTTCTGGCGGGCGGCGACGGAGTTCACGGGTGTGCGCTGGCGCGACGCGCCGGACGAGATCGTCGACCGGCGATCGCATGCCCGGCGTGCGTTGGTTCGGCGGCGCCAGCCTCAACTACGCCGAGCACGCCCTCGCCGCCGCCGGTGCACGCGCGCGACGACGTCGCCGTCGTCGCCCGCAGCCAGACCCGCGAACCGATCGAGCTGACATGGGGTGAGCTCGCCTCTGCCGTCGCCGCCGCCGGCGACGGGCTGCGCCGCCTCGGCGTCGGTGCCGGTGACCGCGTCGTCGCCTACGCCCCGAACATCCCCGAGACCCTCATCGCCTTCCTCGCCACGGCGTCGATCGGGGCGACGTGGTCGAGTTGCGCCCCCGAGTTCGGCGTGCGCTCGGTCATCGACCGCTTCGCCCAGATCGAGCCGGCCGTGCTCATCGCCGTCGACGGCTACCGCTACGGCAGCAAGGACATCGACCGCTCGGCCGAGGTCACCGAGATCGCCGGCGCCCTCCCGACGCTGCGCCACACCGTCCACATCCCGTACCTCCGTCCCGATCGTCAGCCGGCCGGCACCAGCTGGGCCGACCTCGTCACCGGCGCCGCGGCGCCGGCGTTCACGCCGGTCGCCGCCGACCACCCGCTCTACGTGCTGTTCAGCTCGGGGACGACCGGCCTCCCGAAGCCGATCGTCCACGGCCACGGCGGCATCGTCGCCGAGCACCTCAAGGTGCTCACCCTGCACCAGGACATCGGCCCGGCCGATCGCTTCTGCTGGTTCACGACGACCGGGTGGATGATGTGGAACTACCTCGTCTCCGGCCTGCTCACCGGGTCGACCATCGTGCTCTACGACGGCGATCCGGCGGCGCCGTCGCTCGACGTGCTGTGGGACCTCGCCGCCGACACCGGGATCACCGTGCTCGGCGTGTCCGCCCCGTTCCTGATGGCGTGCCGCAAGGCCGGCATCGCGCCCGGCCCGCGGGCGCTGCGCTGGGTCGGCTCGACCGGCGCCCCGCTGCCGGCGGCCGGGTTCCGCTGGGTCCACGAGGCGGTCGGGGTACCGGTCGCCTCGATCGCCGGCGGCACCGATGTGTGCACCGCGTTCGTCGGCGCCTCGCCGCTCGTGCCCGTGCGCGCCGGCGAGATCAGCTGCCGCCTGCTCGGCTGCGCCGTCGAGGCGTTCACGCCGGACGGACGGCCGGCGCCGGCGGGACGGACCGGCGAGCTGGTGATCACGGCGCCGATGCCGTCGATGCCCGTCGGGTTCTGGGACGACGACGACGGCAGCCGCTACCGCGCCGCCTACTTCGAGGACTTCCCCGGCGTCTGGCGCCACGGCGACTGGGTCACGTTCACCGACGACGGCGCGTGCGTGATCAGCGGACGATCCGACGCCACGCTCAACCGCGGCGGCGTGCGGCTCGGCACGAGCGACTTCTACGCCGTCGTCGAAGGCTTCGCCGAGGTGGCCGACAGCCTGGTCGTGCACCTCGAGGGCGACGACGACGGCGGCCTCGGTCGGCTCGTCCTGTTCGTCGTCCTCGCGCCGGGCAGCGAGCTCGACGACGAGCTGGTCGGCCGCCTCCGTGGCGCGCTGCGCACCGAGCTGTCGCCGCGCCACGTTCCCGACGAGATCGAGGCCGTCCCGTCCGTCCCCCGCACGCTGTCGGGGAAGAAGCTGGAGGTGCCCGTGAAGCGGATCCTGACCGGTACCCCGCCCGAGGTGGCCGCGGCCCGTGACTCGCTCGCCGACCCGACGTCCTTGGAGTGGTTCGTGGCCAGGGCGGCGACGTGAGCGTCGAGCGCGTCATCGCGCCACGGCGCCGCAGCATCGGCGCGGCAGACGTCGACCGGCTGCTGCCGTTCCATGCCCGGCGGATGGTCGGGCCGTTCATCTTCGCCGACCTCATCGGTCCGGAGGAGCTGGCGCCCGGCCGCGGCGCCGACGTCCCGCCGCACCCGCACATCGGCCTGGCCACCGTCACCTACCTGTTCGACGGGGCGATGGTGCACCGCGACTCGACCGGCGCCGTGCAGACGATCGACCCCGGCGGCGTGAACTGGATGACCGCCGGATCGGGCGTCGTGCACTCCGAGCGCTCGCCCGACGACGCCCGCCCCGTGACCGCCGTGCTCGCCGGGCTGCAGACGTGGGTCGCCCTGCCCGACGAGTCGGAGGAGGTCGAGCCGTCGTTCCAACACGCCGCCGCCGGCGACCTGCCGGCGGTCAGCGACGGCGGCGTCTCGGTGCGCCTGCTCGTCGGGACGGCGTTCGGCGCGGCGTCGCCGGTGCCCGGCGCCTCACCGTTGTTCCACGCCGACGTCCACCTCGATGCCGGCACGCGCGTGGCGCTGCCACCCGAGCACGCCGAACGTGCCGTGCTCGTGGTGGAGGGCGACGTGGAGGTGGCCGGCGAGCGCATCCCGCCCCGGCACCTCGCCGTGGTCGCCGACGGTGACGCCGTCGTGCGGGCGTCGACGGCGGCGCGCGTCATCACGTTCGGCGGTGCGCCGGTCGGTCCCCGGCACATCTGGTGGAACTTCGTCTCGTCGAGCCGCGACCGCATCGACGCGGCCAAGGCCGACTGGGCCGCCCGCCGCTTCGCGCCGGTGCCCGGCGAGACCGAGCGCGTCGAGCTCCCAGCCGGTTCCTTGTCGAGTTAGTCGCGCTCAGCGGGCACAAGTGTCGTCAGAAACTCAGCCTGCGGGGATCGAGTTGGGGGGAGTGCGGGTGGTGACGGCGGTGTGGGTGGCCTGTTGGAGGAGGGTGTTGACGGGGGTGGGGACGCCGTGGAGGCGGCCGAGGAGGACGATCTCGCCGTTGAGGTAGTCGACCTCGACGGGGAGGCCGCGGGCGAGGCTCTGCCACGTCGACCCGCCCGCCCGGCGCTGGCCACCGATCGGCGCCATGCGCAGGATGTCGCCGCGCCGCGCACGATCCTCTTCGGCGCTGACGTGGTCGATGCCTGCCGCGGCGAGCACCTGCTCGCCCTCCTCGCGGGCCATCGTCATCAGGCGGCGGGCGTCGTCGTCGTGCGGGCACAGCGCATCGACCGGGTTGCCGAGGTTCATCAGCAGCTTCGAGTACTTCCAGCGGGCGATGTCGGCGCGGGCGACGCTCTCGAACCCCGACGCCCGGAACATCGCCGCCACCTCCTCTGCCAGCGCGTCGACGCCGGACGGCCACCGCCCGACGTCGAAGATCGCGGCCGCATCCCGGGTGTGCGCCTGGACCACGCCGGGCTCGAGGTGCGACGTGGGCGCCATCACCGGCACACCGAGCACGCGCTCGAACCGGCGGAGGAAGGCGACCTCGTTGGCGACGCCGTTCTGCACACAGACGACAGGCGTCGCCGCCGGTGCCTCGGCCGCCAGCGCGTCGACCACACCCGCCGTGTCCTGGCTCTTCACGGCGACGAGCACGACGTCATCCGCCGCGAACTGCAACTCCGAGACGTGACCGACGACGGGCACCCGCAACGTCGCCGACCCCTCCGGCCATTCGACGGTCAGCCCGCGCGAGGCGATGGCCTCGCGATGGGGACCTCTGGCGACGAGCACGACGTCGTGGCCGTGCTGGAACAGGCGCCCGCCGACGACCCCGCCGACGGCGCCGGCACCGATGACGACGACGCGCACGTCAGGCGGACAGCGGGAGTTGGCGGATCGTGCCGGCGACCTCGACGGCGATCTCGACCATCCGCGAGGCGAGGGGCGACAGCGTGCGGTCGCGGCGCCACACGAGGCAGATCTGGCGCGGCGCGATCGCCGGCGACAGCGTCCGCAGATCGATGTCCGGGTCACGCGTGTTGATCGCCAGCAGCGGCATCACCGCCCACCCCATGCCGGCCTGGACCATCGCCACCATGGCACCGTTGTCGTACGTGCGGAACACGAACGTCGGCTCGGCACCGCAGGCCCGCAGGCCCTCCTCGACGTCCTCCTGGCAGGGGCCCGGCGGGTAGCCGACGAGCGGCGCAGCGTCGAGCTCGGCCGTCGGGTAGGGCCCGTCGGGCAGCGCGCCGGGCGGGGTGACGAGCACGAACGGGTCGTCGAGCAGCAGCACCGACTCCAGGTTGCCCGTGCGCTGGCCGACGACGAAGGAGAGGTCGAGCTCACCGGCGAGCACCGCCTGCGGCCCGGCATCGTTGTCCTCGTACTCGAACAAGCCGGATGTCGACCTTCGGGAAGTCGCCGCGCAGGCGCTGGACGATCGCCGGCAGCAGCACGTTGGACACGCTCTGGAACGTGCCGATGTCGATGCGCCCGACGTCGCCGGCGAGGAAGCGGTCGACGGCGTCGCCGGTTGCGTCGACGCGGGCGATGATGTCGCGGGCGTGGCCGAGCACGAGCTTGCCGAGCGGTGTCAGCTCGACGGGCCGCGGCCCGCCCGGGCGGTCGAAGAGCGAACCGCCGACGAGCCGTTCGAGGGCGGCGATCTGCTGGCTGACGGCCGACTGGGTGTAGCCGAGGCGCACGGCGGCACGTCCGAACGTGCCCTCCGTGGCCACCGCGTCGAGCGCCGCGAGGTGGCGCAGTTCGAGGTCGCCGAGGCGCTGCATGAACATCACCCTAACTGATCAACACGATGACTGATAATCGCTGGCGCTGTCGACCATCTCGTCCCTACCGTGGACGTCATGAGCTCCCCCCACCATCCTGATCTGGCCTGGGACCTGGCCACGGACGGGTTCAGCGGGCACGAGAACGCCGTCCTCGCCGTCGTCCGCGCCGCCCGCCAACGCGGCGTCTCCCCGGTGCTCGTCGACATCCTCGCCGACGTCCGCCAGCCCGAGGTCGCCCGCCTCCGCGCCTTCGGTCGCATCGCCGTCGCCCTCGCCGCCGCAACGCCCGCGCCACGGATCCGCCCCGCCGCCTGACATTCGGCCAGGATTGGCTGGATGGACAGCAAAGACCCGGACATCGTCAGGAAGGGTGTCGGTGTCGGCGCCGGCATGCTCGGCGCCCTCGTCGCCCGCCAGGTCATCCACCGGTTCCGGGTCCGCCAAGGAAAGGCCGGCCAGCGCCCGGGCAAGGTGGAGGCGATGCTGTGGACCTCGCTCGTCGCCGCCGGCGCGTCGCTCGGGCGCTCCGCTGCACAACGCGCCGTCAGCACCGCGTACGCGCGCCGCCAGGCGCGGGCGGTCTGAGCTCAGCCGGCGACGGAACGCAGGCGGCGCAGCGGGGGAACGGTCGCCGGCGGTTGCTTGCGCGGCGGCAGTGATCGGAGCAGCTCGGTCGTCGCCTCGGTGACCTTGCCGACGGCGAGCTCGAACGCTGCCTCCGTCGCCGCCGACACGGACTGCACGCCACTGACCTTGCGGACGTACTGGCGCGCGGCCGCCTCGATCTCCTCGGCGGTGGCTTCGGGCTGGAGGCCACGGAGCGTCGTGATGTTGCGGCACATGACGTCATCCTACGAACCAGTCCGCACGGTGTTACCTTGCGCAGCCGGAATGGACCTGACCCGTGAGGAGCAGCGGCTCCGCGACGCTCGCACGGGGGTGCCGTGGCGCTTCTGGGGTCCGTACCTCAGCGAGCGCCAGTGGGGGACCGTCCGCGAGGACTACAGCGACAACGGCGACGCGTGGTCGTACTTCAGCCACGACCAGGCCCGATCGCGCGCCTACCGGTGGGGCGAGGACGGGTTGGCCGGGATCAGCGACGAGCAGCAGCGCCTGTGCTTCGCCCTGGCGCTCTGGAACGAGCAGGACGCGATCGTCAAGGAGCGCTTGTTCGGGCTCACCAACAGCGAGGGAAACCACGGCGAGGACGTCAAGGAGTACTACTTCTTCGTCGACAACCTGCCGACCCACTCCTATCAGCGCTGGCAGTACAAGTACCCGCAGCGGCCCTACCCGTACGCCGACCTCGTCGAGACCAACCGCGGTCGCTCACGCTTCGAGATGGAGTACGAGCTGCTCGACACGGGCGTCTTCGACGACGACCGCTACTTCGACGTCGAGGTCACCTACGCCAAGGCCGGCCCGCACGACCTGCTCTGTCGCATCGACGTGCACAACCGTGGGCCGGAGGACGCGCCGATCCACCTGCTCCCGACGCTGTGGTTCCGCAACACGTGGACGTACCAGCCGCACACCGCCGAGCCGACGATCGAGCGCGTCGACGGCCGGACCGTCGTCCGCGCCGAGCACGACGAGCTCGGCGTCATGTACCTCTACGCGCCCGACGGTGCCGACCTGCTGTTCTGCGACAACGAGTCCAACGCCGCCCGCCTCTGGGGCCAGACGGACTCGCCGCCGTTCCCGAAGGACGGCATCGTCGATCACGTGGTGCACGGCACCCCGACCGTCAACCCGGCGGGGCGCGGCACCAAGGCAGCGGCTCACGTGCGTCTCGTCGTGCCGGCGGGCGGCTCGACCGGCACGTGGTTGCGGCTGACCAGCGAGGCGCCGGAGACGCTTGCCGATCCGTTCGCCGGCGCCGACGACGTGCGTCGCCGCGAAGCGCGCCGACGCCGACGAGTTCTACGCCGCGCTCACCCCGCCGGGGGTCTCCGACGACGCCGCGTCGGTGCTCCGTCAAGCGCTGGCCGGGATGCTGTGGTCGAAGCAGTCGTACTACTTCGACGTCGACGTGTGGTTGCAAGAGCACCAATCGCACCCGATGCGACACCCGCAGCGTCGGGGGGTCCGCAACGAGGCGTGGTTCCACATGATCAACCACGACGTGATCTCGATGCCCGACACGTGGGAGTACCCGTGGTACGCGGCCTGGGACCTCGCCTTCCACTGCCTGCCGCTCGCCATGGTCGACCCCGACTTCGCCCAGTCGCAACTCGACCTGATGCTCTCCCAGGTGTACCTCCACCCGACCGGCCAGATCCCCGCCTACGAGTGGAACTTCGGCGACGTCAACCCGCCGGTGCACGCCTTCGCCACGCTCTTCATGTACAGCCTGTCCGGGCACCTGGGAGAGGTCGACCTCCCGTTCCTCCGGCAGTCCTTCACGCGCCTGCTCCTCAACTTCACGTGGTGGGTGAACCGCAAGGACCCGGCCGGCAAGAACGTGTTCGAGGGCGGGTTCCTCGGCCTCGACAACATCGGCGTCTTCGACCGCAGCGCCGCGCTGCCGACGGGTGGCCGGCTGGAGCAGGCGGACGGGACGGGGTGGATGGCGCTGTTCAGCCAGAACATGCTCGAGCTGGCACTGGCGCTCGTCGACGACGACCCCGACTACGCCGACTTCGTCTTCAAGTTCGTCGAGCACTTCTTCTGGATCGCCGCCGCCGTCGATCCGATCGGCGACCACCCCGACGAGATGTGGGACGACGAGGACGGCTTCTTCTACGACGTGCTGCGCCGACCGGACGGCACCGGCGAGCGGCTCAAGGTGCGCTCGCTCGTCGGATTGCTCCCGCTCTGCGCGACCACCGTGATCGAGGAGGACGTGTTGCGGCGCTATCCCGAGCTGGCCGCTCGCGTGCGCAGCTACCTCGAGCGCAACCACGACCTGCTCGTCAACATCGCCGATCCGCTCGTGCCCGGCGTGAAGGGTCGGCGGCTGCTGTCGCTGGTCAACGAGGAGAAGCTGCGCCGGATGCTGACGCGGATGCTCGACGAGGACCGCTTCCTCGGGCCGCACGGCATCCGTTCGATCTCGCGCATCCACCTCGACGAGCCCTACGAGGTCGTCGTCGACGGCGTCACGTACCGCGTGCAGTACGAGCCGGCCGAGTCGACGACGGGGATGTTCGGAGGCAACTCCAACTGGCGCGGGCCGGTGTGGTTCCCGGTGAACCTGCTCATCATCCGCGCCCTGATCCAGCACTACCGCTACTACGGCGACGACTTCACCATCGAGTGCCCCACCGGCTCGGGCGTGCAGATGACGTTGTTCGAGGTCGCCCGCGAGCTCGCCAGGCGGCTGACGGCGACGTTCTTGCGCGACACCGACGGGCGGCGACCGGTGTACGGCGGCACCGAGCGCTTCCAGAACGATCCGCACTGGCGCGACCTGATCCTGTTCTACGAGTACTTCCACGGCGACAACGGAGCCGGCCTCGGCGCGTCGCACCAGACGGGCTGGACCGGGCTCGTCGCTCCACTCATCCAGCTCTTCGGGCACCTCGAGGCGAGCGACGTGCTGGACCGCGAGCGGCCGTTCTCCAGCCCGTTCCGCCGGGTCACCGGTGAGTCGATCGCGCCGGTCGCCACGGCACGGGAGGCGCGCGGAGTCCATCCGTGAGGCTGCCCGCCAACCCGTTGGTGCACGAGATCTTCACGTGGGTGTGGCTGCACGACATCTCCGCGAGCGCCGGCCGGGCGGTCACCCTTGGCGACGTGCCCGACGATGTGTGGGACGAGGTCGCCGGCAGCGGTGTCGACGCCGTCTGGCTGATGGGCGTGTGGGAGCGCAGCCCGGCCGGCGCAGCGATCGCCCGCACCCACCCGGCGATGTCAGCGGCGCAGCGGGAGGCGCTGCCGGATGTGACGGACGACGACGTGGTCGGGTCCGCCTATTGCATCCGCAACTACCGTGTCGACGATCATCTCGGGGGCCCGGCCGGCCTCGCTGCCGCTCGCCAGGCGCTGGCGTCCAGGGGCGTCGGGTTGATCCTCGACTTCGTCCCCAACCACGTCGCGCCCGACCACCCGTGGGTCGACGAGCACCCGGAGTACTTCGTGCGCGAGGACGACGGCACCATCGCCCTCGGCCGCGATCCCTACTTCCCGCCGTGGCCCGAGGTGTTGCAGCTCGACGCCTCGCTGCCCGCCGTGCGTCACGCCGCCACCGAGGTCGTCACGTGGATCGCCGAACAGTGCGACGGCGTCCGCTGCGACATGGCGATGCTCGTGCTCGACGACGTCTTCGTGCGCACGTGGGGCGACCGGGCACTCGGCGGTCCGTCGCCGGAAGGCGGCCGTGGCTACTGGCCGACCGTGATCGGTGCCGTCCGTGCGGCCCACCCCGGCTTCACGTTCTGGGCCGAGGCGTACTGGGACCTCGAGCCGGTGCTCGTCGCCCAGGGCTTCGACGCCTGCTACGACAAGCGGCTGTACGACCGGCTCGTCCACGGTGAGCCGGCGGGAGCCGTGCGCGACCACCTGCGCGCCGACCCGGCGTACCAGGCCCACACCGTGCGCTTCGTCGAGAACCACGACGAGCCCCGGCTCGCCGCCGTGCTGACGCCACCACGTGACCGTGCCGCGGCCACCGTGGCCATGACGCTGCCCGGCGTCGCGCTGCTGCACGAGGGGCAGTCGGACGGGCGGCGCTGTCCGCGTGCCCGTGACGCTCGGTCGGCGGCCCGCCGAGCCCACCGACGGCGAACGCAGCGAGTGGTACGGCCGGTTGCTGGCGGCCATCGGCGGCGGCCTGCGCCGCGGTGCGTGGGCCCTGGTCGACGTCGATGGCTGGCCGGACAACCGCTCGTGCGAGCAGCTCGTGGCGTGGACGTGGTCGTCACCGGACGCGACCCACCTCGTCGTCGTCAACCTCGGGGAGGGCCGAGCGGACGGGCTCGTCCGGCTGCCGGCGGTCCGCGGCGGCCCGCTCACGATGGTCGACGTGCTCAGCGGGGAGCGCTTCGAGCGCGATGGCGGGGCGATCGGCCGTGACGGGCTGTACGTCGCGTTGCCCGGCTACGGCGTCCACGTCCTGGGTTGGTGACGTCGACGGCAGCGCCTCGCCAGTCGCGATAGACATGGCCGGGTGTCGGACCTGGTGACCGACCACGGCAGCACGCGGCTCGCCGGGACGACGCGGAGCACGGCCCACTTCGGTGTCATCGTCTTCCTGGCGTCGGACGTGATGCTGTTCGCACCGTTCTTCGCCGCCTACTTCCTGCTGCGGGCGAACAACCCACCGTGGCCGCCGCCGGGGGTCGAGCTCGACGTACCACGGGCGGCCCTGGCCACGCTCGTGCTCCTCGTGTCGTCGTTCACGCTGACCGCCTCCGATCGGGCGGGCGAGCGGCCTGGCGGGGGCGCGGCCATGCGCCGTTGGCTGCTCGTCACGATGGCGCTCGGGGCGCTGTTCCTCGCCAACCAGATCGCCGAGTACCGGGCGCTGGAGTTCGGTGCCGACGACCATCCGTACGGCTCGGTGTACTGGTTGCTGACCGGGCTCCACGGCGCCCACGTGGCGGCCGGGATCGGTGCGATGGTCCTGCTGTTCGCCCGCTCGACCCGCGCCCGCGATCCCGAGGCGCTGGCGCCGTGGGCGGGCGGGATCTCGCTGTTCTGGCACCTCGTCGACGCGATCTGGATCCTCGTCTTCTCGACGATCTGGCTGATCCAGTGAAAGCGCTGCTGGCGATCCCGTTCGTGGCCGCTGCGCTCGTCGCTGGGCGCGGGCGGCGCGCCGGCCGCGGCCGCCGGAGGAGCTCGGCGGCGACCTGTACGCCGAGCAGTGCGCGGCGTGTCACGCGACCGACGGCTCCGGGGTCGAGGACCGCGGGCCGTCGCTGGCAGACGAGGGCCGGGCGGCCGTCGACTTCGTGGTGCGGACGGGGCGGATGCCGCTGGCCGACCCGGACATGCAGCCCAACCGCGGCCCCGTGCGCTTCACCGAGGAGGAGATCGTCGCCCTCGTCGACTACGCCGGCGCCTTCGGCGACGGACCCGACATCCCCGATGTCGATCCGGCGGCGGGCGACCTCACCCGCGGCGCCCAGCTGTACCAGCTCAACTGCGCCGCCTGCCACGTCGCGTCCGGCGCCGGCGCGGCGATCGGCGGCGGGCGGGAGGCGCCCGACCTGATGGAGTCGACGCCGACCGAGATCGGCGAGGCCATCCTCATCGGGCCAGGGGCGATGCCGGTCTTCGGCACGTTCAGCGAGGAGGACATCAACAGCGTCGCCGCCTACATCCTCGACCTGCAGGAGCGCCAGACGACGGCGACGACCGACTTCGGTGGTGCCGGCCCGGTCGCCGAGGGCCTCGCCGCGTGGCTGCTCGCCCTGCTGCCGCTGATCGCCCTGACGCGCTGGATCGGCACCGCCCACGAGGGTCGCGACGAGCCGGTCGAGGTGACGCGAGGAAGCCGAGGGGCTGCCGACATGAACGTCCGGGCGTACCGCGCGGCGATCGTCTCGTTCGTCGTCGCCATCGCCGGCGGCATCGCCGCCGCCATCGGCTACTCGGAGGACACCGACCTGCTCGGCATCGGCCTCGCCGCGGCGCTCGTCGGCATCGGCTTCGGGCTCGTGTGCTGGGCGAAGTACCTCGACTTCGACGAGCACGCCGTGCAGGAGCGCGAGCCGCTGCAGGTCGCTCCTGAGGCGGCCGAGCGCGTTGAGCGAGGAGCTGAGCACGACGGGGAGCATCCTCGGCCGGCGCAAGCTCGTCCTCGGGTTGCTCGGCGGCTCGTTCGCCAGCCTGATCGTCGGCTTCGTCGGCCCGATCGGCTCGCTCGGACCCAAGCCCCGCGGCGAGCGCGGGCGCACGTCGTGGTCGCCGGGCGCCCGCCTGGTGACGGCCGAGGGCGCGCCGGTCGAGGCCGCCGGCACGACGTTCGACCAGCTCGTCACCGTGTTCCCGGAGGGCCACATCGGCGTCGACGACTCCCAGGTCGTGCTGCTGCGGCTGCCACCGGAGGTGCTCACCGAGCGGACGGTCGAGGGTGGCGCCGTCGAGGGCTGGGTCGCCTACTCGAAGATCTGCACCCACGCCGGCTGCTCGGTCGGGCTGTTCGGCATCGACAACCGCGAGCCCGACACGCTGCGCCAGCTCGTCTGCCCGTGCCACCAGTCGATGTTCGACCCCACCGACGCCGCCCGTCCGTCCGGCGGGCCGGCGACGCGCTCGCTGCCCCAGCTCCCGCTCGACATCGACGCCGACGGCTACCTCGTCGCCCGCTCCGACTTCGACCGCGTCGTCGGCCCGCTCGCCTGGAACGAAGCATGAGCGTTTCGCCTCGCAACCAGAGGTTGCTCGGCGAGTTGGCGGAGCGGCCTCCGGCCGCACCCAGCCATGCAGGCGACGGACCGGCGGAGCCGGATCCGTCGCCGGGTGGGGGCGCCGGCCCAAGGGCCTCTGCCCCCACACCCCCGCCCGACACGACGAGCGAGCGCAAGGGGCTCGTCGAGCGGTACGTCACGTCGGTGACGGATCGAGTCGGCGGTGGGTCGTTCGTCAGCAAGGTGCTGCACAAGGTCTTCCCGAACCACTTCTCGTTCCTGTGGGGCGAGGTCGCCCTGTACAGCTTCCTCGTCCTGTTGATCACCGGGACGTACCTCACGCTGTTCTTCGAGGGGTCGCAGCAGGAGCTCGTCTACGAGGGGTCGTACGACCCGCTGCGCGGCGCCGAGGTGTCGGCGGCGTTCGACTCGGTGATGCGCATCTCCTTCGACGTCAAGGGCGGTCTGCTGATCCGCCAGATGCACCACTGGGCGGCGCTCGTGTTCGTCGGTGCCATCGCCCTGCACATGGCGCGGGTGTTCTTCACCGGTGCCTTCCGCCGGCCCCGCGAGATCAACTGGGTCGTCGGCGTGCTGCTGCTGATCCTCGCCCTCGCCGCCGGGTTCACCGGCTACTCGTTGCCCGACGACCTGCTGTCGGGCACCGGGCTGCGCATCACCCACGCCATCATCCTCGCCCTGCCGTTCGTCGGCGAGCGCCTGACGTACCTCATCTTCGGCGGCGAGTGGCCGGGCACCGACATCATCGGACGGCTGTACCCGGTGCACATCCTGCTCATCCCGGCCGCGATCGTCGCCCTGCTCGCCCTGCACCTGGCGCTCGTCTGGCGCCAGAAGCACACCCAGTTCACCGGGCCCGGGCGCACCGAGCGCAACGTCGTCGGCGTGCGCGTGTGGCCGGGGTTCGCCATCAAGTCGACGGGTCTGCTGTTCCTCGTCGCCGGCGTGATCACGGCGATGGGTGCGCTGTTCCACGTCAACGCCATCTGGCTGTACGGCCCGTACGACCCGGGCGCGGCGACGTCGTTCTCCCAGCCCGACTGGTACATCGGCTTCCTCGAGGGCTCGCTGCGCCTGTTCCCGCCGTGGGAGATCCGCATCGGGCGGTTCATGATCAACAACCTCGTGTTCTCGGGGGTGCTGATCCCCGGGATCATCTTCACCGGGCTGCTCGTCGTGCCGTGGATCGAGCGCCGCTTCAGCCGCGACGACCGCGAGCACCACCTCCTCGACCGGCCGCGTGACAACCCGCATCGCACGGCGGCGGGCGCGGCGTCGATCGCCTTCGTCGCCGTGCTCTTCCTCGGCGGGTCGCAGGACGTCATCGCCGGGATGCTCAACGTCGCCATCGGTCACGTCACGACGTTCCTGCAGATCGCCGCCCTGCTGGCCCCGCCGATCACCTACGTCGTGACGTTGCGACTGTGCCGGACGCTCGCCGCCCGGCCGGGGCCCGAGCGCACCGAGCGCGCCGGCGGCGTCGCGCGCGACGCCGGCGGCGGCTACCACGAGGCGCACGAGCCCGAGTCGATGGCGGTCGGCGAGTGATCCCGAACTGGGCGCGATTCGTGCCATCCGGCCTTCTGGGCGCGATCTGTCCCGGATTCCGACACGATCCGCGCCCAGATACAGATCGCGCCCAGATTGGGGGGCGGTGTGAGCGTCATCGCCGGGCTGGCGCCGCCGCTGACGGAGCAGGCGGAGGACATCGACCGCGTGTGGAACGGGTTCCTGATCGCCGCCCTCGTCGTCGGCGTGCTCGTGTGGGGGCTGATCGCCTACGTCGTCGTCCGCTTCCGCCGGCGGTCGACCGCGCTGCCGCGACAGGTGCGCGAGAACATCCCGCATCGAGATCGCCTACACGGTCGTCCCGCTGCTGATCGTCGTCGTCCTGTTCGCCGTCACGTTCACAGTGTCCGCGCGGTCGACGAGGTCGACGACGACGTCGACCTCGTCGTCGAGGTCATCGGCTTCCAGTGGCAGTGGCAGTTCAACTACCCGGAGGCCGGCGTCGAGGTCGTCGGCACCGATGTCGAGATCCCCGAGCTCGTGCTGCCGGCCGGCGCGGCCGTGCGGTTCGACGTGACGTCGATCGACGTCATCCACTCGTTCTGGATCCCCGGCTTCCGCTTCAAGCGGGACATGTTCCCCGGCGAGGTGCAGACGTTCCAGGTCGACATCACCGGCGAGCCCGGCGAGTACCCGAACACCGGCATCTGCGCCGAGTTCTGCGGGCTCGACCACACGACGATGCGCTTCTCGTGCGCATCGTCGACCCCGGCGAGTTCGCAGCAGTGGCTGGAGGAGGCGTCGTGACGGCGGAGCTGCGCCTCGTCGACGTCGACGAGATCGTCCGGGCGAGGACGGTCGGACGGCGCACCGGCCTGCCGCGGACGCTGACCGGCTGGCTGACGACCACCGACCACAAGGCGATCGGCATCGCCTACGCCGTCACGTCGCTCGTGTTCCTCGCCATCGGCGGCGCGCTCGCCGGGATCATCCGCACCGAGCTCGCCCGGCCCGGCCTGCAGGTCGTCGACGAGTCGACCTACAACAGCCTGTTCACGATCCACGGCAGCGTGATGGTGTACCTGTTCGCCGTCCCGTTCGGCTTCGCCCTCGCCAACTACCTCGTGCCGCTGCAGATCGGCGCCCCCGACCTCGCCTTCCCCCGCCTCAACGCGCTGTCGTACTGGCTGTACCTGTTCGGCGGCGTGACGATGCTGCTCGGCTTCGTCACCGACGGCGGCGCGGCGGCGTTCGGGTGGTACGCCTACCCGCCGCTGTCGGGGCCGATCGGCTCGCCGGGGCTCGGCGCCGACCTGTGGGTCATCTCGATCATCCTCACCGGCACGTCGGGCACGCTCAGCGCGGTCAACGTGATCACGACGGTGTCGATGATGCGGGCACCGGGGATGACGATGTTCCGCATGCCGATCCTGACGTGGAACCTCTACCTGACCAGCTTCATGGTGCTGGTGGCGTTCCCCGTGCTGACCGGCGCGCTCATGATGCTCGAGGCCGACCGCCGCTTCGGCACGCACTTCTTCGAGCCGAAGGGCGGCGGGTCGCCCATCCTGTACCAGCACCTGTTCTGGTTCTTCGGCCACCCCGAGGTGTACATCGTCGCCCTGCCGTTCTTCGGCGTGGTCACCGAGATCTTCCCGGTGTTCTCCCGCCAGCCGATCTTCGGCTACAAGGGGCTCGTCCTCGCCACGCTCGCCATCTCGGCGCTGTCGACGTCGGTGTGGGCGCACCACATGTTCGTCACCGGCCAGGTCGTGCTGCCGTTCTTCGCCGCCACGTCGTTCCTCATCGCCGTGCCCACCGGCGTCAAGGTGTTCAACTGGATCGGCACGATGTGGGGCGGCTCGATCAGCTTCGAGCCGCCGATGCTGTTCGCCATCGGCTTCCTCGTCACGTTCGTCGCCGGCGGGCTGACCGGCGTGATGCTGGCGTCGCCGACGCTCGACTTCCACGTCAACGACACCTACTTCGTCGTCGCCCACTTCCACTACGTGATGGGCGGCACGGTCGTCTTCGCCCTGTTCGCGGCGATCTACTTCTGGTGGCCGAAGGTCACCGGGCGGATGCTCGGCACGCGCCTCGGGCAGGTCCACTTCTGGCTGCTCCTGATCGGGTTCAACCTGACGTTCTTCTTCATGCACCTGCTCGGTCGCGACGGCATGCCGCGGCGCGTCGCCGACTACCCGCCGATCGACGACTTCGAGACGTGGAACATGGTCGCGACGATCGGCATGGGCGTGCTCTTCGTGTCGATGATGCCGTTCCTCGTCAACGTCGTGCGCTCGCTGCGCTCGCCCGCCGACCGCCGGCGCCGACCCGTGGCACGCCAACTCGCTGGAGTGGGCGACGTCGTCGCCGCCGCCCGAGCACAACTTCACGTGGCTGCCGCCGATCCGCTCCGAGCGGCCGGTGTTCGACCTGCGCTGGAGCGACCACGCCGACGTCAGCCGCGGCCGGTGCGAGAGCGGCCCTGCTGGCCGCTGCCCGGAGGAGGATCGCGGCGCCGTGAGGCTGGAGATGCTGCTGTGGGCCGGCGTCGGCGTGTTCTTCGTCGTGATCGGCGCGCTCTACTGGCTCGTCGACGGCGACCCGGCCGGGGCGTCGCTGCTGCTGATGGCGACCGCCCTCGGCGGGCTGTGCGCCGGGTGGATCTGGGACTGGCGCCGCCACCACGCCCACCCGCGTCCGGAGGACCGAGTCGACGCCGACGCCGCCGACGAGACCGGCGTGGTCGGCGTGTACCCGACGGCGAGCCTGCGCCCGCTGGCCCTCGCCGTCGGCATCACCGCCACCGTGCTCGGCGTCGTGCTCGGCTCGTGGATGCTGCTGGCCGGCGTCGCCATCGTCGCCTCCCAGGTCGCCCTGCTGGTGCGGGACGCCGACCGGTGATCGCCCACGCCGGCGTCGACCACGTCGCCATCGGCCTCGCCGCGGCGCTCGTCGTCGGCGTCTACGGCCTGGCCTGGCTGCGGCACCCGGTCGACGCGTGCGGCTGTGCTGCTGGGTCGGCGGCGTCGGGCTCGTCGTCGCTGGCCTCGTCACCGTGGATGGAGCGGCTCGCCGAGGAGACCTTCACCGGGCACATGGTGCAGCACCTCCTCGTGATCATCGGGGCCGCGCCGCTGCTCGTGCTCGCCCGGCCGGTGCACACGGCGATGCGCGCCGGGTGGATCCCGGCGACCAGGACCGGGCGGACGATCGGCGCCGTGTGGCACCGCTACGCGGCCGGTCGCCGGGCCGGCGCTGTTCGTCGCCGTGCTGTTCGCCACCCACCTCACGTCGATCTACGACCGGGCCCTCGACGACCGCCTGCTGCACGAGGTCGAGCACGCCGCCTACCTGCTCGCCGCGTGGCGATGTGGTCGGCCGTGCTCGGTGTCGGGCGCAGCGCCGCCGTGGCCCGCATCGGCGGCGGTGTTCGGCGTCATCGCCGGCGGCGCCCTGCTCGGCATGATCCTGCTGGCGGCGACGGAGCCGCTGATGCCGACCTACGCGGCCCGCCTCGGCGCCGAGCGGGCGCTCGACGACCAGCGGACCGCGGCGGCGATGATGTGGGTCACGGGGATGCTGACGACGCTGCCGCTGCTGGTGGTCGCCGTGTGGCGGTGGGCCTCGGCCGAGGAGCGCATCGCCCGCCGGGCCGAGGCCCTCGCCGAGCGCTACGGAGACCCCGCGGAGGCGGCCCGCAGATCGAGCGTCGCCAGCGCGCCACCGGTGACGGTCACGGCGGTGACGTCGTCGCCGTGGCCGTCGAGCACGCAGCACGTGCCGGCCGTGAGCTCGTGGAACAGCGCCGCCGTCACGTGACCGCCGCCCTGGTGGCGCTCCCACACGCCGGTGTGGATCGTCGATCCCGTCGCGCCCTCCGCCCGGAGGTGCAGCTCGGTGCCCTCGGCGTCGGGATCGAGGAGCACGGCGAGCGCCCCGACGTCGCCGCCGATGTCGAGCACGGCGGCGCCGCCGTGGGCGCGAGGGTGGTGGTGGCCATCCACGGCGGCGCCGTGCTGATGCTCGGTCATGACGGCGACCGACAGCGGCAGCACGTCGTAGCCGCTCACCGGGTGGTCGAGGTACGGGAACACGTCGAGGTAGGTGACGTCGCCGAGCACCTGGGTGCCGTCGTTGATCAGCCCCGCCGCGCCGTCCGGCGTGAACGTCTTGTCGACGAGCGGGATCGTCAGCCCGGCGACGGCGCGCAGCTCGACGGTGACGATGTCGTCGAACACCCGCCGGCCGTTCGGGAAGCCGGCGAGGTCGCCGCCGAGGATGCCGTTGACGTTGGGCTTGGCGCTCGGCGGGATCGCCACGTTGAGCCGCAGCAGGTCGGCCTGCGTCGGCCCGGTGAAGTTCTGGAAGCCGGGGACGATGCCGCCGGGATCCCGGTCAGCAGGATCGCCAGCAGGTCGGCGCGGTCCTTGTTGTAGGCGGCCAGGTTCGGGAACACGCCGGGGTAGAGGAACGGCAGCAGCCTGCCGAGCTCGGGCCGGGCGACGTACTGGGCGAACTCGGTGTCGCGGTGCGGGGGCTTGCGGTTCCACTCGTCCTTGCGGCCCATCGGCACGATGACCTCGTTGAACAGCGGGTTGCCGAGCCGCGAGACCTGGGTGAACGGGCCGACATGAGTAGTCGCGGTCGTCGTCGCGGAAGCGGGCCTTCTGCCGGTACGCCGCCGTACACGCCGATCGTCGCCTTCGGCGCCATCGGGTCCTTCGGCCGCTTGCCGTTGCGGGTCAGGTGGGTGATCGGCACCTGGATGGCGATCGTGTGCACGTTGAACGAGCGCAGGGCGTTGACCCCCGGCGCGCCGGCGTCGGGATCAGGTGGAGGTTCTGGAACGGGCGCAGCGCGGCGAGGTCGAAGATCGACCCGAGGTCGACGTAGAAGCCGTCGAGGCGCTGGCCGGCGAAGACCCGGATGCCGTTGCCGAGGTCGAAGATGCCGGCGTTGGCGAGCGCCGCGTAGTTCGGCGTCGAGCGCAGGCCGACGTTGCACGGCGGCGACGGCAGGTTCTTGGCCATCCGGCGCCGCCTGCCCTTGCGCACCTCGGTGACGCTCGTAGGTCTGGCGCCGGTTGAACGTCGGGCTGTCGATGCGGTCGATGACGCCGGTGTTGTACAGGAAGCTGTTCGGGTTGAGGACGGTCGTCGTGAACCGGAACTCGTAGGTGACGTCGGCCTTGCCGTCGCCGTCGTTGTCGATGTTGATCTCGTAGAGGACGTCGTCGCCGAACTCGAAGAAGTTCGGACCGCCGGCGGGGTCCTCGAGCGGGATGTAGTTGGTGATGATGGTGACCGTGTCAGGCCGGTCGGGGCTGACGAAGGCGTAGATGTCGGTGTTGTCGGCACGGGATCCTTGGAGATCTCGGGTGCTTCGCGGTGCGATGACATGGCGTCCTCACAGAGCGCGCCGCGAGGCGGCGCATGATGCGGGCGACGAGCTGGCGGTCGTGCACGATGACCTCGTCGGTGCCGTGCAGCACCGAGACCTCACCCTTCGCCGGGGTCGTGACGCAGAACATGACCGGTCCCGCACCGGTCTCGGTGAGCGCGGCCTCGTCGGCGACGCGGTTGGCGGCGCCGCTGGCCGCGGCGATCCCCCCGGCGCTGAGCGCGCTGATCGGGACGGCGACGGCGGCGGCTCCGGCCGATGCCTGCAGCAGTCCCGTCGTGACATTCCGGACATGTGGTGTCCTTTCCCTTCCAGGGCCGGGATAGCCCCGCTGGGCCACGTTCGTCGCCGGGGTCCGCCGGATTGCTCCGTCAGGGTTGCTGCAGGAGGTGGACGAGGCTGCTGGTGTCCCAGCGGCGGCCGCCGCGCTGGACGACCTGGGCGTAGAACTGGTCGACGAGGGCGGCGACCGGCAGGCGGGCGCCGATGCGCGCCGCCTCGTCGAGGCAGAACCCGAGGTCCTTGCGCATCCACTCGACGGCGAAGCCGAAGTCGAACTCGCCGGCGGCCATCGTCGCCGCCCGGTTGTCCATCTGCCAGCTCTGCGCCGCGCCCTTGCCGATCACGTCGAACACCTGGGCCGTGTCGAGGCCGGCGCGCTGGGCGAAGTCGACCGCTTCGGCGAGCCCCTGGACGACCCCGGCGATGCAGATCTGGTTGACCATCTTCGTCAGCTGCCCCGCGCCGGCCGGACCGAGCCGCTCGACACTTCGCCGCGTAGGCCTCGATCACCGGCCGGGCGGCGCTCGAAGACGGCCGGGTCGTCGGCGCCGCACATCACCGTCAGCCGGCCGTTCTCGGCGCCGGCCTGACCGCCCGACACCGGCGCGTCGACGAAGCCGACGCCGCGCTCGGCGCACGCCGCCGCCAGCTCGCGGGCCAGCTCCGCCGACGTCGTCGTGTGGTCGACGAGCGATCGACCCGGCGGTCATCGCGGCGAGCACGCCGTCGTCGCCGATGGACGACGGCCCGCACGTCGTCGTCGTTGCCGACGCACGTCATCACGAGCTCGGCGCCGTCGGCGGCCTCGGCCGGCGTCGGCGCCGACGCGTTGTCGTGCTGTGCGCACCCACTGGTCGGCCTTCGAGCGGGTGCGGTTGTAGACGGTGACGTCGTGGCCGGCGGCGGCGAGGTGGCCGGCCATCGGCGCGCCCATCGCTCCCAGCCCGACGAACGCGACACGTGCCATGGCACGAGTATGCACCGCCGACGCGTGCTCAGGCTGGCTCGGCGTGCAGGTAGGCGTCGCAGAGCTCGACGAGCCGGTCGCGGCCGAAGCTCGGCTCGTGACCGGCGTGGACGACGTCACGGGCAGCTCGCGCAGCCGGCGCATCGTCGCGACGTAGGCGTCGACGTCGGAGCCGTCGCAGCTCGTCGAGCAGCGGGCCGTCGTAGACCGCGTCGCCGGAGAACAGCACGCCGGTCGCCGCCTCCCACAGGCCGATGCTGCCGGGGGAGTGGCCGGGCAGGTGGAGCACCTCGAAGGCGCGGTCGCCGAGGTCGACGACGTCGCCGTCGGCGAGCAGGCGCGTCGCCGGCGCGGCAGGTCGAGTCGAACGTCGGCCGCAGGCAGCCCGCCCGGCGGGCACGGCGTCGACGAGCAGCTCGGGGATGTCGTAGCCGGCGTCGCGGTACGGCCCGAGCACGCGCCTCGCCGTAGACCGTGGCGTCGAGCGTGACGCGCCCGTCGCCGCCAGCTCGTCCGCCTCGGCCGCGTGGATCGCCCGCTCGTCGAACTCGTGCATCCCGCCGATGTGGTCGCTGTGGACGTGGGTGGCGACGGCGAGCAGGTCGTGGCCGAGCTCGCGCTCGACGAGGTGGCGCAGCGGCCGCAGGCCGAGCGACGTGTCGACGACGAGGTCGGGGTCGCGGCCGCGCACGTGCCACACGTTGCAGCGCAGCAGCGGGTGGACGTGCGGCTCGGTGACGAGCGTGATGCCGTCGCCGACGCGCTCCGTCGACGAACCACGGATCGGCGACGGGCAGGTCGAGCACCGTCCGAGCGTACGTCGGCGAGCGTCACGGCGCCGTCGCACTGCGCGACCGCCGCCTGGGGCAGCCGGATCTGTCCGTGCGATCGGCGGCGAGGGCCATCGCGTCCGTCGGCGACCGCGGCCGGCGACCGCGTGCAGGCGGCGAGCAGCGCCGGCACGAACCGCTCGGGCGCCGTCGTGCACACGGCGTGGCCGCCGGCGACCCGCCAGATCGATGCGTGCGCGGCAGCCGGTCGGCCAGCGCCAGCTGGCGATGCGACGGGCACCACGTCGTCGTCGTCGGTGACGACGACCGCGGTCGGCACGGCGATGTCGCCGATCCACGCCGCGAGTCGAAGCGCACCGATCGCCCGGCCGGCCTCGACGATCTGCGTCCCAGTCGTGGCGGGCGACCTCGTCGAACCCCCACCACGCCGCGCCGCGGCGGTTGCGCCAGCCGTTCCAGCGGGCCGAGGGCGGCGCTCGTCAGCCTGGCCGATCGGCACGGCGCCGGCGACGACGCTGGTGCCGGCGGCGACGCCGAAGAGCACGCCGCTCGCGGACCGTGCCGGTGAACGTGGCGCTCGTCGCGCACAGCACGAGCCCGTCGACGAGCTCGCGGTGGCGCTGCCAGACGAGCTGGGCGATCGGGCCGCCCATCGAGTAGCCGACGGGGACGAATCGCGTCGATGCCCGAGCTCGCGGGCGAGGGCGGCGACGTCGTCGGCGCACTGCTCGAGGCGGAACGGCTCGGCCGAGCGCAGGCCGCGGCCGTGGCCGCGGTGGTCGAGGGCGATCGACGCGGAAGTGCTCGGCGAGCGGGGCGAAGCAGGCGCACCAGTTGAGGTCGGCGGTCGCCGTCCAGCCGTGCAGCAGCACGAGCACCGGCGCGCCCGGCGGGCCCGGCCAGCTCGCGGACGAACGTCCGGCCCCGTCCCGGCAGCCACACGTAGCGGCCAGGTGGGAGCCCCGGCGCTGCGTCTGGTTGTCCGCCTTCCCCGCTCATCGGATTCCCTCCTGGTCCCTCCAGAGCCGCGTGTCGTCGTCGGTGATACGTGTGGCACTCGTCACCGGTTCGGCGGCGAAGCCGCCCCGACCGAGCGTGCGCCAGCACGCCGGGCGGTGATGGGGTGTGGGGGCGCAGCCCCCACGGTGTTCGGCGGCGAAGCCGCCCCGACCGAGCGTGCGCCAGCACGCCGGGCGGTGATGGGGTGTGGGGGCGCAGCCCCACGGTGTTCGGCGGCGAAGCCGCCCTGGATGTTCGGACCGTCAGGCGGTGTGGAACTGCACGGCCGCGCGCGCGGCGACGTGCGGGGCGACGCGCTCGGCGATCAAGGCGCGGTGCACCGGATGGTCGCGGTAGATCACGTAGTCCTCTGCCGACTCGAAATCGGCGACGACGACGAAGTCGAAGTTGCCCTCGTTGATCTCGGCGTCGGCGCCGAAGCGGTAGTCGCGGATCTCACCGATCGCCGCGGGGAGACCGCCGAGACCGTCGACGATCGCCGACACGTCCGCCGGCGTGGTGTCGGCGGTCCACGTGAACATGACGACGTGGCGGAACATCGCTCACCCCTTCAGGTCGAGTTGGGCGTCGAGCTCGGCGACGAGCTGCTTCGGTGCGATCTGACGGTAGGCGTCGGCGCAGATCTCGGCCATCTCGTCCCAGTCCGGGTCGACGTCGAGACACACGCCGAGCCAGCCGCGCCCACCGACGTAGGGCGGGCGGAAGAACCGCTCCGGCTCCTGCTCGACGAGCTGCTCCTGCACGCCAGGCGGCGCCGCGCACCAGATCGCCAAGCGGCCGTCGCCATGGTGGTCGTCGACGAACGTGACGATCGTCTTCTTGCCGCGGACGAACCAGGTCGGCGAGCCGTGGCTCAGGCGTTCGGTCACCTCCGGCAGGGCGACGCAGATGCGGCGGATCTCGGCGAGCGCGGCGTCGGCGGTGGCCTCGCTGTACATCGCCCGCAGCATGCCACGGCGAAATCCTGACCGATCGAGTCGACTTTCGGCGATCCGGCGACTAGCGTGCGCTCCGTGGCAGTCATCGTGCCGTCCGCGTTCGATCCCGACGGTCCCATCCGCCTCGAGCCGCGGCCGTTCCGTCGGCAGTCCGACGGTCCGATCGCTGCGCTGTTCGTCGTCGTGATCGTCGGGTGCGTCGCCGCAGCGGTTGCCTGGGGACACGCCGCGGCCGTGCTCGGCGCGGTGTACTCGTCGATGGCGTTCCTCGTCTGGGTGGAGGCCTTCCGCAGCACGTGGGCGATCGGCCCGGAGGTGCTGTCCGCTCGCCGCTGGGCGCGCTGGCGCACGATCGGTGCCGAGGACGTCACCGCCGTCGACATCGAGCCGGGCGAGCCGGGCATCGACCTGTCGATCGGTGGCGGTGTGCTCCACCGCGTCGTGGTCCCGCTCGACGACTGGGAGGACCGTCCCGGTGCGGTCGAGCGTCTGGTCGAGTTCCTCGGCAACGCCGAGCGCCGCGGAGCACGCATCGACCCCGCCGTCTGGCATGCCCTCGGTCGTTAGCGTCCGGTCCAGATCCGCTCGGTCGGTGCGACCGCGGCCATCCGTCGCTCGGCCAGCCGGTCGGCCGCCTCGCTCGGCGTGACACCTTCGGCCTCCGCCGTGCGCAGCACGGCGAGCGTGGCCTCGCGGATCCCGGCCGCCTTCGCCTTCGCCCGCTCGAACGAGAAGCCGTGGCGCTCGTCGGCAACCTGGATCACGCCGCCGGCGTTGACGACGTAGTCGGGGCAGTAGACGATGCCCCGCTCGGCGAGCCGGTTGTCGATGCGGTCGTGGAGCAACTGGTTGTTGGCGCCGCCGCACACGATCGCCGCCGTCAGCACCTCGGCCACCTCGTCGTCGAGCGCGCCGCCGAGCGCGCACGGCGCATAGACGTCGAGCTCGGTGCGCACGAGAGACGCCGTATCGGCGACGACGTCGACGTCCGGGTGGTGTGCCCGCACCCAGTCCAGCGCGGACGGGTCGACATCGGTGACGACCACCTCGGCACCGTCGTCGAGGGCGTGCACCAGGAGGTGCTTGCCGACCTTGCCGACGCCGGCGATGCCGACCCGCCGGCCCTTCAGCTCGGGCGCGCCCCACAGGTGGTCGGCGGCGGCGAGCATCCCCTCGTGCACGCCGAACGCGGTGAGCACGCTGGAGTCTCCTGCTCCGCCAGCGGCGACGCTGCGGCCCGTCACGTAGTCGCACTCCTCGGCCACCACGTCCATGTCCTCGACGTAGGTGCCGACGTCGCAGGCCGTGATGTACCGCCCGCCGAGCCCCTGCACGAACCGTCCGTACGCTCGCAGCAGCTCCGGGCTCTTGTCGGTCGACGGGTCACCGATGATGACTGCCTTGCCGCCGCCGTGGTCGAGCCCGGCCAGGGCGTTCTTGTAGGCCATCGCCCGCGACAGGTCGAGGGCGTCGTGGAGCGCGTCGGACTCCGACCGATAGGGGTGGAAGCGGGTCCCGCCGAGCGCCGGTCCGAGCGCCGTCGAGAAGATGGCGATGATCGCCCGCAGTCCTGTCACCGGGTCGTGGCAGTGGGTGACCTGCTCGTGGTCGGTCACGGCGGTCACCCTATGGCAGGTTGGCCATCACGCCAGCGCGGCGTGAGCCCGCGTGAACGCCCGCAACACCTCGTCGCTGAACAGGACGAACCGGATGTCGGTGACCCCCGTCGAGGTCGCCGCGACGGTGCCCACGGCGACGTCGGCGGCGTTGTCGATCGGCCAGCCGTAGATCCCCGCCGACACCGCCGGGAAGGCGACCGACGTCGCGCCGAGCTCGTCGGCCACGGCGAGGGCGCGGCGATAGCACGAGGCGAGCAGCGGCGTGCGGTCATCGCTCCGCGAGTGCACCGGGCCGACCACGTGGATCACCCAGCGAGCCGGCATGTCGCCGGCGTCGGTCCATGCCGCCTCGCCGGTCGGCAGCGAACCGATGCGCTCGACGAGCTCGCGGCGCGCCGCCAGCTGGGCCGCGCCGCCGGCGCGCAGGATCGCCCCGTCGACGCCACCGCCACCCATCAGGCCGCTGTTGGCGGCGTTGACGACGGCGTCCACCTCCTGCTCGACGATGTCGCCCTTGACGATCGTGATCTCCATCGGCAATAGCCTCCACCATCCGATGGGCTCGATCACCACGCGTGCGTTCGGCGACGGGCCGGTGGCGGTGGCCAAGGACGACCTCGACGCCGTCTCCGACCTCGTCGACGGGCGCCACGACGTCGTGTGGATCGACCTCGACGATCCGTCGCTCGAGCAGATGCAGCACCTCGCCGCCGAGCTCGGCCTGCACCACCTGTCGGTCGAAGACGCCCTCGACCAGCACCAGCGGGACAAGTACGTGCACTACGAGAACCACGTGTTCCTCGTGTGTCACGCCATCGAGCTCGACGTCGACGACGCCGTGTTGCGCACCGACGAGCTCGCCGTCTTCATCGGTGGGCGCTGGTTGGTGACCGTGCACCACGGGCGTGCCGATCTCGTCGAGCGCTGCGTGTCGCGTTGGGGTCGCTCGCCGCGAGCTCGGTGCGCATGGGGTCGGGGTCGTCCTGTACGCCATGCTCGATGTCGTCGTCGACGGCTACTTCGAGACGATCGACCGCTTCGAGGCGTTCTACGACGAGGTTGCCGACCAGGTGTTCGCCGAGTCGCCGATCGAGCCCAGCGCTCATCGCCAGTGGTTCGAGATGCGCAAGGCGCTGAACACGTTCGACCGCATCCTCGGCCCACTCGCCGAGGCGGTCGGGACCATCGTCGACCAGGACCTCGCCCGTTCCAGGACGACTCCGCGCCGTACCTCCGCGACGTCGCCGGCGAGGTCAAGCGGGCGTCGACCGAGGTCGACGCGCTGCGCGAGCTGGTCGACCACATCGTCGACGCCAACCTCTTGCTGCGCGACTACCGCCAGAACCAGGTGATGAAGAAGGTGACCAGCTGGGCGGCGATCATCGCCGTGCCCACGCTCGTGACGGGCTGGTACGGGATGAACGTGCCCTACCCCGGATCCGGCGAGACGTGGGGCGTCGTCGCCTCCTCCGCCATCGCCGTCATCTGTTCCGGCGGCCTCTACCTCCTCTTCCGCCGCAAGGGCTGGCTCTGACCCATCCGAGTTTTGCCGCACACGGTGAGAGATGTGCGCACATGGCGTGCACATCTCTCATCGCGACACCCCTGGCGTAGCGTCGTCGTCGATCGCGACCAGGTCGCCGAATCGACTCGATCGAACGGAGACCACCGTGTCACTCGACGCACGATCGCTCGCGTGGTTGCGCGACCATCACGCCACCATCTGACCGCCGCGCTCGACGAGCACGGCATCGACCGTGACGCTCGACGGCGTCTCGTCGCATCCGGCATCCTCGACCGTGTCGTCGATGGCGGGTACCGCTTCACCGGCGTCGCCGACGACGAGCGGTCGCGGTGCGCGGCGTTGTGCGCCAGCCGCCCGCACCTCGTCGTCGGCGGGCCGACTGCCGGCCGCCTGTGGGACCTCCGGCGCAGCCCGCGCGATGGCGTCGTCCACGTCATCGCACCGCCACGCAGCAACCCTGCTGCGCGGCGTGGGTCCGCGTGTTCCGAACAGCCACCTTGTCCGACGCCGACGTCGTCCAGCGACCCGATGGCATCCGGGTGACCAGTCCTCCGCGGACCGTCGTGGACATGACGCGCTACATCGACGACACGGCGTTGACGTCGATGATCGAGCACGCCCTCGCCCGGCAGCTGTGCACGACGCTGACGTTGCAGCGTGTGGCCGAGCGACTCGGCACCCCCGGGCGCCCATGGGTGCTGCGGTTCCTCCGGATCCTCGCCGCCCGGACTCCAGGCGCGCCCGCCGAGTCGGAGTGGGAGCGTCGTGTGTTCGACGAGCTGACAGGGCGAGGGGTTCGTGGCCTCGTCCGCCAGCTCGAGGTTCGCCTTCCCGGCTACGGGCGAGCGCGGTTCGACATGGCGATCCCCGAACTGCGCTGGGCGCTGGAGATCGACGTCCACCCGGAGCACCGCACACCCGAGGGGACGGCCCGGGACAACCAGCGGGACGATGCGGCCGATGCGATCGGCTGGTTCGTGCGGCGTGTGTCAGAGGTGCAGCTCGTCGACCACTTCGGCCCGACGATCGATGCCGTCATCGCCTCGATCGCACGGCGGCGGTGAGAGATGCGCACACATGCAGCGCACATCTCTCACCGCGTGCAGCAAACACTCGGATGGGGTCAGCCGGTCGTCGTTGTCGGGGCGGCTTCGTCGGCCTCGGCAGGGACCTCGCGGTCAGCACGGGTGGGGAAGCCGTCGTTGACGAGGGTGGTGATGCGCTCGGTGAGCTCGGTGCGTCGCTCGGCGGCCTCGGCCTCGTCGATCCGGCCGTCCTCGAGCGCGTTGTCGATGCGCTCGTTGCCCTCGGCGACGAGGGCGTCGATGACGGCCTGCACCGCGACCCCGTTCTGCGTGGCCAGCTCGGCGAGCGTCGTGCCGTCGCGCAGGGCGTCGCGCAGGTCGTCCTCCTCGATGCCGATGACCTCGGCCGCCGCATCGAGACCGATGCGCCCGAAGCCCAACCCTCCCGGTCCGTGCCGGCCGCCGCCGAACGGCCGCTCTGGCTTGGCGGCCTCGAGCGCCTCGGCCACGGCGTCGGCTTGCGCCTGGGTCAGCGTCCCGTCGGTCACGAGACCGTCGAGGGCCTCGGCGATCCAACTGCCGCGTGGGGTGTCCTCGGTCTCCGCCGGCGTCGTGGTCGTGGTGTCGTCGTCGTCCTGCTGGGCGAAGGCGGTGATCGGCACGGCCAAGAGAGCGCCGGCCCCGAGGACCGCAGCGCCCGTCGCCAGGCGTCGCTTGCGTCGGCTCATGGGTGGTGTTGGTTGTTCGTCGGTCACGGAAGCGATCGTGATCCGTCGACGTAAGAGCCGCCTGTGGGAGCGGTGTGACATCCCGCTGACTTGCGCGAGCATGTGGCGATGCCGCGCGCCCCTCAGTCCGCTCGAGTCGTTCGCCCTCGACCTCCCCGGGGCATTCGCCGACATGCCGTGGGAGGGCGACGCGGTGGCCAAGGTGGGCAAGAAGATCTTCGTCTTCTTCGGATCCGGTGATCCGCCGACGATCGCCGTCAAGCTCCCCGAGTCGGCCGACCACGCCCTGGCGACACCGGGTGCGCAGCCGACGAGCTACGGCCTCGGACGCCACGGTTGGGTGACCGTCCCGGTGAACGATCCCGACACGCCGCTCGAGCTGCTCCGCGACTGGGTGGAGGAGAGCTACCGGACGATCGCCCCGAAGAAGCTCGTCGCCGAGCTCGACGCCCGCGCGCCGGCTGACGCGAAGAGATCAGTAGTCGCCGGCGAGGTCGCGCTTGCCCTGGCGGCTGGCGTGGGCGGCGTGGCCGAGGATGTTGCGGGCCATCGACGACTCCTGCTGGGCGCTGCGCGCCGCGTACACCTCGGCGCGCACCTCGTGGGCCTCGGCCGATCCCGGCTCGAACAGCACGGCGAACTCGACGAGGTGGCACGCCAGCCGGTGGTCGCCGGCAGCGGCGAGCTCGCGCGCCCGGGCGAGCACGCGCTCCAGCCCGCCGGCCAGCGTCACCCACTCGCGCGCCTGCTCGGCGCGCGGCGCCGGCAGCAGGTTGTCCGGCTCGCCGTCGTACCACCCGCCGTAGCGCCGCCACACGTTGCGCACGAGGAACTGCGGGTGGTCGTACACCGGCTGCAGGTACGGCAGCTCGCGCAGCCGCTCGGGGACCTCGACCTCGTGCAGCACCCGGTCGAGCGGCACGCCGCGGTTCATCAGCGCGAGGGTCTGGGCCTCGATCGTGTCGAGCACGTCGGCGGTGTCGACGAGCGCCTGGCGGACCCGGTCGGCGCCGAAGATCGGCAGCCCGTGGCCGCACAGCATGATCTCCGGGTCGCAGCCGGCCATCTCGCGCAGCGCCGCCGCCCAGTCGCTGGCGAAGCGCTGCACCTTCTGCGGGTTGCCGGCGTTCGGCACCGCCCAGATGAACAGGTCGCCCGGGTGCAGCACGCCCAGCTCGGGGACGAACGTCCACGTCGCGTCGTCGGTCTCGCCGCGGGCGTGGTGCAGCTCGAACGTCAGCCCGCCCTGGGTGAACGTCAGGTGGTCGCGGTAGGTGACGTCGGGGTAGCGGTAGTCGGCCGGCCAGTCGAAGCGGTCGACGGGGATGGCGAACTGGCGCTTGTTGATCGCCGCGTTCCAGCCGAGCGTCCGCTCGTAGCGGCGGAAGTGGTCGGGCAGGTCCTCGTGGGCGTAGACGACCGGATGCGGCCAGCCGCGGTCGGTGGCCTCGGCCTCGAACCGGGCCGTGCCGAAGACGTGGTCGACGTGGTGGTGGCTGTAGACCGCGGCCCGCACCGGCGCCTCCGGCCGCCACCCGCGGACCTGGTCGTAGACGTGGTCGATGTCGAACTGACCGCCGGTGTCGAGCATCGCCAGCCCGTCGCCGGTGTCGATCGCGTTGACCGAGGCGACCGAGATCATCGTCAGGATGCCGGGGGCGATCTCCTCGGCGGCCCGGCCGAGCGCCGGCGTCACCGGGTGGTGGGCGTGGACGAGGTCACCCTCGCCGTTCCAGTGCTGCTCGGCGAGCTCGCGGATGGTCGGCGGTTCCCCCATGGCCCGAGCGTAGCACTGGCGCGACACTGGTCCATGGACGACGCCCACCACCTCATCGTCAAGCGCGACGGGGACATCACGACCGTCACGCTCGACCGCCCGGAGAAGCGCAACGCCCTCGCCCTCGACGTGATGGAGGAGCTGACCGCGGCGCTGGAGGCGATCGGCGGCGACCGACGCCCGGGGCGTGGTGCTGGCCGCCAACGGGCCGGTGTTCTCCGCCGGCCACAACTTCGGCGACATGGCCGGCGCCGGCTACGACGAGGCCCGCCAGGTGTTCGACGTGTGCACGCGGATGATGGGCACGGTGCAGTCGATCCCCCAGCCGGTGTGCGCCAAGGTCCACGCCCTGGCGACCGCCGCCGGCTGCCAGCTCGTCGCCACGTGCGACCTCGCCGTCGCCGCCGAGTCGGCCGGCTTCGCCATCCCCGGCGGCAAGGGCGGGCTGTTCTGCCACACGCCGCTCGTCGCCGTCGCCCGCAACATCGGCCGCAAGCGGGCGCTGGAGATGGCCTTCACCGGCGACGCCATCGACGCCGCCACGGCCGCCGACTGGGGGCTGATCAACCGGGCCGTGCCCGACGACGAGCTCGACGCCGCCGTCGACGAGCTGATGGCCGGGCGACACGCGGCTCGGTCGCGTCCAAGGCGCTCGGCAAGCGGACGTTCTACGCCCAGGTCGACCTCGACCAGACGGCGGCCTACGAGCACGCCGTCGAGGTGATGGCCGCGGCGGCCACGACCCCCGACGCCCAGGAGGGCATCGCCGCCTTCCTGGAGAAGCGCCGCCCCGACTTCGGCTCAGGCGGCGCAGGGCGCGCCGCAGTGCGGGCGGTGGGCCCGGTCGCGGTGGTTGCGGATGGTGCGCGCGCGTGACCTTGCGCTCGGCGGCGAGGACGTTGGGCGACCCGGCCCGGACGAGGTCGCGGACGAGGTCGAGGTCACGGCTGGCGATCCCCGCCGAGCGGGCGTCGGCGAGGACCGCGGCGAGCTCCTCGCACGGGCTGACGACGGTCGTGGCCGGGGTGTCCTCGAGCGTCCGCGGGTCGACCGACACCTCGCTCGCCGACCGCCGGCGGGTCGGCGCGATGAACGCCCGGTAGGCGGCGTCGCGGACGATGCTGGCGGCGACGTGGGCCGGCGCCGGTCGACCGGGCAGCAGCGGATCGACAGCCAGGCCGCGCCGATCAGCTCCTCGAACGACCCGTCGTCCTCGGCGCTCGCCCGCCGGCGGACGACGCCAGCAGCCCGGGCAGGACCCGCTGCAGCACGATCCGCGAGGCCAGGTCGTCGTGCGGGCGACCGCGACGAGGCGGAGGAGCACGTCGTTGCGCTCGGGCGGTCCTCGACCCGGTAGCCGGCGAGCAGGAGCAGCTCGTCGAGGTCGTCGAACGGGTGCGCGGTGACACCCCAGCGACGGGCTGGGGCGACGGCTCGCGACGACGTCGCAGGGCCGCCCACTCGCGTCGAGGCGGGCGGAGAGGAGCGGGTGCGTGGTCGGCATGCGTCGACCGTGACGGTCCACCCTCACCGCGACCCTCACCGCCCGGCTCACCGGCGCCCAGCGGTGGGCTGCGACGCTCACGGAATTTCCCCTTCCGCCCCTCGCAGCACCCATGGGGGCATGGCGGCTGCGTCCATCCCCACTGTCCATCGCCTGAGATCCAGGGGCCCGGCGGGCGGGTTGACACGTCGCCGCGTTCGCCGGACGACCGGGTCGGCGACCTCGCCGACGCGCTCGGCCTCGACCCCGGCGCGCCGCTGGCCCTCGACGGCCGCCCGGTCGCCCGCACGACACGCTGGCGGGCCGGGTCGTGCGCGGGCAGCCGGCTCGACGTCGCCGCTCGCCGCCGCGCCGGCGCCGGCGCCGGCGCGCCGTCCGTCGTCGGCGAGGCCGGCCCGGGAGCGGGAGCGTCGGCGCTCCCGCCGGCCGCCACATCGTGGGGCGCTCGCCGTCGGCGGCGGTGCGCATCGACGACCGACGCTCGAGCCGCACCACGCCCTCGTCGCGTCGGCGCGGCCGGGACGTCGTGCTCGTCCAGCTCACCGGCCGCGTGCCGGCCGCATCGGCGGCGAGCCGGTCGTCGGGGCGCCCGGCTCGACGACGGGGCCGTCGACCTGGGGCCGAGCCGGCTGCGCCGGCCGTCGCGGCGGACCGGCGCCCCGCCGGCGGCACGCGCCACGGCCGGCGACCCGTGGCGGCGCACGATGCAGCGCACGCCCGCGCGCTGCCGCGGTGGGATCCGCCACCGATCCCGGTCCCCCCGGCGGCCGCCGGGCGCGCCGCGCCCGCCGGTGCGGCGGACTGCTGGCGGCGGCGTTCAGCGCCGTCGGGTCGGTCGGGATCGCCGTCGTGATGGGGTCGCCGATGTTCCTGGTCTTCGGGCCGTCGGCGTGCTCGCCTCGGTCGGGATGTGGCTCGCCGGCCGGATCGGCGCCGCCCGTGAAGGGCGGCGGGCGCGGTCGGTGGACCGCGAGCGCGCCGCGTTCGCCGCGGCGGTCGAGGTGCAGCGGGCCGCCCGCTGGCGCCACCACGTCGCGACGACACCGCGCATCGCCGAGGCGGTCGCCGCGGCGACGACGCTCGCGCGCCGACGTCTGGGCCGGCGCGGCGAGCACGGCGACGCGTTCCGCGTGGCGTCGGGCTGGGGCCGGTCGGCTGGGAGCTCAGCCCTGCGCGGCGACCTACCCGCGGAGCTCGCCCGGTCGTCGCCGCCGCCGAGCGGTTCGCCGACGCCCCGGTGCCGTCGATCTCGGACCCGGCGCCGCCCTCGCCGTCGGCGGCGCGAGCCGACGCCGTCGTGCGCGCCCTGATCGTGCAACTCGCCACCTGGGTCGGGCCGGCCGACTGGCGCCTCGTCGTCGTCGCCGCCGACCCGGCCGTTGGGAGTGGTGCACGTGGCTGCCGCACGCCGCCTCCGGCGGGCGGCCACGTCGTCGCCGCCGACGACGCCGAGCGGGTCGCCGACGTCCTCGGCCGGCTCGACGACGGCCGTCACGTCGTCGTCGTCACCGACCGCCCCGACCTGCTCGCCCAGCGCACCGGGCCGCTGCGCCGGTTCCTCGGCACGGCCGTTTCGTCGCCGTCATCGTCGTACTCCCCGTCGGCGAGGCGGCGCCGGCGATGTGTCGCAGCGTCCTCGAGATCGGCTCGGTGGGCGTGGCCCGCTGGCCGCCCGACGCGACCGTCCCGAACCAGGCGACGCCATCCACGTGGCCGGACGCCGACCCCGTCGCCGCATCCGTGGCAAGCGCCCTGGCCGCGTTGCACGACCCGAGGATCCGTCCTCGGTCCACCGGGGCCCTCCCGACCTCGGTCGCCCTCGCCGAGCTCAGCGCCCGT
>CAVVMS010000008.1:0-19025 GCA_963749315.1 uncultured Acidimicrobiia bacterium
CGCCCCCGCGACCTCGGCGACACGGGCGCACAACTGGCGTAGGGCGCGGATCGAGGCGATCGTGGCGAACTCGTCGGCGAGATGGCCTCGACGCGCAGCTCGGACCGGCGCAGCACGGTGTCGGGTTCGACGCCGCGCTCGCCGAGGGCACGGAGGTAGTCGACCAGGATGGCGACCGCACAGCCCAGCTGCTGGGCCTCGGAGGCACCGGCGTCGTGGTACCACGTCGCGTCGACGGTGATCACGCGGACGTCGCCGTCGCGACCGAGCCACTCGGCGAGGGCAGCGAGGTGGCGTCGAATCGAGGCTCGCCGGGTGCACGGCGGCCTCGCCGATCGGATCGGCACCGAGTCCGTGACCACCGGAAGGCGGGGCGAACGCGTCGGCGGCCTCGCGCCAGCGTGCCCCGGCGAGCAGGACGACGGGGGCGACGTCGAGGAGGACGCCATCGAGTGCCGCCCGCACGCCGTCCGCGTCGATCTCGGCCAGGCCGGTGAGGTCGAGCAGGACCGACGTCGCGCCGCGCTCGAGCTCCTCGACGGCGCGCCCGGGTCCCGCCGTCGCGTCCACGACCTGGCGGACGTCCCATCCGCCGCGGCGACCGCCGCGCTCGACGGGTTCCAGCGCGTCGGCCGCGGTGTACAGCGGCTCGATGACGATGCCGTCGTACGTCGTCGAACGCAGGCGGTCGAGCGCCACGTCCGGATCGACCTTCAGCGCCTTGGCGACGGCGCGAGCCAGTCGTCGCGTGTGGCCGACGCGGTCATGCCGCCAGGATAGGGAACGCCTCAGCCGCCAGCAGCTTCGGCGAAGGCGGCCATCGAGGTGAAACGCCAATCCGGCGTGACCTCCGCGGCTTCCGGCGTCGCGCCGGTCCCGGTGCGCCCGTGGCGGCGGTCGATCCACACCGTCGGCAGGCCGGCTGCCTTGGCCGGCACGTGGTCGTGGTACAGCGACTGGGCGACGTGCAGCAGCTCGGTTCGGTCGACGCCGATGCTGGCGATCGCCCCGAGGAGGGCATCGAAGTTCGCTGGCGCGGCGGCTTGTACGAGCCGACGTCCTCGGCGGTGATCACGAGGTCGAACTCGACGCCGAGCCGGCGGGCGCTGGCGGCGAACGACGCCTGATCGATGTTGGAGAGGATGATCAGGCGGAACCGCTGGTGCAAGGCGGCGAGCGCGGCGGCCGAGTCGGGGAACGCCGGCCAGTCCGGCACCGGCCGGCGAACGCGGCGAGCTCGTCGTCGGTGACGTCGACGCCGATGTCGTCGGCGACGCGCTGAACGTGGCGCGGAGGACGTCGGGGTAGCGCATCGTCGGGTGCCGGACTGGACAGCCGTCTCGTGGGTGGCGTGGGCCTCCACAGCCGGTCGTCGTCGATGCCGTGCCGCACCGCCCAGGGTCGCGACGCCTCGACGATGCCCGTCTCCCAGTCGATCAGCGTGCCGTAGCAGTCGAAGCTGAGCGCAGCGAAGCGGTCGAAGTCGCTCACAGCAGCTCCAGGATACGGTCGACGGTAGTCCTGGAGCGGTGTGGGCGTGACGGCCGACCACGGTGTCGGCGACGAACATGGCGTTGATCACCGCCTCCTCGGTTGCATCGACCGTCGCTGCGAACACCGCGTCCATCTCATCGTCGGCGAGCAGCTCGGCCGCCACGCGGCCGCGTGCGAAGCGTGCCACACGGTGGCCTGTCGAGACGGCGCAGAAGATGTCGCCCGACCCGTGGCCGGCGATGCTGCCGACGAGGGCGAGGCCGAGCCCCACGCGCCGGGCGACCGGTGAGCTGGCGCGAGTCGAGGGGGATGTCGGTGCAGACGACGCCGATGCAGCTGCCGGCATCGCCTCGCCCGGTCACGTCCGCCTCCTGGAGCAGCCGGCCGACGGGGACACCCGACACGCGAAGTTGGCGGAATCCTCCGAAGTTGGCGAGCACGAGGACACCGAGTGTTCCGATGCCGTCGATCACGCGGACGACGTGCCGATGCCGGACTTGTGCTCCATCGCGATCATCCCGGTCCCGGCCCCGGTGACGCCCTCGGCGACCGGGCCGCCGGCGGCCACGTCGATGGCGGCACGAGCGTGGGCCACGGTGACGTTGCGGCGCCGGGCGTCGTCGAGCCAGGAGTCGTTGCACTCGCCGACGACGGGCGCGACGACGTCGTCGTCACCGACCGCGGGGACGGCGTCGAACATGGCGTCGACGACGGCGTCGTAGACCCGCCCGACCGAGGTCGTGCCGGTGAGCATGATCGGCGTGTCGAGGAAGCCGAGCTCGCCGATCGAGATCGATCCGGTCAGCTCACCGACCCCGTTGAGCACGGCGACACCGGCGGCGGGAGGGCGATGGAACACCTCGGTGAGCGGCGCCGGCAGGATTGCCGTGACGCCGGTGCGGGCCACGGGCTCGTCCGACCAGCAGGTGACGTGCCCGACGAGCACGCCGGCCACGTCGGTGATGGCGTTGTGTCGCCCCGTCGGAAGCTCCCCGAAGTCGATCCCCAGCGCCCGTGCTCGCGCCCTCGGCTCGGGTGGTCCCACGGGCCGCATGCTAGGAGTGGCTGCATGAAGTTCGGGATCTTCTACGAGCTGCAGCTGCCCAAGCCGTGGAGCGCGGACGACGAGCACACCCTGCTCAACGACGCCCTCGACCAGATCGAGCTCGCCGACCGCCTCGGCTACGACTACACGTGGGAGGTGGAGCACCACTTTCTCGAGGAGTACAGCCACTCGTCGGCACCGGAGGTCTTCCTCGGCGCGGCGAGCCAACGGACGTCGCGCATCCGCCTCGGCCACGGCATCGTGCAGCTGCCGACGAACCACCCGGCCCGGGTCGCCGAACGAGTCAGCACGCTGGACCTGATCAGCCACGGCCGCGTCGAGCTGGGCGTCGGCGAGGGCAGCAGCGTCACCGAGTTGCACCCCTTCGACCGGCGCTTCCGGGACAAGCGCGCGGTGTGGGAGGACGCCATGCGCTGCCTCCTGCCGATGTTCTGGGAGGAGGGCTGGGAGTACCACGGGGAGTTCTTCGACTTCCCGTTGCGCAACGTCGTGCCCAAGCCGCGCCAGCGGCCGCACCCGCCGCTGTGGGTGGCGTGCAGCCAGCTGGAGACGATCGAGATGGCGGGGCGGCGGGGGATCGGCGCACTCGGGTTCCAGTTCGTGTCCGCCGAGGCGGCCCACGCCTGGGTGCACGCCTACTACAACTCGTTCACCAGGCGCCTCGACCTGCTCGGGCCGTACGAGACGAACCCGAACATCGCCATCGTCTGCCAGTTCATGTGCGCCGAGACCGACGACGAAGCGCGGCGGCGCGCCGACGGCTCGACCTTCTTCCAGTTCGCGTTGCGCTTCTACAACACCCACGGCCCGGTGGTGCCGGGGACGGTCAGCCTGTGGGACGAGTACCTGACGTGGAAGGCGTCGCCGGAGGGGCAGCGGGCACAGCACGGCGGACTGATCGGCTCGCCGGACACGATCCGCGCCAAGCTGCACAAGTTCGCCGAGTCCAACGTCGACCAGGTCATCCTGCTCAACCAGGCCGGGCGCAACCGCCACGAGCACATCTGCGAGGCACTCGAGCTGTTCGCCACCGAGGTGATGCCCGACTTCCACGGCCTCGAGCCCGAGCACGACGAGTGGAAGCGGCAGGTCCTCGCCGGCGAACTGGAGCTGGAGGAGATCGACACCGAGCCCTACAACCTGATCAGCCCACAGTCGCCGAAATGGAAGCCCGGCATGCCGATCCCGACACCCGGCTGACCCGCCGTCCCCCAATCTGGGCGCGATCTGTCTCTGGGCGCGATTCGTCTCGGATTCCGAGACGATGCGCGCCCAGATCGAGGGTCAGCTGATGCGGAAGGCGGGGAAGCCGGGCGCCGCGGCGGCGATGTCGGCGTCGGGGGAGTCGGCCTTCAGGCCGTCGAAGAACTTGCCGACCTCCCATGCCCACGCCTTGAGATAGGCGCGCAGGACCGCCGGCTTCTCGGCATCGGCGAGCTCGGTGGCGGTGAACGTCTCCACCCGCCGCCCGACGCGCAGCGTGCCCTCACCGGCGGCGCGCAGGTTGCGCACCCACTGCGTCTCGCCGCGCGGGGCGACGAGGTAGCGGGTGCCATCGAGCTCGAGCATGTTGACGACCGTCGACCGGATCTCGCCCGACGTGCGGCCACGCACCTCGAGCACGCGTGATCCCTTCAGGCTGATCCCCCAGCGGGTCAGGCGGGCGATCGTCGGGTTGAAGACGTGCTGGGTGAACCAGCCGGGGGACTGGTAGCGAGCTGGTGTCGTCACCACTGGTCCCAGTGGACGACCTTGGCGAGCGGTTCGCGCTTGGCCGGCTTGAAGTCGGTGCCGATGGTGTAGGCGATCGGGAACAATCCCGCCTGCGAGACACGGTCGTAGGGGATGCCGAGCAGCTCGGCGACCTGGCGCTCGCCGTCGTTCATCAGGTGGATCGTCGTCCACGCCGAGCCCATCCCACGCTCGCGCAGCGCCAGCATGAAGCTCCACACCGCGGGCAGCAGCGATCCCCACGCGCCGGCGCCCATCACGACCGATGCGTTGTCGAGGCGGCCCCACAGGCACGGGATCAGCAGCATCGGGGCACGATGGAAGTTGTCGGCCAGGTAGCCGGCCGAGTCCATCACCTTCGGTTGGCGCTCGCCGCGGGTGTCGCCCGTCGTGTACTCGGCGCCGGGCATCGAGCGGTACTCGTCGAAGTTGGACTTGTAGATGGCGGCGATGGCCTGCTTCTTCGCCGGGTCCTCGACGAGCACCCAGTGCCACCCCTGGCGGTTCGAGCCGGTCGGTGCCTGCAGGGCGATCTCGAGGCACTCCTCGACGGTCGCCCGCTCGACCGGGCGATCGAAGTCGAGGCGCTTGCGCACCGAGCGGGTGGTGGTGAGGACCTCGTCGGCCGACAGGTTCAGCTTCATGGCGCCGAGTGTGGCAGGCGATGATGAATCCATGAGCGACCGGGTGACCATCTCCATCGACGCCAGCGGCGTGGCCGACGTGCGGCTCAACCGGCCGGACAAGCGCAACGCCCTCGACGGAGCGATGTTCGCCGGGTTGCGCGACGCAGGCGAACGGTTGAAGACCGAGACCGGCGTGCGCGCCGTCGTGCTGTCGGGGGAGGGCGCCTCGTTCTGCGCCGGGCTCGACTTCTCGTCGTTCCAGTCGATGGCGGGCGGCGACCGGCCCGCCGCATCCAACGATGGCAACCCGGCGGGGCTGACGCCTGGCGGCATCACGCACCTCGGCCAGCAGGTGGCGTGGGTGTGGCAAGAGGTGCCGGTCCCGGTGATCGCCGCCGTCCACGGCCATGCCCTCGGCGGCGGGATCCAGATCGCCCTCGGTGCCGACATCCGCATCGTCCATCCCGACGCCCAACTCTCGGTTCGCGAGGTCCACTGGGGCCTCGTCCCAGACATGACCGGGACGCTGTTCCTTTCGCGGCTGGTCGGTCCCGACGTCGCCAAGGAGCTGACGTTCACCGCCCGCATCGTCAGCGGACGCGAAGCGAAGGATCTCGGACTGGCGACCCGCGTGTCGGACACGCCGCGAGACGACGCGATGGCGCTGGCCACGGAGATCGCCGGTCGCAGCCCCGACGCCGTGCGCGGGGTGAAGGCGCTGTTCAACCGCATCGCCAATGCCGAGGCCGCCGAGCAGTTCGCCGAAGAGCGTCGGGTGATCGGCAGCCTCATCGGCTCGCCCAACCAGGTCGAGGCGGTGACGGCGAACTTCGAGCAGCGCTCTGCGGTCTACGCCGACCCAGGCTGAGGTTCGCGCCAACCCCTACGTTGCGAGAGGTCCGGCGATGACGCTGCCTGGATCGCTGTCCGCCGGTCAGGTGGTGCGGTAGCGGATCGGGTTGTCCTGACCTCGTTCGCGGTACGTCTCGTTGAGGGCGTGGGCGATCAGATTGTGATCGTTTCGCGTCGCCTCGTGAGTGCCGCTGAGGTAGCCGGCGAGGCCGCTGACGTCGAGAAACCCGCCGAGGGCGAAGTACTCGATCCACAGGTCCATGTAGGTGAGTCCGAGATCTCGGCGCGCCGCGTCGAGGGCCTCAGGCATCGGTTCCTCGTGCTGCCTCCTCGACGACGTCCTCGGCCACCAAGCGGAGCTTGCGGTTCTCGTGCTGCGAGCGCTGACGGAGCACGTCGAACGCACCGTCGGGGCTGATTCGGTGGGTCGACATGATGACGCCCTTGGCCTGCTCGATCACTGCCCTCGTTTCCATCGCCTTGGCCAGGTTGGTCGACATCTCCAGCGAGGCCCAATACGCCTGCGCGTTGGAGACGACGATCGACGCCTGCGTGGCGAAGGCCTGACACATTTGCTCGTCATCCTCGCTGAACCCGGCGACGACGGTTCCGTACACGTTGAACCCGCCCCACGTATCGTCGCGGGAGAGGCGGAGCGGAACCGACAGCGAGCTGTGCACTCCATGGTCGACGGCGCGATCGGTGAACTCCGGCCATCGGGGGTCCACGCTGGTGTCATTGATGCGGACGACGACTTGGTCCCGAGCGGCGGTCAGGCACGGCCCGTCGCCGGCGCCGTACTGCGCGGCGTCCAAGGCGAGGGCGACATCACCGGTCGAGCCCATCGTGACCGCCTCGCCGCGTTCGATGATCGTCACACTGGCCGACGCGCAGTTGGCCAGCAGGCCACAGCCCGTATCGGCCACCCGGCGCAAGGCGCCGCTCATGTTGACGTCGTCGGTGATGAGCGTGCGCGCGAGCCGCTCGAAACCGGATCTGATCCGCTGCTCGGACATGACTGACCCCCCAGCACGGGTGGTGAAGCCAGTCAGACGACCCTGTGGTTCAAGGAGGGTGGCGGACCTCGGTGACGTCACCCTAGTCCCCCGCGTGTGGGACTGCTCGCCCTGAGTAGGATGGCTTGTACTTCAACAGTGAGGCAGGTGCGGAGCGGTCGAGCTACAGCAAGGGGCCGAGATGTCAGAGCTGTCGGAGAAGCTGGGGATCGCCAGCTACCGGGGAGCGAACGCGTGCACCGTGATCCGTCTCGTCGGCCCACTCGACGGTCCGGGTGGCATTCGGCTCATCGATGAGGCGGAGCGGATCGACGCCGGACCCGGCGACCGAGTGATCGTCCACCTCGATGACGTCACGTCCGTCGACGACGCCGGCATCCGCGCCCTGCTCGAGATCGAGGCACTCGTCACCGCTCGCGATGGCGACTTCGCCATCTCAGTTCCTGACCCAGGCGTCCGTGGCCACCTCGAACGCGCCGGGCTGATCGCCGCCAGGCTGGTCGTCTCGCGCGCCGACACCGGCGACGACATCCGTGTGATCGCCACCGGAGAGATCGATGCGGCGTCGGCGTCGCTCCTCGCCACTGAGCTCGATCAGGCGATCGTGTGCGGCAACGGTGTCGTCCACGTCGACCTCAGTGCGGTGACCTTCATGGACTCCTCTGGCGTCAACGCCCTCCTCACCGCCAACCAACGGGGACGCCTCCACGTCACCGCCGTGCACCCCGCCGTCCAGCGTGTGCTGGAGATCACCGGCGTGCTCGACATGCTGCGCAACACCAACGGTTCGTCGTGACACCCCGTTCGTAGGGTGCCCGATGTGCTACAGCAGCGACAGGACGAAGCCGGTGAAGATGGCGAGGTACGTCGTCACCACCAAGCCCCGCTTCCAGAACGGTGAACGGTCACGAGGAAGGTTCTGGTCGTACTCGTACATCGAGGATCAACTCGCCAATGCCGGAGCTGATCGCCGCCGAGGTCCGACAAGCACGTAGGTCACAATCGCCACCAGCAACAGCGCACCGCCCACATACTCCCGCGTCACCTGGCTCATGGCGCCGGACGGTACCGACGACGTCACCAGGGCGTTTCATCAACATTGGTGAACGGTGACCCCCACAACTGCGACGGTTCGCGAGTTTCGGGTCGCGCACCGTCGTGACACCATCGGCGAGACGTCAGACGCACACGGTCGCGCCGTCGACGGTGGTGGTGCCACGGCCGCAGATGTCGACGGCACGCGTCCCGTTGGAGACGACCACGACGCCGCCTTCGACGTTTGCGGTGGCGAGGACGAAGACCGTGGCCGTGAGCGAGTCGTCGAGGTTCGTCCGGCGGATCACGATCGGCGACGAGTCGCTGTGCACCTCGAACGTCTGGTCCGGGTCTTCGGCAGCTGCGCGCAGGGCCGTGACGACCACCTCGGCCAGGGCCGCGAGATCTGGGCCGGCTCCACGCTGGGGACCTCCTCGATCGCCGGCCGACCGGGGAGCGGAGCACCGTCGCCGACCGCCGCTTCGAACCCGGCGATCGACTCCACGCTCGGGAACTGCGGCAACTGCCCGAGATCGAACACGCCGAGCGTGGCACACGCTTCGGCTGCGATCCCCTCGGTGCACGTGTAGTTGACGCCCGACGCGGACACCGACCACGACCCGCCGGCGTCGCGAGCGAGGATGTCCCACGAGACCTCGACGAGTCGAGGGTCGCCCTGCTCGGGCGGCACCCAGACCGCACCGACGTCGGCCCCGCACAGCAGGGCGCCGGCCATGCCGTGGTCGGGGAGCAGGCCAACCAGCTCGCCCGACGTGAGGTCGGCGCAATCGTTGACATCAAGCGTCGTCGCCGGGTCGAGCGGCGTCCAGCGTCGCCGTACCGGCGTCGTTGTCGTGGGTGACGACGAGCGGAGCGTCGGTCGAGCCGGCGAGGTACACCGTCCTCCCTGGGATCCCGCACGCCTCGCGCAGCGAGGTGTTGCGGGCGGCGACGACGACGCACGACCCTGACGATTCTGGGCCGGGCGAGCGGAACACCCGCGCATCGAGGTCGGCGGACTCGGTGAGCAGGTCGATCCCGATGCCGTCGCTCTGGGCGCCGACGATCGTCCAGCTCGTGGCACCGTCCGGCGAAGCAGGCAAGACACCGAGGACGCCGACGCCGTCACTGTCTGCAACCGGCGTCCTCGACGAGTGCTCCGGGGAGGTCGGCCTCGGCGAAGCATTCCGACGCCGCGGTGACCAGGTCCGGCTGCCCGCTGCCGTCCCCGCCGCTGGGGAAGAACCAGTAGGCGGAGCCGTCGAGGCGGAGGGCGAGCGGGTGTCCGAACGCCGACCGCATCGTGGCCCCGCTGGCGCAGCCGCTGGCGTTGTCGGTGGACGTCGACAGCGTGAGGCAAGCGCCGCCGTCGCCGTCGAAGTTCTCGTTCGACGCCACGAGGGTCACACCGAGCCCGAGGTCCGTTCCGGCCACGATCGACGACGTCGTGGTCGACGCGCCAACGGTGGTCGACGGCTCGGGGACGACCGTCGTGGGCGGGACGACGACCGACGGGGCGGTCGTCGGTGCCGGGGCAATGGTCGTCTCGGCTGGGACCAACGCCTGCTGGTCCGGACGGGTCATCACGATGATGCCGACGACGGCAGCGGCGGCGGCGAGGACGGCGGGGGCGACGATCCACATCCGTCGCCGGCCGCTGCCGCGATCGTCGTCGAGCTGGACGTCGCCGAGCCTGGCCAGCGCGGCCTCGGTGCGCGCGTCGGAGGGTGCGGTGTCGCGCATGCCGGCGCCGGCGTCGCGGAGGCGTCGTTCGACATCGTTCATGACGTGGCCTCGTTCCGGGTCTGCTGCAGTTGTCGGGCGAGCGTCGCCCGGGCACGGCTGAGGTGGGTCTTGACGGTCCCCTCCGAGCAACCGAGCACGGCGGCGACGTCGGCCACCGATCGGTCCTCGACGTAGTGCAGGGCGACCGCCCACCGCTGCTGTTCGGGCAGCATGCGGACGTACGCCCACAGCTCGGGGTCGGCGGGCGCTGGGACGTCGCCGACATCGGGCGAAGGCCCGACGCGGCGCAGGGCGGCGACCTCCCGGCCCCGCCGACGACGGACGTTGGAGGATGCGTTGAGGGCGACGCGCCTGACCCAGGCTCCCGGCCGGTCGAGTGATGCCACCCGGTCCCAGTCCCGCTGTGCCGTGGCCAGTGCCTCCTGGGCGAGATCCTCGGCACGCTGGCGGTCGCCGGTGACGGCGTGCAGCATCGGCACGAGTCGTGGGAACTCGTCGCGGAAGAATCGCTCGAACGTCAACATTCCGTCACGTGCAGCGGCGATCATCTCCCTTCACACACCGCGCCGGCGGCGCCGGTTGACAGCACAGCATCTTTCGCGTACCGAGATCCCAACCTCTAGACTGACCCGACCGTCCGAGACAGCGTCGTCCCGGGCGTCCACCTGAGCCGAACCCCGACTTGTCGTGGATGAAGAAGGACGATGCACACACCTCCTGGGCCAACGGGTCTCTACGACCCGCGATTCGAGCACGACTCGTGCGGCGTCTCGTTCGTGGCCAACATCAAAGGCGTTGCCAGCCATGACCTGGTGCTGACCGGGCTCCGGGCGCTGACCAACCTCGAGCATCGCGGCGCCACGGGTGCCGAGCCGGACACGGGCGACGGCGCCGGGATCCTCGTCCAGGTCCCCGACCGCTTCCTGCGCGCCGCGTTCCAAGAGGGTCCGGGCGTCGAGCTGCCGCCGCCCGGGGCGTACGCCGTCGGCATGGCCTTCCTCCCCGACGACAACGTCGCCTCCGAGAAGGCGCAGGCCGCGATCGAGACGATCGTCGCCGACGAGGGCTTGACCGTCGTCGGGTGGCGCGACGTCCCCGTCGACCCATCCTGCCTCGGGGCGACCGCCCGCGCGGCGATGCCGCGCTTCCGTCACCTGGTCGTCAGCGACCCGGGCGGAGCCACCGGCATCGACCTCGACCGCAAGACGTTCGTCGCCCGCAAGCGAGCCGAGCACGAGCTCGACGTCGAGCTGGCGACGTACTTCCCGTCGCTCTCGTCGCGCACGCTCGTGTACAAGGGGATGCTGACGACGCCGCAGCTCTCGGCGTTCTTCGCCGACCTCCACGACGAGCGCTTCGAGAGCGCCCTGCTGCTCGTGCACAGCCGATTCTCCACCAACACGTTCCCGTCGTGGCCGCTCGCTCACCCCTACCGCTACGTCGCCCACAACGGCGAGATCAACACCGTCCAGGGCAACCAGAACTGGATGCGCACCCGAGAGGCCATGCTCGGCACGTCGGCCATCCCCGGCATCGACCGGGCGTTCCCGATCTGCACCCCCGGCGCGTCGGACACCGCGCGCTTCGACGAGGCGCTCGAGCTGCTGCACCTCGGCGGCCGGCCACTGCACCACGCCATCTTGATGATGATCCCCGAGGCGTGGGAGAACAACGCGGAGATGGACCCCGCCCAGCGGGCGTTCTACCGCTTCCACTCCACAGTGATGGAACCGTGGGACGGCCCGGCCAGCGTCACGTTCACCGACGGCACGGTGATCGGCGCCGTGCTCGACCGCAACGGCCTGCGCCCCAGCCGGTACTGGGTCACCGACGACGACATGGTGGTGATGGCGTCGGAGGTCGGTGTCATCGACATCGACCCGGCGAAGGTCGTCACCAAGGGCCGCCTGCAGCCGGGGCGGATGTTCCTCATCGACACCGCCCAGGGCCGCATCGTCGACGACGAGGAGATCAAGACGGCGCTCGCCGCCGAGCACCCCTACGCCGAGTGGCTCGAGGCCGGCCTCGTCGAGGTCGAGGACCTGCCCGAGCGCGAGCACGTCGTGTTCAGCCACGACAGTGTGCTGCGCCGCCAGCAGCTGTTCGGCTACAGCCACGAGGAGCTCAAGATCATCCTCGCCCCGATGGCTGCTCGCGCCTACGAGCCGCTCGGCTCGATGGGCACGGACACCCCGATCGCCGTGCTGTCGGACCGGCCGCGCCTGCTGTTCGACTACTTCGCCCAGCTCTTCGCCCAGGTCACCAACCCGCCGCTCGACGCCATCCGCGAGGAGGTCGTGACGTCGGTGTCGTCGACCGTCGGCCCGGAGGCGGATCTGCTCAACCCGGGCCCGGAGAGCTGCCGCCAGCTCGTCCTGCGGTTCCCGATCATCGACAACGACGAGCTGGCCCGCATCGTCCACGCCAACGACGGTGGCGCCTTCCCGGGCCTGCGCGCCCATGTCGTCAAGGGCCTCTACCGCGTCGCCGGCGGCGGCCTTGCCCTCGAGCGTGCGCTGGCGGCGATCTGCGGCGAGGTGTCGGCGGCGATCGACGACGGGGCGCGGATCATCGTGCTGTCGGACCGCAACGCCGACGCCGCCGAGGCGCCGATCCCGTCGCTGCTGCTCACGGCGGCGGTGCACCACCACCTGATCCGCACCAAGCAGCGGACGATGGTCGGGATGCTCGTCGAGTGCGGCGATGCCCGCGAGGTGCACCACATGGCGTTGCTCGTCGGGTACGGCGCCGGGGCGATCAACCCGTACCTGGCGTTCGAGTCGGTCGAGGACCTGATCCGCGACGAGCTGCACGGCCTCGGCGGGATGGATCCGCTGGTGGCGGTGCGCAACTACATCAAGGCGTGCGGCAAGGGCGTCCTCAAGGTGATGTCGAAGATGGGCGTCTCCACCGTCGCCAGCTACACCGGCGCCCAGATCTTCGAGGCGATCGGGCTCGGCCACGAGCTCGTCGAGCAGTTCTTCACCGGGACGGTGAGCCGCCTCGGCGGCATCGGGCTCGACGAGATCGCCGCCGAGGTCGCTGCGCGGCACGCCACCGCGCACCCCACCCGTCCGGAGGAGCGAGCCCACCGCAAGCTCGAGCTCGGGGGCGAGTACCAGTGGCGCCGGGAGGGCGAGGTCCACCTGTTCAACCCGGAGACCGTGTTCAAGCTGCAGCACGCCACACGGGCCAAGCGCTACGACATCTTCCGCCAGTACTCGCGGGCCGTCGACGACCAGTCGGCGCGGCTGGCGACGCTGCGCGGGCTGTTCGAGTTCAAGTTCGGCGAGCGCGAGCCGGTACCGATCGAGCAGGTGGAGCCGGCCAGCACGATCATCCGCCGGTTCTCGACGGGCGCGATGAGCTACGGGTCGATCTCCGCCGAGGCCCACGAGACGTTGGCCGTGGCGATGAACCGGCTCGGCGCCAAGTCGAACACCGGCGAGGGCGGCGAGGACGCCGACCGCCTGCACGACCCGGCGCGGCGCTCGGCGATCAAGCAGGTGGCGTCGGGGCGCTTCGGCGTCACGTCCGAGTACCTCACCAACGCCGACGACCTGCAGATCAAGATGGCCCAGGGGGCCAAGCCGGGCGAGGGCGGCCAGCTCCCCGGTCACAAGGTGTACCCGTGGATCGCCAAGACCAGGTACTCCACGCCAGGCGTCGGGCTGATCAGCCCGCCGCCGCACCACGACATCTACTCGATCGAGGACCTCAAGCAGCTGATCCACGATCTCAAGAACTCCAATCCGGCAGCGCGCATCCACGTGAAGCTCGTCGCCGAGGTCGGAGTCGGCACCGTTGCGGCCGGAGTCAGCAAGGCGAAAGCAGACGTCGTGCTGATCTCCGGCCACGACGGCGGTACCGGTGCCAGCCCGCTGACGTCGCTCAAGCACGCCGGCGGGCCGTGGGAGCTGGGCCTCGCCGAGACCCAGCAGACGTTGCTGCTCAACGGGCTGCGCGACCGCATCGTCGTGCAGACCGACGGTCAGCTGAAGACCGGCCGCGACGTCGTCATCGCCGCCCTCCTCGGCGCCGAGGAGTTCGGCTTCGCCACCGCTCCGCTCGTCGTGTCCGGCTGCGTCATGATGCGCGTCTGTCACCTCGACACCTGCCCGGTCGGCATCGCCACCCAGAACCCCGAGCTGCGCAAGCGGTTCAACGGCAAGCCGGAGTTCGTCGAGACGTTCTTCGAGTTCATCGCCGAGGAGGTCCGCGAGTTGATGGCGCAGCTCGGATTCCGCACGATGGCCGAGATGATCGGCCACGTCGAGGCGCTCGACACACGCACGGCCATCGACCACTGGAAGGCTGACGGCCTCGACATCGGACCGATCCTCGCCGTGCCGCAGAACCCGTACGGCCAGTCGCTGCACCAGTCGGTGGGTCAGGACCACGGCCTGGACAAGGCGCTCGACGTCGAGCTGATCCGCCTCTCCCAGCCGGCGATCCACGACGGCCAGCACGTCGAGATCGACTTGCCGATCCGCAACGTCAACCGCACCGTCGGGACGATGCTCGGTCACGAGATCACCAAGCTGTGGAAGGGGGAGGGCCTACCCGACGGCACGATCGACATCCGCCTCACTGGTTCGGCCGGGCAGAGCTTCGGGGCATTCCTGCCGGCCGGCGTGACGATGCGCCTCGTCGGCGACGCCAACGACTACCTCGGCAAGGGCCTGTCGGGCGGCCGTCTCGTGGTCGCCCCGCCGCCGACGTCGCCGTTCGTCGCCGAGGAGCAGATCCTCGCCGGCAACGTGATCGCCTACGGCGCCACCGGCGGGGAGATCTTCCTGCGCGGCGTGGTCGGTGAGCGCTTCTGCGTGCGCAACTCCGGAGCCCTCGCTGTCGCCGAGGGCGTCGGCGACCACGGTTGTGAGTACATGACCGGTGGTCGCGTCGTCGTCCTCGGATCGACCGGGCGCAACTTCGGCGCCGGGATGTCCGGCGGCATCGCCTACGTCTACGACGCCGACGGCACGTTCCGCTCGCGGCTGAACGAGGAGATGGTCACGGTCGACGAGCTGGATGCCGAGGACCGGTCGTTCCTCCACGATGTCGTCACCCGACACCGTGAGCTGACCGGTTCGGCAGTCGCCGAGCACCTGCTGGCGTCGTGGAGCGTCAAGGTCAGCCACTTCCGCAAGGTCATGCCGCTCGACTACAAGCGCGTGCTGAGCGTCATGAAGCAGGCCGAGACGGATGGCCTCGACGAGACCGAGACGATGCGCCTCGTCATGGAAGCGAGCCATGGGTGAGCACGACTGGAATCACAGGTCGAGCGTCGCCGGAGGGGCGGGCCCGCCAGGGCCAGCGAGACACGCCGAGTGAGCGAGTTCGAGCGAACGAGGCACGAGATGGGTGAGGTGACCGGCTTCCTGCAGTGGGAGCGGCACCTGCCGTCGCGGCGGCCGGTGCCGGTGCGCCTGCGCGACTGGAAGGAGGTGTACGAGGACTTCGACCTGAAGGAGGTGCAGCACCAGGCCGGGCGGTGCATGGACTGCGGCATCCCGTTCTGCAACAACGGCTGCCCGCTCGGCAACCTGATCCCCGACTGGAACGACCTCGTCTACCGCGAGCACTGGCGCGACGCCATCGACCGCCTGCACGCCACCAACAACTTCCCCGAGTTCACCGGCCGCCTGTGCCCGGCGCCGTGCGAGGCGGCGTGCGTGCTCGGCATCAACGCCGACCCCGTGACGATCAAACAGGTCGAGGTGGAGATCGTCGACCGGGCATGGGACGAGGGTTGGGTGACGCCGCAGGTGCCATCGGTGCGCACCGGCAAGCGCGTCGCCGTGATCGGGTCCGGGCCGGCGGGGCTGGCCGCCGCCCAGCAGCTCACGCGCGCCGGGCACACCGTCGTCGTGCTCGAGCGCGCCGACCGCATCGGCGGGCTGCTGCGCTACGGCATCCCCGAGTTCAAGATGGAGAAGCGCCACCTCGAGCGCCGCCTCGACCAGATGGCGGCCGAGGGCACGGTGTTCCGGACCAACGCCGCGGTCGGCGACGGCGTCGACATCGACGTCCTGCTGGCTTCCACCGACGCCGTCGTGCTGGCGTGCGGGGCCACGGCGTGGCGCGACCTGCCGGTGCCTGGTCGCGACCTCGACGGCATCTACCAGGCGATGGAGTTCCTGCCGTGGGCCAACCGAGTGCAGGAGGGCGACATCGACGAGCCGCCGATTTCCGCCGCCGGCAAGCACGTCGTCATCATCGGTGGGGGCGACACCGGCGCCGACTGCCTCGGCACCGTCCATCGCCAGGGCGCGGCGTCGGTCACCCAGCTGGAGATCCTGCCGCGGCCACCCGACGACCGCGCCGAGGACAACCCGTGGCCGCAGTGGAGCATGATCTACCGCACGTCGTCGGCCCACGAGGAGGGCGGCGAGCGGATGTTCAGCGTCAACACCGAGCGCTTCCTCGACGACGGCAACGGCAACGTCCGGGCGCTGCTGCTCCACGAGGTCGAGCTCGTCGAGGGCCGCTTCCGCAAGATCGAGGGCACCGAGCGCGAACTGCGGGCCGACCTCGTGTTGCTGGCCATGGGATTCCTCGGGCCGGAGCGAGGCACGTGGCTCGACCACCTCGGTGTCGAGCTCGACGAGCGCGGCAACGTCCGCCGCGACAGCGAGTTCATGTCCAGCGTGCCCGGCGTGTTCGTGGCCGGGGACATGGGACGCGGGCAGAGCCTGATCGTGTGGGCGATCGCCGAGGGACGCGCCTGTGCCGCCGGGGTCGACCACTACCTGGTCGGCGAGTCGAGGCTGCCGTCGCCGGTGCTGCCGACGACCCGACCACTCGTGTGAGCGAGCCGCGGCACCGACGTGGGTGCGTCCGCGAGCGCGGCAACCGGGCCTAACCTCTCGGGGATGTTGGTGCGAGCCGGAGCCGTTGTCCTCGCCGGCGCGTCGTTGATCGCCCTGACGTCGTGCGGCGACGACGATTCCGGTGCCTCCGCCAGCACCGTCGAGATCCAGCCGTCGAGCTACGTCGTCAAGGAACCGGCCACCACCACGGCGACGACGGTCGTCGTCGGACCCGACGAGGAAGGGCTGTCGGCCGGCGAGCAGGCGTTCACCGTCCAGTCGATCAACGACGTCCCCTACCGCGTCGCCGAGCTGTACGGCGTCGACCTCGAGGAACTGCGCAACTACAACGGGTGGGACGAGAACTTCAGCGACTATCCGGGCATCGGCGGCACCGTGCGCATCCCGCCCGGCGCCAAGTTCATCGACCCGTCGGTGACGACGACCACGGCGGCCGGTGAGAGCGACGACGAGACCGACGACACCGAGTCGGCCGACGCCACCGGGGACACCACTGAAGCGCCGGGTGGCGAGCGATGCAACCCGATCTACGTCGTCGAGGCCGGCGACGCCCCCCTCGTGATCACGCGCAAGTTCGACATCACGCTGGAAGAGCTCAACGCCGCCAACACGGCGACCCCCGACTGGCCGAACCTCTACACGGGCCGCGAGATCAAGCTCCCGCCGCCCGCTGACTGCACGTAGTCAGCGTCGCTTCAGATCGGCGACCATGGCCGCCAGTGCCGCCCGGTCGGCGTCGTCGGCGACGGCGATGGAGAACTCACAGTGGGTGACGATGTCGCCGAAGCGGTCGTGGAGGCGGGTGCTGATCTCGTCGTAGGTGCCGATCGTGACGAACGTGTGCAGCACGTCGTCGTCGATCAACGGAGGCAAGTCCTCCCAGCGCTGGGCCTTCGACAGCGTGCTCGCCTCGTCGGCGAGCTCGCCGAGACCGAGGTGGTCGAAGGCGGCGCGGTACCCGGGCGTCGAGGCGTAGAAGGCGATGCGGGCGCGGGCGTCGCGCACCTTCGGGACCAGCCGCTCCTCGTCTGCGGCGGTGGCGACGAGCGGCTTCATGTTCACGGTGAACTCGTCCAGCGACCGGCCGGCACGCGCCGCCCCCTTGCGCACCGCGGGCAGCATCACCTCGGCGATGTACGGCGGCGTGCACACCGGGTGCGGTCTGATGCCGTCGCCCACCTCTCCGGCGACCGAGCACATCACCGGGTTGACGGCGGCCAGCAGGACAGGGATGTCGGGGTGGTCGATCGGTCCGGCGTCGAACAGCGGCACCATCAGGTTGAGCCGGTAGTGCTCGTTGTCGACGGCCAGCGGCACCCCCTCCTGCCACGTTCGCCACACGGCGCGCAGGGCGAGCACGTAGTCGCGTATCCACGGTGCAGGCGGCCGCCACGACATCCCGTAACGCCGCTCGATGTGTCCCTTCACCTGTGAGCCCAGACCGAGGGCGAACCGGCCGCGTGACAGGCGCTGCATCGACCAGGCCGCGAGCGCCATGGACGTCGGGCTGCGGGGGAAGGCGATGGCGACCGAGGTCCCGAGGCCGAGCGTGGTCGTCGCCTGGGCGGCGGCGGCGAGCACGACGAACGGATCGTCCTTGGTCTCCTCGAAGACGAGCCGGTCGTAGCCGAGGTCCGCGACGAGCGCCGCTGCGAAGCGGCGGCGACGAGCTCGGTAGGCGAAGCGAGCAGCTTGGCTGCGAGCTGAGCCCAAGTGTTCAGCCGAGATCGGGCCAGCGGCGGGTCGGCTTCTGACGCCAGCCGGCGATGCCCTGGCGGCGACACGTCGACAGGTCCCACTGCCGTCGCCATCCCGTGTAGACGGGTCCGCCGAGCGTCGGGTTGGCCCGGTCGGCAGCCCGTCGCCGCGCCGTCCACCAGTCCGTCGTCGCCTCGTCGGCGAGGGCGGTGACGGCGGCGTGGATGCGGGCGTTGAAGCGTCGCGTGCTCTCGTCGGGTTCCGAACGCATCGGTGAGCCGAACACGACGCGGGTGCGGCCTGGCCGTGGGCGCTTCATGCCCTTGCCGAAGATGGACCCAGTCCCGTCGATGAACACGGGCACCACCGGGGCGCCGGTGCGCGCCGACAGGTAGGCGGCGCCACCCTTGAAGTCCTGGCCCCATCCATCGGGGGAGCGTCCGCCTTCCGGGTAGATCACCAGGCTCCAGCCGTCGTCGACGAGGTCGCGGACCATGTCCGCCGACCTCCGGCCGGTCGACTCGCGGTCGATGGGGATGGCGTTGAGCGACAGCGCGGCGAGCGTCGCCTTCCACCGCTTGTCGAAGAAGTAGTCGGCGGCGGCGGCCACGACGAGGCGCTTGCGCCACGTGAAGGGCACGGCGCGCACCATCAGTGCGGTGTCGAGGTGGCTGTGGTGGTTGGGGGCGAAGATGAGTGGCGGCGGGGGCTCGTCGCTGTCGGCGGCGCGGCGGCGCAGGTCGTCGAGCCGATCGGTGCCGAAGATCTCGGGCGACGCGAGGTGGCGGACGGCCAGCCGAACCGGCCCTTCGGCGAGCACGCCGCGTGCGACCCGGGCGGCGGGTGAGCGCGCCCAGTCGGTGTCGTAGTCGGCCCCCAGCGACGGCGGCTCCTCGGGCACGGCGACGCCCCGGGGCACGGTCGGGGC
>CAVVMS010000009.1:0-17686 GCA_963749315.1 uncultured Acidimicrobiia bacterium
GTCCTGCGTCGGCCGGTCAGAAATCGCTCGAGGACGAGAGCCCGTCGGGGAGCTGCCAGCGAGCGAGCGCCAGCGAGCGAGACGGCCTGCGTGGCCGGGGAACGCAGTCAGAGAACCAATACGTCGACCATGAGCGCAGCGAACAGCAGCGTGACGTACGTGATCGAGTAGGCGAACACGCTGGATCGAGTTGCGACGGGGTCGGGATGCGCGGCGAGGGTTACCGTGGCGACGAGGAAGACGGCGCCGAGCACGACGGCGGCGACGGCGTAGATCGGGCCGAGGTCGGCGACGGGGATCGAGCAGCAGCGTGGCGGCCACCATCGCCACCGTGTAGCCGACCATCTGGCGTGCCGTGTCGGCGAGCGGGACGACAGCCGGCAGCATCGGCACGTTGGCCGCCCGGTAGTCGTCGGCGTAGCGAATGGCCAGCGCCCAGAAGTGCGGCGGCGTCCAGAAGAACATCACGCCGAACAGCACGACCGGCGCCCAGGTCAGCGAATCGTTGACGGCCGCCCACCCGACCAGCACCGGCACGGCCCCGGCGGCACCGCCGATGACGATGTTCTGCGTGCTCGTGCGCTTCAGCCAGATCGTGTAGACGCCGACGTAGAAGGCCGTCGCGCCGAGGGCGAGCACGGCGGACAGAGGTTGGCACCTGCCCAGAGCACGGCGAAGGCCGACGACCTCGAGGGCGAGCGCGAAGACGAGCGCGTGCGGGGGGCGATGATCCCGGTGACGAGCGGACGTCGCTGGGTGCGCACCATCAGCGGGTCGATGTCGCGGTCGACGTACATGTTGATGGCGTTGGCGCCGCCGGCCGCCAGCGTGCCGCCGATCAGCGTGACGATGACCAGGCCGAGGGGCGGCCAGCCGCGCTCGGCGAGCACCATCGTCGGCACGGTCGTGATCAGCAGCAGCTCGATGATCCGCGGCTTGGTCAGCGCGACGTAGGCGCCGACGACGGTGCGCGGTGTGCGCGGCCGCCGTGGGCCCGGTGCAGCCCGCCGCCGGCGCCAGCCGCGACGGAACGAGTGGGCGGCTGCCGACGGCCATGCGAGCAGGTTAGAGCGTGTCACACGGAAGTCAGGTGGGCGAGCGCCGATGCGCACCGGCGGCGGCGAGCACGGAGGTGAGGCCAGCCGCTCGCGGCGAGCCGAACCGGCTGACGGCTCGATGATTGAATGGGCCGCGACCGCTCACCGCCGTGGTCGACGAGCCCGAGCTGGACGAGGTCACGTCGTGCCGACCGGCCGTGGGTCGTGATCGTGTGGAACGACCCGATCAACCTGATGAGCTACGTCACGTTCGTGCTCCAGAAGCTGTTCGGCTACGACCTCGAGAAGGCGACGTCGCTGATGCTCGACGTGCACCACAAGGGCAGGGCGGTCGTCGCCAGCGGCACACGGGAGCAGGCCGAGATGCACGTGTTCCGCCTCCACGAGCACGGCCTCTGGGCCACGCTGGAGCACGACGAGTAGTCGTCGATGGCCCCGCCCAAAGCTGTCTCGCGCTCCGGGTCGGGGTACGTGCTGCACCTCGGCCGTGACGAGCGCGACGTCGTCGTGCGTCTGCTCGACGAGCTGCGCGACATGCTCCAGGCACCGACGACACCCGACGCGCTCGCCCGCCTGTTCCCCGTCGTGCACCCCGACGAACCGGGACGAGGAGGCCGAGTACCAGCGGCTGATGCGCGACGAGCTGGTCACCAGCCGGCTGGCGGGCATCGACACGGTGACCGCGCTGCTCGAGCGCCTGGCCGCAAGGTGCAGATCGCCGAGGCCGAGCTGCTGGCGTTCATGCAGGCCGTGAACAGCATCCGCCTCGTGCTCGGCACGATGCTCGACATCACCGAGGACGACGAGGTCGACCCGCCCGATGAGCTCGCCGACACCGCCGAGTACCACCTCTACGGCTACCTGTCGTGGGTGCTCGACTCGTCCGTGCGGGCGATGTCCGGCGACCTCCCGGCTGATCTGGGCGCGATCTCCGCCATGGCGCCTTCTGGGCCGGGGCGACGCCGAACGAGCAGGTGGATCGAGACAGGGCCGGTGCTAACGTCTCGGTGCTCTCAACCGGATGAGGCGCCTCTGCCCCCATCGTCTAGCGGCCGAGGACACCACCCTTTCAAGGTGGCGGCACGGGTTCGAATCCCGTTGGGGGTGCGTACATATTCACTGGTCCCGTGGTGAAGTCTGGAGTTCACGCCGGCCTGTCAAGCCGGAGGTCGCGGGTTCAAGTCCCGTCGGGACCGCTAGAGGGGGCGGGCGTCAGCCCGCCGCCGATACGGTCGAGTAGCTCAGTCGGCAGAGCGTCCGCCTGAAAAGCGGAAGGTCCCCGGATCGACGCCGGGCTCGACCACCCTCATCAGGCCACCTCAGGGTTGGTCGCGTACGGGAAACCCCGTGACCTCGCCGACGCAGGAATCGAAGCCGCTTGTGCACGCTTTCACTTATCGTGCCGCGGGCTTTGGCGAGCACACGAACCCACGAGAGAAAGCACCCGAACTCCAGATGAGCACCCTTCCGGCGCCGCGGAACACGACGCTGGCGACAACGTCGCCGATCCCTCAGCAGGTCCATCTCGAGCCGGTATCGCCGGCGTTCGCACCGATCGTGCAAACCGAGACCCGCGGAGCAATCGTCGCCGCTCCGATGAGCTTCACCGGCTCTGGCCAGCGCATCTGGCGAATGGTGCCGTTGGCCCTGCCGCTTCCGCTTCGAATCGCTCTGCTGACGTTCGCGGTCCTTGTCATCGGCATCGTGTGGACCTTCGTCTTGGCGTGGTACATGACGTTCGGCCTGTTGGTCGTGCCCTACCGATTGATCCGCCGCGGGCAGCGCAAGCGCAACGTCGAGGCTCGGCGTCACGCCGAACTTCTCGCCGCTGTCCAAATCGGCGCCAAGCGCTGAGGCGGCGGAGGCGTAGGGACACTCAACGTTGCCGCGCCGCTCCTTCGCCCACCTGAGTCTCCTGCGATCGACCATCATTCGCGAGATGTCCACGCTCGCCGACTTCATCGCCGACATCTCGTCCGGGCGCATCGAGGTGATCGACCTCACCGCGCCGCTGTCCACGGACACGCCGATCATCCAACTTCCGCCCGAGTTCGGCCAGACCCAGCGCTTCGAGCTCGACGAGATCAGCCACTACGACGACCGCGGCCCGGCGTGGTACTGGAACAACTTCCGTACCGGTGAGCACACGGGCACGCACTTCGACGCGCCCAACCACTGGGTCACCGGCAGGGACGGCGATGACATCGCCTCCGTGCCGGTGCAGCGGCTGATCGCCCCGGCGGTGGTGCTCGACTTCTCCGCCCACGCCGCGGACGATCCCGACTTCCTGCTCGAGGTCGACCACGTCGAGGAGTGGCAGCGCCAGCACGGCCCGCTCCCGGACGGCGGCTGGCTGCTGTACCGGACCGGGTGGGACGCCCGCTCAGCGAGCCAGGAGGACTTCCTCAACGCCAACGACACCGGCCCGCACACGCCGGGGATCTCGCCCGACTGCGCCCGGTGGATCGCCGAGGTCTCGCCGGTGATCGGCGTCGGGACGGAGACGGTCGGCACCGACGCCGGAGCCGCCCACTCGTTCGACCCGGCCTTCCCGTGCCACGCCTACCTGATGGGCAACGGCAAGTACGGGCTGACGCAGCTGCAGAACGTGGCCCGCCTCCCGGCGACGGGTGCGGCGATCGTCGCCGGACCGCTGCCGATCGTCACCGGATCGGGCAGCCCGGCGCGCGTGCTCGCGCTCGTCGAGCGGTGATGAGGGTCGACGACGCCGTCGGGCGCGCGCTCGGTGCACTCGGCGTGGAACAGGCGTTCGGCGTCGTCGGGTCCGGCAACTTCCATCTCACCAACGCCCTCGTCCGGGCCGGCTGCCGCTTCGTCGCCGCCCGTCACGAGGGCGGCGCGGCGACGATGGCCGACGCCTACTCGCGCATGAGCGACACCGTCGCTGCACTCTCGGTCCACCAGGGGTGCGGGCTGACCAACGCCATGACGGGGATCACCGAGGCCGCCAAGAGCCGCACGCCGATGCTCGTGCTGGCCGCCGAGGTCACCAACCCGCTGTCGAACTTCTACGTCGACCAACCGGGTCTGGCCGCGGCTGTCGGCGCCGTGTCGATGCGTGTCTCGTCCGCTGAGACCGCTGTCGCCGACGCCGCCGCGGCGTATTGGACAGCGCGGCACGATCGACGCACCGTCGTGCTCAACCTGCCGCTCGACGTCCAGGCGGCCGAGGTCCCGGCCGGCGCCGAGCACCTCCCACCCGCCCCGGACGAGCCGCCGCCGGTGGCGGATGCCGACGGGGTGACACGCCTCGCGGCCGCGCTGGCCGACGCCGAGCGGCCGGTGTTCGTCGTCGGTCGTGGCGGTCGGGGCCACGGCTGTCGCGAGGCGTTGGAGGCGCTGGCTGCGAGCAGCGGGGCGCTGGTGGCCACGAGCGCGGTGGCCAACGGCCTCTTCGGCGGCAACCCGTGGTCACTCGGGATCTCCGGCGGGTTCGCCTCACCGCTCGCCGCTGAGCTGATCCGCGACGCCGACCTCATCGTCGGGTGGGGCTGCGCCCTGAACATGTGGACGATGAGCCACGGCGCGCTGATCGGGCCGGGCGCGACGGTCGTGCAGGTCGACATCGAGCCGGAGGCACTCGGTCGCAACCGCACCATCACCTTCGGTGTCGTCGGCGACGTCGCGGCGACCGCGGTCGCGTGCGCTGCTGCCCTGCCGCCACGTGACGATGACGGCTACCGGACGCCGGAGGTCGGGCGGCGGATCGCGGCCGGTGTCCGCTGGCGCGACGTCGCCACCGAGGACCGTTCGAGCGCCGATCGCATCGACCCCCGCGTGCTCAGCGTGGCCCTCGACGACGTGCTGCCGGCGGAGCGCATCGTCGCCACCGACTCGGGCAACTTCCAGGGCTACCCGAGCGCCTACCTCGCCGTCCCCGACGAGTACGGCTTCTGCATGACCCAGGCGTACCAGTCGATCGGGCTCGGTCTGGCGACGACGATCGGCGCTGCCCTCGCCCGCCCAGACCGGCTGCCGGTCGCCGCGCTCGGTGACGGCGGCGCGCTGATGGGGGTGAGCGAGCTCGACACCGTGGTCCGCCTCGGCCTGCCGATGGTGGTCGTCGTCTACGACGACGACGGGTACGGCGCCGAGATCCACCACTTCGGCCCGCACGGTCATGACCTCGGCACGGTCGTGTTCCCCGAGACGGACATCGCCGCCATCGCCCATGGGTTCGGGTTCGAGGCGGCGACGGTCCGCTCGCTCGGCGACCTCGACGTCCTCCGACGCTGGCTCGCCGGGCCACGCGCGGCGCCGATCCTGCTCGACGCCAAGGTCGTCAAGGACCAACCGTCGTGGTGGCTCGAGGAGGCCTTCAGGGGTCACTGAGCACGGGACCTTCTGCCCTTGGACCGTGACCGAACTTTCTCTAGCGTTGGATGGAGAAATGGATCCTGACGACGTGACCGAGCCAGCGCGCCCCGTGGACCTCACCGGCGTCGGCGGAGCCGGCGGCGTCATGTGGTCGGTGTCGCCCGACGGGTTGCACGCCAACCTCGTCGTGCTCGGGCCGGGCGAGGCCATCGCGCCGCACCGCAACGACGCCGTCGACGTGCTGGTCGTCGTGCTCTCCGGCGCAGGGAAGGCGACCATCGACGCACACGTGGTCGAGCTGACCCCGACCGCGGCGCTCGTGCTCCCACGGAGCGCCGTGCGTTCCATCACCGCCGACGTCAGTGGGTTGCGCTACCTGACGGTGCACGCCAGGCGCGACCCGCTCACGATCGCTACCCGGAAGGAACACGATGTGTGACTACTGCGACTGTCGGTCGCACCCGCAGATCGCCGCGCTGTCGGCGGACCACGACGTCATGATCGAGTTGCTCGCCGACCTGCGCCGCGCGGTGGGCCGTTCCGACGCCGAGGAAGCGGCGGCGCTCACTGCACGGCTGCACGAGCTGCTCGAGCGGCACACCACCTTGGAAGAGCGCGGCGTGTTCGCCGAGCTGCTGCGGGCAGATGTCGACAGCGACTACGTCGCCATCTACCAGCACGAGCACGAGGAGGTGCACCGCCTGCTCGCCGACGGCCGCGACCAGGGCTGGCGGCAGCGGGCGGAGCGACGTGATCAGCGCGCTCGGCGAGCACATCTACCGCGAGGAGACGGACCTCTTCCCCGCCGCCCACCAGCTCCTCCGGCCCGATCAGTGGGACGCGGTCGATCGCGTCGCCTCGTCGCTCGACGTCACGCTCGGCGATCTCGTCGTCGCCAACCCCGCCGCCGCTCGCCTGCTCGACACGCTCGGACTGGACTACTGCTGTCACGGCGACCGTTCGCTCGCCGCGGCATGCGATGCAGCCGGGCTCGACGTCGCCGTCGTCGACGCCGCGCTCGCCGACCTCGACACCGAGGGCGACACCACCTGGGCCACACTCGATGCACCCGCGCTGGCCGCGCACATCGTCGACACCCATCACCGCTACCTCCACGCCGAGCTCCCGCTCCTCGAAGCGCTCGCCGCCAAGGTCGTCACCGTGCACGGCGAGCGGCACCCGGAGCTCACGGACGTCCACCGGCAGGTCGCCGAGCTGCGCGCCGACCTCGAGCCACACCTGATGAAGGAGGAACGGGTCCTGTTCCCTGCCATCGAGGCCCTGGCGACCGGACCGGCGGAGTTCCCGTTCGGGTCGGTGGCCAACCCGATCCGCGTGATGCTCATGGAGCACGACCGCGCCGGCGAGCTGCTCGTCGAGCTGCGCGCCGCCGCCGGTGGCTACGCCGTGCCGGACGACGCCTGCGCCAGCTACCGCGCGCTGTACGAACGGCTCGAGGCGCTGGAGCTGGACACGCACCAGCACATCCACAAGGAGAACCACGTCCTGTTCCCGGCCGCGCTGCGCTTGGCGGAGCCGGCAGGGGCCAACGTCTGACGCGAACACCGTGGGGGCTGCGCCCCCACACCCCATCGCCGCCCGTCGTGCTGGCGACGCTCGGTCGGGGCGGCTCCGCCGCCGCCGTACTCTTCCGTCGATGGGGTGGGAGCAGCTGCAGGCCGGCATCGAGCTACCGATCGATCCGGCGATCACGATCCCCCGCCTGACCGAGGTCGAGCTGGCGGTGCCCGAGGTCGACCCCGTCGGCGACGTCGAGGCGGCCGCGCGCGACGAGGTCACCCGGCACCTCCGGGATGCGGTCGACGTCGGGATGACCGTTGCCGTCGGCGCCGGCAGCCGCGGCCTGACCGATCGCGTGGAGCTGCTCCGCGGGACGATCACCGCGCTGCGCGAGCTCGGAGCCGAGCCGTTCGTGGTCCCGGCGATGGGCAGCCACGGCGGCGCGACCGCCGAGGGCCAGCAGGCGATGCTCGCCGCGCTGGGGGTGACCGCCGACTCGGTCGGTGCCGAGATCCGCTCGACGATGGAGACCGAGATCGTCGCCCGCGACGCCGCCGACCGACCGATCCATCTCGACAAGCACGCCGCCGGCGCCGATCGCATCCTCCCCGTCAACCGCGTCAAGCCGCACACCGCGTTCCACGGGCCGATCGAGAGCGGGTGCACGAAGATGGCCGTGGTCGGGTTCGGCAAGCAGCCCGGCGCGGCGCAGTTCCACGCCAGCGGGGCTCGCGAGATGCGGGCCCGGCTGGCCGACGGCGCCGCCGCCCTGCGCGGCCGATTGCTCGGCGGCGTGGCGTCGGTGGAGGGGCCGACCGGTGCGGTCGTCGCTGTCCGTGCGCTCAGCGAGCTGGCCGGGCCCGCCGAGGAGGAGTTGACGGCGCAGGCGAGGGCGCTCGTGCCGACGCTGCCGTTCGCCGAGATCGATGTGCTCGTCATCGAACGAGGCGGCAAGGACATCTCCGGCACGACGCTGGACCCCAACGTCACCGGCCGCTTCTGGATCGCCGGACTCGACGATCCTCCGACGCCGCGGGTGTCGATGATCGTCCTGCTCGGGCTGACGGACGTGACGGCCGGCAACGTGCTCGGCATCGGCTTCGCCGACTTCGTCCCCGCCGCCCTCGCCGCGCAGATCGACTGGGCGGCGACGTACCTCAACTCGTTCACGGCGGGCGGCACCGGGGTGCGCAGGGCGCGGCTGCCGATGGTCCTGCCCGACGAGGACTCGTGCGTGCGGGCGGCGATGGCGACGTGCGGCCGGTCGTTCGACGAACCGCGACGGATCGTGCGGATCGCCTCGACGCTGCACCCCGACCGTTGCTGGGTCAGCGACGCCGTGCTCGCCGAACTCCCTGCGGGCGCCCGGATCGTGCCGTCGTAGGGTCGGGGCCGATGGGCGCCGAGACGTTCTTCACGACCGACGGCGAGACGTTCGTGCCGACCGACCTGGCCCGCGGGCCGTGGGATCCGGAGGCCTGCCACGCCGGGCCGCCGACCGGCCTGATGGTGCGGGCACTCGAGCAGGCGCTGCCGGAGCTGCGCCTGGCACGCATCTCCGTCGACCTCGGACGGCCGGTGCCGATGGCCGGCTTCACGGTGCACGCCGGCGTGGTGCGCGCCGGCCGGGCGACCGGGAACTCGCGGGTCGCCATCGTCGATCTCGACGGCAACGAACGGGTGACCGCCACCGGCATGCACGTCGCCACAGCCGCAGTGCCGCTGTTCGAGCAGCGGCTCGACAACGCGGGAGCATCGACCCCGCGCCTCGCCGACGCTGCTCCCGGCGAGTTCCCGATCGGCCCGTTCCGCCACGGTCTGCCGGGGTTCCGCCATGCCGTCGACGTGCGCTACCCGGACGGTGAGGACCACGGCCCTGGCGCGACGACCGTGTGGATGCGGACGGTGCCGTTGCTCCCCGGCGAGGAGCCGTCACCGTTCCAGCGGATCTGCCCGCTCGCCGACTGCGGCAACGCCTTCTCCCGCCACGCCGAGCCCGACCAGGTCCAGTTCGTCAACACCGACCTCGTCGTCGCCCTCCACCGCGACCCCATCGGCGAGTGGCTCGGCAGCCGTGCCGTGTCCACGTGGCAGCCAGAAGGTGTCGGCCTCGCCGATGCCCTGTTGTTCGACGACGAGGGGCCGGTCGGCCGGGCCCTCCAGACGATGCTGCTCCGGCCGGCTCCGTGACCGACCTGGCCGGCGAGCTGGCGACAATCGTCGGCGCCGCCCACGTCCTCGTCGACCGCGACGTCACGGCGTCGTACGCGACCGACTGGACGGGGCGCTTCGCCGGCGAGGTCTCGCTGGTCGTCCGGCCGGGCGATGGCGCCGAGACCTCCGCCGTCGTGGCGACGTGCGCCGCCGCCGGCGCCGCCCTCGTGCCGCAGGGCGGCAACACCGGTCTCGTCGGCGGCAGCGTGCCCCGTGACCGCCCGATGGTCGTGCTCTCCACGCGTCGCCTCGACGCGCTCGGCGCGGTCGACACCGGCTCGGTGCAGGTGACCGCCGGGGCGGGCGTCACGCTCACCCGTTGGCGCGACCACGCCAGGGCCGCCGGCCTCGACACGCCGGTCGACTTCGCCAGCCGCGACTCGGCGACCGTTGGTGGAGCCGTCGCCACCAATGCCGGCGGTTCGCGCGTGGTCCGCTTCGGGACGATGCGCGCCCAGGTGCTCGGCATCGAGGCCGTGCTCGCCGACGGATCGACCGTCGGATCGCTCGCCGGGCTGCCGAAGGAGACCGTCGGCATCCACTGGCCGTCGCTGCTGGCCGGCAGCGAGGGCACGCTCGGGGTCGTCACCGCCGCTCGCCTCCGGCTCGTGCCGTGGTATCGCAGCACCGCCACGGCGATGGTGGCGACGGCGAGCCTCGACGACGCCGTCGCCGTGCTCGCCGCCCTCCGCGCCGCGGTGACCCACCTCGACGCAGTCGAACTGATCCTCCCCGAGGCGATGGCGGTCGTCGCCGCCCACATCGGGGCCACGCCGCCGGTCGCCCCCGCCGGCGACGAGGGCGCCTACGTGCTCGTCGAGTGCGCCGACCACGCCGACCCGACCGACGAGCTGCTGGAGGCGCTCGCCGGACTCCCGGCGGTCACCGACGCCGCCGTCGGCACCGACGGTCCGAGCCGCGATCGGTTGATCTCGTTCCGCGACCGGATCACCGAGTCGATCAGTGCGCTCGGCGTGCCGCTGAAGCTCGACGTGGCCGTACCCGTGACTGCCCTCGCCGAGCTGATGGCGAGGACGCGTTCGTCGCTCGCCCGACATGGCGGTCGCCTCGTGCCGTTCGGGCACCTCGCCGAGGGCAACGTCCACGTCAACGTGCTCGACGCCGGCGACCGCGACGCGATCACGGCCGACGTGCTGACCGCGGCGACCGATCTCGGCGGGACGATCTCCGCCGAGCACGGCGTCGGCATCGCCAAGAGCCGGTGGCTGCACCTCGTGCGCACCCCCGCCGAGCTCGCCGCGGCCGCAGCGATCAAGCAGGCCCTCGACCCCGCCGGCGTGCTCAACCCGGGGGTCCTCGCCGCACCGTAGGGCGCTCTGCGGGTCCGGGCGGAGCCCCCGTGTGATCGCCGAGCACGGCGTCGGCATCGCCAGAGCCGATGGCTGCACCTCGTGCGCACCCCGCCGAGCTCGCCGCGGCCGCAGCGATCAAGCAGGCCCTCGACCCCGCCGGCGTGCTCAACCCTGGTGTCCTCGCCGCCACGTAGGGCGCTCTTCGGGGGTCCACGGGGCGGAGCCCCCGTGTGATCAGGTCCCGTAGTCGAAGCCGAGGTCGGGGGCGGTCAGCAGCGGGCGGTACGGGATCCCGGCGGCAGCGGCCATCGCCGCGCACGTCCCGCCGCGGTCGACGATGGCGGTGATCAGCACGGGTTCGGCGCCGACGGCGCGGACGACCTCGACGGCCTCCATCAGCGAGGTCCCCCGCGTGACGGTGTCCTCGGTGATCACCACCTTGTCCCCCGGCTCGAGCACGCCGGCGACGCGGCCGGTGACGCCGTGGTCCTTGGCCTCCTTGCGCACGCTGAAGCTGCGCAGCATCCGTCCACGGGTCGCGGCGATGGCGGCGACGCCGAAGGCGAAGGCATCGGCGCCCATCGTCAGGCCACCGATCGCCGTGGCCTCGTCGGGGATCACCGCCAGCGCAGCGTCGGCGACGAGCACGATCCCGTCGGGGCGACAGGCGGTCTGCTTGGTGTCGAGGAACCAACTGCTGCGCGCCCCCGACTTGAGCGTGAACTCGCCGCGCTTGACGGCGTGGGCCAGCACGTGGTCGCGGAGCGCAGCGAACGGGTCGGGCGGCAGCTCCATCGGGCGTCGAACGTAGCCTCGCGGTTGATGTACGCGCTCGACGACCTCCGCATCTTCACCGAGCCGCAGCAGGGGGCGACCTACGACGACCTCCTCGCCGTCGCTACCCGAGCCGAGCAGCTCGGCTTCGGCGCCTTCTTCCGCAGCGACCACTACCTCGCGATGGGTCCGGCGCTGGAGGCCGGCGGCCTCCCCGGCCCGAGCGACGCGTGGACGACGCTCGCCGGCCTCGCCCGCGACACGACGACGATCCGCCTCGGCACGCTCGTGACGTCGGCGACGTTCCGTCTGCCCGGCCCACTGGCGATCACCGTGGCCGGTGTCGACCAGATGTCCGGGGGTCGGGTCGAGCTCGGGCTCGGCGCCGGCTGGTACGAGCGCGAGCACGAGGCCTACGCCATCCCGTTCCCGCCGCTCGGCGAGCGCTTCGACCGACTCGAGGAGCAGCTCGCCGTGGTCACCGGCCTGTGGCGTTCGTCCGTCGGTGAGTCGTTCGACTTCGACGGCCGGCACTACCGAATCGTCGGCTCGCCGGCATTGCCCAAGCCTGCGCAGGACGGCGGTGTGCCGGTCATCGTCGGTGGCGGCGGGCCGAGGCGGACGCCTGCCTTGGCCGCTCGCTTCGCCGCCGAGTACAACGCCGCGTTCATGCCGGTCGAGCGCTTCGTCGAGCAGCGCCAACGCGTCGTCGCGGCGTGCGAGGCGATCGGACGCGACCCCTCGACGCTGCGCACGACGACCGCTCAGGTCGTCTGCCTCGGCGCCGACGACGCCGAGCTTGCTCATCGCGCCGAGGCGATCGGCCGTCATCCCGACGACCTGCGCGCAACGGCGTTCGCCGGCACGCCGGACGAGTTCACGGCCGTGCTCCAACGTTGGTACGACGCCGGCGCGTCCCGGCTCTATCTGCAAGTGCTCGACCTCGCCGACCTCGATCATCTCGATGCCATCGCAGGACTCGTGCGTGATCTCGGTGGTGACACCGCCTAGCATCTGGCGATATGGCAGTAAAGCGTGGACGCAAGAGTCCGATGAGCAACGAGCACAAGGCCGCCTTGGCACAGGGGCGTGCGGAGAGCCGAGCGGTGCGTGACTACCTCGACGCGCTGCGTGCGACCAAGCCAAAGCGGGGGCGCAAGCGCACACCGGATTCGATCAAGAAGCGTCTCACCGCCGTCGATGAACAGCTGAAGTCAGCCGACGCGCTCAACGAGTTGCTGCTGACCCAGGAGCGCCACGATCTCACCAGCGAGCTCGAGGCGATGAGCAAGGCCGTCGACGTCGCTTCCGTCGAGGACGCCTTCGTCCAGGTCGCCGCCAGCTACAGCACCCGCCAGGGGATCTCGTACACCTCGTGGCGGGAGGTCGGCGTGCCGGCCGCCACGCTCAAGCGCGCCGGCATCAGTCGCGGGGCCTGAGCTCGTCCAACGCAGCGTCCACCCGATCGAGGTGGCGCAGCGATCGCTCGAGGTCGAACGCATCGTCGAGGACGTCCTTCTCCAGCGTCACGTCGGGATCAGCCTCCAGCAACGTACGGAAATCGGTGCCTGTCTCCCACGCCGACATGGCGTTGCGCTGCACCAGCCGGTAGGCCTCGTCACGAGTCGAACCGGCGGCCACCAGGGCCAGCAAGACGGGTTGGCTGAACACCAGACCGTGGCTCGACCAGAGGTTCTGGCGCATCCGCCCGGCGTCGATCTGCAGGCCTTGCAACAGCCGATCGAGACGGACGGTCATGTAGTGCACCAGGGTTGACGAATCGGGCAGGACGATGCGCTCAACAGAAGAATGGGAGATGTCCCGCTCGTGCCACAGGGCGATGTCCTGCAACCCGGCCATGAGGTTGGAACGCACGACGCGGGCAAGCCCGCTGATCGTTTCGGCGGAGATCGGGTTGCGCTTGTGGGGCATCGCGGACGAGCCCTTCTGGCCCGGCTTGAAGCCCTCGATCGCCTCGGACACCTCGGTGCGCTGGAGGTGGCGGAGCTCGATGGCGACCAGTTCGCACGTCGCGGCGACGGATGCCAGCGCGTAGAGCAGCTCGGCGTGACGGTCCCTGGCGATCACCTGTGTCGCCGGCACCGGGTGCAGTCCGAGGCGCTCGCCGACGTGACGCTCGACGGCGGGATCGACGTTGGAGTAGGTCCCGACGGCGCCCGACAGCTTGCACACCGCCACCGACGTCCTCGCCGCATCGAGCCGGGTGCGGTCGCGGTCGAGCTGCAACGCCCAGAGCGCGACCTTGGCGCCGAACGTCGTCGGCTCGGCGTGGATGCCATGGGTGCGACCGATCATCACGGTCCGCAGGTGCGCCCTGGCGAGCTCGACCATCGTCGTGAGCAGTGCGTCGGTCGAGGCGAGCACGACGTCGGCGGCGTCACGCATCGCCCAACACAACGCGGTGTCGACGACGTCGGACGACGTGAGGCCGTGGTGGATCCACGATCCAGCCGGCGCCCCGATGCGCTGCTGCACGACGTCGACGAAGGCGGCGACGTCGTGGTCGGTGGTCCGCTCGCGCTCGCTGACGGCGGTGACGAAGGCATCGTCGACGACAGGCGCCCGCTCGCGGCACGCCACGGCGTCCGCAGCGGGGACGATGCCAAGCTCGGCATGAGCCTCGGTCGCCAGCAGCTCGACCTCGAGCCACCGCGAGAAGCGTGTCGTGTCGGCCCAGACCGCCGACATCTCCGGCGTCGAGTAGCGCTCGATCACAGGACTACGACCACAGCACGTAGTCGTCGCGGTCGGCGCCGACGCCGACGACGCGGACCGGGATCCCCACCTCCCGCTCGACGAGCTCGATCAGCGCCTGCGCCGGCGGTGGCAGGTCGCCTGGCTCGCGGGCCTCGCCGAGGCCGGTGCCCCAGCCGTCGAGCGTCTCGTACACCGGCTCGACCCTGGCGATGACGTCGGAGCGATCGGGGTAGCGGTCGAGCGGGCGCCCGTCGAGGCGGTAGCCGGTGCACACCTTGACGCTGTCGAAGCCGTCGAGCACGTCGAGCTTGGTGAGGGCGAGCTCGGTCAGGCTGTTGAGGCGGGCGGCGTGACGGAGCATCACGCAGTCGAGCCACCCGGCGCGCCGGCGACGCCCGGTCACGGTCCCGAACTCGCGGCCGACGTCGACCAGGCGGTCGCCGTCGGCGTCGGTCAGCTCGGTCGGGAACGGACCGGCACCGACTCGCGTCGTGTACGCCTTGGTGATCCCGACCACGCGGTCGATGTCCCGCGGCCCGAGACCGGTGCCGGCGCACGCCCCTCCAGCCGTCGGGTTGGACGACGTGACGTACGGATAGGTCCCGTGGTCGAGATCGAGGAACGTCGCCTGGGCGCCCTCGAGCAGCAGGTGGGCGCCCGTCGCGAGGGCCTCGTGCAGGAGGCCGACGGTGTCGGTGACGAAGGGCGCGAGGCGCGCACCGAGGGCGGCGAAGCGGGCGACGATGTCGTCGACGTCGAGCGGGTCGCCGCCGGCGGCGGTCAACTCGCGGTTCTCGGCGACGGCTCTCGTCTTGACGTGCTCGGCGAAGGTCGTGAGATCGGCGACGTCGCCGGCACGCAACCCGACGCGGCGCGCCTTGTCGGCGTAGGCCGGGCCGATGCCCTTCAGCGTGGTGCCGATCTTGTCGTCACCGCGCATCGCCTCGGCGATGGCGTCGTGCGCCTGGTGCCACGGGAAGATCAGGTGGGCGCGGCTGGACACCTGCAAGCGTGCGCACGAGATGCCTCGCGACTCGAGCGTGTCGATCTCGTTGAACAGCGTCGGCAGATCGACGACGACGCCGTTGCCGATGACCGGCACGACGTGGTCGTAGAGCACGCCGCTCGGGACCAGCTGGAGGGCGTAGCGCTCGCCGCCGACGACGACGGTGTGGCCGGCGTTGTGCCCACCCTGGTAGCGCACGACGTAGCCGTGCTCCTTCGCCAGCAGGTCGATGATCTTGGCCTTGCCCTCGTCGCCCCATTGAGCCCCGACGACGACGGTGACCGGCACGTGCGCCGACTGTACCGCCTCGCCCCATCCGAGTGTTGCGGGCCATCCGAGTGTCCGAGGTGCGGCGTCCGCGCACGCAGCACTCGGATCGACCAGAACACTCGGATGGACGGGGCGGTACGGTCGTCGCGATGGTCATGCGGCGGATGCGTTGGGCCGACATGGACGAGGCGGCGCGCGCCGAGCTCTGTGCGCGCGGGCTCGGCGACATCTTCGATCCGCAGCTGCGCGAGTCGATCACCGCGCTCATCGAGGACGTCCGCACCCGCGGCGACGTCGCCGTGTGCGACGCGCTCGCCCGGTTCGACGGCATCACGCTGGCGCCGTCGCAGCTCCGCGTCACAGCGGAAGAGATCGAATCGGCATCGGTCTCACCAGCCGTCGACGTCGCCCTCGACGACGCCATCGCCCACTGCCGAGCGTTCAACGAGCAGCTGATGGCCAAGGCGGTCGCGTGGAGCTTCGAGCCGGAGCCGGGGCTGCACGTCGGTGAGAAGGTCGGCCCGATCGCCTCGGCCGGGCTGTTCGTGCCGTCGGGCAAGGCCAGCTACCCGAGCGTCGCCTACCAGCTCGGCGTGCCGGCGACCGTGGCGGGGGTGCCACAGATCGTCGTCGTCGTGCCGCCGATCCCGGGCGGCGACGGGTCAGTGGACCCGGCGGTGCTGGTCGTGTGCCGCAAGCTCGGCATCGACGACGTGTTCCGCGTCAACGGGCCGGCCGGGCTCGCCGCCCTGGCGTTCGGCACGGAGTCGATCCCCAGGGTGCGCAAGGTCGTCGGGCCGGGCTCGCCGGCCGTCACGTGCACCCAGGTCGAGCTGCAGCGCCACGGCGTGGTGACGATGATGGTGCTCGGACCGACCGAGAGCCTCGTCATCGCCGACGACTCCGCCGATCCGGTGCGGCTGGCCGCCGACCTGCTGATCGAGGCCGAGCACGGCACCGACTCGGCGGTCGTGCTCGTCACCACGTCCGCCAACGTCGCCACGGCGACCGACGCCGAGCTCACCCGCCAACTCGCCGACCTGCCGTCGGCGCGCGCCGACGCCGCCAGGGCCTCGCTCGGCGCCAACGGCGGTTGCGTGCTCGTCGACGACCTCGACGACGCCGTCGCCGTCGCCAACCGCTACGCGCCCGAGCACCTCCAGGTCGCCGTCGCCGACCGCGATGTCGACTCGGTGGTCGACGCGCTGGTCAACGCCGGCGAGATCCTCGTCGGCCAGCACACCCCGTTCAGCGCCGCCAACTTCGTCATCGGCTGCCCGGCGTCGCTGCCGACGTCTGGCTTCGCCGAGGTCTCGTCGGGCATCACGGTCGAAGCGTTCCTGAAGCGCACGGCCGTCGCCCGTGCCGACGCCGGTGCGCTCGCCCGCATGTCACCCTCGATCATCGCCCTCGCCGATCACGAAGGGTTCCCGGCCCACGCCGCGGCGATCCGCCGCCGCCGCTCCTAACGATCCGTCTCCACCTTGAGGCGGACGGTGCTGACCTCCGCCGGCGCGGGCGCCGGCGGCAGGACGTCGGCGGGCTTCTTCCCGGCGGCGCGCAAGTTGCTGAACCGGCCGAGCACATCGAACCAGAACGGCGCACCGAACGTCACGGCGAACCCGGTGAGCAACCACCCGGCGAGGGCGACGAGCCACTCGTCGAAGTCCTGCGGCCGGTGCCGCTCGTACCACCCGACCGGGAACTGCAGTTCCTTCAGCTCGTCGAGCGCCTCGGTACCCGCTACCTCCTCGCCCTGGTTCTCCACCTGGGCGACCAGCGCGTCGCGCACACCGTCGTTGCGCCACAGCTCGTCGGCGACCGTCGAGCGCGCTGGCGTTGAGGGCGATCGCCACGCCGACACCGAGCACGAAGAGGATCAGCTGGGTACGCCGCTTGTACCAGCCCGACACCCGCTCCATGCCCCGGTCGAACCAGCGCTCGACACCGGCGCGGAACTCGGTGGCGTCGTGGTGGCACGAGTTCCAGATCGCCGTCAACGTCTCGCGGAGCTGGGCGTTGGGAACCGCGCTCAGTGTCTCGTCGACACGCGCCTTGACGGCGGCGGCCCGCAGCGGATCGTCGCTCGGATCGCTCGTCGCCTCGAGCAGGTCGGTCACGTCGAAGAGGGCGTTGCGGAACGAGCGCGAGGCGAGGTACGACGGCTTCGACTTGCCGCGGTAGTAGCCGTTGACGAGCGAGTGGGCGTAGAGCTGGCGGACGATCTCCATGTCGGCGTCGTTCTCCGGCTTCGGTGTGCCGGTGATCAGGTTGACGATCCCCTGCTCCAGCATCCGCGCCCGCAACTTGAAGATGCCGGCGATCGCCTCGTTCATCGCTGCGGCGATGACGCTCAGCAGGAAGAACAGGAACGACAGCCCGACGACGACATCGAGGATCACCCAGTCCATGACGACTCCCTCATCCGAACGGTTCGTCGACAGTACCGACTTTCCCGGTGGCGACTAGGAGAG
>CAVVMS010000010.1:0-25826 GCA_963749315.1 uncultured Acidimicrobiia bacterium
CCCGACCAGCCGCAGGTGATGACAGCCGTCCCGGATCGATGCCCATCGACGCGATGTAGGACTTGACCACGGTGGCTCGCGCTTCGGAGATGGCATAGTTCGCGACATCGTCACCGCGCTGGTCTGCATGGCCGACGACCAGCGTCGTCACGCGCGGCAGGGCGTTCATGATCGTCACGACGCGGTCCAGTTCGGCGGCGTGAGCCGGCAGGATCTCGGCTGCTGCCGTCCGGGAACCGAGCCGAGGTCAGCTCGAGCACTCGCACACCCACGTTGCGCGGGACTGCCGGGTTCATCGTCAGCTGGTTGTCGACCACGTCCGCCTGTCCTGGCTTGGCGTTGGCCACCGCGAGCGCCTGGATGCGATCCTTGGCCGCCTGGTCGGGCACCACTCCCTGCAGCGTGATCCGGTTGGTGTCGAACGTGACGATGAGCGGCAACGGCGTGCCGTCCGGCAGCGTCTCGTACGGCGCGACCGGGACGGTCGTGGTCGGCGCGACGGTCGTCGTGGTCGGCGCGACGGTCGTCGTGGTCGTCGGCGAGGTGCTGGTCGTCGGAGCAGCGGCTCGACGCGGCGACCGTCGTGGCCGGCGCGACCGTCGACAGCAGCGGATCACCGCCGGACCGCTGGTCGCAGTGACGTCGTTCGTCACCTCCGGGCCGTCCGGCGCCTGGCTGGTCGTCGGCACCGGCGGTGATCCGACGGCGTCGTCGCCGCCGCTCACCTGCGACCAGACGGCCCAGCCGAGCGCGGCGAGCGCCACCACGCCGACACCGGCCGCCACCGGCCGTCGGCGCGATCGAACAGCTACGGCCATTGTCGTCGTACTCGTACACAGTCCACCCTCCGCCAGAGTCCACCTTCCGCCTTCGCGTCATCATCGCGCATCCGCTGGCGCCGATTGCCAAGCGCGGCCCTGTCCTCCGTAGTCTCGGCGTCGTGACCACGCCAGCGCGCGCCGAGCGCATCGCCCTCTGCGACCTGTTCGTGGCGGTCGGGCCGGACGCCGCCACGCTGGCCGGCGACTGGACGACCCGCGACCTCGCCGCGCACCTGGTCGTGCGCGAACGACGGCCGGACGCCGGCCCGGGCATCGTCACCGCCTTCCTCCGCGACCACAGCGAGCGGGTGCGCATCGCCGAGCGCGAGCGGCCGTGGACGGAGATCGTCGAGCGCGTCCGGCCGGGCCGCCGCAATGGAACCCGATGCGCGTCGAGGCGATCGAGCCCTCACCAACACCGTCGAGTTCTTCGTCCATCACGAGGACGTCCGGCGTGCCTCGCCGGGCTGGTCCACGCGGTGCTCGACACCGACCTCGAGGCGGCACTGGCCGCGTCGATCAAGCGGGCGGGCGGGCTGCTCGCGCGGAAGGCGACGGTCGGCATCGAGGTGGTCGCCGGCGGCGGCGACCCGGTCCGGCTGCGCAAGGGCACGCCGACGGTGACGGTCAGCGGCCCATCGGCGAGTGCGTGCTCTACCTCTCCGGACGCAAGGACGTCGCCGACGTCCGCTCGACGGACCGCCGGCCGCCGTGACGTCCGTCGCCGAAACGCCGTTCGGGCTCTGACGGTCACGCCGGTAGGTTGCCGCGATGGCCGGCTCGATCCTCGGTACCCGGGTCCTGCGCACCGAGGACCCCGAACTGCTCACGGGGGCGGCGCGCTACCTCAACGACCTCGATCTGCCGGGCAAGCTGCACGCCGTCTTCGCCCGCTCGGAGGTCGCCCACGCACGGCTCGGCGCCCTCCACATCGAGGATGCCGCGGCCACGCCCGGCGTCGTGGCGGTGTTCACGGCCGCCGACCTCGGTGTCCCCCCGCACCACACGTTCGCCGTGGTCCACCAGGACTTCGCCCGCCCGCCGCTCGCCGACGGCGTCGTCCGCTTCGTCGGCGAGGCGCTGGCCATCGTCGTCGGCGAGACGGTGCAGGCGGCGACCGACGGGGCGACCGCCGTCTGGGCGGAGTACGAGCAGCTCGACACGCTCGTCGACCCGGAGGCCGCCCTCGACACCGATGCCATGTCGATCTTCCCCCAGCACGAGTCGAACCAGGCACTCGTGCTGACCGACCCCGAGCCGCTCGACCTCGAGGCGATCAGCGACGTCGTCGTCCGCGGGCGCTACGTCAACCAGCGCATGGCCGTCGTCCCGATGGAGCCGAACTCGTGTGCCGCGGTGCCCGCTGAGGACGGTCGCCTGACCTTCTACGCGTCCAACCAGATGCCCCACGCCCTGCAGGGCCAGCTCGCCGACGCCCTCGGCATGGAGTCTGCGACGTGCACGTCATCCGCCGCGGGTCGGCGGCGCCTTCGGTGGCAAGCCGGGGATCTGCGCCGAGTACTCGGCGGTCGCCGCTGCGGCGCGCCACCTCGGACGGCCGGTCTCGTGGTCGCCGGCCCGCGGCGACGACCTCGTCTCGCTCCCCCACTGGCGCGGCAGATCCAGTACGCCGGGCTCGGGTGCCGCCGCGACGGAACGTTCACCGGGCTACGCGTCCGCCCTCGTCGGCGACGGCGGCGCCTACCCCGGCGTCGGCGCCTTCCTCCCGGCCGGCACCAAGCGCATGTCGAACGGCACCTACCGCTTCCCCGCCATCCAGTTCGACGTCGTCGTCGCCGTCACCAACACGACACCCATGGGTGCCTACCGGGGGGCAGGCCGGCCCAAGGCCACGGCGCTCCTCGAGCGGCTCGTCGACCACGCCGCCCTCGAACTGGCCATCGATCCGATCGAGCTGCGCCGCCGCAACCTGATCGCCGACGACGCCTTCCCGTTCGCCACGCTCACCGGGCTGACCTACGACAGTGGGCGCTACGCGACCCGCTCGACGCTGCCGCTGAGGCCGTCGGCTACGACCGAGCTGCGGCTCGAGCAGGCGGAACGTCGGGCACGTGGCGACCGCGTCGCGCTGGGCATCGGCGTCGCCGCCTATGTCGAGATCACCGCCGGAGGCAGCGCCAACGAGTTCGCCGGTGTCGAGGTCCACGACGACGGGTCGGCCACCGTCCGCGCCGGCACCTCGGCCCACGGCCAGGGCCACCAGACCTCCTTCGCCATGCTCGTCCACGACCAGACGGGCATCCCGATCGACCGCATCCGGCTCGTCGACGGCGACACCGACCTCGTGCCCCGTGGCGGCGGGACGGGCGGGTCGCGGTCGCTGCAACTCGGCGGCTCGGCCGTCCACCAGCGACGGGGGCCCTCGTCGAGCGCGCCAAGCGCCTCGCCGCCCACCTCCTCGAGGCTGATGCCGCCGACATCGTCGTCGACGTCGACGCCGGAACCGTCGGCGTCGCCGGTGTTCCGGCCGGCGCGCTGACATGGGCCGACCTCGCCCGGCGCGCCGGCGAGGCGCCTCCGGGCGTGCTCGGCGACGGTGATCTGCCGGGCATCCTCGCCGCCGAGGACGACTTCGAGCAGGCCGGATCGACGTTCCCCTTCGGCGCCCACATCGCCGTCGTCGAGGTCGACCTCGACACCGGCGAGGTGCGGGTGGTCCGTCACGTCGCGGTCGACGACTGCGGCACGGTGCTCAACCCGCTGCTCGTCCAGGGCCAGCAGCACGGTGGCGTCGCCGCCGGGATCGGCCAGGCGCTGTACGAGGAGGTCCGCCACGACGACGCCGGCAATCCGCTGACGGCGAACCTCGCCGACTACGGCATCCCGACGGCCGCCGAGCTGCCGAGCTTCGACGTCCGCTCGACCGAGACGCCGTCGCCGCTCAACCCGCTCGGCGCCAAGGGCATCGGCGAGGCGGCGACGATCGGCTCGACTCCGGCCGTGCAGAACGCCGTCATCGACGCCCTGGCCCATCTCGGCGTGCGCCACCTCGACATGCCGTGCACGTCGGAGCGGGTCTGGCGGGCGATCCGCGACGCCGAGGGGGGCTCGCTCCCCGACCCGTGGCGCGAGCCGCCGGACGTCTTCGACCGCCTGCGCGCCGGTCAGGGCGTCGACGAGGAGGGCCTCGGCGCCGCCGAGAGCATCTAGCGCAGCGACGCCAGCGGGGGGCGCTCGGCGAGGTTGAGCGGCAGCACCGATCCGTCGGCCCGGGTGAGCGACGGCTCGGGCGGCAGCGGCGGGGCACCCTTCGACGCGCGACGAGCAGGGCGGCGGTGACCTCGGCGGCCTGCACGGACAGCTCGTGCAGTGAGCGGTGGCGGTGGCGACGCACGCCGAGGTCGACCTGGGCGATCGACTCGGCGCCGTAGCGCTGGGCGAGGTCGACGAGCATGGCGATCTCGACGCCCCAGCCCTCGACGAACGGGAGTTGTTCGAGGACGTCGCGGCGCCCGGCGAACTCACCCGACAGCGGCTGGTGCAGCCCGGTCAGGTCGGGCACGTACAGCGACAGCAGCGGCCTGGCGACCAGCTCGGTCGTGCGACCGCCGCCGCCGGCGTGCGTCGGACGCTCGTAGCGGGCCTTGACCAGGGCGACCGTGTCGTCGTCGAGCAGCGGCGCCAGCAGGTGGGCGACCCAGTCGGGGCGGAAGCTCGTGACGTCACCGTCGCACCACACGACGAAGTCACCCGAGCTGGCAGCGAGCGTGGCCCACAGCGCGTTGCCCTTGCCGTGGCCGACGCCGTAGCGGTCGTGGATGTCGCTGATCGGCACGACGGTGGCGCCGGCGCGCTCGGCGACGAGTGCGGTGTCGTCGGTGCTGCGGTCGTCGAGCACGATCAACTCGTCGACGACGCCGTGACGGTCGACGAGCGTCGACGCGCACGGTCCGCACGAGCGAACCGATCGTCGCCACCTCGTCGCGGCACGGGATGCACATCGACACGGTCCGCCCGGCCTTCGCCGCGGCGACCCGCTCTGCCGTGCAGTCGTCGACCTCGAACGTCCCGGTGATCACTGCGTAGCTTCCAGAGCGTGTTCCTGTACGGCGTCGTCAACGCCAGCCCCGACTCGCTCAACGCCGACTCCATCGTCGACGGCGCGGAGTCGGCGCTCGATCGGGCGCGGCAGCTGCTGGTGGACGGCGCCGACGCCATCGACCTCGGCGGGCAGGGCTCGACCGACGTCGCCGCCGTCGTCGACTGGCACGAGGAGTGGGCGCGGCTGGAGGCGATCGTGCCGGCGCTCGCCGGGCTCGGCGTCGACGTCAGCATCGACAGCTGGCGGCCGGAGGTCGTGCGCCGCGCACTCGATGCCGGCGCCACCGTCATCAACGCCGCCGACGGCATGCAGAGCGAGGAGATGTGGCAGCGTGGCCGCCGACTTCGACGTGCCGGTCGTCGTGCCGTTCCTGTCCGGGCCGAACCCGCGGGAGATGGTGCACGTGCAACGAGATCCCGTCGAGGTCGATCGTCGAGTTCTTCGAGTCCCGGCTCGCCGACGCCGACCGCTACGGGCTGCGCCACCGCTGCGTCGTCGACCCCGGGACCGGCTTCGCCCCGCCGGAGTGGGCGTGGGAGGACCGCTACCGGTACCAGAAGCGGGTCTACACCAACCTCGACACGCTGCGCCGCTTCGGCCTGCCGCTGTACATCGCCCTGCCGTGGAAGGAGACGGCGCAGCACGACGAACTGCTCGACATCGTCGTCCGCCAGCAGCCCGAGTTCGGCCGGGCGCACTACCCCGCCAAGGTCCGCCGGTTCGAGCGACGAGCCGCTCACGGCTAGCGCAGCGGGCCGCGCGGGTGCACGCCCGCTGGTGGGAGCGTGGCGTCCCAGCCCGGCGGGCAGCGCTCCGGCGCCACCTCGGCGAGCGGGGCGAGGACGAAGCGGCGCTCGGCGAACCGTGGGTGGGGGATCGTCAGCTCCGGCGAGTCGATGGCGACGTCGTCGTAGAACAGCACGTCGACGTCGAGCGTGCGTGGACCCCAGCGCACGGTGCGCTGGCGCAATGCATCGGCCTCGATCCGCTGGCAGCGGCGGACGAAGGCGAACGGATCGAGCGACGTGTCGACGACGGCGACCATGTTGAGGTACGCGGCCTGGGCATCGGGTCCGCCGACGGGATCGGTCTCGAACACCTGCGACGTGGCGACGATGTCGCCGAGCCCGTCGAGGGCGCGAGCGAGGTAGCCCTCGCGATCGCCGAGGTTGGAGCCGAGGGCGACGATGGCCCGGTGCGACGAGCGCGGAGCGACGTCGAAGTCGGCCCGCGTCCGGCGGACACTGACGGCCGTGGTCTCGACGTGCTCGGCGATCGGCGGGCGCAGCTTGGTGACGGTGAGCTCGACGGCCTCGACGCGGTCGAAGCCGACGACGACCTCGGCGATGCGATCGGCGAGCCGCTCGAGCAGGACGTCCTTGTTCTCCCGGACGACTGCGGCCACGCGATCGGTGACCTCGCCGTAGTGCACGGTGTCGCCGAGCTCGTCGCTGCGACCGGCGTCGTGGAGGTCGACGACGAGCGACAGGTCGACGCGCAGCGGCTGGGCGATCTCCCGCTCGTGGGGCAGGGCGCCGACCACGGTCGTGACCATGAGGCCGTTGATCTCGATCCGGTCGGGCACCGTGACACTGATGGACACGCTATCCGTGACGTTTCGGCCATGATCGAGGGATGGGCTACGAGCAGATCCTCTTCGACGTCGACGACCCGGTTGCCACGATCACGCTGAACCGTCCGCAGGCGCTCAACGCGTGGACCGGGACGATGGCCGACGAGGTGCGCGATGCCGTCGGCCGCGCCGAGCGCGACCCGACGGTCGTCGGCATCGTCATCACCGGGGCGGGCAAGGGGTTCTGCGCCGGCGCCGACATGAACGACCTGTCGACGATCTCCGGCGCCGGCGGCGGATCGGGCGATACGGGCGCGGCGACACGCTCGTCGGCCGTCGACAAGCCCGGCGAAGCGTCGTGGGGCGACGATCTGCGCGGCACCTACACGTACCTCATGTCGGTGCCCAAGCCGGTGATCGCAGCCATCAACGGGCCGGTCGCCGGGATGGGCGTGCCGATCGTGCTGTCGTGCGACCTGCGCTTCATGAACGAGGCCACGGTCCTGACGACGTCGTTCGCCCAGCGCGGCCTCGTCGCCGAGTGGGGGCTGTCGTGGCTGCTCGCCCGACTCGTCGGCCCGGCGCACGCGCTCGACCTGCTGTTCTCGGCCCGCCGTGTGCGTGGCGACGAGGCGGCGCGCATCGGGCTGGTGAACCGGGCGCTGCCGGCCGAGGAGGTGCTGGCGGCGGCGCAGGACTACGTCCGCCAGCTCGCCCGTTCGTCGTCACCGTCGTCGATGGCGGTGATGAAGCGGCAGGTGTACACCGAGCTGCACGCCGGCCTCGGCGCCGCCGAGCGCCAGGCGATCGAGCTGATGGTCGAGAGCTTCAACCGTCCCGACTTCGCCGAAGGCGTGCAGTCCTTCCTCGAACGCCGCGACCCCAAGTTCCCAAGACTGCCCACCGCCTGACCCATCCGAGTGTTCGGCGCCATCCGAGTGTCGCGGTGCGCGGACGCCGCACCTCCAGCACTCGGATGGCCGTCAACACTCGGATGGGTCCGGACGGTGGCAGGCTGGCTGCATGCATCGCTGGGACGAGGCGACGGAGCGACTCGCCCACTCCGTGATCGGCTACGCCATCGAGCGGCTGAAGACGCCGAAGGACACGACGGTGGGGCGCCCGCCCGGATGACGAGCTGGCCGAGCGTCCTCGACGGGGTGATCCGCCCGGAGGGGATCGGCGGGCACGACGCGCTGACCCTGTTCCGCGACGCGCTGCTGCCCGCCTGCCGCCCGATGGACGCGCCGCTGAACATCGCCTACGTCGCCACCGCGCCGACCCCGGCCGCCAACATGTTCGACCTCGTGGTCGAGCGCGTCGAGCATCTTCGGCGGGATGTGGGAGGCCGGCGCCGGAGCGATCGCCGCCGAGAACCAGACGCTCGAGTGGCTCGCCGGGCTGGCCCGCTTTCCGGAAGGCGCCGGCGGCTGCTTCGTCTCCGGCGGCTCGGCGGCCAACCTGTCGGCGCTGGTCACGGCACGTCACCAAGCCCGGCTCCGCCGCGGTGGCGATCCGCACGGCGCACGGTGGTGCTTCGCGGCCACCGGCGAGACGCACGCCTCGGTGCACGCCGCGGCCCGGGTGATGGACGTCGACGTGCTCGACGTGCCACCCGACGGGCGCGGCCGGATGACGGGCGCCGGCCTGCGGGCGGCGATCGCCGATCACGGCGCGGACGGGTTGTTCGCCGTCGTCGGCAACTTCGGCACGACCAACGTCGGCGCCGTCGACGAGCTCGACGCGGTGGCCGACGTGTGCGCCGAGCTCGATCTCTGGCTGCACATCGACGCCGCCTACGGCGGCGCCGCGCTGTGCGCGCCGTCGACCGAACCGCTGCGGCCCGGCTTCGAGCGCGCCGACAGCTTCGGCATCGACCCGCACAAGTGGCTGTTCGCCCCCTACGACTGTGCCGCCCTCGTGTACCGCGATCCGGCCCTCGCGTCCGACGCCCACACCCAGCACGGCACCTACCTCGACATGGTCAGCCGCGACGAGTGGAACCCGAGCGACTTCGCCTTCCACCTCTCACGCCGGGCACGCGGGCTGCCGCTGTGGTTCAGCCTGGCGACGTACGGCACCGACGCCTACGCCGAGGCGGTCGAGACGACGCTCGACGTCGCGCGGCGCTTCGCCGCCGAGGTCGAGTCGCGCGACGGCTTCGCAACTGCTCCTCGATCCGCAGCTGTCGGTCGTCCTGTTCACCGTCGACGGCTGGGACGAGGAGCGCTACACGGCGTGGAGCGAGTCACGGGCGAAGGCCGGCGTGGCCCTCATCGTGCCGACGCGGTGGCACGACGCCGTCTGCTACCGGGTGTGCATCATCAATCCGCTGACGACGCTGGAGATGCTCTCGTCGCTCCTCGACGACATGGCGTCGTTCGATCACACGCGCGACGTAGCCGTCCGCATCCTGGCGCACCTGGCCCTCGTCGACGAGCTTGACGAGGTGGGCGAGGACCGATCGCCCGGCCGGCTCGTGCAGCTCGGGCGCGACGTCGGCGTAGAGCAGGGCGACGATGTCCGGGATCGACCGCAGACCCGACGCGCACCGCGTCGAGCACCTGCCGCTCGCGCTGCAGGCGGTGCTCGACGAGCGCCCCGACGTAGCGCTGCGGCTCGACTGATCGGCGGGCCGTGCGTGGGCCAGTACGTGCGGTCGCCCTGCCGGCCGGCCACCTTGCGCAGCGACTCGACGTAGGCCGCCATGTCACCGTCCGGTGGCGAGACCACGGTCGTGCTCCACCCCATCACGTGGTCGCCGGGGAACAGCACGCCGTGCTCGGCGAGGGCGAAGCACATGTGGTTCGACGTGTGACCAGGCGTGTGCACGCCGGTGATCGTCCACCCCGGTCCGGACGCGGCGAGCTCGCCGTCGGCGATGCGCACGTCGGGGTCGAAGGCGAGATCGACGGCCTCCTCGACCTTCACCGCGTCGGCGTCGTCGGCCTCCGGCGGTGGATGGGGACCGAAGCCGATCGTCGGGGCGCCCGTCTCCTCCTTCAGCCACGCCGCCAGCGGCGAGTGGTCGCTGTGGCAGTGGGTGACGCAGATCGCCGTCACCCGCTCACCGGCGACTGCGGCGGCCAGGGCGTCGCGGTGGGTGTCGAGGAGCGGGCCGGGGTCGATCACGGCGACCTCGCCCTCGCCGACGATGTACGTGCCCGTCCCGCGGTACGTGAACTTCGACGGGTTCTCGGCGATGACCCGCCGGAGCATCGGGGCGACCCGGTCGACGCGCCCGTAGACGACGTCGTCGAGCTTGCCGAACTCCGGCCCGCTCACGGAGCACCGACCAGTGAGCGCACGTAGCCGACGGGCACGCCATGGCCGAACACCGGCTCGGGCACGGCGTCGGATGCCACGTCGACACCGAGCGACCGCAGCGCGGCGACCGTCACGGGCGTGCGAGCCCGACCGCCACCGTCGGCGACCTTGACGGCAACGGCGCGCCCATCGGGCAGCGCGGCGACCTGGACGCCTTCGGCGCCGTCCTTGACCATCATGCCGGGCACCAGACGCATCAGGATCGACACGTCGCGCGTCGGCCCGCCGACCAGCTCGGGGAACGCCGTCATCGCCCGGTGCACGGCGTGACCGTCGACGGCGAGCTGGCGCACCGCCATCGCCAGGCCGAGCAGCGTGACGACCGGAGCCGGCGCGCCGCACCCGTCGACGCCGACGTGCTGGACGGCACCAGCAGCGCGGGCGAGGTCGGCGAGGATGAGCTGCTGCACGGGGTGGTCAGGCGCGACGTACCCCGCCGTCGGCCATCCGTTGACGACGGCCGTCGCCAGCATCGCCGCGTGCTTGCCGCTGCAGTTCTGCAGCACCGGCGAGGGGTCGAGGCCGTCGAGCAGCGCGGCGTGCATGGCGTCGTGGTCGAGCGGCAGCGTCGGCGTGTTCTCCAGGTCGCCCTCGGTCAGCCCGGCTGCGGCGAGGATCTGGCGCACGGCCGCGATGTGCTCGGGTCGTCCGTCGTGACTGGCGCAGGCGATGGCGAGCAGGCGATCGTCGAGCGACAGGCCGGCCGCCACCATCGCCGCAGCCTGCAGCGGCTTGAGCGCCGAGCGAGGGAAGACGGCGACGTCGGGATCGCCCGTGCACCAGGCGAGTTCGCCGTCGGTGCCGATGGCGACCACCGACCCGTGGTGCAGGCTCTCCTCGGCGCCGCTGCGCGATGCAACGGCGATCGGCGCGTACGGCGTCACTGGTTCGCTCGGCGCAGCTTGGCCATCCGCTTCCACACGCTGTGGTGGTGGACCTCGGTCAGGTCGCTCTTGATGACCTGGTGGCGGTCGCCCCAGTCGCTGACGATCGCCTGGCCCATGGCCGCCGCCGGCAGGGCGAGCACGGCCCCGATGGCACCGAGCACGGCGGCCCCGGCGAGCGCCGCCCCGAACGCCAGCGCCGGGTGCAGCTCCATCGTCCGCGACGTGATCCGCGGTGACAGCAGGTAGTTCTCGACCTGCTGGTAGATGACGATGGCGGCGAGGACGATCGCCGCCTTCAATGGCGAGTCGAGGAACGTCAGCAGCACCGGCAGGATGCCGGCGAGGTAGGTGCCGACGACCGGCAGGAACTGGCTGATGATGCCGACCCACAGCGCAAGGGCGACGGGCGCGGCGGTGCCGAGCGACTGGAAGACGATCCAGTGGAAGATCGTCGACAGCAGGGCGAGCAGGGCGCGGGAGTACAGGTAGCCACCCGTCTTGTCGCCGGCCAGCTCCCAGTGCGACAGCACCTGTTCCTGGCGAGCCGGCGTCAGCCGGCTGCAGATCGCCCGGCGCATCTTCGGCCCGTCGGCGACGAGGTAGAACGTGAACAGGAGCACCGAGAACAGCTTGAGCAGGCCGCCGAGCGCGGCGACCGACAGTTGCACCGCCTCGTCACGCTGGTCGCGGATGAACTCCTGGACCGGCCCGTCCGGGTCGTTGAAGTCCTCGATCACCTCCTGGGCGTCGAAGTTGGTGCCGAGCGTGTCGTTGATCGTGTTGACCGTGTCGGTGATGTACGTCTCGGAGTCCGACAGCAGGTCGGCGATCTGCGAGCCGACGAGCGTCCCGATGGCGACGACGAACACGATGAAGATGGCGAACACGCCGAACAGGAGCAGCGCTGTCGCCGAGCCCCGTCGCCAGCCGCGGCGGGCGAGCCGGTTGACGCCCGGTTCGAGGGCGAGCGACAGGAACACCGAGATGGCGAGCAGGACGAAGAGCCCGTTCAGCTTGCCCCAGAAGAAGCGCAGGGCGAGGGCGGCGAGGAACCCGCCCCAGAACACCACGACGGAGGGCACGACCCAGCGCGGCAGGCGCCGCGACTCGGACGGCGACTCCAGCGGCAGCGTCGGATCGACGGCGCCGCCCACCTCGCCGTCGACCTCACCGTCGACCGGCGCGACGACGGGCTCGGACGGCGCGTCCGGGTCGGGCCCGTGCGTCACCCGAGTGCCGGGCTCGGTGGTCACCATGCGGAGCGTACCCAGCGGCCGCCGCCGTCAGGGGGCGTCGATCAGTGGCACGCCGGCCTTGCGCAGCGCCGGCGCCAGGTCGCCCCGGTCGGTCATCGCCACCCGCTCGAGCGCCAGCCAGTCGGCCATCGATCGCAGCTCGGCGGCGAGGTTGACCGCGACCGCCGTGACGTCGATCCCGGGCTCGGCGTGCGACGCCTGGACGCGCAGCACCCCGGCGGCGCGATCGGCCTTCAGATCGATGCGCCCGACCAACTCGCCGTCGAGCAGGAACGGCAGGACGTAGTAGCCGTAGATCCGCTTCGGCGGCGGCGTGTAGATCTCGATGCGGTAGCGGAAGCCGAACACCCGCTCGGTGCGTTCGCGGTACCAGACGAGTGAGTCGAACGGGCTCAGCAGCGCCCGGCCCTTCACCTCACGCGGCAGCGTGGCGTCGCGGTGGACGTAGGCCGGCTTGCCCCAGCCCTCCACCCTCGCCGGCTGCAGCACTCCGTCGTCGACGAGCTCGGCGACGAGCGGCTTGCACGCCGCGTTCGCCTGGCGGTGGTAGTCGGTCAGGTCGCCGAACGTGGCCACGCCGAGCGCCCGGGCAGCGATGGTGAGCAGTTCCTTGCGCGCCTCCTCCTCGGTCGGCGACGGGCGCCGCCAGGGCCTCCGCCGGCAGCACCCGCTCGGGGAGGTCGTAGAGCCGGGCGAAGTCGTTGCGCCGCCGGCGAGCGGCGACTTGACCGTGGAAGAAGAGGTGCTCGAGGGCGATCTTGCCGTCGTCCCAGTCCCACCACGAACCCTTCTTGCCGACCCGCTCGCCGAGGTCGGCCGCCGTGATCGGCCCGAGCTCACGGACCCGGTCGAGCACCTCGTCGAGGAACTTCGGGCGGCGGTGGCGGAGACCGTCGACGCGGTGCCACTGGTGGGCCCGATCCATGCGCCAGCGGAACAGGCGGTGCTGCGAGCTCGGCGCGATCGCCGCCATGTGCGCCCAGTACTCGAACAGCTCGCCGTCGTCGAGGGCGGCGGCGAGCATCGTCCGGGGGTGCGGGCCGAGGCGAGCGAACAGCGGCAGCTCCTGGCTGCGCACGAGCACGTTCACCGAGTCGATCTGGATGACCCCGATGCGGCCGAACACCCTGCGCAGGTGGCGCCGGTCGACGCGCCCCGACGGCCGGCGCTCGGTCAGGCCCTGGGCGGCGACGGCCATGCGCCGGGCATCGCCGGCCGACAGCTCGATCACGCCAGCCCGCGCCGGGCGTCACAGAAGTCCTCGACGGCGGCGAGGAAGCGGCCGGTGTCGTCGTCGGAGACGTCCATCGAGAGGGCCAGGTACCCACGCGGCGCGAGGTAGAACCCGGCGGCCAGGAGGTCGTGGAAGAACAGCTCCCGCCAGCGGGGATCGGCGCCCGCCAGGTCGTCCGGCGACGTGACCGGTCCGGGCACGGGATGGACGTTGAGGATCGAACCCCAGCCGGTGACGCAGAAGCCGATGTCGTCGAACCGGGCCTGCAGGCCGGCACGGAGGCGGTCGCCGCGCTCGTTGACCGCGGCGAGGGCCGCCTCGTCGAGCAGCGCGTCGCCGACCGCGGCGCCGACGGCCATCGTGAAGGCGTTGTTGTTGAACGTGCCGCCGTGGGTGAGCCCGCCGCCCCGTGCCGGGTCGAAGGCCGCCATCAGGTCGCCTCGTCCGCCGAACGCGCCGAACGACAGGCCGCCGGCGAGGTACTTGCCGAGCGTCGTCATGTCCGGTGTCACGCCGAGCAGCGACTGGGCGCCACCGACGGCGAGGCGCGACGTCATCACCTCGTCGAAGACGAGGACCGTCCCGTGCTCGGCGGTCAGCCGGCGGAGGGCGGCGAGGAACGCCGGATCACCGGGGATGCAGCCGCCGGCGCCGAGCATCGGTTCGACGAGGACGGCGGCGATGTCGTCGCCACGGTCGGTGAGCTCGGCCTCGGCGGCGGCGATGTCGTTGTACGGCAACACGGCGTAGTCGAACGGGATCCGCAGTGGCCCGCCACCGTGGCCGAAGTACAGCGGGCCGCCGTGGTAGGCGCCGGCGAAGACGACGACCCGCTCGCGGCCGGTGGCGTGACGGGCGGTCATCAGCGCCATCACGTTGGCCTCGGTGCCCGAGTTCGTGAAGCGCACCTGCTCGATCGACGGGAAGCGAGCGACGACGGTCTCGGCGAACAGCGTCTCCGGCTCGCTCATCGCGCCGAGCGACCAGCCACGGTCGAGCACGCCGCGGATGACGTCGGCGACGACCTCGCGGCGGCCGAGCAGCCCCGCCGAGTAGTCGCCGAGGAGGTCGAGGTAGTCGTGGCCGTCGACGTCGTGGAGCACGGCGCCGGTGGCCCCGGCGACGCGGAAGGCGAACGGCTCGATGTGCAGCACCGACCGCGTGTTGGCGCCCGGCAGGACGCGGGCGGCGCGCTCGGCGAGCTGGCGGCTGCGCGGTGCGCGTCGACGTAGCGCTGGTGGGCGTCGGCGAGGGCAGCGTCGAGGGTCATGGGCCCAGCGTCCATGACCCGTCGGCCGCGCGAGCGCCAGCGAGCTCGGAGCGACGAGGGCTGCGAGCGGCCCGGCATAGTCCGCCCTGCCGAGGTCGGGCGAGCGCTGCTGCGGAGCGGCAGCGGCGAGCTCGGAGGCGAGGCGAGCAGCTTGGCTGCGAGCGGAGCCCGGACATCAGTCCGCCCTGCCGAGGTCGGGCGAGCGCTGCTGCGGAGCGGCAGCGGCGAGCTCGGAGGCGAGGCGAGCAGCTTGGCTGCGAGCGGAGCCCGGACATCTCAGTCGGCTTCGGTGATCGTCACGCTGTTGATGACGACGTCGTCGACCGGGCGGTCGCCACTGCCGGTGCGCACACCCTGCATCTGGTCGAGCACGTCGAGGCCCTTGACGATCTGGCCGAACAGGCTGTACTGCGGCGGGAGCCCGACGCCGTTCGCCCCGGAGACGAGGAAGAACTGGCTGCCGTTGGTGTTCGGGCCGGCGTTGGCCATGGCGACGGAGCCGATCTGGTACTCGCCGCGCTTGGGCAGCTCGTCCTCGAAGCGGTAGCCGGGCCCGCCACGGCCGGTGCCGGTGGGGTCGCCGCCCTGGCACATGAATCCGTTGATGATGCGGTGGAAGATGACGCCGTCGTAGTAGTGGTGCAGGGCGAGGTAGACGAAGTTGTTGACGGTCTTGGGGGCCTTGACCGCGTCGAGGGCGATGACGATCTCGCCGAGCGAGGTGTCGAGCGTCGCCGTGTAGCGCTTGGCGGGGTCGATCCCCATCTGCGGCGGGCGATCGAACTGTTGCCGCGTCGGCGCCGACCCATCGAGCGGAGGGAACTCATCAGCCATAGGCCCGGCACCCTACCGTCGCCCCCCAATCTGGGCGCGATTCGTCTCTGGGCGCGGATCGTCTCGGATTTCGAGACGATCTGCGCCCAGTTCGGCGGACGATTCCCTTTCGCCTCGCTCGAAACACCCAGGGCGGGTGTGGAGATTCTCGAACTTCAGGAGTACGCCCACGACCATCACGGTCTCGTCACGAGGGAGGCGGCGCTGCGCCGGGGCGTGTCGCGCGCGTCGTGGTACCGAGCGATCGATGCTCGCCTGCTCGAACCGCTCCATCCGGGTGTGGCGCGCCTCGTGGGTGCGGCCGAGACCCGCGATCAACGCATCGCCGCCGCGGTGCTCGGCGCAGGACCTGGCGCCATGGCATCGCACCGGTCCGCCGCTCACCTCTGGGGCATTCCACGGCCGGATGACGATCCGGTGGACGTGATCCTCCCCGAGCGTGCTCGCCGGGCGACGCTCGACCGTGTCGTCGTTCACCGCCCTCGCGACCGCAAGGACCTGTCGCCGGTGCTGCGTCGGAACATCCGGACCTCGAACATCCTCCGGCTGCTCTGCGATCTCGGTGCCGTCGATCCACCATCGGTCGTTGCTGCGGTCGGTCACGTCGTCACGACCGGGATGGCCTCGCCAGTGGCGCTGCGCACTGCGGTCGACGTGCACACGCGTCGCGGTCGCCACGGCGTGCCGGCGTTCCGGGCCGCGCTCGACGACTGGGTGATCGACGGAAAGCCCGCCGACAGCGTGCTCGAACCGGCGATGCGGGCGCTCGTCGCCTCGTACGGATTGCCTCCCGTCGAGTTCCATCGGGTCATCCACGGCTATGAGGTCGACTTCTGGGTCATCGACAGTCAGATCGTGCTGGAGTGCGACGGGTGGGACAGCCACGGGCGCAACAGGCTGCGCTTCGAGCGCGACCGTGTCAGAGACGGCGAACTCACCGCCGCTGGCTACATCACGGTGCGCTTCACCTATCGCCACATCACACGGGAACCAGCCGCCCAGGCGGACCGGATCAGGCGGGTGATCCGACGATGGGCACCACACCTTCTGGGTGCAGATCGTCTCGGAATCCGAGACGATCCGCGCCCAGAGACGAATCGCGCCCAGATTGGGGGTCAGTTGCGGGCGTTGTAGTCGGCCAGGAGGGCGTTGGACTGCTGGGCGGCGGCGGCGAGGGAGGTCGCCGGGTCGGCCCCGCCGAAGATCGCCGCCACGGCGCCGGCGGTGGTCGAGCGCACCTCCAGCACCGGGCCGAGCGCCGGCGCAAGGCTCTCGAGGTCGTCGCCGCCGAGTGCCATCTGGTCGTACGCGACCTTGAACCGTGCGTCGGTCGTGTACTTCGTCATCAGCGGGTCGAGCTCGAGGGCGTCCTCGCGGATCGGCACGTACCCCGTCGCCGCCGCCCACGTCGACTGCGACTGGGCACTCGTCATGTACTGGATGTAGTCCCAGGCCGCCGCCGCCTTCTCGTCCCCCTTCTCGGCGACGATGTACATCGACGCGCCACCCGGGACCACCGACGGCGTCTCGCCGGGTCCCGGCATCGGGCCGACACCCAGGTCGTCACGCGTGCGGCCGGCGATCAGCCCGCCGTCGAGCACCGCGAGCACGGTGCCGAGGGCGGCCGATGTGGCGATGGTCATCGCCGCCGGGTTCGCCGGGTCGGCCATCCTGAGGAAGCCATCCTGGGCGTTCGGGTTGTCACCGACCGTCACCGCCAGCCCGTCGGTGATCAACGACTGCACCTCGGTCATCAGCCCGACGCCGACGGTGCCGGCGTAGAGCACCTGCGTCGCCGGTGCCAGGCGGCCGTTCCCGTTGTCGGCGTACGGCTCGTGCATCCGGGCGAACCACTGCTCGAGGAACCACCCACCGCCCGAATCGACGCCGGAGTCGAGGGCGATGCCTGTTCCTGCCGCTCCAGAGTCGACGATCGCCTGCGCGGCCGCCCGGAGCTGCTCGAGCGAGATCGGTGGCTGCGCCGGGTCGAGGCCGGCCTCCACGAACAGCGGCTTCAGGAAGTAGAGCACCGGGTTGCTGACGTTGAACGGCATCGACCACTGCACGCCCTCGGTCTCGAACGTGCGCAGCACCTTGGGCAGGAACGGCGTCGTGTCGAAGTCGCTCTCCACGAAGCACGCCTCGATCGGCACGAACGACCGAGAGTCAGCCCCCTGCTGCACCATGTACTCGGGCATCATGACCATGTCCGGGCGACCGGACTGGCTGCTCTGGACGTACTTGTCGATCGTCTGCTTGTAGCCGCCCTGGTTCTCCAGCTGGATGTGCACCCGCTGCTGGCTGGCGTTGTACTGGTCGGTGAGGGCGATCAGTGCGTCCTCGCTCTCACCCCCGAGGCCGTGCCAGAACGTCACCTCGACCGGCGCCGTGGCGCCGTCGAGCGCGTCGACCGGGCACGGCGGCAGCGAGGCCAGCGGTGTGGTGGTGGTCGTGGCGGCGGGCTGCGTCGTCGTCGGCGGCGAGCGTCTCGCCCGGCGCCGCGGTGGCCGGCGGGGCGGTGGGCAGCGGGACGGTCGTCGTCACCTCCTCGTTGCCGGCCACGAGGATCGAGTCGCCCGACGAGCACGCCGTCGAGCAGGACGCACACGAGCAGGCGCGCCTCATCCCTTCACCGCGCCCGACGTCAGTCCGCGCACGAGCTGGCGCTGGAAGAACAGCAGCACGACGATGATCGGCAGGAAGGCGATGATCACGCCCGCCATCACCACGTTCGGCTCGTCCAGGCGCGACTGGCTGAGGAAGCGCAGTCCGCTCTGCAGCGTGTACATGTCCTCCTCGGTCGTGATCAGGTTCGGCCACAGGTACATGTTCCACGTCGAGAGGAACGCCAGCGCCGCCATCGCCGCGATCGTCGGGCGCACGAGCGGGACGGCGACGTGACGGAGGAACCCGAAGTGCCCGACGCCGTCGATCGCCGCCGCGTCGCGCAGGTCGCGCGGCAGCGTCAGGAACACCTGGCGGATGAGGAACGTCCCGAGCGCGGTGGCGAGGAACGGGACGGCGAGACCCTGGAACGTGTTCAGCCAGCCGAGCGTGTCGACGGTCCGCCGGTTGACGACCAGCGTCGCTTCGAGCGGCACGAGCAGCGTGGCGAGGAAGCCGACGAACAGCACGTTGCGACCGGGGAAGTCGAGCAGGGCGAAGGCGTACGCCGACATCACCGACGTGACGACCTGGGCAACGGTGACGATGACGGAGACGACGATCGAGTTGACCATGTAGCGCCCGAGGTTGCCCTCGGTCCACGCCTCCCGGAGGACATCGAGCGTGAAGGCGTCGGGAACGAGCGGGTTGACGAGCACCTTGTTGCCCGGCTTGAGGGAGGCGACCACCGTCGTGTAGATCGGGAACAGCACGACGGCGGACACGACGACGAGCACGCCGTAGCGGCCGACCAGCCGCCACCCTCGCGGCGTGTCGTAGGTCGCCGCCTCAGCCATAGTGCACCTTGAACGTCACCCGTAGTGACCTTTCGTCCGACGGCGGCGAGCTGGAGGATCGACAGGCCGAGCAGGACGAGGAACAGCAGCACAGCCACCGCGGCCTGCAACCCGAGGTTGTTGTTGATGATCGAGTCGGTGCCGTAGGTCAGGTAGGTGATGGTGGTGGTCGGGTTCTCCGGTCGGGGCCCGCCGCGGGTCAGCAGGTCGATCTCGCCGTACGCCTGGAAGGCGCGGGTGGTGAGGACGATGAGCACGAACAGCAGCGTCGGACCGAGCAGCGGGACGGTGATGCTCCAGAACTGGCGGATGCCCCCGGCACCGTCGACGGCCGCGGCCTCGTGGACGTCGCGCGGGATGCCCTGCAGCCCGGCCGTCACGAGCAGGAACGTGAAACCGAGGCTCGCCCAGACGCTCGACGCGGCGACCGACGCGAGCGCCGTGCCGGGGTCACGCAGCAGTCCCGGCGACTTGACGACCGGGAAGATGTCGGCGAACCACTCGACGTTGGCCAACGCACCGACATCTGGTTGCAAGAGGAACAACCACATCAGGCTGGCGACGGCGACGGAGGTGGCGACCGTCGACGTGAAGATGAACCGGAACACGGCGAGCCCGCGCAGGTACTTGTCGGCGAGCACGGCCAGCCCGACGCCGAGGATCAGCCCGGTCGGGACGGTGAGCAGGGCGAACTTCGTCGTCACCCAGAGGGCGTGCTGGAACTCCTCGCTCCTGGCCACGTCGACGTACTGGTCCCAGCCGTTCGAGGTGCAGTTCCGGCCCTGGGCGTCGCAGCGCGTCTGGCCCAGCCACACGGCCTGCACCAACGGGTAGAGGACGAAGATGGTCAGGATGATCATCGACGGCGCCAGCATCAGCACGGCGGTCGGCAGGTCGCGCCAGCGGGAGACCCTCGGCGACGCCACAACCTGAATGTAGGCGACTCGGCACGGCCGGGCCTGCTCACCGCGGGCGCACTAACCTGCCGAACCGTGGAGCCGGATCTCGACGCCATCGCAACCGATCTCGCCGACGTCGAAAAGGCGCTCGATCGGCTCGACGAGGGGACCTACTGGACCGACGAGATCACGGGTGACGCGCTGCCCGACGAGGTCCTCGCCGACCGACCGACGGCGCGCCGGGCGACGCCACCCGCGTGAGACCCAACCGCGCCGCCGTCGTGGCCGCCGGCGGGATCGGCCTCGGCGCCCTCGCCGCTGCCGCGGGCGTCAAGCTGGGCAAGGCGATGTCGTGGCGATCGCGGCGGATGTGGCGCCTGACGGCGCGCAACGCCACCCGGTTCGCCGGGACCAGAGCACGGCAGCTCGTCACGCCCGCCGAGCGCCGCGCCGAGCTCGACACGCAGTTCGCCATCCGCACCGCCGAGGACGTCGCCAAGGAGCTCGGCGAGATGAAGGGCGTGCTGATGAAGGTCGGTCAGCTCGTCAGCTTCATCGCCGAGGGCCTGCCGGACGAGGCGCAGGCCGCGCTCGCCGCGCTGCAGGCCGACGCCGCGCCGATGTCGCCGTCGCTCGCCGCGGCGGTCGTCGAGGAGCAGTTCGGTGCTCCGCCCGAGCAGGTGTTCCGGCGGTGGGACGACCTCCCCGTCGCCGCCGCCAGCATCGGCCAGGTGCACCGGGCCGAGTCCGCCGATCGCCGCGAGCTCGCCGTCAAGGTGCAGTTCCCCGGCGTCGCCGACGCCATCGAGGAGGACCTCGACGGCGCCGAGGTGATGTACAGCGTCTTCTCGGCGCTGGCGCTCAACGGGCTCGACGCACGCGGCCTCGTCGACGAGCTGCGGGCGCGGATGCGCGAGGAGCTCGACTACCGGCTGGAGGCCGACAACATCGCCGAGTTCGCCAGCCACTTCGCCGGCCACCCGTGGGTGCGCATCCCCGAGCTCCTCCCCGAGCTGTCACGCGAGCGCGTCCTGACGACCGAGTGGATCGACGGCATGTCGTGGGAGCAGTTCGCCGCCACCGCCTCGGCCGAGACCAAGCACCGCGCCGGCGAGGTCATCTGGCGCTTCGGGCAGCACTCGATCCAGCGCCTGCGCAAGTTCAACGGCGACCCGCATCCCGGCAACTACCGCTTCCACCACGACGGCAGCGTGACGTTCCTCGACTTCGGGCTGGTCAAGCGCTGGGAGATCGGCGAGTGGGAGCGCCTCGAGCCGAGCATCGACGCCATCGTCGTGCACCGCGACCCTGACCGGCTCGTACGGGCGATGGAGGAGGTCGGCTTCCTCGCCGAGGGCCACGGCCTGCCACCTGAGCTGGTCTACGACTACGTGTCCAGCCCGTACCGGCCCTACCTCGTCGACGAGTTCCGGTTCACGCGTGACTGGATGCGCGACACGCTGGCGCGCATCTTCGACCTCAACGGGCCGCACGCCCCGGTGATCGCCAAGCTGAACATGCCGCCCAGCTTCGTCATCCTCGACCGCGTGGTGTGGGGGGTCAGCGCCATCCTCGGCAAGCTCGAGGTGGCCGGGCCGTGGCGGGCGATGCTGCTCGAGTACCGCGTCGATGCGCCGCCGGCCACCGAGCTCGGCGCCGCCGAGGCGTCATGGCGCGTCAACGCCGTATAGCGCGCTCGCGACGCACGCGCTCGGTCCAGCCGAGCCCGGCCACCTTCGTGCGTCGGCGGCCAGGTGCCGCCGCGGCTGTAGGCCCACCACTCGAACGGGTTGAGGTAGTAGCCGCAGGTCTCGACGACGCGACCGATCGGCTCGCGCCGACGTCGTGCCGCCCACAGCACGGCGCCGACGGCGCCTCCAGCGACCGTCCAGGCGACGTACAGCAACGGATACAGCGGTCCGAACCAGCGCGCCTGCCACACGTGGACGTTCTCGTGGTCGGTGACGAGCCGCCGGCGACGCTTCGACGTCAGGACGTTGCCGCCGGCCCCGTTCACGGAGTTGCCGATCGTGACCATGAAGCCCGGCCGCACGCGGAACCCGGCCGTGTAGACGTGGCGGTTCGCCCGCCGGCTGAGCTCCAGCGATGTAGCCGCCTCGCCCGCGCTGGACCCCGGCCACGGCGTGGGTGACGAGGGCTGCCGCCGTCATCGGCAACGCCCACGTCGAGTCGAGGACGAACGCCAGCACGCCGCGACGACGCCAGTCGTACGTGCCGCGCCAGCCGCAGATCGCACCGTTCAGGGCGCCGACGACGGCCGCCGGCCAGCCCAGGCCGACGAGCGACCACGTCGCGCCGGCGAGCAGGCCACCGGCGGCGGCAGTCGCCGCTGACTCTGCGTTCAGTTCTGACGCAGCTTCGAGAGCAGCCGCAGGATCTCCAGGTACAGCCAGACGATCGTGACGAGCAGACCGACGGCGGCGACCCACTCGTAGTCCTTGGCCAGGCCGGCCTTGCTGCCGCGCTCGATGAAGTCGAAGTCGAGCGCCAGGTTCATCGCCGCGATGCCGCAGACGAACACGCTGAACAGGATCCCGAACAGCGACGGCTCGTTGATGAACGGGATCTCCGCCCCGAACAGCGACATCACGAACGACACCAGGTACAGCACCATGATGCCGATGGTGGCGAAGATGACGGTGCGCCGGAACTTGTCGGTGACCTTGATGATGCGGGTGTTGTAGAGCACCAGCATCACGCCGAACACGGCGAGCGTGGCGCCGGCGGCCTGCAGGACGATGCCGTCGTAGAGGTTCTCGTAGGCCTTGGAGATCGCCCCGACGAAGTAGCCCTGGGCGATGGCGTAGATCGGGCCGAGGAACTTCGCCCACGTCGGCCTGAAGTAGAGGCCGATGACGGCGGCGAAGCCGACGATCACGCCGACCATGGCGAGGCCCGGGAACGAGAACTCCCACCTGCCGTCGACGAAGCTCGGCGTCGGGGGTCTGGAGGAAGCCGATCGTGGCGCTGATCATCAGCAGCGTGAACAGCGCGGCGGTCGCCGTGATCGAGCCACGCACGGTCATCGCCCCGCGCCAGCGGGTGACGGGCCCGTCGGTCACGGGGGCGGTGCGGGCTGGCCGGGCGCCGGCCACACCTCACCGCCCGGGCTCGGCGCAGTCGGCGCGGCCCAGCCGGACCGCGCCTCCTCGAACTGCTTGTCGTTGAGGATCGGATTGGGCACCTGTGGTCTCCCTTCGAGCCGGCGCGATCGGCGCCACTGGAAACAAATCTATCGGTTGGCGTCGTGAACAGGGAGGTCCCGGGTTGGCGGGCTTGACCTCGTCGGTATCGTGAGGCTCATCCCCGCCGGGGTGCAATCGCCCGACCAGACCGCCCCTGCGGGTCGGTACACAGAGGAGCCGCCGTGGCCAAAGATCGCGTTGAACGCGATGACGAAGACCTCGTACGCCTCTACCTCACCGACATCGGGCAGTACACCCTGCTGACCAAGGACGACGAGGTCCGGCTGGCCAAGGCAATCGAAGCGGGCAAGGAGGCGATCGAGGTCCTCGACGCCGGCGGCAAGGACGTCACCCCCTCGCGCAAGCGCGAGCTGCGGCGCACCGCCCGCCAGGGCGAGGAGGCCGAGCGCCAGTTCGTGCAGTCGAACCTGCGCCTCGTCGTCTCGATCGCCAAGAAGTACCAGGCCTCGGGGCTGCCGCTGCTCGACCTCATCCAGGAGGGCAACCTCGGCTTGATGCACGCCGTCGAGAAGTTCGACTGGCGCAAGGGCTTCAAGTTCTCGACGTACGCCACGTGGTGGATCCGCCAGGCGATCACCCGCGGCATCGCCAACACGGGGCGCACGATCCGCCTCCCCGTCCACGCCGGCGACACCCTCGCCCGGCTGCAGAAGGCGCGTTCCCGGCTCGAGCTGAAGTACGGCCGCCCGGCGACGCTCGCCGAGCTCGCCCGTGAGGTCGAGATGCCCGAGGACAAGGTCACCGAGGCGCTGCGCTTCGCCGCCGAGCCGCTGTCGCTGTCCGAGCCGCTGCGCGAGGACGGCGACGCCGAGCTCGGCGACGTCGTCGAGGACCGCTCCGCCGAGAGCCCCTTCGAGGTCGCCGCGACGGCGCTGCTGCCGGAGGAGATCGCCCGCCTGCTGGCCCCGCTCGACGAACGCGAGCGGGAGATCCTCAAGCTCCGCTTCGGCCTCGACCGCGGCGAGCCGCGGACGCTCGAGGAGGTCGGCGAGCACTTCAACCTCACCCGCGAGCGGATCCGCCAGATCGAGGCGCGAGCGATGAGCAAGCTGCGCCACCCGTCGAGCGACACCGGCGCCCGCGACCTCCTCGCCGTCTGACCAAGGGCGCTACTCGGCGCCCCAGCCGTACGGCCGGGTGATGATCTCCAACCAGTGGCCGTCGGGGTCGGAGAAGTAGCACCCGCGCCCGCCGTCGTTGGTGTTGATCTCACCCTCGACCTTGCCGCCGGGGTCGGCGTAGTAGGCGATCCCGCGCTCGACGATGCGGCCGAAGATCTCGTCGAACTCCGGCTCGCTGACCAGGAACGCGTAGTGGAGGAACGGCACCTCATCGTCGGTGCGCATGTAGTCGAGCGAGACCCCGTTGTCGGGGCGGACCTCGTGGAACGGTCCGAACCGCTTCGGCTCGGCGAGCCCGAGGATCTCGGCGAGGAAGGCTGCGCCTGCAGCCGGGTCTCGTGACGGGATGATCGTGTGGTTGAGTGCGACCGCCATGGCGTCGACGCTACGCCGGGAACGCCGCCGTGACGTTCAGTTCCTCGGTGCCACGGACGAGTCCGATCAGCACGTCGCCTCCGGCTTCGACGGTCGCCAGCACGGCGAAGAGGTCGTCGGGCGTGCGCAGGTCGCGGTCGCCGGCGCGGACGAGCAGGTCGCCCTCGCGGATGTCGGCCGCGGCGGCCGGTGAGCCGTCGACGACGCCGCGGACGAGCAGACCATCGCGCTCGCCGAGCCCGACGGAGCGACGCAGCCGGGCGGCCACGTCGGCGGGGGCGAGGGCCACACCGAGCCGCAGGCGCTCGAAGCGACGCCCCTCGACCATCGCCGCGATGGCCTCGCGGAGGGGTTCGTCGACGGCGCGGGCGAGGTAGAAGCCGTGCTCGAGGCGGTGGGTGTTGATGCCGACGACCCGGCCGCCGCGGTCGAGCACCGGCGCGCCCGACGAGCCGGCGGCGCACGGCGAGGTGTGCTCGATGGCGCCCACGATCGGCCGGCCGCGCGGGCCCGCGGAACCCGGCCTCGGTCGCCGTGACCTGGCCCCACGTGGCGCGGCGGCGGTGGCGGCCGGCGGTCACGGCGACGACGACGTCGCCGGCGTCCACCGCGTCGTCGGACCAGGCGAGCACGGGGACGTCGCCGGTGTCGACGTCGAGGACGACGAGGTCGCCGTCGACGTCGCTGCCGACGACCGCGCCCTGCGCCGTGCGATCGTCGGCGAAGCGCACCTCGGTCGTCTCGTCGCGGAGGTTGTGGGCATTGGTCAGCACCCGTCCCGGTGCGATCACGAACCCGCTGCCCCGCCCGTGGCGCCCGATGCCGACCACGGACGGTCCGGCGTTGCGGCCGGTGTCGCGGACGAGGTCGCCCAGTTCGTCGATCGCGGCCATGGCTCCTCCTAGTCACTATCGAATTGCTAGTGACTCCAGACGTTAGGTTGTCGCCATGGTGGTGAGCAACCCCGAAGCCCTCGACGCCGCCGCCCGGCGCGTCGGCGACCGGTGGAGCCTGCGGGTCGTCGGCGCCCTGCTCGACGGCGACCTCACGTTCGGTGAGCTGGCAAGGGCGATCGACGGGATCGCCCCGACGATCCTCACGTCCCGGCTGCGCGCCCTGCAGCGGCAGGCGCTGGTGACCGCCGCGCCCTACGAGCGGCGGCCGCTGCGCATGCGCTACTCGCTCACCGACCCGGGACGCCGGCTCGCCGCCTCGATCGCCACGCTCGCCGAGTGGGGCGCCGCACGTGAGGGGCAGCCCGCCGAGCTGCACGCCGCCTGTGGCACGACCCTGCGAGACGCGCCCGTGGTGCCCGACGTGCGACCGGGTCGTCACCGGCGAGGACGCCGACGAGCTCATCTGGTGCTAGAACCGCCCCAGCCAGGGAGGTGTCCGGGCACCTGGTGGGCTCCGCCGCCTTCAAAGCGGTTGGGACGGGCGATCCCCGTCCGGCGGGTTCGATTCCCGTCCACCTCCGC
>CAVVMS010000011.1:0-23179 GCA_963749315.1 uncultured Acidimicrobiia bacterium
GCAGAACCGATGGCGCTGGTTTACCGTGCTGGCCATCGCCGGAGGGTTCCTCACCACGGTGTTCGGTGCTGTTCAGGCCTGGCTGCAGTCGGCGCTCTGGCCGGGGGTTCTCGTCGTCAGCCTCGGCGCAGCGAGCAGTGCGCTGACCACTGTCGCTCGTCGCCAGGGCGCCCTCCAGGTGTTCCTGTCGGCCCGGTTGCGGGCCGAGCGGTTGCGGTCGCTCTACTTCGAGCACGTCGCGCTGGAGCCTGTGCGAAGGACGACGACGCCGGTGCCGACGTGAGGCTCCGCGGCCTCGAGCGCCGGGTCGCCGAGGTCCACTACGGCAAGGTGTCATCGTGAGCGAGCGGAGCGAGCGCACGGCCGGGCGAGCGACCGCCAGGTCGCCGCACGGTGACGGGGTTCGGGGGCGCAGCCCCCGAGTGTCATCGTGAGCGAGCGCACATGAGCGACCAGGCGGACGAATTGCTGCGGCTGTACGCGCGACACCGCATCGACGACCAGATCGCCTACTACGAGCGGCAGGCCGATCGCAACGAGCGCGGACTGCGCAGGGCGGTGAGCATCGCTGCCCTGCTGTTCGTCGCCGCCACGCTGTGTGGCGCGTCGGCCGCGGCGGATGCCGCAGGCGGTCGTGGGATGTGGGCGTTCTGCTCCGCCGGGTTCGCCGCCTTGGCGACCGCGCTGTCGGCGTACGAGGTGGCCTTCGGCTTCGAGCGCTACTCCCGCCAGACACCGAGCGCGCGCGGCGCTCGAGCTCGCCGATGCCAGCCGCCCGCCGGCGAGCGACCCGGAGGCGGTCGTCGAGTACGTGACGCGAGTCGAAGGCCTGTTGCGCTCCGACGTCGAGAGCTGGTCCGAGCACTACGCCACCGAGGTCGCCAATCGGGCGACGGAGTCACACCACGACACTGCTGTGCCGTGACGGGCCGGCGTGGTAGGACCGCGCGATGACTCTGCGTTGGTACACGACGGTGGTGGATTGCGTCGACGTCGCGTCGCTGGCGCGATGGTGGGCCGAACGTGTCGGGCTGGAAGATCGCCTTCGAAGCCGCCGACGAGGTCGTGCTCGTCCCTGCTCACGCCAGCGAGGAGCTCGTCCGATCGACACCCTGGGAGCAGGTCCCGCCCGGGCTGGTGTTCGTGCCGGTTGCGGAGGGCAAGACCGTGAAGAACCGGTTGCACCTCGACCTCGCGCCGCACACCACCGACGACCGTGACGCCGAGATCGACCGGCTGCTGGCCATGGGTGCGACGCGCGTCGACGTCGGCCAGGGCGACGACGTCACATGGGACGTGTTCGCCGATCCGGAGGGCAACGAGTTCTGCGTGTTGTCGGCGCGTGACTCTTGAGATGGAGCGGTTCGACGCCCCGCTGCTCGCCGAAGGCGGCGGCGGCGCCTACGTCGAGGTGCCCAGCGAAGTCGTCGAGGCACTCGGCGGCAGCAAGCGCATCCCGGTGCTGGCGACGTTCGACGGTGTCGAGTACCGAGGCTCGATCGTCTCGATGGGTGGGGGAGCGATGATGCTCGGCGTCCTGAAGTCGATCCGCACCGAGCTCGGCACGCAACCGGGTGACCTGCTTGCCGTGACGGTCGAGCGCGACCGCGCCGAGCGAACGGTCGAAGTGCCCGAGGACCTGGCAGTGGCGTTGGAGGAAGCCGGTTCGCGGCCGGCGTTCGACGCCCTCAGCTACTCCCACCGTCGGGAGTACGTCGGGTGGATCGAGGAGGCCAAGCGCCCGACGACGAGGGCGAAGCGCGTCGCCGACACGGTCGGGCGCCTGGCTGGCAGTTGACGGACGTCACCGGGCGGGGCGATGGGCGCGCCGGCCCAGGTCGTCGAGACGAGTGCGCAGGGTCTGCACCCGGGCGCGGTTGGAGGGATCGTTGGCGTGGGCTTCGAGGTGCGCCGCGGCGCGCTCGCAGAACGTCAGCACATCGGCGGAGCCATCGTCGGCCAGGAGCGCCTCGGCGGTGTCGATGAGGCGGTGCAGGCTGGTCGCCCAGTCGTCGGCCGTGGTCGCCTCGACCACCGCCGCGACCTGATGCTTGCAGAAAGCGCCGTCGGCTGCGACGGGGCAGGTGCAGGTGTGGAAGAGACCACCCGGGCCGAAGCCGATCCGCACCTCGTACGTGTCCGAGCCGAGCACCGAGGCAGTGAGCACGCCGCTCGCCCGTCCGGTGACGAGCACGCGGCCAGAGCCGGCGTACTCGACGCCGCGCTTGAACGTGCGCACGCCGGCGAGGCGGGCGACGTCGACCGTTGCCAGCGAGCGCTCGACCGGGAGGTGGAGGACCAGGTTCATGCTCGGGAGCATGAACGAGGGGTGTCACACTCAGCGCGGCTCGACGATGACGACCGGGATCTGCCTGGCTGTCCGCCGCTGGTAGCCGGCGTAGCCGCTGTAGGCGGCGACGATCCGCGGCCACAGGTCGGCGCGCTCGGTCTCCGTTGCCGTGCGGGCCCGCATCGGCTGCGTCGTCCCGTCGATCGTCAGCTCGACCTCGGGGTTGGCGACGAGGTTGCGGTACCACTCGGGATCGCGCTCGTCGCCGCCCTTGGAGGCGACCAGCACCACGCGGCCGGGCTCACGGACCGGCGCAGTGAGCATCGCGGAGCGCCGCTGGCCGGACTTGCGCCCGGTCGTGTGCAGCTCGACCGCGGTCATCCCGGAGAAGCTGCCGCCCAGCCGACCTCCGGACACGGCGAGCATCGCCTTGTGAAACTCGTTCATCCCCTTGAGGAAGGCGTCGGTTAGCTGTTCTCGCGCACCCATCGAATCAGCAGGTTACGCATGTCCCGAGGGTGTATGAACTGCCCGATGGCGACGCTGCTGGAGCGGGACGCCGAGCTGGCGCGCTTGACGGGTGCGCTCGACGATGCGGCTGGCGGGCACGGCCGTGTCGCGTTCGTCGCCGGTGACGCCGGCGTCGGCAAGTCTTCACTCGTCGCCGAGCTCGTCGCCCAGGCCGAAACGGCGACGACAGCGATCGGGCGGTGCGATCCGCTGGCGACGCCGCGGGCCCTCGGTCCGTTCCTCGATGTCGCCGCCGCCCTCGGACTTTCTGCGCCGGCCGACCGCGACGGCCTCCTCGGGTGTCTTGTCGACGCCATCGGACGCGCCGGTCCGACCGTCGTCGTCGTCGAAGACGCCCACTGGGCGGACGACGCCACGCTCGAGCTGCTCGCCATGCTCGGCCGCCGTGCCGTCGATCTGCCGTTGGCGCTCGTCGTCACCTACCGCGACGGCGATGTGCGGGCCGACCACACGCTGCGCCGCGTGATCGGCGATCTGGTCACAGCGAGCGCGACCACCTGGATCGGGCTGGGCGCGCTGTCGCGCGACGCCGTCGGCCAGCTCGCGGCACCGCACGGCGCCGACGCCGACGAGCTCTACCAACGCACCGGCGGGAACCCGTTCTTCGTCACCGAGGCGTTGGCCGCGCCGGGTGAGGAGATCCCGACGACCGTGCGACTCGCCGTCCTCTCCCGGGCGGCCCGGCTCGACCCCGCCACCCGCGGGTTGTCGATGCCGTCGCCGTCGTGCCCGGTCGCAGCGAGTCGTGGCTGGTGGCCGCGCTGACCGACGCTGGGATCGCGTCGCTGGACCTTGCGATCGCCGCCGGCGTGCTGGTTCGCGCCGGCGACGACATCGCCTTCCGCCACGAGCTCGCTCGACGGGCGATCGAGGACGACCTGTCCGACGAGCAGCGACGGTCGCTCCACACGAGGGCATTGCACTGCTTGCAGGGGCGGGAGGTGTCGACCCGGCGCGGCTCGCCCATCACGCGCGGGCCGCGGGTGACGATCGCGCGCTCGCTGTCGCATCTCGCGACGCCTGCCTGGTGGCGGTCACACGGACGTCGCACCACGAGGCGGTGCGCCACGGCGAGGTCGCCCTCGGACTCCGCCACGAGCTCGCACCGGATGACGTGGCCGAGCTGGAGGTCGCCCTCGTGCAGTCGTTGACCATCTGCGCCCGGACCGAGCGGGCGACGGCACTCGCCGCAGACGCGGTCGAACACTGGAGGGGATCCGGCGACCCGCAGCGCGAGGCCGAGGCGCTCGTCGCGCGCGCCACGGCCATCGGCGCCCAAGGGCGGCCGCTCGAGGCCCAGCCGATGATCGAACAGGCTGTCGCGCTCCTGGAACAGCTCCCGCCGGGACCCGAGCTCGCCTGGGCGTACCTCCGCATGACGTCGCTGACGATGCTCGACCGCGATCGGGACTCGGCGGTCCGATGGGGCGAGCGGGCGATCGCCCTTTCGACTGATCTCGGCGAGGTCGGGTTCCTCGGACGAGGACTCGTCGAGACGGGCATCGCCGACGTGATGGACGGGCGCTTCGACGGGCTCCGGCGAGTGCGCGAGGGGATCGAGCTCGGCCGGCGCCACGGGCTCCCGGGCGTCGTCAACCTCGGACTGAGCCAGATCGGATCTGGTTGCGGTGAGATGCGCCGCTACGACGAGGCGGTGCCGGCACTCGAGGAGTGCGTCGCCCACGGCGCCGCACACCACTTCGAGGCCAACCGCCAGTACGCCGTCGCCTGGCTGGCCCGCTGCCGCTTCGACCTGGGTGAGTGGGACGCAGTCGACCCGCTCTGCATGGATGTGATCAACGGTCCGTCGCAGACACCCATCTCACGGTTCGTCGCCCTCAACACCCTCGGCTGGCTCAGGGCCCGGCGGGGCGACGGCGATCCGTGGCTGCTGCTCGACGAGGCCGTGGCGATCGCCCGCCGGGTCGGCCACCTGCAACGGCTGTGGCCGGCCGCCGTGGCAAGGGCCGAAGCGGCGTGGCTCGAAGGGTCGCTCGACGACGCCCACGTCGCGCTTCTCGAGGAGGTGCTCGAAGGGCCGTCCGGTGCCGCCACTGGATCGCCGTCGGTCAGCTCGGTGTGTGGCGGCAGCGGGCGGGACGGTTGGCGAACCGGCCACAGGGTGCCGCCGAGCCGTTCGCTGCTGGATCGCCGGCGATCACCAGGCTGCGGCCGCCGGCTTCCGCCGCTTGGGCTGCCCGTACGAGGCGGCTGATGTGCTGGCGGACAGCGGCGAGACGTCGTCGATCCGTGAGGCGCATGCCACGTTCACCCGCCTCGGGGCGGTGCCGATGGCAGACCGCACGGCCGGCGAACTGCGCCGGCGCGGCGCCCGCCCGCTCGCCCGCCGCGCCCGCACCGACGAGACCCACGGCCTGAGCGGGCGCGAGGTCGAGGTGCTCAAGCTCGTCGCCGCCGGGTTCACGAACCCACAGATCGCCGACGCCCTGTACATCAGCCGCAAGACGGCCGAGCACCACGTGTCGGCGATCCTCGCCACGCTCGGTGTGGCGACTCGGACGGAGGCTGCCGCCGCGGCCGTGCGCCTCGGTATCGCGGCCGGATAGGTAGACGCGATGGGGCAGCTGCCCCATGTGCCGACCACCGGCCGGGACGCACGATCGGGCGCATGAACCGTTACCTCATCGAGCGAACCATCCCCGGCGCCGGGCGCCTGTCCAACGACGAGCTGCAAGCGATCGCCCAGAAGTCGAACGAGGTGCTCGCCGGCATGGCGCCGCGGGCACAGTGGGTGCAGAGCTACGTCCTCGACGACGCCCTCGTGTGCGTGTACTTCGCCGACGATCCCGAAGCCCTGCGCGAGCACGGCAGGTCGGGAGGATTCCCCGTCGACGCGGTGCGCCAGGTGCGCACGGTGATCGACCCGACGACGGCGGGGGTGTGACGATGCGCCGCCGCACGATCGCCGGAGCGGTCGCCGCCGTGGCCACCGCGACCGTCGCCGTCTCGGCCGGCATCGCCGCCGGATCTGACGGCTCACATCACCACGCCGACCACCTCGCCGAGATTCGCGAGGCGACCGCCGGCTATCGCAAGGTCGAGCGGGCCGTCGACGCCGGCTACACGCAGTTCTTCGGATGCATCCACGAGCCGCTCGCCGGGTCGATGGGCGTGCACTTCGTCAACGGCGCCCTCGCCGGCGACACCGTCGTCGAGGCGGGTGCGCCGGAGGCGTTGATGTACGAGGTGCAGGCCAACGGCAGGCTGGCCCTGCTCGGTGTCGAGTACGTCGTGTTCCAGGAGGCGTGGGACGCCGAGCACGGCGAACCGCCGACCCTGTTCGGGGAGACGTTCAACCTGGTCACCGAGCCCAACCGGTACGGGATCCCGGCGTTCTACGAGCTCCACGCCTGGGCCTGGAAGGACAACCCGACCGGCGCCCACGAGGACTGGAACCCGCAGGTCATCTGCACGACGCCAGATCGCTGACGTGGCTACCCGACGGTCTGCTTCCAGCGGTCGAGGTACGTGACCTCTCGTGCCGGCCGGCGCGGGGCGGGTGTGAACGTCTCGCCGGTGAAGTAGCCGACGGCGAGGAGGCAGACCTGGGTGACCGTCGGCGGGATGCCGAGCAGCTCGGCGATCTCGGACTCGTGCTCGAGGTGGAACGTCGTCCACGCCGAGCCGATGCCGCGGGCTCGTGCGGCGAGTTGGAAGCTCCACACGCCCGGGAGCACCGAGCCGTAGTACGCCGCCGCGCCGCCCTGGGTCGCCGGGTCGAGCGGTGGCCGGTCGAGGCGCAGGGCGATGACCAGCGCCGGGACCTCGGCGAGGTGGTCGACGAGGAACTCGGCCGAGTCGATCACCTTCTGGCTGCGGTCATCTGCACGGATCTCGGAGTTCGCCGCCAGGTACGGCCGGCCGACCGCGGCGAACCGTTCGGCGATGTGCGCCTTGAGATCCGCGTCGGTGACGATCATCCACCGGTTGCGCTCGAGGTTGCCGCCCATCGGGGCGTGGTTGGCGATCTCGATGATCTCCAGCAGTTCGTCGGCCGGGACCGGCCGTGCGAGGTCGAGCCGCTTGCGAACCTGCTTGGTGGTGGTCAGCAGTCGTTCGACCTCGTCGAGGTCGAATCCGGTCGTCGGGTGCGTGGTCATCGCTTGATTCTGCCGGTGCACGGGCGCGCACGCCTCGCGTATGGTGTGCCGGCGTCGGGACATCGGGGTCCCGCCAGACCGGGGAAGGTGGGCGCATGGGCAGCTTGCGCACGACGAACACTTCGACGCGCCGGCGAGGGATCGCCGTCGCAGCAGGTGTCGCCGTCACGATGTCATTGCTGGCGTGGGGGTCGTCGCCGGACGTCTCGGCCACCGCTGGGGTCCACCCGGCCGACGGTGATCGAGAGGATCAGCCCGAGCTGTTGCTGTTCGCCGCCGACGGCCTCGTGCAGGACCGCGTCGAGGCCTACGCCGAGGATCGGAGCATCGTTCCCGGCTTCCGCGAGCTGATCCGTCGCGGCGCGGTGGCGACCGATGGAGGGCTGCTGACGCAGGCGCCGACGAACACCGGCGCCGGCTGGAACACGCTGAGCACCGGCGCCTGGCCGGCGGTGGCTGGCTCGACCAACAACACGTTCCACATCAACGGCCAGCCGTTCGCCAACCGCACCGCGGCGTTCGACACCGGCGTGCTGCAGGCCGAGACGCTCGCCCAGGCCGCCGAGCGAGGCAACCTGAAGGTGGCGCAGATCGAGTGGGCAGGCGGGCGCATCGGTGACGATCAAGGGGCCGACGCTCGACTTCCGCACGTTCCTGTCCGGCCGAGGCGTGTCGACGAACTACATCGCCCCGACCGACGACGCCAGCGTTCATCGCCGCGTTCGGGCTGCAGTTCGACCACCGGCCGGCTTCGCCGGGCAGGCGCCGTTCCCGGAGCCGCTCCTGTGCCGGCGACGGGATGGACCGACGTGCCCGCAGTCGTTCAGCCCGGCGTTCGAGATGCGCATGCGCGTGATCGACTTCGGACTGTCGACAAGTACGGCCTCAACGCCTACATCTACGACAGCACCGACGACCGCACGACCAACTACGACCGCGTGCTGCTGTCGCGGACGAAGAGCGGCAACGACAGCGTCGGCGACCTCGAACGAGGGCGAGTGGGCCGACGTCAAGGTCACCATCGTCGGCGGCGCGCTCGCCGGCAAGACGGCGGCGTTCCTGACCAAGATCGAGCGCCTCGTCTCCGGATCTCGCCCAGGTCCGCCTGTTCCACACGTCCGTCACACGGGCGATCGCCATCGTGGCCGACGTGGCCCGGGGAGCCAGGCTTCACCGGGAAGTTCGAGGACTACGTCGCCGAGAAGTTCCCGTCGTCGCAGGCTGGCGACTTCGCCATCCTCGAGGCGGGCATCGTCAGCGAGGAGACGTACGTCGAGCAGGGGCTGTACTGGGAGCAGAGCTACCACCCGCTGATCGAGTACGTCCTCAACACGTACCAGCCCGACCTGGCGATGGTCGGCTACCCGGTCACCGACGAGTTCCAGCACCAGTTCCTCGGATCTGATCACGCCAGAAGCTGCCCAACGGCGCCGCCAACCCGGCATTCGACGACGTCCAGGTCAACGGCACTCCCGACGGGCGCGTCGACGAGCGGTCGTGGTACATCCAGCGCGCCTACCAGGGCGCCGACGCCACGATGCGCCTCGCCCAGAGCAAGATGAACAACCGCGACCTGACGACGTTCGTGTCGTCGGACCACGGCTTCGCCCCGCAGTTCGCGGCGATCGACGCCAGCAAGGTGCTCGTCGACCTCGGCCTGCTGTCGACGGCCGCAGACGTCCAACTGCCGCCCGGCGACGGGTGAGACCATCGGCAAGGCCAAGGCCTGCTGGGCCGGCGGGACGGTGCAGATCTACCTCAACCTGGCCGGGCGCGATCCGGCCGGCGGCGGGTTCCAGCAGGTGGCCGCCGCCGACGAGGCAACGACGGTCGACGGCGATCGAGGCCGCGTTCCTGCGCCGTCGAGGATCCCAACGACTGGACGGGTGACGGCGTGCCGGAGGGCTGGAAGGTCATCGATCGGGTCTTCACCAAGGCCGAGGCCCGCTACATCCCCAACGGCCCGGACAGCACGGCCGACATGGCCCACCCGACGCGGACCGGCGACCTCGTCGTGTTCGCCTACCCGCCGTACCAGTTCGACGCGGCGACGCCGGGCACGCTGATCGCCAGGTCGGCGTTCTTCGGCCAGCACGGCTACGTCCCCGACATCGGCGCCGGCACCGATCCGGCCGCCAACGTCAGCATCCGGGCGACGTTCCTGGCCGGCGGTCGGGCGATCGCACGCGGCGGCATCGAGGGCATGCGCAGCATCGACGTCGCTCCGACGGCGGCATTCCTGCTCGACATCCCCGTGCCCCAGCACAGCCAGGGCCAGCTGATCACCCCGCTGCTGCGCCACGAGAACCGCTACAAGGTGGTCAACCTGATCGGGCTCAACGACTTCCACGGCCAGCTCGACCAGACCACCGCGACGATCGACGGGCGGACGTCACGTCGGCGGCGCTGCCGACCTGGCGACGATGTTCGACGAGGAAGCGGCGGTGCTGCCCGGCAACACGTTGCTGCTGGCCGCCGGCGACAACGTCGGCGCCTCACCGCCGAACTCGGCACTACTCAAGGACCGGCCGGCGATCGACGTCGAGAACGCGTGGGGCATGGACGCCACGGCGTACGGCAACCACGAGTTCGACTTCGGCGTCGAGCGCATCCTCGAGCACCTCGACCGGGCGAACTTCCCGTTCCTGTCGACGAACATCGTCCAGGAGAGCAATGGACGGCCGCCGTCCTGGCTCGAGCGGTCTGCCGTGTTCCGCGTCAACGGTGTGCGCGTCGGCGTGATCGGTGCGACGGTGCAGACGACACCCGAGCTGGTGAGCGCCGGGGCCACCGAGGGGCTGGAGTTCCTCGACGAGGCCAAGGAGATCGCTCGGGAGTCCGAGCGGCTGCGGAGGCGAGGCGTCCAGGTCCAGGTCGTGGTCATCCACGAGGGCGCCGTGCTCGGCAACAACCGAGTGGCGTCGACGCCGGCGAGTCCGTGGGAGGGTCCGATCATCGGGATCGTTGAGCAGCTCCAGAAGAGCGAGGTCGATCTCGTCATCGCCGGCCACACCCACCGCATCGCCAACACCGTGGTCGGGCACATCCCCATCGCCGAGGGCGTCAACGCCGGCGGCAGCTACTCCGTCGCCCAGATGGTGATCAGGGGCAACGACGTCGAGTGGACCAGCCCGTCCACCCGGCTCGCCAAGAACATCGGTGTTGCCAACCGGCCCGATGTGCAGGCGATCGTCGACGCGGCCAACGCCGAGACGGCGCCGTTGACCAGACAGGTCATCGGGACCCAGCAGGACGACATCCTCCGTGACCCGACACGCCTCAGCGAGTCGGCGATGGGCAACCTTGTCGCCGACGCAATGCTCGCCAAGTACCCGGGCATCGAAGCGGCGCTGACCAACTCCGGTGGTCTGCGCCAGGACATCCTCATGGCACCTCCGTCGCAAGGCGAGCAGGTCGGCGAGATCACGTGGGGCGAGGTGTTCGCCGTCCTGCCGTTCGGCAACCGGACCGTGATCTTGACGCTCACCGGCGACCAGTTGCGCGACGCGTTGCTCAACGGCTTCTCGCCGGTCTGCAACACGGCGATCGCCACCGGGCGCTTCCCGCAGGTCGCCGGGCTCCGGCTGCGGTTCCACTGCGAAGGCACGACGCCGGTCGTCGACGAGATGTCCAAGGCGCCGCAGGGCCCGACCGGGCCGCTGACCCCGATCGGACCGGCGGACACGGTGCGCATCGTGACCAACGACTTCATGTTCACGGGTGGCGATGGCTACACCGCGCTGGCGGGCGGCACGGACGTGCTGCAACCGGGCGATGGGTTGCTGGAGGTCGCCATCGAGTACATCACCGCCAACTCGCCGGTCGCCCCGGTCGTCGAGGGGCGCATCACACGAACCCCGACCTGACGGAACACCCTCGTCCACGTTGGGGCACGCAGCCCTACCGTGGCGAGGGTGGACGTCCGATCGATCACCGCCGACGAGACCAACGACTTCCGCCGTGCTGTGCGCGCCGGGTTCGGCACCGCCGAGACGGTCGACGACGAAGAGTGGGCGCTGGCGAGCAGCGAACCGCTCGACCGCTGCCTGGCCACGTTCGACGGTGCGTCGATCGTCGCCACGTTGCAGTCGTTTCCGACGCCCTTGACCGTGCCTGGTGGGGAGGAGATCACGGTCGGCGCGCTCACCGCCGTGAGCTGCCGCGCCACGCATCGCCGCCAGGGTCTGCTCAGCCGCATGATCGGTGACGATCTCCGGTCGAGCCGCGATCGAGGTGAGCCGGCGGACATCCTGATCGCCGCCGAGTACCCGATCTACGGTCGCTTCGGCTACGGGCCGGCGACGCAGCGCACGGACTGGGAGCTCGACACGACCGCGGCGACGTTCGTCAGCGCCGGCGCCGGGTCGGTCGAGTTCGTCGACAACGACACGTTCCGCAAGGAGGGTCCGGCGATCTTCGAGCGGGTCCGCCGCTCCCGCCCGGGGATGATCGGTCGCGACGACTTCGACTGGGACGTCAAGGCAGACCTGCGCCGGCGGCCGGAGGACAAGCCGTGGCAGGGCTTCCGGCTGTTGTGCCGCGACGACGACGGCGTCGCCCAGGGCTACGTCTGCTACACGGTCAAGGAGCACTGGAGCGACTTCCGCCCTCGTACCACGCTCCAGGTGGCCGAGCTGTGCGCGGCGGAAGCGCCCGCCGAGGTCAGGCTGTGGCGGTTCCTCGCCGAGCACGACCTGGTCACCACCGTGACGGCGCCGGATCGGCCGGTCGACGAGCTGTTGCCGTGGCTGCTCGTCAACGGGCGGATGGCGAAGCAGACCGCGTGCAACGACTTCGTGTGGGTCCGCCCGCTCGACGTCCCGGCGCTGCTCACGGCGCGCGCCTACACGACCGCCGGGCGCATCGTCATCGAGGTCACCGACGCCCAGGGTCTGGCGGACGGACGCTTCGCCCTCGACGCCTCGCCTGACGGCGCGAGCTGCTCGGCGACGTCGGACGCCGCCGACCTGACGATGCCGGCCGGCACGCTCGGCGCCGTGTCACTCGGCGGCCCTCGCGTCGCCATGCTCCACCGCGCCGGATGGCTCGACGAGCACACCCCGGGCGCCGTCACCATCGCCGACCGCCTCTTCGCCAGCCCCGTCGTCCCCTGGTGCAACACCTGGTTCTGACGACACTTGTGCGCGCTCAGCGCGACAAACTGTCGTCAGAAACTCCGCTTCAACCCTCGGGGTCGACGCCGGCGGCTTGCCAGTCGCCGTCGCCGCCGGCGCCCACTGACCAGTCCGGGAGCTGTTGCAATGCCCAGCGGTTGCCGTCGGGATCGGCGAAGTAGACGAAGCGTCCCCACGGCTGGTCGTCCACCTCGCTGACCTCGATGCCGCGCTCGGCGAGCACGCCGCGGATCTCGTCGGCGTCGGCGACGACCATCTGCAGGTTGTCCAGCGAGCCCGGCGTCAGCGTCGTCAGCCCGTTGCCGATGGCGATCGAGCAGCCCGAACCCGGAGGCGTGAGCTGCACGAAGCGGATGTCGTCGCTGACCGTGTGGTCCTGGTCGGCGTTGAAGCCGACGCGCACATAGAAGTCCTTCGCGCGGTCGACGTCGGTGACCGGCACGGCCACCAGCTCCAGCTTCATGTCCATGTTCGGCGACCGTACTCGCCGAACATGGTCACCCTTGGGGGAGCTACGCCTCGTCCTCGTACTTGAACGACACGCTCAGCTTGGTGCGGAACGTCGCCGTGCCGCTGTCGTCGAGGTCGAGATCCTGTTCGACGACCTCGGCCACGCGCAGGTTGCGGATCGTCTCGCGAGCCTTCTTGACCGCCGTCAGGCCGGCATCCTCCCACGACTCGCTGCTGGTCCCGATGATCTCGACGACCTTGTAGACGCTCATGACGCCACCTCCTGGCTCGGTGCACCGACCCGTCGGCGCGGATGCAGTATTGCCTAACGTCGAGGGGCGAGCGACGAGCTCACGCGGCCTACCATCGCTGCGATGGACCGGGGGTTCCGCCGCATCGCCGTGGTCAACCGCGGCGAGGCCGCGATGCGCCTGATCAACGCCGTGCGCGAGCTGCGCATCGAGCGCGGCGTGGACCTCCGCACGATCGCCATGCACACCGAGGCCGAGCGCACGGCGATGTTCGTCCGCGAGGCCGACGAGTCGGTCTGCATCGACGCCGGCCGTGACCCCGGTGCGGGCAGCCCGTACCTCGACCTGGCCGCGCTCGAGCGGGCGCTCGTCGACAGCGGTGCCGAGGCGGCGTGGGTCGGGTGGGGCTTCGTCGCCGAGCGGCCGGAGTTCGCCGAGCTGTGTGCCCGACTCGGCGTCGTCTTCGTCGGCCCGAGCGCGGCCGTGATGCGCAAGCTCGGCGACAAGATCGGATCGAAGCTGCTCGCCGAGCAGGCCGATGTCCCGGTGGCCGGCTGGAGCGGTGGCCCCGTCGCCACGATCGACGAAGCGCGGATCCACGGGGAGACCATCGGCTACCCGTTGATGATCAAGGCCACCGCCGGTGGCGGCGGCCGCGGCATCCGCCGCGTCGACGCCGAGTCCGGGCTCGCCGAGGCGTTCGAGAGCGCCCGCTCGGAGGGCGGCAAGGCGTTCGGCGACCCGACCGTGTTCATGGAGCGCGTCGTCACCGGCGCCCGCCACGTCGAGGTCCAGCTGATCGCCGACACGCACGGCACCGTGTGGGCGGTCGGCGTCCGCGACTGCAGCATGCAGCGACGCAACCAGAAAGTGATCGAGGAGTCGCACTGCATCGTGCTCACCCCGGAGCAGGATGCCGATCTGCGTGCGGCGGCCGTGCGTCTGGCCACCGTCGCCGGCTATCAGAACGCGGGCACCGTCGAGTTCCTCTACCAGCCGAGCGAGCAGCGCTTCGCCTTCCTCGAGGTGAACACGCGGTTGCAGGTCGAGCACCCGGTCACCGAGCTGACCACCGGGCTCGACCTGGTCAAGCTGCAACTGCTCGTCGCCGCCGGCGAACGGCTGGAGGGCGATCCGCCACCGAGCACCGGCTACGCCATCGAGGCCCGGCTCAACGCCGAGGATCCCCAGCGCGCCTTCGCCCCGGCTCCCGGCACGATCGAGACGCTGCAGCTCCCTGCCGGCCCAGGTGTCCGCGTCGACACCGGCGTCGCCGAGGGCGACGTGATCCCACCGGAGTTCGACTCGATGATCGCCAAGGTCATCGCCTACGGCCGCGACCGGGAGGAGGCGCTCGGCCGGCTGCACCGCGCCCTGTCGCAGACGACGGTGGTCATCCGAGGCGGGACGACGAACAAGTCGTTCCTGCTCGACCTGCTCGAGCGACCGGAGGTGCGTGCGGGCGCGATCGACACGTCGTGGCTCGACCGCCTCACCGCAGCCGACGGGCACCTCACGACGCGCCACGCCGACGTGGCCCTCGTCGCCGCGACGATCGCCGCCGGCGACATGATCGCCGAGCTCGACCGCGCCTCGTTCCTCGGCTGGGCCAGCCGGGGCCGGCCGCGCGCCGACGCCGCCGTCGGCCGGCGCATCGAGCTCAGGCATGGCGGCGAGACCTACGACGTCGGCTTGCGCCAGCTCGGGCCGGCGCGCCACGAGGTCGACCTCGACGGTGTCGTCGCGGTCGTCGATGTCGAACGCCTCGGGCGCAGCCGGGCCAGGCTGACCATCGGCGGCCATCGATACGGCATCGTCTCCTCGTCGCAAGGCACCGACCACCTCGTCGAGGTCGACGGCGTCGCCCACCGCTTCTCGCGCGACGACGCCGGCATCGTGCGCGCACCGGCGACGGCGCTGGTGGTCCGTGTCGACGTGGCCACCGACGACGTCGTCGATGCTGGCGACCGACTGGGCGTCGTCGAGGCGATGAAGATGGAGATCGCCATCCCCGCCCCGGTCGCTGGGCGCGTCCGCGACGTGTTCGTCGCCCGCAACGTGCAGGTCGATGCCGGAGCGCCTCTGTTCCGGATCGAGCCGGTGGAGACCGCCGACGACGCCGGCCCGACGGGCACGCGCATCGAGCTCGATGCGCTGCGACACGACGCCGCTGACGACACCGCCGGCGATCGGCTGGCGACCGTCGAGGCGTTCATCCTCGGGTTCGACGTCGACGCCGCCAGCGTCGAGCGGGTGCTCGCCGAGGTCCGTCACGACCCCGGCCCCGACGAACGCGAGCTGCAGGTCCTCGACGCCTTCGCCGACGTTGCCGTGGTCTTCCCCGAGCGTCGTGCCCCTGACGCCGAGGGCGACGAGGCGCGCGGTGCCCGTGAGCACTTCCACACGTTCCTGCGCTCGCTCGACGTCGAGCACGAGGGGTTGCCCGAGTGGTACGCCGACCGCCTGCGGCGCGCTGTCCGCCGATACGGGGTCACGGAGCTGCAGCCCGGGCCGTCGCTGGAGGCGGCGCTGCTGCGACTGTTCATCGCCCAGCAGCGCCAGGACGAGCAGGTTCCCGTCGTCCTCGCCGTGCTCGACGACCTCGCGGCCAAGACGCCCGACGAAGACCCCCGGTTGCGTGAGACGCTCGACCGGCTGATCGAGGCGACCCGGCGGCGCTTCCCCGCCGTGGCGTCGGCAGCTCGGACGGTGCGCCACCGCCGCTTCGACCGTCCGTACGTCGAGCGGGCCCAAGCCGAGGTGTCGACGAGGATGCGCGAGCTCGCCGCCGCTGTCGCCGGCCACAAGCCCGACACCGCCGACCGATCGGCGGTCGACGCTCTGGTCGGCTGCCCGCTCCCGCTCGTGCCGATCTTCGCCGAGGACCAGTTGCTGTCGGGGACGGACGAGCCCGGCGCCCTGCTCGAGGTGCTCACCCGCCGCTACTACAAGATCCGCGACCTCGGTCCGGTGACCGTGGGGGCCGACGGCGTGCTGCACACCAGCTACGAGCGACACGGCCGCGTCGTTCATGTGCTGGCAGCGCGCGCCGGGGAAGGCGGTCTCGCCGACGCGCTGGCCGCGGTGGCCCGGACGACGAAGGCCGTGGCGCCACCCGACACCGCCGTCGTCGACCTGTTCATGCCGCTCGGCGAGGGGGACGGGGACGCCCTGTCGGCCGAGCTCGCTGCCGCGCTCGATGCCGCCAACCTGCCAGGGAGCGTGCGCCGCGTCGCCTTCGTCGGATCGGACGCGGGTGGTGCCACGGCGGTGCTCACGTTCCGCCGTCCGGGCGACGAGGGCATCCGGCCGTACTGGATGGCCGGCGACCGCGCCGTGTCCGACGCCGGGACGTTCGAGGAAGACGTCAAGTTCCGCGGGCTCCACCCGATGATCGCCAGGCGGGTGCAGATGTGGCGGCTGGAGAACTTCGAGATCCGCCCGCTGCCGGCGGGCGGCGAGGTCCATCTCTTCGATTGCGTCGGCCGGGACAACCCGAGCGACGAACGCCTCGTCGCCGTCGCCGAGGTCCGTGACCTGACCCCGGTGCGCGACGAGCAGGGACGCGCCGTCGCACTCCCCGAGGTGGAGGGGCTCCTCGTCGGCTGCTGCGACGCCATCCGCGAGGCGCGCATTCGGCGGCCGTCGTTGCAGCGCTTGGAGTGGAACCGGATCATGCTCTACGTCTGGCCGCCCGTCGACATCCCCCTCGACGAGGTCGACGCCATCGCCCGGCGCTTGCTCCCGATGACCGACGGCCTCGGGCTCGAGCAGGTCGTCGTCAGCGCCCGGCTCCCTGTCCCAGGAGGTGGCGAGCCGGTCGAGACGGTGATGCGCCTCGGCTACGAAGCCGGCCGCGGCATGACGGTGCGCCTCACCGAGCCGCCGACGGCGCCGATGCAGCCGCTCGACGACTACGCCCGCAAGTTGATCCAGACCCGCCGTCGCGGCCTCGTCTACCCCTACGAGATCGTCCCGATGCTGTGCCGGGCCGGCGGTGAGTTCGTCGAGCACGACCTCGATGAGCACGACCGCCTCGTCGCCGTGGACCGGCCACCCGGGTCGAACCGCGCCGGCGTCGTGGTCGGCGTCGTGCGCACACCGACCGACCGTTACCCGGAGGGGATGGTGCGCGTCGCCGTGCTCGGCGACGCGACGAAGGCGATGGGGTCGATCACCGAGGCCGAGTGCCGCCGGGTGCTGGCGGCGATCGACCTGGCCGCGTCGATGGACGTGCCGATCGAGTGGTTCGCCCTGTCGGCGGGTGCCCGGATCGCCATGGACTCGGGGAGCGAGAACCTCGACTGGGTGGCCCGTGTGCTGCGTCGCCTCGTCGAACACACCCAGGACGGTGGGGAGGTCAACGTTGTCGTCGCCGGCATCAACGTCGGCGCCCAGCCGTATTGGAACGCCGAGGCGACGATGCTCATGCACACGCGGGGGATCCTCGTCATGACCCCCGAGAGCGCGATGGTGCTGACGGGCAAGCAGGCGATCGACTACTCGGGCGGCGTGTCCGCCGAGGACAACTTCGGCATCGGCGGGTACGGGCGGGTGATGGGTCCCAACGGCGAGGCGCAGTACTGGGCGCCGACGTTGTCGGCGGCATCCGACCTGCTGTTCACCCACTACGAGCTCACCTACCGCGCGCCGGGCGAGCGGTGGCCGCGGCGGGCGACGACCGCCGACCCGGTCGACCGCGACGTTCGCTCGGTGCCCCACGACGTGGAGGGCGTCGACTTCACCACTGTCGGTGACGTGTTCTCCGACACTGCCAACCCCGATCGCAAGAAGCCGTTCGACATCCGCACCGTGATGGCGGCCGTCGCCGATCGCGACCAGGTCACGCTCGAGCGGTGGCCGGAGATGGCCGAGGCGGAGACCGCTGTCGTCTTCGAGGCGCGCCTCGGTGGTGACGCCGTGACGCTGATCGGCATCGAGTCGAGGCCGCTGCCGCGACACGGCACGACACCCGCCGACGGCCCGCCACAGTGGTCGGCGGGCACGCTGTTCCCGCTGTCGTCGAAGAAGGTCGCCAGGGCGATCAACGCGGCGAGCGGGTGCCGACCCGTCGTCGTGCTCGCCAACCTGTCCGGCTTCGACGGATCACCGGAGTCGCTGCGCCGCCTGCAACTCGAGTACGGCGCCGAGATCGGCCGGGCGATCGTCAACTTCGAGGGGCCGTTCGTGCTGTGCGTCGTCTCCCGCTACCACGGCGGCGCGTTCGTCGTGTTCTCGGCGACGTTGAACGACGACATGGAGGTGATCGCCGTCGAGGGCTCGTTCGCCTCGGTCATCGGCGGTGCCCCGGCGGCCGCCGTCGTGTTCACGCGCGAGGTCGACGATCGAACGTGTGCCGACGAGCGCGTCGGTGCCGCCGAGGCTGCCGTCGTTGCCGCCTCACCCGACGAGGTCGGTGCACGCCAGGCCGAGCTGGCGGCCGTCCGCGAGGGGGTGCGCACCGAGAAGCTGGGCGACGTGGCGGCAGAGTTCGACGCCGTGCACAGCGTCGAGCGCGCCCGCGAGGTCGGTTCGGTGCACCGCATCATCAAGGCCGCCGACCTCCGCCCCGAGCTCATCGCCGCCGTCCAGCGCGGCTTGGAGCGAGCGCGTAGCCGGCTCTAGCGGGCGCGGACGGACTCGAGGGCGGCGATGGCCGAGCCGCGGGCGCCGGCCGCGTCGAGGCCGGGGACGATGACCAGCTCGGCCGCCTGCTGCTGCTCGGTGCGCAGCTGCGTGTGCTGGCTGACCTCGTCGACGAACCAGTCGCGGAAGTGCGGCGCCGTCTCCAGCACGCCGCCGCCGATGAAGTAGGCGTGCGGGTCGCTGTAGTTGGCGGCGATCGAGAACAGCCAGCCGAGCGCCATCGCCTGCTGCCCGAAGATGCGCAGCGCCATCTCGTCACCATCCTCGGCGAGGGCGCGCACGCGGCGAGCACCGACCACAGGCTCGACCGACGCCAGCTCGTGGTCCGGGTACCGCGTCAGCCAGTAGGGGAGCAGGTTGAGCTCGATCCCGGTCAGCGAGGCGACGCTCTCGACATCGCCCGTCAGCCCGCAGTTGCACCGGGTGATCGGCTGGTCGTCCTCCAGGAGGTCGCGCATCGGGATCGGGATGTGGCCGAGCTCGCCGGCCATCCCGGCCGCACCGCGCAGCACGCGCCCGGAGTCGATGACCGCCCCGCCGAGCCCGGTGCCGACGATCGCCGCCACCGACGATCGCCGTCCGGCGTCGGTGCCGAAGTGCTCGTGGTGGGCGTACAGGGCGGCGGCGTTGGCGTCGTTGTTGTAGACGACGGGGATGCCGAGCGCCGCCTCGAGCGCACCGCGCACGTCGAAGAGCGACCATCCCGCATGGCCGAAGTTCGTCGAGCCCTTGGAGGAGATGACGCCATCAGCACTCGCCGGTCCTGGGGTGTCGAGGCCGACGGCGAGCACGGCAGCGGCGGGCAGCCCGGTGGTGTCGAGCGCTCCCGTGAAGGCGTCGACGAGCGCAGGGATCGCCGCCGCCGGCCCCTCCTTCACCCGGCTCGGCGTCTCCAGCAGCCCGTCGACGAGGAAGCGTCCAGTGGTGTCGAGCACGGTGGCGTTGTTCGACGTGCCACCGTTGTCGAGCCCGACGACGACCTGGCGCTCACTCATGGGCGGACATCCTCGCGCCGGCGTGGGGAATACGCGACGAACGTGATACGTTGAACCTTGCGATCGCAACAATCTCTGGAGGATCGAGATGCCCGCCGTCACCGCCGACACGACCACCCTGCCGAAGCTGCCGTCGCCCGAGGTCACGGCACGCCCCCGGTCGGTGCGCTCGGTGACCACCGCACCGCAGTCGTACGAGGGCGAGGGCTTCCCGGTCCGCCGGGCGTTCGCCGGCGTCGACCTGGGCGACCTCGACCCGTTCATCCACATGGACCAGATGGGCGAGATCGACTACCCCCCGTACGAGCCGAAGGGCACCGACTGGCACCCACACCGCGGCTTCGAGACGGTGACCTACATCATCGACGGCACGTTCCAGCACCAGGACTCGCACGGTGGCGGTGGACTGATCACCAACGGCGCCACGCAGTGGATGACGGCGGGGTCGGGCATCCTGCACATCGAGACGCCGCCCGAGGAGCTGGTCGTCAGCGGCGGCCTGTTCCACGGCGTGCAGCTGTGGGTCAACCTGCCGGCCGCCGACAAGATGACCGCCCCGCGCTACCAGAACCTGGAAGCCGACGAGTCCGTGCTGCTCTCGTCGCCCGACGGCGGAGCACTCGTGCGGCTGATCGCCGGCGACGTCGCCGGCCACGCCGGCCCCGGCAGCACGCACACGCCGATCACGATGGCCCACGTCACGGTGGCGCCGGGTGCCCGCCTGGAGATCCCGTGGCGCACCGACTTCAACGCCCTCGCCTACGTGCTCGCCGGGTCGGGGACGGTCGGTGGCGAGCGCCGGCCGGTCACGCTCGGCCAGCTCACCGTGTTCGGCGACGGTGACACCGTCGTCATCGACGGGGTCGGGAGCGAGCCACTCGAGGTGCTGCTGCTCGGCGGTCGCCCGATCCGCGAGCCGGTCGCCGCCTATGGCCCCTTCGTCATGAACACCCGTGACCAGCTGGTGCAGGCCGTCGACGACTTCAACGCCGGTCGCCTCGGCACGATCCCCGCCGACGGCCTCCGCCCCTACCGCCGCCGGTGACGTCGACGCCTGCCGCTCCAGCACCGCCGCCAAGTGGTGCTGCAGCGGCTGGCCGACGGCCGCCATGCGCACCTCGTAGCTGAGGCGGTCGCCCTCGACGCGGATCGACCGCTCGACGGCCGTCACCTCCTTCGCCGTCGCCGTGCGCCCCACAGTGGTCGTCGCCAGCTCGATCACCAGCCCGCCGGTGTCGTCGACCACGGTGCCGTCCTCGACCTCGGTGATGCCGAACGGGTGGGCGAGCACGAGCTCGACTCGTCCCGGCGACGGGACCCGGAAGTAGCCCGTCTCGGCGTGCAACGGGCGGCCGTCGTCGGCCGCGCGCGTGCGCTGTCCGTAGGCGAGGAAGGGCTTGCCGACGTGCCCGAACGTCACCTCCTCGCGGTAGGCGAAGCCGTCGATCGTCGGGTAGCTGCCCTCGCCGCTCCCTGCCCAGGTGCCGAGCAGCGTGCCCAGGACGGTGACGTCAGGGTGTAGCTCGATGGTCGTCATGCTCACTCCTCTGCTGTCGGTGATTCGCGGCCTGACCATGCTCGCGGCTTCCAGGCGGTGACGAGCTTGGCCACGGCGGTGACGAGGAACAGCTGACCGATGAGCGCTTCGAGCACCGCCATGCTCTGGCCCGGGTTGCCCGCCGGCACGAGGTTGCCGTACCCGGTCGTCGTCAGCGTGACGTAGCTGAAGAAGAGATCGTCGGCGATGTCGCCGTCGCCTTGGGCGCCGAAGAACGGTTCGGGTTGGACGTTGCCGAGGAAGGCGAAGGCGAAGGCGAACGCCATGCCGAGGAGGAGGTACGCGCCGAGCGCGCCGAGCATCGTCTCCCGGTCCACGTCGCGGCGGAACACGATGTGGCGGATGATGGCGAACGGGGCGATGAAGTACAGCGCGCTGCTCCCCAGGAAGACCCAGCGCAGCAGGTACTCGTCACCACCTCCGAGCAGGCTGATCACGGCGGCGCCGACGGCGACGACGGTGAGCACGTCGGTGACGACACGCAGGCCGCGGTGGGCCTGCGACGTGTGCAGAGCCAGACGCACGGTGATGACCTGCACGAGCAGGACGATCGTCGCGCCCCAGTGGGCGCGCAGCGACACGCACACGACGTACGTGACGACGATCATCACGACGACCAGGCCGTAGCTGTCGACCGAGCGGAACGACCGCAGCAGGCGGCGGACCGCCCGATCAGCCTCGCGCGTCGCTGGTCATCGCCCGAGCGTAGGGCGACTAGCGGCCGAGCTCGGAGATCGCGTCGGCCTTGATCCGCTTGTAGTCGACCTTGCCGTTGGCGGCTCGGCCGATCGAGTCGACGACGAGGATCCGGCGCGGCGCCTTGTACGCGGCGAGGCGGCTGCTGACGTGGGCGCGCAGCTCGTCGGCGTCGACGGTCGGCTCGCCGGCGGGCTCGACGACGCCGACGATGGCCTCGCCGAAGCGGTCGTCGGGCACACCGACCACCACCGCGTCGCGCACCGCCGGGTGCGTCTTGAGCACCTCCTCGACCTCCTCGGGGAAGACCTTCTCGCCGCCGGTGTTGATGCACACCGAACCGCGCCCGAGGAGTTGGATCGTGCCGTCGGCGTTGACCGTGGCGAAGTCGCCGGGGATGCTCCAGCGGCGGCCGTCGACCACACGGAACGTCGCGGCCGTCTTGGCGTCGTCCTTGTAGTAGCCGACGGGCAGGAACCCGCCGACGGCGACCATGCCGATCTCGCCCGAGCCCGGCTCGACGCGCCGTCCGGTGTCGGTGAACACGGCGTTGTTCTCGGTGATGGCGAAGCGCGCCGTCGCCTCGGCCGTGCCGGCTGCGGAGACCGACGCGCCGAGGCCGACCGCTTCCGACGAGCCGAACGAGTCGAACAGGATCGCTTGCGGCATGTGCCGCAGCAGACCCTGCTTGTTCTCGTGACTCCACATCACGCCCGATGACGAGATGACGATCACGCTGGACAGGTCGTGGCGGCCTGGGTTGGCGTCGAGGTGTTCGAGCATCGGTCCGGCGAACGCGTGGCCGACGATCACGACGTTCGTGGCGCGGTGGCGGTCGACGGTCTCGAACAGCTCGGCAGGATCGAAGTGGCGGTTGGCGAGCGCCACCACGGTCCCGCCGCCGGTCATCGCGATCAGCGCCGAGAACTGGCCGGTGCCGTGCATCAGCGGGCAGGCGACGACCATGACGGGCGCGCTCTTGGCTGCGGCGGCACGGGCGGCCACCTCGGCGGCGTCGGCGGCAGCCTCCGTGCCGGCGAACGGGTTGCCGCCGGCGCCGAGCACGTTGAACAGGTCGTCCTGGCGCCACATCACGCCCTTGGGGATGCCGGTGGTGCCGCCGGTGTAAAGCAGCAGCAGGTCGTCGCCCGAGCGCTCGACCGACGGCTGGCGGAGCACCCGCCGCGACCACCTCCTCGTACGGTACGGCCCAGTCAGGCCCGGCGCCCGACGAGTCGGCCACGACGTACCAGCGGCGCACGGCGGGGAGCCGGTCACGGATCCCGGCGAGCAGCTCGCCGAACGAGGCGTGGAAGACGACGGCCTCGGCGTCGGCGTTGTCGAACAGGTAGAGGATCTCGTCGGGGCCGTAGCGGAAGTTGGTGTTCACCGGGACCATCGAGGCCTTGAACGCGCCGACGACGACCTCGAGGTACTCGACGCCGTTGTGCAGGTAGCAGGCGACCTTCGACTGCCGGCCGAGGCCGGCCGCCACGAGGTCGGCGG
>CAVVMS010000012.1:0-53473 GCA_963749315.1 uncultured Acidimicrobiia bacterium
GCAACCATCGCGCGTCGCCCTCGCCGCCGTTCTGAAGGCTGGTGTCGACCACGGCAAGTTCCCAGCCGGCGCAGACGGACCCGAGGTCATCGACGCCCTCGTCGGCGCCTATTGGGCGCGAGCCTGGGCTCCCGACGGCTTCACGGACGACTGGTCGCTCCGGCTCGTCGAGGCGATCCTCAACTGGTCGTCGCGGGGCAGCCCGAGCGCCAGGGAGCCACCGATAGATGATCATCCAGTGCTCTGCGCCGTCCGGTCCGCGTCGCTACACAGCTTGCGGCGGCGGTCCAACTCCGGCAAGGCGCGGCGTTCGAGGATGAGTGTCGCCCGGCGGCGTCGGCGGTCGGCGGTGCGGCCGCCGACGAACGCGCACACAGCCTCCCAGAGGCGGCAGGTCTCGATGAGGTCGGCAAGAGCGTCGTCGGACATCCTGGCGATCTCTCGAGCGGTGTAGTTCGGCAGCGGGAACTCATCGTGTCCTCTCGGGTCACCAGCAGGTCGAGCACCTTCTCGCAGAGCGGGGCCATGCTGTGGCCCTGGCGCGGGATCATGCCGCCGCTGGGGACGAGGGCGGCCGCGCTGCCACAAGCAGCCTCCGCGTGATGGCCCGCATAGGGGTGTCCTTTCGAGAATTGGGGAGTGCGCGCTGATCGCGAGTGCGCTCATCGCCCACGACGAGCCGCTCACGCGCAGACCCGGGCATCCGAGAGTCTTCGACAGCATCGCTGACGACCTGGTCGAGCGTCTCATCAAGCTTGATGAATCGACCTCTTCTCGGTGCAGCGCGGCGGCGACGGCGGTCCGCATGACGAGCCGCCATCGACGGCGAGTGGTGATCGGTGGCGGACAAGGCACGCCGTCGCTCTTTCGGACGCGCCAATCGCCCGCAACGGCTCCACGAGCTCGAAGGTCGGCCGAGTCACCGACGCCGGCTACGTACTGCTGCCGACGTTCTCCGGAGGTCCGTTCACCGCCGTCGTCGTCGACCGCGCGCGCCGACCGCGTTCAGCCACGGTCAATTCGTCCGCCATTTCATCTCCGCCCGCCACTACCCGTTCACCGACACGCTACATGGAGTTCATGCCGCAACCAAACCCCGCGAACCGGGTCAGGCTCGTGACTCCGGGACGGCGGCGTCCGATGACGGCGGCACACCGCGGCGGTCGGCCGCACCGGTCGAGAGCGACGAGCTCTGTAGCGGCGACGCGGTGTCTGCCGCTTCCGGTCCGCGATGGCCGTCACGCCTGTCCAGAGGCGTCACGTCCGACGTGCGCACGCACCGCCTCCTTCGGAGCTCTTCACCCGGCGGCGAGGCTGGGTGAAGGCGCGGAGAGAGCGGTCAGCTCTCCGCGGCTCGAACTCGGGCTTGCGATCGTCGGACAACAGCGCTGTTCCGTGCGTTAGCGACATGTCCACGACGCACTCTTTGGGCGCATCCACCAGCCCTACAACCGAGAGGGGCAACGAACCGGAGCCTTCCGCTTCGGGGATCCACGCGCCATGGGCCTGACCGGCGCTGTGTAGTGCACGCTGTCACCGGCCTCACCAACCAAGCCTTCGCGGGCTCGTCGCCGGACTCCTCGGCCACGACTACAGCGCCAACCAGATGACCTACGACCTGCGCCGCCTGCGACTCCATGGCATCGTCGAACGCGTCCCTCACACCCACACCTACCGGCTCACCCCGAAGGCAACCGCGTCGCCGTCTTCTACACGAAGGTCCACCGCCGTCTATTGGCCCGCTCCTCGAAGCCGACCACCGACCGGCACCAGCAAACCTCCGACGCGCCCTCGCCACCATCGACCGCAACATCAGCGACTACATCACCAACGCACGACCTCAAACGGCCGCGTGAACCTGACAGTCCGTCACGAGTCGGAAATGTACGTAACGAGTCTGAAATGTGGCAGAGTGTCCGTAGCGGGATTGACGCCTAATAGTTAGGAGACTGACATGTCACGACGTCGACCCGCTGCATGGGGCGTGCTGGCGACCTTGGTCGTCGGCCTCGCCCAACCTTCCGTGCCCGCGAGTGCGGCGCCGCCCACGGCACCCTACTCCGGTCGGAGCGTCCGCCACGATCGAAGCCGAGGACTTCGGCCTCTCAGGGGGCGCCAACGGCTTCAACGACACGACCAGCAGGAACCTCGGCGGGGCGTACCGAGACACTCCCGTCGACATCGAGGCCAACCCGAACGGACACAATGTCGGGTGGATCGAATCAGGTGAGTGGCTGGAATACCCGATCGCCGTCACAGCGACGAGCACGTACAGCATCGACCTGTCGGTGGCATCCGCGTATGCCGGCGTCCGCTCCGTTCGGATCGAGGTGGACGGACAGGCGGTCCACACGATCAGCTTCGACACGAACGGTGCCGGGTGGTGGACGTGGTCGAATGCGGCGGGTTCGATCGGTCAGCTCTCGGCGGGAACGCACGTCATCCGCCTCGTGTTCGAGAGCCGGAGCATGAACCTTGACCGGCTGACCTTGACCGCGCTGTCGAATCCCCCGCCGGCGCCAACCAACGACTATCCTGGCCAGCCTCCGCCTGGGACGACACGGTGGGGCGCGGCGACCGGCGGCAACGGTGATGTGGTGGCCCGCTTCGAGCAGCCGGCGGGCAACGACCTGACCCTCCGACGGACCTTCTTCACCTGGGCGCAGCGCAACGGTTACCTCATCGACATCGCCCGAGACGACATCGCTCACGGGCGGGTTCCGTGGGTATCGATCAAGACGCCGAGCTGGGCCGCGGTCGCGGCAGGCACCTACGACCGGGAGCTCGACGAGTTCTTGCGCAACCTCGACTCGCTTGGTGGCCCGGTGTGGCTGACGGTCCACCACGAACCCGAGGGCGGCGGTGGCGTCAATGCCCCGGACGACCCCGCCGGGCCCGCCGGCCACCGGGCGATGAACCGCCGGGTGCGCCAACGCATGCAGGCGACCGGAACGGACAACATCGCGCTCGCGCTCATCCTGATGGAGTGGACCTGGGACGATCGGTCTGGCCGCAACCCGGACCAATGGTGGGAGCCCGGGGTGTACGACATCGTCGGCATCGATGCCTACAAGGAAACCGAGGCGACGATCATCGACGCCGAATGGTTCGAGGTCCGTGCTTGGGCGGCGGCCCGCGGCGTCGACGTCGCGGTCGGCGAATGGGGAATGAGGGGAACGAACGCGGCCGCTGGCGCTCGCGTGCGTGAGCTCTACGACCATGCTCGCGGTTCGGCCACCGACGGGCGCGGCGCTCGTGTGGTCGGGTTGGCGGCGTTCGACTCTGGCCTGAACAGCCCGAACGGCTCGTGGGAGCTGGGGGGCGAGCAGTACACAACGTTCCTCGCCATCGTGCGCGAGCTGGACTAGAACTCCGACCTGGGCGCCGGATCAAGGGCGGCGCATCCGCGCCATCGATCCGGCGCCAGGCAGGTCCTGACTCGACCCGAACCACTTCGCGCGCGGCAAGTACTGGGGTCTCGACGTCGTCAGCGATCGCGCAAGAGGGGTTCGTCGTTGCGCCGCGTCGACGATGTTGCGGAACCGCATCGCGATCGTGGTCGGCGCGACGCCACCGACCCAGCGGCGGCCACGACCGATGGCCGACGGACATCTCCGGTCCGTCCGCGAGCCGCGCCCACCCCTATGACGCCATAGGATGGGGTTGAGGCGAGACGGATGGTCGGCGGTGGAGACTGCTCGAGGTCCTTGTAGGGGGACGGGAATGAATGGCCCGAGCGGTGGAGGCGTTGGGATCGGTGGACGGCGGCGGGCGCTGGCGGCCGGCGTCCTCTTGCTGGTCGTGCTGGCGAGCGGATGGTTGGTGCTGCGCACGCTCGGTGACGAGGAACCCGAGACGTTTCCTGGCCAGCCCGCGCCTGGCACGACACGGTGGGGCGCGGCGACCGGCGGCAACGGTGATGTGGTGGCCCGCTTCGAGCAGCCGGCGGGCAATGCGCTGACCCTGCGACGTACCTTCTTCACCTGGGCGCAGCGCAACGGTTACCTCATCGACATCGCCCGCGACGACATCGCTCACGGGCGGGTTCCGTGGGTATCGATCAAGACGCCGAGCTGGGCCGCGGTCGCGGCAGGCACCTACGACCGGGAGCTCGACGAGTTCTTGCGCAACCTCGACTCGCTTGGTGGCCCGGTGTGGCTGACGGTCCACCACGAACCCGAGGGCGGCGGTGGCGTCAATGCGCCGGACGACCCCGCCGGGCCCGCCGGCCACCGGGCGATGAACCGCCGGGTGCGCCAACGCATGCAGGCGACCGGAACGGACAACATCGCGCTCGCGCTCATCCTGATGGAGTGGACCTGGGACGATCGGTCTGGCCGCAACCCGGACCAATGGTGGGAGCCAGGGGTGTACGACATCGTCGGCATCGATGCCTACAAGGAAACCGAGGCGACGATCATCGACGCCGAATGGTTCGAGGTCCGTGCTTGGGCGGCGGCCCGCGGCGTCGACGTCGCGGTCGGCGAATGGGGAATGAGGGGAACGAACGCGGCCGCTGGCGCTCGCGTGCGTGAGCTCTACGACCATGCTCGCGGTTCGGCCACCAACGGGCGCGGCGCTCGTGTGGTCGGGTTGGCGGCGTTCGACTCTGGCCTGAACAGCCCGAACGGCTCGTGGGAGCTGACGGGCGAGCAGTACACAACGTTCCTCGCCATCGTGCGCGAGCTGGGCTAGAACTCCGACCCGGCGCCGTTGACGCTAACCGGATCACCGAGTTCATCTTCTACGGCCTGCCGGTAGGCTCCGGCGGATGCACGACGAAGCGGGGGGGACCGTCGGACCTGACGCGCCGGTGGACCTCAACGCACTGGATTCGCACGACGCGCTGGCGCGCACGTTGCAGCGGCTGTGGCCTCGGGGCGTGGTCACCCCCGGCCGCCGACGGGCGCACCAGGGGACCGCCGAGGCGCTATCGGCAGAGCAGTGGTTCGTCCCGAACGCACGATCACCACGCCTGACGGTGCCCGCCCACCCAGCGTCGGCCGCCCGCGGAATGTGTCGGTTCAGCGACGCCGTCCCGGTGGGTGAAGTGCTACGGCGGCTGGGGATCGCCGCAGGGCTCCGCGTCTTCGGCGGGTGGTTGCTGCCAGATCGCATCACGATCACCGGCGATGAGGGCCTGCCAGGTCACCTCGAGATGGTGTTCGGTCGGCCGGTGACCATCGGCGTCAGCATTGGGAGCGCCCGCGCCAACCGCAAGCCGGTGCTGGGCGTGTTCGATCGTCACGGTCGGCAGATCGCCTTCGTCAAGGTCGGCGACAACGAGGTCACGACCCGGCTCGTCACCGACGAAGCGGAGGCGCTTGGCCGGCTCGCCGAGCATTCGTTCGAGACGTTCGCGGCGCCGGCTGTGATCGCGTTCCACGACTGGTCCGACCTGCGGCTGCTCATCATGACGGCCCTGCCGACATCACCCTGGCGCAGCCCGTTGACGCGTGGTCGGCCACCCATCGAGGCGATGACCGAGTTGGCGACGGGCTTCGACGAGGGCCTGGTGCCCGTCGTCGGCACCCCGCTGTGGAAGCGTGCGCTTGTGGCCCGTGACGCGCTGCGGGACCACGGCCTCGCCGAACGGTACGAAGCCGCCCTCGAAACGATCGCTGCTCGATGGGGTCAGACGGACGTCCGGGTGGGAGCGTGGCACGGCGACTTCACGCCGTGGAACATGGCCCGCCGACGCGGCGTCGTCCAGCTGTGGGATTGGGAGCGCTTCGAGACTGGTGTGCCGGCCGGGTTCGATATGGCCCACTGGTCCGTTCAGACCGACGGGCGAGCCCGCGCCGGCGATGCCGATGCGATGTGTGCCGCGCTGGATCGCTCCGGGCTCGAACCCATCGCCGCCGTCACCTACCTCAGCGCGATCGCGGGCCGTTACCTCGTGGCCGCCCAGGAGCACCATGGCGAGGCCATCGCACCCCAGGCGTCCGGGGCCGTCGCCGCCCTCGAGCAATTCGTAGGGAGCCGCCTGTGAACGGGGCGCGGCGCACCCGCACCATCGTCCAGGACGTGCGGCGAAACCTGCCCGACCCGCTCACGCGCGCCGCTCGTTCGGGTGCCATCGGCTGGGGTTGGCTCACGTCCCCATTGCGGATGACGCCAGCCCTGCTGGTGGTCGGTGCCCAGCGGTGCGGGACCACGACGATGTTCCGCGTGCTTGCCGATCACCCCGACGTACGTCGCCCGACCGTGTCGAAGGGCGTCGGCTACTTCGACGAGCAGTACGTGGGTCACGATCAGCGCTGGTACACGGCTCACTTCCCCATCCGTTGGCCGACCGGTCGAGCCGATGGCGAGCGCGCGCCGATCACGTTCGACAGCAGCGGCTACACGTGCTTCCATCCCCTCGCGCCAGCACGGATTGCCGCTGACCTGCCGGAGGCGAAGGTCTTGATGATGGTCCGCGATCCTGTCGAACGCGCCTTCTCCGCGTTCAAGCACGAGACGGCCCGCGGCTTCGAGACGGAGACCTTCGACCGAGCACTCGAGCTGGAACCCGAACGTCTGGCCGGCGAGGTCGAGAAGCTCCGCGCCGATCCGTCGTACGCCAGCTTCAGCCATCGCCATCACGGCTACCTCGCGCGAGGTCGCTACGCCGAGCAGGTCGGGCGGCTGCGCAAGGAACTTGGAGCCGAGCGCGTCTACGTGATGGACGCCGACCACTTCTTCGCCCGCCCGGCCCAGGAGTTCGCGGCGTTCGCCGAGTGGCTCGGCCTGTCGTCGTGGGCGCCGGACGACGTCCGGCAGTGGAACGCGCGACCGAGCACGCCGATGGATCCGACGATCAGGGCCCGATTGCTCGAGCACTTCGAACCCCATGACGCCGAGCTCGCCGCCCTGACCGGGAGCACCCCGAGTTGGCGCGAGTGAGCCTTCGACCGCCGCTGCCGTTCCAGGACCGAAGAGGAGAATGTCCATGAGCCGCACCACCGCCCGCGTCCGACGGGCCGTCGTCATCGCCAAGGGCGGACTGCGCACCGGCTGGGAGCACCTGCGACCAGCCCGCGCCGCCGTCGTCAAGGCGGGCCGCCGCCTCCCGGCGCCGATGCGCCGCGGTGTGTCGACGGTCGTCCTGCGGCGCCCCTGGTCGACGGAGGTGCCGATCGACTCGTTACTCCTCGGGAGCCAAGTGGGGCTCACCGCGGACGAGTACGCCGAAGCCACCGGCGATCTGCTGTGGGCGTCGACGCGAGTGAGCGGCGGTCCGCATGCCGCCCTGTTCCGGGCCGCCCTCGCCAAGCCGGAAGGGCTCACGGACGACGAGATCCTCACCAGCCCCTACGCCTCGATGGCGAGGACAGCCATCGCCGTCCGCCAGCATTACTTCGGAGCGACCGACGACGCCGGCATCGTCGATCTCGCCCGATCGGCGATCGCCCGCTACGTCGGCGACGGCGTGGATGCCGGCACCGACGTCCGGCCCGTGATGTCCTCGGCCCCGACCGATCCGATCCTCGTCGCACCGGTGCGCGGGTCGAGGATGTTCCAGGTGCTCGACGGTCACCACCGGGTCGCCGCGGCGGCAGTGGCCGGGGCGACCACGGCGCAGGTCGTCGCCAAATGGTTCCCGGTGGAGACGCCGCTGCAGCGGCTGCTCCTCCGGATGAGTTGGATCGGCGGCAAGCGACGAGCTCTATCAACCGGTCGAGGCGCCGGAGCTGGATCGCTGGCCGCTCGTGCGCAAGTGCACGGACCGTCGCGACAAGATGGTCAAGTTCCTGGCCGACGAAGGGGTCGTCGGCGCGGAAGGGTCGGCGCTCGGCTACCTGGACGTGGCGAGCTGCTACGGGTGGTTCGTCGACCAGATGGAGGCGAACGGGCTGACCACGCGGGGGATCGAACGCGATCCCCTCGGGCCGGTGCTCGGTCATGCTGTGTACGGACTCGATCCCTCGAAGATCGCCACCGGCGACGCCATCGAGCTGCTCGACGCGATGGGCGAGGAACGAGTCGACGTCGTCTCGTGCTTCTCGCTGCTCCACCACTTCGTGCTCGGACGCGGCTCGGTCTCGGCCGAGGAGCTGATCAAGCGGCTGGACGACCACACCGCCAGGGTGCTCTTCATGGACACCGGACAGGCCAACGAGGAGTGGTTCAGGGAGAGCCTGCCCGAGTGGACGGCGGAGTACACGCGCACGTTCCTCGAGACGAACACCGACTTCCGCCGCATCGTCGACCTCGGGCCCGACGACGACGCCGTGGCGCCGTACGAGAAGAACTACGCCAGGCACCTCTTCGCCTGCGTCCGCTGACGCCACTCTGCCTCTCAGCCGGCTGCGGCTGCGCGGGCTGGCCGTCGGACGACGGTCCGCAGCGCGTCGAGACCGAGCGGTCGACGTTGCGACCACAGCACGGCAAGGTAGGCACCGGCTCCGATGCACCACGCGAGGACGACCGGCACGGGTTCGGTACCCGTCGCGATCGCGACGATGACGACGGGCGCGCCGATGCAGAGGACGCTGCTGAGGGCGACGATGGCACCGCCACGGCTGAGTGGCGAGAAGTGGAGGATGTGCTCGACCTGCACCCACGTGAGGGCGTTGCGGCTGACGACCGCCGCGGCCCACGCGATCGCGGCCCCGCTCATGCCGACGTGCGGGATGAGGAGGAAGCACATGGTGACGTCGATGATGGTGGCGACGCCGGCGTTCACGAGGCTGGCGGTGCTTCCGCCGGCCATCAGGAGCAGGGTGTCGAGCGGGCCCGCGGCGCTGGCGAACATCATCGCCAGCGCCATCACGACGACGGTGGTCACGCCGTCGCTGCCGTAGCTCTCGCCGAAGAGCCCCAGGTACAGCGGGGCTGCCCCCGCCACGCCGAGGTAGAGCGGCCAGGCCAGCGCCATGCTCCACGCTGTCGACACCTTGAACACCTCGCGCACGGTCGCCAGCTCCTCGCGGGCGAGCAGGTCGGTGAATCGCGGTTGGAGGACCTGCACGATCGCCGTCACGGCGAACTGGCCGAGCACGACGAAGCGAGTGGCCGCCGTGTAGATCGCCGCCTCCTTGGCGCCGAGAAGGGCGGCGATGATCACGATGTCCGCCCGCTGGATCACGATCTGGCAGATGCGGGCGATGCTGCGCGGCCAGGTGTACGCCCAGAACTCCCGTCGCACGATCGTCGGGTCGCTCGTCTCGGCGTCGGGCGACCATTCCCGCCGGCGGAACTCGAGCAGGCGAGAGAACGTCACCGCGCTGACGATGCCCGCCAGGACGTAAGGAGCCGTCCACGCCACCATCAGGGCCACCGGCCCACCGCCGGCGAGGCCGACGAGGAGCAGGGCCACGGTCTGGAGGAGCGAACGGCCGAGGCGGTCGATGACGACCGTCGGGCGCATCTTGCCGAACGCCCGAGTGCCGGCGAGGGCGAAGTCGTTGATCGACGCGAAGGGCAGCGCGACGGCGACGACGCGCAGCATCGTGGCACCGCCGTCGACGTCCAAGCCGATGGCGTCGGCGATCGGCTCAGCGGCGGCGAGCACGATGACCATCAACGCGAGGCTGGTCGCGACCACCGGGGTCAGCGCGACGCGCACGATGCGATCGATGTCCCCTTGCCGCCCGGTGGCCTCGAACCGGAGCAGGTATCGCGCCAGGCCGGTGTCGGTGCCGAGTGCCGCCAGTGCGATCAGGATCAACATCGCCGAGGTGGCAGCGAAGAACGCACCGCGGTCTCCTGGTCGACCGTCCGGGCGACGATGACGACCAGGAGGAACGTCGCGGCGGCCGACACGACCGCGCCGACGAGGTTCAGCGCGCCGCCCCGAGCGATCTTGCCGAGCTGTTGCTGTGTCGCGGCGTCGGGTCGGTTCACCCAGCGCTCCGCGTCGGCCTGTGCGGGCGAGCGGACGATGCCCTCGGTGGCGGGCGGCGGGTCGGGCGACGGGTCTCCGGCCGAGGCGGCGTCGACGGCCTCGCCGGCGGGCGCCTTCTTGGCTTTGGCGACTTCGGCCGGGATCGCCGGGTCGGTGTGCTCACCGGCATCGACGACCCACATGCGGAGCTCGGGATCGTAGACGGCGGTCGCGATCCAGCGGTCGTCGTCGTCGCCGGCGGTTTCGGGCGGTACCGGCGCCGAAGGAGCGGCGGGCAGCCCGGCCTGCGTGCTGCCGATGAGTGACCTGGAGCCCCGATCGGAGTTGACCGCGGTGCATCGTCGTCACCGGCCGGAAGCCGGGCGCGCGCCGTTTGACGTCGCCGCCGACGTAGATCGCCCCGAGCAGCGTGCAGGGCAGCACCTCGAGCGTATGGCGGGCCCGGGCGACCTCGGTCCGGGTCGCGCGATCCTCCTCGACCTCGACAACGATGGCGTCGGACATGCTCGCTAGCGACTGCCCGTCTGCGTGCTGGATCGAGCCGGACGCCACGATCACCACGTCGCTGCGCTGCTTGGCGCGGGCGAGCAGCTCCGCCATTTCGCCGCTCACGAAGAGGTCAGACATGCCGGCGACGTCATTGCCGGGCGCGAGGACCCACAACATGGGGGCGACTGGCGCCAAGGCGCTGGTCAGCATTGTGTTGCCGAGCAGGACTTCGGTCAGTCCGGTGCGGTCGTCAGGTGCGAGCACATGCGCCGGTCCGTCGCCGTGCTCAGTCGCGTCGATGAGGATCGTATCGAGACCAGCCCGGGCGAAGTAGATGGCGAGATCGACAGCGGCGCCCGGGCTGTGGCCGTCCTCACGCGCTGGCGACGACGAGACTGAACGGCCGTCGTTTCTCGAGGGCGAGGACGGCGACGCGGATCTTGCGGTACTGGTCGTCGAGGATCTCCTCACCCGCGACATCGTCGCGGCCAGCATCGACGCCGCCGAGGGTCCCCAGAACGACGACACCGAGGTCGCGCACGTCCTGGGCATCCCGGATGTTGAGGTCGGCGCGGGACCGCAGCATCGCCACGATGACACCGCAAGCGAACCCGAAGATCGTGCCGGCGATCGGCAGGAGGAGCTTGCTGCTGAGCAAGCCCGACGCGTCGAGCGATGCGGGCGTGATGACCTGGCCGGGATCGGTGGGTGTGGCAGCCAGCTCCGATCGTCGGGTCTGCAACAGTCCCCGCTGCTCCTCGAGGCCGGTGATCTGCGTGAGCAGCAGTTGCGCCTCAGCCGAACCGGGCTCCACCGCCTCGAGCTGCGTGCCGACGTCGGCGATCTGCTGCGTCAGCGGTTCGATCTGCGCGTCGAGCTGCGCCGTCTGCTGAGCGATGCGGTTCTCGACTCTCGTCCGGCGGTAGTCGAGGTAGACCTCGGCAATCGCCTGCGAGCGGCGCAATGCCACATCGGGATCGGTGTGGGTGTAAGCGATTTCGAGGATCTGCGTGTTGACCGGCGATGTCACGCCCAGCCCGGAGAGCAGGACGGCCGGATCCTCCACATCGCCGAGCTGCTCGGCGGCGAGGGCGGCGACGCCGTCTGAGCGCACGGCCTGCGCCTCGGTGAGCAGGTTGGTCAGCAGTTCGCCGGTCCGCGTCGGGTAGTACGGATTGCCCTCGAGGGGGTTGACGAGGATCGGGGTGGTGGCGGTGCTGCGCTCCTCGCCACGGTTGGCGGCGAAGTAGCCGAGCGCGAACCCGGCGAGGGTGAAAACCGCCACGATCAGGAGGTGGTTGCGGATCGCCTCGGCGACGACGACCGACCTCAGCTCGGCGTTCTGGTCTGACAAGGCAGGTCCCTCCTCGGGTCCCAAAGCATATCGAGGGGTATGCCTCAACAGGCGGTGGCCTCTAGAGTCGCCAGTCGTGGCGAGAGTTGTTGTTCGTCGGCTCGAGCGGCGGGCATCTCGCCCAGATGGTGGCGTTGCGGGCGTGGTGGAGCGACCACGAGCGGGCTTGGGCGACGTTCCGCACGCCGGACGCCGAGAGCGTTCTCGCCGGCGAGCGAACGTGGTGGGTGCACCATCCGACGAACGCGCAACCTTCCGAACGCCGTACGCAACCTCCTTCTCGCCGCCCAGATCCTCGTCCGGTACCGCCCGGACGTCGTGGTATCGACCGGGGCGGGCTCCGCCGTCCCCTTCTTCGTCGTGGCGCGGCTTCTCGGGATTCGGACCGTGTACGTGGAGGTGTACGACCGCATCACGTCGGCGCCGCTCACCAGCCGGCTGTGCCGCCGGATCACGAGTCTGTTCTGTGTCCAGTGGCCCGAGCAACTCGCGATGTACCCCGGCGCGACCGTCGTCGGCCCGCTGCTGTGAGTGTCGACCTCGACGACGTCGACGTGATCGTCGTGGTCGGTACCGACCACCATCCTTTCGGCCGTCTCGTCGAGTGGGTGGACCGGTGGGCGGCTGCCCGAGCCACCGGCGACCGCTGCCTGGTGCAGCACGGCACCGCGGCACCACCGCTGCACACCCGGGCGGTCGACTACCTGCGGCGCGATGCCCTGCTGGCGGGGTTCGCCGCGGCCCGCGTCGTCGTATGCCATGGCGGCCCGTCGACGATCATCGAGGTATTGCGGAGCGATCGCATGCCGATCGTCCTGCCGCGCTCGCCGGCGCACGGCGAGCACGTCGACGGCCACCAGGAGCAGTTCGCCGCGGTGATGGCAGCCAAGCAGATGATCCGGCTCGTGCGAGGACGAGGCGACGCTCTGCGCCTGGCTCGACGCCGAGCTTGCCAACGACGGCCCGACACCGGTCGTCGTCGATCTTCCTCCGCCAGAAGTCGCGGCGCTCGAGCTGGGACGGCGGGTCGCCGCCTTGACGGCCAGCGGTCCGACGCGGCGGCTGCGACTACTGCGACGGCTGGCTCACCGAGCCTGAGCCTTCCGCGTCCCCGGGCCCGTCTGCGACCCGGTCGGGGCCCTGAGAGCCACACGATGGCGATCGCGGCGAGGAACCCGACCATGGCGCCGGATACCACGTAGAGCTGCCGAAAGGCCCGGGTGCGCCACGCCGGCTCGAGCCGAAGGATCTCCCCGCCGGATGCCGACAGCGACGACAGCTCCTCGATGGTGTCCCGCAGCTCCGTCGCGGTCGAGGCGCTCTCGACCGTGTCCTCGACGGCCGCAGGATCGTCTGATCCGGTCCTGTCGAGCTCCTCGAGCTGCTGCTCGAACCACGCGATCGCCTGATCGCGGCGCTGAGCGAGATGCGCGTTACGGGCTCTGAGGTAGTTCTCCGCGAGCGAGGCGACCGTGCGCTCGGCGCGCTCCGGATCGACGTCGCGCACGTCGAGATGCAGCACCTTCGTCACCGGCGGCGCCGTCACGAAGATGCGGTCCCGGAGCGTGGTGGCGTCATTGCCGAGGTCCACCTCCTCCCGCACCCTCGCGATGGTCCGCTCGGCGAAGACCAACGCGGCCTCGGTGTCGATCGTGATCTCGCGAGCCGTCTCCAGATTGTCCGGGTCGAGGTCCACCGGCGCCGGGGCGAGCAAGACCACGCCGCGAGCGTTGTACGTCGGAGGTTTCTGTAGCGCGAGGTAGATGCCGACACCGGCCCCGACCAAGGTCAGAGCGACGACGAGGGGAGCCCTCCGCCGGACGCCGCCCAGCAGCATCTCCAGGGAGCGGCGGTCGCGCGCCGCGCCATTCAGCCGTTCGCGGCGGGTGCGCTCCCGCCACATCAGCCCGATCGTGATCATCAGCGTGTAGAGCGGCAGTCCGAGCGTGTCGTAGATGAAGATCTGGAACGCGAAGAAGAGGAGCAGGCAGAGCCCGATCGCCTCGATGGTCGAACCGGCCCGGACGTGGTTGCGGGCCTGGACGATGAAGAAGGCGAGAAAGAACAGCGCGCCCACCACACCCTGGGAGAAGATCACCAGCCACACGTGGCCCTGAGTGCCGAGCGGAGGCACCTCGCAGGCCGAGCAATCCGCGGTCGCCCCGCCGGCGATGGACGCGAAGCTGCCCTGCACGTCGCGGGTGCTCCCGTACCCGAGGACCGGCGAACCCTCGAGAGTGCTGGAGACGGTGAGGGACAGCAGCTCGCCGCGACGGTCATTGCTGTGCGCGTTCTCCAGACGCTCGGACGTCAGCGTGGCCAACGGTGTGGCGAGGAAGATCAGGAAACCGACGATCACGATCGCGACCGCGCTGGCGAGCGCAGCAACACGACCGGAGAGCACCAGGCGAACGACGACGAACACGAGGCCGAGCCCGAGCGAGATCCAGAGACCGCGGTTGAGCGAGTAGACGACCGGGATCGCCGAGGGGATGAGGATGAACGGTGCGATGCGACGATAGGCCGGTTTCGCGGACGGCCCCATCCACCCGACCAGGAAGAAAGGGAGCAGCATCGCGAAGTTGGCACCCCAGGAGTTGGCGAAGGAGAAGGGCGCCATCGGCCGGAACTGCGAGCGACCGAGGAACGTGGATTCGTTCGCCGCGCGTGGGTGGATCAGCGACTTGACGAACGCGTTCGACCGCAGTCCGCCCGGGGTCATCATCTCGACCAGGGACGTCACCTCGAACCGGGGTATCAGGACGCCGAGCAGACCCCCCAAGGCCGTAACGACGAACATCCACCCGAGGAGTCGGATGACCCGCAACGTCGGCAACTCGTCTTCGCTGAGGTTGCCGACCCACAACAGGACGACGGTGCACGCGAGGTACCAGAGCAGCCGGTACCCGAAGACGATCAGCCGAGCGCTACCGCCGCCAGGAACGGCCCCGGGTGCGTCGACCCAAAGCACCGCCACACCGACGGCAACGAAGACCAGGAAGATCAACCACAGCCCGAATCCGCGAGGCACGCGGACGGGATGACGCCGCATCAGCTGGCGGGCCATGGGGACGGCGAGAGCGATCGGGAGGAGCGCGGACAGACCGAGCAGCCACGACAGTGGGTAGCCGACGAAGAGGACGGTGAGCGGCCAGTCCGGCTCGCGCGAGCAGCCGCTGGATCTTGGGCCGCGTCGCCGTCCCCGGACGGCGCCGGTCGGCTTCTGGTTCGACCCCACGTCGCAGCGAGCGGAGGCCATGCCCACGATCGCAGGTGAAGGATAAGCTTGATCACCGGCGGGCACCGGCGAGGGCATGGCGGAGTGGACACTCCGGGAGCGGACGACTCCTGGTGAGCCCGTCTCGAGGGAGCGGACATGAGCAGGGCGGAACAGAGGAAGCAGGGGGCGTTGCAGATGAACGACGCGATCGGAAAGCAGACCGAGGCGATCTGGACGCGATTCGCCGTCGACCCGTTGGCGACCCCGTTCGCCGCGCTGGCTGGCCAGGCTCCGCCTCGTCACCCCGAAGCAGGATCACCGCCGTCGCCGGGGCATGCGCCGTGGGCGCCCGGGTGGCGTTCGCCTGCGGCTTGTTCCGCCTCGGTGGAGCACTGTTCATCGTCCGGTTCTTCCTCGATTGCCTCGACGGCAAGGTGGCCAGGGCCCAGGGCACGTCGAGCACGCTTGGGCGGCATCCTCGATCTCGTCGCCGATATCGGCGGGCATCGGGATCTGCATCGCCGCCATCTCGGCTGGCGACTCGCTCGGAGGACGGCCAGGTCGAGCCGGCCGTTGCCACTGTCTCCTGCTGGCCGCCGTTGTGTTCTACAACTGGATGCCTGGCGACGCGGAAGCAGCTGGCCACAGCAGCCGCGGGTCGAGCGGCGACGGCGGCTCGGGCGGCCGCTGGACGACGACCGCCCCCGTGCTGAGGTCCTGGGTGCACCTGAGCCACCGACTCGACATGAGCCCAGTCCCGTGGGCAATCGAGGTCGAGATCCTCTGCCTCGGGCTGCTGCCTCTCCTGGCTCCGGATCCACGGTGGATCGGCATCGGGCTGTGGCTGGCCCTCGCCTTCTACGTCGTCGCCGACGCTGGTGAACCTCCGCCGCGTTGTTGCTCTGGCCGGCCAGATCGACGATGAGCGGGCCCGGCCCGAGCGGCTCACCCGTGATGAGCGTCGAGTCAGACCCGCTCAGCTCGCCACCGGTGACGGTCATCGTGGCGACCCACAACCGCCCCGAACTCCTGCGAGTCGCGATCGACTCGATTCTCGGCCAGACCTACCGAGGGCCGATCGAGTGCCTCGTCGTCTACGACCAGAGCGAGCCGGATGAGACGCTCGCCATGGTCGAGCGGCGACCGCTCGATCCGTTTGATCACCAACGACCGCAAGCCGGGGCTCGCCGGTGCCCGCAACAGCGGCGTGCTGGCCACGATCGCGACTTCGTGGCGTTCTGCGACGACGACGACTCGTGGCTGCCGACCAAGCTCGAGCGGCAGATGGAGTCTGCTCGTCAGCTCTGGGGCGCTGACGTCGGTCACGGGCATCTACGTCCAGTACGCCGACCGCGTCGTCGAGCGGATCCCCAGTCAAGCCACGTTCACGCTCGAGCACGTCGCCCGCTCCCGGGCAATGGAGGGACACCCGTCGACCGTGGTCATGCGCCGCGATGCCTTCCTCGGGCCCATCGGCCTCGTCGACGAGCAGATCCCCGGCAGCTACGGCGAGGACTTCGACTGGATGCTGCGGGCGCTGGCCGCCGGCCCCGTCGCTGTCGTGGAGGAGCCGCTCGCGACCGTCCTGTGGGGCCAGTCGCTGTTCTCCGTCGCTGGCAGACCATCATCGATGCCATCGACTACGGACTCGACAAGCACACCGTCTTCCACGCCGATCGCAAGGCGCTCGCTCGCTTGTACGGCCGGCGAGCCTTCGCCAACGCCGCCCTCGGCAACCGCAAGGAGGCGTTGCGGGGGGCGTGGCGGACCGCCCGCGAATCTCCGGCGGAGAAACGCGCATACGTGGCCACGGCCGTTGCCCTGCGACTCGTGGCCGCTGAACGGCTCATGGACCTCGCCCATCGCCGCGGGCACGGGATCTGATCCGGTGACGGACGGGCCTAGGCGGGAGATACGGCCAGAAGGACGAGCCGGATCTGCGCGAACGTCGCCGGTGATCCTCGGCCGGCTGGCGACGGCGAGCTCTGCTTGTGTACACGATTTGCCACGCGCATTGCGCGGAATCTGATGACAGCGGCGGTGCACCCCGCTGGAGGGTGTCTGCCGACCTCCGGGAGGGGGCAGGCGGCAGGGGCCCGCGGCCACACGCACAGCGGGGGAGGGCCACGTTCCTGTTAGAGTCAACCGGCCCAGTGCCTAGGGAGGCACATGAGCACCCGATACTCTGACGGCCGTGATCCTGGCCGCCGGATACGGACGGCGGATGCGTCCGCTCACTGACGACAACCACAAGGCTCTGCTGTCGATCGCGGGGGTCACGATTCTCGGGCGGATCCTCGATGGCCTTCTCCGTATCGGCATCGACGACATCGTCGTCGTGACCGGCTACCGGGAGGCGGACGTGCGAGAGTTCTTGTCTCGACGCACCCCCCGCCGCCGCGGGTCCCGCTTCGTGCACAACGCGCGGTACGACACGACGAACAACATCGTCTCGCTGGCGTTGGCATTCGTGTGAGCTCGATTTCTCCCGAGGACATGGCGCTCGATCGAGAGCGACCTGATCTTCGATCCCGGAGGTGCTCCGACGCGCTGCTGATGCCGCGGTGAGGCAACCTCGCTCTCGTCGACCGCTCCGAGGGGGCATGGACGGCACGGTCGTCTCGGTCTCAGACGGGCTCGTGTCGCAGGTGTTCCCGCCGCATCTGCAGGGCGAAGGCTTCCGCTAAGACGGACAAGTTCAAGACGCTGAACATCTATCGCTTTGACCGGAATTTCTGTCGTGAGCGCTTCGGGCCGATGCTCGACGTCCTACGCCGACCACATCGACGGCAACTGCGTACTACGAGCTCGTCCTCGGCATGCTCGTGAACATCCATCGGGAGCGCATCCGCGCCGTCGAGGTCTGCGGGATCGTGGGCCGAGGTCGACGATCCGAACGACCTCGCAGTCGCCGCGCTTCACGTTCGAACCGTGGCAGCGGCGTCAATATGCTCGAGCACACGGCTGGGCGGATACTGGGCCTTCGACGCTGCTCGACTTCCACAACATGCGCAATGTGCACTTCCCCCCGACGCCATGCTGGCCGCGATGCGCGACGCCCTGCCGCAGCTCTTGTTCAACTACGGATCGCGACAGGCGGTCCTCGACCAGAAGCTCGGCTTGGGCACTTGCTGTGTCGACCGAAGGTCCGTGCAGGCTCCTGCACGGCGCCTCGCAGATCTACCCGATGCTAGCGGGGACTCGTCAGGCGCGGCCGGTGGTGCTGTGCCGACACCAACGTTCGGCGAATACCCGCGTGCTGCGTGCCGGATGCGCGCACGCTACGGCGACGACGCCGGCCGTCGATCTCGACCGTGGTGGGCGAAGCCTCTCCGCAGGCGGCCGACATGATTGTCGTGGTCAACCCGAACAACCCGACCGGAACGCTCGCTGTCGAGCACGACCGACCTCCACGAGCTGACGGCGCTGGCTCCGCGGGACCTACTGTTCCTCGTCGACGAGTCGTTCCTCGATTTCTCGACGTGCGACCTCGCTCGTGAGACGCCTCGAGCGCGAACCGCTGACGAACGTCGTGCGTGCTGAAGAGCCTCAGCGAGAGTCACTCGGCGTCCCCGGCCTTCGCCTCGGCTTCGTGTTCCCGCAGGATCCTGGGATGCTGGCAGCGATCGACCGCGAGCTGCCGATCTGGAACGTCAGCGGTCCGGGCGAGTTCTTCCTCGAGCTGTCGCTCAAATTCCGGCCCGAGATGGCGGCGTCGTTCGAGCAGACCATGGCCGACCGTCGCCATTTCGCCGACCTCTTGCGCCGCTCCGCGGCCGTCAGCGCCGTACATGAAGGCCACGGCAACTGGGTTCTCGCTCGGTTACAGGGCGCCGATCCATCGTGGGCGGCTCGAGTCAGCGACGCGCTGCTGGAACAGCACGCGATCTTCGTGAAGGACGTGAGCGATCGTCTGCTCCACGAGCCGGGACCCTGGTTGCGCCTAGCGGTACGTCGGCCCGAGGAGCACGAGCGTCTGGCCGTCGCCCTCACAGCGGTCGCGAGCCGACGAAAGGTGGGCTGACCAAGGGGTTGAGTGCGGCGAGTGGTTCATCAACCGACCGAGATCCCAGCAGAGCACCCTGCGGCCGTGACCATCGTCGAAGGTCCAGCGGTGGACCTGAGGCTCGTAGCACGGTGGCAGTGCGTCGACTTCTACGGCGGTGATCACTCGGTCGATGTCGTCGAGCACCCAGGTGATCGAGCCCTGCGGGATCCAACGCGTGGCAACCACACCGTCGCCGACGTCAGTGTCGACGGTCACCAGCCGGGTGTCGGGCTGGATCAAGGCACGCAGGCCCTCGAGGACGTAGCATCGCACACGCTGACGGCACCTCGGCCGCCACGCCGGTCCGCAGCGCCTCGAGGAGCGCGAAGTCGGCGGCGCCCATCTTGGCGAACGGCAGCAGCGGTTGGGGCACACCCGCAGCGAGCATTGCTGTCGCCGCCCCCCGCGGCATATTGGGCCGTACAGCGGGCTCATCGAGGCGAGGGCGGACACGGCGCGTGTCCGATTCGATGGTCGGACCAGGAGTCGCGGACTCCGAACCGAGGGAGTAACAACATGGGCGATCACGACGCGTGCCACATCCACGATCGGCTCCGGCGGTCGCGCCGCGGGACGATCCTCGCCTGGGCGATCGCGGTCGTTTCGCTCGTGGTCATGGCGCCGATCACCGGAGGCGCACCGGCTGCCGAGGCCGTGTCACCGGGCTCGCACATCAACACCGTGGTCAACTCCGACCCGATCAACAACACCCCCCATGTGCTCGACGGATACGTGCGATCGTTCGCCGAGGTCGGCAACACGGTGGTCGTCGGCGGCAACTTCACGCAGACCCGCACGGCGGCGAGCGCGACCGTCATCCCGCGCACTCACTTGATGGCCTTCAACAAGACCACGGGGGCGATCCTCCCGCTCAACCCGTCCCTGAACGGCGAGGTGTACTCCGTCCTGCCGACCGGCGACGGACGGACGGTGTGGATCGCCGGGGGGTTCTCATCGCTCAACGGACAGACGGTGCGCTCGATCGCCAAGATCGACGTGACCACCGCCAACGGCCAGCGCGACACGTCATTCAACCCGCCGGCCTTCAATGGGCGCATCCACGAGATCATGCTGCGCAACGGGCGCCTGTACGTCGCTGGTCGCTTCACCACCGTCGGTAGCAACGCCCACACGTTGCTCGCGGCGCTCAATCCGTCGACCGGAGCGCTCATCCCCGAAGTCGAGATGGCGTTCAGCGACCCGCGCAACGGCGGCACACTGAACATTCTCTCCGCCGACGCCACGCCCGATGGCTCCAAGCTGGTCGTGATCGGCAACTTCACCAGGATCAACGGCGTGCCCGCTATCAGATCGCGGTGATCGACCTGACGACGCCGACGCCGACGCTGGCCAACTGGGCGACCAACCGCTACGGCAACGGCTGCTCGGCCAGCTTCCAGAGCTACATGCGCGACATCGAGATCGATCCGACCGGCACCTACTTCGTGGTCGTGACGACAGGCGCGTACAGCAGCACGTTCCTGTGCGACACGGCAGCCCGATGGGACCTGGCCAGCACTGGGTCGACCGTCGAGCCGACGTGGACGAACTACACGGGCGGCGACACCCTGACGGCGGCCGGTGTCACCGAGACCGCCGTCTACGTCGGCGGCCACAACGGTTGGTTCAACAACCCGTACGCCGGTGACAGGATCGGCAACGGCGCCGTCGTGGTGGAAGGGCTCGCCGCCCTCGACCCGCGGAGCGGTGCGATCTTGGACTGGTTCCCGCAGCGGACCCTCGGCGTCGGCGTGTACGGGTTCAGCGCCGTCGACGACGGGCTCTGGATCGGCAGCGACACCGACCGCATCGGCAACTTCGAGTTCCACGGCCGCCTGGCCTTCATGCCGCTGTCGGGCGGGCACTCGCTACCGGCCGAGCACACCGGCAGCCTGCCGGGCCAGACGGTCACCATCACGACGACCAACGTGATCACGCGCAACGTGACGGACACCTCGGTGACGACCGTGGGGACGACCAGCGCCGCCGACTGGACCGGAATGCGCGGCGCGTTCATGATCAGCGGCAAGCTGTACACCGGCTGGTCGGACCGCACCTTCAAGGTGCAGGACTACGACGGCGTCACGTTCGGGCCGCGCACGACGATCCCCCTCCAGCGGATCACGGCCGCCCATCCGGGTGGCCCGGGAGACCCCGCCACCTCCATCAACCGGTTCTCGACCGAGGACCTGGCGACGATCACCGCCATGTTCTACGACCAGACCACCGGTCGCATCTACTTCACCAAGAGCGGCCAGAGCCGCCTCTTCTACCGGTCGTTCTCGATCGACACGAACATCGTCGGCGCCCACCGCCAGGAGGGCCCGGCGAACCTCACCGGCCTCGACTGGCGCAACGTGCGGGGCATGTTCCTCTCGGGGAACAGGCTGTACGTCGCCGACAACACCGGGCGATTGACGCGGTGGAACTGGACCCCGACCGGCGGCCCGGCCGATACCCGCAACCTCTCGCCGGCGGCCTACTCCGGCACGCCCGTGGTCGGCACCAGCGCCGTCGTGAGCGGCCCGACCGTCGACGGACACTCGTGGAACGGTCTCGACACATTCCTGTTCGCCGACGCCGACGGACCTCCGAACCAGCTGCCGACGGCAGTTGCGAACGCGGACTGCACCGACAACTCGTGCACGTTCAGGGCCACCGGCAGCACGGATCCCGACGGCACGATCACGTCGTACTCGTGGAACTTCGGCGACGGCAGCTCACCCGGGACCGGCTTCGAGGCACCGCACGTGTACACCGCCGACGGGACCTACACGGCCACCCTCACCGTGGTCGACAACCGTGGCGGGAGCGCCGTCGACACCACGACGGTCGACATCACCGTGCCGAACGAGCCACCGACCGCCTCGTTCACGGCGAGCTGCTCTGGTCTCACCTGCGACTTCGAGAACGAGTCGACGGATCCCGACGGGACGATCACGTCGTACTCGTGGGACTTCGGCGACGGCGAGACGAGCACCGAGGAAGACCCGTCGCAGACCTACGAAGCGCCCGGGACGTACAGCGTGTCGCTCACGGTGACCGACAACGACGGTGAGCCGGCGACGACGTCGAGCCAGGTGACCGTCTCGGACACGCCCGGTGGGGTGGTGACGTTCCGTGCCGTCGCTTCGGCGAACGTCAACGCCACGATGCCCCGGGTCGTGGTGCCGGCGGGCGTCGCGCCCGGCGACGTCATGGTGATGTTCGCCACCCTCAACACGCAAACACCGACGATCACGGCTCCCGCCGGGTGGACCGAGCTCGACCGCGTCAGCTCGGCGACGGTCACCGGGCAGACCGTCGCGTGGTGGCGCACGGCGACGGTGTCCGATCTCGGAGCTGCAGTGGGCCCGAACTTCTCGGGGTTCGCCAAGGTGGCGCTGCAGCTCGTCGCCTACTCGCAGGCCGCCGCCGTGACTGCGTCCACGGTCGCGGTGGAAGGGGCCGTGGTCGCCGCACACACGACGCCGACGGTCCCCGTCGCGTCGGCCGGGAGCATGCTCGTGTCCTACTGGGCGGACAAGTCCTCTGCCACCACGACGATCACGGTGCCGGGCACGTCGGCGCTGCGCAATATGAGCTCCGGCACGGGCGGCGGGCACATCACCGCCGCCGTGGCCGACAACGGCTCGCTCGCCGCCGGGACCGCCGGCGGGATCACCGCCACCGCCGACACCGCCAACCGGCAGGCGGTGATGTGGTCGGTCGTCATCTCGCCAACCTGACGCTCGACTCGAACGCCGGCGAAAGACGACGGAAATTGGCGTCGATGCGCCCAGCGACAGGCATACTGGTTCCGCTGCAGCGGACGCAGCGGGCAGGGCGCGGCTGACCAACGATCGGGGCAAGACCCCGCTCTGGGCGGCGTTGACCAGCCGGTAGGGCTATCCCGGACTGCGGTCCGGGGGAGAAGAGCGGGACGGAAAATGATGCGGGAACCTCACCCGGGCGGGGCGAGCGTGATTGGCGGCGAAGCGGCGCGACGCATGGCCACGATCGTCGCGATGGCCATGCTGGCAGTCGCCGCGTTCGTGTCGAGCGTCGTGGCCACGCCGGCCGGACCGGTACAGGCGGTGTCGGCGGCGCAGAGCGGCAAGGTCGTCAGCGACGACCCGGCCAGCAACACGCCGCACGTGCTCGATGGCTACGTGCGCACGTTCGCCGAGGTCGGCAACACCGTCCTGGTCGGTGGGAACTTCACCCAGACGCGCACCGACGCCAGCGAGACGGTGGTGCCGCGCAGCTACATCTTCGCGTTCGACCGCAGCACGGGGGAGATCACCCCGTTCAACCCGGCCATCAACGGCGAGGTGTTCAAGATCATCCCGACCGGGGACGGTCAGACGGTCTGGGTCGCGGGCGGCTTCTCGTCCGTCAACGGCGCGACCGTGCGCTCGCTCGTCAAGCTCGACATCACCACCGGCCTGAGGGTGACGTCGTTCAAACCACCGGCGTTCGGTGGACGGATCCACGACATGGCGTTGCGCAACGGCCGCCTCTACGTGACCGGCCGATTCACCACGGTCGCCGGCCAGCCGCGCACCCTGCTCGCCGCCGTCGACCCCGTCACCGGAGCGAACATCCCCGACGTCAACATCACGTTCTCCGACCCTCGCAGCGGCGGCTCGCTGTCGATCTACGCCAGCGACTTCACCCCCGACGGGAACACGTTGATCGCGGTCGGCAACTTCACCAAGGTCGCCGGCCAGACCCGCTATCAGATCGTCAAGCTCGACCTCTCCACCGGCACGCCGGCGCTGGCCAACTGGAACACCAACCGCTTCGGAAACGGCTGTTCGGGCTCCTTCGACACCTACATGCGCGATGTCGAGTTCTCCCCCGACGGCTCGTACTTCGCCGTCGTCACGACCGGCGCCTACTCCAGCCAGTTCCTGTGTGACAGCGCCTCCCGCTTCGACACCAACTCGACGAGCATGGCCGCCGAGCCGGTGTGGACGAACTACACCGGTGGCGACACGATCACCGCCGTCGCCGTCACCGACGCCGCCGTCTACACCGGCGGCCACAACGGCTGGATGAACAACCCCTACGCCGCCGACGCCGTCGGCAACGGCGCCGTCACCCGTGAAGGGCTGGCAGCCCTCGACCCCCGCAGCGGGGCGCTGCTGCCGTGGGCCCCGCCGCGCAACGAGCTCGGCTGGGGCGTCTACGGCTTCACGGCCACCGACAGCGGCTTGTGGATCGGCAGCGACACCGACCGCATCGGCAACTCGAGTACCACGGCCAAATGGCCTTCATGCCGCTGGCGAGCGGCACCGACCGAGTGCAGGACTTCACCGGCCTCCTTCCGGGCCAGACCGTCACCCTGACGGCCACCTCGACGATCCGCCGGCAGTTCACCGGCACGTCGGTGGCGTCGTCGTCGTCGAGCCCGCAGAACTGGAACGGCCTACGCGGCGCGTTCATGCTCAACGGCAAGCTCTACACGGCCTGGTGTGTCGGTACTCCCGTGTGTGACCAGACGTTCCGCGTGCAGACCTACGACGGCACGACGTTCGGCCCGCAGACGACCATCCCGATGGCGCTGGTCGAGGGCAACATCGAACTCGCGGAACCGCTGGGTCTCGCAAGACGTGTCGACGCTGACCTCGATGTTCTACGACCCGGCGACAGGCCGCATCTACTACACGAAGTCGAGCCTGAGCGTCCTCTTCTACCGCTCGTTCTCGCAGGAGTCGAACATCGTCGGCGCCGAGCGTCAGGACGGGCCCGTCAACATCAGCGGGCTCGACTGGCGCAATGTCAGGGGCGCCTTCCTCGTCGACGGTTCCTGTACACTGCTGCGCAGAACGGCAACCTGACCCGATGGCAGTGGAACCCGAAGGGCGGCCCCGCTGATCTCAGCAACCTGTCGCCGGCGGCGTACTCCGGCACGCCGGTCGTCGGCACGGGCACGGTCGTCAGCGGCCCGGGCATCGATGGACAGAACTGGGTCGGTCTCGACACGTTCGTCTACGCCGGCGCGGAAGGCGCACCGAACGCCGCTCCTGTCGCTGCGGCGACGAGCCAGTGCACCGACAACACGCTGCGTGTTCGATGCCTCGACGAGCACCGACTCCGACGGCACGATCGTCTCGTACGTCTGGGACTTCGGCGACGACACGACGCCGGGCGCAGGGCAGACCGCCGCCCATGTGTACGCCGCTGGGACCTACACCGCCACACTGACCGTCGTCGACAATGACGGGGCGGTCGACACCGAGACGTTGGAGGTGACGGCAACGCTGCCGAACCAGCCGCCCACCGCCGACATCACGGCCGGCTGCACGGGTCTGTCCTGCAGCCTCGACGCCTCCTCGTCCATCGATCCCGACGGCACGATCGTCAGCTACGCCTGGGACTTCGGTGACGGCGATGCGGCCAGCGAGATGACGCTCACGCACGACTACGCCGACGCCGGGACCTACACCGTCTCGTTGACGGTGACCGACGATCGCGGGGCGACGAACACGACGACCCAATCGTTGAGCGTGATCGATCCGGATCATGTGCCGACGGTCTCCTTCGTCGGAGCCAACGGCGTGAGCCCGAACAGCACGGCGCCGACGGTTGCCATCCCCGGTGGCGTCGTCGAGGGCGACACGCTCGTGCTCGTCGCGACGACGGCCTCCGTCGGCACCACGGTCACGGACCCCGCCGGGTGGACGCTCGTCCACACTGCGACGCAGTCCACGGCGGGGGTCAAGACCTACCTCTGGACGAAGACGGCCGGGCCCGGTGACGCCGGGACCAACGTGGTCGTCGCCCAGAACCCGATCGCCAAGACCGCGCTCCAGGTCCTCGCCTATCGGGGCGCGAGCGGCATCGAGTCGTTCGTCCAGGCCTTCGACACCGTGCAGCAGCTCCCGCGGACGACACCGGCGGTGAACGTCGTGGCGCCCGGGAGCATGGTCGTGTCCTACTGGGCCGACAAGTCGAGCGCGACCACCGGCTGGACCCTGCCCGCTGAAGTCACGCTGCGCAACCAGGCCGTCGGCACCTCCTCCGGTCGAATCGTGGCCGCCGTCGGTGACACCGGGCCACTCAGCGCCGGACCGGCGGGCGGGTACACCGCACTCGCCGACTCGTTGAACGGTCGCGGCGTGCTCTACTCGATCGTGATCGGCACCGACCTGAGCACCGAGAACGTGCCGCCGGTGGCGACGTTCACCACGTCGTGCGTGAACTTGACCTGCTCGGTCGACGCCTCGGGCTCGTCCGACAGTGACGGCACGATCACCGAGTACGCGTGGGACTTCGGCGACGGCACCACCGCCACCGGAGCGACCGCCTCGCACCCCTACACGGCCCCGGGCACCTACACCGTCACGCTGACCGTCACCGACGACGCCGACGCGCAGACGCAGACGACCCGGCAGGTCACGGCAGCCAACCCGCCGGCCGTGGTCGTCGGCTACCGCGACTCCGCCGGCGTCGCGACTACGCGGTGGCAACCCCCGGGTCGTCGTGCCGGCCTCGATCCAGGCCGGTGACGTGATGGTGATGATCACCACCGTCAACAGTGCCACTCCGGTCGTGACGGCACCGGCCGGGATGGACGCTGCTCGGCGGACTCAACAACACGACGGCCGGCGTGCAGACCTGGGCCTGGACGAGGGTCGCCACGGCGACCGTCGCCGGCACGTCGGTCGGCCCGAACCTCTCGGCGACGGCCAAGACGACGTTGCAGCTCGTCGCCTACCAGAACGCCAGCGCCGTGAGCGCCCACATGTTCAACATCGAGTCGATCTCGTCGTCCACCCGGACGACCCCGACGGTCCCGGTGGCCCACAACGGCAGCGCCCTGATCTCGTACTGGGCCGACAAGTCCTCGGCGACCACGACGTGGACCACGCCCCCGGGCGTGTCCCTCCGGCAGCTGACCGTCGGGTCGGGCGGAGGGCGTATCGTTTCTGCCATCGCGGACTCGGGTTCTCTCGCGGCCGGCACGGCCGGAGCGCTGACGGCCACCGCCGACTCGGCGTCGACTCGCGGCGTCGTCTGGTCGGTCGTGGTGGCTCCGGCCTGACATGACGGTCCCCGCTGACGGCTCCGACCGCCGCCGGGTCGGCACCATCGCCGGCGCGATCGCCGCCGTCGCCCTGGTCGTCACCGCCACCGCCTGCAGCGGTGGCGGTGCCGAAGACGACGAGTCCGCCGCACCAGCCGTCAGCGAACCGGCCACGGACTCGGCCGCGGTCGACTCGACCACGTCCCTTCCGGCGACCACGTCCGTTCCGGCGACCACGAGCACGGCGCCGACCACGGCCGCCAGACCGGGCACGACGGCGCCCGCCGTCGCCACGACGGTTGCGGCGGCATCGACATCTGCCGAGCCGGCAGTGACGGCCGCGCCGGTCGGCACCGAGCTCCCACCGCTCAGTGTCCCACACGGCACGATCCCCGGCGAGAGCAACGTCGAGGTGTGTGCCGCGATCAAGGACCGGCTCGACGTACCGCCAGCTCGCGGTCGAGCACCCGGTCGTGGCGGTCAGGCAGCTGCTGCCCGGGATGGAGGAGTTCGAACTCGAGATCTTCACCGCGGCCGAACTCCAGCGGTGGGGCGACCAGATCATCGAGCAGCTCGTGAACGTCCGCCGGGAGTGGTCGACGGCGCTGTCGGCGGAGGAATCCGGCGACCCGTCCGAGGCGCAGGCCCGAGCCGCCGCGGCGCTCGACTTCCTCGACGCGGCCATTGCGGTCCCATGTCCGGAGCCATGAGGACCGTGCCCAGCCCGCCGGAGGCGCCAGCCAGATCGGCCACAACCGAGAGTCGCTGCTCTAACGTCCTGCTCATCGTGGTGACGGTGCAGGCGGTGCGTCCATAGCCCCCCGCCAGCGGCAGCCACTCATCGCGTTCGCCACCTACGGCGTGGCTTTGATCAACGCCTCGCAGCTGCTTAAGCACTCCGGCTGGACGACGGACGTGACGACGCTCAACGAGCCGATCACTGCGGTCGGGATCATGGCCGTGTCCAGAGCGACTCATCCACGACACGCCCGGCCGAGAGCGTCGACACGACGCGAACCAGAAGCCCTCGCCCAGCGCTACGCGCTCTACGTCCAGAACAGCGAAACACCGGTGAGCTTCGAGCAGTGGGCATCCCCCGCTTCCGTGGAGGCATCGTCTATGAGGAGACCCATGCCAGAGCGGAGGAAGTATGACTCCGAGTTCCGTCAGGGGGCGGTGACGATCGTTCGGGAGACCGGGAGGCCATCGCTGAGGTCGCCCGGGATCTCGGCATCGGAGCCGGCACCTTGAGGAACTGGGTGAAGAAGGATCGGCTCGCCCGGGGAGAGGAGGCTGACCGCGCCCGGCTGGAGCCGGGCTATGTGCGTCGGCTCGAGCGGGAGAACGCCGAGCTGCGGATGGAGCGTGATGTGCCCAAGCGATCCGTGGTCCTGTGGGTCAAGGAGGCGACGCGATGAGCGTGGCGTCGTTCGTCGCCGCCCAGAGGACCGAGCATGGCGTCCCTCACGCGTTGACCTGCCGGGCTTTGGAGCTCAGCGAGTCGTGGTTCTACAAGTGGCGGGACCGCCGGCCGACACCCCGCCAGGTTCGACGCCGAGCCCTCGACGCGGACGTGAGGCGCTCCTTCGAGGAGTCCGACGGCGACTACGGGTCGCCTCGGGTGCGCGAGGACCTGCGGGCGTGGGGGTGGCGGGTGTCGAAGAAGACGGTGGAGGCGTCGATGGCTCGCCAGGGACTGGTGGGCCGGCCGACGAGATGCCGGTTCCGTTCTCTGACGCGCCCTGACAACGCGGCGGCGCCGGCGCCGGACGTGATCAAACGGGACTTCACCGCCCCGGCGATCAACGTCAAGTGGTGCGGTGACCTGACCGAGGTGCCCACCGACGAGGGCAAGCTGTACCTCGCTCACGTCGAGGACTGGCGTCGCGGCGGGTCCTAGGCTTCGCCCTGTCTGAGCATCACGACGCCGACGTCGCCGTCACCGCCGTGCAGATCATTCATTCGGATCGGGGCAGCGGATACTGCGCCGATCGGAGGATCCCGTAGGGCGGATCATGCTTGGGGCCACGATGGCCGAGGTGGTGCTGGACCCGGCGGCGGACGTCGTTACGGCTTCGGAGGCGAGGCGGATGGCGTGGACGTGGTCGATCACCAGTGTCGTCATCGGGAGCACGTCGCCGATCGCGGTGGCGTAGCCACCGAACACGTCGATCGCTGCGACGTCGAGCGGTCGGCCCACCAGATCGGCTTCGACGGCACCCACTGCCGGACCACGGCCGGATCTGGCTGAGACGACGTCGAGCACTCGGCCCCGGTCGATGTCGACGAAGGTCGTCGCCATCTGCGTGCGCCGACGGGCGTTGGCGTGCTGGAAGGTGTGCTTATCAACCCCAGATTCGAGGTGCGCCCGAGCGATCATTGGCGTCGATGAGCATGTCGCCGTAGTCGATGACGGCTTGGTCGGCGCAGGCCCAACCGATCCCGAACTCACGGGCCATCGCCGCACCGAGTTCAGCTCCTCACCGACACAACGACAGATCTCGCGCCGGGCCCGCTCCGTCTACGACGCCCGCACCCCGATCTCGCTCGACGTCTCTGACCAAGATCCGCGTGGACACCGCTCCTCGCGGCAGCCCCACGTCCGATTCGCCCACACGATCACCGTCGGCATACCGGCGATCGGCGGATCGCGCACCGTCACCGTCACCGTTGCCGACCGCTCGCACCCTGCAGTCCGAGCACCACTCCCGATCGTCGTCTCCACGAGCAGCCACTGCTGACCATCGCGGGCGCTCTGTGACCTCACCACGAAGCCGTCCAGACCGACCCACACGGTCGCGCCCGTCTCCCACCACTACGTTGCCCACGTCGGAGGCCCTCCCGCCCGCAGAGTCAGCTATCCGCAGAATGCCAAGGCCTCCGATTCGCGTCGTGGGACCCCCGTCAGCCAGGACTCCTCACGACTCGAACCCAGCGTCAACGCGTCGAGCCATGAAAGCCTTCGACCCGGACGACAGCGGCCACACTTCCAGCCGCTCCCTCGGCGGGCCGGACCCGGCTCCGTGCGGTGCTCGACCAGCGCCCGCTCGGCGCGCTGGTCCTCGGTGAGCCGCCTTCTGGGGTTCCTACCGTGAACCGAAATGTCACGCGGACGCAGGTGACACCACGACAGTCCAGCTGATCGCCTTCGACGCGGCCACCCCGGCCGTCGCCGAAAGCGGCCCGACGGGACCACCCGTGGGTACGACGGCGTCCCCGGCGACCGCGCTGATCATGCCACTAGGGCTTCCGACCGTCGACGCCCGGGTGGTGAGGGCTGGGGGCACGGTCCACCCGTGCACCGTGCTGGTCTTGTCGGCCCAGTACCGGATGACCGTGGCGTTGGCCGCCACGTTGCCTGGGGCAGCCGGCGCGGCGTGGGTCGCGCTCGAGCCGGCTTCCGCGGCACCGGTCGCGCTGTCGATCGTCGCGGTGCCCGAGTAGGCGAGCAGGACCATCGAGGTCTTGGAGAGCGCGTCGAGGGTCGACCGCACCACAATCCCGGCGTCGCCGGGCTCCGCCACCTTCGTGAAGGCCCATCCGCGCACATCGACACCATCCGACACCGATCCGAGCGGCGTCCACCCAGCCGGCGTGGTCGCAGTGGCGGCGCGATTGGTGGTGATGAACATGACGAGCCGGTCCCCCGTTGAGACCGAGGCCGGGATCGTCACGCCCGGGGAAGAGGTGTTGGCGTCGGATCCGGCGGACGCGTGGAACGTGACCGGGACCTGCGTGACGGTCTCTGTGACGGTCACCTGAGCCGACACCGTGTCGGTCGCACCGTCGTCGTCGGTCACGGTCAAGGTGACCGTATACGTGCCGCCCGTCGCATAGGCGTGCGTGACGGTGGCACCAGTATCGGCGCCATCGCCGAAGTCCCACTGGTGGGACACGATCTGCGCCGTCCGAATCGGTCGATCCGGTCCCGTCGAACGAGCAGACGAGCAGCGTGCAGCTGTGGGTGAAGGAGGCCACGGGCTCCCGGTTGGCCGGTGGCAGCGCCTGACCTACCAACGCGGCCATGTACTCCGAGCCTCCACCGGCCGCCTGGACCGCGCCGCTGATCCCGGGCACGACGATCCCCGAGGTCCGGTTCGTGGTGGTGCCGTCGCCGAGCTGGCCCGACACGTTGTGGCCCCACGTCATGACTCGGCCGTCGGTCAGCGTGACCACTCCTGCGTCGCGTGCCGAGCCGATCGTTACGGCATTCGCGACGTTGAGCACCGTCACGGGCCGCGTGCGTTGCGTCGTCGTCCCGTCACCCAGGTTCGCGCGATAGTTGCGACCCCACGACGACACGCCGCCATCGGCGCGTAGCGCGTACGAGTGGTGGGCGCCAGCGGCGACGTCGACGACACCGGTGGTGACCTGGACCGGCGTGGTCCGATCGGTGGTCGTCCCGTTGCCGACCTGGCCGTAGTCGTTGGAGCCCCAGGCCCACGCGGACCCATCGGAGCGGACGGCGAGGCCGTGATCACGACCCCCGGCGATCCTGGTCACGCTGGTGAGGTTGAGGACCGGGACGGGCGTCGTGCGTCGGGTCAGTGTGCCGTCGCCGAGCTGGCCCTCGTCGTTCCGACCCCAGGCGACGACCGAGCCGTTGGCCCGGATGGCGTAGCTCATGTCGCGCCCGCCGGCGACGGCGACGGCATCGGTGAGCCCGGCGACCCGGACCGGCGCCCGTCGGAGCGTCGTCGAGCCGTCACCGAGCTGGCCGTCGGAGTTGAGTCCCCAGGTCCACACTGTGCCATCGGCCCGCAGCGCCATCGAGAAGTTGTGCCCGGTCTCCACGGCCATGACGTCGGTCAGGGCCGTCACCTGCGTCGGGGTCGACCGGTTGCCGGTGGTACCCAGGCCGAGCTGGCCCTCGGCGTTGGAGCCCCATGTCCAGACGGTGCCGTCGGCGCGGAGCGCGACGACGTGCTCCCGACCACCGTGGAGGTCGACCACGTCATCCATGCCCACCGGTCCCGGCGTCAGCCGAGCAGTGGTGGTGCCGTTGCCCAGCTGTCCGTACCCATTGCTGCCCCACGTCCACGGTGTCCCGACGACCCCCGTGTCCACCGCCGCAGCCGTGCTCGGTAGTACCCCCAGCCCCGTCGCCACACAAGATGCCATCAGGGCGACCAGGACGCCGATCGGCGCGCCAGACCCCCTCCGCCACGTACGTGTTCCCACAATGATTCCCTTCCCGCGAGGTGCAAAGTTTATCGGCCGATCCTTCGGGCTCTGAGGCGTCGCAGCTACCCTCTCACCCTCCTGACGCTGACGAACGGCCCTCGGATCGCTCCGAGGGCCGTTCCGTCGTACTCGCTGTCGTGCGAACCCGCCGCTACGGGGTCGGCGCCGCCGTGACCGTGACCGCCCGTGTGGTCGTGCCGATCTTGCCCCATCCGTCGGTGGAGGTCAGGGTCACGGTGTAGGTCCCCGCCGCCGGGAACGTGTGCGACGGCGACGTCGATGTGCTCTGGGCCGTGCCGTCACCCCAGGTCCAGCGGTAGTTGAACGTGTCACCCGTCGTTCGGATCCGCCGTGCCCACGCCGGAGAAGTTGCACTGGAGGTTGACGCAGCTCGGCGGGTTGATCACCGGGATCGGCGCCACGTTGCTCGACGGTTCGACGATGGTGATCGTCTGGCTGAAGGTGCCGGTCAGGTTGAACTCGTCCCGTGCCGTCAGCGTCACCGTGAAGGTGCCGGGGGCGGTGTAGGTCTTCGTCGGGACCGGACCGCTGCCCGAGCCCTGGCCGAAGTTCCACGAGTACGTCAACGTCGGGGTGTTCTCGTCGGTCGACGTACGGGCGTCGAACTCGCACACGTTCTCGGCGCAGGTGTAGGTGAAGTTGGCCACGGGCGGGTTGCTCGCCGGCGTGTTCACCGTGATGTTGGTGGCCTCCGCCGGCGGGTTCGTCGTGAACCCGTGGTGGTCGATGCCACGAACCAGGACCCGGTAGACACCCGTCGGGATGACCGGGGTCGTGTAGCTGTAGTTGGATCCCAGCGATCCGGGCGAGTTGAGGAACGCGGTCCGCCAGCTCGCACTGGTGCTCGTGAACGTGCCGCTCGAGCCCATGTAGCGGCCCAGGGCATCGACGATGGCCACCTGGGCCTGGGCGATCTGACGGTCGTCGAGGACCCGGCCGCTGATCACGATCTTGCCGTCGTTGAACACCGCATCCGTGGTGGGCTGCATGAGGTCCGGCAGCACCGTCGGCGGCAGGTCACCCGGGTAGATCGGGTAGCGAGACGTCGCACCGCTGGTCGACGTGTCCTGCTGACCGGCGGTGTCGTAGGCGATGGACGGTGACGGAGTAGTCACCCTCGGTCGGCAGGTTGATCGTCGGGAGTGTCCACGTCGTGCTGGTCCCACCGGGTGTCCCGAGGACCGCCTCGCGGGCGTAGAAGTCGGCGCCGAGCGAACCGTTGGCCTGGAGGTACCGGCTGCTGTCGTTCTCCCGGATCGACACCCGGACGCTCTGCACGCCCTTGTCGTCGGTCGCGGTGCCGGCCAGGTTCAGCTGGAGCACGGTCACGCCGTTCTGGGTGCCGCTCGGGGTGATCAGCGTGTTCGGCGGCGGTGTCGCCGGGGATGCTCGCGGTCAGCGTGAGCCGACCCTGCATGTTGCTGGTGGTCTCCAGGCCGAGGTCGTCGACCGCCTGCACGGTGAACGAGTAGCTGCCCGGGGTCAGGTTGAACGGCGTGGTGTAGGACCAGTCGTAGTCCCGCCCGGTGATGTTGACGGGCTGATGACGGTGCCAGCCCTGCTGGACGGTGTTGTTCCAGGTGCCATCCGCGGCGAGGCGCTCACCGGTGGTGTTGTTGCGCAGCTGGATCTCGACCCGGGCCAGGCCCTCGTCGTCCGAGGCGTGACCCGAGAACGTGATCGGCTGGCCGGGGGTGACCTGGACGGACTGTGCCGAGGTCGGCGGCGTCATGACGGCAGGGGCTGCTGACCGTCACCGTCGGGGCGATGGCGTTGCTGTCCACCAGCCAGGTGCGGTCGGCGGTGTCGAGGGAGGACTGCCCGGCGGTGTCCCGGGCCGCGACCCGCACCGTCCACTCGCCCTCGTAGGGGACCGTCACGTCGAACGACCAGGTCGTGTTGGTGGCACCGATCACGTCGGGCTCGACGCCGAAGCTGTTGTAGTTCGTGCGCCACGCTGCCGTCGTCTCTGCAGGTAACGGTTGTTGGACGCGTCCTGCAGGGTCAGGCTGAGCGACTGGACACCGATGTCGTCGGTCGCCGATCCCGTGATCGTGAAGGTGGTCGAGGCGACGATGCTGCCGCTCGGGCCGCTGACGTTGGCGTCCGGTGGCTGGTCGGAGAGGTCGAAGGTCTCGAACTTCTTGATGGCCGGCGACGGGTCCTGGCTTCCGTTGTTGCCGAAGGCGCGGGCCCGGAGCTCCAGCACGCGGTTGCTCGTGATCGTCAACGGCAGCGACCAGTTGGTCGACGTCGCGCCCGGCGTGGCGAGCGTCGTGACGATCGTGTTGTTGGCGGTCTGCCAGGTGGTCAGGTTGTCAGCGAGGTAGCGGTTGCGTCTGACGGTCGAAGACCGTGAGCTCGACCCGGTTGACGCCGCTGGTCGCGGTGGCGGTGCCGGTGACGGTGAACTCCTCGTTGGGACGCTTCACCCGACCCGCGATCGGGTCGACGATCGTGGTGTCGGTGCCGTTGGCGGCCGGGATCGAGGCTGAAGTCGAAGTACGCCGATGCGGCCGACGTTGTAGCCACCCTTGGTGCGTTCCGTCGCCGCCGATCAGCAGACCGCCGCGGGATGGCCAGCATGGCCTTCTCGCCCTCGACCGAGTTGGAGGTCGACGTACCACTCCAGTGCCTTGCCGGTCGCGGGGTCGAGCAGGCCGAGGTGCTCGCGCCGGACGACCTCGTCACCGAGGCCGTAGCCGGAGAGGCCCTGGCCGGTGCCGTAGCCGACGTCGTCGAGACCCGGCCACGGGTCACGGGCGGTCGGTGACTCGTTCCACGCGAAGTGGCCACCGGCGTAGACGCCCTGCTCGGTGGCGGCCACCGAGTAGACGCTGTCGAAGTGCCGCGAGATCCAGTCGGCCTCGACGTTGGCGCCGCCGTTCGATCGGGAACCGGACCACGGTGTCGTTGATCGGCGGGCGGTCGCCACCCGAGCCGCTGCCGACCACGAAGTAGCTGTCGTCGGGCGCGATGTCGGCGGCGAAGGCGCGCTGGATGCCGCCGACGAACTGGAGGTTGTCCTGCCACAGCCGGGTGCTCCACGGGAGCAGCTGGTTGGTGACGGCGCTGATCAGCGCCACGCCGTAGCGGTCCAGCCCGTTGACCTGGCGTCCGGTGTGGACGACGACCAGCGTGCGCATGTCGTGGGACAGGACGAGTCGCTGCACGCCGAGCGCGCCGCTCACGCCGACGCCGCCGGTGAGGTCGTTGACGAAGTTGGTCACGAGGGCGCCGGTGTTGATGTCGACCGCGGCGAGCGACGCGCGGGCGACGCCGTTGACATGGGTGAATCGACCGCCGAGGTAGACGGTGGTGTTGGAGACGGCCAGCTCGTTGGTGCGGCCGTCGGTCGTCGGGATGAAGCCGGCGACCGGCGCGCCCGTGGTCGGGCTGACGCTGGCGACGTTCTGATGCGCCTGACGTCGTTGATGGCGCTGAAGGTGCCGCCGATGAACAGCTTGGTGCCGTCAGGGCTGGCCTCGACCGCGTCGAGCGAGCCGGTGATCGTCGGGTTGAAGGTGGCGTCGACCAGGCCGGTGTGTGAGGTTGAACGCCACGATCTGGCGCCGGTTCGGGTAGTTCGTGGTGTTGCCGGGCGCGTTGTTGCGCACGCTGGAGAACGAGCCGACGTAGAACGCGCGGTTGCCGACGACCTCGATGTCCCAGATCTCGCCGTCGGAGATCAGCGGGAGTGTTGGTCCGCGGAGCCTCGGGCACGATCTGGGTGTGTCCGGGTCCGGGTTGGGCCGCCGTCGTGGTGCCCTGGCGCGTCGTGGTCGCCGAGGACGTGATGCCGTCGCTGACGGTCAGGGTGACCGTCTTGGTGCCGGGCGTGGCGTACTTGTGCGACGCGGTGACCCCGGAGCCGGCCGGCGTACCGTCGCCCCAGTTCCAGGTGTAGGTCAGCGGGTCGCCGTCGAGGTCGAACGAGGCCGAGGCGTCGACGTCACAGGTCAGTGGTCACGCAGTTCATCGTGAAGGCGGCGGTCGGCGACCCGGTTGCCGGTGTCGACACCGGGACCGATCACGACGGAGAAGGTGATGTTGCGGCTGGCGGCCGGGTTGACGGTGGCCGTGCGCGCCGCGGCGGTGCCGATGGCAACGGGACCGTTCGGAGTCGCCGAGGATGCCGCTGACCTTGCCGGAGCCCGTGCTGGCGGCGCTGCCACGCGAGGTGACGTTGCCGGGAAGCGCCCAGACGGTCGGTCGGTGGAGGACTTCTCGCTCCAGTAGTTCACCAGCCAGGAGTTCTCCTGGGCGACGGCCACGGCCGGTGCGGTCAGGGTGGCGTCGGAGCTGTTGCCGATCGGCGCTGGCGGACGCCGTCACGCTGCTCGGCGTTCTCGGTGCTGCGGTAGGCGGACAGGCTCATCGCCGACTTGGCCGCCGCGCTCGTGGTCACCAGGACGCCGGCGCCGGCATCGCCAGGCCCGGCGGTGCGGGTCCAGGCGCGACCACGGACGTCGTTGCCGTCACGGGTCTGGAGCAGGGTCCATCCCGCAGGGTTGGCGATCGTCGAGCGTCGTGGTGTTCGTCGTCAGGAAGAGCACCAGGGTGTCGCCGGGCTGGACGCCGGCGGGGATCGTGGTGCGGTGGTTGCTGCGGTTGCCGGCGGTGTTGTCGACGCCGACCAGGCTGAGCTCGCCCACCTCGCGCTGGGCGGAGGCGTGGTGGCGGCGGTCTGGGTCGTGGAGTTCTGGAGCTCGCCGTCGCTGACGGTCAGGGTGATGGTGCGGGTCCCGGCCGGGCGTAGGCGTGGTCGGTGATCGCACCGCTGCCGTTCGGGCGTGCCGTCGCCCCAGTTCCAGGTGTAGGTCAGCGGGTTGTTGTCGGGATCGGAGGAGCCGCTGGCGTCGGTGGTGCACGCACGGCCCTCACAGCTGATGGTGAACACCGCGACGGGGGCCTGGTTGGGAGCCGTGGTCACGGCACTCTGGGTCGTGGAGTGCTGGAGCTGGCCGTCGCTGACGGTCAGCGTCACGGTGCGGGTGCCCGCCGTGGCATAGGTGTGACTGCCGTTCACACCGGCCGTGTCGGGGGTGCCGTCGCCCCAGTTCCAGGTGTAGGTCAGCGGGTCGTTGTCGGGATCGGAGGAGCCGCGGCGTCGGTGGTGCACGCAAGGTCCACACAGTTGATGGTGAACGCCGCGATCGGGGGGCAGGTTGCTGGGCGGAGCCGTGGTCACGGCATCCCGGGTCGTGGCGTGCAGGAGCTGGCCGTCGCTCACGGTCAGCGTCACGGTGCGGGTGCCCGCCGTGGCGTAGGTGTGACTGCCGTTCACACCGGCCGTGTCGAGGGTGCCGTCGCCCCAGTTCCAGCTGTAGGTGAGCGGGTCGCCGTTGGGATCGGAGGAGCCGCCGGCGTCGGTGGTGCACGCAAGGCCCGCACAGTCGACGGTGAACGCCGCGACGGGGGCCCGGTTGGGCTGGGGGTCGGTGTCGGCACCGGGGCTCACGGCCACCGAGTAGGTCACGCTGCGGCTGATCGCCGCGCTCGCGGTCGCGATCTTGCCGGCGCTCGCGCCGACTGCCACCGGACCGTTGGAGTCGCCCACGACGCCGCTGGTCTTGCCACTGCCCGTGCCGGCCGCCGCGCCGCGCTGGGTCACGTCGCCCGGAAGGGTGAAGGTGATGCCGTCGGTGGAGGACTTCTCACTCCAGTTGCTCACGACCCAGGAGTTCGCGTCGGTCACCGCGACGTGCGGGCGTGGTCAGGGTGGTGCCGGAGGTGTCGACGACGGAGATGGCCGAGTCGGTGACCGAGGAGGTGCCGAGCACTGCTGCGGTAGGCGGACAGGCTCATCACCGACTTGGTGAACTCGCTCGTCGTGATGGTGAACGGGTCACCCGCGTCGCCGGCCACGGCCTGCCTCGTGTAGGCGCGACCGCGGACAGTGTTGCCGTCCTGTGACTCCAGGAGGGTCCAACCCGCCGGGTTGTTGACCGTGGCGGTGGTGGAGTTGGTCGTCAGGAACGCGACCAACGTGTCGCCCGCCTGCACACCGGCCGGGATGGTCACGGTGTGGCTCGGTCCGGTTGCCGGCGGTGTTGCTGGTGCCGACGAAGGTCAGGTCTCCCGCCGCGGCGCTCGCCGGCGGTGCCGCGAAGGCCAGCACGCTTGCCACGACCGCCAGCAGCACCGAGATCCACGTCACTTTCCGCACGTGACGTCGCCCAGCGCGGTCAGTCCGCTTGACCGTGTTCATCATTGGTCCGCCCTTGTCTCCCGCTCGAAAGCCCTCCCGCCCTAGGAGGCAAGCGCCGGCAACATTAGCGGGTGCTCGCAGCAATACCAGACTCGTCTTCGAAAAATTTCCCAAGGGGGCGGAATTGCCCAGCCGCGGTCCGCGGCGACCCGGACGCTGATGGTTCGACCGCCTCGGAATCCACCCCTGCGGCCCTTCTCGGGCCCCGTTCCCCTCCGGAGAGAGAGCTGTCGTTCGGCAATTCTTTACCGTTGGTTGGGGGTGCCGGTACGAGTCTCAGGTCAAGGTTGAGACTTTGCGGTCGCCTCGATCGTCCTCGGTCACTGACGCGCGCCGAACACGCGATTCTCGCCGATTCGCCGGTCCGCCGTCTTCGGCGACAAGCGCGCCAGTTGACGGTGTCGATCTGGCCGTGCGACACGGCGAGGTGTACGGGTTCCCCGGCCCAACGGCGCTGGGAAGTCGACCACCGTTCGGATGCTCTCTACGCTGCTCGCACCCAGCGAGGGCCGCGCCTCGTCGCCGGCCACGACGTCGCCCGGGACCGCGAAGGGGGTCCGGCTGCGCACCGGGGCGACGTTCTCGGGGCGGCATGAAGCGGCGGCTCGACCTCGCGGCGTCGTTGATCCACAACCCCGACGTGCTGTTCCTCGACGAGCCCACGACCGGCCTCGACCGCCATCAGCCGCACGGCGTTGTGGGACGAGGTGCGATGGCTGAACACCGAGCTTGGCATGACGATCTTCCTCACCACCCAGTACCTCGAGGAGGCCGACGAGCTCGCCGACCGCGTCGGGATCATCGGCTCCGGTCGCATCGTGGCGAGGGCGCACCTGACGACCTCGAGCGGTCCATCGGCTCCGACGTCATCCGGCTGATCGATCTCGCCCACCGCTGTGACGGCGCACGAACCAGGTAGTTGTCCTGAAGCTGGCTGCGCGGACAAGACCTGCTGGCTGGATTGCCGCCGAGACAGGTGCGGCGCTTGCGCTGGGCCACATCGCCGGCGCATCGGCGAGCGCTGTTGGCATTCAGCTGTCCGGCAGGGTGGCAAGGGTGTCACTCCGTGGCGCTATCGTCTGGAGACGAACGAGCTGGGAGGCACGCGGGACGACGCCGTTCTCGACGTTGAGGCGGAGACGGCGCGGGCCGCTGTCGACGCAGCCTCAGCGCTCTGTCGGGACTTCCTGCCGAGACTCCTCGCCGCGGACACCGTCGCCAAAGACGATGAGAGCCCGGTCACCGTCGCCGACTTCGCGGTTCAGGCGGTCGTCTCGCACGTGCTCTCGTCCGCGTTGGGCGACATTCGAATGATCGGCGAGGAGAACGTGGAGGACCTTCGTCGTCCGGAGTCCGCCTCGTTGTCGCGCCGGGTCGTGGAGCTCGTGCGGCGACATGTCGGAGCAGCAGTGCCGGAGCGCGACGTGTTCGACGTCGTTGGCGCTGGGCTCGCGCGACTTCGCCGGCGGGCGCTACTGGGTGCTCGACCCGATCGACGGCACCAAGGGCTTTCTGCGCGGCGACCAGTATGCAATCGCCCTGGCGCTGATCGACGATGGCGACGTCGTGCTCGGTGTGCTCGGCTGCCCCAATCTCCCGAACTCCGACGGATCCACAGGGGCAACGTTCGTGGCGGTCCCAGGCCGGTGCCTCGTGCATGCTGGCACGCACACGACTCGCGCACGTGTCGCGGCACCGACCACACTGGCCGAGGCGCGGATGGTCGAGTCAGTCGAATCTGGTCACTCGGACCACGGCCAAGCATCACTGATCGCGGAACGGCTCGGAATCGCCGCCTCACCGTTTCGGATTGACAGCCAATGCAAGTACGGCGCCGTCGCCAGGGGAGACGCGTCCATCTACCTCCGATTGCCGACGCGGGCTGACTATCGGGAGAAGATCTGGGACCACGCAGCGGGAAAGTTCATCGTGGAGCAAGCCGGAGGTCGGGTGACCGACGTGACAGGGGCGTCACTCGACTTCTCTCAGGGTGTCCGGCTCGAAGGCAACGTCGGAGTGATCGCCACCGACGGCCGGTTCCACGATCAAGTCGTTGATGTCGTTCAGGCGGCTCTCGGAGAGCGCCGCACCGGGTCGGACGAGTCGCCTGCGGCGGGTTGACGCCGGGGCGGTCGCCGGGCGGCGAATCGGGGACGCAGGACGGCGAACACGACGGCGGCGGCGATGACGGCGTAGCCGATCCATCGGTCGGCACTGGTGTCGATCTGGCCGGCGAGCTCGCGCACATTGGTGACGAGGAGCAGGGTGCCGACGGCGAGCCCGAGCAGGCGGGCGGGATCAGTCTGACGGTCCAGGCCCCGAGAGGTGCGGCGGCGATGCCGCCGACGAGCATGGCGATCACCGTGGCGACGTCGATGCTCTCGCCGCCGAGTGAGGTGAGGAGGGTGCCGGCGGCGACGATGGCGACCGCGACCTCGGCAGTGTTGACCGATCCGATGGCGTAACGCGGTGGGAGCCCGCGATGGAGCAGGAACGGCGTGACGACCGGTCCCCAGGCGCCGACGAGCCCATTGGTCACGCCGCCGGCGGCGGCGGCGGCGGTGACGCCGCGGACCTCGAAGGACGGGGCCCGGCCGTCACTGTTGTCGGGGGACCGGGCGATGACGGGTCGGCTGAAGCGCACCATGATGCGCACGGCCGACGATCAGCAGGAGGTCACGGCGAGCACCGGTCGCAGGTCGTCGCCGTCGACGTTGGCCAGGATGGTGACGCCGAAGAGCGCCCCGAGCATGCCCGGCACGGCGAGGCGCAGGACGAGGCGATGGTCGATGTTCTCGAACCGCCAGTGCGAGATGGCGGCCGACAGCCCGGTGGCGACCTTGGCCAGGTTGACCGTGGTCGACGCCGCCGCCGGGGACAGTCCGGCACCGAGGAGGATGGTCGAGGAAGTGGGTCCGAAACCCATGCCCAAGGCGCCGTCGACCAACGAGGCGACGAACCCGGCCACAGCAACCAGGATCAAGTCCCCCATCGCCGGCCGCCCACGTGTGCACCGTCGACGGCACGCCCGCCGTGTTCAGCTCCTCCGCTATGTCTCTCCGCCACCTGCCGCTGCCCGCCCTCTCGGATGTCAACACAGCGGCCCGCGTGGCATCCAATCTGCCACAGATTTATCGTCCGCCGTGTTCCCGACGTCGCAGACTAACAGCTCGCTCGAGAGACAGCGCGCACGGGTCGTGGAGAGCAAGCGACCAATCCGAGGCGGCCGCTACTGATTCTCTGCGCCAAAGCAACCAGCCTCGGACATCGTGTGATCTCTCGCCCTTCGGCGCGAACGGCGGGTCTGCCAGACTGGCAGCGGCCTACAGCAGGACGTGGCGGGCTCGCAAGGCCTCGATCACGAGGTCGGCGGCGTCTTCGGCGGTCTGGTGGTGGTGTCGACGCGCACTTCGGGGTGCTCGGGGGGTTCGTAGGGCGAGTCGATGCCGGTGAAGTTGGCGAGTTCGCCGGCGCCGGGCCTTGGCGTAGAGGCCCTTGGGGTCGCGGGCCTCGGCCACGTCGAGCGGAGTGTCGACGAAGACCTCGATGAACTCGTCGTCGTCCACGCGGTCTCGGGCCAGGCGCCGCTCGGCGCGGAACGGCGAGATGAACGACACCAGCACGACCAGCCCGGCGTCGACCATCAGCGCCGCCACCTCGGCGACGCGGCGGATGTTCTCCACCCGGTCGGCGTCGGTGAAGCCGAGGTCGCGGTTGAGGCCGTGGCGCACGTTGTCGCCGTCGAGCAGGTACGTGCGCGCGCCGAGCGCGTGCAGCTTCGACTCGACGATGTTGGCGATCGTCGACTTGCCGGAACCCGGACAGCCCAGTGAACCACACGACGCCGGGGCGGTGCTGGTTCAGCGCCGCCGCGTGCGGCCTTGTCGACCTGCACCTGCTGCCAGTGGATGTTGTGCGCCCGGCGCAGGGCGAAGTGCAGCAGGCCGGCGCCGACCGTGTCCTGCGTGAGCTTGTCGATGATGACGAAGCCGCCGATGTCGCGGTTGTCGGCGTAGGGATCGAACGGGATCGGCCGGTCGAGGTGCGAGGTTGCACACGCCGATCTCGTTGAGCCGCGAGCGTGGTGGCCGCGAGGTGGTCGAGGTTGTTGACGTCGATCTGGTACTTCGGGTGGCCGATCGTCAGCTCCGACGGTGCGGGTGCCGATCTTCATCAGGTACGGCCGGCCCGGCAGCATCGCGTCCTCGTGCATCCAGACGACGTGGGCCTCGAACTGGTCGGCGACCTCGGCGGCGGCGCGTCGCCGGCGCCAGATCACGTCGCCGCGGCTGGCGTCGATCTCGTCGGTCAGCGTGATCGTCACCGATTGGCCGGCGACGGCTTCGGTCAGGTCGCCGTCGGACGTGACGATGCGCGCCACCGGCGACGTCGGTGCCGGCCGGCAGCACCCGCACGGCGTCGCCGGGCCGGACCGTCCACCGACGATCCGCCCGGAGAAGCCGCGGAAGTCGAGGTTCGGCCGGTTGACCCACTGCACCGGCATGCGGAACGGGCCGCGTGGCGCGTGTCGTCGTCGACCTCGACCGTCTCGAGGAAGCCCATGCAGCGTCGGGCCGTGGTACCAGTGCGTGTGTCGGGGCTCGGGCGCGACGACGTTGTCGCCCTCGAGCGCCGACAGCGGGATGAACGTGATGTCGGTCGAGGCCGATGCTGGCGGCGAAGTCGCGGTAGTCTGGCCTCGATCTGCGTCGAAGACCGCCGGCGAGTAGTCGACGAGGTCCATCTTGTTGATGGCCACGACCACGTGGCGGATGCCGAGCAGCGAGACGAGGAAGCTGTGCCGGCGGGTCTGGGTGAGCACGCCCTTGCGGGCGTCGACGAGGATCACCGCGACATCGGCGGTCGACGCGCCGGTGACCATGTTGCGCGTGTACTGCTCATGGCCCGGCGTGTCGGCGACGATGAACTTGCGCCGCTCGGTCGAGAAGAAGCGATAGGCGACGTCGATCGTGATGCCCTGCTCGCGTTCGGCCGACAGGCCGTCGAGCAGCAGGGCGAAGATCAAGTCGCCGCCCTGGGTGCCGACCCGGGCCGAGTCGGCTTCGAGCGCGGCGAGGTGGTCCTCGAACACCAGGTGCGACTCGTAGAGCAGCCGACCGATCAGCGTGCTCTTGCCGTCGTCGACGCTGCCGCAGGTGATGAACCGCAGCAGGCTCTTGTACTGCGTGGGCGATGAGGTAGGCGTCGATGTCGGCGGCGATGAGCTCGGAGGTGTGGGCCATCAGAAGTAGCCCTCCTGCTTCTTCTTCTCCATCGATGCCGCCCCGTCGTGGTCGATCACCCGGCCCTGGCGCTCCGACGTCGTCGCCAGCAGCATCTCCTGGATGATGCCGGTGAGCGTGTCGGCGTCGCTCTCGACGGCGCCCGACAGCGGGTAGCAGCCGAGCGTGCGGAACCGGACGTGCTTGATCTCGGTTCCTCGCCGGGGTCGAGTGCGCATGCGCTCGTCGTCGACCATGATCAGCACGCCGTCGCGCTCCACGACCGGCCGCGGCGCGGCAAGGTACAGCGGCACGATCGGGATCCGCTCGAGGTGGATGTACTGCCACACATCCAGCTCGGTCCAGTTCGAGATCGGGAACACCCGCAGCGTCTCACCCGGGCTGCGCCGCACGTTGTAGAGCGACCACAACTCGGGCCGCTGACGCTTCGGATCCCACTGGTGCTGCGGCGAGCGGATCGAGAACACCCGCTCCTTGGCCCGCGACTTCTCCTCGTCCCGCCGGGCTCCACCGAAGCACAGATCGAAACGGTGCTCGTCGATCACCTGCTTGAGCCCCTCGGTCTTCCACAGGTCGGTGTGCAGCGCGGAGCCGTGGTCGAACGGGTTGATGCCCCGCGCGCACGCACTCGGGGTTCTGATGCACGATCAGCTCCAGGCCGTGACCTCGCCGCGATCTCGTCACGGAACTCGTACATCGCCGAGAACTTCCACGTCGTGTCCACATGCACCAACGGGAACGGCGGCCTCGACGGATAGAACGCCTTCATCGCAAGGTGCAGCATCACCGAGCTGTCCTTGCCGACCGAATACAACATCGCCGGCCGCTCGCTCTCGGCAACCGCCTCCCGCATGATGTGGATCGCCTCCGCCTCCAAACGCTGCAGATGCGTCAGCCGGCCGTTCGCGTGGAGGCCCGCCCGCGCTCGGACCTGATCTGTCACTGTCATCGCTCAGCCCGCCTGTGTCTTCGCCGCATGAGTATTGTCGATCGTGCCGACAACGTGACGGAGGGTAGCGGGACGGTTGGCGGATCGCGACATGATCGGACCCAGGACGCTCGAGTTCAGCGCTGCCGTACTTCACGGCTCGGGGGTCGCCGGGATGTCCGACGAGGCCCTCGCCGACCTCATCAAGACGTGCCGCCTCTGGGAGGCTGTGGGTGCCTTCGTCGGCGGCGGCGCCGCTGACCGCCGACGTCGCCGAGCGACACGCATCCTCGAACACGTCGCCTTGCCGGAACTGGACCGCCGCCGCGGCCTGTGGAACGTCGCGGAACGAGACGGCGCCGAGCACTCGATGATCATTGATCGGTAGCTCCCCGACGATCTGTCGTTCGTCATCAGGTCGGCCACGCTGGTGGTGGGAAGGACGTATCTCCGTAAACGGATCCAGGCGAATGGTCACCGCAAGAACACGACGCGAATTGACCGACCGAATTCGAACCGCACAACGGGCGGCCGACCAAGGAACCCGAACGGCCCGAGCCGACCTGACCGTCAAGCGCTTCCTGACACGATGGCTGACCGACGTCCTGCCCGGCCCAGTCGCCGCGGCCACGGAAGCCCAATACCGCGATGCGCTGCGGCTGTACGTGATCCCACGCATCGGGTCCAAGAGGCTCGCCACCCTCAGCCCGAGCGATGTCGACGAAATGCCCCGCGACATGGCCCGCCCAACTGACACGCGACAAGACGGGATACAGCCCAACGGCCCGTCGCCTGGGACGGTCCGTCCTTCGGCGTGCACTTCGTCGCGCCGAAGCCGAAGGCTTGGTCAGCCGCAACGCCGCAGCCCTGTCGAGCAGCGTCCGTCAGCACAGAGCCGAGAGCCGATCGCTGACTCCGGTTCAGGGACGCGAGGTGCTCGCGGCCGCCCGGGGCCACCACCTTGAGGCCGGCATCGTCGTCGCGCTGACCTACGGACTACGACTCTCAGAATTGCTGGACCTCGCGTGGGACGCCGTCGAGCTCGATCACCCGACGCCCAGGCCTCTCTGGAGGAGATCAACCGGCGGCGTGCGACCAACGATGCCGGCTGACCGGGCCGGTTCGATCTTGGACGCATCCTGATCACGCTCGACCGTCATGGCGTCGAGTATCTGGTGGACGGCGGCCTCGGCGCACGAGCCATGGTGCAACCCGACCGACCAAGATCTCGGTTTGGTGCCCGCTCCAGTGGCGAGCGTGTCGTCGATCCCCCTCCCGCGACACCGACAGCCCCGCCTTGGCCGAGCCCGGCGCCGGTTCAGCGGTCGTCGACGAGGCCGTAGCGGCGGCGGATCCAGCGATCGAGCGTGCCGAACACCAAGGAGTCGACGACGATGCCGATGACCAGGATCACGATCATCATGGCGATCAGCGCCGGCCGAGTCGTCGACGTTGCGGTACTCGTGAGCAGGAAGCCCGACCGGAACGGCTGCCGAGCACGACGAGCAGCTCGCCGGCCATCAGGCTGCGCCAGGCGAACGCCCAGCCCTGCTTCAGCCCGCCGACGAACGACGGCAGCGACGCCGGCAGGACGACGTGGCGGTAGACGATCGCCCAGCGCGCCGGCGCCCATCGCCCGCCCGGCGCGCAGGAGGATCGGCGGGACGTGGTCGACGCCGGTGATCAGGCCGTTGGCGATCGACGGCGCCGCGCCGAGCACGACGACGAACGTGATCGCGCCCTCGGTCAGCTTGAACAGCAGGATCGCCAGCGGGAACCAGGCGATCGACGGCATCGTCTGCAGCCCGGTGATCAGCGAGCCGACCGCCGAGCGCACGATCTTCGACGACGCCACGATGGCGCCGATGGCGACCCCGATGACCAGGGCCAGGGCGAAGCCGACGGCGGCGCGGCGCATCGTGACGCCGATGGCGTCGGAGCACCGTGCCGTCGGCGATCAGCTCGCCACAGCTCGCCGAACACCGTCGCCGGCGGCGGCAGGACGAACTCGGCTTCCACTCCGGCCACACGACGACCTGCCACAGCGACGATAGCGACGGCGACGGCGGCCACCTTGGGCCACGATCGCCAACCACGATCCTGCCGGCCCGCGTCCGCTGCGGTCGCCTGCGGCCCGCGCCGGCGACGGAGTCGCAACGTGGCAGCCGTGCGTCGAAGTTCGACCGGTCGGGTCGCCGACGTCGTGATCAACCGCGAGCATGGGCGAGGACCTCCTCGCGCAGCTGCTCGGTGACCGTCGCCGGCGAGCGCGGCGACCTCGGGCGAGTCGATCCGCCGCGGGCCGCGGCGATGCGCGACGTCGACGCTCGCCGTCACGCGGCCCGGCCGGGGCGACATCACGACGATGCGATCGCCGAGGCGGGCCGCCTCGCGCACGTTGTGGGTGACGAACAGCACGGTCAGTCCGCGGCGCCCGGACGAGCTGCGTCGAGCTCGTCGTGGAGCGAGTCGCGGGTCATCGCGTCGAGGGCGCCGAACGGCTCGTCCATCAGCAGGACTCGGCGTCCTGGGCGAGCGCCCGGGCCAGCGCGCCGCGCTGGCGCATGCCGCCCGAGAGCTGGTGCGGACGCTTGGCGGCGAAGCCGTCGAGGTGCACGGTCGTCGAGCAGCTGCTCGACCCGCGCCCGCCGCTCGGCCTTGCGGCATGCCGGCGAGCCGCATCGGCAGCTCGACGTTGGCCGGCCACGGTCAGCCACGGGAACAGCGCCGACTCCTGGAACATCAGCGCCGGTCGCGCCGTCGACGTCGACCGCGCCGGCGGTCGGCTGCGTCGAGGCCGGCGACGAGGTTGAGGATCGTCGACTTGCCGCACCCGGACGCACCGATGAGGCAGACGAACTCGCCGCGCGGCGACCTCGAGGTCGACGTCGCGCGAGCGCGGTCACGGCGTGGCGACCCGCGCCGAACGACTTCGACACGCCACGCAGCGAGATCGGGCGCGTCGCTCGATCCGGCATCCCAGTCCGACCACCGGCGGCGCTCGCCGCGCTCGGCGAGGACCTCGTTGAGCAGGTCGAGGTCGTAGATGCCAGGACGGCGAGGTCGACCTGGTCGAGCAGGCCGACGGCGATGGCGTCGTCGGCCGAGCCCTGCAGCGACGCGGCGATCGGGTCGAGCGTGAACTCGAGGTGCTCCCAGGCGCCGGCTGATGGTCTCGTCGCCGAGGCGGCTCGTCGTGATCCGCCTCGATGCCGTCGTTGACGCGGCCTGGGCCGCCGCGGCGTCGCCGTTGGCGCGCGTCGATGGCCTCGCCGAGCCCGCCGATGAGGTCCCTCACGACGTCGGGGTGCGTCCTCGAGGAACCGGTGGACGACGATCAGGTGGGTCGTGACGAACTGCGCCGTCCGGCCACAGGTCGGCCTCGTCGACGAGCACGTGGCCGCCGCCCTCGAGCACGAGGCGGGTCGCCCACGGCTCGGGCACCCAGGCGCCGTCGATGGTCGCCGGCCTGGAACGCGGCCAGCGTGTCGGGGTTGTCCTGCGGCGTGATGTGGACGTCGCCGCCGCCGGCTGGTGTCGGTCTCGAAGCCCTGCTCGGCGAGCCACGCCCGCAGGGCGACGTCCTGGGTGTTGCCGAGCGACGGGGTCGCGAGCGTCGTGCCGGCGAGGTCGCGCGGGCGAGTCGATGCCGTCGCGGACGACGAGCGAGGCGCCGCCCGACGTCGTGCCGGCGACGATCCGCAGCGCCTCGCCGTCGGACTGGGCGTAGCCGTTGATCGCCGGGTTGGGGCCGATGAAGACAGGGTCGATGGCGTCGGCGAACAGCGCCTCGATGGCCTCGGTGCCGGAGTTGAACGTGACCAGTCTCGAGCGTGACGTCCGTCGCCGAGCGCGTCGTGCGAAGAGGCCTGCTCGACGCCGATGATCGCCGGCGCGTGGGTGACGTTCGGGAAGTAGCCGAGCCGGAGGGTCGACCGGCTCGCCGGCCGGAGCGGCGGGAGCCGCCGCCGTACCATCGACGGTCGTGTCGTTCGCTGCCGCCGCCTCGTCGCCCTCGTCGTCTCCGCAGCCGGCGACGGCAAGGATGGGGATGAGCGCGACAGGAAGGAGGCGACGACGAATTCGGATCTGCATGGCTGCTTTCTACATTGTGAGATGACGTTCTGCAACCTGGAATCCTAGGAGGCCATCGAATCGATCGTTCACGTTCACTCGATCGCCGCAGCGGCTCCCAGTCCGTCGAGCGCGCCCTCGCCGTCCTCGCCTCGCTCGCCGACGCCGACGACGACCTCGGGGTCACCGACGTCGCCACCCGGACCGGACTCACGCCGAGCACCGCCCATCGGCTGCTGCGCGCACTCGTCGACGCCGGCCTCGTCGCCCAGGAGCCGCCCTCCGAGCGGTACCACCTCGGCTCGACACTCGTCGCGCTCGGCCGCCGGGCGGAGACGCGCCTCGGGTTCGACCGGATGCGGCCGGCGTTGGAAGCGCTGGCCGCACGCACGGGCGAGTCGGTCAACCTCGGCACCAGGATCGGCGACGAGGTGCTCATCGTTGCCCACGTCGCGTCGGCCCATCCGCTGCGCTTCGATCAGCCCGTGGGTAGCCGGGTGCCTGTCCATGCCTCGGCGATGGGCAAGGCGCTGCTCGCCGGGGCCGCCGACCCGGGGGCGGCGGTCGCCGCCCTCGGCGACCTCTCCGCCATCACCGGCGCCACCCTGACGACACCGGGAGCGCTGCTCCGCGACATCGAGCTCACCCAGGCCCGGGGCTGGTCGATGAACGACGGCGAGCGCGATCCGGGGGTGCGCACGATCGGCGCGCCCGTCCACGGTCCCGACGGCCGTCCGATCGCGGCGATCGCCGTCCAGGGCCCGGCCATCCGGATGGACGACGACCGCCTTCCCGAGCTCGCCGCGCGACCTGCTGGACACGGCCGCGGCCCTCTCCTCCGCCTGAGCCGGGCCGGTCACCCGAGTGTGTGCTGCACCCCATCCGAGCAGCAAACACTCGGGTGCACGAAACACTCGGAGGGGGGCGCTCCTCGGCGGCCCGCCCCGTGCCGATGAGCGAGCGGGGGCTCAGCCACTCGCCGTCCACGCGAGCAGGTCGTCCGCGCCCATCGTGTCGACAACCAGGCGCGCTCGAGCGGGACCTCTCGCGCACGCGGCCCGGCCACAGCCGTGGCGCTGCCATTCCAGCTGGCCGGTGGCGTGGGCACGCCTCCGGTGACACGCGCGACAGACTCGATACATCCAGTGACCCCAGGTCAACCGTGAACCCGAAGGTCGCTTCGGCACCCGGTGAGCCGGAATTTCCGGGTTCTTCTGATGTTCGCGGTCAACGCGATCTGCCCACTGGCGGCCACGAGTGATCGACGGACAACCATCTCCAGCACCGATGGCACCGGACGACGCGATGGTCCTGAAGACCGCGTCAACGACACGCCGGGCCCGCCGCCGCCCGTTCATGTCAACTGAATCGGCCACTATCGGCCCGTTCGGTCGACATGAACATCGATCGCCAGTCGCGGCCAGCCGGACGTCGAACGCTTGCGTCGCGCGAAAAGACCAGAATGGGCGTGAGCAAGCGACGCAAGCAGCACGAGCAGCCCACACCCTCGCCGGTCACGCCCTCACGTCGGTCCTTCAACGCCACGGTTGGCCAAACCGGACCATCGCCACACGATTGTCCGAACTTGCGCGCCCGACACGACGCAGAGTGGCGCGACCCGGGAGAGATGCGTCCATCGCTTGGATCGATCATCGGGCGATCACGTGGCCGCAGGTGGGCACCGGCTCGTGACCGCCAGGAGATCGTCAACACGCAATCGAAGTCGTTCTCGCGGGCGACGTCGAGGTACGCCTCGACCTGCGGACGCTCCAGCTCCGACCCGCCCGTCTTCACCTCGACCAGACAGGTCCACGTCCGACCGGCCCGGCTCGCCTGGAGCACACCGTCGGGGTAGATCGTGCGATCCTCAGCCTTGAACGGCACGTCGATGAACGTCCCCAGCTGCCCCGCCGGCGCGCCGAACCCGCGGACCATCGCCTGACCGAACTCGCGACCGACCCCATCACCGCCAGCAGCGCCGACGTCGCCCGGCGCTCGGCTTCCTCCGTACCGTTGATGCCGCTCGTCGGAATCAACCGAGCCGACTGCCATGTCTCGTCTGCCATCTCAATACTCCGTGCGTTGTTGCGCGCTCGTCCGGTCGGCACGATGGGTGTGCCATGCCGACGGGTTACCGGTCACGGTACGAACGCAGCCGTCGAAGCCCGTCGTAAATCTTGATGAACTCGTCGAGGCGCGCTCGATCCAGACCTCCCACGAAGCACGCCGTACGCTCACGCTGTGAGTCTCAACCGGCGACCCGACACCGTGCTCACCGCCATCTACGCCTTCGGCGACCGAATCTGCGCCCGGCTCGACGAGATCCACACACGGCGGCTCGCCGCCTCGACGACCTCGACGCCCTCCTCGCCGACCTACACGGCCAGTTCCGGCACGACGTCGAACCGTGACGCACCGCTCAAACCCTCACTGGCCGAAGCGCACCGGCACGCTGGAACTCGCCACCGCCCTCGACACCGTCAGCCCCGACGGCACGATCACCCCGTGGCGAGACGAGATCGCCGCCACCCTCAACCGAACCGGCGCCAAGCTCGACGAGCTACGTCGCCCGCCTCCACGACGGACGACTGACCTTCGGCGGCGCCCGCTGACGAACACGGGGTTCCCCGATCTGGAAACCTCCCGGCACCGACAGACTGACCGCGACTTGACCAGTCCGACGCAGCACCCCCACGTCCACGCGGACGAACCCCGGCGCCGCCTCGATCACGCCGAAGGAGATCCACGATGCCGCGGGCCGACAACCGGACCGAGACCAACCCGGGGCGCTACACGCTGACGAACATGCGGACCATCGCCAACGACATTGGCGGGCTCGACCGAGTCAACGACCATGACCAGTCATCCGCCGCATCAGCACCGCTCCGCCAACGGACCCCACTCGCATCCCTTGTCCGTCCTGCGACGAGCCAACGCCGGGCGACTATGTCAGGTTCCACGGCAGGTGCGTACTGCCGGGAGGACGCCGAGTCCGCGTGCCGAGCACGCGCACAGCTCCTCGGCATCGTCGCCGTCATCGCCGTCTGGTTCAGCATCTTCCTCGCGTGGGCATCGGGAGCGATGAGCAACGACGGCAACGAACCGCACAACGGCGCAACCGCCGTCATCGCCGGACTCGGCTGCCTTCTCGGCATCGGCATCGCCGGCCGAGCGTGGAGCTACCACAAAGCGAGCCGCCGACTCGCTGTCCCACGCTGACCGCAACCTGCGAACAGGTCCGCGACGTCTGCGGACTGTCTCTACTACACGGGTGGGGCACGGCCCTCCCGGGGTGGGGGGTCACGCTTATGTGGTGGTCGGCGAAGTTCGACACCCGGGATGGGGGTGCCTCCCCACGGCTACGCGTCACGACGAGGGTGCACACCCTCCCCCTCCCGTGCTCAGCCTTGGCTGTCGAGGAGGAGGGTCGCCGGCCTCGATCATCCACCGCTGACAGTTGCCGTCCTGACGTTCGTTTGCGAGGAGCACCGCTGGACTCCGACGCCATCGACCAGGGATGGCAGGAGGCGACCGCCCGGAACGGAACGTGATCGGTCACATTCGGGAGATCCCCGGCGATTCGGCCGCGACCAATCGGCTACCACACGCAACCAGCGGGTAGCACGTCCCGAGCGTCATCCCTGCAGTCACGGTGCCCCCCCAGGGGCTCGAACCCTGAACCAATGGATTAAAAGTCCACTGCTCTTCCATTGAGCTAGAGGGGCGCCACGCAGAGCGTACGGAGTGGGTCAGCGCCCGCGCCAGTCCTGACTCGATGAGCAAGCCGTAGAAGACGAACTCGGTGCGGCGGTTCAGTGCCAGCGCTGAGTCGTCGTTGGCGAGCGTGAGCAGATCGGACTCGCCGACCGCACGTGACGACAGGCGACTCGGGTCAACGCCCTGCGCCGTGACGTAGTTCTTGACCGCCGTGGCCCGAGCTTCGGAGATCGCGTAGTTCGACAGGTCGTCGCCACGCTGGTCGGCGTGACCGATGATCATCGTCGTCACGCGAGGAAGGGCGTTCATGATCGTCACCACCCGGTCGAGCTCGGCAGCGTGCGCCGGCAGGATGTCGGCGGTGCCCTCGGGGAACCGAGCCGAGGTCAGCTCGACGACGGGAACGCCGACGTTTCGCGGCACCGCGGAGTTCAACGTAAGCCGGTTGTCGATCGAGTCCGCCTGTCCCGGTTTGGCGTTGGCAACCGCCAGCGCCTGGAGTCGATCGTTGGCGGCTTGGTCGGGCACGACGCCCTCGAGCGTGATCCGGTTGGTGTCGAACGTTGCGATGACCGGCAGCGGCGTTCCGTCCGGCAAGGTCTCGAACGGCGCAACCGGGACGGTTGTGGAAGGTGCCGCCGTCGTCGTGGTCGTCGACGGAGTTGTCGCCGTGGTCGTCGGCCCAATTGTTGCCGTGGTTGTCGAGGCAGTTGTCGCCGGCACCTCCGGCGTGACTGCCGGTGCGCTGGCCGCCGGTGGGTCGCTCGATGCCGTGGCGCCGCCGACCGTGATCGCAACCTGCGCGTCGTCGATCGCGAGGGTCGTCGGTCCGGGCCGTGGCCCGACGGCGCCATCACTGTCGCCCGACAGCTGTGGCCGGACGACGAACCAGCCGACTGCCGCCAGCCGGCCACGCCGAGACCGAGTGCCATGGGCGGGGCCGGAGCGACCGCAGATCACCTTCGTCAGCGTCGTACTCGTACATGTTCTCCCGCCGGCGAGCTCATCGCGTCCATGCAGTCCGCCAGTCAAGGCGCCTGCCCAACCCACCTTTCGCCGCTCCGGTGAGCCTACCTGAGTGGACCGACGTGCTACCACCCGGTGCGTAGTCTCGTCGCCGTGAGCACGCCCGCCCGCG
>CAVVMS010000013.1:0-327298 GCA_963749315.1 uncultured Acidimicrobiia bacterium
AGGACCTGCTCCGGGACGCCGACACGAGACGGCTCGTCGCCGAATCAGGAAAGGTCCAGAACAACGATCTCGCACTCTCGCTGCTGCTCGCACCGAGGCGAACGCTCGTTCCGACGACACCACGACCCGTTCCGCACTGCAGTCGGCGCTGTGTCTCGAACGGGCCGATCCTCGGCTACCTCCGCTCCAGCCCGACCGCCCGGTACGGGTGGCTCGCCCCCGGCGCCCGGGCCACCGCTTGTACCTCGCACGGGAGGAGCGTCTCGAAGGTCATCGAGGTCTGGGACCCGCAGGCGTCGAGGCAGATCGACGAGATCACGGCCCGGCCCGGGGGATCGAGAGCCTGATCGTGTCGCCGAGCCATCGAAGGGTCGCCGTGTTCCTCAATGAGAGCGACACCACGATGATCGTCGACACCGAGTCCGACGCGATCGTGGCGACGATCGAGCTCCCCGGTACGGGACGAGCGACAGCAGGCGACGGCGTTCCTCGACGACGAGCACCTGTTGTCCTTCCGCGACCAGCAGCTCATTGGTCTACGACCTGGCGACGGACCAGCTCGAGACGCCCTACACGGCCACAGCGCCGATCAAGGTGGTCGCCGTCCAGGGCTCGCGTGTCTTCCTCGGCCTGGCAGCACCGGAGGGCGGCTTCCGAGTCGCCGTCGTCGACGCGACGACCTGGTCACCGATCGCCGAGCTGCCGGTACCGCTCCCGGAACCGTCTTCTTACAGATCGTGCCCTCGGCCGACGGGCGCCGGCTCGCGGTGTCCGTGTCGGGCACCGCGGAACGAGAAGGCGTCCTCCTCGACATCGCCACCGGCCAGCCGGTCGGCCCGGACTGGCCCGAGCAGTCCGCCGCTACCGGCAGCGCTGCCCGACGGCGGGTTCCTCGTCGGATCGAGCGCCGGTGAGCTCCGGCGCCGAAGCGCCGACGGAGAGCAGCTCGGCCCCGCCATCAAGCTCTACAACGGCGGGGCGGCACGGAGGCGGCATCGCTGTCGAAGGCGACACGGCGTACGTCCTCGGGCCCGCCGGAGTCGCGATCGTGAGCATCCCGCTGATCGACGGCGTCGTCGGACGATCCAAGCTGGGCCGACCGCTCACGGGAATGCGCCGGGGCAGTTCCCGGCCCGGGCGGGATCGTCGCCGCGCATCGCGACAGCGACGGCAAGGTGGTCGTGTCCTCCCTCGATCGCGACGAGAACCCGATCGTCCTCGAACCCACCGCGGCCGCACCGAGCGAAGGTCGTCTCGCACGTAGGTCGCCATCTCCGCCGACGGTCGATTGATCGCTGCCGCAGGCCTCGAGCGGGGTGCTCTCTGTCTTCGACGCCTCCTCCCTGCGCCTGGTGCGATCGATCCCGTACGCCACCGACCGGCCGATCGACAGCGGGTTCACCCAGGGAGTCGGCGCGGCCGCAGGCCGCTACGCAATCGCGTACTGGGTGAGTCGCGACGACCGCGATCCTCGGGACGTGGGACGCAGTGGTCTCGATCGACCTCGAGACGGGGCAGAAGCGCTGGGAAGCACGGGGCTTCCGGCACTGGTCACGCGGTGTCCGTGTCCACCGACGAAACCCTCGTCATCGCATCCGACTTCTACGGGACGACCCGCCTGCTCCGCTTCGACGACGGGAAGCAGGTCGGCGCCCCGCTGGCCAACGGCTCGATGACCGCCGCCGAGCGTGGAACCGATCCGATCGTCCACGCCAGCGTGCTCGGCCTTCTTGCCGGACAGCCACGTCGCTGCGCTCGTCGACTGGGAGAGCGGCGCCGTCCGGTTCGTCGACGTCGACTCCCGCACGGAGCCCGCTCCACCGCTGACGGTGTGCTGGCGTGAACCCTGGCGACTTCTCGCCCGATGGTCGCGTCCTGGCCGTCGGCGGCACCGAACGGTGCAGTCCGGCTGTACGACCTGGAGGCCCGCGCGCAGATCGGCGACCCGTTCCCGAGCACGTCCACGATCACCGCGGGAGCTTCACCGCCGACGGCCGGTCCATGATCGCCGTACGATCGATCCGGCGATCGTCTGGGACATCGACCCCGCATCGTGGCGGGAGAAGGCCTGCACCGTCGCCGGGCGAAACATGACGAAACTCGAATGGCAGCAGCACATGCCATCCGACGAGCCGTACCGCGCCACCTGCCCTGAGTACCCCGTTGAGAGCATAGCGGGCAGCCGAGCTGAGAGGCAGCACTGCGAGACTTGCAGTGGCGGTGGAAGCGCTTCGTGATCGCCGTTGTCGGTGTCGCGCTCGTGTTCGCAATGGGCCTGATCATGACCGGCCTCTCCGAGTCGTTCTCCCTCGAGGTCGACCGCACGCTGGACGCGATCGGCGCCGAGGCGTGGGCGGTCTCGGCGGACACGTCCGGCCCGTTCACGTCGTTTGCCCCGATGCTGGCCAGCACGGGCGGCCCTGACGCCGTCACCGGTGATGGTGCTGCGTCAGACGATCGCCGACGGCGACACAATCGCCGACATCATCGTCGTCGGTGTCGAGCCGGGACGCCTCGGCTCGCCGCAGCCGCGCTCGAGGTCGCTACCTCAGTGGTCCCGGGGACGCGGTGGTCGACGAGGCGCTCGCCGTCGCCAGCCTGGGTGAGACCTTCTCGGTGGGCGGCTTGGCCTTCCGTGCGGTCGGAACGGTCTCGGGTCAGCGCCTCTACGCCGGCTCTGCCAGTCGTGTACATCCCCTTGGCCGACGCCCAGACGATGGCCGGCAGAGGGCAGCCGGTGGCGACAGCGTTCTTGTACTCCTCGGCGCCCTCGGCCGCTCCCTGCCGGTCTGAAGAGGATGTCCAACAGCTGAGCGCATTTGGGTCCCGGCGACGTCGGACGAGGAGGGCGCGATGTCCGACTTCCGCGTCCGCAAGCGCGGGCCGCGCTTGGCCGGAGCATCTTCGAAGTGCCGTTTCTGGCGCACCTCGGCGAGTGGGTCGCGATGTCCGATTTTTGCGCGTCCGATACCGCGCCGGCTCGCGCCGCCGAGGGCATCCGATAGGTGCCGTTCCTCCCGACTCTCCGCTCGCGATCGCGAGCACGGCGTCGTCGACCGATGGAGGCGTAGCGTGACCGGCATGGCGGCGCGGCACCGCCCAACCGACGACGACCGCCACCGAGCGATCGCCATCGCCCTGAGCGGTCTCGCTCGCGGCGACGACCTCGGCGACATCCGGCACGACTCGAGCCTCTGCACCCGCGGCATGACACGTTCCCCGGCGAGCTCCTCCTCGACCTCGCTGCCGACGCCATTGGCGTCTCCGGCGCCAACCGCCAAGCGCCACTCGAGTTCGAACGCATCCGTGAGCGCCACCTGCCGGACGGGATCGCACACACCAAGGCGCAACATCACAAGAGCAAGTTCGCGCTGCGCGCTGCAGCGATGTCTCACGGCGGCGTCGACCCTGGACTGCTCGACGAAGTGCAGTGGTGGCGGAGCGACGACCTGTGGTACTGGTCGCTGGAGGCGCTCGCGGTCTATATCCGGGCCGCCGCCGAACGCACCAACCAGACCGTGGAGTTCGTCAGCCGCCGGATCGCCGAGGCACGAGGCATCGTCCTCTCCTGAGGCGTGTCGCCGCGAGACGCAAATGTCCGGGACGCGCTCAACAACTCTCGCCCTCGTATGCACTCCGCGAGTCGTCGAGATGCCGTGCCGTTCTGCATCCTCGCCGCTGGCTTCGACGCGGTCATTCGGTGGCGACGTTCTGGTGCGCGCCACTGTGGATGCCGTCGTCTTGAGTCCGGCAGGATGCGTCGGTCGAAATCGACCAGATCAGTCCGAGTGGTGGGCGAGGAAGTCCATGATCAGCTCGTTGAACGCGGATGGCATCTGGTAGCTCATGAAGTGCGTGACGCCCGGGATCACGAGCAATCGGGCGGCTGGGATGCATTGGGCGAGTGAGTCAACGATCCTTCGGGAGTAGGACATGCCGTACTCTGCGCCGACGACGAGCGTCGGCGGGGAGATCGCACCAAGGTGCTCACAAGTCAGTGGGTCGGGTGATGGCGCGGCTGGCCGCTCGACGGCGAAGTTGTCGAGCCACATCCGGCGTAGGCCTTCGGGTTGGGCATCGAACGTACCTGGTCCCCTGTTGTTGACCAGCTCGAACCACAGCTTTGCGGCCAGCTGGGCATCGCCAGCCGCCACGGCCGTCACCCGCTCGTTGTTGGCTCGCCACTGCGCCAAGATCGTCCGTCCCGCTGCATCACCCTCCAGCAGCCACGGCACGTTGGGCTCGATGATCGTCAGGCTGCGCACGAGGTCGGGCGCGGCGAGCGTGGCGCGCAGTCCGAGCGCGGTTGAGAACCCGATGAGATGGACAGGCCGAATCGGCAACCGGCGAATGATCTCGACCAGGTCGGCGACGTGCGCTTCCGTTGAGTTGTCACCGCTCAGCTTCTGCGCCCCCGGTCCATGGAATCGGCGGCTGTACGCGACGAATTGATGGTCAGCCGCAAAGGCCTTCCGCTGCGGCTCCCAATACCGCAGATCCGAGGACCCGCCGTGTGAGAACACCACGGGGATCCCCGCTCCCTCCTCCACGTAGTCAAGGTTGACGCCGTTGACATGGACATGCGACACGAGACCAGAATTCCTCATCGCCATGTGCGACCCAACAAGAAGTCCGCTCTGGGCTTCGCGGGAGTGCCCCGTGCACGATCGACAGCGGGCATCCACAACCAATGCCGGCTCGCGTCCTCGTCAACAAGTTCGAGGTGCACACGTCGACGACTATTCATGCATTGACAACGACATGCCGTTCGGCGCTCCCTCGCACTTGTTTCGGAGCGGGTGTTCGGTTGCAGTGTTCGGTGTTGCTCCGGGCCCAGGCGGGCAGTTCGGCCGTGTTGATCGGCCATCCCGCTGCGACGGTTGTGTTGCGCTCCACGCGATGCGAGCGCCATCAGTGAGCGAGTGGATGGCGTCAACGGGCTCGGCGCGGAGTGCTTCGGTCCGGCAGTCCGGGTCTCCGGCTCGAGCGTCGTTTGATTGACTGGCGGGCGTGGATGGTTACGACGCTGCGACGTATGGCGATCGGATCGCTGATGCGTACGACGAGCTGTATCCGCCCGGGCCTGGAGTCGAGGATGCCGTGGCGGTGCTCGCCGATCTCGCCGGCGGCGGCTCCGTGCTTGAGCTGGGCGTCGGCACCGGCCGCCTGGCGCTGCCACTGGCAGCGCGCGGCGTCGCCGTCGAGGGTCTCGACGCGTCAACGTCGATGGTCGCCAAGCTGAAGGCCAAGCCGGGCGGTGACCGTATCGAGGTCCGCGTCGCCGACTTCGGGCGCGATCGCCTTGGGGAGGGCTTCAGGGTTGTGTTCGTTGCGTTCAACACGTTCTTCAACCTGGCCGAGCAATCCGTACAGGTCACCTGCTTCGCCAACGTGGCCAAAGCCTTGGTGTCCGGCGGCCGGTTCGTGATGGAAGCGTTCGTGCCCGACCTTGGCCGCTTCGACCGTGGTCAACGAACTGACACGACCGCACTCGGGGCGCAACAGGTGATGATCGACTCGGCAATTCACGATCCGGTCAACCAGCGGGTGAGATCGATGCACACGATCATTCGCCCCGACGGCATCACCATGTTCCCCGTCGTGATCCGCTACGCATGGCCGGCCGAGCTCGACCTGATGGCACGTCTGGCCGGTCTCGAACTGGAACACCGGTGGGGCGGATGGGACCGCCAGCCGTTCACCGCCTCCTCCGCTCAGCACGTGTCGGTGTGGACCAAATTGGCATGACCTGAGCCGGTACGCAGCCGGCGTCGACACGGCGCATGCCCACACCTGGCACACATCAACTCGTCCGCTACGACTCCTGCGATTCTCCGCCGCCCTGCCGGCTTGCGCGGGTCGACCAAAGAGACCCTGGTGCCAGGCACGCCGGAACCGACGACATCTCGACTGCGCTCGCACCACCATGCCGTTCTGGCGCGGTCTGCTGAGGCATCATCGCCGACATTCGGTGCCGCCGTTCGGTTGTCGCGTTCGGTGCGGCCACTGAGCCCCTCGACTCCGTCGGCGACGCGTTGAAGCGATCGCCCGGCGGCGCCGTAACGACGAGTCGAGGGGCGACTTGTGCTCGCGATAGCAAGCAGTCGGGCCATCGCCGGTCGTTCGCATGAGCCACCGACCCGGCGGTAGCGGACGCGATCGGGCGCGTTGCGGGACGCGGTTTCGAGATGCCGCTCTGCCGACGTTCGGTTGATGCAGGGCGTTGCGCGTGTCAGGCGATGGCTCGGCAGGGCGGACGATCGCTGGCGGACGCAACGGGCGTCGAGCCGTCGCTCGGCGCTGTGTGCTGACCGGCTGTCCCTGGGGATCGGCACTGCTGTCGTGACCGGCAGTTGCGAGCGGACGATCAGGCTGGCGGTGCGGTTGTCGCGAACCGGTCGCGCGTTGGGGTCGTAGTGGTCGGCTACGAGTCCGAGGACGAGAGGCGGCGAGTCGACGGTGAGCACGAGATCGACGATGAAGGCGGGCATCAGACGGATCAGGCGGCTGTCGATGGTGGTCGTGGGCGCGTCGTTCCTGCTCGCCGGTGTCGCCTCGGCGGCGCCGGCAGGGTCCGATCCGGATCCATCGCCGACACGCCTGCCGGAGGAGACGGGTCCGCTGGTCAGGGGGTGGCGCTTCACGGAGTATGTGACCGACCTCCAGGCGGCGACGGAGGTGGACAGCGGTTCGGTGACCGGGTCGGACCTTCTGGACGAGCGCTACATCTTCGGGCCGCTGGTCGTCGGGCCACGCGGCCCAGCGGTCGGGAAGATCATGTCCGGGCTTGACGCCAGCGGCCTCTTCATCTCGTCGGCGGTGCCCGACGACGGTCTGGGCAATCGCGCCGAACTCGTTTCGTACCAGGCGTTCAGGAAGGACGCCGACGATGCGACGCTCGTGTACCACCCGTCGTCAGCGAGCATGGTCGCCATCGATCGCAACGGCGCGGAGTTGCTCGAGCAGGAGTGCGACGAGCCGACGATGACCGATTGCTCCGACCCGATCCAAGCGGAGGTGTACCTCGACATCGCGGTGTACACCGACGATGTCCTGCTGTTCCGCAGCGCTGGTGGAGCCATGCTCACCGGTTGGCGAGACCACTGGACACCAGCTGCGTGGTCCGAGGCGTTCGCACCGACCACGATGTGGGAACCACGCGACTTCCGGCGCAGCTACAACCGTCAGTCCGGCGTGGCGACGCAGTCATTGTCGCACCCCACGCCGGTTGCGGTTGATCTCAGCGCGGTTCGGGTCGGCGCGTCGTTCACGGCTCGTGTCGTCGCCTACGTGGACGTCGCGGACCGCCGCGTCAACCAGGAGTTTCCGGCGTCGACGGCACTGGCCGATCTCGTCGAGGTGGGGCCGAGCGGTGGGGCTGAGCGGATCTCCACCGGCCTGACGGTCGAGGGTGAGCCGGTGCTGCGGATGCCGGCGGCGACCCCGTTGCCGGTGTGCGAGACGGCGCCCGATCCGGCCGCCGGTGAGCTGCAGTTCAGCGCCGACACCTACCGGATCGCCGAAGCGGTCGGCGCGGGACCGCAGGTCCTGGTGACGCGTGAGGGTGGCAGCACCGGCGCAGTGAGCGTCGCGGTGAGCACTGCCGACGGCACTGCCGACGACTCCGACTATGCGTCGACGACGACCACCGTCAACTTTGCCGACGGTGACACGACACCGCGCGCCGTGCGCCTGCCGATCCATCACGACCTGACCGACGAATCCAACGAGACGGTCACGTTGACGCTCTCGGATCCGAGGGGCTGCGCCGACATCGGCGAGCGCGACACGGCGACGCTGACCATCGTCGACGACGACCGGCCCCCCGTTGTCGACGACCCCACCTACACCGTCGGCGGCACCGTCGTCGGTCTGGAGGGCGACGGGTTGATCCTGACCCACCTCGGCGAGCAGATCGCCCCGCTCAACGGCCCGTTCAACTTCACCGAGGAGCTGCCTGACGGGTTCCCCTACGACGTGCGCGTCGCCACCCAGCCGTCGGCACCGGACCAGACCTGCACCGTCATCGATGGCATCGGCACGATCGCCGGCGCCGACGTCGGCAACATCCTCGTCGACTGCGTCACCGCCGCACCGGACACCGAACTCGATCCGACGTTCGGCGGTGACGGCACGATCACCACCCCCGGTCTGCGCGGTGCCAAGGCGATCACGGTGCGGCCCGACGGCAAGCTCGTCGTCGCCGGTGAGCGCTTCCTCGCTCGCTACGACGACGCCGACGGCGCGTTGGACGGCAGCTTCGGCGACGGCGGCATCGTCACCACCGGACTCGACTCCGGGTTCTTGGACTTCGCTTCGGACGTCGCCATCGCCCCGGACGGCAAGATCGTCGCCGTCGGGATCGACAACAGCGGGCCCAGCGAGGACTTCAGGATCGAACGCTACGACCCCAGCGGCGTTCCCGATGCGAGCTTCGGTGCCGCCGGCACCGGTGCCGTCACCACCGACTTCCACGGTGACACCGATCGCGCCTACGCCGTCGCCGTGCAACCCGACGGCAAGATCGTCGTCGCCGGACACGCCACCGACGCCGCCGGCAACGGCAACGACTTCGCCGTGGCCCGCTACGACGTCGACGGCGAGCTCGATCCGACGTTCGGCGACGACGGCACCGGCATGGTGACCACCGACATCGCCGGTGTCGCCGACTTCGCCTACGCCATCGCCCTACAACCCGACGGCGCCATCGTGCTCGCCGGACGGGTCTCCAACGACGGTGGCGGCGGCTTCTTCGGCCTCGCCCGCTACACCCCCGATGGCCGCCTCGACGGCACGTTCGGCTCCAACGGCACCACCATCGGCGACTTCGGGCACGGCGGGATCGCCGAGGCCGTCGTGGTCCAACCCGACGGCAAGCTCCTCGTCGCCGGCAACGCCATCGGCGACTTCGCCCTCGCCCGCTTCGACGCCGACGGCAGCCAGGACCTGACCTTCGGCACCGGCGGGTTGGTGACCACCGACTTCGGTCCCCTCGTCGGCAACACACCCGCCCCCGACTACGCCCACGACCTCGCCGTGGACACCGACGGCAGCATCGTCGTGGTCGGCACCACCGAGTTCGGCGGCGGCAGCGACTTCGCCATCGCCCGCTACGACAGCGACGGCGACCTCGACCCAGGCTTCGGCACCGACGGCCTACTCACCGTCGACTTCGCCGCCGGCTTCGACTCCGGCCACGACATCGCCATCCAACCCGACGGCAAGATCGTCGCCGTCGGAACCGCACACAACGGCTCCACCTTCGAACCAGGCCTCATTCGGCTCAGCTCGTGACCACCGCGCACCGGACAGCCGCTCAGCAAGATCACACGGCAACCTGACAGGTGCTTGCGTGACCACTCGGTCGCATGAGCGCTCCCACTCGGCGGTCGGCGGGATCGCCACCAAGACACCCGCACCGTCCGCCCCACACGAGTCCCGAGATGGGCACACCCACACGATCGCCACGACGCATCCGAGAACGCGGCCCCCGGTAACGCTCGGGTCGACCCCTGGTGCGTGTCCGGCAAGCGCTGTTGTCCCTCTCGCGATCGCGAGCACCACGGCTCGAGGATCAAGTGCGCGGAGGTGCCGATATGGGCGGGCCGAGGCCAGGCGTCATCCTGTGATTTGGTGCTGACATTCGGTAGCCCGTGGCGGCGCCCGTGGAGCGTTGCTCCGTCTCACATCCGGTGGTCAGCTCGAGCAGGATGAGCTTCACGGTGTCGAGTTGTCGGGCCGCTGTCCCCGGATGCCGGCTCAGGCTTGTTCGGCGACCGTTCTCACGTGGGCGAGGCGTTCGTCGCGCTCGAGGTCGAGTTGCTCGGCGACCTGTTCGTCGTTGGCCATCTCGGTGTCGATGTCCATGTCGGCGTACTGGAGCACGCCCATGTCGGTGAAGGCGGCCTGGATCTTGGGCCCGAAGAGCCCGATGTCTTTGAGGATTGGCACGATGCGCAGGAACAGGTAGCCGCGGAACTGCTTCATCAGTTCGCTGGTCTCGACGTACTCGGTGACCTCGTGAGGTAGGCCGAGGCGCTCCCACACCTCCTCACCCAAGAAGCGGTCACGCATCCGGTAGCAGGCTTCGACGCAGAACTCTTCGCGTTCGTCACGCTCGGCCTCGGTCAGTTGCGGGTAGAAGTCGCGCAACGCCAGCCTCCCGAACATGACGTGTCGGGCTTCGTCCTGCATCACGTAGGCGTTGATCGCTTTGCCCAAAGGTTCCGTGGCCATGTTGCGGATCAGTCCGAACGCGGCCAGCGCCAACCCCTCGATCAATACCTGCATGCCGAGGTAGGTCATGTCCCATCTGGAATCACTGATCACGTCGTCGAGCAATGATTTCAGGTTTGGATTGAGCGGGTAGGTGAGCTCGATCTTGTCGTGCAGGTAGCGGCTGTACACCTCGACGTGGCGGGCTTCGTCGATCACCTGCGTAGCGGCGTAGAACTTGGAATCGATGTCGGGAACGGTCTGCACGATCTTGGCCGCGCAGATCAAGGCGCCCTGTTCGCCGTGCATGAACTGGCTGAATCGCCACGCCTCCAAATGGCGTTTGGCGTCGCCACGCTCGCCCGCCGTCATCTTCTCCCACCACGGCGTGCCGTAGAGGGTGTGCATCTCGTCGGGGAAGCCGACCGGGTTCATCGGGTCGATCTCGGCGCTCCAGTCGAGCCGGTCGCTGCCGATCCATTGCCGCCGGGTGCCCTTGTCGTACAGCCGCAGGAGATGGTCGCGGCATTCCGTGTAGCCGAAGTCGAAGGTGGTTGTGACCGTGCTGGCCACGTCCCACCGGTCCGCCGTTGGCTCGGCGTCGAGTGTCATCAGCACCTCCCTCAGTGACCCGTCCCGCCCGGAACGGTCGGTCGATCATCGCGCCGAATGATGCCGGTGTCACGTGTCTATCGCCGACCGTCCGGATGGGAGCCGTCGAACCACCGATCCCGGTCGCTACAGACACTGTCCTCAGCCGTCAGGCAGGCTGACTCGCTGCGGCGCGTGGTAGCCCTGAAGGACATGGTTGTCAGGGATCCGAGGAGGTCGATGATGGACCCGAACGAAGCAATGCAACAGGCCCGTGACACACTCACCGTCAAGCGGGTGTTCGGCGACCCGTACGAACGCAACGGCGTCACCGTGATCCCGGCCGCGTCGATTCGTGGTGGCGCCGGTGGCGGAGGCGGCGAGGGCACCACGCCCGACGGCGAAAGAAGCGGGTCCGGATCGGGTGGCGGGTTCGGACTTGCCGCCAAGCCAGCCGGGGCGTACGTGATCGTGGGAAGCGATGTGCGTTGGCAACCGGCCATCAACGTGAACCGCATCGTCCTCGGGGGCCAGCTGGTCGTGGTCGTTCTGCTGTTCGTCCTGCGCAGCGTGCTTCGACACTCCAAGTAGCCACACACCACACGTCGACGACGCAATGCCTGATTGTTTCGTTGGTGGGCGCCGCGGGGTTCTCGTAGCGTCGTGAGGCTCCGGCAGGGTCGCTCTCGCTATGCCTGCCGATCATCGTCTGGCTGCCGAACGAGGTGTCGTCCTGTCGGGGTCTTGCCGTGGTGTGGCTCACAAGAGGGACGCGCCAGTCCTTCGAATCAGGGGTGCTCGCCGCGGTTCCCAACACGACAAGGAGGACCGAGACGATGGAAGTGATGATCGGAATCGACCCGCACAAGAGGTCGCACACCGCGGCGATGCTCGACGGGCGGCAGCGTGAACTGAGGCAACTCACCGTGCGCGCCGGACGCCGACAAGTGGTCGAACTGTTGGCGTGGGCTGACGGTGTCGGGCCGCGGACGTGGGCGGTGGAGTAGCCGGGGGGATGGGCTATCTGCTCGCCCAGCAGCTCGTCGCTGCCGGCGAGCGGGTGGTCGACGTGCCGGCGACGTTGGCGGCGCGGGTGCGCGTGCTGGGCACCGGGCAGTCCACCAAGACCGATCCCAACGACGCCCGCTCGGTTGCTGTGGCCGCGCTCCACGCGCCGTCGTTGGCGCTGGTGCGACCGGCTGATCACGTCACGGTGTGTCGCCTGTTGGCCAAGCGCCACACTGACGTAGCTCGTTGGCGGACCAAGCTGTGCTGTCGTCTGCACGCTTTGGTGGCCGAGCTGGTGCCCGGCGGGATCAGCAAGGAAGTGGTCGTCACCCAGGCACGATCCCTGCTCGACAAGATCCAGCCGGCCGATGTGGCGGCAGTCGAGCGGCACCGCCAGGCGCTCGAGCTCGTCGATGAGATCGACCACCTTGACGCCGTGTTGCGCGACTCGAGAGCACGCATCACCGTCGCAGTGGCGGCGTCAGGAACGACGTTGACGGAGATCTTCGGGGTCGGCCCGATCGTCGCCGCCATGCTCATCGGCTTCAGCGGCGACCCGTTGCGGTTCACGACCGCCAGCCGTTACGCCGCCTACACCGGCACCGCCCCGATCGAGTTCTCCTCCGGCGGGCGGATCACCCACCGACTGTCACGGCGCGGCAACCGCCGACTCAACCACGCCCTGCACTGCGCGGCGATCACCCAGATCCGTCACGCCCACAGCCCCGGCCGCGGCTACTACGAACGCAAGCTGGCCGAGGGCCACACCCCACGCGAAGCGATCCGCGCGTTGAAGCGCGGCTCAGCGACGTCGCCTGGCGGCACCTGATCGCCGACGCCCAACGCCCCGGCGCCAACTGACAGGAGGCCTGGGCAGGACACTCCAGGACGACTGGTGAAGCCTGCGTGGCCGGCTCGAACCTGAACACCGGCGCTTCGGCGAAGTCACTACCCAGACCCGAAACCACACACTACGAGCACCGGCCGGGCGAGCTCACCGGTGACGCACCGGCGCCCCAACCCCCTTCCAACAGGCCCTTGACAACCAAGAGGAAATCGTTCGGCGGCACCGGCGGCAGGCTCGACACCGTCATTCGGTGCTGACGTTCGGGGCGGTACTTGGCTGCGAGGAATGTCCGGGACGATTGGAGTGCCGACGAGATCGTCGTCCAGTGCTCGCTCAGCCGGCATCGCGCTTGAATGCGTCGGGCGGAAAGGCTCCCGCTGCGATGCAGCGGAAGGACCACTCGTCGAGCTGGGCAACGATGGCATCGAAGCCGTTGCCGATCGCGTCAACAACGGCACGCTCGATGTCGTCGGTGGTTGTCTCGAGACCGTCACGCCACTCCCAGCCGCGCGCCGAGAGCTCATCGCCCTGCTGCATACCGTCGACGCGCAGACCCTCGGCCGCAGCCGCGATGTGTTCGGCAGTCCAGCCGCGCGTGGCGCTGTAACTGCCAAGTGGCATGCCGACCCAGAGCTCGGTGAGCACGTTCATGGTCACCGATCCGAGCCCGGCGGCGATGCAGGCCGCGATGTGCCCGTCGCCGCGATGCTCGCGCAGCAGGTCGCATCCACGCCACAGCCGCCCATACGGGTCTTCGGGCCACGGCTGCTCAACGAGACCGGCGAACAGCGGTCGCCCGGCGACGCTTGCAGAAGCGAGGGTCGTGACCGCGCCGGCCAGCCGATCGGCGATCGGCGCGACGTCAACACCACCCAACACGTCGTGCAGGCTCTCGATGGTTGAGTCGCTCCGCTCCGCCAGAAGGTCGTCACGCGAGCAGGCGGTCCGGCGATGCTCGTAGGCCGCCGCGAGCATGGCGGGCTCGAACACCGCGAACGACGACACGACCACGCCAGCAGTCGGCTCTCCCAGTGCGGCTGCCCGTCCCCAGACGTAACCAGCAAAGAAGTCGAGTCCGAGGCCGGCGAGCCTCTCGTTGGTCCGACGCGACCAGACGGCGTGCATCGCGATCGGCTCGAGCGCGTCGCGCAGCCTTCGAGCCGGTGAGGCGCCGACCACTGGCGGCGGCACGAGGCCCTCGGGCGACGGGTGGAAGAACGCCGCGACAACCTCGTCGTAATCCACGCGCCAACACCCTACGGTGACTCCGGGATCGGGCCGGTCCGGGCAACGCCACCGCGAGCCCCTGAGCGCTTGGCACCCGGACGGTACTCACTTCCGTTGTCGCCGAGACGTCCTCACCGCGACTCAATCAACTCGCGACCGCGGCCCGCGGTGGACTTGATCGCGGCATCGTCGCGCCCCAACTGCCAGACCACGACAGCGCTGGTGAGCGGATGCCGACGAGCAGCGACAGCGTGTCAGGCACCTCGACACCCGTTTACGCGCGTATTGGCCTCCACGGGCAGCCGCTCGGCGCGGTCCGGATCAGTCGACAGATGAACACCTTTGGATCAATAGAGCGTTCTCGGCGAAGCTGTTGACGCAACCGGTTCGCTGCGCGGCGGCGGGCAACGACGGAGGCGTCATGCGGCCAAACTCGGTGCTGTCGCTGGTTGTGGAGATCCGTTGCTCACCCGAAACTCGGGCGTGCGACGAGGGCAAGCGATGGCCGCGAAGCGATCAGCGGATGACGATGGCGTCGTCGGCACCCCATGGCGTCACCTCGCCCGCCGCGCGGTATCGATCCGGAAGGTCCTCGACCATGTCCCATGTCGCAGAAAGGCGACCGACGCCGACGAACAGCGCCACGTTCAGCCCGAGCTCGACGATCTCGGGCTCGGTGAACAGTTCTCGCATGCGGTCGTGGAAGGCGTCATCGAGGGCGAGATGGTTGGTTGCGAACAGCTCGCCGTATCGGATCGCCAGGCGCTCGCGCTCGTCGAGGTCGTCGGACTCCATCGGCCGCTCCAGCGAGCAGACGAGATCCTCGGTGAGCCCGTCATCGAGTGCGTCCGGGTATCGGATCGCCATGCAGCTGCGACACTGGTTGTGGAACGCGATGCGCAGGCGCACCAGCTCAATGAGTCGATCGGACAACGTGCGGTTTGCCTTCAGCGACGAGGTGAACGCGTGGAGGCCATTGGCCATCTCCGGCTGATGCCCGAGGATCCTGGTTGTGCCGAGCTCAACCGAAGTGCGCTCGTCGGCCTTGCTGCGACGCCGCAGCTCCGGATCGAGCTGATCGGGACTGAGCATCGTGATGCGGGCCATCGACACAGGCTGCCACGCCGCCGCTCGTACGTGGGGTGCTCGCACGCCGAGCGATCACCCGCGCCCGACACAACTACATGACGTTCGGCACTCGCTCGAGTTGGTCTCGAGCTGTCGCTCGGTTCGAACGTTCGGTGTTTCGTCGAACGGTGACGGAGGTCGGCCCAAACCTGACCGCTGGGTATGAACACGCCGACCGCCGCATCCAGCCGCGGCCGGCAGGTACGCGTCGTGCGCACCTGCCGCCGAGTCTGGAGCGCTTGCGAGGGCAAGCACCGGTGCGCCTTATCGGGTCGCCGTGCGCCATCGAGCCGAAGCTCATTGGCGGTACCGGACGATCGGCGGCGTGATTTCCGGACGCGGATATCGGGTTGTAAGCACGCTGTGGACAAACGCCGTTCGGTGCGTCTCGCCGCTGCTCAACGACCTTGTGATGGCCCAGTTAACGACCAAACGTGCCCGCCGCGACGCTGCCGAGGGATCGGTCCAGCCGTGAACGAGGGGCTACGCGGCTGGTCGCAAGTCCCCATCGTCGTGCTGTCGGCACGGGGCTCCGAGGGCGACAAAGTCGCCGCGCTCGACGCCGGGGCAGACGACTACGTTTCCAGGCCGTTCGGGAATGGACAAGCTCCTCGCCCGGCTCCGGGCCGCCGTGCGCCGAGCCGCCATCGCCGAAGAGGCGACCGTCCTCGCGACCGACGACTTCACGGTCGACGTCGGCACCAAGCAGGTCCTCGACGCCGCCGGTGAGCCGGTACGCCTCACGCCGACCGAGTGGCAACTGCTCGAGATGCTCGTTCGCCACCGCGGCAAGCTGGTGACCCAGCGCCAGCTGCTAGAGGACGTATGGGGACCAGCCTCAGGCGAACGGGCAGGTCACCTCCGAGTCCATTCGCCCACCTCCGCCAGAAGCTGGAACCCGATCGCTCCCATCCCCGTTATCTCATCACCGAGGCGGGCATCGGCTACCGCTTCAACGCCCCCGGCTGACCGGACTCACCCCGCGCTCCCCGCCGCCCCGAGAAGGAATGTCCGCCATGCTGTGTGTCGTTCCCGCCTGGTTCAACCTGCGTGTCGTACGTGCACAGGATCGACCGCGACCGACCAATCACCGGGCAATTTCCCCCTCGCGCAGCACCTCGACACGATCGAGTCGAGTCGGCACGGACGTCACGGTCGTCGGCGGCGGTCGCCAGGCATGTCACCGCGAGCCGCATGCCGCGACCCGCGATGCGAGGAGCGCGTCGATGGCGTGCAAAGGCTCCGCGAAGATTCCGCCTTTCCGCGTTAAGGAGCCGTGAAGGTTCCGCCCCCGGGCGTGTCCCTGACTTATGAAGGAACGGTGCACGAGGTCGTCTCGCGACGCGGCCAAGACACCGAGGGGCGACGGTGACCGTCAGTGGGGCTTCGCTGGCCAAGCGGATCTTGATCGGCAAACCGATCGCAACCTCGGACGAGGGCCACCAACGGCTGCCCAAGCGGGTCGCCCTGCCCGTGTTCGCCTCCGATGCCATCTCCTCGACGGCGTACGCGACCGACGAGATCCTCGTCGTGCTGCTCATCCAGGCCGGAATCGGCGCCGCGGCGTGGGATCTCCTCGTGCCACTAGCGATCGTCGTCGCGGTGCTCTTGGTGATCGTCGTCGCGTCGTACCGCCAGACGATCTACGCCTATCCGTCCGGTGGCGGGTCGTACGTCGTGTCACGGGAGAACCTCGGCCGCACGCCGGCGTTGGTCGCCGGGGCCTCGCTGCTCACCGACTACATCCTCACCGTCGCCGTGTCGATCGCCGGTGGCGTGCTGGCGATCCAGTCGGCGTTCGGGTTCGACAGCCGTTGGCGGGTGCCGCTGTGCCTCGCCCTGATCGCCGTGATGACAATCGCCAACCTGCGCGGCATGAAGGAATCCGGGGCCGTGTTCGCCCCACCGACCTATCTGTACATCTTGATGCTGATGCTGCTGATCGGCGTCGGCTTCTACCGCATCTTCGTCCAGCACGTCGGCCCGATCCCGCTCGAAGACCTCTCGCCGGACGCGCGAGAGCTCGCACAAGGGACCCAGGCCCTCAGCGTGCTGCTCCTCCTTCGGGCCTTCTCCTCGGGTGCCGTCGCCCTCTCTGGCGTCGAGGCCGTGTCCAACGGCGTCCCGGCGTTCCGCAAGCCGGAGAGCCGCAACGCGGCCACGACGATCGCCATCATGGGCGCCGTCCTCGGCACCTGCTTCCTCGGCGTGTCGATCCTCGCCTCCCATCTGCAGCCCTACCGCGGCGAGGACGACCCAACCGGGATCGCCCTCATGGCCGAGTACATCTACGGCGGAAAAGGCGTGCTGTTCTGGGTGACGCAGCTCAGCACCTTCGCCATCTTGATCCTCGCCGCCAACACCGCCTACGCCGACTTCCCCCGCCTGTCATCGATCATCGCCCGCGACGGGTACCTGCCACGACAGCTGGTCAACCGCGGTGACCGTCTCGTGTTCTCCAACGGAGTCGTCTTCCTCGCCCTCCTCGCCGGCGTGCTGGTCGTCGTCTTCAAGGGCAACATCTCCGCCCTGATCCCGCTCTACGCCTTCGGCGTGTTCACCGGGTTCACCCTCAGCCAGGCCGGCATGGTCGTCCACCATTTCCGGCTGCGCGAACCACACTGGCGTGCCTCAGCAGCGATCAACGCCGTCGGGTGCCTCGCCACCGGCGTCGTCGCCCTCGTCGTCGTCGTCTCCAAGTTCACCGAGGGCGCCTGGATCCCGGCCGTTCTCATCCCCGTGCTGGTACTCGCGTTCCGGGCGATCGCCCGGCACTACCGCACCGTGCGTGCCGCCGTCACGATCGACACGACCTACAAGCCGATGCGCCGCACCCATCTCGTCGTCGTCCTCGTCGGCTCGGTCCACCGCGGCGTGCTCGACGCCATCCAATACGCCCGATCCCTCGCCCCTGAACGACTGCTCGCCCTGTCCGTCGTCACCGATCACGACGAGCAGGAACGACTCGTGCAGGACTGGGCTGACCACGACATCCCGGTCCCCCTGCACACCATCGCCTCCCCCTACCGAGAGATCACCCGACCCGTCCTCGAGTACCTCGACGAACTCGACGCCGAGAGCCCCGACGACGTCATCACCGTCGTCATCCCCGAGTTCGTCACCGACTGGAAGCAGCAATGGCTGCACAACCAGACCGCCCTGGCCCTGAAGGCCCGACTGCTCTACCGCCCCAACACGGTCGTGACGTCCGTGCCCGTCATCGTCGACCGCGAATCGACACCACGCGAATGAAGAGCGACGACATGATCCACGCCGGTCGTGCCGTCGCCGACGCCGGCGGCGTCACCATCGGCGTGGCCGTCGGTGCGCCGTCGGCCATCGCCGTCGGCGCCATCCTGACGAGCGCCCGCTGGGCGATCAACAGCGTCAACACGGCACTCATCTTCATGGTGCTCGTGGTCGCCGTCGCCGCGCTCGGCGGCCGCGCCGCCGGCGCCATCACCGCCGTTGCGTCCGTCATGTCCTACGACTTCTTCCACACCGAGCCGTACCTGTCGATGGCCATCGAGTCCCGCGACGACATCGAGACCACTCTGCTCCTGCTCGTCGCCGGGCTGCTCGTGGGCACCATCGCCAGCAAGGGTCGGGCCGCCCGCCACCGCGAGACCGCCACCCGCGTCGAAGTACGACGAGTCCACCGGGTGGCCGAGGCCACCGCCACCGGCCGGCCCCCGATGGCGGTGCTCGACGTCGCCCAAGACGAGATCACGGCCCTGCTCGACCTCGCCGGATGCTGGTTCGAGCCTGTGCCCTACACCGACGACGCAGCGCGGCCGCGCCTGGGCCGCAACGGTGCGATCCAAGCGCAATCATCCTTCCGTTTCCGGCGCCACCGCGACGGCCGTACCGGCTTCGAATTGCCGCCGGAGGGCGTCGAGCTGCAAGTCCTCGCCCGCGGCCATCACGTCGGCCGTTTCGTCCTCGTCCCCAACCCCGACACCGCCAGCACCGTCGACGAACGGCTCATGACCGTGGCCATCGCCGACCAGGTCGGCGCCGCTTGGCCCATCCCACCCGACGAGCCGCTCCGCAACGGGATGACGTGAGCTGCTCACCACAATGCGGATGCCGATCGTGGTGAACCGGCGTTCGTTGCGATGAGTGATGAGCCCAAATCACCTGACGTCCCTCGCAACCGAACGACATCCGTCCGAGGCGACGCCGACGCCCACACCGCGCCCTGAACCGGCAGCGTTCGGCGTCATCTGATTCGAGCCGAATCACTCGGGGCCGGCGCGCACCGAAATGCCAGGCCATCGGCTCCGTCGGCCGCGACCTGAACCGGTTCGGTGTCGGCGCGCGTCGCCGGCGACGCCGATCGCGGATGATCGGTGTCGCGTCCGGTGCCGACCGTCGAGAAATCGTGACCGGCGGGCCGACGCGGGATCGGCTTGACGCGGCACGGCGCTACCTCGCCAGCGTCCGCCGCACGTGCAGACGGCGGCGTCCGAGCCGGTGCCCTTGCGCCCGAAGCGGTGCGGTGGCCAGATCGGGAACACGGGCAGCCCGAGCCGGGCGTAGGCGATGGCGGCGTGCTTGATCTCGAGAGCGGTGTGGTGGATCCGCCAGTACGGCCACAGCCGGTCCTCGGGATCGGGCCACGTGAACGGGTTGGGAGCGCTCACGACTCCCGCCTGATGAGGGTGACGATCCAGCCACGAGGGTCGACGACGACGACCAGATCGCCCTTGCGGTGGACGGTCGCTGACCGGCCGTAGACGACGCACTCCGGATCGCTGAGGGCGTCAAGGATCATCCGGGTGGTGACGCCTCGCTCGATCCGGCGGCGTCGGGCGTGGGCGGTGAGGCGGAGCTTCACGAGCTGCAGCGACGCCACGGTCCCGCTCGTTCAACCATCGGGCGTCGTTCACACCGGATTCGTATCCTGCCGGGGGCGCCGCGAACGTCGCCGATCACGTTGCCCACCGACTTGAAATGAGCCGTTCCCAGGTGCGGTACTGTCGCCCGGCGGGCAGGGGGCTCGCCGACAGTGTCGCCGTGCGTCACGACCGGGGGCGCTGCTCGCCAAGCGATGAGCGGGAGGGTCCATGAAGAAGCGCGTGATTGCGCTGGTGTCCAGCATTGTTCTCGTCGCGGTGGCCTCGTCGAGTCCGGCCTCGAGCCGGTCGCTGGTCCGGACACAGGTGTCACCGGACCCGAACGCCGTCATAGCCTGGAACGCCAACGCCGGCGATGCAGCGCTCGCCGCGTGCATCTCACCCGGCAACGACCCGCTCCACGAGTCGCGGCTTTACGCCATGATGCACGTGGCCATCCACGACGCGCTCAACGCGATCGATCGGAGGAGCAAGCCCTACGCGTACCATGCGCGGAATCTCGCGAAGGGGGCGTCGCCCGATGCTGCGGTCGCCTCGGCGGCGCGGAACGTGCTCGTTCCGGTGATCGGGGAGCTCCCATTCACAGACTGCAGAGCCGCCGCAGTCGCGATCGTCGAGGAGGACTACGAGGCGGCGCTCGGAGCGATCGCCCCCGGGGCTGCGAAGGAGCTGGGCATCGCGCTCGGCCAGGCTTCTGCCGCTGCGATCGTCGAGCTCCGGGCCGACGACGGGTCAGACCAGCCGTTGTTCGACTCGAACTACCCGCAGGGGACGGAGCCGGGGGAGTATCGCTTCACGCCGGGATTCGAGCTACTGGGGGTGTTCCTGCCGGAGTGGGGGAACGTGACCCCCTTCGTCTTGAAGAACAGCGCGCAGTTCAACCCTGGGCCGCCGTACGCCGTGACGAGCGCCCAGTACACGGCCGACTTCAATGAGGTGAAGCGGCTCGGCAGCGACGGCCTGTCGGCACCGAGCGACCGCACGGAGGATCAGACGCAGATCGCACGGTTCTGGGTCGAGAGCTCGCCGCTGGCGTGGAATCGGCTCGCGCGTGGCGTTGCGCTCGACCGTGACGTCGGGCTGTGGGAGAGCGCCCGGCTCTTCGGGCTGCTGAACCTGGCGATGGCCGACGGCTACATCGGCTCGTGGTTCACAAAGTTCCAGACGTACAACTACTGGCGGCCGGTGACTGCGATCCGGCTCGCCGCTACGGACGGAAATCCCGCCACCAGCGCCGACGCTGACTGGACGCCACTCGAGCCGACGCCCCCCATCCCGGACTACGACTCCGGCCACTCCGTGCAGGGCGGGGCTGCGGCGGAGGCGCTGAGGCTGTTCTTCGGCACGGACGACGTGGACTTCACCCTCTGCAGCCGGACGCTGCCGGCCGGGACTTGCCTGGATCCGGTGCCGGTCACCCGCTCGTACGACAGCTTCACGGAAGCAGCTGACGAGAACGGGCTGTCCCGGATCCTGGTCGGGTTCCACTTTCGCAAGGCGGTCGTCGAAGGGATCGCGCACGGTCGCAAGATCGCCGACCGTGCCTTTGATCGAGCGATGCAACCGCTCGGCAGGTGACCCTGCAGCGGTGGCGCAGGTCCCTCTGAGGCCAGCGCGAGTCGCGGGTGACGCCCCGGCCCGCGCTGCGCCTTGGGGGGTCGGAGCCCCTGTGCCCAAGGCTTCAGCGGGTGCGCTCGAAGCGTTTCGCGATGGCGGTCACATCAACGACGAGCACGAATCCCGAGTCGGCGCCTGGGACGTCGATCGATGGGCCTTGGGTCGCCGGCGTCCCGCCGAGGGTCGTCGTCGAACGTGCACCCGCGATCTCGCGCTGCGGCGTCGATGTGGGTCGATGACGCGGCCGCCGCGACGCGTATGGAGCAGCGGACCGGTGATGTCCTCCGTGACGTCACGAGCGCAGAATCCGGTTATGGATCGAGGGAGTCGGATTGAGTCGTCGAGGACGGAGCCTCGTCGGGTCGCCAGTCGAGGGCGTGAAAAGGGCGTGTGGGGCGTGAAACGTCGTGTCACACCGGTCTCGACGGCGGTTCGTGAGCAAACCGTGACCAAACCGTGACCACAGCGCCCGATTCGCCCACGTTTGCCCTGGTAGATCGAGTGCGCCCCCAGGGATTCGAACCCTGAACCAATGGATTAAGAGACTTCGACTCGATCTCGCTCCTCAGTGCGATCGGCGGTTCGGTCACCATGTCCGATACAAGAGCCGTGCAACGGTAACCGGGGCGCCGTCTCGCGAATTGCTCATGAGCATTGTTGACACGCCGCCCTCCCAACGGTAGAACGGGCGCCGGCAATCATCCGAAGGAATCTCACGCTGCTGGGATCCGGGATCGTCGCAGCGCGGCAAGTGGGAAGGCAGGGGAGAGCACATGCACGTTGTGTCCCGCGACGACGAGGAGAGGGCGCGCACGCGTCTCGCCCGGCGTCGCTTCCTACAGTTGGCCTCGGCCACCGGTGTCGCCGTCGCCGCCGGCGCGACGATGCCGAGCGAGGCGCTCGCGGTCACCGACAAGCGGCGCCGACCCGACCTCATCGGAGTTGAGGCAGATGACGGCTCACGGGTGATCGCCCAGCACGTCCTCGACTCTCGTGCTATCGACATCACGATCGACTCCGCTGCGCTCGGTCAGACCGCCGGTGCGCGCGTCCTGCTGCCACGTGGCTTCTCGTCTCGATCCCGAGACGCCTGGCCCGTCCTCTATCTCCTTCATGGTGGCCTCGGAAGCTATGTGGACTGGACGGAGTCGAGCGACGTTGAGCGCCTCACTCGATCCACGGACGTGCTGGTCGTGATGCCCGACGCGGGACGCCTGGGGTTCTATGCCGACTGGTGGAACCACGGCGCCGGCAACAAGCCGGGGTGGGAGACGTTCCATCTGACCGAACTCAGGCAGATCGTCGAGCGGGGTCTCGGTGCGGGGGACCGGCGCGCGATCGCAGGCCTGTCGATGGGCGGTTTCGGTGCGATGTCGTACGCGGGACGACACCGTGAGTTGTTCAGCGCCGCAGCGGCCTTCAGTGGCGTGCTCGACACCACTCACCCGACGGTGGCGCCCATCTTTCCTGGCCCCTACCCGACCTGGCTCATGCAGACGTTCCTGCAACCCCTGGGCTACGACCCCTCGGCGCTGTTCGGCGACCCGGTGGAGCAGGCGGACATCTGGGCGTCGCACAACCCGGCCGATCTCGTCGAGAACCTCCGCGGCATGGCGTTGTTCGTGTCCTGCGGCAATGGCAACCTGGGCCCGCTCGATCCTCCCGGAACCGATCCTGCGGGCCTGCTCTGCGCAGCTGGAAGCAGCCCTGCTTCTGCACAACCAGGAATTCGTCGCGAGAGCTCACGAGCGCGGCATCGACGTGACTGTGGACTTCTACGGGCCTGGGACGCATACGTGGCCGTACTGGAGTCGACAGCTGCGCGTCGCGTTCCCCCTGCTGATGCGTGCTATCGGCGCGGCGTGAGGGCATCGACGGCACGGCTCGGGGACGAATCAGACGAGCGGATGGTCCACCAGCAGGAGGTGCCATCGTGGTGGGTATGGAGGTGCCCCGGTTGACCCGCGAGCAACAAGCTCGCCGCAGCGCGCCACTGCCGTGCGCGCCGCCGGCCGGTCGGGCGTGAGGGGGTGCGAGTGACCGGCGTTCGGCAGACGATCAGCGTCGACGAGCTGGTCACGAGCGCGGCGTTGGACCACGAGGGGCTTGGGACGCTCGACTCACCGTTGGTCGTGGTTGACCTGGCGAGCGCTCCGGAGGTCCCGGCCGCGGCGGTGGAGGCGCTCCGGACGCTCCCGTGTGTCCTCGTCGGTGTCGGAGAGGAGGCCACGCCGGGCACCGTGGGAACGTCACTCGATGTGGTCGCATCCGATCCGGCCGTCGTCGACGCGATCGAGCAGATGGTCGCGTCGACGCCGCGCGCGGCTGTCGCCCTGGTGCTGTTGCTGCGGGGGCGGGACGGTCGCTCGCTCGAGGACGCGCTGGTGGCGGAGTCGATGACGTATTCCATGCTGCAGGCCGGGCCTGAGTTCGCGTCCTGGTTGTCGGTTCGATCGACCAGCCGGGCGCCGCCGGATGCGGCGCCACCGGTTCGCTGGGAAGTCGACGGAGATGTGCTGCGGGTCGCGCTGAACCGACCACACCGACACAATGCCTACTCGGCCGCGATGCGAGATGACCTGGTCGCCGCGCTCCGGCTGGCACTCGCCGATCCTGACCTGCGTGTCGTCCTGTCCGGCACCGGACCGTCGTTCTCGAGCGGCGGTGAGCTGGCCGAGTTCGGAACGTTCCCGGACCCTGTGACCGCACATCTCGTCCGGCTCACGCGCAGCGCGGCTCGTCTGCTGGCACGGATCGGCGATCGGGTCGAGGCGCATGTCCATGGCGCATGCCTCGGTGCGGGCGTGGAGTTGGCCGCCTTCGCGGGGCGAGTCGTGGCGAGCCGCGACGCCGTGTTCGGTCTACCCGAACTGTCCTTCGGCCTGGTGCCCGGAGCGGGCGGCACCGCCAGCCTGCCGGCGCGGATCGGGCGACAGCGCACGGCACAGTTGGCGCTCACCACGCAGCGGATCGACGCCGTCACGGCACTCGAGTGGGGCTTGGTCGACGAGGTGAGCGACACCTGATCGCCGGTGCCTCATGACTCGTGGATCACCGAGCCGGCGCGCAACACGAGACGCACCTGCGCTGAGCTCGGTTCTCGCATCGTCTCGCGGAGCGAGCGAGCGAGTAGGCAGAGATCGGCAACCTCGCCCTCGGCCACACGCCGCGGTGCGCCGCCGGGGTGTTCCAGCGGGGTGAGGAACAGGCCGAGGGCGTCGGTCGAGCCGAGACGCTCGGCCGGCCCGAGGACGACACCAGCCCGTGTGCGGCGACCGATCGCGGCGGAGACCGCACGCCACGGGTCGGGGTGACCGAACGGAGCGTCGGTGCTCCCACCGACCGGGATCCCGGCTGCGCGGAGGGTGGCGCAGCGCCACAGGTCGGCCCGGTCGCCCGGGTCGACATCCCGGAGGTAGTCGTCGCCGCGTTCGGCGACGAAGCCCGGCTGGGTGACGACGGTCAGTTCGAGCTCGGCGATCCGGGCGGCGAGCTCGAGTGGGATCACAGCGCCGTGCTCGATGCGATCTCCGGGCCGGGTGCCGACGACCTCCCACGCCGCGAGGGCCAGCACGAGTGCCGTCCGTGTGACGCAGTGCACCGCGAGGCAGCGGTCGCCCGGCCCGCGCCGACGCGTACGAGTCGACGAGCTCGTCCAGGGTGGGCAGATAGTGGTCGGCGACGATCACCTTGACCGGACCGCGCTCGAGCTCGGGCGCGGCCGTGCCATCCAGCATGACGCTCCCGGTGAGCACGACACGCTGACGCAACTCACCGCGTGAGACGGCGGCCGCGAGCAGCTCGACCTCGCTTGCGTCGCTGGTCGGCGTGGCATCGGTGACCGCCGTGACCCCGTAGCTCGCCAGCTCAGCGCCGACTGACGCAAGGTTGGGATCGCGGCGAAGGCACCCGCGCGCGCAGCCAGCCGTCGAGCCCGAACAGGCGCCCTGTCGGGCGATGTTGGTCATCGACGTCGACCCCCGGCGGGTGTTCCGTTCCGTCGAGCCCTGCCGCTGCGAGCGCGGCGCTGTTGAGGAACCACGCGTGCCCAGAGCGGTGTTGCAGCCGCACCGGGCGCTCGGCGACGAACTCGTCGAGGACATGGCGGTCGAGATCACCCGCGACCGATTCGTGGTAGCCGACACCTCGGAGCCACTGACCCCGACGCGCGGCACGGTCAGCACCCCGGAGCACGGCGGCCAGTGCCTCGCGATCGTTCACGCCGGGCGGGCCGCAGCCGACGGAACCGCGGGCGGCAGCCAGCGCCAGCAGGTGGATGTGGTGGTCATGCAGGCCCGGGAGCAACACCCCGCCGGCGGCGTCAACGATCACGTCGCCGCGGCCACGTCCGACCTCGACGATCTCCACGATCCGGTCGCCGCCGATGACGACGTCGGCGAGCCGGTCTGCCGACCTCGGCTCGCCGGAGCACCCGCCGCTCGTTCACGACCTGTCGCCGAGCGCGGCGAGGACGCGCCGCGTGTCTCGGCCGAGGGGCGCTGCCTTGCCCGCGACCGAGCGGGACCGAGGTGGGGAAACGTCGCCCTCCCACGCCACGGTCTCGCCCGTGGCCATCAGCGCAGCGGTCCGGGCGAGGGCGGCGTCGAGCAGCCAACGTCCGCCTCTGGTCAGCCGCTCGACCACAGCCGCCGCGCCGAGGAGTCCGGTGGCCGGGTCGGCGACTGCGTCCGCACAGAACACCGCTCCCCGTGAGTCCCGTGCGACCAGGCCGCCAGCAACCGCTGCGTCGTCGCCGAAGCCGACACGGTGTCGATGGGGCTCGGTGCGCCCGTGCCCGGTGATCGACAGCCAGACCCGGGTCGAACCGGTCGCCAGGATCTCGGCCGCGTCCACGCCCAGCTGCTCGAGCGCTCGTGGTCGCGAGGCTTCGATCACGACGTCCGCGGAGAGGAGCAGACGGCGCAGCGCGCCCACGCCTTCGCGTGTGGAGAAGTCCAGCGCCACAGACGCCTTGTCGGCGTTGAGCAGATCGTTGAACTCCGCCGGCCCCTGTCGCGCCCCGTCCGGTCGCTTGGTCGATTCGACCTTGACGACGTCCATTCCGGCCGCAGCCAGCAGCTGCCCAGCCAGGGGCCCGGCCCACAGCGACGAGAGGTCGACGACACGCTGGCGGGTACCGGGCGGCGTGGGCGCCGCCTCGCCCAACGGGATGGCGACGACGGCGGCCCGGTCGTCCCGTCGCTCGCCCAGGCGCGCGACGGCCAGTCCGAGCTCGGCACCCGACTGCACGACCTCGGCACCGGCTCGGGTGGAGACCGCGCTGGCGACGGCCGGCCACGGGTCGGCGGAAGCGGCCACGCCCAGCCAGGCGGGCAGCAGCTCGACGTCAGCGGGACGGACCAGCGAGATCGCGATCCAGCTGTCGGCGCTGCGCAGCAGCCGGCTCGACCCGCCGCAACTCTGCTCACCTCGGCGCGTCAGGCCCGAGAGTGCGGCTCGTTCGCCCAGCAGCGCCGGTCCGTCGAGCACGACCGCCCGACCGGCTCGACGTGTGAGCTCGCCCAGCGTGCGCGCCGCACGCTCCATCACGGCGGTGACGCCGCTGAAGCATCCGAGCGGGGGACCGCCCGCCCGTCCGGTCAACCACATCGCCCCGCAGCTCGCCCATCGCTGTGCAGCGTCCACGGCGCGGAGGGTAGGTCAGCGGCGGGGAACCGCAGGCTCGCAGTAGAAGCTGACATAGCGCTGTATGAGGCCGTCCCCGTCGAGCGTCAGGCTGGAGACGAAGCTTCCGTTCCGGTCGCCGGGCAGGCCCTCGACCACGCCCTCGAGGAGGCAATGCGGACCGCGTTGTCCGATGGCGACGACGCGGTGGTCGAAGCTCTTGTTTGCCCCTGGCTGTGAAGGCGGCGCGGAGCTCGTCACGCCCACGGAACACCAACCGGTCGTCGCTGTCGATTCCGGTGTGGCGGTAGGGCGGGTGCGAGTACACGACGTCCGCGCTGAACTGGTCGGCGGCCTCGTCGAACGCCCCTGCGTCGAGCGCCTCGAAGTATCGAGCCAGCACCTCGGCGGCATCGGCCGGTGCGGGACGCGTCCCGCTCGGCGCCGGTGCGACGGCCGGGGCCGTCATGTACGAGAGGTACCGGCCGACGAGCCCGTCGTCGTCGAGTTGGACGCTCGCGACGAACGTGGCGAACGCTTCACCTGTCGTCGACTCCACGCCGACGCCTTCCACGAGGCAGCCGGCGCCGTCATCAACACAGAGCTGAATGAGGTGCACGTAGGCCCGCGGCCCACGCTCCTCGAACCACCCGAGCAGTTCATCCCGCCCGTGGCGCAGCCGGCGCGGGCCGGTTTCGATGCCGTCGGCCGGCGGGAGGGCGAACACGGTGTCGGTCGAGAAGTGCTCGACGGCTTCCTTCATGCGGCCGGCGTCGAGGTCGGTGTAGTAGGCGGCCAACGCTGCTGGCATCGGGTCGCCGAGATCGCTGGTCAAGGTTGGCTCCAATCAGTCAGATCGCGGTGTACCCGCCGTCGACGGGGATCGCCGCTCCGGTCAGGAACGACGCCTCGTCGGAGCACAGGAACGCCACCACCGCGGCGATCTCCGACGGATCGGCGGCGCGGGACATCGGCACCCGCAGCCGCCCCGACGGTCCGGGGACGCCGTCACCCGTCTCCAACGGCGCGTCGAGTGCGCGGCTATGGGTGGCCAGGCCGGTGCTGACAACGCCCGGGCACACGCAGTTGGCCCGGATCCCTTGGTCGACGTACTCGACGGCGACGGCGCGTGTGAACTGCAGAACGCCGCCCTTGGACGCGTCGTAGCTGGCGGTGCGCCCAGCGGCGACGAGCGAAGCCGTCGAGCCGACCGTGACGATGGCCCCGCCGCCGGCATCGAGCAGGTGGGCGAGCGCGTGCTTGACGACGAGGAAGACGCCGGTGAGGTTCACGCTGATGACGAGCTGCCAGTCGGCGAGGGCCACGGCGTGAGTGGCGCCCGTCGCCGTGATGCCCGCGCACGCGACCACCGTGTCCAACCCGCCGAAGGCGTCGGCGGCGGCGCGAGTTGCGGTCTCGACCGACGCCTCGTCGCGGACGTCGCACGTCAGCGCGATGGCGTGGCCGCCCGCCGCCGTCACCTCCGCGGCGACTGGATCGGCTGCTCCCGCCCGCACGTCGACGACGGCGACGCTGGCACCCTCGGCGGCGAGGCGAAGGGCGCTGGCGCGACCGATACCGCTCGCGCCGCCGGTGACGAGCGCCCGCCGGCCGGCCAGTCGCCCGAGACTCATCGCCGGCTGTCCCTCCACGGGATGTCTCGGTCGACTCGCGGCTCGGCGGGGAGACCGAGCACCCGCTCGCCGATGATGTTGCGTTGGATCTCGTCCGACCCGCCGGCGATGCGATAGCCCGGCGCGCCGAGGACGTGGGCGTTCCAGGAGAACGTGCCCCACTCACCGGTGTCTGCTGCCAGCCGCGGGCCGAGCAGCGCGGACACGATCTCCGACGTGCGCGTCAGGTCCTTCGTCCAACGCAGCTTCCCGATCGACGCCTCCGGGCCGGGCGCGCCCCCGTTGGAGGCGACGGTCGCTCGCTGCCACACCAGCTCGGTGATGCGGCGGCTGGCGTACAGCTCGGCCAGTGCTTGCCGGATGAGCGGGTCGTCGCTGCGCCCCAACCAGCGGGCGAGATCACGAACCTGTGACCAGCTGCCGCCGACTCCGACCGCCGTGCGGTCGCCCCGTTCGAACCCGAGCGTCGTCAGCGCGACCTTCCACCCGGCGCCGACGTCTCCGAGGCGGAGCCGATCGGGGATGCGCACGTCGGTGAAGAACACCTCGTTGAACGACGCCCCACCCGACATCTGCCGGATCGGCCGCACCTCCACTCCGGGCGCATCCATCGCGACGATGAAGGCCGTCATGCCGGCATGCTTCGGGACATCCGGGTCGGTTCGAGCGATCAGCTCTCCCCACGGCGCGAACCGGGCACCGGAGCTCCAAACCTTCTGGCCGTTGACCACCCACTCGTCGCCGTCGCGCACGGCCCGGGTGGCGAGGCCGGCCAGGTCCGAGCCGGCGCCGGGCTCTGAGAACAGCTGGCAGCACAGTTCCTCGGCGCGCCGGAAGCGGCGGACGAACGTCGCCCGTTGCTCCGTGGTGCCGAAGAGACGCACGGTGGGCGCGATCAGGCGCACCGTGACGGAGAACGTCTCATGCGGGCGGGGCGTCGTGAACCCGCGCTCCTCGTCGGCGAACGCCCGCTCGTACTCCACGGGCAACCCGGCGCCACCGAACTCCTCCGGCCATGAGATGGCGCCGTAGCCGGCGTCGAACTTGGTCTGCTGCCACGTCATCAGCTCCTCGAGCAGGCGCGCCTCCTCCTCGAACGACAGGTCGTGGAAGACCGAGACGTCGTGCTCGCCGACCCCCCACGGCGCAGCCGCGAGCCCGTCGCCGGTCTCGAGCGGTTCGAGGTGGGCGGCGAGCCACGCCCTGGCACACCTCCCGGTACCCGGCGAGGTCGGGTCGCGTCGTCATCGCGACGCAACCGCCTGGCCGCCGTCGACGCGCAGCACCGTGCCGGTCGTGAAGCTCGACGCGTCGCTGGCGAGGTAGAGCGCGGCGCCGACGATCTCGTGCGGCTGCCCGCCGCGGCCCAGCGGGTAGCTCGCCGCGTGCTGCCGGAACGCATCGAGGTCCCACGCCTTGGAGATGTCCGTGAAGAACGGTCCGGCCATGATCGTGTTGACCCGGACCTTCGGTCCGTACGCCTGGGCGAACCCGACCGTGAGGACGTCGAGCCCCGACTTGGCTGCGGCGTAGGGCAACTCCCCGGCGGTGGGGCGGATGGCGGCCACGCTGCTGACGTTGATGATCGAACCCCCGTCACCTTCGGCCATACGTGGCGCGATCAAGGTCATCAGCCGGAACGGGCCCTTGAGGTTGACGCCGATCACCTTGTCGAAGAGATCCTCGGTGACCTCCGGCAGGCTCGGATACAGGGGTGACATCCCGGCGTTGTTCACGAGCACGTCAACCTTGCCGAGCTCGCGATACGTCGAATCGACCAGGCTCTCCAGGTCCGTCCAGCGTCCGACGTGGCTGGCTACCGGGAAGGCGCGCTGCCCGGTGGTGCGGGCCACTTCGGCGGCGAGCTCGTCACACGCCTCCTGTTTGCGGCTGGTGATGGCCACGTCGGCGCCTGCCTTGGCGAAGGCGAGGACCATCTCGCGGCCGAGCCCTCTGCTTCCCCCGGTGACCAGCGCCACCTTTCCGCGAAGGGAGAACCGATCGTGGACGTCGTTCATCTGTCCTCCTACCGCCATTCGATGAGGTCGCCCAAACGGGTCGGCCAGTGCTCGGCGTAGTAGTCGTGTTGGGCCTGGAAGTGCTCGGCCATCAACCTGGCCGCCTTGTCCGCTCGCCCGGCGCTGATGATCCGGGCGAGCACGGCGTGTTCGTCGACGATGTCCTGACGGAGCTCGACGGGGTCCATCGTCGACACGACGTGATGGGTGACGAGGTGCGTGACGGCTTCGGTGAGCAGCGTCAGCACGGGGTTGGCGGCAAGCTCCCAGACCGCGCGGTGGAAGTCGATCGTCTTCGCCCGATACCGCCGTTCCTCGCCGATCTCGAGGTCGGCGAGGAACGGCGCCATGACCTCGCCGCGGTCCGGATGTTGCGCCGCGAGTTGGGCGCACAGCGGCTCGAGGAGCACTTGTGTCTGCATCAGCTGGCCGTACGTCGCGCCGCCGAGGTGGAAGTACAGCGAGGCGGTGCGGGCGAGGTTGGACGGCTCGACGGTTCCCACCACCGGCCCGCCGCCGGGTCCGGGTTTCAGGTGGATGAGTCCCTGCACCTCGAGGAGCCGCAGCGCCTCACGCAGCGACGCTCGGCTGACGCCGTACTGCTGGGCCATCGCCGCCTCGAGCGGCAACCGATCGCCGGTTCGAAAGCCTTGGGCGACGATGTCGCGGACGATGTCGAGGGAGACCCGCTCGGACGTCTTCATCGTCCGCCGCCGGTCATCCCGACTGACGTGGCCGACGGTGATCTCGGGGCGGACGTTCGGCGTGGGCGTTCCCCCGGCGTCAGCGAGTTGTCGGTTCGTCCGTGACCATCGGCGGCTCCAGAGCTAAATCTCAGGATGATTATGAACAGTGCACGCTGGCATCGCAACCCAGATCATCATGAGGAATCATCTTGACAGACGGGAGCGGGTGGTGTTTCGTGCACGAAGGTGAGTGTGATCCCGATCGCAGAGGGTCTGTTCACGTGGCCGGACGAGGCAGCCGCGGCTGATCGGCAGCCGGTGCACGTCGTGTGGCACGACGATCTTCCCGAAGCAGCAGTCCTGCCCGAAGTGCGCGGGATCCGACACGGTGGAGCAGCTGCTCGGTCGCAATGGCACGCTCTGGTCGTACACGGTGCAGGGCTTCCGACCGAAGTCGCCGTACAACGGTCCCGCCGAGTTCGAACCGTATGGCGTCGGCTACGTCGAGCTGCCCGGCGAGGTCATGGTCGAGGCGCGGCTGACCGAGAACGATCCCGACGTGCTCGAGATCGGAGACGCGATGGAACTCGTCGTCGTCCCCTTCCGTCGTGACGACGATGGCAACGACGTGGTGACCTTCGCCTTCCGGAAGGTCAGGAAGTGGGATCTGAACCGATGCGAGCGAGCGAGCGCCAGCGAGCGAGCGGCAAACAACGGCCTGCGTGGCCGGGGAACGCAATCAGAGGCGGGGCCTGATGTCCGGTGTGGCGATCGTCGGGATCGGCATCCACCCGTTCGGGCGCCACGACGGCGTCTCCGGCCGCCAGCAGGCCGTGCACGCGGCCCGCCTCGCGCTCGCCGACGCCGGCATCGGCTGGCACGACGTCCAGTTCGCGTTCGGCGGCAGCCGGGACGGTGGCGACGCCGACACCCTCGTCAACGAGCTCGGGCTCAGCGGGCTGCCGTTCATCAACGTCTGGAACGGGTGCGCCACCGGCGGCAGCGCGCTGACGATGGCCGACTCGACGATCCGCTCCGGGGCGTTCGACCTCGGTGTCGCGATCGGCTTCGACAAGCACCCCCGCGGGGCGTTCAACGCCGACCCCGAGTCGATGGGCATCGGCAGCTGGTACGGCGAGACCGGCCTCATGCTGACGACCCAGTTCTTCGGGTTGAAGATCCAGCGATACATGCACGAGCACGGGGTGAGCGCCTCGACATTGGCGAAGGTCGCCGCCAAGGCCTTCCGGAACGGATCGCTGAACCCCAACGGATGGCGCCGGACTCCGCTGTCGGAGGACGAGATCGCCGGTTCGCCAATGCTCAGCCATCCGCTGACCCAGTACATGTTCTGCTCGCCGGGCGAGGGGGCGGTGGCGTTGGTCCTGTGCCGCGCCGACCAGGCTCGCCGCTACAACGAACGCCCCGTGTACCTGAAGGCGGCGGCGCTGCGGTCCCGGCGCTTCGGTTCGTTCGAGGTCTTCAGTCCGTGGCTGGCGCTCGAACGCGCCGACAGCCCCACCGTCGACGCGTCGCGCGCCGCCTTCGAGATCGCTGCTGTCGGCCCCGACGACATCGACGTCGCCCAGATCCAGGACACCGAGTCCGGTGCCGAGATCATGCACATGGCCGAGACCGGGCTGTGCAAGCACGGCGAGCAGGAGGCGTTGATCCAGACGGGTGCGACGGAGATCGGCGGATCGATGCCGATCAACACCGACGGCGGCTGCCTGGCGAACGGCGAGCCGATCGGCGCGTCGGGGTTGCGCCAGGTGTACGAGAGCGTGCTCCAGCTTCGGGGCGATGCCGGTCCACGACAGGTGCCGAACGATCCGCAGACCGCCTTCACCCACGTCTACGGCGCACCGGGGATCAGCGCCTGCACGGTCCTCACCCGCTGATGTCGGTCGTGCCGTACCAGGTGGCGCCGGTCCGACCCGGCGAGCAGCTCGACTGGTCCGCGCTCGAGCGCTACCTGCGGACCCAACTTCCCGACCTCGACGGCGAGTTCCGGGTGCTGCAGTTCCCCAACGGGTCGGCGAACCTGACGTACTTCGTCCAGGTCGGTGAGCAGGCGCTCGTCGTGCGACGACCGCCGTTCGGGCAGCTCGCCCCCGGTGCTCACGACATGCGTCGCGAGTACCGCGCCCTCTCGAAACTCTGGCAGCGGTTCGACAGGGCGCCGCGGGCGTACCTGTTCTGCGACGACCACAGCGTCATCGGTTCCGACTTCCTCGTCGTCGAGTACCGATCGGGCGAGGTCATCTGGGGCGAGGTCCCGGCCTCGATGGCAGCACAGGCCGACGTGGGACTCAGGGTCGGTCTTGCCGTGGTCGACGCCCTCGCCGAACTGCATCTCGTCGACCCCGACGCCGTCGGCCTCGGTGATCTCGGACGGCCCGACGGCTTCGTCGCCCGGCAGGTGGCGGGTTGGACCAAACGATGGGAGCTCGCCGCGCCGCCGGATGCGGAGCCGCTCATGCCCGTGGTCGGCGAGCGGCTGGCGGCGGCGATCCCGACGAGCCCCCGTCCGGCGATCCTGCACAACGACTACAAGCTCGACAACTGCCAGTTCGACCCGTCCGACCCCGACCGGGTGAAGTCGATCTTCGACTGGGACATGGCGACCCTCGGTGACCCGTTCGTCGATCTCGGGACGTTGCTCAACTACTGGCCCGATCCCTCGGACACCGACGACGACCGCCCGATCTACAACCCAGGCATGGAGTCGCTCGGCCTACCGACGCGGGCCGAGGTGGTCGAGCGCTACGCGGCGGCCACCGGCTTCGACGTCGGCGACGTCTACTGGTACGAGGCGTTCGCCTGCTGGAAGACCGCCGTCGTGCTCCAACAGCTGTACACGCGGTACGTCCGCGGCGAGAGCACGGACGAACGGATGGCGACACGCGGCGAGAAGATCAGCCCGCAGGCGCGCCGCGCGATGACGATCCTCGACCGCGCCGGCTCAGCGCTAGAGCCCGAGCGACGCGGCCTTCTCGCATCAGCGCCGCTCGCTTGACCTCGACGTCGCCCTCGGCCGGCCACAGCTGGTCGGCCCAGATGACGACGTCGTCGATGCCCTCGGCGCGATAGCGCTCGACGAGCGCCGGGTCGGCGCTCTCCACTCGGAAGTAGCAGCGGTACGGCGCGTCGAGCCCGTTGCGAGCGCGCAGCTCCAGCAAGGTGTCGCGCAGACGGCGGGCGTCGTCGAAGCTCGGCGTGCCGGAGCTGAACCAGCCGTCGCCCAGGAGGCCGGCACGCTTCAGGGCCGGCGGCGTGTTGCCGCCCATGATCAACGGCACCTGCACGGGGCGCGAGGTGAGTTGGATCGGGTCGAAGGAGAAGTACTTGCCGTGGTAGTCGAACGGACCGCCCGCCCACGCGGCGCGGATGATCTCGATCGTCTCGACCAGGCGGCCGTAGCGCTCGTCGAAGGGCACGTCGAGGGCGGCGAACTCCTCGACGAGCCAGCCGGCGCCGATGCCGAGCAGCAGCCTGCCTCCCGAGGCATCCTGCAGGGTGGCGGCTGATCGGGCGGTGATCAGCGGGTGCCGGAGGGGGAGGATGTAGATGCCGGTCGCCAACCGCAACCGCGTGGTCGCGCCGGCGACGGCACCCAGCGCGACCCACGGATCGAGCAGCTCGGTGTCGGGGTCGACGATCGGGCCGGTGATGTGCTCGTGCGCTCCGGTGCCGGCGGTCGGGTGCTCGGACGAGTAGTCGACTGGCAGGACGACGTGTTCGCCGAGCCAGACGGCGTCGAACCCGGCTTCGTCAGCGGCCACCGCCAGCTCGCGCACGTCGGATGCTGCCATGTCGTAGACCGAGATCCCCACGCTCATCGAGAGCATGAGATACCACTTGCCCCCGATTGTCAAGAGATCATCATGATGAATTGTGCTACGCTTCCGTCATGAGCCCTGAGATCCAGGACCGACCACTCGCCGGGCAGTGGGCGGCGATCACGGGCGCCAGCAAGGGGATCGGCCTCGGCATCGCCGCCCGATTCGTCGGTGCCGGCGCCAACGTCGTGATCATCGCCCGAGGTGTGGAGACGCTGAAGGACGCGTGCGAGGAGCTGCGGTCCGGCGCCAGCGCGACGCAGTCTGTGGTCCCGCTCGCCGCCGACATGGCGGATCGCGACGCCATCGCCGACCTCTTCCAGGCGATCCGATCCGAGGTGCCCGAGCTGAACATCTTCGTCGCCAACGCCGGCAGCGGCACGATCGTGCCGTTCCTCGAGCTGACCGCGGACGAGTGGGACCGCACGCTGGCGCTGAACCTCACCGGCACCGTGCTGTGCTGCCAGCAGGCGGCGCGGATGATGGCCGAGGCGACCGAATCGGTCGCGTCGAACAAGTCCATTCTCGCCGTCTCGTCGATCCGGGCGGTCGGCGTGCGGCCCGGGCGCCTCGCCTATGCGGTGACCAAGGCGGGGCTCAACCAGTTCGTCCGCGCCGCCGCCTTCGAGCTGGCCCCACTCGGCATCCGAGTGAACGCACTGTCGCCGGGCATCACAGCGACGCCGCTGGCATTGGAGGGCAACCCGGAGGTGTTCGAGGAGATGGTGGCCACGGTGCCGCTCGGCCGAGCGGGGGAGCCTGACGACATGGCGGCGGCGGCGCTGTACCTGTGCAGCCCGGCGGCACGGTTCGTGACCGGAGCCAATCTCGTCGTCGACGGTGGGGAGTCGCTCGCATGACGCGGCCGTCAACGCGTGAAGTGACCATTGACACTATTCATCATGAGAATTAGGATGTCGGCGTGAGCACACAGCTGGTCGAGAGAATTCCTGTCATCGATGCCGACACCCACCTCGTGGAACCGCCCGATCTGTGGACGTCGCGCATGTCGTCGAAGTGGGGCGACCTGGTCCCCCACGTCGAGTGGGACGAGCAGAACGGCGACGAGGCCTGGTTCATCGGCGACCAGCGCGTCTCGTCGGTCGGTGGCGCAGCGATGGCCGGGTGGAGCGAGTACCCGCCGGACCATCCCAAGCGCTGGGGTGACACCGATCCGGCGACCTGGGATGCGTCGGTGCGCCTGAAGAAGATGGACGAGTACGGCATCCACGCCCAGGTGCTCTATCCCAACGTCGCCCTGTTCAACTCGTCGCTCCTCGTCGCGGTCGACGAGGCCATGACGCTCGAGTTCCTCCGTGCCTACAACGACTACCAGACCGACTGGAGCAGCGCCGCGCCCGACCGGCTGCTCCCCATGACGTCGCTGCCGTTCTGGAACCTCGACGCGACCCTGGCCGAGATCGAGCGCTGCACCGCCATGGGACACAGGGGCATCGTCTTCTCGCAGGATCCCTCGGCGTTCGGGCTCCCCACGCTCACCGACCCGCACTGGGATCCGATGTGGGCGTCGGCGCAGGAGAAGGGGTTGCCGGTGAACTTCCACATCGCGTCCGGCGACATCTCGCTGTTCACGTCGGGCGGTGGGCTCGTCGGCGCCGGCCCCCACGCCAACTACGCATCGATGGGCGTGTCGTTCTTCATGGGCAATGCGCGCACGATCTCCGCACTGATCTGTGGCGGGATCTGTCACCGCTTCCCGGAGCTCAACTTCGTGTCGGTCGAGAGCGGCGTCGGCTGGATCCCGTTCGCCCTCGACTCGCTCGACTGGCAGTGGAAGAACTGCGGCGTCGCCCTCGAGCATCCCGAGTACGACCTGTTGCCGAGCGAGTACTTCAAGCGGCAGATGTACGGGTGCTTCTGGTTCGAGCGCGAGACCGCCCGGGCCGCCATCGAGTGGCTCGGCGACGACAACTTCCTCTACGAGACCGACTTCCCGCACCCGACGAGCATGTCGCCCGGCCCGGCCACGAGCGCGGTCTCGCCGCGCGACTTCATCGAGAGCAGCCTCGGCGACCTGCCCGAGTCGACGCAGCGCAAGGTCCTTCACGACAACGCCGCCCGGATCTACCACCTCGACTGAGGCCGCCCGGGCTGCGCGGCGACGCGGGCCGCAAGGCCCGGCAGAATTTCTCAGGTTAATCATGAGGAATTATTGACAATCCGCCGACGTCGGTAGATGCTTCTTCGATGTCGCCGAGGGGTCGTCCGTCGCCCCTCGCAATCCATCGGAAGGGGCCGTTGTGGACGTCGAGCGCACGCTTCAGGAGTTGGTCGATCGCCAGCAGATCGTCGACACGCTCTACCGCTACGCATCGACCATCGACGGCAAGGACTATCCGCGGCTGCGCTCGCTGTTCGCCGACGATGCCGTGGCCCAGTACGGCCCGAGCGAGCCGATCCACGGCGCCGACGCCATCGTGTCGTGGATCGATCAGATGACGCTCGACCGGACGTGGCAGCACCACCTCCTGAACGTGTACCACGTCGACATCGAGGGCGACGAGGCCCGGACGCTCACCTACCACACGTCCCACCAGACGGCCGAAGCGGATCCCGACACGGTGATCGTGATCGTCGCTCGGTACCGCGACGTGCTGCGCAAGCTCGACGGTCGGTGGCTGATCGTCGACAAGGTGATGGACATCGGCTGGTCGGAGCAGCGTCAGTTTCCGCAGGCCGCGATGACCGAGACACAGGTCTCCGATGCCGCCGCGGCTCGGGCATCGTCATGACGAACGAAACGAAGCAGAAGACGTTGCGGCTGGCGGTGAGCGAGAAGCTCTGCTCAGGACAGGGACGCTGCTACTCCCTGAGCCCCGACGTCTTCCACTCCGACGACGAGGGCTACTGCGCCGAGCGCGGGACCGAGTTCGAGGTCCCGGCCGAGCTGGAGCGCCAAGCGCACGTGGGTGTCGACGTGTGCCCCGAGGGCGCCATCACGATCGTGACCGAATGACTCGAGGGCCCTGAGGCCGATGAACGACGTGATCTTCTTCGCCCTGCTGGGTCTGGCCGGCGGCTCGCTGTACGCGCTGCTGGCGAGCGGCTGGTGTGCTCGTTCAAGGGCGCCGGCGTCATCAACTTCGCCCTCGGCGCGATGGCCATGTACCCGGCCTTCACGATGACCGAGCTGCAGCGCGACGGCGTCATCCAACTGCCGCTGGTCGACATTCTCCCGACGTCGTCGCTCAACGTGCCGGTCGAGATCCGCGTGCACGACGGTCCCGTGCCGTTCTGGGTCGCCCTGACCCTTTCGCTCGCCATGGCCGCCCTGCTCGGCGTCTTGGTGCACTACCTGGTGTTCCGGCCGCTGCGCCACGCTCCACCCCTCGGCAAGGTCATCGGCTCGCTGGGCGTGCTGCTGTATCTCCAGGGCGTCGCGCTGTTGAACTTCGGGGAGACCGTCCGCCAGCCGCCTCCCGTCCTGCCGAGCGAGCCGTGGCCGGACTTCCTCTGGTTCGGTCGAGCGCTGCCCCGGGTGAACATCTGGCTGCTTCTCGTGGCCGTCGTCACGGGCGCGGTGCTGTGGTTCTTCTACCGGCACACACGGTTCGGCACCGCGACGCGGGCGGCGGCCGGCAACGAGAAGGGCGCCATCCTCCTCGGCTACTCGCCGGATCGTCTCGCCCTCGCGAACTGGGTGCTGTCGGCCCTCGTGGCCGGCCTGGCCGGCATCCTCGTGTCGCCGGTGACCGGGGTCGACCCGGTGCGGTTCACGCTGTTCATCGTGCCGGCCCTCGGCGCCGCGCTGCTCGGCAACCTCACGTCGATCCCGGTCGCCGTGGCGGGCGGCCTGCTGCTCGGCGGGCTGCAGGGGGTCGTCCAGAACTGGGCGGCCGAGGACTGGTTCCCGGATTGGGCCCGCACGGGTGCCGGCACGGCGGTTCCACTCGTCGTCATCGCCCTGGTGCTGTTCTTCCGCGGCGACAAGCTGCCCGTCCGCGGCACTGTGGCCGAGCGCCGGCTGCCGCTGTCGCCGTACCCGAGACGGGTCTGGCAGCACGCCGTGATCTGGCCGGCGCTCGTGCTGCTGCTGGCGCGCGGCGTCGAGATCGGCGGCGTGACGATCATCCCGCACCTCACCGGCACGTGGCAGCTCGGCCTCACCACGAGCTTGATCGTCGCCATCCTCGCCCTGTCCTACGTGGTGTTGACGGGGTACGTGGGTCAGATCAGCTTGGCCCAGCTGGCGTTGGCCGGCACGGCAGCGTTCGTGATGGTCCGGTTGACGAGCGACGGCAACGTCGTCGAGGGCTCGCTACAGGCGTTCGCCGTGGACGGGCCGGGCTTCCCGATGATCCTCGCCGCCCCGCTCGGCGTCGCCGCCGCCGTCGCCGTGGGGCTGATCGTCGGACTGCCGGCCCTGCGCATCCGCGGCGTGCAACTCGCCGTCGTGACGATCGCCGCCGCCCTGATGCTGGAGGAGTTCTTCTTCAAGAACCCGGAGCTCACCGACCTCAGCCAGGGCGCCGGCGCACCGGTGCCCGAGCCGACGCTGTTCGGCCTCGACCTCGGCGTCGTGAGCGGCAGCGGTCTGTCCGACGCCTTCGGCTTCACGGCGTTCATCGTGGTCGTGCTCACGCTGTGCGCAGTCGCGGTCGCCAACCTGCGGCGGCACGGGACCGGTCGCCGGTTCCTCGCCGTGCGGGCCAACGAGCGAGCCGCGGCGGCGGCGGGCGTCGATGTCGCGCGCGACGAAACTGCTGGCGTTCGGGATCGCCAGCGCCCTCGCCGGCATCGCCGGCGTCATGCTCGGCTACCAGCAGCAGACGATCAGCTCGGAGAACTTCGTCGTGCTGCTCGGTCTGAGCTTGCTGGCGTTCTCGTACCTCGGCGGGATCACCTCGGTCAACGGAGCGATCGTCGCCGGCCTCATCGGGACTGGCGGCGTCATGGTCGTCTTCAGCCGCCACCACTTCGAGGGCATCGAGGAGTACACCGCGGTGCTGGGCGGTGCCGGCCTGATCGTCACGGCCATCGTCCATCCGGAGGGTCTGGCGCCGTTCTTCAGCCGCTCCTCCAACGGCTCGGCAACTTCGTGCTCCACGCCCGCTGGCCCGCGTGGCGGGCTGCGTTGCTGCGTCTCGACCCGTTGCGCTCATCGGTGGCGTCGCCGGGTGGCTGCTGTGGACCCGCCGGCCGGGCTTCAGCGGGTGGATGGTGGTGCTCGGCGTCGCCCTCGCACTCGTGATCCGAGCCAATGTCGTCCAGATCTCGGCCGCCGTGCGCAAGCGAAGGATGGCGGCGCGCCACACGCCGACCGGGCCGACGACTGCGGCGACCAGCGCGGAGCCGCCCGTTCGCGTTGCAGGAGGCAACTGAATGAGCACGCTGCTCGAGACCGACGGGCTCACGGTCACGTTCGGCGGCCTGAACGCCAACGACACGTCAACATCAACGTCGAGAAGGGCAAGCTCGTCGGGCTGATCGGGCCGAACGGCGCCGGCAAGACGACCTTCATCGACGCCATCACCGGCTTCGTCCACGCCGTCGGCCGGCACGGTGCACTTCGGCGGCGAGGACATCACCGAGCCTGCCGCCCACGACCGGGCCCGCGGGGCCTCGGCCGCACGTGGCAGTCGCTCGAGCTGTTCGAGGACCTCAGCGTGCGCGACAACCTCCTGGTCGCGGCCGAGCGGCCGCACTGGTATCGTTCATCGCCGACATGCTCCACCCGACCGCTCGAGCGCGCCTCGACGAGCAGCGTCGAGTGGGCGCTCGACGACCGTCGGGCTGGGCGACCTCCGCCGAGCGCTACCCGAGCGAGCTGCTCCCACGGCCAGCCGCAAGCTCGTCGGCGTCGCGCGCGCGCTCGTCGCCGGCCGAAGCTCGTGCTGCTCGACGAGCCGGCCGCCGGCCTCGACACCGCCGAGAGCCAGGTGCTCGGCAGCCAGCTCCGCGGGCTGCTCGACGACGGCATCACGTCTTCCTGATCGACCACGACATGGGGCTCGTGCTCAACGTGTGCGACTACCTGTACGTGCTCGACTTCGGCAAGGTCATCGCCGAGGGCACGCCGGCGCAGATCCGGACCGATCCGGCCGTCGTCGCCGCCTACCTCGGCGAGAGCGCCGGCGAGGCCGAGGCCCACGGCGGTGACGACGGTCGCCGCGGTGCAGCGACGATCGTCGACCCAGCACGATCGAGCGCGCGACACCGACGACGGTCGGCCAGCGATGAGTCAGCACCGGCGACGCGCTCATCGACGTCAGCGGCCTCACGCCGGGCTACGGCGGCATCCCCGTCGTCCGCGACCTCGACCTCACCGTCGACGCCGGGCGAGGTCGTGGCCCTGCTCGGGCCGAACGGCGCCGGCAAGACGACCACCCTGCTCACGATCTCCGGGCTGTCGGCCCGCTCGGCGGGGACGATCAAGGTGCTCGGCGCAGCGGTCGACGGGCGCGCACGCCGGCGAGGTCGCCCGGCGCGGCCTGGCCCACGTGCCGAGGACCGCTCGCTGTTCTTCGACCTCACCGTGGAGGAGAACCTCCGCCTCGGGCTGCTCGGCGGCCGCGTCGAGAAGGCCGCGGCCTACGAGCGGGCGCTCGAGATGTTCCCGGCGCTGGCGCCGCTCGTCGACCGGCGCGCCGGGCTGCTCTCGGGCGGCGAGCAGCAGATGCTGGCGATGGCCCGGGCGCTGGCGTCGGAGCCCAAGGTGCTATGGTGGACGAGATGAGCCTCGGGCTGGCGCCGATCATCGTCGAGCGGCTGCTGCCGGTGGTCCGCCGGATCGCCGACGAGACCGGGGCCGGCGTGCTGCTCGTCGAGCAGCACGTCCACCTGGCGCTCGAGATCGCCGACCGGGCCTACGTGCTGACCCACGGACGCCTGGCCTGTCGGGATCGGCGCGAGCTGACGTCGAACCGTGACCTCCTCGAAGTGAGCTACCTCGGAGATGCCGCCCTGTGACCGCCAAGGAGGACACGATGGAGACCGGTTACCTGCTCGCCAGGATCCAGCTCAAGTACGGCGCAATCGACCGCTTCACCGAGATCATGAAGCACCTGGTGCCCGTCCTCGAACGGAAGGGTTGGCGGTTGCACGGCGCGTACCAGACAGCGATCGGTCGCCTGTGGGAGGTGTGGGACGTGTGGGAGGTCCCCGGCGCATCGGGGGTCCGGTCGGTGCTCGGTGCGGCTCTGGAGGACCCCGAGTTCCAGGAGTGGGCGGCGTACCTCCCCGAGTGCGTCGAGGAGGAGGAGCTGCGGTACGTCGAGAAGCTCCCCTACGTGCCATGAAATGTTTACAATTATCCTGATGAATCCTTGACAAATGGTGAGCTGATCGTATTTATTTCGGGAACGGGGTATCGCCTCGCGCACTGGGGGTGCCGAACATGCTGAGAAACAGGTCGACTTCGCGGATCGCAGCCGTGCTGCTGAGCTCGGCGCTCGTGATCGCCGCCTGCGGTGACGACGACGATGACGACGCCGCGGCGCCGACCACGGCGGGCCAAGCCGCGCCGGCGACGAGCGCGCCCGCCACCGCCACGACGGCCGCGGGCACACCCGGAGGGACCGCGGCCCAGACGACAGAGGGCACCGAGACGACGTCCGGCGGCGGGGGTGCGGCGACCGAGGTGACGTGCGACGGCGAGGTCGTCACGAGCCTCGACGAGCAGTTCGGCACGAGCGCCGGGCAGATGGCGCAGTGGCTGGCGTGCGCGGAGGAGGCCCCCTTGGAGGCCGACGACTCGCTCGAGCCGTTCGTCATCGGGCTGTTGAACTCGGAAGGCGATCCGTCGTTCACGTTCCCCGACATCACCGGCGGGATGACCGCCGCCGTCGAGTACATCAACAACGAACTGGGCGGCATCGGCAGCGACCTGGTCGCCGGTACGCCGGGGCGGCCGATCCAATTGGAGACGTGCTTCGTCGGTCTGGATCCGTCCGACAGTGTCCGCTGCGCCAACGAGCTGGCGTCGAAGAACCCGGCGATCGTCGTCCAGGGCTTCAACAACAACAGCGCCGGCGCCTACCCGGTCCTGGCCGCCGCCGGCGTCGTGAACATCTCCGGCATCCCGGTGAACCCGTCCGACTTCAACGCCGAAGGTGTGTACGGACGGCCCCAGGCGGCGGTTGCGTCGGTGCTCACCCGCGCTCGTCGAGTTCGCCGTGAACGAGCTCGGCGCCCGCCGCGTGGCGGTCGCCTACTTCGACATCCCCAACGGTCTGGTCTGCTACCTCGACCTCGAGAAGAAGCCGATGAACGTCCTCAACGGATCGTTCGCCGGCCCGGCCGATGTCGAAGGGTCGGTCCCGGACCTCGAGCACACGGGCGTGCCGATCCCTCCGACGGCGCCCGACCTGAGCACCCAGGCGACGCAGATCCTCGACTTCGACCCTGACGCCATCCTGTACTCGGCCCCCGTCGCGTCGTGCCTCAGCCTCGTCAACGCGCTGTCCGGTCTGGGCTGGGACCGGAACAGGCCCCGGCCGTCTTCACCGGCGCCTGCTTCGAGCAGCGCCAGGTCGAGGAGCTGGGCGACAAGGCCGACGGCATGTACTTCGTGAGCGCCAAGGACCCCAGCAACCCGCAGAGCTATGAGGACGGCTTGCTCAAAGACGAGGCCGAGCTGTACGTCGCGGCGATGGAGGAGTACCAGCCGGACGTCAACATGACCGGGAACGGCGCCGTCATCTTCATGGATGCGATGCTGCTGTGGCATCTCGTGACGAACGCGGCCGCCGAGGTCGGCCTCGACGGTCTCGACCAAGCGACGATCGAAGAAGCCGTCGCCAGCACAGTTGATCACCACATGTGGGCGGCCAGCCCGGTGAGCTGCGGCGAGCCGGTCGAGGGCTACAACTCGATCTGCAACACGCTGAACACGGCAACGCAGTGGGACGCAGCCGAGAAGACCCGCACCGTCGTCAAGGCGGACTTTGACGGCGCGTACATCATCGCCGGGACCGAGGTGGACCCGGAGGTCGCCGGCTGACCATTTCAGCCTCAAGGAGGACACAGTGAGCAACTACCCCTCGATCGAGGTCGACCTCAGCACCAAGATCGCACCGGCGGGGGCGCACTGGGACGAGATCGACGAGCTGCGCGAGCAGCACCGCTACTACTGGAACACCTACGGCCCGGGGTACTGGGTGCTGACCCGCTTCGAGGACATCCGCGAGGCGTTCCAGATCGCCGGAGACGTTCTGCAACCACTCGATCGTGGCGACCGATCCTGATCCCGGCGTACCGGTTCCTGCCGTCGTTCATCGACCCGCCGCAGCACATGAAGTACCGCCAGGTGATGAACAAGTGGTTCGCGCCGGCGGCGGTGGCCAAGATGGCGCCGACGCTCGAGCGGCTGGCCCGGGAAACCGTCGAGGAGGTCGTCGCGGACGGCGGCTGCGAGTTCATGACGTCGTTCGGCGGACCGGTACCCGGTCAGGGCCTTCCTGTACTCGATGGGTCTGCCGCTCGACGACGACCCCGACTTCTTCGTGTCCTGCGTGCGCCGGATGTCCGGCCACTTCGCCGACACGGAGGACAAGTCCGCGGAGCTGCGATCATGGAGGCGTGGAACGACATCGCCAACTACTGGAAGGACATGATCGCCGACCGGCCGGCCCGCCCGCTCGATCCCGACGTCGACTTCGTGACCCACCTGACCCAGGGCACGATCGATGGCGGCCGCTGCCCGACGACGAGATCCAGGACATCTGCGTCACGCTCACGGTCGGCAGCCTCGACACGCTCAAGAGCCAGCTCGGCTGGTGCTTCTACCACCTCGCCACCCATCCCGAGGACCGCCGCCGCCTCGTCGCGTCGCCCGAGTTGATCCCGAGCGCGGTCGAGGAGTTCCTGCGCGCCTACCCGATCGTCAGCATGGCCCGCAAGGTCACCCGCGACGTCGACTTCCACGGCTGCCCGATGAAGAAGGACGAGATGGTGCTGCTCACGATCCAGTCGGCGACCCGCGACCCGCGGATGTTCCCCGACGCCGGCGGAGGTGATCATCGACCGCCAGCCGAACCGCCACATCGCCTTCGGCGCCAGCGAGCACCGCTGCCTCGGGTCGCACCTCGCCCGGGCCGAGCTGGCAAGTCGCCATCGAGGAGTGGCACCGCGTCATCCCCGAGTACCGGGTCGCCACCGACGAGCCGCTCATGGCGCACGGCGGCCAGATCTCGCTGCTCGCGCTGCCGCTCGTCTGGGACGTCGATGTGAAGCCGGCGCCGTTCGAGTACCACGCGCCGGCGAGCGTCGACGAGGCGGTCGGCGCTGCTCGCCGAGCTCGGCGACGAGGCCAAGGTGCTGGCCGGCGGCCAGAGCCTGGTGCCGATGCTGGCGCTGCGGCTGGCCCGTTCGCCCACCTCGTCGACGCTGGCCGGGTCGCGGAGCTCGCGGCGTCGAGCGCACGAACGGCACGCTCGCCGTCGGCGCGGTCGACACACCGAGTCGCGGTCGAGCGCGACGCCGCGGTCGCCGCGGCCGTGCCGCTGCTGGCCAGGGCGATGCCGCTCATCGGCCACTTCCAGATCCGCAACCGGGGCACGGTCGGCGGCTCGCTCGCCCACGCCGACCCGGCGGCCGAGTACCCGGCCGTCGCGGTCGCCCTCGACGCCGAGCTCGAGGCGGTCGTCCGCGGCGGGCAGCCCGCCGGATCGCCGCCGCCGACTTCTTCGACGGGGTCCTGGACGACCGCGCTCGAGCCCGACGAGGTGCTCACCGCCGTCCGCTTCCCGGTGTGGGACGGGCGGTGCGGCTTCGGCGTCGAGGAGGTGGCCCGCCGTCACGGCGACTTCGCCATCGCCGGCGCGGTCGCCGGCGTGCGAGCTCGACGACGACGGCGGCGTCAGCCGGTGCGCGCATCGCGCTGTTCGGCGTCGGGTCGACCCCGTCCGCTGCCGCGGCGGCCGAGGCGGCGCTGCTCGGGCACGCGTCCGCGACGAGCTGCCGGCGACGAGATCGGCCAGCTGGCGGTCGGCCGACGTCGATCGACCGCCCGGCGACCTGCACGCGCCGCCCGACTACCGGATGCGCGTCGGCGCGGCGATGGTCGGCCGCGGCGTGGACGCAAGCGCTCGAGGAGGCCGAGCGATGCTGACGTCGGTCGTCTCCGTGACGGTCAACGGCACGCCGCGCACGGCCGCTGGTCGAGCCGCGCAAGACGCTCGCCGACTTCCTGCGCGAGGACTCGGCTCACCGGCACCCACCTCGGCTGCGAGCACGGCGTGTGCGGCGCCTGCACGGTGCTCGTCGACGGCGAGGCCGTGCGCTCGTGCCTGCTGTTCGCGGTGCAGGCCGACGGCGCCGAGGTCACGACGGTCGAGGGCCTCGCCGCGGCCGACGGCGAGCTGCAGCCCGGTGCAGGAGGCGTTCCGCGAGCGCCACGGCCTGCAGTGCGGCTTCTGCACCCCCGGCTTCGTCGTGTCGGTCACCGCGTTCCTGCGCGACCACCCCGACCCCGACCGACGACGAGATCCGCGACGGGCTGTCCGGCAACCTCTGCCGCTGCACCGGCTACCAGGGCATCGTCGAGGCCGTGCAGCTGGCCGCCGCGGCGAGCGGATGGCCGGCGCGTGACGCGCGACGACCGGCCGCGACCCGGTTCGTCGGCCAGCGCGTCCCGCGGCGCGAGGACCCCCGCCTGCTCACCGGCCGCGGCACGCTACGTCGACGACGTCGTCGTGCCCGGCATGCTGCACGCCGCGTTCGTCCGCAGCGACGTGGCGCGCGGCACGCATCGTCGTCGATCGACGTCGACGGCGGCCCGCGGCGCTCGACGGCGTCGTCGCGGTGCTCACCGCCGCCGACCTCAACCCGGCGCGTCCACGAGCGCTGGGTCGACTTCGACGGGCCGACCGGCGGCACGCCGACGTACCGGGTGCTGGCCGACGGCGACGTGCGCTTCGTCGGCGAGCCGATCGCGATCGTCGTCGCCGACAGCCGCTACATCGCCGAGGACGCCGGCGAGCTCGTCGAGGTCGACATCGAGCCGCTGCCGCCGGTCGTCGACTTCGACGCCGCGCTCGCCGACGGCGCGCCGCTCGTCCACCCCGAGCTCGACACCAACGTCGCCGGCGACGATGCCGGCGGCCGACGACCCCGAGCTCGACGACGATCTTCGCCGGCGCCGCCCACGTCGTCACCGAGACGTTCCACCAGCACCGCTACCTCAGCGTGCCGATGGAGACGCGCGGCATCGTCGTCGCAGTGGGACCCGTCGGCCGAGAGCCTCGACGGTCTGGCTCTCGACCCAGGGCCCGCACGGCGTGCGCGGCTTCCTCGCCCGCGTCGCTCGGCATCCCCGAGAACCACGTCCGGGTGATCATGGGCGACGTCGGCGGCGGCTTCGGCCAGAAGATGTTCATGCTGCCCGAGGAGCTCGCCGTCGTGCTCGCCGGCCGGATCGGCTCGGCCGCCCGGTCAAGTGGATCGAGGACCGGCGCGAGAACCTCATCGCCGACCAGCACGCCCGCGAGGACCGGATGACCGTGACCATGGCGCTCGACGACGACGGCCACATCCTCGGCGTCCGCGTCGACCACGTCGAGGACGTCGGCGTCGTTCCCGCCGCCGGCAGCAGCGCGTCGGCTTCGTCGGCCGATGCATGTTCCCCGGCCCGTACCGGATCCCGCTGGCTGCAGTTCTCGGCGCAGGCCGTGTACACCAACACCTGCGGCGCGGCCGTACCGCGGGCCGTGGATGATCGAGACGGTCGCGCGCGAGCAGATGATCGACGTCGTCGCCCGGGCAGCTCGGCATCGACCCGCTCGAGCTGCGCCGCCGCAACGTCATCCACGCGGCCGACCTGCCGTACACGACCGCCGCCGGGCTGGTGCTACGACGACGTCACGCCGGCCGAGACGCTCGAGCAGGCCGCCGAGATCCTCGGCTACGACGCGTTCCGCGAGCGAGCAGGCCGCGGCCGCGCGCGAGGGCCGGCTGCTCGGCGTCGGGCTCGGCCTGTACGTCGAGCCGACGGGCCTCGCGCTTCGGCAGCCTGTCGCACCGAGGCGGCGACCGTCCGCGTCGACCTGACCGGCAAGGTCAGCGTGTACATGGGCACGCGCAGCCACGGCCAGAGCCTCGAGACCACGATCCCCCAGGTCGTCGCCGACGAGCTCGGCGTCGACATCGACGACGTCATGGTCGTCCAGGGCGACACCGGCGTCGCGCCGTTCGGGCCGGGCACCGGCGGCAGCCGCAGCGCGGTGCTCGTGCAGCGGCGCCGCGCGCGCGGCCGCGGCCGAGGTGCGCGACAAGGTCGCTCGAGATCGCCGCCCACACGCTGGAGGCGGCGCCCGACGACCTCGAGATCGACGACGGCGTGTCTCGGTGCGCGGGCACGCCGGCCGCGGGCATGACCGCTCGCCGAGGTCGCCCGGATCGCCTACACTCGACCCGACAGCGCTGCCGCCGGGCATGAGCCGGGGCTCGAGGCGCACGGCCCGCTACACGCCGACCGCGCCGTTCACGTGGTCGAACGCCTGCCACGTGTGCACGTGCGAGGTCGACCCGGTCACCGGCGCCGTCACGCTGCTGCGCTACGTCGTCAGCGAGGACTGCGGCGTGATGATCAACCCGATGGTCGTCGAGGGCCAGATCGCCGGCGGCGTGGTGCAGGGCATCGGCGGCGTGCTCTACGAGCACATGGTCTACGACGACGACGGCAACCCGCTCGCCACGACGTTCCTCGACTACCTGCTGCCGACGGCGGCCGAGGTGCCCGATCATCGAGTACGGCCACATCGAGACGCCGGCGCACCACAACCCCGGCGGCTACAAGGGCATGGGGGAGGGCGGCGCCATCGGCGTCACCGCCGGCGGTGGTCAACGCCGTCGCCGACGCGCTCGCTCCGCTCGGTGCCAGGGTCAACCGCCAACCCCTGGGTCCGGCCGACATCGTCGCGGCCATCGAGCTGCCGCCCGCGTCAGATAGGCGGCTGAGTCCTCAGCGCCATTCGATGAAGTCGTTCATCTGGTCGCCGATCTCCATGCGGTAGTGGTCGACCATGGGACCAATGTGGTCCTCCATCAGCGCGCGAGCCCGGTTGGCGTGCCCGGCGGCGATCGCTCTGGCGATCTCTGCGTGGTCATGGTCGATCTCGTCCTTCAGATCGCGCGGGTCGGCGTTGACGACGACATGGTGGGTGACGATCTGACCGGTCGTCTCGAGCATCAGCTCGAGGACGCGGTTGTCGGCGAGCCTGGCCACGACGGCGTGGAACTCGACATGTGAGTCGACGAAGTCGAGCTTGCTGTTGTCGGGGCCAGTGACCATCCGGCGCGGTCATGAACGGCGCCATCGCCTTCTTGACCGCGTCCCGATCCTCGTTGCGTGCCGCCCGCTCGGCCAGGATCGGCTCGGTCAGGATCCACGCCTCGAACAGCTCGGCGTACGTGCCGCCGGCGAGGTGGTAGAAGAGCGTCGACACCCGACCGAGGTTGGCGGGATCCACGTGACCGACGCTCGGACCGCCGCCCGGGCCGCGCCGGATGGTGATCAGGCCCTGGACTTCGAGGAGACGGAGGGCCTCGCGGAGCGACTCGCGGCTGACGCCGTACTGCTCGAGCATGGCGGCCTCCGCCGGCAGGCGGTCGCCGGTCTGAGACCTCGGCTGACGATGTCTCGGACGATGTCACGAGCGACGGTCTCGGACGTCTTCAGGGCGCGGGTCAAGGCGCTGCCCGCGGGTGCCCTCGACGACTCGGCGATGCCGGACCGCCGCCGGCCTCCGTTGCCGAATCGGGGCTGCGTCGGCGGCACCGCGCGCACCTTCGCCACGCGGCGAGGCTACCGGTCGACGCCCTGACGATCCGCGGACACCGGCCCTTCACGGACATATTCATCATGAGATTTAGAGTAACATCCGCGTGATGAAGGACCTCGCGGGCAAGACGGCGGTCGTCACCGGCGGCGCGTCAGGCATCGGGCGGGCGATGGTCGACCGATTCACCGCCGAGGACATGAACGTCGTCGTGGCGGACATCGACCGTGCTGCGGCCGAGGCGACTGCCGCCGAGCTCGTCGGCGCTGGAGACCGTGCCGTCGGCATCCGCACGGACGTCTCCCGTCTCGATGACATCCGGGCCTTGGCCGAGGCCACCGTCGACTCGTTCGGGGCTGTGCACATCGTGTGCAACAACGCTGGTGTCGTGATCGGAGGCCGGGTCGAGGACCTCACCGACGACGAATGGCGCTGGGTGATCGACGTGGACCTGTGGGGCGCGATCAACGGCATACGCGTGTTCCTGCCGCTCATCGAGGCGCAGGGCGCCGGGCACCTGGTGTCGACGTCGTCCACGTCGGGCCTGGTGGCGCCGCCGTTCATCGCCCCCTACTCGGTGGCCAAGGCGGGCGTGATCACGTTGATGGAGGCGGTCAGACGCGAACTCGACGCGCGTCAGTCGCCCGTCGGAGCCAGCGTGCTGGTGCCGGGGCCGGTCGACACGCCCCTGTTGAGCAGCCGGCACAACCGCCCGGAGACGTTGACGCAGCGGTCGGACACGCCCGAAGGACGGGCCTTCGCGTCGAGCTCGGCGAGCTATCTCGCAACCGCCGGGAAGGACCCTGCGACGGTCGCCGCGCTCGTCGTCGCAGCGATCCGTGCCAACCGGTTCTGGATCCTCACCCACCCCGAGTGGACCAACATCCTGCAGCGTCGGGTGGACGCGATCATGACGACCGGCATGCTCACCGACCGCCCGGGCGCCGAGCACACCCGAATCCTTGATGAGGAAACCGGCCGTGATCCTTGACACACCCTCGATTCTTTCTTATCATCATGAGGAATACGGCCTGCCGTGTCGGTCCACTCACAGGGGGTGCACAACGTGCGAGCGAAATCACGGCGAGGTCTTCGATTCACGACGGCGGTGATGGTGGTCGTCGGGCTGACGATGGCTGCCTGTGGAGGTGATGACGACGACGCCGCCGAAAGCGGCACCACGGTCGCGCAGCCGGTGCGACCGAGACGACGGCTGCTGAGGCGACTGCGACGATCGGCCGCGGGAGACCGCGACCACGGCCGCCGGAGGACACGGCGACGACGGCGGGGGAGAGCACCGCGACGACAGCCGGCGAGGCGGCCGAGGACCCTGAGTTGATCGCCGCCGCCACCGAGGAAGGTGCGGTCACGGTCTATTCGAGCCAGGGGCTCGATGCCTCGACAGCTGGCCACAACCGAGGCCAAGTACCCGGCATCGCCGTCGAGTCGTGCGCGGCATCGACAGCGACCTCCCCCGGGTAGCCGAGAACCAACCGGTCAGGCTCGCCGACTTTACGTCAACGCCATGAGTGGGTGCAGGACCACCCATAGGGCTTACCTGCCCTCAGGGCCCACCCGCAGGGCCACACGCCTCCCACAGGGAATTCTCAGGTCGCTCCCCTCCTCACTTCGCCTGAAAACCAAACCCACACCCGACCCTCAGCCCCCTCCCCGACCGACCCCTCCCCCTCTCTCTCGCGCCCCCCCCCACGGGGGCCCTGGGGCCCCCCTCTTCCGACCCCCCCCCCCCCCCCCCTCCCCCCCCCCCCCCTCGTCGCCCGTCCCGACCTGGTGCTCTTCGACGAGCCACTGAGCAACCTCGACGCCCGGCTGCGCGACCAGGTGCGGGCGCAGATCCACGAGCTCCACGAGCGACTGCGCTTCACCGCCGTGTTCGTGACCCACGACCAGCGTGAGGCGCTGGCGTTGGGGGACCGCCTGGCGATCATGAAGGCCGGCCGGATCGAGCAGTTCGACACGCCGGAGCAAGTCTTCGAGGAGCCTGCCACTGAGTACGTCGCCGGCTTCATCGGCATGTCCAACCGGCTGCAGTTCGAGCGGCGCGAGCGACGGCTGGTCCCTCGGGGACCTCACCGCCAACGGCGAGCTTCCCGTTCCCCGCGACTGCGCGTCTGTCGCCGTCCGGCTGCGCCCGGACGATGTCGTGCTCGCACCGGTCGACCAGCCGCTCGACGGCGACGTCGTCAGCTTCCTGGCCGAGGTCGTGGACTCGCAGTTCGGAGGACGGCACTTCGACGTCGTCGTCACCGCCGGCGGGCACCGCCTCGAGGTGCAGGTGCCCAGCGGCCGCCTCGGCGGCTGGGCACGCAAGCTGTCCATCGGCCAGCCGGTCACGGCCGGGTTCGCGACGACCACCGCGATCTACTTCGACGGTGACCGGCTCGCGCATCGCCGGCCACGTGCCGGTCGAGGTGCCGGCAGCCGATCGGAGCCTGAGCGTCATGGCCGTCGCAACCATTCGCCACCCGGCCACGTTCGGTCGGGGTGACCCAGGGCCGACGGATCCTCGTCAGGATCGGGCTCCTGGCCTTCCTCGCCGGGCTCGCCTATCTCGTCGTCGTGCCGCTGTGGCGGCTGCAGACACTGGCGCTCGAGGACGGCGCGCGCGGCTATCGCAACGCCTTCACACGACCGTCGATGGCCGAGACGCTGCGCACCACGATCCTCCTCGCGCTCGGCTCGCTGGTCATCGCGCTGGTGCTCGGCACGTTGCTGGCGTGGGCGGCGACCCGCCTGCCTCCCCGGCTGCGGATGCTGCGGGTGCTCCCGATCCTGCCGATCGTCGTGCCCGCGGTCGCCAGCGTGCTGGGCTGGTCGTTCCTGCTGTCGCCCCGACCGGGATACCTCAACGCGCTCCTCCGCACGCTGCCGTGGTGGAACCACTTGGAGGAAGGCCCTGTCGACGTCTACACGCTGCCGTGGATCATCATCATCACCGGCTTCGGCCTGACCGCCTTCGTCTACCTCTTCGTCAGCTCCGGCTTCGAGAACATCAACTCCGAGCTCATCGAGGCCGCCCAGGTGAGCGGCTCCTCGCAGCTCGGCGTGTTCTTCCGGGTGATCCTGCCGCTGCTGCGGCCGGTGATCGTCTACGGCGGCGGCGTGGCGCTGCTGCTCGGGCTCGGGCAGTTCACCGGACCACTGCTGCTGGGCCGCAACGCCGGCATCAACGTGCTGACCACCGACATGTACCTCGCCGTGTCGCAGTCGCCCGTCGACTACGGCACGGCGGCCGGCATCGGCGCGCCGCTGCTGCTGTTCGGGATCGCCATCGTCGTCTTCCAGAGGTTCTTCCTGGGCGACCACAGCCGGTTCGTGACCCACGGCGGCAAGGCCTTCCGCGGCGGGGCGAAGCCGTCGAAGCTGGCCGCCGTCGGCATCATCGTCTACAGCTTCATGGCGACGATCCTGCCGGTGTTCGCGCTGGTCGTCGTCGGGCTGTCGAGCTTCTGGAGCGGGGACATCGAGGTGAGCAAGTTCACCCTCGACAACTTCCGCGCCGTCTTCGACGACTCCCGGATCACCGAGGCCATCAGCACCAGCCTCATCGCCTCCCTCGCCGCCGTCGCCATCGCCCTGCCCGATCGGCTTCATCGCCTCGTACCTGCTCCTCAAGGGCCGGCGCTACCCGATCATCCGGGCCATCGTCGACTTCATCGTGGCGATGCCCCTCGGCATCCCGGCGGTCATCTTCGGCGTCGGCTTCCTGTTCACCTACACCCGCGAGCCGTTCATCCTCTACGGCACCCGCTGGGTGATCATCCTCGTCTACATCACGCTGATGCTGCCGTTCACGACCCGCATGCAGCTCTCGGGCATGGTCGCCCTCGGCGATCAGTACATCGAGGCGTCCCGGGTCAGCGGGGCCAGCGCGTTGCGCACGAACATCCGGATCCTGCTGCCGCTCATGCGCGGCACGCTCGGCGGGGCCGCCGCCCTGATGTTCGTGCTGCTCACCCACGAGTTCGCCGCCTCGCTCCTCGTCCGCTCGCCCACCACCAACACGATGGGCACGATCCTCTACGACTACTTCGTCAACGGGTCCTATCCGCTCGTCGCCGCCATCGCGCTGGTGATGTCGTTCGTCACCGCCTGTGGCGTCGTGCTCGCCATCGCCCTCGGCGGCCGGGACGTCTTCGACAAGCTGTGAGTGCCGACTGAACCGCACCGTCAGACCGCGCCAAGGACCGCTGGCCGGCATCCGCGTCGCCGACTTCTGCTGGATGGGCGTCGGGTCCGTGGCGACGCGCCTGCTCGCCGACTTCGGCGCCGAGGTCATCAAGATCGAGGACCGGACACGGATCGACACGCCGCGCAAGCTGCCGATCTACAAGGACGAGCCGGCGCGCAACTTCGGCGAGGAGGCGGTCGACGCCGACCCCGACCGGGGCGGCCTGTTCAACAACTACTGCCGCAACAAGCTCGGCGTCGTCATCAACATGCGCACGCCGAAGGGACGCCAGCTCGCCGAGCGCCTGATCGCCGAGAGCAGCGTCGTCTCGGAGAACTTCGCGCCCGGCGTGATGGAGCGCTGGGGCCTCACCTACGAGCGCCTGCAGGAGCTGTCGCCCGACGTCATCTACGCCCGGATGAGCGGCTACGGGCACTCGGGCCCACACGCCGAGTACCGCAGCTACGGGCCGGTCGTGCAGGCGATGAGCGGGCTCACCCAGATCAGCGGCCTTCCCGGCCGGGAGCCGTCGGGGTGGGGCTTCTCGTACATGGACAACCAGGCCGCGTACTACAACTCGACGGCGCTGCTGATGGCGATCTACCGGCGCATGCGCACCGGGCAGGGCACCGAGATCGACGTGTCGGCGATCGAGAACGGCATCAACCTCGTCGGGCCGGTGCTGCTCGACGTCACCGTGAACGGCCACACGACCCGCCGCCCCGACTTCCCGACCGGCAACCGGCTCGAGTGGCCGCCCGCCGCGCCGCACGGCGTCTACCCGGCCCGGGGAGAGGACCGTTGGGTCGCCATCGCCGTGTTCGACGACGACCAGTGGTCCGGTCTGGTCGACCGCGCTCGGATCCCCCGTCATGGACCGCCGACCCGCGCTTCGCCACGCAGGAGGATCGGTTCCGGAACCAGGACGCCCTCGACGAGCACGTGTCGGCTTGGACACGTGACCGCGACCGCCACGACGTCATGGAGCTCCTGCAGCGGCATGGCGTGCCGGCGGGGGCCGTGCAGAACGCCGAGGACCTCAACGAGAGTGACCCGCAGGTCGCCCACCGCGGCGTGTTCTTCGAGATGGACCACCCGGTGATCGGCCCGGCGCGGTTCGAGGGGACGCCGGTCCAGTTCTCGTCGATCGCCCAGGACAACTGGCGATCCGGCCCGCTGCTGGGCGAGGACAACGAGTACGTGTTCAAGCAGATCGTCGGCGTCGACGACGACGAGTTCGACGAGCTGCGTGCGGAAGGCGTGATCTGATGACCGCGTTGTTCGAGCACCTCACGGTCGTCGAGCTGGCCGGCGATCCGGCCGGGGAGATGACCGGCAAGATCTTCGCCCAGATGGGCGCCGACGTGGTCAAGGTCGAGCCGCCCACCGGGTCGCCGAGCCGGTCGATCGGACCGTTCGTGCGAGGGACACGAGGACGCCGACCACAGCCTGAGCTTCTGGTACTACAACACCGACAAGCGCAGTGTCGTCATCGACGACGCGACGCCGGCCGGCCGTTCCGAGCTGCTGCGCCTCCTCACTGGCGCCGACATCTGCATCACGACGTTGCGCCCCTCCGAGGCACGCGCCCGGGGGCTCGAGGCCGAGCAGCTGCGCACAGCCTCGCCGCGGCTGATCGTGGTGTCGGTGACGCCGTTCGGGCTCACCGGCCCGTGGGCCGATCGGCTCAGCTCCGACCTCGTCGGTCTCGCCCTCGGCACGCCGCTCAACAGCTGTGGCTACGACGACCACTCGATCCCACCGATCCGCCCGGGCGGCGACCAGGGCTACCAGTCGGCGTCCAGCTTCGCCCAGGCCGGGGCGATGCTCGCCCTGATCGAGCGCGAGCGAACGGGTCAGGGTCAACTCGTCGACGTGGCGATGCACGACTGCCTCGCCGTCGGCGCCGAACTGGCCAACCCGTACTGGTTCTACCCGCGAGCGATCGTCCACCGGCAGACCTGCCGCCACGCCCAGCCGACACCGACCGCAGCAAGCGATCTTCCAGTGCGCCGACGACCGCTGGGTGTACTTCGTGATCTTCGTCGCCGACCAGAAGGCGTGGCAGACGCTGGTCGAGTGGCTGGGCACGAAGGACATGGCGGTCGACCTCGTGCAGCCGGAGTACCTCGATCCGGAGTACCGCCAGCAGAACTTCGGCCACATCCAGACCATCGTCGAGACGTTCTTCCTGCTGCAGTCCGCGGACGAGGCCTACCACGACGGCCAGGCGCGTGGGCTGGCGATCGGCCCGATCAACTCGCCCGACGACCTGCTCGACGACGAGCACCTCCGGGCGCGGAGCTTCTTCGTCGAAGTGGAGCACGCCGACGTCCCGCCGGCGCTCTATCCCGGGCCGCCGCTGCGGTTCTCGGCGTTCGACAGCGTCCCGACCCGGCGGGCCCCGAACCTGGGCGAGCACACCGCCGAGGTGCTCGGCTCCACGACCTCGACACGGAAGGCTGTGCTGATGAGCTGAGTTCCACCACCGCGACCGGTGCGCGATCGTCGGCATCGGCGCCACCGACTTCTCACGCAACTCCGGTCGCAGCGACCTCACGCTCGCCACCCAGGCCGCGCTGGCCGCCATCGAGGACGCCGGGCTGGCGCCGAAGGACATCGACGGCATCGTCCGCTGCGACATGGACACGGTCCGCCACAACGACCTCGCCGACTCGCTCGGCATCGAGGAGCTCACGTACTGGGGCGAGGTCGGGCCGGGCGGCGTCGCCCCGTGCGCGCATGGTCGGCCAGGCGGTGGGGGCGATCCTGTCCGGGCAGGCGACCACCGTGCTCGTGTTCCGCGAGCTGAACGGCCGCTCAGGGCGCCGCTACGGGCTCTCGAAGCAGACCGAGCCGCGGGCCGGCGGCGCCGGCACGCTACGACGAGTTCTTCGCGCCGTACGGGCTGCTGACGCCGGGCCAGATCTTCGCCCTGATGGCGCAGCGCCACATGCTCGAGTACGGGACGACCGAGAAGCAGCTCGGCCAGATCGCGCTGACGTGCCGGGAGCGGGCGAACGCCAACCCGCGTGCGCAGATGCACGACCGCTCCGCTGACGATGGACGACTACCTGTCGGCCCGGATGATCTCCCGGCCGCTGCGGCTCTACGACTTCTGCCTCGAGACCGACGGCGCGTGCGCGGTCGTCGTCACGAGCACCGACCGGGCCCGCGACCTGCGCCAGAAACCGGTGCTCATCCGGGCCGTCGCCCAGAACAGCATCCCGAACCCGCAGCCCGGCATCCAGTTCCCGGTGCTGATGCGTGACCGCATCACCGAGCTGCCGGCGAAGGCGGTGGCCAAGACGCTCTACGCCCGAGCCGGCCTCGGCCCGCAGGACGTCGACGTCGCCCAGGTCTACGACTGCTTCACGATCACCGTCCTGCTGCAGCTCGAGGACTGGGGGTTCTGCGCCAAGGGCGAGGGCGGGCCGTTCGTCGCCAGCGGCGAGATCGACCTCGGTGGCAGCATCCCGATCAACACCGGCGGCGGCCACCTCTCGGAGGGCTACATCCACGGCATGAACCACATCGTCGAAGGGCGTCCGCCAGATCCGGGGCGAGTCGACGTCACAGGTGCCCGGCGCCGAGGTGTGTCTCGTCACGTCCACCCCGCTGCCGCCAGGGAGCGCCCTGATGCTCGACGGCGCGCATGACGCATGATCGAGACACCACCCCGACCGCTGCCCGTCGACGACGACATCGACACGGGCGGGTTCTTCGAAGCGGCCCGCCGCCACGAGCTGGCCATCCGGGTCTGCGACGGGTGCGGCGCCGTGCTGCACATGCCCCGGGCCTACTGCCACACATGCGGATCGTGGGCGGGCCACTGGCAGCCGGTGTCCGGGCGCGGGCGTGTGTACTCGTGGACGACCGTCGAGCACCAGGTGCACCCGGCCTTCCCGGTGCCCTACACCGTCGTGCTGATCCAGCTCGACGACGTGCCGGCGCGACTCGTCGGCCACCTCCCGGGGCGCCCGGAACTGGTCGAGGGCCAGCCGATGGAGGTGTGGTTCGAGACGCTCGACGACGGGGTCGTGCTGCCCCAATGGAGGACCGTCACATCATGAGTTGGGACTTCGAGACCGAACCCGAGTTCCAGGAAGAGCTCGACTGGGTGGAATCGTTCGTGCGCGAGGAGGTCGAACCGGTCGACTTCCTCGTCAAGCACGCGTGGGACATGGACGATCCCGTGCGCCAGCGGCTGATCCCGCCGTTGCAGGACAAGGTGCGCGAGCGAGGGTTGTGGGCGACCCATCTCGGGCCCAGCCTCGGCGGGCCGGGCTACGGCCAGGTGAAGCTGGCCCTGCTCAACGAGATCCTCGGCCGCACCCACTCCGGCCCCATCGTCTTCGGGTGCCAAGCGCCGGACTCCGGCAACGCCGAGATCCTCGCCCACTACGGGACGCCGGAGCTGAAGGAGCGCTACCTCGAGCCGCTGCTGCGCAACGACATCGTGTCGGCGTTCTCGATGACCGAACCACAGGGCGGCTCCGACCCCACGCAGTTCGTGACCCGCGCCGAGCTCGACGGCGACGAGTGGGTCATCAACGGCGAGAAGTGGTTCTCCTCGCACGCCAACTTCGCCTCCTTCCTGATCGTGCTGGCCGTGACCGATCCCGACGAGCCCGCTCACCGGCGGATGTCGATGTTCGTCGTGCCGAAGGAGACGCCCGGGGTCAACATCCTGCGCAACGTCCCGGTGTACGGGCACGACGAAGGGACCCACTCCTACATCCGCTACGAGGACGTGCGGATCCCCAAGGACCACCTGCTCGGCGAGCGAGGCGAGGGGTTCGTCGTCGCCCAGACCCGCCTCGGCGGCGGACGCATCCACCACGCCATGCGCACGGTGGGGGTCGTCAAGCGGGCCTTCGACATGATGTGCGAACGAGCCTTGTCGCGGGTCACCAAGGGCGAGGTCCTCGCTCGCAAGCAGCTCGTGCAGGCGATGATCGCCGACTCGTGGGTGCAGATCGAGCAGTTCCGCCTGCTCGTGCTGCGGACCGCCTGGAAGATCGACCGCTACGACGACTACCTGCGTGTGCGGGCCGACATCTCGGCCGTCAAGGCGGCGATGCCACAAGTCCTCCACGACGTCGCCTCGCGTGCGCTGCAGATCCACGGCTCGCTCGGCGTCTCCGACGAGATGCCGTTCGGCGCGATGGTGCTCGAGTCGTTCCACATGGGCCTCGCCGACGGCGCCACCGAGGTGCACAAGGTCACGCTCGCCCGTCAGCTCCTGAAGGACTACAAGGCGAGCGACGATCTGTTCCCGACGATGCACCTGCCGAAGCTCCGGGAGCACGCTCACGAGAAGTACGACGATCTGCTCTACGCCACAGGTGTGTCGTGATGGCCGGGGAGTTCGATCTCGAACAGACCGACCGGCTGCTGACGACCACGCGGGCCGTGCGCAAGCGCCTCGATCTCACCCGGCCGGTGGAACGAGAGGTCGTCCTCGACTGCCTCCGCATCGCCACGCAGGCGCCGAGCGGCGGCAACCGCCAGCGGGGGCGCTGGCTCGTGGTCCGCGACGCAAGCCAAGAAGAAGGCGATCGCCGACCTGTACGCCCGATCGTACGAGGCCTACATCACTCCCCAGCTGGCCGTGCTCGACCCGGAGGACCGTGCATCCGTGCGCATGGTCGAGTCGTCGCGCCACCTCGCCGACCACATGGCCGAAGTACCGCTGCTCGTCGTTCCTTGCATCCTCGACCGGCTCGCCCCCGATGCCGGGCCGGCGGAGGTGGCCGGCTTCTACGGTGGGATCCTCCCCGCCGTGTGGAGCTTCCAACTGGCGTTGCGCAGCCGCGGGCTCGGGTCGGCGTGGACGACGTTGCACCTGGAGTACGAACGCGAGGTCGGCGAGCTCCTCGACATCCCCCTGACGGTCACCCAGGTCGCCCTGCTCCCGGTCGCCTACTACCACGGCGAGGGGTTCGGGCCGGCGCCGCGACGCCCCGTCGAGGAGGTCACATACGTCGACAGCTGGAAGGCGCCTTGGGAGTGATCGATGTGCAACTGAAGCCGGGTACTCGTTTGAAGAGCACAACCTCCACGACCGAGGTGATCGTGGTGAGGTCGCCGTCGTCGGACGTCGACCTCCGGTGCGGTGGTCAGCCGATGGTGCCCTACTCCGACGCCGTCGTCGCCAGCGCGCAGACCGACCCGGCGCACGCGGCGGGCACGTTGCTGGGCAAGCGCTACGCCGACGCCGACTCCGGGCTCGAGGTGCTGTGCACGAAGGCTGGGGACGGCTCGCTCTCGCTCGGCGACGACCCGCTCCACGTCAAGGACGCCAAGCCCTTGCCGTCCTCGGACTGAGAACGCAGCCCGATGCACCTGTCCACATTGCTGGAGATGGCCGTCGAAGGCTTCGGCGACCGCGTCGCCTTCGGGCCGCGGCACGGCGGGCTGACCTACGCCGAGCTCGGCCGCCGGGCAAGGGCGACGGCCGCCCTGGTCCGCAGCCGCGGGGTCGAGCGGGTCGGCCTCGTCGACGTCAACTCCGAGGCGGTGCCGATCCTCGTGTTCGGGAGCGCCCTCGCCGGGCTCCCGTTCGTGCCGCTCAACTATCGCGTCGACGACGACCACCTGCGGGCGGTCGTCGGCCGCACCGCCCCATCGCTGCTGGTCGTCGATGACACCGTCGTCCCACGGGTCGGCGCCGTACCGGACGTCGAGCTGCTGACGCGTTGCCGCGTTCCTCGCCGAGCAGGAGACCGTCGTCGCGGACGACGTCCCGATGACGTCCGTCGATCCCGACGACACCGCGCTGTTGCTGTTCACCAGCGGCACCACCGGCGAGCCGAAGGCGGCGGTGCTGCGCCACAAGCACCTCGCGACGTACGTGATCAGCACCGTCGAGTTCATGGCCGCCGACGAGGACGAGGCGGCGCTGGTGAGCGTGCCGCCCTATCACGTCGCCGGTGTGTCGGCCGTGCTGTCGTCGGTATACGCCGGACGCCGTGTCGTCTACCTGCCGGCGTTCACCGCGGACGCCTGGGTGGCGACGGCGCGCGACGAGCAGATCACCCAGGCGATGGTGGTCCCAACGATGCTCGGCCGCATCCTCGACGTGCTCGAACGGCAAGACGAGGCCCTGCCGGCCCTGCGCCACCTCGCCTACGGTGGCGGTCGCATGCCGGTCCCGGTGATCGAGCGGGCGCTGGCCATGCTGCCGCACGTCGAGTTCGTCCAGGCCTACGGGCTCACCGAGACGAGCTCGACGATCGCCGTACTTGGGGGCGACGACCACCGGGAGGCGTTGACGAGCACGTCTCCGTCCGTGCGCCGTCGGCTCGGATCGGTCGGCAAACCCATCCCGTCGTTGGAGGTCGAGATCCGCGACGACGACGGCAAGCCGCTCGGCCCGAACGAGCCAGGAGAGATCTTCGTGCGCGGCGAACAGGTCGCCGGCGAGTATCTCGGACGAAGCGGCGGGACCGAGAACGGGTGGTTCGCCACGCGTGACACGGGCTGCTGGGACGACGACGGCTACCTCTATCTCTCCGGCCGGCGAGACGACGTCATCGTCCGGGGAGCCGAGAACATCTCGCCGGGTGAGATCGAGGACGTACTCGTCGCTCATCCCGCCGTCGCCGAAGCAGCCGTCGTCGGTGTGCCCGACGCCGAATGGGGTGAGGCGATCGTCGCCGCGATCGTGCTCAACGAAGGCGTGACGGCCAGCGAGGCCGACCTGCAGGAGTGGGTGCACAGCCACCTCCGCTCGTCGAAGACGCCGCAGCGGATCGAGTTCCGAGCACAGCTCCCGTACAACGACACCGGCAAGCTCCTGCGCCGCGTCCTCAAGGCCGAGCTGGGCGCGGCGCCCGTGGCCTAGGTTCGCCGTAGCTTCGACCGATGGACGAGCACGAACCGGTCCTCCTCGTCGATGAGCCGGCGCCGCTCGTGCGGCGACTCACGCTCAACCGTCCGAACAAGCGCAACGCTCTCGACGACCGGCTCCGGGCCGCCCTCTTCGAGAGCCTGCGTGAGGCCGATGCAGCTCGTGACGTGTCGGTCGTCGTCATCCGTGGCGCCGGTCCGAGCTTCTGCGCCGGCTACGACCTGTCCGCTCCGAACCACGCTGTCGAGCGGCACGCGTCCCCGAGCGACGGCTGGTGGTCGCGCCATGTCGTCGCCGGTTGGTTCGAGATGTGGGACATGTCCACCCCGCTCATCGCCCAGGTCCACGGCTACTGCCTGGCAGGCGGTACCGAGCTGGCGGTGGCCTGCGACCTCGTGTACGTCGCCGACGACGCGCAGATCGGCTATCCACCCGTTCGGCTGATGTCACCTCCCGACCTGGCGTGGCAGCCCTGGCTGATGGGGATGCGGCGTGCGATGGAGGCGCTGCTCACGGGCGACGCGATGTCCGGTGCAGAGGCGGTGCAGGCGGGGTTCGCCAACCGGGCGTTCCCGGTGGAGCGTCTCGGCGACGAGGTGGTGGCGATCGCCGAGCGTGTCGCCAAGATTCCCGCCGACCTCCTCGCCCTCAACAAGCGGGTGGTGCACCGCGCCATGGAAGCCGCCGGGATGCGCGACGGGCTGCGGGCCACCACCGACATCCAGGCGCTCGGCTTCCACCAGAGATCTTCGAGGGCGTACATGAAGTCCTTCACCGAGCGCGGCGTGTCAGCGGCGCTGGCAGAGCGCGACAAGCCCTTCGGCGACTACCGCGGGTCGGAGCGACCGGAGGCCAGCAGGGAATGAAGGCATGGCAGTTCACCGGGACCAACGAACCGCTGGTGCTCAACGAGATCGCCGAGCCGTTGCCGGGCCCGGGTGAGGTCGTCCTGCAGATCAAGGCCGCCGGCCTGTGCCACTCCGACGTCGGGGCGCTGACCGATCCAAGCTGGCTCGCGGTCATCCCGATCCGTCCGGTCGTCATGGGCCACGAGGTCGCAGGCGTCGTGCACGATGTGGGCGACGGCATCACCGACGTCAAGGTCGGCGAGCGGTACGGGGTGTGGCCGATGGGCGCCACTGGTGCGCCTGGATTCGCGCGCGACGGCGGATTCACCTACTTCCATCGCGTGCCGGCCGGCGATCTCGTGCCGGTACCGGATGAAGTCAACTTCGAGTTGGCGGCGATGGGGACGGACGCAGGCATGACCTCGTATCACGCAGTGATGACGCAGGGGGCGGTGAAGGCCGGCGACAAGGTGGGCATCATCGGCCTCGGAGGGCTCGGCCAGATCGGCGCCCGGGTCGCCGTCGTGAACGGCGCGGAGGTGCACGTCGCCGAAGTGAACAAGGCGGCATGGCCGCTCGCCGAAGAGATCGGTGCGAGCTCCGTTGTAGCGGACGTCGCCCAGTGGGCGGACCAGCGCTTCGACGTGATCGTCGACTTCGCTGGCTCCGGCACCACCACGGCCAACGCGCTGTCAGCGATCCGTCGTGACGGCCGCGTCGTGGTGGTCGGAATGGCCAAGCCGGAGATCACCCTCAACACGATCGACGTCGTTCGCAAGCAGGCACAGATCTACGGTTCCAACGGCGGGACCAAGAACGACATCGCTGCCGTCTACGAACTCGATCCGCACCGGCGACATCAAACCGGCATACACGGTCATCGACTTCGACGACATCCCGCAGGGCCTCGACGACCTCAAGCACCACCGCGTCACCGGACGCCTCGTGGCGCACATCGCCGGCTGAAGGCGAGCAAGCAGACGTCGACGGGCCCGCCGCGTCCGCATCTGTGGTGTTGGACCTCCACAAGCGGTCGAGCTTCGCCCCCTCGACCCGACGCGGACGCAGCGTCGGCTGCCCCGACATGATCGCGCTCCGAATCTCCACGATTGCTGGACCATCGACGGCGCCCCACGCGCGGCCCCAAACGCGCCCGGCGTCGCCAGGATTGGCCCAGCGAGCGAGGTGTCGGGCTGCCCACGTTCGCCGTAGCAACCCGGTAGCAACCATCGGCTTCGCCTGGTCCGAGGTCGGGGCAGATCGGACGTATCTAGCAGGTACTTTGCGGTGCGCCCCCAGGGATTCGAACCCTGAACCAATGGATTAAGAGTCCACTGCTCTGCCGTTGAGCTAGAGGCGCGAGCGGCCGGGCAGTGTACGGGTCGCACGAGGCGCCCGGACACGGCCCGGACCGTTGGGGTGAGCGAGGGGACTTGAACCCCCGACCTCCAGGGCCACAACCTGGCGCTCTAACCGAGCTGAGCTACGCCCACCACGGGACGCGACAGTCTGCCACGCCCATGCCTGATCGCGACACCCGTTCCGCGGTGGCGTCAGCGTCCAGCCATCACCTCGATCAGCTGGTGACAGAACGCCTTGAGGTCGTCGGGCTTGCGGCTGGTCACGATCGTGCCCGGCCCGTCGGACGACACGACGACCTCCTCGTCGACCCACTCGCCGCCGGCGTTGGTGATGTCGGTGCGCAGGCTCGGCCAGCTCGTCAGCCGCCGGCCGCGCACGACGTCGGCCTCGACGAGCGTCCACGGCGCATGGCAGATCGCGGCGATCGGCTTGCCGGCGTCGACGAACGAGCGCACGAAGGTCACGGCATCGGGACGCGTTCGCAGCTCGTCCGGGTTGGCGACACCACCGGGAAGGACCAGGGCGTCGAACTCGTCGGCCGAGGCGGCCTCCAGCTCGATGTCGACGTCGAACTGGTCACCGACGTCGAGGTGGTTGCGGCCCTGCACCTTGCCGGCCTCCGGCGCCACCAGCACCGGCTCGCCGCCGGCGTCCTTCACGGCCGCCCACGGCTCGGTGAGCTCGACCTGCTCGACCCCGTCGTTGGCGACGAGGAAGGCGACGCGGCGACCCTGCAGTTCATCGGACATGGGATCCTCCTTGCCGGAGGTACCCGCCGACGCCGTCCCGGCAACCGTCGGCAAGGCCGGTGCTAGCGTTCCGACGCGATCCGACGCCTCATCGCGCAAGGAAGTGATAACCGATGACCGCCACCCATCCGTCTCACGGAGTGGCCGTCGACCAGGGGTTGGTGACCGCCGCCAAGGCGATCACCGAACGTGAGCTCAGGCGCTACGCCGAACGCACCGTCGGCTCGCAGGCCGCCACCGATCGGGCCCGCAAGGTGCTCCCGCTGGGCGTGCCGTCGAGCTTCCAGGCCTACGACCCGCACCCGATCGTCGTCCGCCACAGCCGCCGGTTCGCGCATGGTCGACGTCGACGGCAACGAGTACGTCGACTACGACATGGGCTTCGGCGCCCTGTTCGCCGGGCACATGCACCCGGCCGTCCGTGACGCCGTGCAGGCCCAGCTCGACGACGGCACGCTGTTCGTCACGCCGTGCGAGCTCAACGCCGAGGTCGCCGAGCTGCTCGGCGACCGCTTCGGGCTGCCGATGTGGCGCTTCACCAACTCCGGCACCGAGGCGACGATGGACGCCATCCGCGTCGCCAAGGGAGCCACCGGCCGGGACAAGATCGTCAAGGTCGAGGGCGGCTACCACGGCCACCACGACGAGGTGATGATCTCGATGAAGCCGCCCGTCGACCAGGCCGGCCCGGCGGACTCGCCGTGGTCGGTGCCGGGCACGGCGGGCATCACCAAGGCGATCCTCGCCGACACGACGGTCATCCCCTACAACGACCCCGACAAGCTCGACCAGGTGCTGTCGTCGGGCGAGTACGCCTGCTTCATCGTCGAGCCGGTGATGGAGAACATCGGCATCTGCCTGCCGCTGCCCGGCTACCTCGAGGCGGTTCGGGAGATCACCGCCCGCCACGGCACGCTGCTCATCCTCGACGAGGTCAAGACCGGCATCACGGCCGGCTACGGCGGGGCGACCGGGCACTTCGGCATCGAGCCCGACCTGGTCACGCTCGCCAAGTCGATCGGTGGCGGCTTCCCGGTCGGCGCGTTCGGTGGCAAGCAGGAGCTGATGGACCTGATCACCGCGGCCAAGGTGCTCCACCTCGGCACGTACAACGGCAACCCGCTCGTGATGGCCGCGACGCAGGGCGACGCTCACCGAGGCGTGCGGCCGTGAGCCGACGACGGCGGCGATCGCCCGCAACGACGTGCTCGTCGAGGCGTGCCAGGCGATCATCGACCGCGCCGAGCTGCCGGCGCACACCGTCCGCTTCGGCGCCAAGGGCTGCATCACGTGGTCGCCGACGCCGGTGCGCAACTACCGCGACTACAAGGCCACCGACTTCGACCTGGCGTTCGCCCAGTGGATCCACGGCATCAACCGCGGCGTGCTCCTCCCGCCCGGGCTCGACGAGCAGTGGCTGGTGTCGGTGATGCACAGCGACACCGACGCCATGCGCTACGCCGACGTGTTCGGCGACTTCGTCGACGAGCTGACGAACTGACGCGCGTCAGGACCAGCGGTGCTGGTCGCCGTAGCGGTGCACAGGCACCGGTGACGACCACGACCGGTTCCGGCGGGCGGCCGCGGCGGCGATCATCATGACCAGCCCGCCGGCGCAGAGCACGACCGCGGCGGTGAGCACGATCGGCAGGGCGTCCTCGGCGACGGCGGGGATGACGCCTGCCCACACGTCGTCGTCGAGCACCGGGAAGAGGAACACCGGCACGACGTAGCCGATCAGCACGACGGCGACGCCGGCGATGATGCAGAACATGCCGATGCCGAACACGGCGTCGGACTTGCGCGGGTGGGCGAGCAGCCCGAGCAAGAGGAACGCGACGCCGGCGATGGCGGCGATCGGCACGGCCCAGTCGAGCGACGTGCGGATCGTCGACAGCACGGCGACCTCCTCGACCGGCAAGGTCACCGGTGGGAGGGTGCCGACACGCTGATCGCGGGTGAGCTCGACGAGCTGCGCGCCGGTGATCTGCACCGGCCCTGGGCGGGCACCGATCAGGGTGCCGTGGGCGTCGGCGACGATCTGCTTCATCAGCGCCGCGCCCGGGGATGTCTGGGCCAGTTGGTCGACTTGCGCCTGCACGTCGGCGACGGGCACGCCGAGCGTCGCCGCGGTGGCCTCGGCGGCGACCGTGGCGATCTCCGCGCGGATGTCCGGGTCGTCGAGCACGACGGCGGCGAGATCGGCGCTCTGGTCGGTGTCGAACGCGACGCGCTGCAACCACCAACCGCCAGCGGCGATCGGCGAGGCAGAGTGCTGCGACGAAGAACAGCACGCCCGCCAGGCCTCGACGCATCCGTGCGAGTCTCGCGGATCCCGGGCCTATGGTGCGACCGTGTCGCGGCCCTCGCTGCCGAAGATGTTGTGGCGGGGCGTCCGCCGGCGCTGCGCGTGGTGCGGCGGGCGCGGCGCCTTCTTCGACGGCTGGTTCACGAAGCGCGAGACGTGCCGGACGTGCGGGATCGGCTGGCACCGCGGGTACGAGGGCTTCGAGATGGGGGCGATGGCGATCAGCGCGGTCGTCTGCCTCGGCGTGCTCGTCGTCGGGCTGGCGATCGGGGTCGTGGCGACGTGGCCGGACATCGCCGTCCTCCCGTTGCTGCTGATCCTCGGCGTCGGTGCGCTCGTCCTGCCGATCGTGGTGTACCCGTGCAGCTACACGATCTGGCAGGCCGTCGATCTGGCGATGCACCCGCCGCCCCGGCGACGGTACGCCTCCGCCTCGACGATGACCGTGCTTGAACGAACCTGTGTTCGCTGATTACACTCGTGTCATTCGCTCCCAGCTCGCTGTGACACCCCTTCCGTAGGGTCGGCATCACCGGATCGACATCCAGTCCTCACTCCGCAGGTTGAAAGGCAGACGACATGAGCACGGACCGCGACAAGGCGCTGGAGATGGCGCTGGCCCAGATCGACAAGCAGTACGGCAAGGGCTCGATCATGCGCATGGGGGAGAAGACCACGATGGCCATCGAGTCCGTCCCCACGGGGGCGCTCTCGCTCGACCTCGCCCTCGGCATCGGCGGCCTGCCGCGCGGCCGGGTCACCGAGATCTTCGGGCCCGAGTCGTCCGGCAAGTCGACGCTGGCGATGCACGTCGTCGCCGAGGCCCAGCGCAACGGCGGCGTCTGCGCCTACATCGACGCCGAGCACGCCATGGACCCGATCTACGCCAAGGCGATCGGCGTCGACATCGACCAGCTGCTGATCTCCCAGCCCGATACCGGTGAGCAGGCGCTGGAGATCTGCGACATGCTCGTGCGCTCCGGCGCCCTCGACGTCGTGGTCATCGACTCGGTGGCCGCGCTCACGCCGCGGGCCGAGATCGAGGGCGAGATGGGCGACACCCACGTCGGCCTGCAGGCCCGCCTGATGAGCCAGGCGCTGCGCAAGCTGACCGCCAACCTCAACCGCACCAAGACCATCGCCATCTTCATCAACCAGCTCCGGGAGAAGATCGGCGTCATGTTCGGGTGCTTCGACTACGACACGCGGATCGACGCTGGCTGACGGCACGCAGGAGAAGATCGGCAAGATCGTCAACCAGCGGATGGCCGTCGAGGTGCTGTCCTACGACGCCGAACTCGACGAACTCGTCGCCAAGCCGATCACCAACTGGTTCGACAACGGCGTGGCCGACCGCTTCCTGCAGTTCGACGGTGGACCGCGGCACGGTCGGGCAACGGTCGGGGCAGTTCGGGGTGACCGAGAACCACATGATCTCCACTCCGGGAGGATGGCGGCCGGCCGGCGAGCTCGTCGTTGGCGACCGAGTGCTCCGGGCGGTGCCGCAGTTGCTGTCGCGACTTCCAGTGGCAGGTCGTCCTCGGCGGCCTGATGGGCGATGGTGCGCTGTCGCCGACCCGTAACGGAATCGAGTGCCCGGTTCCGCTGGGGCCACGGGGCGCAGGCAGGCCACATACGGCGACTGGAAGGCGATCACTGCTCGCCAACTTGAAGGTCAGCCGGTCGACGAATGCCGAAGGGCGCTGTCTTCCACGACGTGCAGCCGTTGCCCGAGCTGGCAGAGCTGCGCGAAGCGGTGTACGTGGGTGGAAGGAAGGTGCTCAGCGAGGACTACCTGAAGCAGCTCACACCGCTGTCGCTGGCCGATCTGGTACATGGACGACGGCTCGCTTCACGCTCCGCTCGAAGGGATGTGCAAGTGCGGACCGAGGGTGGGAGCGGGCGGATCGAGATCTGCGTGGAGGCGATCGACGCCCGACTCCCAGGAGCGCCTGCGTGCATCACCTCGCCGACACGTGGGGGATCCGGACGCACGGCTGCCGTGAAGGGCGGTGCCGAGCGCAAGGCCGTGCTCCTGATCTTCCCGACTGGCGAGACGGCCAAGTTCCAGGCGCTGATCGCACCGTTCGTGCACCCGTCGATGGAGTACAAGCTGCTGCCAAGGTTCCGCGGACGGTTCGCCGTCGAGCCGGTGTTCGCTGAGCCTCGGCAGGTGCTGATGCCGATGCGGATCAGCAGCATCAAGGTCAAGCCGCCGACGCGCAGCATGCACCGGTTCGACCTCGAGGTCGCCGGCACGCACAACTACTTCGCCGACGGCGTGATGGTGCACAACTCACCCGAGACCACCCCTGGCGGGCGGGCGTTGAAGTTCTACTCGTCGGTGCGCCTCGACATCCGGCGCATCGAGTCGTTGAAGGACGGCGCCGAGGTGGTCGGCAACCGCACCAGGGTCAAGGTCGTCAAGAACAAGGTCTCCCCGCCGTTCAAGCAGGCCGAGTTCGACATCATGTACGGCAAGGGCATCAGCCGCGAGGGGTCGCTGATCGACATGGCCGTCGACCTCGGGATCGTCAAGAAGTCCGGTGCCTGGTTCACCTACGAGGGCGAGCAGCTCGGCCAGGGTCGGGAGAACGCCAAGGGCTTCCTCGCCGACAACCCCGAGATCATGGTCGAGATCAGCGACCGGGTGCTCGAGGCGGCCGGTCTCAAGCCCGGCGAGCCGGAGCCGGAGCCGGAGGTGGAGGGCGAGGCCGGGGTGGTGGAGGTCTTCACGCCGGCCGACGACGAACCCATCCAGCTCGACTGATCACACTCGGGTTCGACTCGCAGCCAAGCTGCTCGTCTGACCTCCGAGCTCGCTGCCGCCGCTTCGCAGCGGCGCTCACCCGACCTCGAGTTGTCGGTCAGACGCCGGGCTTGAAGATCATCAGGTAGAGCACGACCACCAGCACGAGGTGGGTGATGCCGATGCCGGCACCCATGAGGCTGCGGGCACGCTCGGACGTGTCGGTGAGCGCCGGCCTGATCAGGAACCAGCTGGCGACCATCGCCACGACCCAGCCGAGGAGGGACAGCACGATCCACGTGTCGCCGATCTTCCACGCTTCGTCGGACATCCCGACCATCCCCATGCCGAGCACCCACACCAGCGTGAGCGCCGGCAGCACCAGACGCACGTGCAGCTTGGCGACGGTGACGCCGGCGCCCGCCCGCTGCATCGACGGGTAGATGAACAGCGGGCCGAAGGCGGCGATGACGGCGAGCACGTGGAGCAGACCGAGCAGCTGGTAGCCGGTCGAGATGTCGAAGATGGCGAGCACGGCGGCGAAAGCTAGCCGTCCGTCCGTCAGTCCGGTGCCGACCACCACCACGCACCGGCGGTGACGGCGCCGATCGCGGCGACCGTGACGAGCGCCGAGCCGGGCAGCGACCACCGGTCGAGCACGGCGACGACCGCGGCCGCGGCGACCACCCCGCCGGCGATGGCGGCAGTTGGCCGCGCCCAGTGGACGACGAGCCTGACGTCGGCGCGCGGCGGTGACGGGGATCGATCCGGCGAGGGCGGCGGCGACGTGCCCGACGAGGAGTGCCGAGCGCGGTGACCACGACGGCCGGCCCGACACCGCCTGGGGCACCGGTCAACCACGTGACGACGACCGCACCGACGAAGACGACGCCACTGCCGGCGTCCGGCCGGAACACGTAGACAACGGCGGCGAGCACGGCGAGCACGACGTAGCCGCCCGGCGCATCCCACGCCGGCAGCGTGGTGGCGACGATGGCGATCGCCGCCGTCGCCGCGACGACGCCGCGCAGCACGATCGGCATCATCGCCATTCGCCGGCGAGTGGCCAGCGCGGTGGCGAGCCAGTTCCTGCATCAGTGCCGCCTCGGCGCCAGCGCCAGCCTGCTGATGTCGCGCAGCACCTCGTCGAGCGTGCCCCGGCCGCGCCACGGAACCACCGGCACGCCGAGCTCGCCGAGTCGCTCGATCTCCGCCGTTCGCTCGAGCGCTCGCAGGCGGATGGCGAGGGCACGCCACGGCTGCTGCTGCACGGCCGGCTCGTCGGGCAGCGTGTCGACGACGATCACGCTGTGCCCGTGCTGCACGAGGTGGGCGACCTGGGCCGGGGCAAGTCGTCCGACCAGCGGCGACAGCACGATGACGAGCGCACCTCCGGTGATCGGACGGATGCGGGCCGCGTCGGCTCGGAGGTTCACGCCCGCCTCGGCGGCGACGAGCACCTCGAGGACACGACGCAGGTGACGCAGGCCGCTGCCGGGCCGCACGTCACGGACCCGGCGCCCGAGGTCGATGAGCTGGACCCGGTCGCCGGCCCGCAGCGACTGCTCGGCGATGGCCGCGGCTGCCCGAACCGCCGTGTCGAGACTGCTCGCCGCACCGTCGATCCCCTCGCTCTCGCCGATGTCGTACTCGGTGTCGAGCAGCAGGAGCGACCCGCGTGTCGCGGTCCGCCCACGTCGAGGTCACGTGCAGCGAGCCGGTGCGCGACGAGACCGCCCAGTTGATGCGGCGGAGGCGGTCGCCCGGGCGGAACGCCCGCACCTCGGCCGGCTCGCTCCCCGCGCCGTGGCGGTGCGAGCGATGTTGCCCGACCGTGCCACCGGGTCGAGGGACGACATCGACCGGTGCGAAGTCGGCGCCAAGGGGGAGTGTCGTCACCGCCACCGGGCCGGGCGGTGAGGTCTCGGCCCGGTAGGCGCCGAGCCGCGACGTGCAGGCGGCCCGGCGCACGGCCACCTCGTAGCGCCCCCAGCGCAAGGCGCGGAGGGGAGCGCGATCTCGACCGAACCCGCGCCGCCCACGACCGCGCTTCCGGCCGGCGGCGTGGAGTCGAACCAGGGGCCGGTCTCCAGTGCTGCGGCGACGATGTCGCCGGGGCGTTCGGCGTCGTCCACCGCGGCGATCGCCACCGTCGCCGTCGTCGACTGCCCCTCGAACAGCGTGCGCGCCTCAGTGCGCAGCGTGCAGGCGACACCGGTGCGTGGCCGATGCCGCTCGCCGAGTGCAGCGAGCGCGAGGAACGGCACACCGAGGACCGCGATGTCCGCCCGGCCACCGAACGTCGCCGCGAAGACGCAGATGAGGGCGATGGCGACCGCCCGCAGGTGGGCGTGCGTCGGCCGCCAGCCGTCGGGAACGGTCGAGCTCACGTGGCCGGACGCACGGTCGGCGGCACCGGCACGGCCACGAGCACGTCGCGAACGATCGAGGCGCCGTCCACGTCGCGCAGCCACAGCTCGGGACGCACCGTCACGCGGTGGGCCAGGGCGGGGACGGCGACGGCCTTGACGTCCTCGGGCACCACGAAGTCGCGTCCGTCGATCAGCGCGTGCGCCCGCGCCGTCAGCAGCAGGGCGAGCGAACCTCTCGGCGACGCACCGATCAACACCTGGCGATGGCGTCGCGTCTCCGCCGCCAACTCGACGCAGTAGTGACCGACGGACGGATCGACGGTGACCGTCTCGCACGCCTGCTGCAGTGCGATGAGGCCACCGGCGTCGGTCACCGCCTCGACCGATTGCTCCTCCCGCTGTCGCTCGATGCGCCGGGCGAGGACGTCCCACTCCTCGTCGGCCGACGGGTAGCCGAACGCCACGCGCAGCAAGAATCGGTCGAGCTGGGCCTCGGGCAGCGGGTAGGTGCCCTCGTACTCGACCGGGTTGGCCGTGGCGACGACGTGGAACGGCTCGTCCAACGGGAACGTCGTGCCCTCGACCGTGACCTGCCGCTCCTGCATCGCCTCGAGCAGGGCGGCCTGCGTCTTCGGCGGGGTGCGGTTGATCTCGTCGGCGAGCAGCAGCCCGGTGAACACCGGCCCTGCGCGGAAGACGAACTCGGTCGTGCGCTGATCGAACACGAACGAGCCGGTCACGTCAGAGGGCAGCAGGTCGGGCGTGAACTGCACCCGGCGGAAGCCGATGCCGAGCGCCTGGGCGAACGAGCGCGCCGTCAGCGTCTTGCCGACGCCCGGGACATCCTCCAGCAGCACGTGACCGCGGGCGAGGATGCCGGCGAGGACGAGTCGCAGCGCCTCCTCCTTGCCGACGACGGCCATGCCGACGCGGTCGAGCACCGCACGGGCGATGCGCGCGCTCTCGTCGATCGACGGCACGGATGGGACCTCCGTGGTCATGTCGGTCTGGCCAGTCGAGGGAGCCGCTCGATCGCCGTCACGACCTGCTCGATGCCGGCTGCCGTCGCCTGCTGGTCGGCAGTCAGGAGGCGCCACGCCTCGTCGCCGAGGAGCTGGCGTGCCTCGTCGGGGTGCTCGGTGGGGTCGATGCCGTGGTCACGCTCGAGCCGGTGGGTGGTCAGGTCGGCCAGCAGCACGCGGAGACGGCGGCGGAACACGCCCGGCGTCCTCGGTGCTCCGGCGCAGCATCGTCTCCAGCGCCGCGATCCGCGGATCGACATCGGGCGCGCTCGGTGCTGGCGGGACCGGCGACGGCCACCTCCACTCGGCGACCGACGTGCCGAGTCGTCGGAGGGCGGCGGTGCCGATCGCCGCCAGGAACCCCAGTGCGGCGATGTACTCCACGCGCGGGGACCAGCCGGCGAGGGCGATGGCGACGAGGGTGAGCGGTGACGATCACGGCGGCGACGAGCAAGTGGCGGACGACGATGCCCCTCATGCCGGGGCTCGTTCCATCGCCACCCCGATCGCCTGCAGCGAGGCGATGGCGGCGGCGCGGTCGGCCTCGCCCAGGCGGTGGCGCGAGTAGCGGGCGGTCCGGTAGAGCCCGAGCAACGTGTCGATCGCCTGCTGCGGGACGTCGAAGCGGCCGAGCAGGCGCACCGTCAGCTCGGTTGCCGTCTCCGACGCGAGACGGGCGACGCCGCCGGCGGCCGCCGCCTCCTCGAGGCGCACCCAGCAGGCGATGATGGCGTCGTCGACCGGTCCCGACCTCGAGCGTCGCCAACCCCTGCTCGACGGCGTCGACCAGGTCGGGCGACGGCGCGCCCGGTCGGAGCGGCGCAGGCGGTCGCTCCGGTCGCGCCTCGGTGCCTTGCATCCGCCGCAGGAACGCCCGCCCCAGGAGCACGACGAGAATCGTCACGACGACGAGGGCGACCAGCTCGAGCACCGCCGACGCCGCGCTCTGTGCCTGGCGGGCCTCCTCGTCCGGCGCCTCGCGCACGTCGGCGCGGGTCGGACGCCGCGCTCATCGAGTGAGTCGAGCGGTTTGACGAACCAGCCACCGGAGCCCTCGACGGCCAGCGGCACCGGGTCAGCGGATGCGGCGAGCAGGCCGAACGTCGCCGCAGCGAGTGCGACGGCGATGCCCCGACGTGCGCCCGACATGGCCCGAGGCTACAGAGCGGCGCGGGCACCGCCGGTAGCGTGATTCGCCGTGACCGCTCGCAGCTACGTCGTGCGCACGTTCGGGTGCCAGATGAACGAGCACGACTCCGAGCGCATCGCCGGCCTGCTCGAGGCCGACGGCATGCTCCCGGCCGGCGATCTCGACGACGCCGACGTTGTCGTGCTCAACACGTGCTGCATCCGCGAGAACGCCGACAACAAGCTGTACGGCAACCTCGGCCACCTCAAGTCGTGGAAGGCACAGCGCGACGGCCGCCAGATCGTCGTCTCCGGATGCCTCGCCCAGAAGGACCGCGGGCTGGTGCGCGAGCGGGCCGCACACGTCGACGTCGTCATGGGCACCCACAACGTCCACCGCGCCGCCGACCTGCTGCGCGAGACACGGGCCGGCGCACCGATCACCGAGATCTTCGACGCCGCCGTCGTCGACGACCACGCCCTGTTCCCGTCGGCGTTGCCGGTGGTCCGGGAGCGCTCCTTCAACGCCTGGGTGACGATCCAGATCGGGTGCGACAACCACTGCGCGTTCTGCATCGTGCCGGCGGTGCGCGGGGTCGAGATCTCACGCCCGTTCGACGAGGTCATCGGCGAGGTCGAGCAGCTGGCCGCTGCCGGGGTCACCGAGATCACCCTGCTCGGCCAGAACGTCAACAGCTACGGACGAGACCTCCAGCTCGCCGCCCGCCGCGACGGCGACACGACGGCACGCCCCCGGCCGCTCTTTGCCGACCTGCTGCGGAGAGCCGGTGCGGTCGAGGGCATCCGCCGGATCCGGTTCACGTCACCCCATCCCAAGGACATGCGCGTCGAGACGTTCGCGGCGATGGCCGAGACCGCCGCCGTCTGCCCCCAGCTGCACTACCCGCTGCAATCGGGCTCGGATCGCATCCTGGCCGCCATGCATCGCGGCTACACCGCCGAGCGCTACCTCGCCCGGCTCGCCGACGCGAGGCGGATGGTGCCCGACCTCGCCGTGTCGACCGACATCATCGTCGGCTTCCCCGGCGAGACCGACGACGACTTCGAGCGCACGCTCGAGGTCGCCGCCGAGGCGCGCTTCGACGACGCCTTCACGTTCATCTTCTCGCCGCGGCCCGGCACCGAGGCGGCGTCGATGGCCGATCGCTTCGTCGTCCCCGGCGTCGCCGCCGAGCGCTTCGCCCGGCTGCGCGTCGTCATCGAGCGCAGCTCGCTGGCCGGCAACCAGCGTCGGGTCGGCGTCGTCGAGGAGGTGCTCGTCGAGGGCCCGAGCAAGAAGGACCCGGCAGTCCTCGCCGCGCGCACCGGCCAGCACCGGCTGGTCCACTTCACGTCCGCGAGCCCGGTGCGCGCCGGCTCGTACGCCGAGGTCGAGATCACCGGGGCCGCCCCGCACCACCTCACCGGTCGACTCGTCGGCGTCCTCGCCGCGCCGGCGCACAAGTCGCGCATTCCCGTCGCCGTGCTGTGACCCGCCCGCCGGTCGTCGTGCTCGGGCCGACGGCGTCGGGCAAGTCCGACGTCGCGATGGCCGCGGCGACCGCTGTCGACGGCACCGAGATCGTCGCCGTCGACGCCATGCAGGTGTACCGCGGGATGGACATCGGCACCGCCAAGCCGTCGGTCGCCGACCGCGAGCGGATCCCGCACCACTGCCTCGACCTGGTCGAACCGAGCGAGCCGTTCACCGTCACCGACTACCGCGCCGCCTACGACCGGGCGGTCGCCGGGATCGCCGGCCGGCGGCTGCTCGTCGCCGGTACCGGGCTGTACCTGGCGGCGGTCGTCGACCGCCTCGATGTGCCGGGTCGCTGGCCGGACGTGCGCGCCCGGTTGGCGCGCCGGCCGCTGAGCGAGCTGTGGGTGAAGCTGATCGACCTCGACCCGACCGCGGCGTCGCGCATCGATCCCGGCAACCGCCGGCGCGTCGAGCGGGCACTGGAGGTGTCCGTCGGCAGCGGTCGGCCGTTCAGCTCGTTCGGGCCGGGCGTCGGCGCCTACCCGCCGACGCGCACGGTGATGATCGGCCTGCGCTGGCCGCGCCCCTGCTGGCGGCGCGCATCGAGCGGCGGGTGGAGGCGATGATGGCGGCCGGTCTGCTCGACGAGGTCCGCGCGCGTCGCTGCTGGCGGGCATGTCGCTGACCGCCGGCCAGGCGCTCGGGTACAAGGAGCTCGTCGACCACCTCGACGGCCGCACCGGGCTCGACGAGGCCGTCGCCACCATCGTCACGAGGACCCGCCAGTTCGCCGTCCGCCAGGAGCGGTGGTTCCGGCGGGACCCGCGCGTACGCTGGATCGACGTCGAGCACGACCCGGTGGCCGAAGCGGCGCCGGTGGTGATCGACGCGTTGCGCGGCCTGCGTGGCCGGGGAACGCAGTGAACGGATGAAGCTGACCAAGCACCACGGCCTCGGCAACGACTTCCTCGTCGTCTTCCACCCCCACGTCGACGACCTCGCCGCGCTCGCCCGCCGGCTGTGCGACCGCACGGCGGGGGATCGGCGCCGACGGTCTGCTGGTCGGGGAGTCCGCCGACGGGCTCGCCGCGGCGATGACGCTGTTCAACGCCGACGGCAGCCGCGCCGAGATGAGCGGCAACGGGATCCGTTGCTTCGCCCAGGCGCTCGCTGCCCGGCGCGGCGACATGGTGCCGCAGCGGATCGCCACCGACGCGGGGGTCCGGCGGGTCGAACTGCAACCGACCGAGGACCCGCTGACCGTCCTCGCCACGGTCGAGATGGGCGAGGTCGTCGAGATCGCCGAGCCCGCCGGCTGGGCCGACGTCGGCGCCAACCCCGATCGGCCGGTCGCCCATCTCGCGGTCGGCAACCCGCACACCGTCGTCGGTGTCGACGACGTCGCGGCCGTCGATCTGCTGACGCTCGGCGCCCTCGTCCCCGACGTCAACCTGGAGATCATCGAGCCCGGGCCGGAGGCCGACGCGGTGACGATGCGCGTGCACGAGCGCGGTGCAGGGATCACCGAGGCGTGCGGCACGGGCGCCGTGGCCGCCGCGTGGGCGGCCGCGCGGTGGGGGTTCGTCGACGCCGGGCACGACCGAACTCGTCGTGCACATGGACGGCGGCAGCGCGAAGGTGTCGCTCCACCGTCCCCAGCCCGGGCACGTCACACTGACCGGCCCGGCCACCTTCGTCGCCGAGATCGAGATCCCGTGAGCAACAACCCCTACAACGAAGCACTCGGCGCCACGCTCATCGAGCGCGCCGTTCGCGAGCGCATCGTCCTCGTCGGCGTGACGTTCCCCGGCTCCGACGACGAGGCCACCGAGGCCAGCCTCGACGAGCTGTCGGCGCTGATCGACACGGCCGGTGCCGACGAGGTGGCGCGGATGGTGCAGCGGCGCGACCATCCGGACCACACCTGGTTCATCGGCAAGGGCAAGGCGAGCGAGCTGCACGAGCTGTGCCTCGCCGTCGACGCCGACACGGTGGTCTTCGACAACGAGCTGAGCCCGGCCCAGCAGTACAACCTGGAGAAGCTGCTCGGGCGCACGGCGATCGACCGGACCGCCGTGATCCTCGACATCTTCGCCCAGAACGCGCACACGCTGGAGGGCAAGGCGCAGGTCGAGCTGGCGCTGCTCCGCTACCGCCTGCCGCGGCTGCGCCGCGGGGCGACCGCCAAGCTGTCCCAGCAGCGCGGGGGCGTCGGCACCCGGTTCGGTGGCGGCGAGACGAAGCTGGAGGTCGACCGGCGGCGGATCATGCGCAGGATCAGCCGCCTGGAGACCGAGCTCGACGAGCTCGGGCAGCACCCGTCTGCTGCAACGCCACCAGCGCGATCGCAGCGGGCTCGCCGCCGTCACCATCGTCGGCTACACGAACGCCGGCAAGTCGACGCTGCTCAACACGCTCACCGACGCCGGCGTGCTGACCGAGGACCGTCTGTTCGCCACGCTCGACCCGACCACCCGGCGCTTGGCGCTGCCCGGCGGGGAGCCGGTGCTGCTCACCGACACGGTCGGCTTCGTGCGGCGCCTGCCGCACGGCCTCGTCGAGTCGTTCAAGAGCACGCTGGAGGTGGCCAGCCGGGCCGACTACCTCGTGCACGTCGTCGACGCCACTGCCGCCGACCCCGAGGGGCAGATCGCCGCCGTTCGTGAGGTGCTCGGCGAGATCGGGGCCGCCGCCGTGCCCGAACTGCTCGTCGTCAACAAGGCCGACATCGCCCCGGCCGTCGCCAAGCAGGTCGCCGACGACCATCCCGGTTCGGTGGCGATCAGCGCGGTGACCGGCGAGGGCATCGACGCCTTCCTGCGTGCGCTCGCCGACCGGTTGCGCGCGCTGACCAGCGTCGTCGAGCTCGTCGTGCCGTACGACCGCGGTGACGTGCTGGCGGCGATCCACCGCGAGGGCGAGGTGGTGTCGACGACGGACGAACCCGAGCACCTCGTGGTGCGGGCGCGCCTGTCGGACGCCTCCGCCGGCCGTCTCGCCGAGTTCGTGGTCGGTCGTTGCGAGTTGAGCGGTTTCGTCCCGCCGCCGTACCCGTACGAGCGGCTCGACCAACTGCTCGCCATCGCCGCCCAGTTCGACGGTGGCGCCGTCGACCTGTCGATCGGCACCCCGATGGACCCCCCGCCGGAGTCGGTCGTGACGGCGTTCTCGTCGTCCGGCGCCGAGCGCGGCTACCCGGCGAGCATCGGGTCGGTCGAGCTGCGCGGCGCCGCGGCGCGGTGGATCGAGCGGCGCTTCGACGTCGCCGTCCCGACGTCGGCGATCGGCGCGTGCGTCGGCAGCAAGGAGTTCGTCGGCACCCTGCCGCAGTGGCTGCGCCTGCGCTCGCCGGAGCGCGACACCGTGCTGTACCCGGCGACGTCGTACCCGACCTACGAGATGGGCGCCATCCTCGCCGGCTGCCGGCCGGTCGCCGTGCCGATGGACGGCGGCATCGACCTCGACGCCATCGCCCCGGCCGACGCCGACCGGGCGCTGGCCCTCTGGGTGAACAGCCCCGGCAACCCGACCGGCGCGCTCGACGACCTCGCCGCCGCCGCCGAGTGGGGACGCCGACACGGCGTGCCGGTGTTCTCCGACGAGTGCTACGCCGAGTTCACGTGGGACGGCCCGGCACGGAGCATCCTCCAGCACGGCCTCGACGGCGTGGTCGCCGTGCACTCGATGTCCAAGCGGTCGAACCTGGCCGGCGCCAGGGTCGGCTTCTACGCCGGCGACGCCGAGCTCGTCCGGTACCTCCAGGAGGTCCGCAAGCACGTCGGGATGATGGTGCCCGGACCGGCGCAGTGGGCGGCGGTGGTCGCCCTGGACGACGACGAGCACGTCGCGGTGCAGCGCGCATCGCTACCGCCGCCGGTTGCAGCGCACGGCCGAGATCCTCGGCGCGTGGAGCGGGCAGCCGATCGAGCTCCCGGCCGGTGGGTTCTACCTGTGGTACCCGGTCGACGACGGCTGGGCGTACGCCGAGCGGCTGGCCAAGGAGGGCGGCGCGGTCGTCAGCCCCGGCGAGTTCTACGGCCCGGCGTCGACGGACCACGTCCGCGTCGCCGTGGTACAACCTGACGAACGGATCGAGCAGGTCGCGGCGCGGCTGGGGGTGTGATGCGGAAGGGACGGGCACGACTGCTCGGGTTGGTGGCGCTCGCTGATGGGCATCCTCGGCGCGCTGGCGCTGTGGTGGCTCGCCGACGAGCGCTACGACGACGCCGTGGCCGACCTGGCACCGGCACCGATCGGGTGTGACACGACGCTCGTCTTCGATCGCCCCGGCACCTACACGTTCTTCGTCGAGACGGCAGGGAGCGTGGGGGAGATCGACGGCGACTGCGAGGCGGACGACCGCGAGTACGACCTCGGTGACGACGAGGCGCCCGACGTCGACCTGGTGCTGCTCGACGAGCGGCGGCGACGAGGTCGACCTCGACGAGGCGACGGGACCGAGCTACGACCGCAGCGGGGCCAAGGGCTCGGGCGTGGCCACGGCCGAGATCGAGGACACCGGCGACTACATCCTGACGGCGAGCTCCGACGACCCCGAGGTGATGGTCCGGGTCGGTCGCGATCCGTCGAACGGCGTCACGGCGTTGCGGCTCGGCGCCGTCGCCGTCCTCGTCGCCGGCATCGCCCTGTTCGTGGTCGGCATGGCGCGAGGCGGGCGACGGCCGGCGCCCGTGGCCGGGCAGCCGGGGTACGCCGCAGTGGCCGCCCACTCGTCCGCTGGTGCCGCCGGTCGCGCCGCCATACGCCAACCCGCCCGGTGCTCCGCCGTACGCGATGCCGCCTCCACAGCAGCAGCCGCGACCGTCAGGTCCACCTGGCGAGCCGTGGCCCGGACGCGGGCAACCACTCCCGCCCCCGACGGCGCCGTGACTACAGCCGGCGCATGACCGTGACCACACGGCCGTAGATCTCGACCTCGTCGTCGCCGAAGACCATCGGCTCCATCGTCGAGTTCGCCGGGGTCAACGTCACCGAGCTGCCACGCCGCGAGAAGCGCTTGACCGTCGCCTCGCCACCGGGGATGCCGGCGACGACGATGTCGCCGTCCTCCGCGGTCCGCTGTTGGACGGCGATCACGAAGTCGCCGGCGAGGATGCCATCGTCGATCATCGAGTCGCCGCGCACGCGCAGCATGAACAGGTCGCCGTCGCCCGTGAAGTCGGCGGGCACGGGCAGCAGCTCTTCGACGTTCTCCTCGGCGAGGACGTCGGTGCCGGCGGCGACGTCGCCGACCAGCGGCACGTGACGCACGGGTCGTCGTTCCATCACCGCGCCGGAGTTGGGGTCCCAGCGCACCTCGATCGCTCGCGGCTTGGTGGGGTCGCGGCGGAGGTAGCCGAGTCGCTGCAGCGTGTTGAGGTGGCTGTGCACGGTGGACGGCGACGTGAGCCCGATCGCCTCGCCGATCTCGCGCACCGACGGCGGATAGCCGCGGTCGCGCATCTGCTGCTCGATGAAGTCGAGGACCTGGCGCTGGCGGGCCGTGATCCTCGATGGCGGGGATCGGCGAGGTGCTGCTGCGGAGTCCGTCATGCCTTGCATCGTACGGACGTTCGCCACCCAAAGTCAAACATCTGTACTGTTCATTGCGTTCCCCGGCCACGCAGGCCGTGTGGCCGCTCCCTCGCTGGCGCTCGGTCGCTCGCACCGGTGAGCTGCTTGCTCGCATCGGAGCTTGACAAACGAACGCTCGTTCCCGTACGTTTGTTCCCCGAACGTTTGTTCAACAAGCCCAGGAGCACCGATGACGCTCGCCCTCCGCACCACCCATCTCGAGCCCGCCCGCCCCACCCGCGGCCACGTACCGGCGCCGGCGGGCCGGCGTCGCGGCGGCGACGGCCGTGCTCGTCGCGGTGGGCGTGCAGCTGGGCTCCGGTGTCCTGAGCGGTCCCGGTGGCGTTCCTGCCTCCGCTACCGGGACCGCGACGGCACCCGCTCACGCCCACGTGCGCGCCGAGCCGGGCGACTCGCTGTGGTCGATCGCCGAGCGATACCACGGCGACGTCGGGTTGCGGCGGTACGTCGAGGCGCTGATCCAGCTCAACGGCGGCACGGCGATCACGGCCGGCGAGCTCGTGCGCCTGCCGTAGGGTTGGCGCCGATGATCCTCGACACGCTCGCCATCGACGCCGACGCCTTCCATACCGGCACCGGCTGGGAGATCAAGCCGCAGGGCGCGTGCAAGGGCGAGGTCTGCGTGCCCCTTGCCTCGGCGACCGGCAACGGCTTCGACGTCGCCGGGGCGGCCGACCGCCTCGGGATGGCGGTCGTTCGCGACGACGAGCACGGCCTGTGGGCGCTCGGGCCCTCCTCGGTCGGCGGACGGGCACTCGTCACCGCCGCGGCACCCGACCTCGTGCTCGCCGATCTCGACGGCAACGACTTCCACCTGTCGTCGCTGCGCGGCCAGAAGGTCCTGCTGGTCGCCTGGGCGCCGTATTGAGGTTGCCGCTTCGACCTGCCCGGGTGGCAGGCGCTGCGCAACGAGCTGCATCCCCTCGGCGTCGAGGTCGTCACCGTGTCGCTCGAGCTGAGCGGCCCCGACGCATCACGGCCGTTCATCGAGGCTGCCGCGCCTGAGCACCCGTCGCTCCTCGATCCGACGCACCTCCTCGACACGTTGTTCGGCGTGGTCAACATCCCCAACGTCATGTGGATCGACGAGGAGGGCACGATCGTCCGCCCGCCCGAGCCCGGGTGGCCCGGTCCGCCGCAGTATCCGGAGTCGATGGCCAAGATGCTGGCCGAACGGGCCAAGCAGGCGGCTGAGGCTGGGACCGGGCGAGATCTGGCGTCGGTCCTCCGAGGCGGTCAGGACCGACGCACCTATCCCGACGCCATCCGCGACTGGGCACGCAACGGCGCCGCCAGCGAGTTCGCCATGACGCCCGACCAGGTCATCGCCTCCTCGCAGCCCCGCCCCTCCGACGTGTCCCGGCGCCGCTGCCCACTTCGAGCTCGGCAACCACCTCTGGCGCGCCGGCGACCGCGACGCGGCGATCCGTCACTTCAACGAGTGCCACCGCCTCCAGCCGGAGAACTGGACGTACAAGCGCCAGGCGTGGTCGCTCGTCGGCAACGAACGCGTCGGAGGCGGGGAGATGGGCCGCTTCACCCAGATCCCGCTGCCCGGTGAGGAGGCCGACTGGCCGTTCATCGGCAGCTTCGACGCCGACGTCGCCCAGCTCGAACCGGGCGAGTACTACCCGAAGACGATGTAGCCGGCGCAGTAGTGTCGACGCGTGCACTGCCCGGTGTGCCACGCCGATGACACCAAGGTCGTCGACTCGCGCCTCGCCGAGGAGGGCGCCGCCGTGCGCCGGCGCCGGCATTGCCTCTCCTGTTCGCACCGCTTCACCACGTTCGAGCGCGTCGACGAGGTGCCCCTCACCGTCGTCAAGTCCGACGGCCGGACCGAGCCGTTCGACCGGGGCAAGATCGTCGCCGGGATCCTCGCCGCCACCAAGGGCCGCAGCGTCGACGCCGGCGTGGTCCAGCAGGTCGCCGAGTCGATCGAGGACGGCGTGCGGCTACAGGGTTCCGAGGTGACGAGCGCACAGATCGGCCTCGCCGTGCTCGACCACCTGCGCACGATCGACGAGGTCGCCTACCTTCGCTTCGCCAGCGTGTACAAGAACTTCGACGCCGCCGCCGACTTCCACCGGGAGATCGAGCTGCTCACGAAGGGCGCCCAGTGACGGAATCGTCCGTCGAGCGGGTCCAGCGGGTGTAGAGGAACGAACCGTCGTCGATGGCGAGGTGGGCGAGCTGGAAGCGGTCGAGCACCGCCGGCGCGCCGACCGTCGCCCGGGGTCCGTCACCACCTGCCATGACGGGCGACACGGTCAGGTCGAGCTCGTCGACGCAGTCGGCGGCGAGCAGCGAACCGTTCAAGGTGCCGCCGCCCTCGCACTGCACGAAGGTCGGCGGATCGACGACGCTGTCCAGCAGGCGGAGTGCCTCCACCACGTCGACCCGGCCGCGACCGGCACGGACCTCGTCGAGCGGTCCGGCCGGGCCGACCGGAGCCGGTGGACCGTCGAAGGGAAGGATCAGGAACCCTGCGCCACTCGTGAACAGGTCGCTGGCCGGATCGACGTTCGCGGTCGTCGACACCACGCCGATCCGTTGCCCGTGCTTGCGTGGCGGCCCGTAGCCCTCGGCGCGGACGGTGCCCGCCCCGACGATGATCACGTCTGCCGCCCGCCGCAGCGCGGCGAGGACGGCGCGGTCGGTGTCGCTGCCGAGGGCGCCCGACCTGCCGTCGACGACGGTCGTGCCGTCGAGGCTGGCGATCATGCAGATGCCGACCCACGGGCGGTCGGCGACGCGCGTCCTCGGCGCGCCGTAGAGATCGTCGGGCGAGACGTCATCCAGTCGTCGTGGGTGGAGGGCGCGCACCGGGCGATGTTGGCACGGTGGCCGTCGAGAGGTACACCGTGTAGTCCTCCCCGCTGGCGGCTGTGTAGCGGGCGATCTCGACGGCTCCTGGCGGTGACGCGACGCCCCGCGCGGCGTCCGTGCTGCCGACGACGAGCACGATGGCATCGACATCCTCGGCTCGAGTCGTGCGCCACGCGCCGAGCGACGGCGCCCTGGCCGGCGGCACGGCGACGTCGTAGCCCAGGCGCTCGAGCTCGACGAAGACGCCGGTGCCCACGGCGCCCCAGACCTCGGCATCGGTCCAGTCGACGAGATACGAGCCGTCGTCGCCGAGCTGGTCGCGTAGCGCACCGACCAGGGCGGCAACTGTCGCTGACTCGTTGGCGTCAGGAAGGCCAGCCGGCACCGCGCGGGCCGTGACGACCACCGACATCGTGGCGGTGGCCAGGACCGCCACGCCGAGCAGGCCACGCCTGACCCGCTCGCCGAGCACGCACACCACCGACCATCCGAGCGACAGCCAGACCAGGGCGGCGAGGACCCACCACCAGCGCACGAGGTACGTGCCGACGAGACCGGTGATGCGCGAGGTGGCGAGCACGCCGAGCGCGCAGGCGACGACGACCAGCAGCGCCAGCCGGCCGGCGCTCGCCGCTCCGTTGCGTGAGGCCGCGACACCGGCGAGGGCGGTGACCGCGAGCAGCACGACCGCGGGCAGCGTCGGCCCCGGGAGCACCCCGAACGGGCCGAGCTCGTCGCCGGCCAGCCAGGCGCCTGGCGGGCCGAGCTCGGTGCCCATGATCCCCCACGCCAACGGCCAGCCCGCTCGTGGCTCGGTCGGGGAGCGGAAGAACTCGATGATCGCGGCCAGGTTGCCCGTCTCCGAGAAGACCTGCTGGAGGATCGGCGGCAACCAGATCGCCGTGGCGATGCCGAGCGACACGATGACGTGTGGGTCGCCGACACGTCGAGCGTTCCGGGCCAGCAGCGCAGAGATCGCGCCGGCGCCGAGCACCAGCGGCGCGTAGCCCACATGGGCCTGGACGATGAAGCTCCCGACACCGATCAGCCACGGCAGCACGACGACGTCGCCATCAGCGAGCGACCAGGCGAGCAGTAGGTACGTGAAGAAGGGCAGCACGGCGACCCACGGGTTCCACGGGTTGACGAACAGGTCGGTGTCGTTGGCCAGCATCAACACGAGCAGCGTCAGCGCCACGAGGACTGCCAGGGTCATCCCGCCGCGCCGCCGGGCGACCACGAGGGCGCCGACGACGGCCGCCGCATTGAGCGCGGCGACCCCGACGAGGATGCCGGTCGTGCCGAACAGCCAGTCGAACGGGGCGAGCAGCCAGAACAGCAGCGGCCCGGGATGGTCCCAGCCGTAGCGGGAGTGGACGCCCGTCAACGGCGTGTGGCGCCCGCCGACGTCGTCGATCTGGAGAACCTGGATGGCCAGATCGGAAGCGGGGTGCCACTGGCGTCCCAGCAGCGACACGGCCGCGGCGATCAAAGGGGCCAGGGTGAGCGCGATGAGGCCGACGAAGACGGCCGTCGATCTGTCGACCGGCCTGTCGACGACCGTCGGTGTCCCCTCGGCGACGGCCACACCGCATTCTTGCGCGTGCCCGGCCGCCGGCCGGGACGTCGGGAGCGCCACGGCGGTGTGAACGGCGCGTTGCCCACACGGAAATTCACAGGGTTGTCCCCCTATCGCCCCACAGGTCCGGCTGTCTAGGTTGTCGTTCGTGCCGGCTGCGGTGCGGCACGCGGATCGATGAGCTGGCCCGGGTGGGGACGGCGTGGGGCCTCTGGGTCCTGAACCTGCGATGCCGCACCGCGCGCCGGTGAACCCGTTCTCACCGTGGTGGTTGACAACGTCGTAACTACGGTGCTGTAATCTGGGTTCGCACCACAAGCAGTAGTGGTCTGGATCCATCTTCAGGGGAAATGACCACCAGATCTTGTGTCGCGTGCGGCACATCCGGAACAGCAGCCCGCACCCCGCGGTTGAACGAGAGGTCCCCATGTCACTGGCACCAGAACGACTCACCATCGGCCTCCGTCGCCTGTTCACGTCGCCCGGCGTCGACCCCTACGACGAGCTCGTGTGGGAGCACCGTGATGCCCGGATCACCAACTGGAAGGACGGCTCGGTCGCCTTCGAGCAGCGCGACGTCGACTTCCCCGTCACCTGGTCGGTGAACGCCGCCAACATCGTCGCCCAGAAGTACTTCCGGGGGACGCTCGGCACGCCGGAGCGGGAGTCGTCGCTGCGCCAGGTCATCGACCGGGTGGTCGGCACGATCACCACGTGGGGTCACGAGGGCGGCTACTTCGCCGATCCCGAGGAGGAATCGGCCTTCCGCGACGAGCTGACCTACATCCTCTCCACCCAGCGCGCCGCCTTCAACAGCCCGGTGTGGTTCAACATCGGCGTCAAGGGCGTACCGCAGCAGGCCTCGGCGTGTTTCATCCTCTCCGTCGACGACACGATGGACTCGATCCTCAACTGGTACCGCGAGGAGGGCGTGATCTTCAAGGGTGGTTCCGGGTCGGGGATCAACCTGTCGAGGATCCGCTCGAGCCAGGAGTTGCTGCAGGGTGGCGGGACGGCGTCCGGTCCGGTGAGCTTCATGCGCGGCGCCGACGCCTCGGCGGGCACGATCAAGTCCGGCGGCAAGACCCGCCGCGCCGCCAAGATGGTCATTCTCAACGCCGACCACCCCGACGTCGAGGAGTTCATCTGGTGCAAGGTCAAGGAGGAGCGCAAGGCGCGCGTGCTCCGTGACAACGGGTTCGACATGGATCTCGACGGGTCCGACTCGTTCTCGATCCAGTACCAGAACGCCAACAACTCCGTCCGGGTCACCGACGAGTTCATGCATGCGGTCGCCGAGGACGCCGACTGGGGCCTCGTCGCCGTCAAGACCGGCGAGGTGCTGCGCACCGTCAAGGCCCGTGACCTGTGGCGGCAGATCGCCCAGGCGGCGTGGGAGTGCGCCGACCCCGGCCTGCAGTTCGACACGACGATCAACAAGCTGGCACACCGCGGCGACGACCGGCCGGATCAACGGAAGCAACCCGTGCTTCACCGGCGACACGCTCGTGCACACCGACAAGGGCCTGATCCGCTTCAAGGAGCTGTTCGACCGCGCCAACCACGGCGAGGAGTTCCAGGTCTGGACGCACGACCTCACGAACCCCGACGAGCCGCGGGCCGAAATGGTGCTCACGACTCCGGACGCGTTCATGATCACTGGGCGCAACTCGATCGTCCGTCTGCGCTTCAGCAACGGCATGGAGCTGCGCTGCACGCCGGGACACCGCATCTTCACGACGAACCGCGGCTACGTCGAGGCGTCCGAGCTGACGGTCGACGACGACGTCCGTTCGCTCGACCTGCCGGCGCCTGCTGTCAACGCCGAGTGGGCGATTCCTGTGTCGCCGGATGTCGATGCCTACCGTGGCAAGGGCGAGGGCGACCACGAGTGGCGGCTGCCCGAGGTGTGGTCCGAAGAGCTCGCCCACTACCTCGGCTGGCTCATCGGCGACGGATCCACGAGCGGAGGGACCACGGCGACGATCTACGGCTCGGCGGAGGACCGCGACGAGATGCTGCCGCGCCACCGCGAGCTGGTCGAGTGGATCAACGGTGACCGGCCGCTGAAGGTCAGCGAGCAGGCCAACGGCACGGCCCAGCTGCGTCTGTCCCGCCGTGTCTTCAAGCGCTGGCTGGAGGCGCTCGGCGTGGCGTCGGTGACGGGTGAGCACAAGCGGCTGCCGTGGTCGATCGAGCAGGCACCCACAGAGATCGCTGCCGCGTTCCTCCGCGGCCTGTTCGACGCCGACGGCTGCGCTGTCGTCAGTCGGGCCGGTGGCTCCTACGTCGGCCTCGGCTCGATCTCCCCTGACCTGCTGCGCGGCGTGCAGCGCATGCTGTCGACGTTCGGTATCTCGTCGCGGATCTATGCCTCGAACAAGGCCGGCCACTCGCAGTTCACGTATGAGCGCAAGGACGGCACGACGGTGCGCTACGAGCGCCGGGCGTCCTACGACCTCCGCATCATGGGTGCGTCAGTGACCCGCTTCGCCGCTGAGATCGGCTTCGGCCTGCAGCGCAAGGCGGCGCTCCTGCGCTCGATCGTCGTCGAGCGGACCCGGCCGCTGTACCACACGAGCACGGCCATCCACTTGGTCGACCGGGTCGACGACGGGGTCGAGCTGACCTACAACCTGAGCGAGCCGAGGAACCACTCCTACGTCGCCAATGGCGTGGTTGTGCGGAACTGCTCCGAGTATGTCCACCTCGACAACAGCGCGTGCAATCTCGCCTCGATCAACCTGCTGAAGTACCTGGACAGCGACGGCAACTTCGACGTCGACGCCTTCCGCCACACCGTCGAGATCGTGTTCACGGCGCAGGAGATCCTCGTCGGGCGCGCCGACTATCCGACGCCGCAGATCGGCGAGACCACCCGCAACTTCCGCCAGCTCGGCCTCGGCTACGCCAACCTGGGCGCGCTGCTGATGGCGCTCGGCCTGCCGTACGACTCGGCAGACGGGCGGGCGTGGGCGGCCGCCATCACGTCGTTGATGACCGGCCACGCGTACGCCACGAGCGCCCGCACCGCCAGCCGGATGGGCCCGTTCGCCGGGTTCGCCGACAACGAGGAGCACATGCTGCGCGTGTTGCGCATGCATCGCGACGCCAGCCAGTCGCTGGACGAAGCCGGCGCAGCACCGAGCGAGCTCGTCGCGGCGGCGCAGGAGTCGTGGGATGCAGCCGTCCGCGACGGCGAGGAGTACGGCGTGCGCAATTCGCAATCGAGTGTCTTGGCGCCGACCGGCACGATCGGGCTGATGATGGATTGTGACACGACGGGTATCGAGCCCGATCTCGGGCTGGTCAAGACGAAGAAGCTCGTCGGCGGCGGCACGATGTCGATCGTCAACCAGACGATCCCGCGGGCGCTCACCAGGCTCGGCTACACGGCGGAGCAGGTCGACGAGATCGTCGCCTACATCGACACCGAGAAGACGATCATCGGTGCGCCGCACCTCGATCCCACGCACCTGGCCGTGTTCGCCTGCTCGATGGGCGACAACACCATCCACTACGAGGGCCACGTCCGCATGATGGGCGCCGTGCAGCCGTTCTTGTCGGGCGCCATTTCGAAAACGGTGAACATGCCGGAGGAGGCGTCCGTCGAGGAGGTCGAGGCACTGCACCAGCTGGCATGGGAGCTCGGCCTGAAGGCGGTGGCGATCTACCGCGACAACTGCAAGGTCGGCCAGCCGCTGTCGACGACGAAGAAGGAGGACACCGCCGCCGTGGTCGAGAAGATCGTCGAGAAGACGGTGGAGAAGATCGTCCACCGGCCGTTGCGCCAGAAGCTGCCGCGCAGCCGGCGCGGCCGCACGTTCGAGTTCCGCGTCGCCGACTGCAAGGGCTTCGCCACGATCGGCGAGTACGACGACGGGCGACCCGGTGAGATCTTCCTCACCGTGTCCAAGCAGGGCTCGACGCTGTCGGGGATCATGGATGCGTTCGCCAAGTCGATCTCCTACGGCCTGCAGTACGGCGTGCCGCTGCGGGCGTTCGTCGAGGCGTTCACCAACATGCGCTTCGAGCCGGCGGGGATGACCGACGATCCGGACATCCGCTTCGCCACGTCGATCATGGACTACCTGTTCCGCCGCCTCGCCATCGAGTACTTGAGCTTCGACGAGCGGGCCGAGCTCGGCATCTACACCATCGACGAGCGCCTCCAGCCGACGCTGCCGGGGGTCGAGGAGACGGTGATCGAGACGTCGACGGGCACCGAGATCGCCGCCGATCCGAAGTCGGTGCCGACCGCCGGCGAGCTGGCCGAGCAGATGGAGGTGGGCACGACCGTCCCGACGCCGGTGGACAACACACCGGCCGCCGGGGTGATCCGCCAGCACGACGCGCCGATGTGCATGCAGTGCGGTGTGGCCATGATCCGCGCCGGCTCGTGCCATGCCTGCCCGAGCTGCGGCACGACCAGCGGTTGCAGCTGAGAACGGCGCCATCCTGGGTTGGATGATCAGCGGCATCCACCATCTCGGCCTCACGGTCCGTGACGTCGACCTCAGCGCCGACTGGTACGAACGCACGCTCGGGTTCCGGCGCGTCGGGAGTCACGAGTCGGCGGACGGCGCTCGGCGCAAGGTGTTCCTCGGGCATGAAGGGATGGGCGTCCGGCTCGGGCTGACCGAACACCTGGACGGCAGCGGCGACGCATTCGACGAGACGCGTGTCGGTCTCGATCATCTCGCCTTCACCGTCGCCGACCTCGACGAGCTCGAGGCATGGGCGGCTCGGCTGGCGAACGCCGGAGTCACATGCTCACCGATCTCCCCGGCCAACACGATCCCAGGAGCGTTCGTGCTGGTGTTCCGCGACCCGGACAACATCCAGCTCGAGCTGTTCGCCGCCCCGTAGCCGGTCAGGCGGCCACGGCGGCGGTCAGCGACGGGGCCCGAGCGGGCTGCTCGATCGGCCGTTTGGTGAAGAACAGCCCGACGGTCGTGACCGCCATGCCGGCGAGCATGGCGAGCAGCCAGACGAGCGGCTTCTCCATCGCGTTGGGCACGAACAGGACGAAGATCCCGCCGTGGGGCACGACGGTCGAGACGCCGGCGCCGAGCGAGATGGCGCCGGCGATCGCCGAGCCGGCGATGCAGGGTGGGAGCACGCGCACCGGATCGCGGGCAGCGAACGGGATCGCCCCTTCGGTGATGAACGACAGGCCGAGCACGTAGGCCGGCTTGCCGGCCTCGTGCTCATCGGGCAGCCAGCGGTTCGGGAACAGCGTCGTCGCCAGTGCCAGCCCGAGCGGTGGCGTCATGCCGGCCACCATCACGGCGGCCATCGGCCCCTCGACGTCGCTCGCCAGCAAGCCGACGGCGAAGGCGTAGGCGACCTTGTTGAACGGCCCGCCCATGTCCGTCGCCATCATCGCCCCGAGGATCAACCCGAGCACGGCGGCGTTCGACCCCTGCAGTCCCTCCAGCCACTCGGTGAGCTCGGTCTGCACCCACGAGATCGGCTCGCCGATGATGTAGTAGACGGCCAGGCCGGTGCCGAGCGTCGCCAGCAGCGGCAGCACGAGGACCGGCTTGAGGCCCTGCATCGACGTCGGCAGCTTGATGTGCTGGGCGAGCAGCTTGGTGAGGTATCCGGCGGCGAAGCCGGCGAGCAGCGCGCCGAGGAAGCCGGCATTGACCTGCACGGCGAGGTAGCCACCGACGAAGCCGGGCGCCAGCCCGGGGCGATCGGCGATGGCGTAGGCGATGAACCCGGCGAGCACGGGGAGGAACAGGGCGAAGGCGGCGTTGCCGATGCCCAACAACCGTCCGGCGAACGAGTCGGGGAGGTCCGGCGCGTCGATGTCGATGGCGAAGGAGATGGCGATCAGCAGCCCGCCGGCGACGATGAACGGCAGCATGTACGACACGCCCGTCATCACGTTCTGGTAGACGCCCTTGAGCACGCCGCGCCATCCGCCACCAGCCGCTGGCGCAGGCGCCACGGCGGTCGACTCCCCGCCGCCCCCGGTGGTGCCGGCTGCGGCCGCCGACAGGATGTCGTTCGAGGCGAGGGCCTTCTCGATCACCTCGTCGCCGTGCTTGAGCGCCTCTTTGGTGCCCGTCTGGTAGATCCGCTTGCCGACGAAGCGGGACAGGTCGACCTTGGTGTCGGCGGCGATGACGACGGCGTCGGCGGCGGCGATCTCCTCGGCGTCGAGCACGTTCTTCGCCCCGACGGAGCCTTGCGTCTCGACCTTCATCGTGTGCCCGAGCTGCTCGGCAGCCCGACGCAGCCCCTCGGCCGCCATGAACGTGTGGGCGATTCCCGTCGGGCACGACGTGATGCCGACCAGCAGCTTCCCGGCCCCGGAGACCGAAGGGGCGATCGGCAGCGGCGGGGGAGCGGCGACCACGCCGGCCTCCTCGGCCTCGACCTGGTCGGCGAGGTCGCCCGCGGCCACCGCAACGGCGGCGACGGTGTCGGAGATGACGCGCGTGGTGTGGCGGATCGCCTCAGCGGTGGACACCGCGTGCATCGGCTTGCCGGCGAACCGCTCGGGGTCGATGTGGATGTCGGCGGCGATGATCACCGCGTCGGCCTCGCGGATCGCGTGCGGGTCGAGACGCTCGGCGACGCCCTCGGCGCCCTGCGTCTCGACGTCGACGTGATGACCCATCACGCTCGCCTGACGCTTCAGCGCCTCGGCGGCGAGATGGGTGTGGGCCACCCCAGTGGGGCAGGCGGTCACCGCGACGAAGCGCACGTCGTGTCCTCCTCTTCGTGGGCCCGCCTCATCGGAGCGTCTCGATCTTGACATCCGACGCGACGGCATCGATCCGGTGCGGGTCGAGGTCGGAACCGACCTGCGAGATGGCGACAACCGAGCACGCCGTGGCCAGGGCCGCCGCCTCGGCGAGCGCCAGGCCGCGCAGATCGGCGGCGATCGTGCCGGCGACCATCGAGTCACCCGCACCGACGGTGCTGACCACGGTGACGTCGGGTGGTCGGGCGAGCACGGCTCCGTCCGCCGTGACGAACAGCGCGCCGTCGGCGCCGAGCGAGACGATGACGGTGTCGATCCCGCCGGCGCGGAGGTCGTCGGCGGCGGCGAGCAGCGCGTCGTCGTCCTCGATCGGCCGGCCGACCAGCTCCTCGAGCTCGGCGCGGTTGGGCTTGACGAGCGTGGGCGAGGCGGCGACGCCGGCGGTGAGGGCGGGTCCGCTCGTGTCGAGGGCGACCGACGCGCCGGCGGCCTTGGCGACGTCGGCCAGGCGCCCGTACAGGTCGGATGGGGCTCCGGGGGGCAGGCTGCCGCACAGGGCGACCCAGCGCGTGCCTGCCGGCGTCGGCGGCGAGCCGTGCGGCGAGCGCGTCGAGGGCGGCGCCGTCCACGCCGAGCCCGGGGAAGTTGATGTCGGTGGTCGCCTCGGCCTGCTCGTCGATCACCTTGACGCCGGTCCGCGTGCGGCCGGCAAGGCGCACGAACCGGTCGCCCATCCCGCGCTCGGCGAAGAACGTCTCGAACAGGCCGGCGTTGTCGGTACCGAGGAACCCACCTACGTCGGCGGCCACGCCGAGCGCGGCGAGCACGGCGGCGACGTTGACGCCCTTGCCGCCTGGCGTCAGCTGGTCGCGCTCGACGCGGTTGACCTCGCCCGCCCGGAAGCCGGGCACCCAGACGGTGTGGTCGAGCGCCGGGTTCGCCGTCACGGTGCAGCGACCGCGCTGCTGCACGGCAGGAGCACGCCAGGCGCGCGCGCACCTCGGCGACGGTCGCACAGGCGAGCGCCCGCTCGGCCAGGCGCTGGGTGTCCGCGCGCGTCACCGTGCGCAGCCGAGCCTTGACCGCGGCGACGGCCGGCACGCTCACCGACAGCTCGCGCACACCGAGACCGGTGAGCACGAGCGCGCCCTCCGGTTCTCCGGCGACGCCGCCGCACACGCCCACCCAGATGCCGGCCGCGTCGGCGGCGTCGACGGTGGCCTTGATCATGCGCAGCACCGCCGGGTGCAACGCGTCGGCCTGCTTGGCGAGCACGGGGTGGAGGCGATCCATCGCCAGCACGTACTGGGTCAGGTCGTTGGTCCCGATGGAGAAGAACTGCACCCGCCGGGCGAGCTCGGGCGCCAGCACGACCGCCGATGGCACCTCGATCATGATGCCGATGTCGATCGGCTCGGCGTCGACGTCGGCACGGGCGATCTCGGCGTGGTCGATGGCGGCCTCGAGATCCTCGATCCGGGCGATCATCGGGAACATCACCGACAGCGGGCCGAGCTTGGACGCTCGGTAGATCGCCCGCAACTGTGCCTGGAACAGCTCGGGCCGCTCCAGGCACAGCCGGATCCCGCGAATGCCGAGGAACGAGTTGTCCTCGATCGGGACGTCGAGGTAGGGGGCGTTCTTGTCGCCGCCGATGTCCAGCGTGCGCACGATCAACGGCAGCCCGTTCAGCTCGCCGACCATCGCGGCGATGGCCTCGTACTGCTCGTCCTCGCTCGGTGGCTCGTCGCGTCCGAGGAAGAGGAACTCGGTGCGCATCAGCCCGACGCCCTCGGCGCCGGCCTCGACGGCGGCGGCCGCCTCGCCCGGTCGGTTGACGTTGGCGACGATCTCGACCCGGTAGCCGTCGGTCGTGATCGCCGGCTCGTAGCGGGTGCGGTGCTCGCCCGCCCGGACGTCCTCGAGGTCCTCCTGGACGCGCTGCGCCGACTCGAGGTCGGCGTCGTCGAGGTCGAGCCACAGCGTGCCGCCCGAGCCGTCGAGCACGGCGACGACTCCGGCTGGTTGGGCCAGCGCCGCCGGGCCGGCACCGACGATGGCCGGGATGCCGAGGGCGCGGGCGATGATCGCCGTGTGCGATGTCGGCCCGCCGGCCGCCGTGCAGAAGCCGACGACGCGTGCCGGATCGATGGCCGCCGTGTCCGACGGAGTGAGGTCGTCGGCGACGAGCACGACCGGGTGGCCGGGCAGTTCGGCGTCGGTGTCGTCGACACCGGCGAGGAACGCCAGCACGCGGTTGCCGACGTCGCCGAGGTCGGTGGCCCTGGCGGCGAGCAGGGGGTCGTCGACCTTCTGCAACTCGCCGGCCCGCCGTTCGATCTCCTCGCGCCACGCCCAGCCGGCCGACTGCCCGCCGCGGATCGACCGGCCCACCGCCGTCAGCAGCTCTGGATCGTCGAGGAAGGCCTCGTGGGCACGGAAGATGGCCGCCTTCTGGGCGCCCGAACGGGCCTTCACGTCGTCGTGCAGCTCGCGCAGCTCGGCCCGTGCCGAGGCCACAGCGGCGCGCAGCTTCTGCTCCTCGACCGCCGGGTCCTTGGCCGTGCGCTCGACCACCAGCCGGCGCCGTTTGAGGTGCCAGAGCGGACCGATGGCCAGACCCGGCGACGCACCGATCCCGGGCACGGCGACGGCCGGCCCGTCCGGCTGCCACGCCGGCACGCGCCGAGGGCGCCGGCGCCGGCGGCCTCTTCGGGTTCGTCCTCGTCGCCGAGGCCGCTCTCGACCGCCGCGACGAGGGCGGCGATGGCGTCGTCCTGGTCGTCGCCGCGGGCGAGCAGCGTGATCGTGGCGTCTCGCTCGGCGCCGAGGGTGAGCAGTGCGGCGAGGCTCTTGCCGTTGGCCACCTTGTCGCCGCATCGCACCCGCACGTCGCTGGCAAAGCCCTTGGCGACGTCGACGAACGCCGTCGCCGGGCGGGCGTGCAGGCCGGACGCGAGGCCGAGCACGACGTCGGCGGAGGCGTAACCGTCGAGGTCGATCGCCTGCTCCGCGGGCGCCGATGGCGCGTCGCCGGACCGCGTGAGGCGACGCACCACCACGGACGGGTCGGTGGTCTTGACCAGCTCGGCGACCTCCGCTTCGTCGGCGAGCACCTGGGTCAGGTTGGCCAGGATCTGCAGGTGCTCGTCGGACGCGGCGGCGATGGCGACGACCAGCTGCACGGTCTCGCCGGGGTTCCACTCGACGCCGTCGGGCACCTGCAGCGACGGCGAGGCCGGTGGAGTGGATGAGGTCGCGGTCCTTGAGCAAGCCGTGGGGGATGGCGATGCCGCTGCCGAGGTAGGTGTTGGCGACCTTCTCCCGACCGAGCATCGAGTCGGCGTACTCGGGCGCGATGTGGCCGTGCTCCACCAGCAACGCGGCGGCGCGGCGGATCGCGTCCTCCTTGCCGGCGACCGACTCGCCGAGGCGGACCGTGGCTTCCGTCAGGGCGATCACGTGCGCTCGGTGTATCGGTGATCCACGTGGATGTCAAGGGCGGCTCCGCCGGCCGTAGCGTGCCGGCGGTGAGCGGCGCGACCAGGCCGGACGTCCTCGGTGCGGCGCGGTACGTCGACTCGTTGGTCGCCTACCGCCAGCAGCGCGACCGGATCCCCGGTGTGCAAGTGGCGATGCTGCACGACGCCGACGTCGTGCTCTCCGCGGCACACGGCATGGCCGACCTCGAGTCGCCGCAGCCGATGACGACGGCGCACCGCTTCCGGATCGCCTCGCACTCCAAGACGTTCACCGCCACCGCCGTCGTGCGCCTGGCCGAGCAGGGCGTGCTGCACCTCGACGACTCCGTCGGCACATGGATCGACGAACTGGCCGACACGTCGATCGCCCGGGTCACGCTGCGCGAGTTGCTGGCTCACGGCGGTGGCCTCGTCCGCGACGGCTGGGACGGTGACTTCTGGCAGCTCTTCCGCCAGTTCCCCGACGCCGCCGGACTGCTCGCCGTCGCTCGCGACGACGCCGCCGTGCTCGGCCGCAACGAGCGCTTCAAGTACTCCAACATCGGCTACTCGTTGCTCGGCCGAGTGATCGAGCAGGCGACCGCCACGTCGTACGCGGCGCACGTGCGGAGCGCCCTGCTCGAACCGCTCGGCCTGTCGGCCACGACGCACGACATCGACCCGGCAACGGCCGGGGACCACGCAACCGGGTACACGGCGCTGGCCTACGCCGAGCGCCGCCTGCCGATCGACCACGTGGCGACAGGCGCGATGGCGCCCGCCACCGGGTTCTCGTCGACGGCGAACGACCTCGTGCGATGGGCGGCCGCGCACTTCCTCGGTGACGCCCGGGTGCTGTCCGACGATGCGAAGCGCCAGATGCAGCACGCGGAGTGGAACGTCGAGGGTGCCGCCTCGTCGTACGGGTTGGGCCTGTCGATCGCCGAGCCCGGCGGCCGGCGGGTGCTGGGTCACGGCGGGGGGTTCCCCGGCTTCATCACCCACACCTGGTTCGACCCGATCGAGCGCGTCGCCGTCGCCGTGTTGACCAACGCCATCGACGGCCCTGCCGAGCCACTGGCCACCGCCGCGATGCGGACCGTCGACCTCGCCGTGCGGCCACCCCACGACCATCCGCCGGCGGACGCCGGCGCCGAGCGCTTCTGCGGCCGCTTCGCCAACCTGTGGGGCGTGCTGGACATCGTCCGACTCGGAGAGCGCCTGTACCTGCTCGACCCGACGGCCCTCGACCCGCTCGCCGAGCCGCACCACTTGCGCGTGGTCGACGAGCAGACGTTGCTGATCACCCGCGCGCCCGGCTACCGCTCGCCGGGGGAGCGGCTGGTCTACGAGTGGGCCGACGACGGCACCGTGCGTTCGCTACGAGGCGGCAGCGGGGCGACGTCGTATCCGCTCGAGGCGTTCCAGCGGGCGATCGGCGCACGTCAACGCGTCGCCATCGGCCGGCCAGCCCGGCCGGATGCGTTGTGACCGGCGTCACGCATCGACAAATAGATTTCGTTTGTGTGACGCCATCCTGAGGTACCGTTGGCGCGGCGGGCAGCGTGGAAAGGAATCCGAACACATGCGCATGAAGCCGTTGGCCACGATCGCATGTGCAGCGTTGGCGGTCACCGCCTTTGCTGCATGTGGCGATGACGACGACGACGATGATGACGCCCCCGCCGACACCGAGCTCGACGCCGGGACGTTGTTGGTGGAGACGACGACAGCGACGACCTGATCGCTGATCGACGCCGACGTCGCCCGGTCCTCAGGGGCCGGGCGACGTTGCGCGTCTGGTCGTCACCGCTGCAGCCGCACGAGCGGCCGGTCCCCGAACCGGGCCGCCTCGACGAAGCCCTGCTCGCGGAACATGTCGATCGTGCCCGTGTACATCGCCGCCGTCCCGTGGTCGGTGCCCTCGACCGGGTAGCCCTCGACGAGCGTGCCGCCGTGCTCGGCGACGAACGCGGCGACGGCGCCGAGCAGCGCCGATGCGACTCCTGCCCCGCGCCGGTCCGGGCGCACGAAGAAGCACGTCACGACCCAGCTCGGCGCGCCGTCGGGGGAGCGGTACGTCCTCGCCCGTGGGGACGACAGACGTGCATACCGCTCCCGCGGCGCCACGGCGCACCATCCCACCGGATCCTCGCCGTCGTAGGCCAGGAGGCCGGGCTCGTCACCGCGCCGCACCTGGGCGCGCAGCTCCTTGCGTCGATCCGCCGACGCGAACCGCTGTCCCACTCCGACGCCCGCCACGTCCACCACGTGCACCAGCAGTTGGAGTAGGCGCCGTTGGGCCCGAACAGCGTCTCGAGGTCGTCCCAGCGCTCAGGCGTCACCGGTTCGATGCGCAGCGTCATCCGGCGCATCCTTTCGATCACCGGGGCGAAGGCCTCGGCATCGCGCACGACGGCGTAGCCGATGCCCCAGCGCTCCTCGGCCCGGCGCAGGTGATCGGCGATCTCGTCGTGGGTGCCGAGGGCGAGGAACGGCGTCGTGAGGGCGTCGTCGATCGTCAGGCCGTCGATGTCCGCCACCCGCCGCTCGGCCGCGGCCCGTCGATCGTCGGTCACGTCGACGACCTGGACGAGGACGTTGAGCTCGACGGTTCGCTCGCCGGCTGCTGCCCGGACGACCGCCGACCTCGGCGTCGAGCACCTCGGGCTGGAAGCGCACGGTGTGGCGGTGGCCGTCGGGCAGCGTGCGGCCGAGCCCGGTGAAGCCGACGATGTCGGCGTGGCGGCCGGCGTGGGTCAGCAGCCCGGTGCCGCTCCCGCCGACGAGGATCGGCACCCGCCCGGCGGGGCGCGCCGCACCGGTCGACGCACCCGTGAGGTCGAAGTGGGCGCCGTGATGGTCGACGGTCTCGCCGTCGAGCAGGGCACGGATGATCTCGACGAAGTCGGCCAGGCGCACCTTGCGCTCGGCGGCCGGGCAGCAGCGGCGTGCCCATCGCCGCGAACTCGGCCGGCGTGTGCCCGGCGCCGAGCCCGAGCTCGACCCGCCCGCCGCTCAGGCGGTCGAGCGTGGCGACCTCCCTGGCGACCATCAGTGGGTGGTGCAGGCTGGCGTTGAGCACGAACGTGCCGACGTGGATGCGCTCCGTCGCCGCGACGGCCGCGGCGAGGCACTGCCATGGGCTCCAGTCGCTGCCGACGTGGTCGGCGACGAGGACCGTGTCGAAGCCGAGGTCCTCCGCCCGGCGCGCGTCGGCCCCGACCTGAGTCGGGTCGTCAGCGTGGAGCTGGAGCCCGAACCGCATCCAGCCTCACTGCTAGACCACGACGACGGTCGTGCCGACCTGGGCGAAGTCCCACATGAACGCGGCGTCGGCGTTCGCCTGGCGCTGGCAACCGCCGGAGAGGCGGGTGCCCAGCTCGGCTTCGGTCATGTACGCCGATCCGTCGGACACGTGCAGCGGGATGGCGTGGAAGCCGATGTGGCCGATGTGCGTCTCCTGGTAGCGGATCATCAGCGGCAGCCACGCCTGGCCGTTCCAGGCGGTCGAGCGCTCGGAGCGGCTGTACACCTTGTGGAAGCCGGGCTGCTCGTTGCCGTACTTGCTGCCCGAGACCAGCCACGACCGGATGACCGTGCCGTCGTCGTCGATCGCCCACGCCCGCTGTCCGCGGCGCTCGTAGACGACACGCCGTCCGGAGCCGGAGTTGGCCGGGACCGGCGGGGCGTCCGCGCCGGTCGAGGCCACCGACGAGAGCGGATGGCCCCACGAGTCGGCGGCACCCTCGGGCGGCGGCGGCGTGTGGATGACGAACGACTCCTCGTCGGGCCACACGCCGACCGAGATCGCCGTCTCGCGGCCGACGACGCCGTCGACGAACAGCTTGCGCTCCTCCTGCAGCGTCTCGACGGCGCCGTAGGTCTCCTGGCCGAACGTGCCGCTGATCTCACCGCTGAAGTAGCCGGCGTTGGCCAGTCCCTGCTGCAGGCACTTGACGTCGATGCCGGTGTCGCCGACGGCCAGCTTCTCGGCGGTGATGGTGCAGTCCTCGGCGAGCGGCTCGTCGAGATCGACGCTCGGCGTGGGGGTGGCGATGGCGGCGACCGGGGCCGGGCCGGCGACGGTGGTGGCGACTGGTGCCGCGGCCACCGAGGGTGTGTCGCCGCTCGATCGTTGGCGGACGGCCCCGGCGAGGGCGATCCCGCCGAGCGCGGCGGCGGTCGCCACCACGACGACGAGCGTGGACCGAGCCTCGCGGGCACGGTGGTAGTGACCCTCGGGCCGGCGGGCTCGGAGATCTCGTGAGTTCATCTGCCTCGGGAGGTGCAGTCGTGGCGGGCGGCGACCCCGAGACCGTATCCGACGCGCGACCCGAATCGGCGGCTTGTCACCCGACCGGGTAGTCGGCGAACATCAGGCTGATCGCATGGGTGTTCGACGGCCAGTTGGGCACGTTGAGGGTCTGCGGCCTCGATGCGTCACCGCGCGGGAGGTTGGTGACCGTGATCGTGCCGCTGCCGTCGGCCGACGCCGGCATGAACACGTCGACACCACTCTGGAACCGCTGTTCGGACGAGGGCGGCCGCTCCGACTCATTGCCTTCGACGCATCCCGCGTCCACGGTCAGTTGGCGCCGGCGACCATCCAGGTGCCGTTCGAGCGCAGCAACGCCCCGAGGTCACCGGGTCCCTTGCGCTCGGACGCCTGCGCCAGCTGGGCGGCGAGGGCCGAGGCGTACTCCTGGCGCTCGATGTCGCGGAAGATGCCGAACGGCGTCGGCGAGTGGTCGTCGGTGTTCAGGCGGGCGAGGGCGAACGCCAGGCTCGGGTCGTCACGGTGGGCGTCGTGGACGAGCAGGGCGTCCTCGCCGACATCGGCGACGTCGACGAGCCGCAGCTGGCCGTCAGTGCCCATCACCACGCCGCGCTGGCGATCGGCGCCGAAGCGGATCGGCTCGCCGTGGACGAGCTCGATCATCATCTCGTCGCGCTGCTGCTTCTTGGTGATCTCGTTGAACTGGCCGTCGTTGAACACGTTGCAGTTCTGGTAGATCTCGACGAACGAGGCGCCACGGTGGTCGTGGGCGGCGCGGAACGTCTCCATCATGTGCTTGCGGTCGAGGTCGTGGGTGCGGGCGACGAAGCCGGCCTCGGCGCCGAGGGCGACGGCGAGCGGGTTGAACGGCGGGTCGATCGACCCCATCGGCGTCGACTTGGTGACCTTGCCGAGCTCGGACGTGGGGGAGTACTGGCCCTTGGTCAGCCCGTAGATGCGGTTGTTGAACAGCAGGATCGTCAGGTTGACGTTGCGCCGCAGGGCGTGGATGAGGTGGTTGCCGCCGATCGACAGGCCGTCGCCGTCGCCGGTGATGACCCACACGTCGAGGTCGGGCCGGGCGATGGCCACGCCGGTGGCGATCGCCGGGGCGCGGCCGTGGATCGAGTGCATCCCGTAGGTGTTCATGTAGTACGGGAAGCGGCTGGAGCAGCCGATGCCGGACACGAACACGGTGTTCTCGGGCGCCACGCCGAGCTCGGGCATCAGCTGCTGGACGGCCAGCAGGATGCCGTAGTCGCCGCAGCCGGGGCACCAGCGCACCTCCTGGTCGCTGGCCCAGTCCTTCTTCGTCGTCAACGGGACGGCGGTGTCAGTCATCGGCCGAGCTCCTTGTCGATGGCGTCTTCGATCTCGCGCGCGGTGAACGGCAGGCCCTGCACCTTGGACAGCGAGTGGGCGTCGACGAGGTACTCGGCGCGCACGACGCGGGCGAGCTGGCCGCGGTTGAGCTCGGGCACGAGGATCTTCGGGTAGCGCCGCAGCACGTCGCCGAGGTCGGACGGCAGCGGGTTGAGGTGCATCAGGTGGACCCACGCCACCTTGCGCCCGGCGCGCCGGCGGCGCTGCACGGCGGCGTCGATGGCCGCCCACGTCGAGCCCCAGCCGAGCACGCACAGCTCGGCGTCGTCGTCGCCCTCGACGATCACCGGCGGGATGTCCTGGGCGACGGCGGCCACCTTGGCGGCGCGCAGGTCGACCATCTTCTGGTGGTTCTCCGGCGTGTAGGAGATGTTGCCGGTGCCGTCGCCCTCCTTCTCGATGCCGCCGACGCGGTGCATCAGCTTGGGCGTGCCGGGGATCGCCCACGGGCGGGCCAGCGTGTCGGGGTCGCGGAGGTACGGCCAGAACTCCGGGTTGCCGTCGGCGTCGACGTGGTTGGGCTCGGTGGCGAACGGCACGGAGATGTCGGGCAGGTCGGCGACGTCGGGGAGCTGCCACGGCTCGGAGCCGTTGGCGATGAACCCGTCGGACAGCAGGATCACCGGCGTGCGGTACTTGACCGCGATGCGGACGGCCTCGATGGCCGCCTCGAAGCAGTGCACCGGGCTCTACGCGGCGACGACCGGCAGCGGCGCCTCGCCCGAGCGGCCGTAGAGGGCGATGTTGAGGTCGGCGGCCTCGGTCTTGGTCGGCAGGCCGGTCGACGGTCCGCCGCGCTGGATGTCGACGATCAGGAGCGGCAGCTCGACGGAGATGGCCAGCGAGATCGTCTCGCTCTTCAGCATCACGCCGGGCCCGCTGGTCGTCGTCACGCCGAGGTGGCCGGCGAACGCGGCGCCGAGGGCGATGCCGCACGCGGCGATCTCGTCCTCGGCCTGCACCGTGCGCACGCCGAAGTGCTTGTGCTTGGACAGCTCGTGGAGGATGTCCGACGCCGGCGTGATCGGGTACGAGCCGAGCGTGACCGGCAGCTTGGCCAGCTGGCCGGCGGCGACGATGCCCCACGCCAGGGCGGTGTTGCCGGTGATGCTGGTGTACTCACCGGGCGGCAGCGTGGCCGGGCGGACCTCGAAGCGGTGCCCGACGGCCTCGGTGGTCTCGCCGAAGTTGTAGCCGGCGAGGAACGCCGCCCGGTTCGCCGCCAGCACCATCTCGTTGGTGGCGAAGCGCTTCTCGATCCACGCCAGCGTCGGGTCGGTCGGCCGGGTGTACATCCACGACACCAGGCCGAGGGCGAAGAAGTTCTTCGAGCGCTCGGCGTCGCGTGGCTTCACGCCGAGCGGCGCGGCGACCTCCTTGGTCAGCGACGTCATCGGCACCCGGATGAGGCGGTAGCCGTCGAGGCTGCCGTCGTCGAGCGGGTTGATCGTGGTGCCGCGTCGGCTCGGTGTAGCCGGCCTTCTCCAGGTTGCGCTCGTCGAAGGCGTCCTCGTTGACGATCAGCGTGCCGCCCGGCTCGAGGCGGCCGAGGTCGGCGCGCAGGGCGGCCGGGTTCATCGCCACGAGCACGTTCGGCTCGTCGCCGGGCGTCGTGATCGGGTGGTCCGAGATGTGGACCTGGAAGCTGGAGACGCCGTGCACGGTGCCGGCCGGGGCGCGGATCTCGGCGGGGTACTCGGGCAGCGTCGACAGGTCGTTGCCGTAGGCGGCGCTCACCGACGTGAAGCGGTCGCCAGTGAGCTGCATGCCGTCGCCGGAGTCGCCGGCGAAGCGGACGACGACGCGGTCGAGGGTGGTCGCCTGTCACCGTGGTCGGTGTCGGCGCCGTTCACGGTCACCGCCGTCGTCTCGGTCATCTCGTCAGGCCGGCGTCGTTGCCGACCCCCTCCTCCGTAGGTACACCGTACCCGGATCGTCGCTCGCGTGGACGTACCGTTCGCGACATGCGCTTCGCCGAGCTGGCCGCCGCGTCCGACGAGCTGGCGGCGACGTCGAAGCGGGGCGAGAAGGCGGCACTGCTCGCCGCGCTGCTGCGCCGGCTGGCGCCCGACGAGGTCGCCGTCGCCGTCGGCGTGCTCACCGGGTCGCCGCGGCAGGGACGCATCGGCGTCGGCTGGGCGACGCTGCGCGACGTGCAGGTCGACCCGTCGGCGGAGCCGTCGCTGGAGATCGCCGAGGTCGACCGGGCCGCTCGACCAGCTGGCCGCGATGTCCGGCGCGGGCGTCAACGCGGCACGGCGGGCGCTGCTGACCGACGTCTTCGCCAGGGCGACCGAGCCCGAGCAGCGCCTGCTGTGGAAGGTGTTCAGCGGCGAGCTGCGGCAGGGCGCGCTCGACGGCGTGATGGTCGACGCCGTCGCCAGGGCGGCCGACGTGCCGATCGCCGCCGTGCGCCGGGCCCACATGTTCGCCGGCGATCTCGGCGTCACGGCGACGGCGGCGCTGACCGGCGGCGTCGACGCGCTCGGCGCGGTCGGGATGGTGCCCGGCCGGGCGGTGCAGCCGATGCTGGCGTCGCCGGCCGCCGACGTTGCCGCGGCGCTGGAGGCGACCGGGCCGGCGTCGGTCGAGTGGAAGCTCGACGGCGCGCGGATCCAGGCCCACCGCCGCGACGGGCAGGTGCGCATCTTCACCCGCAACCTCAACGAGATCACCGGTCGCCTCGGCGCCGTCGCCGCGCTGGTCGTCGAGCCTGCCCGGCGGCGACCTCGTGCTCGACGGCGAGGCGCTCGGCGTCGACGACGAGGGCGCGCCGCGCCGGTTCCAGGACACGATGGGGGACTTCGGCGGCCGACGCGCCGACCGGGCGCGGGCACGGGCTGTCGGCGTACTTCTTCGACGTGCTCCACGCCGGCGGCGCGCCCGTCGTCGACGAGCCGCTGGCCGTGCGCCGCGAGCTGCTGGCGACGGTCGTCCCGGCCGAGGCCCGGCTGCCGTCGATCGTCACGGCCGACGCCGGCGAGGCGGCCGCGTTCCTCGAGCGCTCCGTCGCCGCCGGCCACGAGGGCGTGATGGTGAAGTCGCTCGACTCGGCGTACGACGCCGGGCGGCGCGGCGGCGCGTGGCGCAAGATCAAGCCGGTCCACACGCTCGATCTCGTCGTGCTCGCCGCCGAGTGGGGACACGGCCGGCGCACCGGGTGGCTGTCCAACCTGCACCTCGGTGCCCGCGGCGACGACGGCGAGTTCGTGATGGTCGGCAAGACGTTCAAGGGCCTCACCGACGACCTGCTGCGCTGGCAGACCGAGCGCGCTGCAGGCGATCGCCGTCGGCACCGAGTCCGGGTACGTCGTCCACGTCCGGCCGGAGCTGGTCGTCGAGATCGCCCTCGACGGCGTGCAGGCGTCGACGCGCTACCCCGGCGGCGTCGCCCTGCGCTTCGCCCGCGTCCGCCGCTACCGCCCCGACAAGTCCGCCGCCGACGCCGACCACATCACGACCGTCCAGGCGATGCTCCGGTGACCGTCTGGCGCGACGTTCCACTGGACGCGCGTCGGCATCCGAACGATCGGCCGATCGGACGCGGTCATCGAACGTGGCGGTGGACCAGACGTGGTCGGTGCCGGCGGGGAGGACCTCGACGGTCGCCACGTCGGCGCGCTCGGCAGCGGCACGATCCACGCCCCGTCGCCGTCGGGCCAGGACTCCGAGTCGACGGTCGTGCCGTCGGCGAGCACGGTGCGGCAGAAGTAGGACACGTCGGCTGGCGCGTCGACGATGGCGACGACCATCAGCGGGTCGCCGTCGACGTCGCTGACAGCGACACCGTGCCCGTCGGCGCGCCGCCATCGGTCAGCGTGGAGCGTCGCCAGATCCGGCGTGTCGCCGCCGGCCGAGAACGCCCACCAGGCGACGCGGGGCGACGAGGGCGACGAGGGCGGCAGCGGCGGCGACCAGCCACGGCCAGCGCCGTCGCGGTGCGGCGGCGGGCGCACGCCGAGCCGGCCGAGCACGCGCTCGTCGAACCCGAGCGGCGGCTGCACGCCGGGCACGCCGGGCAGCAGCTCACCGACCGCGGCGGCCACCTCGTCGTACTCGCTGCGGCAGGTCGCGCAGCGCAGCACGTGGGCCGCCATCGCCGCCCGGCGCCTGCCGTCGACCTCGCCGAGCACCAGCGCGACGACGTCGTCGCCCAGGTGCTCGTCGTCGGTCGTCGTCTCGTCCGCTCAACCATCGTGCACCTCGCCGTCGCGGCAGCATGCTGCTGGCGGCGGCAGCCGCGCAGCCCGGTGCGGATGCGCGTCTTCGCCGTGCCGAGCGGGATGCCGTCGCGTCGACTGATCTCCTCGGCCGTGCAGCCGCCGAACACCGCCAGCACGACTGCCCGCGCCTGCTCGTTGGGCAGCGAGCGCAGCCGGTCCATCACGCGTCCGGCCTCGACCCGGTTCGTCGCCGCCTCGCCCGTGACGTCGGCGCGGCCTCGCCGCCGAGCGTGGCCTGCAGCAGGCGGTCGAGCTCGTCGCCGTCGGCGGGCACCGACCGGCGGGCCCGCACGGCGTCGATGGCGGCGTTGCGGGTGATCGTCAGCAGCCAGGCGGCGACCGAGCCGCGCACGGCGTCGTACGTCGCCGCCGATCGCCATGCCCGCAGGAACGCCTCTTGGGCGACGTCGTCGGCGAGCGTCGGGTCGTGGGTGACCGCCAACGCCAGGCCGAACACCTTGGCCTGGAACCGGCGCACGAACGCCGTCGCCGCGTCGGCGTCCTCGACGGCCAGCCCGGCGACGAGCGCGTCGTCGGCGAGCTCGGCGTGGTGTGGCGCCCGCACGTCGGTACTACGACTGCCGGCCGGACGGCGGATTGCGCCGTGCAATCCCGGTTCGACGCCTCGCTCGTATCAATGACGTCGCTCATCGCTGTCCTCACCGTGAACGGAGGCCCCGTGACCCGTCACATCATCCCGCGCCGCGCTCGCTGTCGTCGCTCCTCCTCACCGTCGCCGCCGCCTGCGGCGACGATGACGACGACGATCGCCGCATCGACGCACCGACCGCTGCCGCCGCGACCGAGGCGCCCGCCGCCACCGACGCACCGGCCGCCACCGACGGCAGCCGGCGACGACCGCCGCGGCCGGGACCGACCGCCGCGTCGGGGACGACCGCGGCGGGCGGCTCGGCACCGGCCGCCGGCGGACGCCACCGTCATGACGGCCGAGTCGCGACGCTCGGGCACGATCCTCGTCGACGGCGAGGGCATGACGCTGTACATGTTCGTGCCCGACGCCCAGGGCCCGAGCACGTGCGAGGACGACTGCCTGGCGGCGTGGCCGGCGCTGACCGGCCCGGCGACCGCCGGCGAGGGCGTCGACGAGGCGCTGCTCGGCACGGCCACCCGGCCCGACGACGGCACCGAGCAGGTCACCTACAACGGCTGGCCGCTGTACACTTCGCCCAGGACGCCGCGCCCGGCGACGTCAACGGCCAGGGCTTCGGCGACAACTGGTACGTGGTCGACGCCGACCGGCACCCCGATCGGCATGGACTAGCGCCGCCCGCCTTCCGCGACTCGATCCGCTTCGGCGGTCGACGGGAGCGGAGCCGCCGGTAGCGTCGCCCGACGGCATGGCGACGTTGCGGTTCAGCTTCGGCACGATGGGCTCGGGCAAGAGCACGCGTCGCCCTGCAGATCCACCACAACCTGTCGAGCCGCGACCTCTACGGGCTGCTGCTCACGTGCCTCGACCGCGAGGGCGACCAGGTCACCAGCCGGCTCGGCGTCGCCGCACCGGCGATCGACGTCACGCCGGACATGGACCTCCACAAGCTCGCCGTCGCACCACTGGCCGATCCACTACCTCGTGTGCGACGAGGCGCAGTTCTACACCGCCGAGCAGTGCGACCAGCTGGCCCGCGTCGTCGACGAGCTGGAGGTCGAGGTCTACGCCTTCGGGCTGATCACCGACTTCCGCGGGCGGCTGTTCGAGGGCACGCAGCGGCTGCTGGAGATCGCCGACGAGCGCGTGCCGCTGCAGGTCGAGGCGCGCTGCTGGTGCGGCGCGCGGGCGACGCACAACGCCCGCGTCGTCAACGGCGAGGTCGTCTACGAGGGCGAGACGGTGGTCGTCGGCGACACCGCCGACACCGGCCACGCCCGCCGCTGTTCGGCGACGCCGTGCGCTACGAGCTGCTCTGCCGCCGCCACTTCCACGACGGCGAACTCGGCAGTGATCGCTGACCGTCGCGGTCGCGGCTACCGCCCAGGCCGGTCAGGCCTCAGCCCCAGGCGCAGGGGAGGCGCTTGATGCCGTTGATGAAGAGCTCTCCAGGTAGGCGGGCTCGCCGGTGATGCGCAGGTCGGGGACCCGGCGGCGCAGCTCGTCGAACATCACCGTGATCTCCCGGCGGGCGAGGTTGGCGCCGAGGCAGAAGTGCGGGCCGCCGGCGCCGAAGCCGACCTGGGCCGGCTGCAGCGGGCGGGTGACGTCGAAGCGGTACGGGTCGGCGAACACGCGCTCGTCGCGGTTCGCCGAGCTGTACCACAGCACGACCTTGTCGCCGGCGGCGATCGGCTGGCCGGACAGCTCGGTGTCCTCGGTCGCCGTGCGGCGGAAGTGGATCACCGGCGTCGCCCAGCGGACGATCTCCTCGACGGCGGTCTTGGTGTGGGCGTCGAAGTCGCCCCACCACAGCTCGCGCTGGTCGGGGTGGTCGGTCAGCGCCTTCATCCCGTGGCTGATGGCGTTGCGCGTCGTCTCGTTGCCGGCGACGACGAGGAGGATGAAGAACGAGCCGAACTCCTGGCTGGTCAGCCGGTCGCCGTCGATCTCGGCGTGCATCAGCGTCGACGTGATGTCGTCGCGCGGGTTGGCCCGGCGGTCCTCGCCGAGCGCCTGGGCGTAGGCGAACATGCCGAGCGCGGCCTGCATCAGGGCGTCGTAGGAGCCGCCGTACTCGGGGTCGCCGGCGCCGAGGATGACGTTCGTCCACTGGAAGATCTGCTCGGTGTCGTCGGCCGGGATGCCCATCATCTCGCAGATGATCCGCAGCGGCAGGGGAGCGGCGATCGCCTCGACGAAGTCGCACGTCGCCGTCCGGGTGGGCCTCGAGCATGCGATCGACGACCTCGGTGGCCAGCGTCTTGACGTAACGCCTCGACGCGGGCGACCTCCTTCGGCGTGAAGCCCTTGGCGACGAGCGAGCGCAGGCGGTAGTGCTTCGGGTCGTCCATGTTGATCATCGAGCCGAAGAACTCGTTCAGCTCCTGGGGCAGGTCGCCGATGTTCGAACCCTGGCCGGAGCAGAACAGCTGCGGGTTGCGGCTCGCCGCCCACACGTCCTCGTGGCGCACGAGCGCCCAGTAGCCCGGGCCCGGCGGGAACGGCGAGTCCTCGAACACGGCCTCGGGGAAGAAGCGCAGCCCCGGTTTGTCGCGCAGCGCCTTGAACGCCGCCTCGCGGATGTCGCGGTCGGCGAGCCAGAACTCGGGGTCGGAGAGGTTGATGTCGTCGACGCGCGATCGGAGCCCATGCCTCGGATCGTACGGCGAGCGGGCCCGTCGGTACGCTGGTCGAGCGCGCTCGTCCGGGGCGCCGGATCCCAGGAGCCTCTGCCATGCCCGAAGCCGTCATCGTCGCCACCGCCCGCAGCCCGATCGGGCGCGCCAACAAGGGGTCGCTGGCCTCGATCCGTCCCGACGAGCTGTCGACGCAGATCGTCACCGCCCTGCTCGAGAAGGTGCCGGCGCTGCCCCGCGACCAGATCGAGGACCTGATCATGGGGTGCGGCCAGCCGGCCGGGGAGGCCGGGTTCAACATCGCCCGCGTCGTCGCCGTGCTCGTCCGGCCTCGACGAGGTGCCCGGCGTGACGGTCAACCGCTACTGCTCGTCGAGCCTGCAGACGATCCGCATGGCCGCCCACGCCATCAAGGCCGGTGAGGGCGACGTGTTCATCGCCGCCGGCGTGGAGACCGTCAGCCGCTACGGGTCAGGCGCCAGCGACACCGCGCCCAACGCCCGCTTCGCCACGGCCGGCGAGCGCACGGCCGAGCGGGCGCTCGGCGGCAGCCCGGAGTGGACGCCGCCGTCCGAGCTGCCCGACATCTACATCGCCATGGGCCAGACCGCCGAGAACGTCGCCGAGGTCGAGCACGTCACCCGCGAGGAGATGGACGAGTTCGCCAAGCTGTCCCAGGACCGTGCCGTGGCGAACATCGAGAACGGGTTCTTCGCCGAGGAGATCATCCCGGTGACGCTGCCCGACGGCACCGTCGTGTCCAAGGACGACGGGCCACGGGCCGGCACGACGCTCGAGGGGCTCGCCCAGCTGAAGCCGGTGTTCCGTCCCGACGGCACGGTCACGGCCGGCAACGCCTGCCCGCTCAACGACGGTGCCGCGGCCGTGCTCGTGATGAGCGACAGCAAGGCGGCCGAGCTCGGCCTGACGCCGCTCGCCCGTGTCGTGTCGTCGGGCGTCTCCGGCCTCAACCCGGAGATCATGGGCCTCGGCCCGATCGAGGCCAGCCGCCAGGCGCTGGCCCGGGCCGGCATGACGATCGACGACATCGACCTCGTCGAGATCAACGAGGCGTTCGCCGCCCAGGTCATCCCCTCGGCCAAGCACCTCGGCATCGACTGGGAGAAGCTCAACGTGCACGGCGGCGGCATCGCCCTCGGTCACCCGTTCGGGATGACCGGCGCCCGCATCATGACGACGCTGATCCACGGCCTGCAGGCCGAGGACAAGACGTTCGGCCTGGAGACGATGTGCGTCGGCGGCGGCCAGGGCATGGCCATGATCGTCGAGCGCCTCAGCTGACCACGTGCTGAGTCGATGACGCGCGGATGTCGCGACCGCTCACGCGTCGGCAGGTGTCGCGAACCGTCAGAACCGGAAGGGTTCGGCGCGGATGCAGACCACGGTTGGGTTGGTCAGCATCCGGGAGGCCCGCACGAGGTACTGCTCGCCGCCGCTCGACAGGGCGCCCAGGGTCCAGCTGTTGTCGGGGAGGCGCTCGCCGGGGCCGTGATCCTCGAGGACGTCGACGTCGAGGCCGGCGCTCTCGGCCTCGGCCTGCCACAGGTGGACGAGCCCGCGGCGCAGGTTGGGATCGTCGATCAGGTCGGGCCCGTCGAGCTGCAGCTCGACGTTGGTGATCGACACCGGCTCGAGCTGCTCGAGGTCGATCACCTCGCCGGCCAGCTCGCCGTCGAGCATGACCACGACCGGCCCGCGGTCGCCGGCCGCGCCACCGACGAACCCGTAGCGGACGAGCGGCAGACCGTCGTCGTCGGTGGTCGCCCACCTGACCCGGTCGCCGAGTCCGAAGCTCATCCGCCCGACGACCTCGGCGACGACGGCGTCGGACAGCGCCGGCCAGCAGCGCATCGCCTCGATCGACCACTCGTCGAACGGCCGGTCGGTCAGCGCCACCAGCCCGCATCCGGCGACCGGATCGACCCACATCATCGTGCCGGCGCCGCCGAAGTGGCCGAACGTCGACGCGTCGTTGCTCGCGCCGGTCCAGTGCGGTGACTTGTTCCCACGGATCTCGACGCCCAGTCCCCATGGGCACGGATCGAAGCGCCCCACGCCGGGCACGATACCGGCAAGGTCGGGATAGTGCGGTCGGACGGCGTCCGCTGCGGTGGCCGCGGCGAGCAGCGTCGGCGACTGCAGCTCGGCGAGGAAGGCGGCGACGTCGCCCACCGTCGCCCAGGCCGCGTGGGCCGGCGAGCCGCGCAGCTCGCAGCCGGTCATCGCCAGCGGGCGGAACACCGCCTCGCGCGAGGTAGTCGGCGAAGGGCATGCCGGCCGCCGCGGCGACGGCGTCAGCGGCGATCTCGATGCCGGTGTTGGAGTAGATCCGCCGGCGCTCCGGCGCGGTGATCGGGTCGGGGCCGTCGAACGCGTACCCGCCGGCGTGGGCGAGCAGGTGGCGCAGCGTGCAGCCGGGCTGGCCGACCGGGTCGTCGAGCGAGACGATCCCCTCCTCGACGGCGACGAGCGTCGCCCACGCCGTCAGCGGCTTGGTCAGCGAGGCGAGGCGGAAGCGGTGGTCGACGTCGCCGACGGTGCCGCGCACCGTGCCGTCGGCGAGCACGACCGCCGCCGCGGCCGTCGGCACGGGCCACGTCGTGACCTGCTCGAGCGCCGCGCATTCAGCGACGTGCGCCGGAGATCAGCTCGGCGACGCGGAACGCCAGGTCGAGGCTCTGGCGGGCGTTGAGCCGCGGATCGCACATCGTCTCGTAGCGGTGGTCGAGGTCGGCGTCGGAGACCGCGTCGGCGCCGCCGAGGCACTCGGTGACGTTCTCGCCGGTGAGCTCGACGTGGATCCCGCCCGGCCACGTGCCCTCGGCCCGGTGGGCCCGCACGAAGCCGGCGATCTCCCGCACGATGTCGTCGAAGTGGCGGGTCTTGCGGCCGTTCGGGGCGCTGAACGTGTTGCCGTGCATCGGGTCGCACGCCCACACGACGGGATGGCCGGCGTCGGCGACGGCGCGCAGCAGCGGGCGCAGCCGCTCCTCGACGTGGTCGGCGCCGATGCGGCTGATCAGCGTCAGGCGGCCCGGCACGCGGTCGGGGTCGAGCGCGTCGCACAGGGCGAGCAGCTCGGCGGGCTCGACCGTCGGGCCGACCTTGCAGCCGATCGGGTTGCCGACGCCGCGGAGGAACTCGACGTGGGCGCCGTCGATGTCGCGGGTGCGCTCGCCGATCCACAGCATGTGCGCCGAGCAGTCGTACCAGTCACCGGTGAGCGAGTCCTGCCGGGTCAGCGCCTCCTCGTAGCCGAGGATCAGCGCCTCGTGGCTGGTGTAGACGTCGACCTCGCGCAGGTTCGGGTTGGACACGGTGTCGACGCCGCACGCCTGCATGAACCGCAGGGCGCCGTCGATCTCGGCCGCCAGCCGCTCGTAGCGCCGGCCTTCCGGGCTCGAGGCGACGAACTCCTGGGTCCACGCGTGGACCCGGGTGAGGTCGGCGAAGCCGCCCTTGGTGAACGCCCGCAGCAGGTTCAGCGTCGACGCCGACTGGTGGTACGCCTGGACGAGCCGCTCGGGGTCGGGCATGCGCGCCGAGGCGTCGAACGGCGAGCCGTTGACGATGTGCCCGCGGAACGACGGCAGGTCGACGTCGCCCTGACGCTCGGTGGGGTTCGAGCGTGGCTTGGCGAACTGCCCGGCGATGCGGCCGACCTTCACGACCGGCACGCCCATCGAGTACGTGAGCACGACCGCCATCTGCAGGATGACGCGCAGCTTCTCCCGGATGTTGTCGGCGGAGAAGTCGTCGAACGACTCGGCGCAGTCGCCGGCCTGGAGGAGGAACGCCTTGCCGGCGGCGACGTCGGCCAGCGACGCCTGCAGCGACCGCGACTCGCCGGCGAACACGAGCGGCGGATAGGCGGCGATCGTCTTCAGCGCCCGGTGCAGCCCGTCGCCGTCGGGCCAGTCCGGCTGCTGCCCGGCTGGACGTTGCTGCCACGACGACGGCGTCCACGTCACGGCGTGGAGGCTATCTGCGACGGCTGACGGTGGCTCCGGACGCGAATCTGGGCGCGATTCGTCTCGGAAACCGGGACGATCCCGCCCAGAGACGAATCGCGCCCAGATTGGGGGTCAGACGGCCAGGATGCGCTCGGCGTCGTCGCGGAGGCCGACGACGGCGCGGCTGACGAGGCGGCGGGCGGCCTCGGCGGTGACGCCGAGTTGCTCGCCGACCTCGCGGAAGCTCTTGCGCTCGCCGTCGAGCAGGCCGAAGCGAGCCTCGACGGCGTACCGGGCGCGGTGGTCGAGCGTGCCGAGGAGCTCGTCGAGCAGGTCGCTGTCGACCATCGTCATGACGTGGTCCTCGGGCGTGCCGTCGCCGTTGGCCATCAGGTCGCCGAGCGTGGCGTCGCCGTCGTCGCCGACCGTCTTGTCGAGCGACACCGGCGTGGTGAGCCGGTGCAGCTCGGCGTTGGCCTGGTCGAGCGTCTCGCCGTCGCCCGACGCCTGGCGCAGCGCCGCCCGCAGGCTCGCCGAGCGGTCGCCGGGGATGCGGATCAGGCTGGCCTTCTGGTCGAGGGCGCGGCCGATGGCCTGGCGGATCCAGAACGTGGCGTAGGTCGAGAACTTGAAGCCGCGCCGCCAGTCGAACTTGTCGACGGCGTGCTCGAGGCCGAGGTTGCCCTCCTGGATCAGGTCGAGCAGGTCCATGCCCTGGGGGAGCGGGTAGCGGCGGGCGATGCTGACGACGAGCCGCAGGTTGGAGCGGATGAACCGGTCCTTGGCATCGGCGGCCCGGGCGACGGAGGCCTTGAGGGCGGCGCTGCGCTTGCCGTTGGCGAGCAGCTCGGCGGCTTCGCGGCCTGCCTCGATGACGCGCGACAGCTCCCGCTCGTCCTCGGCCGTGAGGAGCGGGACCTTGCCGATGTCGTTCAGGTACAGGCCAATCGAGTCATTCATGCTGTGTTGTTCAACCGTTCGTCACTGAGAGGGATTCCGACCTGCGCTGGTGCTGTGCTGGCACCGGCAGTCGCTGAGCGCGTCGAGGGGGGTTTCGGTGCGGGGGAGTCAGCGGATGCCTGGCGCAAGATCGATCGAGAGGGGGACAATCAACCGTACCAGGCGTGTCAAGGGTTTTTCCGTCGCCCCCGCCCGAGCGCGTACCACCACGTAGACTGCGCCGCCGTGCCAGCCCGGGCCGCCACCACCGACCTCGCGCCGGTGGCCGACCAGCATCGTGCCGACGGGCCTCGCCGTGTCGGGCTGTTCGGCGGCACGTTCGATCCGCCGCACGTCGGGCACCTGGTCACCGCCGTCAACGTGCGCCACGCCCTCGAGCTCGACGTGGTGCTGCTGATGGTGGCCAACGTGCCGTGGCAGAAGGAGTCGAGCCGGGCGATCACCCCGGCGCTCGACCGCTTGGCGATGGTCGAGGCCGCCGTCGCCGACGTACCGGGGCTGGAGGCCGGACGTCTGGAGATCGACCTCGGCGGACCGAGCTTCACCGCCGACACGCTGGCCGCCCTGGCCGAGCAGACGCCCGGCGCCGAGCTGTTCACGATCGTCGGCGACGACGCCGCCGCCGGCCTGACGACCTGGGAGCGCCACCAGGAGGTCGTCGCCCGCTCGACGATGGTCGTCGTCGACCGCCCCGGCGATCCCGTCCGCCTGCCCGGCGACGTCGAGTGGATCCACGTCGAGGTCCCCCGGTTGGAGGTGTCGAGCACGGACCTGCGGGCCCGCTTCAGCGACGGCCGCCCGCTCGACTACCTCGTGACCGATCCCGTCCTCGCCGTGATCGCCGCGCGCGGGCTGTACAGGGGGGACGCGTGACGGCGCTGCCGAGCCGGCGCCGACGCTCGACCCTGATCGCCACCGCCGCCGCCGTCGCCGCCGTGATCGCCGCGGTGGCGCTGGCGACACTCGGCGGCGTCACCCTCTACCACTCGACGGAGGGGGCTGACGCCGCGTCTGGCGTGCCCGAGCTGGTGTTCCCGTCGACGCCGACGGGCGTGGTGGCGGCGGTCGACGAGTCGGGAGCCCTGGCATCGCTGGCCGTGGTCGTCGTCCAGCCGTCGGGTGCCGGCGGCAGCGTCGTGACCGTCCCGGTCAGCGCCGATTCGACCAACGGCAAGGGCGAGGACCGTCTGCCGATCGCCGAGACGATGGCCCTCCGCGGTCCCGAGTCGCTGGAGCCGGAGCTGGAGTCGATGCTCGCGCTCGGCATCGACGCCGTCGAGGTGGTCGACGCCGGAGCGCTGGCGGCGGCGCTGGAGGGGATCGGGTCGTTCGAGGTCGACCTGCCGGCCGACGTCACCGCGGCTGGCGGTGACGTCGTCGCCGAGGCCGGCCGGGCGACGCTCGACCCGGCGTCGGCCGCGGCGATCCTCACCGCCCGTGATCCCGCCGTGCCGGCCCTCGACCAGTACCCGACGGCGACCGCGGTGTGGTCGGGCATCGCCGCGGCGATGAGCGGTGACGACACCGCGGTCGCCGACGGTGCCGCCGTCCAGGGGATGCTGGCCGCGCTCGCCGGCGGTCCGGTCGGTGCCCGTGGGCTCCGGGCCGAGACGCCCGATGCCGAGCAGAACCCACGCGGCGTCGACGCCAGCCTGCTCGACCAGGCCGATGTCACGCTCGTGTTCGCCCAGGTCGCGCCGGGCAAGGTCGCCGCGCCGAACCCGGCCATCACGCTGCGCCTCGAGGTGCAGTTCTCCGACGAGCAGCTCGACGGCACCGGCATGACGAACGACGAGGTCGCCTATGCGGCGATCTCGACGCTGCTGTTCGTCGGTGCCAACGTCCTCTCGGTGAACACCGAGCCGGGCACGGCTGGCGAGGTGACGGTCGTCGAGATCGCCGACGAGACGCTCGCCGATGCGACCGACGGGATCGACCTGCTGTTCGGCGAGATCGACGTGCAGCCCGCCGAGACCCGCATCGTCGGCGTCGACGCCGATCCTGCGACTCGGCACGAGCTACCTCGAACTGCTCGCCGACTCGGCTGGCACCCACCGACGCGGCCGCGTCCGACGATTCCGGGACCGCTGATGGATGAGCGCCCCGACGATGCGCTGACGGTGGCGACGGTGGCCGCCCGAGCCGCCGACGAGAAGCAGGGTCGCAACATCGTCGTGCTCGACGTCGGTGAGATCCTCGCCATCGCCGAGCTGTTCGTCGTCCTCGAGGCGCCCAACCGCAGGCTGGTGCGCACGCTGGTGGACGAGATCGAGCAGGCGGTGCGGGCCGCCACCGGACGCTCGCCGCGGCGGGTCGAGGGCGTCCGCGAGCAGCAGTGGGTGCTCCTCGACTACGGCGACGTGATCGTCCACGTGTTCCTCGACGAGGTCCGCCGCTTCTACGAGATCGAACGCCTCTACCGGGACGCTCCGATGGTCGAGTGGGCGAGCTGACGAGCGGGTATCCTTCGAACGCTCCGGGGCTGTAGCTCAGTTGGCAGAGCGCTTCCATGGCATGGAAGAGGTCAGGGGTTCAATTCCCCTCAGCTCCACCGGAAAGCCCCAGCGTACGGCTTGTGCGTCGTCTCGGAGATGTGGTCGAGCTCCTGCTCATTTCCGCGCGTCATGACACCGCCAACGCTCACCGAACTCTCTCAACAGCGCCGCGCCCACGTCGTGGGAATTTCCCCACGAAGCATCCGTGATCCGTCTCGTCGGCGCCGTGCTCGCCGACGACCACGACGAATGGCAAGCCGGCGACCGCCGCTACCTCCCCGAACGCTCGATGGCCAAGCTCTACCCCCGAGCACGAACTGGCTCGGTCGCCGAGCTCAACGCCGGCGAGGATCGACCTCCAATCCCACCACTCCCCGGGGGCGCTGCCGGATCAGCTCCACGCTCATGAAGGAACTTCCCGCTCGACACGAGCGCTGACCCGCCACGGGGCGATCGAAGCGACCGGGGCTATTGTGCCGCGATGGCATCCGGTGGACGGCGGAGGGGCCGGTCACCAACGCCCATCCAGGATCGTGGCTGGAAGTTCTTTGCCATCACCACGAGCGACCGACCGGAACGCCAGCGCCGGCTGGCCCGTGAGTTCGCAATGCTCTCGATCGATGTCGAGATCCATGTCGCCGACCGTCCGAGCGATGCCAATGGGTTCGTCGGTGTGGGGTGCTGGGGCTGTTTCCGCAGTCACCTCGCCTGCCTCGAAAGGGCGCGTCAATCGGGCGCATCGGTTGCGGTGATCGCCGAGGACGACGTCGTCGTGTCGTCTCGGTTTCCGAGCCGCATCGCTGCCATCGCCGACGAACTGGGCGACCTGGAGTGGTCGATGATCTACCTCGGGTATCTCTCCGAGTCGCCTGCGAGACGCGAGTCGATCGAACTGATACGACCGGGCATTGGCCGGCTCGCAGGATGGGAGATCTACGGTGCTCACTTCTATGCCGTCCACGCCGGTGCTCTGGAACCCCTGATCGACAACTTCCGACAACGACTCGAACCAGGCGGTCATCGCATCCCAGCGGACGGCGTTCTCAACGAGTTCCGACGTGACAACGCGCTTGACACGCTGGTGTGCGTTCCCAATCTCGCGCATCAGGCACCATCGCCCAGCGGGATCATGGTCGATGATCGTGGATTGCGTTCGACAATGCTTGAGCGACCATCCATGCAGCAGCTCGTTGAAGGGATCAAGCGAACCGGATGGAACTGCATGGCGTTGCTACCTCCGGCTCTGCACGCACGCGCTTGGAACGTACGTCAGAGACTGCTCCGGCGGCTCTAGACATCCCACGGGCGCCGAGTGTCATCCCCAGTCCTGGCAGGGAGCGGATGATCTTGGCGTCCGGGTGTTGCTCAAAACGGTCGGCCAGCTCGGCTTCGAGCCGGGCGATCTGGGTCTGCAGTTCAGCGATCACCGCGACCAGGGCGGTGACGGTGGCGCCCATGGCGTCGGCGATCACGGTGGGGCACTGAGCTGCTCGCTGGCGCAGCGCGGTCTGGATCTCGACGGCTCGGGCGTCGATGCGGCGTTGCCGCCCGGCCCGACGTAACGCCGAAGCGAGCTTTTGGACGACGAGTCGCAACGATTCCTCGGCGCGTCCGTACTCGGCATCACGGGCGATGAGATCGTTCAGACCATCAGCGCCCTGATGCACGCCGGCGCAGAATGCCGCGTGCGTGCTCGCCGAGGTGCTCCCGATCTCACCCCACCGTCGCCGAGTTCTATCCCACGATCCTGAGCCGCCTCGCGCCTCTCAAGTAAGGAGGAGGTCAGTCCAGCCCACGGAGATGACCAGGGTCACCCGGCAGGCTCGTCCGCCCGCGAGGGGGCGACACCGTCCGTCGTCGAGTCGATGGTGACAGCTCCAGGGATCGCGAGCATGTCGATGCCGCGCAGGTCGAGCCATCCTCGTTGGGGGGCTCGCACGAGGCGGAGTTGAACAGCGTCACAGGACGCGCATCGCAACACGATGCCGGGTGCCCGCACGTACGCTCGGAGCGTCGCGATCGGATGAGTCTGGCCGCAGCTGGCGCAGGTGGTGATGGCCGTCGTGACGTCGAAGGCGAAGATCTCTGCGAAGTCGCCGGCGGTGACATTGCCGTCAAGCGGTGTTGGGTTCATCTCATGGTCCTGTCGGTCCGAAGCGTTCGGTCTTGACCAGGGCGGCCTCGTGGCCGAGGTTGACGAGCGCGGTGCTGACGGTTTCGACGAACGGTGTCGGTCCGCAGACGTAGCAGCGGGGTCGAACCGGTGGTGGCCAGCCGACGTCGCCGAGCAGGTCAGTGTCGACGCGACCGCGATGCCCGGTCCACTCCGGTGACGCTTCGCGGGTGAGGGTGACGGTCACGGCTCGGCGACCGCCGTCGGCCAACGTGTCCAGCTCGTCGCCGTAGATCACGTCCTCGAGGGTGCGCGCCGAGTAGACGAGCTGCATCGCAGCGGTGCTGCCGGTGCGAGCGTGGTGACGCATCATCGCCATCAGCGGCACCACTCCTGAACCACCGCCGACCAACAGCACTGGGATGGTGTCGTCGCCCTCCCACACGAACCAACCGCCGATTGGGCCGCGCAGCTCGAACTGGTCACCAACATCCGCGACGGTCGAGTAGGTACGGCGAGACTTCACCGTCGTCGACGTGGACGACCGTCAACTCGAGCCGGTCTCCTCCTGGTGGCGACGCGATCGAGTAGCTCCGCTGCGCCTGATACCCGTCTTCGGCGGTGAGGCGGACATCGACGTGCTGCCCGGCTCGATGGCCCGGCCAGACCGGCACGTCGAGGCGGAGCGTCGTAGTACGAGCCGTCTCCGCGATCGTCTCGGCCACGGTCGCCACCAACCAGCGCACGACGGTCAGTCACCCCAGTAGCGCTGCTCGCGCCACGGATCGCCGTAGTTGTGGTAGCCGACGCTCTCCCAGAACCCGGGCTCGTCCTCGTCAGTCAGCCGCAGGCCTCGAACCCACTTGGCGCTCTTCCAGAAGTACAGGTGCGGCACCAGGAGCCTGGCCGGCCCACCGTGTTCGGGGTCCAGGTCCTCGCCCTCGAAGCCGAACACGACCCACGCCTGTCCGTTGCTCATGTCGGCGATCGGCAGGTTCGTGGTGTAGTCACCGTCGGCAAAGGCAGTCACGAACTCCGCGCTGGTGTCGATGCCGTCGAGCAATGTGTCGACTGAGACGCCTTCCCAGCGGGTGCCGAGCTTGGACCATTTCGTCACACAGTGGATGTCGACGGTCGGCGACTCCGTCGGCAGGTCACGGAACTCGTTCCACGTCCAGCGCGCTGCAACCGATCCCGTCTCGTCGACGATCGTGAAGGCCCAGTCCTCCAGCGGCGTGAACGGTGTCGGCCCGGCCGAGAGGACCGGAAAGTCCTCGACGATGTATTGGCCCGGTGGGACGAGCCCGGCACCGGGTTGCCGACGTCGCCCCTGGAAGCCCCGACTCACGATGTTCATGTCCTCTCCTTTCAACAGCTCTATCGCATGGAGCGGCCCGTCACGGGGGGCGTGCATCGGATCAAGCCGCCAACGATGCCCGGCTCTACCTCGAGCGAGCACGGTTGGCCTTCCAGGCGAGCGTCAACCTTCAAGGGTGAGACGGCGAAGGTGGAGCGCCGTCGAGCTCGAACGTCAGCTGGTCCTCGTAACACCACCACCAGTCCTCGCCGGGTTCGTAGGACCGGATGATCGGGTGGTCGCGGTGCACGGTCCAATGTGCACTGGCATGCCGGTTGGGCGAGCTGTCGCAGCAGCCGACATGCCCGCAGGCCATGCAGAGCCGAAGGTGGACCCAGCGACCATCGATCTTCAGGCAGTCCTCGCAGCCCTCGCTCAACGGTGTGACCTCGACGACGGTGTCGACGTGACGGCAGGTGTTGCTCATGTGCCGCTCCCTTCCTGGCGGCGCTGCAACCTGTGGGGCACCCAAAGGATCGTTGCAGTCGTACGCCCATGCCCATTCTTCGGAGGATCGAGCGCCCCTCGTCCCACCAGGCTCCGCTGGGCGCGATCACGGTGTCGCGGTAGCCGGCTGGCTCCGGATAGGCGTAGGCGTAGCAAGTCCCTTCTCGCCCGGCCCCTCGGGCCAGTAGCCACAGCTGCTGACCTCGTGGGAGTAAGCCTCCCACATGACGTGCGGCCCGCAGTTCGAAGTCGATGGCGCCCCATGACGGTCAGCGCCTGCCAGAGGCGCCGCACTGCGTCGCCGTCGTAGCTGGCATGCCGTCTGTCGTCGGCGAACGGGATGGCGTTCGGGGATTCGGCAACCGGTGCACCAGGCGGGATGATCGTTGGTCGTTGGTGACATCAAGGCGATGTTCGACGAAGTCGAAGTCGATCTGGGACGCCGGTCCACGTGGGGACGTCATCAACGAGGTCGTCAGGCCGCGGGCCGACAGGTACAGCGTCGTGTTCCACCAGTGGTTGGCGAGCGGTTTCGTTGGCGAGCGGCACCTTGCCCACGCCCTGGGTGTACCGGTGCAAGGTGTCGCGGGCGTCCTGCCAGATCGACACCGGAATGGCCGGGCGGGCCGCTTCAACGATGACTCCGACAACCGGGATCGGGTGCCTACGCTCCGGTGATGTCGGCTGACTCGGGTCAGCGGGGCCGCGGCGGCGAGCGGGGCGTCCGTCGTTCTGCTCACGTTGGCCTCCGCGCAGTTCTTGATGACCCTCGACACGTCCGTGATGAACGTGTCGATCGCGACCGTCGCCAAGGACGTCGGAACGACCGTGACCGGTATCCAGACGGCAATCACCATGTACACGCTGGTCATGGCTGCGTTCATGATCACGGGCGGCAAGATCGGCCAGATCATCGGCCGCAAGCGCGCGTTCGCGATCGGCTCGGTGATCTACGGCTGCGGGTCGCTCACGACCGCGCTCTCACCGAGTCTGCCGGTGCTGTTGCTCGGCTGGTCCCTGCTCGAAGGGCTCGGCGCGGTACTCATCCTTCCGGCCATCGTCGCGCTCGTCGCGACCAACTTCGCTCGCGACGCGCGGCCGCGCGCCTACGGGTTGGTGGCGTCGGCCGGTGCCATCGCGGTGGCCGCCGGACCGCTCATCGGCGGGCTGTTCACGACGTACGCCTCGTGGCGCTGGGTGTTCGCAGGTGAGGTCCTGATCGTCATCGTCATCCTGATGCTGACGCGGCGGATCGCCGACACACCAGCCGAGCACGACGTGAAGCTCGATCTCGTCGGCACCGCCCTGTCGGCGGCGGGCCTCGGTCTGTTCGTGTACGGCGTGTTGCGCTCCGGTTCGTGGGGGTTCGTCCAGCCGAAGCCCAACGCGCCGGAATGGCTCGGGCTGTCGCCGGTGATCTGGCTGATGACCGCAGGTGCGCTCGTGCTGTTGCTGTTCTTGAGCTGGGAGGACCACCTCATCGCGCAGGGCGAGGAACCGCTCATCAATCTCCCCCGCCTGCGCAACCCGGTCCTGCGCGGTGGGCTCATCGCCTTCATGTTCCAGTACATGCTGCAGGCCGGCCTGTTCTTCGTCGTCCCCCTGTTCCTGTCGGTGGCCCTCGGTCTGTCCGCCATCGCCACCGGGGTGCGGCTCCTGCCCTTGTCGCTCACCCTGCTGCTCGCCGCCGTCGGTGTGCCACGGCTGTTCCCGAACGCGTCTCCCCGGTTCGTCGTTCGCGTCGGCTTCCTCGCCCTGTTCGCCGGCATCGCCGTGATGGTCGCACTGCTCGACATCAGCGCCGGGCCCGAGATCGTGACCTGGCCGATGTTGCTCGCCGGTCTGGGCATCGGTGCGCTCGCCTCGCAGCTCGGCGCGGTCACGGTGTCGTCGGTGCCCGACGAGCGCAGCGGCGAGATCGGCGGCCTGCAGAACACGGTGACGAACCTCGGCGCGTCGATCGGCACCGCGCTGGCCGGCGCGGTGCTGATCTCGGCACTCACCTCGTCGTTCTTCACGAACCTCGCGGACAACCCCGACGTCCCCGATCGGATCGTGTCGGAAGCCGAGGTGCAGCTGACCAGCGGCGTGCCGTTCATCTCCGACCAGGACCTCGAGGCCGCGCTCGACGAGGCGCCCGTCCGCCCCGCCGTCGCGGACGCCATCGTCGACGAGAACGCCAACGCCCGCATCGACGGTCTGCGCGCCGCGTTGGCCGTGCTCGGCCTGTTCTCGATCCTCGCCTTCATCGCCGCACGCCGGCTCCCGACGGTGCAACCGAACGACCCACGATTCGCCGAATCGCTCGTCACGACCGACTGAGCGACCTCATGGCGACGGCGCACGACGGACCCGGTGCGCGTGGTCGATGCCGCGGGCCCGGTAACGGCCAGGACCTACGTCGCGACCCACGGGTTGCCGTTCACAGCATCCCGTGGGACTGGCGGAAGTTGCGTGACGGCGGTCTGGGCGTCGGCCAGGCTGACGCCAAGGTGAGCGTCGGCGATCTCGTCGATGACGTCGAGGACGAGCGCCCCGCTGTCCGAGCGGTAGAACCCCATCGAGCGCAGCGGCGGCGCGTACACGTGCACGCTCGTCGCCGCCGAGCGGTCGACGTTGGCAACCGCGTGCACGTGCTCGCCGTCGAAGCACACCGACTCGCCGGCGGCGACGCGTCGGCGAGCGTCGATGCCACCGACGAGAGTGTGTTCCTCGAGGACGCCGGACACGACGGCGAACGCACCGGCCGATCCTCCGTGGTCGTGGGCGCCGAGGCCGGTCCCCGGCGGCCAATGGATCAGCCAGGCGTCGTACGAGTCGGTCGACAGGATCAGCTCGTAGCTGCGCTCGACCGGTGACGACCCGGTTGCGATCTCCCACGGCACCGCGACGGCGGCGAGTCCCTCGGCGATGGCCTGGACCAATGGCTCGGCTACGTCGCATCGTGACGGGTGGACGGCGCGGGCGCCGGCGACGCGCCATTGGTCGGCGTGGTCGACCGACGTCTCGACAGTGGTGAACAGCGACTGGTCCATGGTGGTCCTCCGGGAGCGCGTGCAGTGGGCGGGACGGGTCAGTCGCCCGGACAGCTCGTGCGCTCGTGCTCAGTGGCCACGACGCCCATCCTGCTATTCCCGACCAACTTTGTCAACATTTGGCAGCCGGTGCCGACGACGAGGTGGTCGGTGGCGCGCTGGGCGCGGACCTATCGTCGCGACCGTGATCTCGGCCGTCGCGATGTGCGTGGCGAGAGGTGCGTGAACCGTCCACCGTCGGGGCGCCGGAGGACGCGGTCGCCCGTCTCCGTCAGCTGATCCCGTTCTCCCGGCTCGACGACGGCGCGCTGCGCCGGCTCGCCGGGGCCGTGGTGTGGTTGCGCGCCGATGCCGGCGTCCGTCTGTTCACCGCCGGGGACGAACCCGACGGCATGTACGGGATCGTGTCGGGCCGGGTTCGCTTCTTCACCGAGAGCGACGGCCACGTCGTGATGACCGCCGACGCCGGGCCGGGTGTCACGTTCGGCGAGGGCGCGCTGCTGGTCGGGGGCGGGCGCTCGCGCACTGCCGTGGTCGCTCGCGACGCCCTGCTCGTGCGCGTCCCGCCCGATCACTTCCACGTGCTGATGACGTCGCCGGAGGTCGCCGCAGGCGTCGCCGCGCTCCTCGCCGCGCGGTTCGCCGCCAACCCCGACCCGTCCGCCCCGCCACCCGGCCCGGCGGTCGTCGCTGTCGACGTCGGCGCCGGCAACGCCGAGGGCGACTGGTTCGTCGAGCAGCTGGCGGCGGCGATGGGGTCGTACGTCGTCCCTGCCACCGCCGCCGACGACCCGGAACGCCGGTGCGTGGTCCGGCTCGACGCCGGTGACCGGGCCGCCGAGCGCTGGGCCAGGCGAGCCGACGTGCTGCTGTTGCTGCGCGACGGCAGCCGGCCGCCGCACGACCTCGCCGCGTTGCACGCCAGGTGGGCGCGCACGGACCCGCTCGCCGCCCCGCCCACCGAGCTGGTGCTGCTGCGTCGCTCCGGCTCCGGAGCGCCGCCGTCGACGGCGGCGTGGCGAGCCGCGTTCGACTTCGCCGCCTGCCACCACGTCCGCCGCGGCCTGGTCGCCGACGTCCAGCGCATCGGCCGGCACCTGTCGGGCACGTCCATCGCCCTCGTGCTCGGCGGCGGCGGCGCACGCGGCATGGCCCACATCGGCGTGCTGCGAGCGCTCGACGAGCTGGAGATCCCCGTCGACCACGTCGGCGGCTCGAGCATGGGGGCGATCGTCGGCGCCCAGGCCGCGCTGGGACAACCCTGGCGGGAGATCCTCGGCGAGAACGATCGCCTGTGGAACCGTCGCTCGCTGCGCCTCGACCTGACCATCCCCACCGTGTCGGTGTTCTCCGGCCGGCGGGCCAAGCGCGTCTTCGACCACCTGCTCGGCGACGTCGACCTGCAGGACCTCCGCGTTCCCTACTTCTGCACGACGACGAACCTCAGCCGCTTCGCGCTCGCCGTGCATCGCAACGGCCCGGCCGCGATGTGGGTCCGCGCCAGTGCCAGCTCGCCGGGCTTGTGGCCGCCTGTCGTCGACGAGTCGGGCGAGCTGCACGTCGACGGCGGGCAGCTGAACAACGTGCCGACGGACGTGATGCGCGCCGACCACCGCGGCCCGATCATCGCCGTCGACGTGTGTGCCAGCCAGCAACCGATGACGGTCGGCCCGGGTGCCGAGCCGCCGGTTGGCCTGCGCCACCTGTTCGGCCGTCGTCGGGGCGATCGCTTCCCCAGCCTCGTCGACACGATCAACCGGTGCGCGTTGCTCGGCAGCCTCCAGCAGCGGGCACAGGCTGCCGAGCAGGCCGACGTCTACCTGACCCCGGACCTGGCCACGGTCGGCTTCTCCGGGTTCGCACGGCTACGCGAGGCGGCGGACATCGGGTACCGGACAGCGATGACCGAGCTGGCGCCGTCGGCGGACGCCATCGCCGGCGGGCGTCTGCCTCACGACGGTCGTTGACGGGGGTGGCTGGAGCTGACTCGCTCGTTGCCGCGTTTGTAGTTGCCGGTGAGCCTGGCCATCCGCTCCTGGGCGTCGTCCGCTCGGGCGTGCTCGAGGAAGGCGACGGCCTTGCGACCGCGCAGCACGGTGGCAACTCGGCCATGGTGGCGGATCACCACGTCGCCGTTGTTGCGTTCCTCGTAGCTGAACCCGTGCGCGGCCGGCATCGTCCCAGCTTGGCCCGCCGTGGCGACGTCGACGCGCCAGGATGAGCGGATGAGCGAGTCGACGACGTGCGCACCGATCGATCCGGAGATGTCGGCGGCGATCGCCGCCTTCCCGGTCGACATCGGCACGATGCTCGGCTCGCTCTCCGACGACACGTTGCCGGCGGCGCGTGAGCTGCTGGCGCAGCTGCCGATGCCGGAGCTCAGCGATCAGGTCGTGCGCACCGATCACGAGGTCCCGGACTCCGGCGGTGTGCTCGTGCGGGTCCATCGCCCCGTGGACGCGGCGGGTCCGCTGCCGTGCGTGTACTGGATGCACGGCGGTGGGTTGGTCCTCGGCGACCACGCCGGCGACGACGCCCGCTTCGACCGCTGGTGCTCGATGTTCGGCTGCGTCGGCGCGTCCGTGCAGTACCGGCTGGCGCCGGAGACCCCGTACCCCGGCCCGCTCGACGACTGTTACGCCGGTCTGTCCTGGATCCATCGCCAGGCGGGCGAGCTCGGCGTCGACCCGGCGCGCATCGGGATCGGTGGGGCCAGCGCCGGCGGTGGCCTCGCCGCCGGGCTCGCCCTCCGTGCCCGCGACCTCGGCGAGGTGCCGATCGCCTTCCAGCTGCTCATCTACCCGATGATCGACGACCGCCAGATCACCGCGTCGAGTCAGTGGCCGGACCCGATCTGGCCGCCTGGCGCCAATGCCTACGGCTGGACCGCGTACCTCGGCGACAGCAAGGGCGGCCCCGATGTGCCGCCGTACGCCGCGGCCGCCCGGGCGACGGACCTCGCCGGTCTCCCGAACACCCTCATCACGGTCGGCGCCATCGACGGGTTCTCCGACGAGGACATCGACTACGCCGTACGCCTCCGTCACGCCGGAGTCCCCGTGGCGCTCCACGTCTACCCCGGCGCGCCACACGGGTTCGACGTGCTGCTGCCCGACACCGCCCTGGCCCGACGGGCGAACCGGAACATCGACGACTGGCTGGCCGTCCAGCTCGCCTGACGGGGCGCGCGTGCGGTTCGCTATCGAACATGTCGATCGCCATCACCGAGGATCACCGCGCGCTCGCCGACACGGTCGGCGACTTCTTGACCAAGCACGACGCCAGAGCGGCGGCGCGGGCGTTGTTGGAAACCGATGACGAGCCGAACGCCAGCTTCTTCGCCGACGCCGCGGCGCTGGGCTGGCTCGGTCTGCACGTGCCGGAGGAGCACGGCGGCTCTGGCTATGGGTTGGAGGAGCTGGTCGTGGTCGTCGAGCAGCTCGGCCGGGCGGTCGCGCCAGGCGCGTTCGTGCCGACGGTCGTCGCCAGCGCGGTGCTGGTCGCCGCGGCGCCCGATGACGTCGCCTCCAAGCTGCTCCCCGGGCTCGCCGACGGTTCGACGTGCGGCGCGGTCGCCCTCGCCGGCGACGTCGAGCTGCGCGACGGCGTGCTGCACGGCTCCGCCGGGGCGGTGATCGGGGCCGGCCTCGCCGACGTCCTCCTGGTGGCCGTGGGTGACGATGTCGCGGTCGTCGATTCGTCGGCCGGCGGCGTGCGCGTGGAGTCGCCGCCGAACCTCGACCCGACGCGGCGCGCCGGACGGGTGAGCTTCGACGGCGCTGCCGCGGACGTCCTGCCCGGCGCCCGGCAGACGCTCGTCGACATGGCGCGGACGATCTTCTCGGCCGAAGCCGTCGGCGTGGCGCGGGAGTGCACCGAGTCGGCCGCCGCGTACGCCAAGGAGCGTCAGCAGTTCGGCCGGCCGATCGCCACGTTCCAGGCCGTGAAGCACCACTGCGCCAACATGCTCGTGGCCACCGAGTTGGCGACGGCGCTGGTGTGGGACGCCGCCCGCGCCGCCAAGGCGGGTGGTGAACAGTTCTCGTTGACGGCGGCGATGGCCGCCGCGTCGGCGATGCCGGCGGCCGACCTGTGCGCCAACCTGAACATCCAGGTGCACGGCGGGATCGGCTTCACGTGGGAGCACGATGCCCATCTGTACCTGCGGCGGGCGGCCGCGCTCGGCGCCATCGTCGACGCCGAGGATGCGGCGATCGCGGCGACCGACTTCGACCAGGGCGGGTGTGCGTCGGACCCGCTCGGTCGATCTGCCGCCCGAGGCAGAGCCCATCCGTGACGCCGTTCGGGCGTTCGCCGAGGGCATCGCCGGACTCGACGTCGACGCCCAGCAGGCACAGCTGATCGAGTCGGGTTACGTGATGCCGCACTGGCCGGCACCGTGGGGTCGCGCCGCCGGAGCCGTCGAGCAGCTGGTCATCGAGCAGGAGTTCGAGCGCGCCGGCGTCCAGCGACCGGCCTACGGGATCACCGGCTGGATCATCCTGACGTTGATCCAGCACGCCACCGAGGATCAGGTGGCCCGCTGGGTGCGCCCGGCGCTGAACCAGGACGTCGTCTGGTGCCAGCTGTTCAGCGAGCCCGATGCCGGCTCCGATGCCGCCGGGATCAAGACCCGCGGCACCCGCGTCGACGGCGGCTGGCTGGTCAACGGGCAGAAGGTGTGGACGAGCGGCGCCCACCGCTCGCAGCGCGGCTTCGCCACCGTGCGCACCAACCCCGATGCGCCGAAGCACAACGGGATCACGACGATGGTCATCGACATGGAGGCCGACGGCGTCGAGGTGCGCCCGTTGAAGATGACGACGGGGACCTCGGAGTTCAACGAGGTGTTCTTCAACGACGTGCTCGTCCCCGACGACGACGTCGTCGGGCCGATCGATGGCGGGTGGACGGTCGCCCGGGCGACGCTGGGCAACGAGAGCGTCAGCATCGGCGGCGGCCAGGGCGGTATGGCGATGCCTGCTGACGCCCTGATCCCGTTGCTCGACGCCAACCCCCAGCGGCTGCCCGGCGGGGCCGGGCGGATCGGCCGCTACATCGCCAACACCCAGGCGATGGCCGTGCTCAACCTGCGCAGCGCCCACCGTGCCGTCGCCGGTGGCGAGCCCGGACCGGAAGGCAACATCACCAAACTGGTGCTCTCCGAGAACGGCCACGAGGCGGCCGCCATCATCGCCGAGCTGGCCGGCCCCGACCACGCGTTCATGGACGGCCAGAGCTCGATGGCCGGGTTGATGGTGCTCGGGCACCGGGGCCTTTCGATCGCCGGCGGCACGTCGGAGATCAAGCGCAACCAGATCGGTGAACGCATCCTCGGCCTCCCCCGCGATCCGCTGATCAAGTAGCCACCCCACCAGGGTCGGTCCCGAGTTGCTTTAGAGTCTGAGATCAGACCAATTACCTCTGGGGGACGATGGACAGGCTCGGCGGCAAGGTCGCCCTGATCACCGGGGCATCGGCCGGGCTCGGTCGAGTCGGCGCCGAGCTGTTCGCCCGCGAGGGTGCGCGTGTCGTCATCGCCGATCGCGACGACGGCGACGCGGTCGTCGAGGCGATCGCCGCGGCCGGCGGCGAGGCGTCGTACGTGGCGACCGACGTCGGTGACGACGACAGCGTGCGCGCGGCGGTCGAGCACACGGTGGCCACGTTCGGTGCGCTGCACGTGCTCTACAACAACGCCGGCATCTCCCCGGCCGACGACGACGGGCCGGAGAACACCTCCGACGAGACGTGGGCGCTGGTCCTCGACGTCAACGTCACCGGCATCGCCCGCTGCTGCCGGCACGGCATCCCGGCGCTGCTCGCGTCGGGCGGCGGCAGCATCGTCAACGTGGCCTCGTTCGTGGCCCACATGGGAGCCGCCACGCCGCAGATCGCCTACACGGCGTCGAAGGGCGCCGTCGTGGCGATGACCCGAGAGATCGCCACGATCTACGCCCGGCGGGGCATCCGCGCCAACGCCCTGTGCCCCGGACCGGTGCTGACGCCGCTGCTCGCCAAGTTCCTGTCCGACGACGCTCGCCGCCAGCGCCGGCTGGTGCACATCCCGATGGGCCGGTTCGGCGAGCCGATCGAGATCGCCAACGGCGCCCTGTTCCTGGCGTCGGACGAGTCGTCGTTCATGACCGGGCAGTCCCTGATCATCGACGGCGGCATCACCGCCGCCTACACGACGCCGGAGTGACCGCATGGCACGCAACACGCACGTCCCCGCCGACCAGCTCGAGGCGGACATCCGTGCCGGCACGATCGACACGGTCATCGTCGCCTTCAGCGACCACCAGGGGCGGCTGATCGGCAAGCGCACCGACGGCGAGTTCTACCTCGACGTCGTCGTCGAGGAGGGCACCGAGAACTGCGACTACCTGATCGCCTGCGACCTCGACGACGTGCCGATCCCCGGCTTCACGTGGGCCAGCTACGAGCAGGGCTACGGCGACATGCGTGGCGTGGTCGATCCGACGACGATCCGCTACCTGCCGTGGCTGGAGTCGACGGCGATCGTGCTCGTCGACCTCGTCGACGTCGACGAGGGGTCGCCCGGTCGAGGTCTCGCCGCGGCGCATCCTGCAGCGGCAGGTCGAGGCGGCGGCCGCGCTCGGCTACGCGTCGATGATCGGCAGCGAGGTCGAGTTCTTCGTCTTCCAGGAGCCCTACGACGTCGCCAACGCGCAACGGCTACCGCCACCTCACGCCGAACTCGCCGTGGCTGGAGGACTACAACATCCTCCAGACGACGAAGGAGGAGGACCTCATCGGCCGCATCCGTCGTGGGCTCGCGCGGTGCCGGCATGCCGGTCGAGTTCTCCAAGGGCGAGGCCGGTCGCGGCCAGCACGAGCTCAACCTGACGTTCCAGCCGGCGCTGGAGATGGCCGACATCAACATGGTGTTCAAGAACGCGGTGAAGGAGATCGCCGCTCAGTTCGGGCGATCGGTGACGTTCATGGCCAAGCCGCACTTCGACGACGGCGGCAACAGCTGCCACATCCACTCCAGCCTGTGGGCCGACGACGGCGCGCGCAGCGTGATGCCCGGCGACGGCGAGCACGCACATGAGCGACGAGTTCCGCTGGTACCTCGGCGGGCTGATGGCGACGGCACGAGAGTTCTCGCTGCTGTTCGCCCCCAACGTCAACAGCTACAAGCGGTTCCAGCCCGGCAGCTGGGCGCCGACCGGCGTCGGCTGGGACACCGACAACCGCACGCTCGGCTTCCGCGTCGTCGGGCACGGGCAAGGCGATGCGCGTGGAGTCGCGCGTCCCCGGCGCCGACGCCAACGCCTACCACGCCTTCGCCGCCACGATCGCCGGCGGTCTGCACGGCATCGAGGAGCGCATCGAGCCGCCCGACCCCGTACCACGGCAACGGCTACACCGCCGACGACCTGCCGCGGATCCCGTCGACCTACGTCGAGGCGATCGAGCTGTGGCGGGGGAGCGACCTGGCCCGGACGTGCTTCGGCGACGACGTCCACCACCACGTCCTCAACCACGCCGAGTTCGAGTGGCGCGCCTTCAACGCCAGCGTCACCGACTGGGAACGGCACCGCTACTTCGAACGCATCTGACGTGACCACCGACAGCCCGCTCCTGCGACCCGTCAAGGCCGGCAACACCTTCGAGCAGACCGTCGAGCGCCTGGCGTCGGCGATCCGCCTCGGCGTCGTCGAGACCGGCGAGCGGCTCCCTGCCGAGCGCGAGCTCGCCGAGACAGCTCGGCGTGAGCAGGGTGACCCTGCGCGAGGCGATCAAGGCGCTGCAGCAGGCCGGCTACGTCACGACCGACTCGCGGCCGCACGGGCGGGACCGTCGTGGTGTACGACCCGGGCCGTCGCCCGACGGGCGACGCTCGGCGCATCGCCAAGCAGCTCGGCGCCGTCGAGGTGCTCGACGCCCTCGCCTACCGGTCGGTGGTCGAGCCCGGCGCGGCCGAGCTGGCCGCCTCTCGCGCGCTGGAGGCGGGCGATGCCGAACGCGGCTCGCGTGCCGCACTGGCCGCGGCGACCGACTGCGACCCGCCGCTGCGCCGGGTCTGCGACTCGCGCTTCCACGTGCTGATCGGCGAGCTGTCGGGCTCGGCGTCGCTCGCCGCGGCCGTCGCCGACGTGCAGGGCCGGCTCGACGGGCTGCTGGCGGCGATCCCGGTGTTCGCCAAGAACATCGCCCACTCCGACGCCCAGCACGCCCGCATCACGCGTGCCGTGCTGCGCCGGCCGGGCGAACGTCGCCCGCACGCGTGATGGCCGAGCACGTCGAGGCGACCGCCGCGCTGCTGCGCGGCCTCCTCACCTGAGCACGGCGTCGGCGTGCTACAAATGGTCTGAGGTCAGCGCATTTCGGAGGCGCTGGCCGAGGGACAACGAGCGGGCAACCGCGACACCGGGGGGTGGATGATGGCCGACCACGTCGTCGAACGAGTCGACACCGACCGATCGCGATCTCAACGAGCTCGGCTACGCCCAGGAGCTCCGGCGCAAGATGGGCTGGTTCAGCAACTTCGCGATCAGCTTCTCGATCATCTCGATCCTCGCCGGCGGGATGACCGCGTACTGGCTGGGCATGGTGACCGGCGGGCCGCGGGTGATCACGCTCGGGCTGGATCATCGTCGGCTTCTTCGCCCTGCTGGTCGGCATGGCGATGGGCGAGATCTGCTCGGCCTACCCGACGGCCGGCGGGCTGTACTACTGGTCGGCGAAGCTCGCCCGCAAGAACGGCGCACGCTGGTCGTGGTTCACCGGTTGGTTCAACCTGCTCGGCCAGATCGGCGTGATCGCCAGCGTCGACTACGCCCTGGCGATCTTCATCGCCTACTTCATCCGGATGTTCGACGACAGCTACCGGCTGACTGTGCTCGGCCATCTTCGGGATCTTCCTGCTCGTGCTGATCGCCCACGGGTTGCTCAACACGTTCGGCGTCTCGGTCATCAGGATCCTCGGCGACATCAGCGTCTGGTGGCACGTCGTTCGGCGTGGTGGTCATCTTCTTCGTGCTGATGATCGTGCCCGACGACACGATCGGGCTCGACTCGGTGTTCGACCAGGCGCCGCCAGGGCTCACCGGTTGGACGGGAGGTGCGTTCATCTCCGTCTACCTGTTCGCCCTCGGCCTGCTGCTGGCGCAGTACACGATCACCGGGTTCGACGCATCGGCGCACGTCAGCGAGGAGACCTTCGGCGCGCGCACGGAGGCGCCGAAGGCCATCGTCCGGGCGATCTACGTGTCGGCGATCGCCGCCTTCTTCCTCAACCTGGCCATGACCCAGGCGATCCCGGAGAACCCCGATCTGTACGCGCCGATCGCCTTCGGCGGCCCTGAGGATCCGTTCCTCGTCAACGCCGCGCCTCGCTTGATCTCCAGCGCCGTCGGCGACGGGACGGCCAAGTTGCTCGTGTTCATCGCCATCGTCGCCCAGTTCTTCTGCGGCATGGCGTCGGTCACGGCCAACAGCCGGATGATCTACGCCTTCAGCCGCGACGGCGCACTGCCCGGATCGAAGTTCTGGCACCGCATCAACCCGAAGACGCGGACGCCGACCAACTCGATCTGGCTCGGGATCGTCCTGTCGGCGCTCGTCGGCGCCACGTCGCTGTACGTGGTCGGCAGTGGCGCCGGTCGGTACTCCACGGCGTTCTTCGCGATGACCGGCATCTGCGTGATCGGCCTCTACATCTCCTACGCCATCCCCATCTACCTCCGGCTGACGAACCCTGACTTCGAGGTCGGCCCGTGGAACCTGAAGGGCCACCACAAGCTCGTCGGGTGGACGGCGCTCGCCTGGATCGCGCTCATCACGGTGCTCTTCTTCGCCCCGCTGTTCTGGCCGTTCTGGCCGGCCGTGGGGCGACGACAACCTCTTCTTGGACGACGGAGCCGGGTCGACGTTCTACAAGCAGAACAACTTCAACTTCACCGGCCCGCTGATCCTCCTGGCGGCGTTCGCGTTCTGGTTGTCGTGGCAGTTCTGGGCCAGGAAGTGGTTCACCGGCCCCAAGGTCCAGGGCTCGCCCGAGGAGCTGCAGGCGATCGAGCGCGAGCTCGACGCCCTCGAGCACGGGACGCTGTAGCCGGCCAGGTCAGCCCCGGAGCGGCGTGCCAGGCGGATCGAAGCGCGGTTCGGCCGCCACGGTGGCGGGAGACACGTCTCGCCGAACACCTCGACCGTCAGCTCGGTGCCGATCGTCGCCCGCTCGGCGGGCACCCAGGCGTAGGCGATCGACTCGGTGACGGCGTACCCCTGCCCGCCGCTCGTCACCCGTCCCACGACCTCGCCGCTCGCCGTGCGCACCGGCTCGTTGCCGAGTGCCACCGAGCGCAGGTCGTCGAGGACCAGGCACACCAGCCGATCCGGCCCGCCGCGGTCGGAGGCAGCGCCGCCGCGGCCGATGAAGTCCTCGCCCGAGCGGACGGCGAAACCGAGCCCGGCCGAGTGCGGGTCGGTCTCCGAGGTGATGTCGGTGCCCCACACCCGGTAGCCCTTCTCCAGCCGCAGCGAGTCGATCGCCCGGTACCCGGCGGGGACCAGCCCGTGCGGGCGGCCGGCGCCGAGCAACGTGTCCCACAACGCCAGGCCGTACTCGGCGCTCGGGTACAGCTCCCACCCGAGCTCGCCGACGTAGGTCACGCGCGAGCGCCCAGCACGGCACGTCGCCGACGGTCACCTGGCGGCCGTGCATGTACGGGAACGTCAGGTCGTCGCGGCACACCTCGGCGAGGACGTCGCGCGCCGCGGCCCCCACAGCCCGAGGCACGCCATCGCGCCGGTGACATCGCGGATCGCTCACCGAGCCGTCGCTCGGTGCATGCTGCTCGATCCACGAGCGGTCGTGGCGGCCGAACGCGGTGCCGGTGACGATCAGGAACCGCTCCCGGCCGAGACGGCACACGGTCAGGTCGCACTCGATGCCGCCCCGCCGGTTGAGCATCGACGTGTAGGTGATCGAGCCGACAGGTCTGGTCGACGCGGTTGGCGCAGAGCCGCCCGAGGAGCGCCGGCGCTCCCGGCCCGCTCGACCTCGAACTTGGCGAAGCTGGACTCGTCGAACAACGCCGCTGCCGAGCGTGTCGCCAGGGCCTCGGTGACGATCGCCGTCGACCAGTGCTCACCCGCCCAGCCGCGGGGCCGCAGCGCTTCGTGCGCCGGGTCCTCGTTGGAGGCGTACCAGTTGACCCGCTCCCACCCACTCTTCTCCCCGAACACCGCGCCGAGCTCGACGTGGCGTGGGTAGGCGGGCGGCGTGCGCAGCGGTCGTCCGGCCTGCCGCTCGTGGTTGGGGTAGGCGATGTCGTAGTAGGTGCGGTAGATCTCGTCCGTGCGGGAGAGGCAGTAGCCGCGGCGACGCGTACTGCGGGCCGAAGCGGCGGACGTCCATCTTCCACAGGTCCATCGGAGGCTCGCGGCCGACGATCCACTCGGCGGTCACCCGCCCGACGCCGCCGGCGCCGGCGATGCCGTGGGCGCAGAACCCGGCGGCGACGAAGACGCCACCGACCTCGCTCTCGCCGAGGATGAACTCGCCATCGGGCGTGAACGCCTCCGGCCCGTTGACGAGCTGGACGACGTCGGCGTCGACGAGCGCCGGCACGACCTGCTGGCCGGCGTCGGCGAGCGGTGCGAAGCGCTCCCAGTCGGGATCGAGCAGGCGGTTGTTGAAGTCGGCCGGGATGGCGCCGTCGACGCACCACGGATCCGGGTGGCGCTCGTACCCGCCGACGATCATCCCGCCGACCTCCTCGCGGAAGTAGACGAGCCGATCGGGGTCGCGCATCGTCGGCAGCGTGCTCGGCACCGACGACCGCGGCCGGGTGATGGCGTACTGGTGGGCCATCGGCACGACCGGCACCTCGACACCGGCGAGACGCCCGATCTCGTGGCTGTACATGCCGGCAGCGACGACGACGACCTCGCACTCGATCCGTCCGCGGTCGGTCACGATGCCGGTGACGTGGCGGCGGTCGGCGCGCTCGTCGACCTCGATGGCGGTGACCCGCGTGCCGGTCGCCAGCTCCACGCCACGCTGACCGGGCGCCGGCGGCGAGCGCCATCGTGAGGTCCGATGGGTTGAGCTGTCCGTCGGTCGGCAGGTACACGGCGCCGAGGACGCCGTCCGGGTCGAACAGCCCGTGGAACAACTCGCCGGCGCGCGCCGTGCTCACCAGCTCGAGCGGCAGGCCGAACGTGGCCGCCCATCCAGCCTGACGGCGGAGCTCCTCGAGGCGGGCCGGTGAGGACGCCAGCCGCAGCGAACCGACCTCCTTCCATCCCGGATCGTGTCCCGTCTCGGCGTGCAACCGGCGGTACAGCTCGCAGCCGTACATCATCATCCGCGTCAAGGTCACGGAGCTGCGGAGCTGGCCGACGAGGCCGGCCGAGTGGAACGTCGAGCCGGATGTCAGCTGGTCGCGCTCGACGACGACCGTGTCCGTCCAGCCCAGCTCAGCCAGGTGAAAGGCGACGCTGGCACCGGCCACGCCACCGCCGATGACGACCGCCCGGGCTGCCGATCGCATCAGTGGGCAGCCTCGGCGAGCCACCCGCTCGAGTGCGGACGACCGAGCACATCTCGAGGCAGTGCTGGAGTCGGTCGCCGGCGTAGGCCGCGAAGTCGACGTGGTCCAGCGTGCTGATCGCCTGCTGCACGACCGCCCACATTCCCTCGCGCAGCTCGCTCATCACCTTCATCAGGCCCAGTCGGGCGAGGCGAGGGTCGGAGTCGTCGCCGTCGTACGCGAGCAGCAGGCGCCGGTCCACGGCCTCGTCGAACGCACAGTTCACGGAGAGGTTGGCGAGGTCGAACAACGCCACGTTCATGCCTGCGTACTCGAAGTCGATCAACCAGTGTCGGTCGGGTGCGACCAGGACGTTGGCCGGCAGCAGGTCGTTGTGGCACGGCACGGCCTCCTCGCCCCCGAGTGCCCGCTCGATGCGCGCGGCGGTTGCGTGCAGCTCGTCGTACACCGCCGGCACCTGTCCGCCGTTGACCGCTGCATCGCGGGCATGCCACTCGACCACCCTGAAGATCGGGAACTGTGCGTCGATCGGCCCGCTGCAGTGCAGTCGACGGATCGATCGGGCGACTCCTTCCAGCACGCCCGGCGCGACGAGCTCGGCCGTCGTCGCCGGGTGTCCGGCGACGAACTCGGTCACGAGCGTGCCGACGCCGGGCAGCTCGGCGACGACCGCCGGCGCCAGACCCAGCTCTGCGGCCCGGCGCGACGCCTCGGCCTCGCCGGCACGGTCGATGCCGAGCAGTTCGGTTCGCTCGCCGGGGATGCGCACGACGTAGGCACGATCATCGACGTCGACGCGATAGTTGCGGTTGGTGATCCCGCCGGGGAGCGGGGCGATCGCCGGTTCGGCGCGCTCCCAGCCGGGCACCCGACGGAGCAGCTCGACGACGCTGTGCTCATCGTCCACGGCGGCGGATCAGTCGGTGAGCGTGGCGATGCCGTCGCCGACGAGCTTGGCGCCGAGCACGAGGAAGAGGATCATCATGATCACCGCGTTGTGCTCGGACATGAACTCCTTGATCTCCCCCAGCGCGCTGGCAGCACGGTCGCCGGCGAGCAGGTAGTAGAGGACCGGACCGGCGACCGTGATCGAGCCGATGACGACGAAGACGGCCACCGAGACGACCGTCTCGCCGCCGCTCAGCCCGGCCCTGGCGATCGACGCCGCGGCCGCCAGGGTGAGACCGAGGTTCTTCGGGTTGACGCTGGACAGCAGCGCACCGAGCCCGAACGACTTGCCGGCCGTGAAGCGGTCGATGGCGGCCATCCACGTCGGCATGGCCGCCTGTTGACCCGGCCTCGGGCGGCCACGCCACTGCTTCAGCGCCAGGAAGAGGAACAGCAGGCCGAAGAGCAGCTTGACGACGCCGGCGGCCGTCGACGCTCCGGAGTCCGCGTCGTCGGTGTCGCTGGCGAGGAGCAGCACGATCACGCTGACGAGGACGAGGCCGATCACCCAGCCGGCGGCGAACGCCGGGCCGTTGGAGCGGGCCTTCGGCGTCCCGAGCATGAGGATGATGGCGATGATCGGCACCGGGCTGATCGCCACGCCGATCGCCGCCGGCAGCACGTCCCCGATCGCCTGTCCCATCGACCACTCTCTAGCGCACGCGATACGCGCGCGTGGCCGCCAACGCCGTCGAGTGCACGCGACCAGCCGCCTCGAGCTCGTGCCAGCGCGGCATGTTGCGCACCAACTCCAGGGTCCGCGGCGGAAGCCCGGCGACCCAGAGGGTGACCCCGCGCGAGTCGAGCTCGCGCTGGAGGTCGGCGAACTGGAGGGCGACGGTGACCGTGACCATGGCCACCGCAGCCATGTCGACCACCAACGTGTCCGGCCCGGCGCGGTCGACCTCCTCGAGGATCCGGCGGTTCACCGTGTGCACGTTGGCCGTGTACAGCGGGCCGTCGATGCGCAGCACGAGGAGCCCCGGCTCCGCCGACGTGCCGTCGCCGACGAAGCCGAGATCATGTCCGTCCGCCGTTGGTCGCAGCTCGGTCACGCCGACGTGGTCGAGCTCCCAGATCACGAGGAACAGGGTCAGCAGCACACCGACGAGGACCGCCATGAGCATGCCGGCGAACAGCCCGGTGAGTGCGGTGATCGAGGCGACCCAGAACTCCGGCTTGCTGAGGCGCCAGAAGCGGACGAACTCGGATGGCTGGATCAGGCCGAGCACGGCGATGATGACCATGCTGCTCAGCGTCGCCTCCGGCAGATCGCTGAGCACGCCGCCGAGGAACAGGGCGCAGGAGATCGCCAGCACGACGGTCGTCAGCTGGCTCATCTGGGTCATCGCCCCTGCCCGCTGGTTGATCGCCGTCTGCGAGAACCCACCGGCCGACGGCATCGCCCGGAAGAAGGCGCCGGCGATGCACGACACACCGTTGGCGGCGAGCTCTTCGTCGTTGTCGATCGGCGGCTCCGAGCTGCGGCGGACCGCCTTGGCGACGGCTGCCGTCTCCAGGAAGCACATGATGGCGATGGCGAAGGCGCCCGGCAGCAGGTCGCTGACGTGGTCGAGCGATGGAGTCACCGGGACCGGCAGCCCGGACGGGATCGGCGTGATGAGGGCGACGCCGTGCTCGTCGATCGAGGCGAAGGCGACGAGGGCGATGCCGGTGGCCACGGCGACGAGCGGCCCCGGAACGGTCGGTGCCCACCGCCGGAGCCCGAGCAGGATGGCGAGCGTCAGCGCCGAGAAGGCGGCCGTCGTCCAGCTGATGTCGCCGAGGTCGTCGATGATGCCGCGCACCTCGGCGACGACGTTCTCGGCCTGCGGGTCGCCGTCGATGCCGAGCAGCTTGGGGAACTGGCCGAGGGCCACGGTGATGCCGACGCCGACCTTGATGCCGGTGACCGTCGCCTCGGAGATGTTGTCGATCAGCGCCCCCAGGCGGAGCACCCGTGCGGCGAGCAGGATCACCCCGACGAGCAGCGTGAGCATGGCCAGGTCGCCGGCCGGATCGGTGCTCGCGGCGGCGATGCCGGCGGCGAGCAGGGTGGAGCCGGTGAGGCTGGCGACGGTCGAGGTCGTGCTGACCGACAGCGTGCGGGATCCGCCGAGCAGGACGTACACGGCCATCGGGACCATGCACGTGTACAACCCGACCTCGGGTGGCAGGTCGGCGATCCGGGCGTAGGCCATCGCCTGGGGGACGACCACGGCGCCGGCCGACAACCCACCGACGAGGTCGGCGCGCAGCCATCGGCGGTCGTAGTGGGGGAGCCACTGCAACGCAGGGACGAGGCGGGCGATGCCCGTCGCGGCGTGCCGGAGGGGACGCGGCGTGCATCGACGTGATGATGGCATGGGCACGGGGGCTGCTCGGCGCCCGCTCTGAGTTACGTTCTCGTCGATGACGGCAGCGGTCGCCCACCACCGTCGGCGGCCGCTCCTGTTCGGATCGCTTGCCCGTTACCGCCGCCGCTGGCTGCGCGGCGACGTCATCGCCGGGCTGACCGTGTGGGCGGTGCTCGTGCCCGAGTCGTTGGCGTACGCGTCGATCGCCGGGGTCTCACCGGTCGTCGGGCTGTACGCCGCGCCGCCGGCGCTCGTGCTCTACGCCGCCTTCGGCAGCTCGCGTCACCTCGTGGTCGGGCCGATGTCGGCGACTGCCGCGCTGTCCGCCGCCGCGGTCGCCGACCTGACCACCGGCGGACCGGATGAGGTGCTCGCCTTCACCGGTGTGCTGGCGATCATGACGGGCCTGTTCGCCGCCGGGGCCGGTCTGCTGCGGCTCGGGTTCCTCGCCAACTTCATCTCCGAACCGGTGCTCAAGGGCTTCATCATCGGTCTCGCCCTGACGATCATCGTCGGCCAGCTGCCCAAGCTGTTCGGGTTCGAGCGCGAGGACGGCGACTTCTTCGAGCAGCTGTGGGAGTTCCTCGGCAACCTCGGCGACACCCATGCCAGGACGCTGGTCGTCGGCCTGATGTCGCTCGTCGTCGTGTTTTCCCTGCGTCGCTACGCGCCGGTGGTACCAGGTTCGCTGGTCGCCGTCATCGTCGGCGTGGTCGCCGTCGAGCTGTTCGATCTCGCCGACAAGGGGGTCGCCATCGTCGGCGAGATCGACAGTGGCCTGCCCTCGATCAGTGCGCCGGACGGCGTCGGCTTCGGCGACTACCTCGCCGCCGCCGCGTCGGCGGGCGGGATCATGCTCGTCGGCTTCGCCGAGGGTCTTGGCGCCGCCAAGACGTATGCCGCCCGCGCGCACTACGACATCGACCCCAACCGCGAGCTGCTCGGGCTCGGCGCGGCCAACCTCGGCAGTGGCTTCGTCACGGGGATGGTCGTCAACGGCAGCCTGTCGAAGACGGCGGTCAACGGCGCCGCCGGTGCCCGCTCGCAGGTGTCCGGTCTCGTGGTCGCCGTCCTGACGGTCATCACCCTGCTGTTCCTCACCGGCCTGTTCGAGAACCTGCCGGAGGCGACGCTGGCGGCGGTCGTCATCGCCGCCGTCGTCGAGCTCGTCGATGTCGGCGCGCTGCGGCGGTTCTACTCGCTGTACACGAAGCGGCTCGGGCGCATCTACGGCAAGGCCGCCCGGCCCGACTTCATCGCCGCTGTCGCGGCGATGCTCGGCGTGCTCGTGTTCGACACCCTGCCCGGGCTCGTCATCGGCATCGTCGTGTCGCTGCTGCTGTTGCTGTACCGGTCGTCCCGCCCGCACGTCGCCGAGCTCGGCCACGTCGCCGGGACCGCCGGCCAGTACGCCGACCTCGAGCGGCACCCGGAGAACGAGGCGGTCACCGGCGTCCCGGTGCTGCGCGTCGAGGCAGGGTTGTACTTCGCCAACGCCGACGCCGTGCGCCGAGCCGTCAAGCGCCACGCCCGCCGCAGCGGAACCCGCGGCGTGGTGCTCGACGCCGAGGCCGTCGCCTTCATCGACGTCACCGCGGTGCGCATGCTCGACGAGCTGGCGTCGGACATGGCGCGCGACGGGCAGCGCCTCGTCATCGCCCACGACGTCGGCCAGGTCGATGACCTGCTCGCCCTCGACCACGCCGGCACCGACATCACGGTCGTGCCGACGATCGACGAGGCGGTCGCTGCCATCCAGGCGTCGCCGTAGTTGCTACGGTGACCGACGGTCCAGCGAGGAGGCAACACGCAATGATGATGCGACCACGGGTCGGTCGGAGACGGGGTCTGTTGGGGGTCGCGGCGACGACGGCCGTCGTCGCCGGCACCGCCACCGCAGTGAGCGGCGGCATGCAACGACGCCAGGCGGGCAAGGCTGACCAAGCGGCCGACGCCGAGGCGTACCAGCAGGAGCAACAACAGGCGGCGATGAACGCCGCCGCGGCGCAGGCCGTCGCCGCCCAGCAGGCGGCTGCGCCGCCGCCTCCGCCGGCAGCCGCGGCGCCGGCCGGTGACGATCTGGTCACCAAGCTCAACCAGCTCGCCCAGCTGAAGGCGCAGGGCGTCCTCACCGACGAGCAGTTCGAGGCCGCCAAGGCCAAGCTGCTCGGCTGACGGCCGGCTGCACCCCGCTTCACAACACCACGAAGGAGACGCCATGTCCGATGGCACGACGTTGGGCCCGGTCGAGATCGCCGTCATCGGCTTCGCCGGCAACAAGTTCACGGGCGAGGTCGCGCCGGCGCTGGCCGACCTCATCGAGTCGGGCACGGTGTCGATCCTCGACCTCGTGTTCGTGATCAAGGATGCCGACGGGTCGGTCGAGGCGATCGAGCTGAGCGACCTCGACGACGAGATCGCCGGGCCGTACAAGGATCTCGACGGCTCGGCCGGCGGCCTGCTCACCGACGAGGACTTCGAGCAGGTCGGCGACGCCCTCGAACCGAACAGCTCGGCGCTGGCCATCGTCTGGGAGAACACGTGGGCCCGCAAGTTCGTCGCCGCCGTGCGCGGGGCGGGCGGCGTGCTCGTTGCCCACGACCGCATCGACGCCGATGTGGTCGCCGCCGTCCTCGCCGAGGACTGAGGGGTTCCGAGCGGAAGGCGAGCAGGCCGGCGAGCTCGTGCTCGCCCCGGATCCGACCGCGAGGAGGCCCTGATGGCCACGGTGACGTTCGAGCGCGCGACGCGCATCTATCCCGGTCTCGAACGGCCGGCCGTCGCCGAGCTCGACCTCGAGATCCAGGACGGCGAGTTCCTGGTCCTCGTCGGGCCGTCGGGTTGCGGCAAGTCGACGACGTTGCGAATGCTCGCCGGGCTCGAGCCGGTCGACGACGGTTCGGTGTTCATCGGCGACCGCGACGTGACGATGGTCCCACCCAAGGACCGTGACATCGCCATGGTCTTCCAGTCCTACGCCCTGTACCCGCACATGACGGTCGCCGAGAACATCGGCTTCCACCTCAAGATCAAGCGGGTGCCGAAGACCGAGCGGGCCGAGCGTGTCCGCGAGGCGGCGCGGATCCTCGATCTCGACCAGTTCCTCGACCGCAAGCCGGCCAAGCTCTCGGGCGGGCAGCGCCAGCGCGTGGCGATGGGCCGGGCGATCGTGCGACAGCCGCAGGTGTTCCTGATGGACGAGCCGCTGTCCAACCTCGACGCCAAGCTGCGGGTGCAGACGCGCACGCAGATCGCCGCGCTGCAGCGCCGCCTCGGCGTCACGACCGTCTACGTGACGCACGACCAGGTCGAGGCGATGACGATGGGCGATCGGGTGGCGGTGCTCAAGGACGGCGTGCTGCAGCAGTGCGCCTCGCCACGCGACCTGTTCAAGGGGCCGGTCAACGTGTTCGTCGCCGGGTTCATCGGATCGCCGGCGATGAACCTCTTCGACGGGCGCCTCGACGGTGATCAGGTGCGGTTCGGTGCGCTCGAGGTGCCGTTGCGACCGGATCAGCGCGCCGCCACGACGTCACCCTCGGTGACGATCGGCGTGCGCCCGGAGGGGATGGCCGTCGTCGCCGACGGTGGCTTGGCGGCGACGGTCGACGTCGTCGAGGAGCTCGGCTCGGAGTCGTTCCTCTACAGCCACGTCGACGGCCACGACCTGCCGGTCGTCGCCCGCACCGAGGGGCTCAGCTCGGCGCAGCAGGGCGACCGGATCGTGCTGCGCCCGCAACCCGGGGCGGCGCACCTGTTCGACACGGCGACCGGCGCCCGGCTTCCCGATTGACTCCGTGACTCAGCTGCGCACCGATCCGTTCCTCGGGACGAAGGTCCACGTCGTCGACGGGCGCCAGGCGCGACCCAACATGCCGTCGTCGGGCTGCCCGTTCTGCGTCGGTGGGCTGGAGGCGCCTGAGCCGTACGACGTGCGCTCGTTCCCGAACCGGTGGCCGGCGATGGACGGCGATCGCTGCGAGGTGGTGCTGTACACGCCGGAGCACGACGCCACGTTCTGGGCCCTCGGCGTCGAGGGCGCGCGCAAGGTCGTCGACCTGTGGGCGGAGCGCACGGTCGCTGCTCGGTGGCCGCGCCGACGTGTCCTACGTGCAGATCTTCGAGAACCGTGGTGCCGAGGTCGGGGCGACGATCGCCCATCCGCACGGCCAGATCTACGCCTACGACCACGTCCCGTTCCGGCCCGGCTCGCGCCTCGACGCCGGCTGGCGGCCGGAGCCCGATCCAGGTGGGCGTGCCGTCGTCGAGCACGGTGGTTGGCGGGCGTGGGTGCCGTGGGCGCCGATGTTCCCGGTCGAGCTCAACCTGGCGCCGACCGAGCGGATCCCGGACCTCCCGCAGTGCGACTCGTCGGCGCGTGACGGGCTGGCGGCGCTCCTCGTCGACGTGCTCGAGCGCCTCGACCGGCTGTTCGGCCAGCCGCTGCCGTACATGATGTGGCTGAACCAACGCCCGACCGTCGACGCCGGTTACGACGATGCCTGGCTGAACGTCGAGATCGTCTCTCCCTGGCGCGGCCCGGGTGTCCAGCGCTTCATCGCCGCCGCCGAGGTCGGCGCCCAGGAGTACTTCAACCCCGTCGTCCCCGAGCAACTCGCCGCCCGCCTCCGCTGATCGCATCCGAGTGTTCGGCGCCATCCGAGTGTGGGAGGTGCGGACGCCGGTCTCGTCAGCACGCACTCGGATGGCGCAACCGAGGTCGGCGGGGGCGGCCGGGGCGCGTAGGTTGGATCCGATGACCAGACGCCACGACGCCGACCGACGACCACCTGGTGGAGCTCGAGCCGTACCGGCGGGAGCTCACCGCGCACTGCTACCGGATGCTGGGCTCGTCGTTCGAGGCCGAGGACGCGGCGCAGGAGACGATGATCAGGGCCTGGCGCGCCTACGACCGCTTCGAGGGCCGCTCGTCGCTGCGGTCGTGGATGTACCGCATCGCCACCAACGTCTGCCTCGACATGCTCAACGGGCGCCAGCGGCGCGCCCGCCCGATGGACGTCGGCGCCCCGCAGGTCGCCGAGCGGGCGACGCTCGGCCCGGTGCACGGCGAGGCGACCTGGATCGAGCCGGTCCCCGACGGCCGCGTGCTGCCCGACGACGGCGATCCCGGCGAGGTGGCCGTCGCCCGCGAATCGATCCGCCTGGCGTTCATCGGCGCGCTGCAGCACCTGCCACCACGCCAGCGCGCCGTGCTGATCCTCCGTGAGGTGCTGCGATGGAAGGCCGAGGAGGTCGCCTCGCTGCTCGACACGACGGTCGCCTCGGTCAACAGCTTGCTGCAGCGGGCCAGGGCCACGCTCGCCGACGCCGACCTCACGCTCGCCGACGTCGACGATCCCGACGACGACGAGCAGCGGGCCCTCGTCGCCCGCTACGTCGACGCCTTCGAGCGCTACGACATGGAGTCCCTGACGGCGATCCTCCACGAGGAGGCGACGCTGTCGATGCCGCCGTACGAGCTGTGGCTGCAGGGGCCGGACAACATCGCCGGCTGGATGCTCGGCCAGGGCCACGGCTGCCGCGGGTCGCGGCTCGTGCCGGTCGAGGCCAACGGCTTCACCGGCGTTCGGCCAGTACCGCCCGAGCCAGTCAGGGTCCGGCTACGAACCGTGGTCGCTGACGGTCATCGAGACCTCCGACGGTCAGGTGACGGGCATCAACTCGTTCCTCGACACCGACCGCCTGTTTCCGCTGTTCGGGCTGCCGCTGGCTGAGTCTGGATGCGTCGACGAAGGCTTCCTCCGCCACCAGTGACGCATAGGTCTCCGGACCCAGTTCGCGCGTCGCGTCGGCGGTCTGCGACGCCATCGCCGCGAGCGCGGTGAGCTTGCGGTCGAGGCGCCACCCGTGCAGCTCGACGTGGACGGCGAGCTCGTCGGCGAGCACGCCCGACGGCCGCTCGTCGGTCATGTACGTGCCCCACTGTTCGTACAGCTCGCCGAAGTGGGCGAGGTGCTCCACGGTGGACGCGGCGTACAGCAGGCGGCCGCGGCGGCCGCGCTGCTCCCACGCCTCGGTCGTCCAGCGGGACACGGCGATGTGGTCGGGGTGGAACGTGATCCCGTCGGGGCCGAACGTGAGGATGGTGTCCGGCTCGACCTCGTCGAGCAGGCGACCGATCGCCGCGCGCCCTTCCGCCTCGTGCTCGACGAGGCCGCCGTCGGGGAGCCCGAGGAGGCGGTGGTCGCTGACGCCGAGCACGGCCATCGCCGCGGTCGCCTCCCAGCGGCGTCGCTGCGCCAGGCGGGCAGGCGGCCAGGTCTGCGGATCCGACGTGCCGTGTTCGCCGGCGGTCGCCGAGACGCAGACGACACGCTGGCCGAGATCGGCCGCCTCCGCCATCACGCCAGCCGCGAGGTAGGTCTCGTCGTCGGGGTGGGCCCAGACGGACAGGATCGTTCCCAGGCCGGCGGTGGTCATGTGGTCGAGCCTGCATCGGTCCGGCTCTCACCGCGCTCCACGCGCGATCACAGTACGGCGTGAGCGGATGGGAGGGCGGTGGGAGTGGTGGTCGCGCATCGTCGCCGCCATGACGAACACCGCGATCCTCGACACCCCGCGGCTCAGGGAGCTGCCGACCGAGATGCTGGAGCGGTTCCGCAGCCGCGCCGGCGAGCTCGACCGCACCAACAGCTACTTCCACGACGACCTGGCCGAGCTGCGTGCCGCCGGCTACCTCGCCGCCGCCGTGCCCGAGCACCTCGGTGGTTGGGGCATGAACCTCTCCGAGATGGCCGCCAGCCAGCGCCGCCTCGCCCGCTACGCCCCGGCGACGGCCCTGTCGATGACGATGCACACCTACTGGATCGGCGCCGCCGCCGAGCTCGAGCGCGCCGGCGACTCGTCGCAGCGCTGGATCCTCGAGGCCGCCGTCGACGGCGAGGTCGTCGCCGCCGGCCACGCCGAGTCCGGCAACGACATCCCGGTGCTGCTGTCGACGTGCGTCGCCGAGCGGGTCGAGGGCGGCTACCGCCTGACCGGCCGCAAGCAGTTCGGCTCCAACGGCCCGGCCTGGACCTGGTTGGGCGCCCACGCCATCGACGCCGCCGCCCCGGGCGGGCCGCAGACCGTGCACGCCTTCGTCGAGCGCACCAGCCCCGGCGTCACCGTCGTCGAGACGTGGGACACGCTCGGCATGCGCCCGACGCAGAGCCACGACACCGTGCTCGACTCGGTGTTCGTGCCCGACGCCCGCATCGGGCGCGTCGTGCCCGCCGGCGACGGCAGCGACCCCTACCTCGTGGCCATGACGATGTGGGCGCTGCCGCTCATCGCCAGCGTGTACCTCGGCATCGCCGAGCGCGCCCTGGAGCTGGCGGCCGACGGCGCCCGGCGCAAGACGTCGATCGCCATCGAGCGCGGCGCCTACGCCTACAACCCGATGGTCCAGCACCAGGTCGCCGAGATGTACCTCGAGCTCGACGCCGCCACGGCCACGCTCGAGCGCTTCGTCGACGACTGGGTGGCCGGCGCCGACCACGGCGACGCGTGGGTGCCGAAGGTGTACTCGGCGAAGTGGCGGTCGGTCGAGGCCGCCAAGCGCGTCGTCGACATCGCCCTCGACGTGTCCGGCGGCGCCGGCATGTTCAAGCGGCAACGAGCTGGAGCGGCTGTACCGCGACGTGCGCTGCGGCGGCTTCCACCCCGGCAACGACGCGATCACCCACGAGATGGTCGGCAAGTCGGTGCTCGGGATCCTCACCGAGCAGCCGAGGTGGTGACCGATGGAGCTGCGGCGCCGACACCGAGGCCGGCGCCGAGATGGTCGAGGCGGCGACGCGCTTCGCCGACGACTTCGCCGCCGGCGCGATGGCCCACGACCGCGACGCAACGTTCGCCGTCGAGCACCTGGAGAAGCTGCAGGCCGACCGGTTCCTCGTCGCGCCCGGTGCCGAGCGAGCTCGGCGGCGGCGGCGTGACCTCGATCCACGACGTGCTGGTGGCGTCGTCGCGGCTGGCCCGCGGCGACCCCGCCACCACGATCGGTGTGAACATGCACTTCGCCGTGCTGGTCAACATGGTGCGGTCGTGGCGGGCTGCCGTCCGGCGCGGCGAGGAGCGCCAGGCGGTGCCGATCGCCGACGGCCCTGCGCGGCGTCGTCGCTGCCGACGTCGTCTTCGCCGCCGCCGCCAGCGAGCCGTCGCCGCAGGACCTCACCCGCCCGTCGACGACGGCGACGCGGGCCGGCGACGGCTGGGCGATCAACGGTCGCAAGGCGTTCGCCACGATGGCCCCGGCCGCCACCATCCTCAACGTCGCCGTCTCCTACGTCGACGGCCAGGGGCGGGACCGGTACGGGTTCGCCCTCGTGCCGACCGCCAGCCCCGGCGTCGTCTTCCACGACGACTGGGACGCGCTCGGCATGCGTGCCTCGGCGTCCGGGTCGGTGTCGTTCGAGGACGTCCGGATCGGCGCCGGCGGCCTGCGTGACGGGTTCCCGGCGGGGGAGTACTCGACCGGGCTCCTCGACCGCTACCTCGCCTCCGGCGCCTTTCACGCCGCGGCGTCGCTCGGCATCGCCGAGGCCGCCCACGCGAACATCGTCACGACGCTCCGACAGCGCGTCGACAGCGTGCTGGCCGACCCGCACGCGGTCACCGAACTGGCCGCCAACGTCGTCGACCTGGCGGCGATGCGCGCCTCGTTCGACCGGGCGGGACACCTCATCGACGAGTACGTCGACGCCCACCTCGTCCGCGCCGCCACATTGGACGAAGCCCAGGCCGTCGTACGGCGAGGTGCAGGCGTGCAAGGCGATGCTGACCTCGGCCGCCGTCCGTGTCGTCGATCGCGCCCTGGCGCTTGAGCGGCGGCGCCGGCTACCTCGCCAAGCACCCGCTGTCCAAGGCGTGGCGTGACGTCCGAGCCGGCGGCTTCATGCACCCGGTCGGCGCCAACCGAGCCGACGGCCTGCTCGCCCGCACCGCGCTCGGCGTCGCACCCGACGCAGATGACCGATCGTCACAGCGCGCGCAGGGCCAGCTCGACGGCGGCGTCACCGTCGAGCGCGGCACCCTCGGCGAGCGCCGCCTCGTAGCCGGCGTCACCGAGCAGCTGACGCAGCTGCGAGTCGAGTTGGGCGAGCGTGGCCTGGTCGCGGCCGAAGATGCGGTGCCCCGCCTGCGTCGCCGTGACCGCGCCGAGCAGCACCGCCGCCTCGCGTGGACGCCCGAGACGGACCAGCAGGCCGGCGATCGATCGGAGCATCGTCCACTGCGTCGACCACATCCCGGCACGCCGCCAGTGGTTGATCAGCCGCCGGTAGTCGTCGGCAGCGGCCTGGGCGTCGCCGACCCGAGCGTCGATCGACGCCTTCGACGCGCCGGCGATCCCGGCCACGATCGAGGCCTTGGTCATGTCGGCCAGCTCGATGGCGCGGGCGAGGCGTGCGCGCGCCCGATCGACGTCGACCGCCAGGTCCGCTTCGCCGGCGCAGAACCAGGCGTACGCGGCGTACGGCGTGACCGCCTCACCGACCTCGTCGAGGACCTCGGCGGCAGCGCCGTCGGCGGCGGGATCGTCGGCGTAGGCGAGGGCGAGCACCAGCGTGCTCGCCGCCATCACGTGCTGCGCCGGGTCGTCCGCCGCGGCGGCACGCGCCCGCCGGTACCACTCGGCGGCCTCGTCGAGCCGCCCGAGGAACAGGGCGTTGTTGGCGCAGACCATGCACACCTCCGACGGGAGGTTGCCGCCGGACCGCTGACCCACAGCGAGGGCGCGGGCGACGCGCTGCGCCGTGCTCGGCGAGGTCGCCGGCCATCCAGGCGGCATGCGCAGCGTTCGCCCACGCCTGTGCCGCCAGTGGACTGCGGTCATCGGGGTCGGCATCCGCCACCCGCTCCGACCACGCCAGCACGTCAGGGCGGAGACGCAGGAAGCCGTAGTCGAGCAGCGGCGTGACCAGGCGCCCGGCGAGCTCGACCTCTCCGTGATCGAGGAGCCAACCCAGCGCGGCGCGCAGCTCGGGGAGGGTGTCGTCGATCTCGGTGAGCACCGAGTCGCCTGCCGTCTCGAACGCCAGGCGGTCGACGTCCTCCACCCACTCCACGCAGTGACGTGCGTGGCGCTCGCCTGCGAGCGCTGCTGTGCCGGCGGCGACGAGCTGCTCGGCGCCGAACGCGCGCAGCGTCTCGAGCAGCACGAAACGGCGCCGGGGAGCGCGCATCACGAGCGAGCGCTCGACGAGCTGCTCGAGTGCGGCCGTCGCGGCGTCGACGTCGACGCCGCAGATCGCGGCCGCCGCGGCGGCTGGGAACGGCCCGGCGAAGACCGAGAGGTCGGCGAAGATCGCTGCAGGGTCGGATCGAGCAGGTCGAACGACCACGACACCGCCGCGTTGAGCGACCCGTGGCGCGTGGACGTGCGATAGCCCGACGACAGCAGGAGGAAGCGGCGATCCAGGCCGGCGGCGACCTCGGCGACGTCGAGCGTGTGCAGCCGGGCGGCGGCGAGCTCGATCGCCAGCGGCAGCCCGTCGAGCCGGCGCACGATCTCGGTGATCGACGGCGAGCTCGTCGGGGCCGGGATCGAAGTCCGGCGCCACGGCGCGAGCCCGCTCGACGAACAGCTGCACCGCCGGAGCGTCGCTGGCCGAGGTCGCCAGCGTCGGCACGCTGCACAGCTGCTCGCCGGCGACCCGCAGCCGCTCCCGGCTCGTCGTCACGAGCGTCACGTTGGGACACATCGCCAGCAGGCGTTCGACCAGGCCGGCGACCGGATCGAGGACGTGCTCGCAGTTGTCGAGCAACAACACGATCGCGGTGTCGGCGACGACGGCAGCCACCCGATCGGCGAGACCGACGTCGGGTCGTCCGTCGATCCCCAGTGCCGCGGCGACGACGTCGACGACCGACTCCTCGCTCGCCGTTGCCAGCTCGCACATCACCACCGGGCGCTCGGGGTGATCGGCGCGCAACCGCCGGCCGATCTCACCGAGCATGCGCGTCTTGCCCACGCCGCCAGGACCGAGCAGGGTGACCAGGCGGTGGGCGGCGACGAGTCCCAACACCTCGGCGACGAGCGCGTCACGCCCGACCAGTGATGTCACGGGCAGCGGCAGCCGGCTCGCCGGAGTCCACACGTCGTCGTCGGTGCCGCTCGAGCAGGGTGACGTGGTGGGCGACCAGCGCCGGGGACGGCTCGATGCCGAGCTCGTCGCCGAGCCGTCGCCGGAAGTCGTCGTAGACCCGGAGCGCCTCGGCGGTGCGACCCGACGCAGCCAAGGCGGCCATCAACAGCGCGCGGGGTCGCTCGCGGAGCGGCTCCTCGTCTGCCAGCGCGGCGAGCTCGACGACCAGGCCGTCGGTGGCGCCGGCGGACAGCCGCGCCTCCGCCCGCGCTTCCACGGCGCGGATCCGCAGCTCGTCGAGCCGCGTCGACTCAGCGAGTCCGTCGTCGACATCGGCGAGCTCCGGGAACGCAGGACCCCGCCACCGGGCGAGGACGTCGTCGATCGTGGCGAGGTCGGTGGCCTCGAGTGCGGCCGCGAGGCGGTCAGCGTCGAGGTCGATGGAGGACGGATCGAGGCGATAGCCATTGCCCGCCGACTCGATCACGCCGTCGGGCAGGCCACGACGAAGCCGGAAGAGGTGGTTCTGCAGCGCCGCCAGCGGGGTCGCGCGGCCTCCGCTCCGGCCAGAGCGCCTCGATGGCTGTGTCGGCTGACACCACTCGTCCCCGGTGCATCACGAGCAGCGCCAGCAGGCGACGTTGCAACCCGCCGTCGGGTGTGATGTCGCTGCCCTCGGGACGGCGCACGCGGAGCGGGCCGAGGACATCGATGCGCAACCGGTCGCCCGGTGACCTGGCCAGCACCGCGGTTCACGGTACTGCGACGACCTCGATCTCGCCACGCATGCCGAAGGCGTAGTGGCCGGGGAGGTGGCACGCCATCTCGACCGTGCCCGGGCTCGTCGAACACGTAGGACGTGACCGCCTGCTCGTCGGGTCCCACCGACAGCTCACCGTCCCTCGGCTCGTGGAACGGCTCGGTGCCGTCGCGGTGGCGGGCGTGGACGTCCGCCGGGCCGACGATCAGCTCGTGGTTGATCGGGTCGCTGTTGCTGACGACGAAGCGGACCTCGGTGCCCGCCACGACCCGCACGAACGACGGCTCGAAGCGGCTGTGCTCGACGTCGACGACGACCGTCACCGGCTCCGGGCCGAGCGCCTCGAGCCGGCGGCGCATCGCTGTCGCCGGCCATCACGTAGCCGGCAGCCGTCGTCGCCGCGGCGACGGCGAGGCTGGCCAGCACGGCGAGCAGGTACCTCATGACGCCACCCGCCGCGTCGCCAGCAGCAGGGCGATGACGCCGACCAGGCCGCCGGCTGCCAGCGGCCACCACGGGCGTGACGGCAGCGGCAGCTCGACGGGCACGACCGAGGCCGGCCCGACGCCGGCGTCGGTGATCGACGGCTCGCGGTCCGGCTGCTGTGACACGGCGAGGTCGTAGTCCAGTTCGGCCGCGTCGGCGTCGAGCTGGAGGAACGACAGCCACATCGACTCCGGCACCCACTCCATCCCGACGTCCGAGCGGAGGTCGGCGAGCAGTCCGCTCGACGCCGCCTCGCTGCGCTCGAGCGTGAGCCCGGGCCCGCCGGCGAGCAGCTCGGGCCGCCGGTCGGTGAGCAGGAAGACGTCGGCCTCGACGTTGCGGTCGCCGTCCAGGCCGAGGCCGAGGATCCGCACCGGGACCCACGGGTCGTCGGTCGGGATCGTCGCCATGATCGGCGTGCTGTCACCGGCGCCCTGGCCGAGCTCGAGCGCCCGCTGGGCGTCGAACTTGGCGGCCATGAACACCGGGCTGCGGGCGGCGTAGAAGTCGAGGACCTCTGGCGCGTCCGGCGTGAGGAGGAAGCCGTTCTCCAGCGCCCACTGACCGACCTCGTCGCCCCCGCCCTTGAGGACGGTGATGTCGAGGGCGTCGATCTGCGTCTCCAGCACGATCTCCACGTCCGCCGGTGCGGCGGCTGCTTCCGCCGCGACGTCGCCTTCACCGGTCGCAGGTGGGGCGACCTCCAGGGCCAGTCGCTGCAACGTCCAGTCCCCGCCGCGCTCGACCGACGTCGGCACGTCGGGGAGCGGCACGATCGACCCGACCGACTCGCCCTCACCGGTGAACTCGAACGCCGTCACGTAGCGCTCGATGCCGTCGCTGTAGGCCGCCAGCGTCGTCGTCCGGACGAGCTCGATCGTGCCGTTCTCACCGATCAGGCCTCCGCACGCATCGGCCACCGCCGGCATCAGCGCCGCCGCGCATCCCGTCAACCCCGCCAGCACCATCCGTCGCCTCATCGTCGAACCCCCGATCTCGTGTTGTGTCGGGTGTGACGCACGGCCTCGGGCGCGGTTCCCGGAAGTGTCAGGTGGGCGAGCGCCGCTGCGGAGCGGCGGCGGCGAGCTCGGAGGTGAGGCGAGCAGCTTGGCTGCTTGCCTCACCCGAGCATCAACGGTGCTCGGGGTTGGGGAAGTCGAAGCGGCACCCGGCGTCCCACTGCGAGCGCTGGTTGCCGTGGGCGGGGATCCCGCCGGCGTCGGTGATCATCCGCGCCAGGTGCAGCAGGTTCCACGTCATGAACGTCGTGTTGCGGTTGGTGAAGTCGTTCTCCGGGCCGCCCGAGCCGGGGTCGAGGTACGACGGTCCGGGCCCGGCTTCGCCGATCCACCCGGCGTCGGCCTGCGGCGGGATGACGTACCCGAGATGCTGGAGGGAGTAGAGGACGTTCATCGCGCAGTGCTTGATGCCGTCCTCGTTGCCGGTGACGAGGCACCCGCCGACACGGCCGTAGTAGGCGTACTGGCCGACGTCGTTGAGCTGGCTGGAGTTGCCGTACAGCCGCTCGATGACGTGCGTGCACACCGACGACTTCTCGCCGAGCCAGATGGGCGTGGCGAGGACGAGGATCTGCGCCGCCATCACCTGGGCGAAGATCGCCGGCCACTCGTCGTGCTCCCAGCCGTGCTCGGTCATGTCCGGCCACACCCCGGTGGCGATGTCGTGGTCGACCGCGCGCAGCTTCTTCACCGTGACGCCCTGCCGGCGCATGATCTCGGCGGAGATGTCGATCAGGCCCTGCGTGTTGGACACCTCCGGCGACCGCTTCAGCGTGCAGTTGATGAACACGGCCGACAGGTCGGAGAGGTCCCACTGCTGCTGCGAGCAGAGCTCTTCCTGCATCGCGTTGAGTCGAACGGTCACGGCGCGCGACGGTATCCCGATGGATGGACCCGATCTGACTGACAAGGTCGCCGTCGTCACCGGCGGCAGCCGCGGCATCGGGCGGGCGATCGCCGACGCCTTCGCCACTGCCGGCGCCGACGTCGTCATCGCCAGCCGCAAGCTGGACAACTGCGTGGCGGTAGCCGACGACATCGCCGAGCGCACCGGCCGCCGCACGCTCCCCGTCGCCACCCACGTCGGCAAGTGGGACGAGTGCGACCGGCTGGCGGACACGGTGCTCGAGCACTTCGGCCGGTGCGACGTCCTCGTCAACAACGCCGGGATGTCACCGCTCTACCCTGACCTGCTGTCGATCACCGAGGAGTACTACGACAAGGTGGCGTCGGTGAACCTGAAGGGTCCGTTCCGGCTCGGCGTCCGCTTCGGCAGCCACATGGCGGCGAACGGCGGCGGCTCGATCATCAACATCTCGACGACGGGGTCGATCCGGCCCGGGTCGCGGGAGCTCGTCTACGCCTGCGCCAAGTCCGGGCTCAACGCCCTGACGATCGGACTGGCCGCCGCCTTCGGGCCGACGTGCGCAGCAACGCCATCCTCCCCGGCGCCGTGATGACCGACATCGCCGACGCCTGGCCGGAGGAGATGCGGCGCGAGGCGGCGAAGACACCGCTCGGTCGGGCCGGGTACGCCGACGACTTCCGCGGCGCCGCTCTGTTCCTCGCCAGCGACGCATCGGCCTGGATCACGGGGACGTTGCTGCGCGTCGACGGTGGCGCCTGTGGGCAGCTGGGCCTGTGATGATCGAGCGCATCGACTACGACGAGTTCGGCTTGTTCGCCGACAACGCCGCCGAGTTCGGCATCCCCTACGACGGCCCTCCGACGGTCAGGCGCGAGTTCGTCGCCGTCGACGACGACCGCCGGCTGAGCGCGCTGGTGTGGGGTGAGGACCCGCCGGAGCTGGTGCTCCTCCACGGCGGCGCGCAGAACGCGCACACGTGGGACACCGTGGCGCTGGCGCTCGACCGCCCGCTGGTGGCCGTCGACCTCCCGGGTCATGGTCACTCCGACGGTGGGCGTGACGGCGAGCTGGACGTGGCGTCCAACGCCGCCGATGTCGCCGAGGCCGTACGCCGGCTGGCGCCCGACGCGGCGGCAGTGGTCGGCATGTCGCTCGGCGGGTTGACGACCCTGGCGCTGGCCCGCCACGCGCCCGAGCTCGTGCGCGCCGTCGTGCTCGTCGACATCACGCCGGGCGTGACCGCCGAGAAGGCGAAGGCGATCACCGCGTTCGTCGATGGCCCGGCGTCGTTCGCCAGCTTCGACGACCTGCTCGCCAGGACGATGGAGCACAACCCGACGCGGAGCGAGGCGTCGCTCCGGCGCGGCATCCTGCACAACGCCGTGCAACTCGACGACGGTTCGTGGGTGTGGCGCTACGCCCGCCATCGAGGGCAGCGACCGTTGGGCGATCAACGGCCGACCGACCACGCCGCCCTCTGGGACGTGGTCTCGGCGCTGACGGTGCCGCTGCTCCTGGTGCGCGGCATGCGTCCGCAGTCGGTGGTCGACGACGGCGACGAGGCCGAGCTGCTGCGCCGCCTGCCCACCGCGCAGGTCGCCCACGTCGCCGATGCCGGCCACAGCGTGCAGGGCGACACCCCGATCGAGCTGGCGAGGTTGATCGACGAGTTCACCTGACCCGCCGGCGGTACCGTGGACGGCATGCCGGAGATCGAGCACACCGACGCCGAGTGGCGCGACATCCTGGGGTCCGAGCGCTTCCACGTGCTGCGCGAAGCGGGCACCGAGCGACCGTGGAGCGGGAAGCTGCTGGAGAACCACACCGACGGGACCTACACCTGCGCGGCGTGCGGCGCCGAGCTGTTCGACTCGGGCACCAAGTTCGAGTCGGGGAGCGGATGGCCGAGCTTCACCGAGCCGAAGGTCGCCGCGGCCGTCGAGCTGGTCGAGGACCGCAGCCACTTCATGGCCCGCACCGAGGTCCGCTGCCGGCGCTGCGGTTCGCACCTCGGCCACGTGTTCCCCGACGGCCCGGGCCCGACCGGCGAGCGCTACTGCATGAACAGCCTGTCGCTGGAGTTCGTCGACGCCGGCGACGACGCCGAGGCGTCGCAGCGCTAGTCCCGGCCCTCAACGCAGGGCGGTGAGGCCGCCGTCGACGACGAGCGTCTGTCCGGTGACGTAGGCGGACTCGTCCGACAGCAGGAACAGCACCGCGTATGCGGTCTCCCATCCGGTCCCCTCCCTGCCCAGCGGCACGGGCGTGCGGGCGCGGGACGGCCGGCCGCGGGATGCGGCCCGCCCGAGCGGCGTGTCCATCAGGCCGGGGGCGACGATGTTGGCGCGGACGCCCTGGCGTGCGCCCTCGAGCGCGACATGGCGCATCAGCCCGCCGAGCGCCGCCTTCGATGCGTCGTACGCCGGGATGCGGCTGCCGGGCTTGAGGCCGGCGATGGAGGAGATGAACACGATCGACGCTCCGGCGTCGAGCATCGGGAGCGCGGCGCGGGCGGTGAGCATCGCGCCTCGCAGGTTGACGGCCAGCACGGAGTCCCAGATCTCGGGCGTGGACGCGGCGAGCCCGAGCCCGGCACCGATGCCGACGTTGTAGACGACGCCGTCGAGACCGTCGAGGCGCTGGCTGCGTCGGCCACCATGACGTCGATGAGCGTCGGATCGGCGACGTCGGCGTAGAGCGCCGTTGCCTCGCCTGCCCCGTCAGTGATCGACCGCACGGTCTCGGCGGCGCTGTCGGCGTCGCGGTCGGCCACGGCGACGCGGGCGCCCTCCCGCGCGCACAGCAGCGCGGTCGCCCGTCCGTTGCCGATCGGCGGATCCTCGACGCCGTGCTCGCCCTGCCCGGCGCCGACGACCAGGATGCGCCGGCCGAGCCAAGCGGCCACGTCCCGGCGACTCCCGCGCGACTCGTCGGGCAGCGCCATCAGCCGGCCTCTTCGATCTCGATCTCGAACGTCTCGAGGAACCGCGACACCGTCATGTAGTAGCCGATCGTGACCGTCAGCTCCTGCAGCTGCTGCAGTGACAGCTCGCGCTCGAGCGCGTCGAAGGTCGTCGTCACCGGCCTTGACGTTGGCGACGATGTCGTCGGTGTACCGCAGCACCTGCCGCTGCAGGTTCGTCGAAGGCGGGGTCGTCGGGACCGGAGCGGATGGCGGCGACGAGCTCGTCGCTCATCCCGAGTCGGCGGCTGATCGCCTCGTGCTGGTACACCTCGTACGACGCTCCCGACAGCACGCCGACGCGGACGATGGCGATCTCCCGCAGCACCGGGTCGAGCGACGACTTGTTCAGCAGGTGGTCGCCGAAGCGGACGAATGCGCGCAACAGTCCCTCGCCGCCGGCCAGCATGCGGAAGATGTTGAGCGGCGGCAGCTTGTCGAGCACCGCCTGCGTGTCCGGCGACAGTGTCTGCGGATCGGGGTACGGGACGCGGGCCACTAGCCCGACCGATCGTCCGGGACGGAGGCGGCGGGCAGTGCTTCGCTGAGGCCGAGCAGCTTCTCCAGGCGCTCGACCCTCAGCCACAGCTCGGCCACGTCGCGAGCGAGGTCCCCTGCGGCAGCGACCGGCTGCTCGTCGACCGGTTCCGGCATCGCCTCGCCCGGGTCGGGTTGACCGGACAGGGCATGGGCCCACCGGGCCTCGCGCTCACCGGGCCGTCGCTGTAGCCGGACGGCGAAGGGATCGGGGCTGCGCGCGGCCAGCGTGTCGAGGACCTCCTCGACCGTGCCCGCGTCGTCGGGCAGGCGCACCCGTGAGCGGACCTCGCCTGCGGTCTGCGGACCGCGCAGCACGAGCGCGGCGAGCACGCCGATCTCCCCCTTCGACAGGTGCCAGCGCTCGTCGGCGATGTGGCGGTAGCGGATCGTGCGTCCGCCGTGCGATGGGTGCACGAAGCGCACCAGACCCATCGACTTGAGCGACAGGAGCGAGCTCTCGACCCTGCGGTCGTCGTAGGCGACCACAGGGTCGCGGTTGGAGGTCTGGTTGCACGCCAACCGCAGCGCGTTGAGCGTGAGGGGATAGCTGTCCGGGACGTTCGCCTCCTTCTCGATCAGGCAGGCGACGACACGGGCGTCCTCCGGAGCCAGCTCCATGCCGGCAGTCTCGCGGACGTGGGCGCACTATGTGTTGGCCACCAGCTCGAGCGCCATCTCCGGGAACCAGTCACCCGCGGCGGGATCGATGCGACCCCACTCGGGGTCGACCGTCTCGCCCGCCGGTCCCAGACCACGGGTGCACTCCCCGTCGGACTCACCGGGGATCTTGATCCACAGATGGGCGTCGACGAGCGGCTCGCCGGTGGTGAGCGTCGGCGTCTCACCAAAGCCCCCGAGCCGGTGGATTGCACCAGTCCTGGGGATCGGGGTACCCCGGTGGCCGCCAAGGCCCCTGGCCGTTGCGGCTGGTGTCGATGACGAACCGCTCGGTCGGCTCGACGCTGCCCAGCATGTTGGCGTAGCGGAGATCGATACCTGATGTGTTCAGCGCCGGATCGTCGGTGTCGGCGCTCCACTCGCCGAAGTGGTTCAGCGCCCCGCCGGTCCACTCTCCGAGCAACTCGGCGATCTTGGCCGGCAGCGGTCCCCCGTTCCAGAACTGGTTCGGACATCCAATGAAGTCACCAGCCGTCACGACGGTGGTGTAGGCGATGCAGGACGAGATCCACCGCCCGTAGGCGGTGTTGTTCGTCGTGAAGTGGTAGTTGGAGACGTTGAGGTAGAAGCCGTCGGCGTCGGCGACACCTGCCTGGACCAGCCGGTGGGCGATGTCGCCGACGCCCAGCCACGCGTTGTGCGTCCCGTCGAGGTATGTCGTCACGGCTGGGCAGCGCGGCGAGGGCATCGACGGCGTAGTTGAGCATCGCCAAGCGCTCGGCCGCCGCGGTCGCCGGATCGGCCTCGGCAGGCTGGCACCACTCGAGGGCGTCGGAGCCGTCGGCGCCGCCGTACGGGTCGTACCACGGGATGATGCCGAGGCCGTCGGGCTCGAGGATCACGATGGCTCGGCGATTGCCGATGCCGGCCGCGAACCCGTCGATCCACGCCTCGTACTCTGCGCGAGTCGTCGCCCCTCCGGCGGAGAACTGGGCGCAGTCACGGAACGGGATGTTGTAGGCGACGAGCACCGGCACCGTCCGTGTTGCCGCGGCCAGCGTGACGTGCAGCCGGACGTCGCGGCGCACGGTGGTCGGCGTCCCCGCCGTGAACCACACCGCCTGTGGGGTCTCGATCATCTCCCGGATCTGGCCGGCCGACTCTTTGTCACCGTGCAGCCACAAGTGGATGATCTGGCGAATCGCGCCGACGGTCGGGCGGCGGGACGTACAGGTCCCGTCCGACGCCGACGCCCGTGCCGGCGTCATCGACCCCGCCAGCGCAATCGCCGCCAGACCGACGATCCAGCGTCGCTTCCCGGACCTCACCATTGCTCCTCCCATCTCTCTCGGTCGAATGTGGAGCGGACCGTCACTTCAGTGCGCCGCTGACGTCGACACCACGAACGAAGAAGCGCTGGCCGAACAGGAACACGAGGAGCGGGATGACCATGGCGATCATCGCCGCCGCCTGGACGAGCGCCGGCTGCGCCTTGTACAGCCCGAGGAAGCTGTACAGCCCGATCGAGATCGGGTACTTGTCCGCTTGGCCCGACAGGTAGACGAGCGGCTCGAAGAAGTCGTTCCAGGCGAAGAAGAAGTGGAACAGGGCGACGGCGACGATCGCCGCACGGGCCTGGGGCACGATGATCGTCATCAGCGTGCGCAGCGGTCCGGCGCCGTCGATGGACGCCGCCTCGTCGAGCTCGCGCGGGATGGTCATGAAGAACTGGCGCAGCAGGAACACGTTGTAGGCGTTGGCGAAGAAGTGCGGCACGATCAACGGCAGCCAGGTGCCGATCCACCCGAGGTACTGGTACACGGCGTACGCCGGCACGATGGTGACGAAGCGGGGCAGGATGATCGCCGCGATCAGCGACGCCATGATCAGCTTCTCACCGGGGATCCGGAACCGCGAGAGCCCGTAGGCGACGAGCACCGACGAGATCACCGTGCCCGCCATGCCGAGGCCGGCGATGATCGCGGTGTTGACGAGCAGGAGGCGGAGGTCGAGGGTGTCGGCGACGATCCGGAAGTTGTCCCAGTTGGGGTCGAGGGTGTACTGCGGCTCGAGCGTGCGCCATCGGCCGACCCACTCGATCGGCACGTCGGGTTCGGCGGGGTCGACGAACACGCTCGACTCGCGGCCCGGGTCGACGAGCGCCAGCGCACGGGTCTCGCCGTCGATCGGCACGTCGAGGACGGGTACCTCCTCGCCGTCGATCTCGACCGTGGCCGGCGACTTCGGGAGGATCGGTTGGCGAGGGTCGCTCATCTGGTCCTCGCTCTTCAACGCCGACGTGGCGCCATAGGCGAGCGGCAGCAGGTACGTGACGACGAGCAGCGTGGCGAACAACGTCACGGTCGCACCCGTGATGAAGCGGCGCGTCCGGCTGTCGAGGTCGCCGAAACCCCCACGGGGTTTGGACGACCAGCGCCGGGTCGGCGTCGTCGCCGTCACCGCGGTCATGCCGCGTCGCTCGTACTGGTAGTGGACCCAGTGGCGGGAGGTCCAGAACAGTGCGGCCGCCGCCGACATGATCACGATCGCCATCGCCCAGGCCATCGCCGAGCCGTAGCCGCCCTGGCTGAACGTGAACGTCTGCCGGTACAGGTACATCGTGTAGAAGAGGGTCGCCCCGTTGGGGTCGCCGTTGCCGTCGGTCAGCACGTAGGGAACGATGAAGTACTGACCGAGGGCGACGAGGGCGATGACGACGTTGTAGAAGGTCACCGGCGAGATCAGCGGCCAGGTGACATGCCGGAACACCTTCCACGGCCCGGCGCCGTCGAGCCGCGCCGCCTCGTACAGGTCGAGTGGCACGCTGCGCAGCGACGCCATGTAGATGATGATGGCGTTGCCGATCCCCCACGTGGCGATCAGGGCGAGCGCGGGGAGGGCCCACGTCGGCGAGGACAGCCAGTCGGGCCCGTCGATGCCGAAGCGCCCGAGGATGCGGTTCATCCACCCGGTGGTGTCGTTGAGGTAGCCCTGCCACACGAACGCGGCGGCGATGAACGGCACGATGGCCGGCAGGTAGAAGAGGGCGCGAAAGACGGACGGCGCCCCGCAGGTGCCGCGAGGTGAGCAGGTAGGCGAGGGCGAGCGGCAGGAAGATCGAGATCGGCAGGAACAGGACCGCGAACTTGAGCGTGACCCCCGCCGAGTGGCGCACCTGGGGGTCCTCGAACAGCCTCGTCCAGTTGTCCAGTCCGATGAACTCCGTCGGCTTCTCGTCCTGGTCGACGAGCTCGTAGTCGGTGAACGACAGCACGAGCGAGGCGCCGAGCGGGATGACGTAGAACAAGCTGAGGCCGATCAGCCATGGCGACACGAAGAGCAGTCCGCGGCGCCGCATCCGGCGGTCGCGCGGCCGGAGGTTCTGGCGTCGCTGGCGCCAGCTCGGGCGTTCGGGCCGGGTGCGGCCCGGCGGCGTCGGTGTGACGCCGTCGGACCGCAGCTCCAGCTCGACGTCGACCACGGGGAGCGTCGTCAAGGGCGGATGCCGATCATTGCTTGAAGATGGTGTCCAGCTCGGTGCGCAGCTCCTCGGCGGCCGCGGCGACGTCGAGGTTCGGCTCAGCCGTGAGTCGCGACTCGAACGAGTCGATGGCCGCCTCGGCCTCGTCGAAGTTCGGCATGTTCGCCTCGTGGCTCGGCACGTCTGGTCGGTCGAGACCGGCGAGGGCGGCATCCCACGTCACCCCCTGCGGGAACAGCTCGTCCTGCTGGGCGAAGAACGGGTCGCGCAGGTCGGCGCGGGCAGGGAGCCCGCCGTAGGTGTCCAGGAGCACCGGAGCCGCTTCGTCGAGGAGGTAGGTCAGCACCTCGAACGCCGCCTCCGGGTTCTCCGTCGAGTCGAGGATGCGGAACGTGTCGGCGTGCAGCTTCGACGTCGCCTCACCCTGGTACTCGGGAACGACGGCCATGTCCCAGAAGTCCAGCCCGTTGCCGTCCTCGTCGCGAACGCAGCAGGTGTACCACAGGTGGGTGAAGGCCATCGCCACGTTGCCCGTCGAGAAGGCGTTGGTCTGGGCCAGCACGTCGCTGTTGATCTGTGAATCGTTCGGCGCCGCGCCGGACGCGATCAGGTCGACGTACCACTGCCACGACGCCACCCAGTTCTCGGGGATCTGGGCGCTCGTGCCGTCGTCGGCGACGAAGCTGCCGGAGCCGAAGAACGTGCCGACTGCTCGGGCGTCGTCGTTGAACTGGTGGTGGAAGCCCCACTGCACGACGTTCTCGGGGTCGAAGTCGGGGCTGGTGGCGTCGTTGCCGTTGGCATCGACGGTGAGGATCTTGGCCAGCTCGGCGACCTTGTCCATGTCCCACGGGTCACCGTCGGCGTACGGCTCGCCGTATGCGGTAGGTGGGTACGCCAGGTCGGCCTCGTCGAACAGCTCCTTGTTGTAGTACATGACGGCTGGGAACACGCCGAACGGCAGGGCGGTCAGCTCGCCCGTCTCCTCCCGCCAGAACTCGACCTGCTCGGTGTCGAACTGCGACAGGTCGAAGCCCGTCGACTCGACGAGCGGCTCGAGGTCGAGGAACTGGCCGGAGAAGGCGTTCGACCCGCGGATGCCGATCGGGCCGATGATGTCCGGTGCGTTGCCACCCGCGATCTGCGTCGACAGGTTGTCGAAGGCGATCTCGTTGTCGACGATCTCCACCTCGAGCTGGATCTCGCCGTCGTGGCTCTCGTTGAATTCGTCGACGACGTCGCGCTGAGCCGCCAGCTGCTCGGGCTGGGCGCCGGTGCCGAGCCCCACGTACCACCGCACCACGGCCTCGTCTCCGCTCGCCTCCCCGCCGCCGAACACGGTCTCGACGGGAGGCGGCGTCGTCGGCGGGGCGGACTCGGCCGTGGTGCCATCTGTGGCGGGCTCGGCGGTCGTGCCCTCTGCCGTCGTGCCCTCGGCGGTGGTGGCCTGGGCGGTGGTGCCGTCGGCGGTGGTGTCGCCGGCGGCGTCGTCATCGTCGTCGTCGCCACCACACGCGGCGGCTGCCAGTGCAGCGGCAACGGTGATGACCGCGAGGCGTCGGAACCTCGATGGTCGTGTGGGTACCTTCACGGTGTTGCTCTCCTCTTGTGCTGATCGGATCTGGGATTGAGTGACCTGGTCGACTCCCGCACGACGAGTGGGGTGTCGACGACCGAGCGTGACGGTGGCGGGCTCTCGTTGGCCGTGTCGACGAGCCGCAGCAGCGTCCGCATCGCCGTGCCGCACACCTCGTCGATGTCGTGGCGGACGGTGGTCAGCGGCGGGTCGGCGAGCGCGGCCTGCGGGAGGTCGTCGAAGCCGACCACGGCGATGTCGTCGGGCACGCGGAGCCCGGCGGCCCGGATGGCCTGCAGCGCGCCGACCGCCATCAGGTCGTTGGCGGCGAACACGGCGTCGGGCTGATGGGGGAGCAGGTGCTCCATCGCCTCGGCTCCGGTCGCCGCGTTGAAGAGGCCGCGGGCGAACAGCTGCGGTTCGGCGGTGAGGTCGTGGGACTCGATGGCGGCGCGGAACGCCGCCTCGCGATCCTCGGCGTCGACGCGACCCTCCGGGCCGCGGATCATGGCGATGCGCCGATGGCCACCGGCGACGAGGTGATCGACGGCGCGGTGCACGCCGCCTGCGTTGTCGATCTCGACGGTGCACACGTCGGTGCGCTCGGGGTGGCGACCGAGGACGACGCACGGGTGCAGCCCGTCGAGCAGCTCCTCGACCCAGCGGGCGCCGAGGGCGACGCCGGAGATCACCAGCCCGTCGACGATGCCGGTGTGGAACTCCTGGCGGACGGCCGCGCTCGGTTCTCCGGCGGCGAGCCACAGCATCATGCCCTGGCCGGCCTCGGTCGCCGACATCGCCACCGCCTCGAGCACGTGGGCCTCGTAGGGCTCGTTGACGATGTGCCCGGTCGGCAGGACGAGGCCGATGATGTCGGCCCGGCCGGAGACGAGCGTGCGCGCCGCGGTGTTCGGCCGGTAGCCGAGCGAGCGGGCGATCATCGTGACCCGGGCGCGCACGTCGGGGGCGACGCGGGCACGTCCGTTGAGGGCGCGCGAGGCCGTCGCCCTGGACACGCCGCTGGTGCGGGCGACGTCGTCGAGCGTCACCGCTCGTGATCGTGCAGCCACGGCTCCGTCGATCCCCCTGATTCCCCCGATTGCCCCGAGTTCCCACTTGAAGTGGAAACGTGTCCACCGTATGGTGCTCTCGGCGTCGATGTCAAGAGACGTTGTGTTCACGTTCATGACCAGGAGGAACAGACCGATGGGTGACGCGGGGATGGTCATGGAGGCAAGTTCGCTCACCGAAAGTGGGAGCGCTCTCACCGATCCGTCGGCGGCGCCGACGGGACGCTTTCCGACCGGCTTCCTGTGGGGGGCGGCGACGGCGGCGTTCCAGATCGAAGGGGCCCGGGCCAGCCGCGGCGACAGCATCTGGGACCGCTTCTGCGAGCGTCCAGGTGCCATCCTCGACGGCAGCAACGGCGACGACGCGTGCGATCACGTGAACCGCTGGCGCACCGACGTCGACCTCGTCAGGGCCCTCGGGCTGGACGCCTACCGCTTCTCCATCGCCTGGCCCCGCGTGCTCCCGCACGGGCGCGGGGAGGTCTCCACGGAGGGCCTCGACTTCTACTCGCGGCTCGTCGACGGGTTGCTCGAAGCGGGTGTCACCCCGTACGTCACGCTGTACCACTGGGACCTCCCCCAGCCGCTCGAGGACGCGGGCGGTTGGCCGGTGCGGGCGACCGCCGAGGCGTTCGCCGACTATGCCGAGGTCGTCGCCGGCCACCTCGGCGACCGCGTCCAGCACTGGACGACGCTCAACGAGCCGTACTGCTCCGCCCAGTACGGCTACGTCGAGGGACGGATGGCGCCAGGACGGCAGTCGCGCGCCGACGGCTTCGCCGCCGCCCACCACCTGTTGCTCGGCCACGGCCTCGCCGTCGAGCGGATCCGCGCCGCGGCGCCGTCGGCGGAGGTGGCGCTGGTGCTCAACCTCGCACCCGTGTACCCGGCGAGCGACCGCGACGACGACGTCGCCATGGCCCACCTGCACCACCGGCTCTTCAACCGGTGGTACGTCGAGCCCGCGCTCGGGTTCGGGTGCCCCGCCGAGACGATGCCCGAGGTCGGCTGGGCGGGCGACGAGGTGGGCGATGGTGACGCCGATGTGATCGCCGCGCCGATCGACGTGCTCGGCGTCAACTACTACACCCGCGCCGTGATCGCCGCCGACCCCGATCTCGCAACTCGACCTCACGCCGGCGACGGGATGCGGCTGGGAGATCTACCCACAGGGGCTGACCGAGATCCTGCAGTGGCTGCACCGGTCCTACGGCTTCTCGCGGTACCTCGTCACGGAGAACGGCGCGGCGATGGACGACGTCGCCGACGGGACCGGGCGGGTCGACGACGTCGATCGGATCGACTACCTGCGCAGCCACCTCATGGCCGTCCACGACGCCATCGCCGACGGCGTCCCGGTCGAGGGCTACTTCGTGTGGAGCCTGCTCGACAACTTCGAGTGGGCGTACGGCTACAGCCGCCGCTTCGGGCTCGTCCGCGTCGACTACGACACGTTCCAGCGCACCCCGAAGGCGAGCGCCGACTGGTACGCCGAGGTCGCCCGCACCAACACCGTCACCTGACCAGCATCCGAGTGTTCGACGCCATCGGAGTGTGGGAGCGCCGGCGTCCGCACTTCCAGCACTCGGATGGACTCCAACACTCGGATGGAGTCACACGACGACGTTGACCATCCGGCCGGGGACGACGATGACCTTCTTCGGGGTCGCGCCGTCGACGGCGGCGGCGACCCTGGCGTCGGCCAGCGCGGCGGCTTCGACCGCTGCGGCATCGGCGTCGGCGGGCACGGTGACGTGGCCGCGCAGCTTGCCGTTGACCTGCACCGGGTACTCGACGGTGTCGTCGACCAGGTAGGCCGGGTCGGCGACGGGGAACGGCACGTAGGCGATCGTCTCGGTGTGCCCGAGGCGGTGCCAGAGCTCCTCGCCGAGGTGCGGGGCGAACGGTGACACCATCAGCACCAGCGCCTCGGCGGCGTCGCGCGAGACCGAGCCGGTCTTGGTCAGGTGGTTGTTCAGCTCGATCAGCTTGGCGATCGCGGTGTTGAAGCGCAGCGCTTCGATCTCGGTGCGCACCACGTCGATCGTGCGGTGCAGCCGGCGCGCCGTCTCCTCGTCGGACGCGCCGTCGACGACGGCCACCTCGCCGGACTGCTCGTCGATCACGTTGCGCCACAGCCGCTGCAGGAAGCGGTACATGCCGACGACGTCGCGCGTCTCCCACGGTCGCGACGCATCGAGCGGGCCGGTCGCCATCAAGTGCAAGCGCAACGTGTCGCTGCCGTAGGCGTCGAAGATGTCCTCGGGTGCGACGGCGTTCTTCAGGCTCTTGCCCATCTTGCCCCACTCGCGGGTGACGGGCTGGCCCTCGTGGCTGAACGTGCCGTCGGGCTCGTTGGCGACCTCGGCGGCCTCGACGTACAGGCCACGCTCGTCGGTGTACGCGGCGGCGAGGACGTAGCCCTGGTTGAACAAGCGGGCGTACGGCTCGTGCGACGACAGGTGGCCGAGATCGAACAGCACCTTGTGCCAGAACCGGGCGTACAGCAGGTGCAGCACGGCGTGCTCGACCCCGCCGACGTAGAGGTCGACGCCACCCGGATGGTCGGGCCGCAGGTCGGTCTGCGGCCCCATCCAGTAGCGCTCGACCTCCGGGTCGACGAAGGCGTTCTCGTTCGTCGGGTCGCAGTAGCGCAGCTCGTACCAGCACGACCCTGCCCACTGCGGCATCACGTTGGTGTCCCGCCGGTACGGCTGGGCACCGTCGCCCAGGTCGAGCGTCACCTCGACCCAGTCGGCCAGGCGGTCGAGCGGGCTCTCCGGCTCGGAGTGCTCGTCGTCGGGGTCGAACGTGCGCGGCGAGAAGTCGTGGGTGTCGGGCAGGACCAGCGGCAGCTCGTCGTCGGGCAGGCCGTGGGGGTGACCGTCGACGTCGTAGACGACGGGGAACGGCTCGCCCCAGTAGCGCTGCCGGCTGAACAGCCAGTCGCGCAGCTTGTAGGTGATGGCGGCCTCGCCGACGCCCTTGGCCTCGAGCCAGGCGTTCGTCGCGGCGATGCCCTCGGCGACCGAGTCGATGCCGTTGAGGTCGAGGTCGCCGTTGGCCGAGTTGACGTACGGGGCGTCGCCGATGAACGCCTCCGGCCAGCGCGCCGTGTCGAGCGTCGGCTCGATCCCCCGCTCGGCGAACCACTCGTCGGGCGGACGCTGGATCGGCGGGATGTCCAGTCCGAACGCCGTTGGCGAACTCGAAGTCGCGCTGGTCGCCGCAGGGGACGGCCATGATCGCCCCGGTGCCGTAGCCCATCAGCACGTAGTCGGCGATCCAGATCGGGATGTCGCGGCCCGTCACCGGGTTGGTGGCGTAGCTGCCCGTGAACACGCCGGTCTTCATCCGGCTCTCGTCCTGGCGATCGACGTCCTTGCGCAGCCTCGGCCTGCCGGCGGTAGGCGAGGACGGCCGGCGCCTCCTCGGACGTGGTCAGGTCGGCGACCATCGGGTGCTCCGGGGCGAGGACCATGAACGTGGCGCCGAACAGCGTGTCGGGTCGCGTGGTGAAGACCCGGATCGGCCCGGCCGGCGAGTCGAAGTCGACGTTGGCGCCCGTCGAGCGGCCGATCCAGTTGCGCTGCATCGTCTTCAGCGAGTCGGTCCACTCGAGCACGTCGAGGTCGTCGAGCAGACGATCGGCGTACTCGGTGATGCGCATCATCCACTGCCGCATGCTGCGCTTGAACACGGGGAAGTTGCCGCGGTCGCTGCGCCCGTCGGCGGTGACCTCCTCGTTGGCGACGACCGTCCCGAGCCCCGGGCACCAGTTGACCGGCGCATCCGACACGTAGGCCAAGCGGTACGAGTCGATCACCTCGGCCTGCTCGGAGGCTGACAGCCGCGACCACCGACGGCCGTCATCGAGGGTGCGGGTGCCGTCCTCGAACTCGGCGCGCAGCTCGGCGATCGGGCGGGCGCAGCCCGTGCCGCCGGCCGGGTTGGTGGCATCGGCGTCGTACCACGACTCGAAGATCTGGAGGAAGATCCACTGCGTCCAGCGGTAGTACGCCGGGTCGGCGGTGGAGATCGACCGGCGCCGGTCGTGGCTCAGGCCGAGCCGGCGGATCTGCTCGCGATAGGTCGTGACGTTCTCGGCGGTGGTGATCGCCGGGTGCTGGCCGGTCTGCACGGCGAACTGCTCGGCGGGCAGGCCGAAGGCGTCGAAGCCCATCGTGTACAGCACGTTGCGCCCGGCCATGCGCTGGTAGCGGCTGTAGACGTCGGTGCCGGTGAACCCGAGCGGGTGGCCGACGTGGAGTCCGGTGCCCGACGGGTACGGGAACATGTCGAGCACGAACAGCTTGCGGCCGCGGGCGGCGACGGCGTCGGGGTCGCCCAGCGGGCCTGCCGGGTTGGGCGCCTCGAACGTGCCGTCGGCATCCCATCGGTCCTGCCAGCGCAGCTCGATCTGCTGGGCGAGCGCCGCCGTGTAGCGATGCGGGAGGAGCGTCGTCGTCGGTCGCCATAGCAGGTCGCCCAGCCTACGTGCGGGGTAGCGTGGCTCGGGATATGGAAACGCAGACGTCGACGATCGAGCGGCTCGAGCGAGCGGCCGACTCGCCGACGGGCATCCGCTTCGTCGGGGGGTCGGTGACCACCGATGGGCAGTCGCACCGCCTGTCGTGGCGCCAGCTGCACGACGAGTCGCGAGCGGTCGGTGCGGCCCTCCAGGCTCGCGGCCTCGTCCCGGGCGACCACGTCGCCATCCTCGGCCCGACGAGCCGGGAGTCTGATCACCGCCATCCGCGGCTGCTGGATGGCCGGGCATCGCCTCGATGGTGCTGCCGCTGCCGATGCGGATGGGCTCGCTGGAGGCGTTCGTCGACTCGACCCGCGCCCGCATCCGCCATGGCGACGCCAAGCTCGTGCTGATCGACGATCAGCTCGCTCCGTTCTACGAGGCTGCGCCGGGCGATCCGCCGATCGAGCCGCTCGGCGCCGTGCTGCCCGGCGCACCCGGCGTCCCGTCGGGCGAACGCCTCGAGGTGCCCGCGCCCGACCCCGACCGGCTGGTGATCCTGCAGTACACGAGCGGATCGACGAGCGAGCCGAAGGGCGTGATGATCCCCGACCACGTCCTCACCGCCAACGTCGACGCCTGCTGCCAGGCCGCCAGCATCGTCCCCGAGCGCGAGGTCCTCGTCTCCTGGCTGCCGCTGTACCACGACATGGGCCTCGTCGGCTGCCTGGCGATCCCGATGACCCGCGGTGCCGAGCTGGTCCAGGCGGCCCCGCAGGACTTCCTCGCCCACCCGGGCAACTGGATGCAGTGGATCTCCGACTGGCGCGGCACGGTCACCGCCGGTCCCAACTTCTCCTGGGTGCTCGCCACACGGGCGCTCAAGCGGATGACCGACCTCGACCTGTCGTCGCTGACGATGGCCCTCTCCGGCGCCGAGCCGGTCGACCCGGTCGCCGTCGAGGCGTTCGTCGCCGCCGCCGAGCCGTTCGGCTTCACGGCCGGCAGTGTGTTCCCGGCGTTCGGCATGGCCGAGGTGGCCATCGGCGGGTCGTTCCCGCCGCGCCACCGTGGCCTCGTCTGCGACACCGTCGATCGCGTCGTGCTCGAGCGTGATCGGGTGGCCAAGCCGGTCGAGGTCGTCGACCCCGACGACCTCGCGCTCGCCGCCCGTCGCCTGCCGCTGCTCGGCCGCCCCGTGCCGGGACTGGAGATGCGTGTCGTCGACCCGGAGACGTTCGAGGAGCGCCCCGAGCGCCACGTCGGCGAGCTGCTCATCCGCGGCACGTCGGTCACCCCCGGCTACTACAAGCGCCCCGACGCCACGGCCGAGCTGTTCCACGACGGCTGGCTGTGCACCGGCGACCTCGCCTACCTCATCGACGGCGAGCTGGTGCTGTGCGGGCGGATCAAGGACGTCATCATCGTCGGCGGGCGCAACGTCTTCCCCGAGGACATCGAGCGCGCCGTCGGCGTGCTCGACGGCGTCCGCGCCGGCAACGTCATCGCCTTCGGCATGGACGGCTACAAGGGCAAGGAGAGCGTCGTCGTCGTGGCAGAAGTCGGAGCACGTCGGCAAAGGGTCCGCGGCGACGACCACGACACGATCCGCCACGCCATCCACCACCGCACGCTCGAGGTGTGCGGGCTGCCGCCGCGCGACGTGATGCTGGTCCAGCCGAGCACGCTGCCGAAGACGTCGTCGGGGAAGCTGCAGCGGGCGAAGTGCCGCGAGCTCTACCTCGAGGAGCAACTCGAGCTGGTGTGATGCGGGTCTTCGCATCGGACCGCCACCGCCAGCACGATCCCGAGCACGAGATCGAGTCGTCGGGACTGCAGCCGCCGTTCGAGCACCCCGGGCGGGCCGAGGCGATCCGCGCCGCACTGGCCGACGACGATCGATTCGACATCAGCGAGCCACCGGTCACGGGTACGACGGCCATCGAGGCCGTTCACGATCCCGGTCTCGTGCGCTTCCTCGAATCGGCGTGGCACGAGTACCAGCGCGATGTGCGCCCGGCGCACGATGTCGTCCCCGACGTGTTCGCCGTGCCCGGCCTGCGCGGGCGGTCGGAGCCGGCTCGAGTCGCGGCCCGGCTCGGGTGGTGGTGCTACGAGACGACGACGCCGTTGACGTCGGGGTCGTACGACGCCGCCCGCTCGGCCGTCGACTGCGCGCTCGGCGGCGACCGACGCCGTGCTCGGCGGCGAGCGCGTGGCGTACGGGTTGTGCCGACCGCCCGGCCACCACGCGGCGACCTCGTTGTACGGCGGTTACTGCTTCTTCAACAACGCAGCGGTCGCGGCCGCCCACGCGGTCGCCCAGACGGGCGGGCGAGTGGCCGTGCTCGACGTCGACTACCACCACGGGAACGGGACGCAGCAGATCTTCTACGAGCGCGACGACGTCGCCTACGTCTCGCTGCACGGTGACCCGGTTCGCGCCTACCCGTACCACACCGGCTTCGCCGACGAGACGGGCACCGGCCGGGGGAGCGGTTGCACCTGCAACGTCCCGCTGGCGGTGGGTACTCGACGACGACGCCTACCTCGCCGCACTCGACCAGGCGCTGGAGGCAGTCGAGCCTGTCCGCCGCCGAGCTGGTCGTCGTGTCGCTCGGCGTCGACACGTATCGTCGACGACCCGATCTGCGACCTTGCGCTCACGACCGAGGGTTTCGCCCGCTGCGGCCGGCGCCGTCGCCGAGCTCGGCCTGCCGCTCGTCGTGCTGCAAGAGGGCGGCTACGCCGACGCCGCCCTCGGCGCCAACGTCCGAGCGTGGCTGCTCGGCGCGGCGGCGTGCTCCCCAATCTGGGCGCGATTCGTCTCTGGGCGCGATTCGTCTCGGAAACCGAGACGATCTGCGCCCAGATGGTGGGGCTACGCCGCCTTGATGTCGGCGAGGACCGTCGCCCAGCGCTCGGGGTCGCTGCGGTACGGGGCGTAGAACGAGACGCGGTCGACGACGTCGCCGTAGCGGCGGTGCAGCTCCGGAGCGATCGCCTCGGGCGGTCCGACGACGGCGAACGTGTTGAGGATCTCGTCGTCGATCAGCTCGCCCATGCGGACCCACTCACCCTGCTTGGAGAGGGCGTTGAGCTCCTCCTGGAGACCACCCCAGCCATGGACGTCGAGGACGGGCCGGTACGCCGGCGTCGACCCGTAGAAGGCGATCTGCTGGCGAGTGCCCGCCGCCGCGGCAGCCAGCTCCGAGTCGTTCGTGCCGGTGACGACGAAGCTCGGGCCGACGATCTGGAAGCCGTCCATCGTCTTGCCCGCCTCTCGCCCGGCCGCGCTCGAGCGCCGGGATGGTGACCTCGCGCAGGTACTTCTCGGTCGTGAAGCCGTGACACAGGAACCCGTCGCACACCTCGCCGGCGACCTCCGTCATCAGCCCGCCGACGCCGGCGAGGAAGATGCGCGGCACGCCGAACCCGTCGAGGTCGGTCGCCGGCGGCGTGAAGAACGGCGTCATCAGCGTGTGCGTGTAGAACTCGCCGCGGAACTGCAGTGGCGCGCCGGTGAGCCACGTGTCCCAGATCGCCCGGATGGCGAGGACGAGCTCGCGCATGCGCGGTGCCGGGTGGCTCCACGGCATCGAGAAGCGCTTGGTGATGTGCGGCTTGATCTGGCTTCCGAGGCCGAGCATGAAGCGACCCTTGGAGAACGACTGCAGATCCCACGCCAGGCCGGCGAGCGTCATCGGGTTGCGGGCGAAGGCGACGGCGATCGACGTGCCCAGCTCGATCTCCGACGTGTGCTCTGCGGCCAGCAGCAGCGGCAGGAACGGGTCGTGGTTCGTCTCCGCCGTCCAGGCGCCCGAGTACCCGGCGCGTTCGAGCTCGGCGGCCTGCTCGCCGGCCGTGTCCAGTCCACCGATGCCACCGTCGACCTTCATGACCTGCAACCTACGGGATCGCGGTGGCCGAGGACCTACCCTCCGGCGGTGGCGTCGTGCCCTCTCATTTTCGTGTCGGGTGCGGCTGCGAGTAGCGACTCGACGGCCTCGCGGCTCGGCATCGAGGGCTCGGCACCCGCACGTGTCGTCGCCAGCGCGCCCGCCGAGTTGGCGTAGCGCAACGCATCGTCGAGGGCGGTGCCGAGCGCGAGCCGAGCGGCGAGCGCACCGCAGAAGGCGTCACCGGCACCGACGGTGTCGATCGTGTCCACCCGGTGGCCGGGGATCGACAGCTCGCCGTCGTGGGTCCACGCGAACACACCTCGTTCGCCCAGCGTCACCACGATGCAGCTGCGCGCCGGTGGCCGCGCCGAGCTGCGCCGCGGCGACGGACAGGTCGGACCCGCCGTCAGCGCTGAGCAGCGCCAGCTCGGACTCGTTGGGGACGACGATGTCGACGAGCCCGGCGAAGCGCTCGGGTGCGGCGATCGCCGGTGCCGGGTTGAGCACGACGGTGGCGCCCGCCGCGTTCGCCGCGGCGGCCGCGGCGACGACGACGTCGGCCGGGAGCTCGAGCTGGAGCAGCACCACCGCTGCCCGCCCGATCACGGCGCCGAGCCGGTCGATGTCGGCGACGGTGAGCAGCGTGGTTCGCCTGGGGCACGATGATGATCGAGTTCTCACCCGTCTCCTCGACCACCGGGAAGGCGATCCCGGTGCCGATGCCGGCGATCAGCTGCACACCTGACGCGTCGATCTGCTCGAGCTCGAGCATGCGGACGAACTCGCGCCCGTTGGTCGTCGTCACCGAGCGCCCCGACCATCGACGTCGTCGCTCCGGCACGGGCCGCGGCGACTGCCTGGTTGAAGCCCTTGCCGCCGAGATAGGTGTCGCAGCTCGACCCGATGACGGTCTCGCCTCGCTCGGGACGGCGCGGGGCGCGGACCACGACGTCGGCCATGAAGCTGCCGACGACGCAGACGTCGACACGCTGCCCGTCTGCCGACGGTGCGTCAACCACGCGCAGCTCCGCCACCCAGGAGGCGGCGTCCGAGTGACCCGGCCGGATGGCACCGGCCGAAGCCGGTGGGATCGAACTGGCGGGCGACCATCACGGCGATCGCCAGCGCGTCGCCCATCACCATCGTCGCCGTGGTCGACGCCGAGGGAACCATGTCGTGCGGATCACCCTCGCGTTCCACCGCGACGTCGACAAGCGTCGTCGACTGTCCGGCGAACCTGGACCTGCCACCACATCCGGTCATGGTGATCGCCGGGATGCCGCCTCGGTGGCGTGCAGAACGTGGGAAGGGATACGCGTGCTCGACAGTGTCGCAGCCAGCTTGGCCCCGACCATCCCTGACGTGCCGATCCAGTGACGACGACACGCCCGAACTGGGAGGGGAGACAGCCACGACGCCCGCCGGCTCGGACGTCGCCGCGATTCACTCCAGACGGTGCTCAGTGCGGCAGGCTGGCGCCATGGTTGCGGCCGCCGAAGCTGCCGGCGCGCTGAGCGTCGTGATCGATGAGGTGAAGCAGGGAGCGCTGCGCGTGTTCGGGGAGTGGTTCGGCAAGCCCTACGACAACTGGCATGTGCCGGTCTCAGCGGGCGTCGACGGTGACGAGCTCGTCGTCCTCTTTCACGACGACGAGGAGCTGCGGGTACGCGACCCGGGCGACTGGCTGTTCACGAGCGATGCCTTCCGAATCGAGCACGCCAGCTGTGTCACGTGGCGGTGGTACCACTACGGCCGTCCGAAGGTGCTCGAGAACTGGCACACGATCGTGCATCAACCGGGTCGCGGGAGCCAGCGTACGTGACGGCGTCAGCCCTTGCCCTGGTCGCGCAGGAAGCGCTCGACCTCGGCGGCGAGCTCGTCGCCGGTGCGCAGCTCGAGGCCGCCCTCGTCGGGTTGCCCCACGTCGGCGGCGTCGTACAGGCGCTCGAACTGGGCGACCATGGCCTGGTGCTCCTCGTTGCCCTCGATCAGCTGGTCGAGGCGCTCGCGCTGCAGCACCGCCTCGCGCCGCAGGTCGGCGGCGTCGATCGTCACCCCCGTCGCGGTCGCCAGGCCCTCGAGCAGGGCCACCGACGCCGCCGGGTAGGACATCGTCGCCACGTAGTGCGGGACCTGGGCCCAGATCCCGAGCGCCGGGATGCCCCGCTCGTGCACCGAGTGCTCGAGCGCGGCGGCCATCCCGGCGGGGACGTCGACCGAGCTGGTGCGGAACGGCAGGCCGCCGAGCACGTCGGCCGACGGCGAGGTGGCCGACAGGTGCGGTGGCCGGGTGTGCGGCGCGGCGAACGGGTAGGCGCCGAGCGCCGCCATCGTCGTCACCCCGAGCTGCACGGCGAGCTCGCCGATGGTGCCGGCGAAGCGGTGCCATGCCATGTCCGGCTCGGGGCCGCTGAGCAACAGCACGTCGTGGCCGGCGTCGTCGCGGCCGACGCGCAGCTCGGGGACCGACCACACGAGCCGCGTGTTGACGCCGTCGCGCAGCTCGAGCAGCGGGCGCCTGGCGCGGTAGTCGATGTACACGTCGTCGTCGAAGGCGACGAGCGACGTCGCGTTGCACTCCTTGTCGAGCTCGGCCATCGCCGCCGCGGCCGCGCCGCTGGCGTCGATCCAGCCGGTGAGCATGACGACGAGCACCGGCTCGTCGAGCGACGGGACGTCGGTGAGGAAGCGGTGATCCTCGGGCATCACAACCGACTCACGTGCTCGGCGGCCTTCGCCGCGGCGGCGTCGACCTGGGCGGCGAACGGCGCCAGCTCGGACCGGTCGCGGGCGCCGAGGGCGCCGCCGAGGTAGCGGGCGTACACGCCCTCCAGGATGCAGGCCAGCTTCCAGAACCCGAAGGCGACGTAGAAGTCGAGGCGGGAGACGTCGCGGCCGGAGACCTCGGCGTAGCGGTCGATGAGCTCGCGCGCGGTCCCAGAACCCCGGCGCCGTCGTCGACTGCGCCGCCCCACGCGCTCGGCTCGTCGTCGGGTCCGGTCCAGTACACCTGCAGCAGCCCGACGTCGGCGAGCGGGTCGCCGAGCGTGCAGATCTCCCAGTCGAGCACGGCGACGACCTCGCCGCTGGGGGAGACGATGGTGTTGTCGAGGCGGTAGTCGCCGTGGACGATCGTCGCCGGACCCTGCTCGGGCACGAGCGAGACCAGGGCGTCGTGCACCTCGTCGACGAGCGCCAGGTCGCGGGTCTTCTGCTGGTTCCACTGGCCGTACCAGCGCTTGAGCTGGCGTTCGATGTACCCGTCGTGGCGGGCGAGGTCGGCGAGCCCGGCGGCGTCGAGGTCGACGGCGTGGATGGCGGCCATCGTGTCGACGATCGAGCGGCTGGCGTTGGCCCTGGCGTCGACGGAGAGCGCCGCCTCGGCGATGGCGCGGTCGCGGACGACGTGGCCGTCGACGAAGCCCATCACGTAGAACGGCGCACCGGTCACGTCCGGGTCGGGGCAGAAGCCGAGCGCCGGCGGGACCGGCACGGCACTCGTCCTGCAGCCCGGCGATGATGCGGTGCTCGCGTCCCATGTCGTGGGCGCTGGCGAGGACGTGGCCGAGCGGTGGTCGGCGCAGCACGAGCTGGCGACCGCGGGCGTCGACGACGCGGTAGGTCAGGTTGGAGTGGCCGCCGGCGATGAGCTCGAACCGCAACGGCGCGACCACGTCGGGGACGTTGTCGACGATCCACCCCGTCACCGCAGGGACATCGATCCCGGCGACGTCGTGCTCCGCGATCACCCACCCGAACGTACCAAGGCTTCCCCCAGTCGAGTATTTCCGGCCAGTCGAGTGCGTGGTGCCGGTCTGGCCGCGCACCACGCACTCGACTGGGAACGTGCGTCGGTAGCGTTGAGGTCATGGCGTATGTGGATGTGACCGACGCGACGTTCCAGGCCGACGTCGTCGATCGGTCGATGTCGGTCCCCGTGGTCGTCGACCTGTGGGCGCCGTGGTGCGGTCCGTGCAAGACGCTCGGGCCGATCATCGAGAAGGTCGTCGACGCCACCGACGGCAAGGTCGTGCTGGCCAAGGTCAACGTCGACGAGAACCCGGCGATCAGCCAGGCGTTCCGCGTGCAGGGCATCCCCGCCGTGTTCGCCATCCGTGACGGGCAGGTCATCGACTCGTTCGTCGGCGCCTATCCCGAGCACGAGGTCCAGCGGTTCGTCGACAGCCTGCTGCCGACCGAGGCCGAGAGCGAGCTGTCCGCCCTCGTGGCCAAGGGCGACGAGACGAGCCTGCGCCAGGCGCTCGAGCTCGAGCCGGGGAACGAGGACGCCGTCGTCGCCCTCGCCGAGCTGCTCGTCGACCGCGGCGACGGCGACGAGGCGCTGGCGCTGCTCGAGCGGATCCCCGAGTCCGATCGCACGCGGCGCGTCGCCGCCGCGGCCCGCCTCGGCCCGGCGCCCACCGACGACTACGACGCCACGCTCGTCAGCCTGCTGCCGCGGGTGAAGGGCGACGACGATGCCCGTCAGGAGTTCGTCGACATCCTCGAGCTGATGGGCCCCGACGACCCGCGCACCGCCGAGTACCGCCGGCGCCTGACGGCCAGGCTGTTCTGAAACGCCGGTAGCGTCGGCGACACCGACATCCCCCGCATCCGAGCGCGCCGATGGCGCGCCGACGCGAGGAGGATCGTCGTGGACGTCGATCACGACACCGGGCCGCTCGCATCGCCCATCCGCCAGTCGCTGGGAGGCCCTCACCGGGCGCGTCCGACCGTGGATCGACTGGTTCGGGCTCGGTCGCATCGTGGCGACGGCCGTCATCGTGCTGCTCGTGGTCGTCGGCGGTTGGTGGCTGCTGCAGTCGCCCGACCCGTCGACCGAGGCGGGCCTGCCGATGGCCACCGCGCCGGCGTCGACCACGACCGCCGCGCCACCCGCCACGACAGCGCCGACGCCGACGGTGCTGGTCGTCCACGTCGCCGGCGCCGTCGCCCGGCCGGGTGTCTACGAGCTGCCCGCCGGGGCACGGGTGCATGCCGCCATCGACGCGGCCGGCGGGGCGCTCGCCGAGGCGTCGACGGGTTCGCTGAACCTGGCCGCGCCGCTCGGCGACGGCGAGCGGGTCTACGTTCCCGTCGTCGGCGAGTCCGTCCCGCCACCGCCACCCGCCGGCCAGGTGACGCCACGTCGCATGCCGGCCGGCCCCGTCGACCTCAACCGGGCAACCGCGGCCGAGCTCGACGCGCTGCCCGGCATCGGCCCGGCCACCGCCCAGGCGATCGTCGACCACCGCGAGGCGAACGGACCGTTCGCGTCCGTCGACGACCTCGAGGCGGTCCGCGGCATCGGTCCCGCCAAGCTGGAAGCGATCCGCCCGCTCGTCGTCACGTGAGGCGCGCTATGCAACGAGCGCGTCGCCGAACCTGATCCGGGCGACCATGAGGGCGGCGATGCAACCGAGCCAGATGCCGCCGGCCAGCCACCAGAACGTGCGCCAGAAGTCGGGCCACGACGCCATCGGGTTGCGTGTCGCCCGGCGGGCGGCGACGGCGCCGACGACCAGCCACAGCAGCACGCTGACGTGATGCCGATCGGGTACACCTCGTCGCCCGCGAACGGCACGCCGACGACGAGCAGGCCAGGTGCGGCGAACACCCCGCAGACCAGCCCCACGTAGCCGCTGAGCTTGCCGTCGAAGTACTCCAGCGCCAGCAGGGCGATCGCCCCGAGGACCGCCGGCGGGACGAGGGCGAGGAACGGGCCGCGGCTGCGGATGCGGCTGCGGAACCACCGGGGGCCTTCGTAGACGTAGCTGGGCATGGTTGAGATGGCGATCCCGAGAGGCTACGAGTTCACCGCGGCGTCGACTCGGCATCCTACGGTCCGGCGCCGACGCGATCCGGGGACGCTCGTCGGCGCTGATCGTCGCCGCCGGCGTGGCCGTCGCGGTCGCCGACCCGGTCGTGGATCGGCCGTCGCCGTCGCCTGCGCTGCGTCGGCGATCGCCGGCCGGCGGATCGCTCCGGCGCTGCTCCTGGCGCTCCTCGGCGCCGCCGGCGTCGCTTCGATCGGACGCCGCGTGGCGCGCCCTCGAACCGGACGTGCTCGGTCCCTACACCGGCCGGGCGACCGTCGTCGCCGATCCGCAGCCGTTCGGGCCGGCGGTGCGGGTGCTCCTCGAGATCGACGGTGAGCGCCACGAGCTGTGGGTGCGCGGGCGCGTCCGCCGGCTCCGTGTCGAGTCGTGGCAGGCCGGTGACGTCGTCACCGTCGCCGGCGAGCGCCGGCCGGTCGACGCCGATCGCCGATCCCGCGTCGCCTGGCAGCACGTCGTCGGCACGTTCGAGGCCGACTGGCTCGGCGACGTGCGCCCCGGCGGACGGCTGTCGACGGCGTCGAACCGCGTGCGCCGCCTGATCGAGCGCGGCCTGGAGAGCCTCCCCGCCGAACGGGCGGCGCTCGCCCGCGGGCTGATGATCGGTGACGACCGCGACCAGTCCGCCGCCGCGGTCGAGCGGATGCGCGCCAGCGGCCTGGCGCATCTCGAGCGCGGTGTCCGGGCAGAACGTCGCCCTCGTCGTCGCCGCCGCCTCGCCGTTGCTCCGGCGGGCGCGACCGCTGGCCCGCTGGGCCGCGACGCTGGCGTTGATCGCCTGGTTCGTCGTGCTGACCCGCGCCGAGCCCTCGGTGTTGCGAGCCGGCACGATGGCCGCCCTCGGCGCCACGGCGTTCGCCCTCGGCCGGCAACGCGAGCCGCTGCGCCTGCTGGCCGTCGCCGTCGTCGGGCTGCTGCTGGTCGACCCGCTGCTGGCCTGGTCGGTCGGCTTCTGGCTCTCGGTCGGGGCGACGGCCGGGGTCACCGGCGCCGGCCCGCCGTTGGCTCGCCGCCTCCATCGGCTCGGGCCGCTGGCGATGCCGGTCGCCGTCACGCTCGGCGCCCAGGTCGGTGTCGCCATCCCCAGCGTCGTCGTGTTCGGGCGGCTGCCGCTCGTCGGGCTCGTCGCCAACCTGCTCGCCGTGCCGGTCGCCGGTCTGGTGATGCTCTACGGGCTCCCGGCGTCGCTGCTGGCCGGCGCGGTCCCGCCGCTCGCACCTCCGCTCGTCGCGCCCGTGGGCTGGGGAGCCTGGTGGGTCGACGCCGTGGCCACGGTCGGCGCCGTGGCCGAACCCGACCCACCCTGGTCGTGGGTGGGCTGGGGCCTCATCGCCGCTGCGCTCGCCATGCTGTTGGCTCGCTCGCGCAGCCCGATGCGAGACTGACGCCCCGATGTCCGTGCACCTGCTGATCGGCGACGACGAGTCGATCGTGCGCGCGGCCGTCAGCGATCTCGTCCACGAGCTCGTCGGTGGCGGCGACCGATCGCTCGTCGTCGACGAGCTCGACGGCGACGATCTCGAGGTCGGCAGCATCGTCGACGCCGCCCAGACCCCGCCGCTGCTCACCGAGCGCCGCGTCGTGCTGGCCCGCGATGTCGGCCGGTTCACCGCCGAGCAGGTCGCCCCGCTCGTCGACTATCTCGCCGATCCGCTGCCGAGCACCGATCTCGTGCTCGTCGGTGGCGGCGGGCGGCTGGCGAAGTCGCTGTCGGACGCGGTCAAGCGGGCCGGGGCACCGTGCACTCGACGAACCCGCCGGCGCGGGCAGGCGACCGCCAGACGTGGATCGTCGAGCAGGCCGGCGAGGCGGGGCGTGCGGCTGTCCCCGCCGGCGGCCAAGGCGATCGCCGAGCGGCTCGGCGAGGACGTCGGCCGGCTCGACGGTCTGCTGGCGACGTTGGCGGCGACGTTCGGCGGCAGCCGCGCGCTCGGGGTCGACGACGTGGCGGCGTTCGTCGGCGAGGCCGGCGGGGTGCCGCCGTGGGAGCTCACCGACGCCATCGAGGCCGGCGACACCGTCCTCGCCCTGGAGACGCTGGCCCGGATGACCGGTGCCGGCGGCCGTCATCCGTTGCAGTTGATGGCCATCCTCCACGGCCACTACGGGCGGCTGGCCCGCCTCGACGGCGTGGAGGCGTCGTCGGAGGCGCGAGGTGGCCGACATCCTCGGCATCAAGCCCGGGTACCCGGCGCGCAAGGCGCTCAGCCAGTACCGCCGGCTCGGTGGCAGCGGCGTGCAGCGGGCGATCGACCTGCTCGCCACCGCCGATCTCGACCTGCGCGGCGCCCGCGAGCTGCCCGACGACCTCGTGATGGAGATCCTCGTCGCCCGCCTCTCCAAGCTCCGGCGCTAGTCCATCCGAGTGTTGCGGGCCGTCCGAGTGTCAGGAGACCGGCGTCCGCGCACCCGACACTCCGATGGACTCGAACACTCGGATGTCAGGTGGAGGCGTTGACCTTCTTCATCAGGCGGCTCTTGCGGCGGGCGGCCTGGTTGGGGTGGATGATCCCCTTGGCGGCGGCCATGTCGAGGCGCTTGACGGCGAGGCGCACGTCCTCGGTGTTGGCATCGGTGCCGACCGACGTGGTCGCCGTCTTGACGCGCGTCTTCAGCTCGCTCTTGGCGGCCTTGTTGCGCTCGGCCCGCTTGGCGTTGGTGATGTTGCGCTTCTTCTGGCTCTTGATGTTCGCCACGTGGGGGATCCTTCAGACGTTGATCAGCCGGACGAGGATACCGTGGCTCCGCCCATGGACCTCGAGCGCATCCGCAACTTCTCGATCATCGCCCACATCGATCACGGCAAGTCGACGTTGTCGGACCGCATCCTCGAGGTCACCGGCGCCGTCGATGCCCGCGAGATGCGCGAGCAGTACCTCGACTCGATGGAGCTCGAGCGCGAGCGGGGGATCACGATCAAGGCGCAGAACGTCCGCGTCGACTGGAAGGGCCACGTCTTCCACCTCATCGACACGCCGGGGCACGTCGACTTCGGCTACGAGGTCAGCCGATCGCTCGCCGCGTGCGAGGGCGTCGTGCTCGTCGTCGACGCCGCCCAGGGCATCGAGGCGCAGACGCTCGCCAACTGCTACCTCGCCCTGGAGAACGACCTGGAGATCGTCGCCGCGCTGAACAAGATCGACCTCCCGGCCGCCGATCCGGACCGCTACGCCGTGGAGATCGAGAACGTCCTCGGCATCGCCGCCGAGGACATCCTGCGCATCTCGGCCAAGACGGGCGAGGGCGTTCCCGAGCTGCTCGACGCCGTCGTCGAGCGCATCCCCCCGCCCGTCGGCGACGCCGACGCCCCGCTGCAGGCGCTGATCTTCGACAGCCAGTTCGACCAGTACCGCGGCGTCGTGTCCAGCGTGCGCGTGATGAACGGCCGGCTCGCCAGCGGTGCTCGGCTGCGCTTCATGCAGGCCGGCGCCCAGCACGAGGCGATCGAGATCGGCAACCGCCGGCCGGTGCCGACGCCGGTCGCCGAGCTCGGGCCCGGCGAGGTCGGCTACCTCATCGCCGGCATCAAGGAGGTCGGCGAGGCCCGTTCGGGCGAGACGGTGACCACCTCGACGCACGGCGCGACGGATGCCCTGCCCGGCTACCGCGACCCGAAGCCGATGGTCTTCTCCGGGCTGTTCCCGATCGACGGCGACGACTTCGAGAACCTCCGCGACTCGCTGGAGAAGCTCAAGCTCAACGACGCCTCGATCACCTACACCCCGGAGACGCTCGGGGGCGCTCGGGTTCGGCTTCCGCTGCGGGTTCCTCGGCCTGCTGCACATGGAGATCGTCAAGGAGCGCCTCGAGCGCGAGTTCGACCTCGCCCTGATCGCCACCGCGCCGAGCGTGGAGTACCGCGTGCACCGCACCGATGGCACGCTCGACGTCGTCGACAACCCGGCCGACCTGCCCGACCCGCAGCGCATCGACTTCGTCGAGGAGCCCTACTTCAAGGTCGGCATCGTCACGCCGACCGACTACACGGGCACGTTGATGGAGCTGTGCCAGCTCCGCCGCGGCGAGATGGACAAGCTCGAGTACCTGTCGCCCGAGCGCGTCGAGCTGCACTACCTGATGCCCCTCGCCGAGGTCGTCATCGACTTCTTCGACCAGCTGAAGAGCCGCAGCCAGGGCTACGCCAGCCTCGACTACGAGCCCGCCGGCTACCGCCGCTCCAACCTCGTCAAGGTCGACCTGCTGCTCAACGGCGTGACGGCCGACGCCTTCTCCACGATCGTCCACCGCGACAGGGCCTACGAGTACGGCCGGCTGATGGCCGAGAAGCTGCAGAAGCTGATCCCGCGGCAGATGTTCGACGTGCCGATCCAGGCGGCGATCGGCGGCAAGGTGATCGCCCGCGAGACCGTCAAGGCCAAGCGCAAGGACGTCCTCGCCAAGTGCTACGGCGGCGACATCACGCGCAAGCGCAAGCTGCTCGAGAAGCAGAAGGAGGGCAAGAAGAAGATGAAGTCGATCGGCCGCGTCGAGGTGCCCGGCGACGTCTTCATCTCCGCCCTCAAGCTGGACGATTGAACTGTCGAGCGCGGACGACGCACATCCGTCGCCACGGCTCACACTTCCCGCTCCCCAGCCCGCGACGGGCGGGACGTTCAGGAGCTTGCGCCACCGCAACGCCCGGGTCTTCTTCGCCGGGATGCTCGTGTCGACGGTCGGCACGTGGCTGCAGATCACGGCGATGTCGCTGCTGGTCTACGACCTGACGGGACGGGCGACCGACCTCGGGATCACCGTCGCCCTGCAGTTCCTGCCGATCGCTCGTGCTCGGCGCCTGGGCGGGCGCCGTCGCCGACCGGCGGGACCGGCGCACGCTGGCGATCGCGCTCAACGCCGGCCTGGCGCTGCAGGCGCGCGGTGCTCGGCCTGCTCGACCTCGCCGGCTTGGCCAACGTGCCGGTCGTCTGGGGCCTGACGCTCGCCGTCGGGGTGCTCAACGCCTTCGAGAACCCGGCCCGCCGCGGGCTGGTGACCGAGCTCGTCGAGCCGCACGACATCACCAACGCCGTGTCGCTGAACACCGCCGTGATGACGGGCTCGCGGATCTTCGGCCCGGCGCTCGCCGCCGTGCTCGTCGAGACGGTCGGCACCGCGTGGTGCTTCCTGCTCAACGCCGCTTCCTTCGGCGCCGTGCTCGTCTCGTTGTTGGCGATCCGCCCGGCGGAGCTGCACGCCCCGCCGTTCGCCCCGCGAGGCGGCCACCCGGTGCGCGAGGCGCTGGGCTTCGTGCGCCGCGACCGGGTGCTGCTCGTGACGTTCATCGTGCTGGCGATCGTGTCGACGTTCGCCTTCAACTACGGCGTCTCGCTGCCCAAGCTCGCCGACGTGCGCTGGGGCGGCGAGGGCAACTTCGGGCTGGTGCTGTCGGTGACGAGCATCGGTTCGCTCCTCGGCTCGCTGCTGACGGCACGGATGTCGTGGGTGTCGACGCGGTGGTACCTCGCCAACATCGTGCTGCTCGGCGTGGCCGGGCATCGGGATGGCCTGGTCGCCGAACCTCGGCGCCGGCGCTCGCCTGGGGGATCCCGCTCGGCATCGGCGGGGCGGCGTTCGTCAGCGGCGCCAACGGGATCACCCAGCAGCACAGCCCGGCCGACATGCGCGGCCGGTTGCTCGCCCTCACCGCCGTCGCCTTCCTCGGGTCGACCCCGATCGGCGGCCCGATCACCGGGCTGGTCGGCGACCGGGTCGGGGCGGAGTGGTCGCTGGCCTACGGCAGCGTCATCGCCCTGATCACGGCGGCAGCAGCGCTCACTCGTCCTCTCCGTTAGCACTCGGTAGCCTGGACTGCCAGATGCTCGACGACCGCAAGACCGCGATCCTGAGCGCCGTCGTGCAGGAGTACATCGCCACGGCGCTCCCGGTGGGCTCGACCCACATCGCCGACGCGCCCGGCGTGCGGGTGTCGTCGGCCACGGTGCGCAACGAGATGGCGGTGCTGGAGCAGGAGGGCTACCTCGTCCAGCCGCACACGTCGGCGGGTCGCATCCCGACCGACAAGGGCTACCGGTTCTTCGTCGACCACATGGCCACGCCCGGCCGCATCGACGCGGCGACCAGCAGCCAGGTCGGCGACTTCTTCAGCACCGCCCACGGCCGCCTCGAGGAGATGCTCCACCGCACGTCCGACCTGCTGGCGACGCTGACCAACTACGCCGCCGTGGTCGTCGGCCCGCAGGCCGGCGGGGTCGACGTGCGCAGCGTGCAGATCGTGCGGCTCTCGTCGACGCTGGCCACGGTCGTCGTCGTGCTCGGCAACGGTGCCGTCGAGAGCGAGCCGGTCGCGCTGGCGGACGACGTCAGCGACGCCCAGGTCGCCGCCGCGTCGGCGCACCTGGCCGCGCAGCTCGTCGGGTCGTCGCTGGCGGCGGTCGCCTCGGTCGTGCCGTCGGGCGACGAGACCGTCGACCGCGTGCTGCGCCGACGCCCTCCGCGCCGTCCGCGATGCGTCCAGCGACGAGCACGTCTACGTCGGCGGCACGGCGTCGATGGCGTCGGCGTTCGACGCCGTCGAGGTCGTCCGCGACGTGCTGCGCACGCTCGAGCAGCAGTTCGTCGTCGTGTCCCTCATCGGCGACCTCGTCCAGCGCGGGATGTCGGTGGCGATCGGCGTCGAGCACGGGGTCGAGCCGCTCGTCGCCTGCTCGGTCATCGTGGCGCCCGTGCTCGTCGACGGCGAGCAGCGCGGCTCGGTCGGCGTGCTCGGCCCGACCCGCATGAACTACCCGCAGGCGCTGGCGACGGTCGAGGTCGTCAGCGACCGCCTCGGCCGCCGCCTCGAGGATGCGTGAGATGGCTGACTTACTACGAGCTGCTCGGCGTCTCGCGGTCGGCGAGCAACGACGAGATCAAGCGCGGCCTACCGCGCAGCGCGCACGCGAGCTGCACCCCGACGCCAACCCCGACGACGCGGCGACCGCCGAGCGGTTCAAGGAGGTCGCCCGGGCGTACCAGGTGCTGTCGGATCCCGACCAGCGCGCTCGCTACGACCGCTTCGGCGAGGCCGGCGTCAGCGGCGCCGGCGGCCCGCGCGTCGACGACGTGTTCGGCGGCGGGCGGCCTGAACGACCTGTTCGACGCCTTCTTCGGAGGTCAGAACCCGTTCGGCGGCGGTGGCCGGCGCGGCCCGTCCGGACCGCCGCGCGGCCAGGATCTCGAGGTCGTCGTCGACATCACGTTCCAGCAGGCCGTGTTCGGCGCCGAGGTGCCGGTCGTCGCTGAAGCTGCCGCAGCGCTGCGACGAGTGCGATGGCAGCGGTGCCGGCGCCGGCACGCGACCGGTGACGTGCTCGGAGTGCAGCGGCAGCGGGCAGGTGCAGCGCGTCCGCCAGAGCCTGCTCGGGCAGATGGTGACGTCGTCGCCGTGCCCCCGGTGCAGCGGGCTCGGTCAGGTGATCGCCACGCCGTGCGCCGCGGTGCCGCGGCGAGGGGCGGATCACCGCCGACCACACCTACACGGTCGACGTCCCAGCCGGTGTCGACACCGGATCGACGCTGCGCCTCAGCGGACGGGGCGCCGCCGGACCGCGTGGCGGGAAGTCCGGCGACCTGTTCGTCCACCTGCGTGTCGCCCAGCACGACCGCTACTGGCGAGACGGCAACGACCTCGTCACGACGGTGCCCATCTCCATCGCCCAGGCCGCCCTCGGGACGACGATCGAGCTGCCGACGCTGGACGGCGACGAGGAGCTCGTGGTCCCGGCAGGTGCGCAGCCGGGCCGGGAGTTCGTGCTGCGCGGTCGCGGCGTGCCGCGGCTGCAGGGGCGTGGGCGGGGTGACCTGCGGGCGCAGCTCGTCGTCGAGGTGCCGACGAAGCTCGACGAGGACGAGGCCGCCCTGCTGCGCCAGTACGCCGACAAGCGCGGCGAGGCTGTCAACCCGCCGGACAAGGGACTGTTCTCGCGCATCAAGTCGGCCTTCTCGTAGGCGCGCGCGATGGACGAGACGCTGCGGCGGTCGGCGGCCCACGTCATGGTCGCCGACGTCGACGCGCCGGTGCTCGACGACGCGTCGCAGCACCACATCCGCAGAGTGCTGCGCCTCCGCGACGGTGAGGCGGTGACGGTGACCGACGGCGCCGGCAGGTGGCGGCCGTGCGTGCTGGCGGGGAGCTCGGTGGAGGCGACCGGCGATGTCGTCACGGTCGCCGCGCCGCTGTTCGCCGGTCACGATCGCCGTCGCCCCGCCGAAGGGCGACCGCCTCGACTGGCTGGTGCAGAAGTGCACGGAGATCGGCGTCGACCGGTTGGTGCTCGTCGAGGCCGAACGCTCGGTCGTGCGCTGGGACGCCGAGCGCACGGAACGCCAGCTCGACCGGCTGCGACGCATCGCCGTCGAGGCCGCCCTGCAGTCGAGGCGGGTGTGGCTCCCCGAGCTCGCCGGGCCGGTGCCCGCCGCCGAGGTCCTCGGCGCCGGCGTCGCCGCCGAGCCGGGTGGGCGGCCGCTCGAACCTGACGATCGCACCGTGGCCATCGGCCCGGAGGGCGGCTGGTCGCCGTCCGAGCTCGAGCATGCCTGCGATCAGGTGTCGCTCGGCGACACCGTGCTGCGCGTGGAGACCGCCGCCGTCGTCGCGGCGACCCTCCTCATCTGCGCGCGATCCTCGCCACGAGGGTCGTCGTGAGCGGGCCGGCGCCGTTCGGGGTGTACGTGCACGTGCCGTTCTGCGCCCACCGCTGCGACTACTGCGCCTTCGCCACGTGGACCGATCGGGCCACCTCGTCGGCGCCTACCTCGACGCCGTGCGGACCGAGATCGAGCGGGCCGTCGACGCCGGCATGCCGCCCGCCGACACCGTGTTCGTCGGCGGGGGGACACCGACGCTCGTCCCGGCCGACGCGCTGGCGTCGGTGCTGCGGGCGATCCCGCTCGCCGCCGGCGCCGAGGTCACCGTCGAGTGCAATCCCGACGACGTCACCGAGGCGATGCTCGAGACGTACGTCGCGGCCGGTGTCACGAGGGTGTCGATCGGCGTGCAGTCGATGGTGCCCCACGTGCTCGCCGCACTGGGCCGTACGCACGACCCGGCGAACGTCGAGACCGCCGTCGCGGCCGTCCGTTCGGTCGGTGTCCCGACGTTCAACGTCGACATCATCTATGGCGCGGTGGGGGAGCAGCTCGCCGACTGGCGTACCACGCTGGAGCGCGTGCTCGACCTCGGTTCGCCGCACGTGTCGGCGTACGCCCTGACCGTCGAGGCCGGCACCCCGCTCGCCGGCGATCCCGCCCGCCACCCCGACGACGACGTGCAGGCCGACGAGTACGAGCTCGCCGACGAGCTGCTGACCGCAGCCGGGCTGGCCAACTACGAGGTGTCCAACTGGGCGCGGCCCGGCCACGAGTGCCGGCACAACCTCCTCTACTGGGCCCAGCACGACTACCTGGGCTTCGGGTGCGCCGCCCACTCCCACCGCGCCGGGCGGCGGTGGTGGAACGTGCGCACCCCGGAGCGGTACATCGACGCAGTCGCCGCCGGACGCTCGACGGAGGCGGCCGGCGAGACGCTCGATGCCGACACCCGCCGCATCGAGGGGCTGCAGCTGGCGCTGCGGACCACGGCGGGCGTCCCGGTGGCCGCCCTCGACGGCGACGACCTCGCCGACCTCGTCGAGCGCCGCGGCGATCGCTGGGTGCTCACCCGGCGCGGCCGCCTGATGGCCAACGAGGTCGCCGTCCGCCTGCGCTGACCGTGCGAGCCGCGAGGGCACGTCGCTCGGTTGGTGAGAGCGCCGTTATGCCCCGGTGACGAGGTCCCAGAGTCGGCGGTTTGGAAGCCGTCGAGGGCCCAGGTCTGGTCGACGACGCGCCCGCACCGGGAGGGCGGGGCGAACGCTGTCGCGGCTGTCACGACTCATCAATCTTGAGGAAGCCGTCCCGACGGCGGCCCCGTACCCTCGACCACCTACCCAATGGCCCGAGCTAGCCCTGATGAGGAGGACTGACCCATGACCATCGAGGCTACGCAGCCGACCACTGTCGGTCGCAAGGAAGCCGAGCACCCGGCAGAGGTGCTCGACAACGCCGCGGCTGGTGAACGCACGTCGGCTCCCGCTGAGTACGTCACCGACCCGTCCGGTGTCGTCCACATCGGCTACTTCCCGTGGCGCACCATTTCCCACCACGACATGCCGCGCACCCTGTGCGGCATCGTCACCGGCTGGGTGGATGAAGGCTGGGAGTGGGGCGACCAAACCGTGAGCGGCGACGGTGCTACCTGCACCGGGTGCCGTCGCATCTACTGATCGCCGGATCACCGAAGGCCGATCGGGATCGGATCCATCCCTGAGCGTGCGCCTCGTCGCCGGTCGTCGGCGGTTCCCACGCCGTGCGGTGACTGGGCGGTTCCAGTCCAGCCGGCCGGAGGAAGAACCCCTCCCGCACGGGCACGTAGCTCAGTTGGTTAGAGCGCCACCATGACACGGTGGAGGTCCCGGGTTCGAGTCCCGTCGTGCCCACTCGCAAATGGTCCGCGACGGCGGTCTGTGCATGTGCAAGGATGCGGGCACCTGACAGCGTTGTAGGACAGAGGGGGCACAGTGGCATCGATGGGGCGGCGTCTCGCCATGGCGGCTGCGGTCGCGGGCAGTGTGTTGGTCATCGCACCGGGGGTGGCTTCGGCCCACGGTGCAACACTCGCGGCTGATGGCGGTGTGTGTCGAGGGCGGCGGCTGGCGAGCGATGGCGACTCTCACGAGCGACACGCGGACCGCGGGACCTCACCGGGACGCGTCGATCGTCCCAGCGGCTCGCACGTCGGTCGCCTTCACGCTCGACTCCGGCCGAGTCCGCGACGTTCCAGGCCGCGTGGTCCTCCTCTCGACCAGGTCCGTCGGTGACGTTCACGGCCGACGCGGACGTGGGCGGACGACTTCACGCCTTACTCGGCTCACGAGCACGGTCAGCCAACCCCGGGAATTGCGCTGACACGACGACCGCCACCGCGCCACGCCGCCGCCTCCGCCACCGACCACCACCGACCGCCCACGACGCTGCCGGGCGAGACGACGACCACGCAGCCGGGCTCGACCACACGACGACCACGCCGATCGTCGGCGCCCTGGCGGTCACGGCGATCACGCCGATCTGCGTGGCCGACGCGCCGTACGTCAACGTCACGTTCGGCAACCAGCCGGAGTTCAACGGACGCCCGGCCACGGTGACCTTCATCGACGTCAACGGCAACGTGGTCGCCACGCACACGGCGACCTACACCGCCAACGGCTCGATCCGGTTCGTCTACCCGGGCGCCACCGTCGACGCCGCCGGCAACCCGACGGACTGGCCGGGCTGGGTGTTCGACGGCGACGAGTGGGTCCCCGACCCGACCGACGCCTACCTGCGCAGCGGGCTCACCGTGCGCGTCGAGGTCAACCCGACGGCGACCGGCCAGGTGTCGTACCCGCCCGCGACCGAGACGTGCGCCGATCCGCCCGACAGCTCCTCGACGGGCGGCGCGTTGCCGGCCACCGGGAGTGCCAACAGCGGGATCGCCTGGGCGGCGGGCATCACCTTGCTGCTCGGCGTCGGCGCGCTCGCCGTCGCTCGCCGCCGGCCGACCGCCTGACGGTCACCGCACAGCGGCGTCGAGCGCCTCGCGCAGCGTGGCGACGAGGAGCTCGACCTCGGCGTCGTTGATCGTCAACGGGCAGCCGATCATCACGGCATCCTCGACGGGACCTGAGCCGGCGGGGTAGATCCACATGCCGCGGGCGAGCGACTCCCCGACGACCGCCGTGGTCAGTCGGCCGCCGCTGGGGGTCAGCTCGACGCCACGGAACATGCCGCGGCCGCGCACGTCGACGACGTGTGGGTGGTCACCGAGCTCGGCGGCGAGGAGGGCTGCGAGCTTGTCGCCCATCGACTCGGCGCGCTCGACGAGGTGCTCGGCGTCGAGCACCTCGAGCACGGCCGTCGCGCCGGCGCAGGCACCGTCGTTGGCAGTGAACGTGTAGTACATGAAGCGCGACCCGTGCAGCGGGGCGACGACGTCGTCGGTTGCGGCGACCATGCCGATCGGCACGTACCCGCCGCCAAGCCCCTTGCCACCGAAGAGAACGTCCGGGCGGATCGGCAGGTGCTCGTAGCCCCAGCGCCGACCGGTTCGCCCGAACCCCGTCATCACCTCGTCGGCGACGAGCAGGATGCCGTGGCGCCGGCATGTCTCCTCGATGGCGAGCCAGTACTCGTCGTCGGCCATCAGGCAGGCGCCGGCCGCGCCGGTGATCGGTTCGAACAGGAAGGCGGCGATCGTCGCCGGGTCCTCCCGCTCGATCGTCGCCAGCGCCGCGTCGGCGTCGTCCCATGGCACCTTCGGCATGTCGAGCAGCAGCGGCTCGTAGCCGGCCCGCCGCGCGCTGTGGCTGCCGACGGCCATCGCTCCCAACGTGATGCCGTGGTAACTGGGGTGGCGGCCGACCACCTTCCACCGCTCGGGACGGCCGGCCGCGACGTGGTGCGCCCGGGCCAGGCGCACCGCCGAGTCGGCCGACTCGCTGCCTCCGCTGGTGAAGAACACGTTGCCCATGCCGGCCGGCAGCCAACGCTCGGCGAGCACGTCGTGCAGGCGCTCACGGTGCGGCGTCGACCAGATCGGCACGACGTACGCGCCGCCGTCGAGCGCGTCGCGTACTGCGTCGGCGACCACGGTGCGGCCGTGACCGATGTTGACGACCATCGCCCCGCCGGCGGCGTCGAGGATCCGTCGGCCGTCGTCGGTGATCAGCCAGCAACCATCGCCGCCGACGATCGTCGGTCCGGTGGCGCCGGGGACGAAGTGGTAGCGAGATGGGTGTCATTGGTCAGCTCCCGAGTTCTGAGGTGAAGACCGGATTCGGCACGGCGGGCGCTCCAGCGCCTTCGCCGGCCGCATTAACGCGGTTCCGCGGAGACCGAGGACGCTCGCCGAGGATGTTGCGCATGATGTTCGACGTGCCGCCCATGATCGTGTAGCCGGGCGCGTAGACGATGCCGCGTGTGACGTCGTTCCACAGCGTGGCCTCGGCACCGAGCGTGCGGGCGACGAACTCGGCGACGCGCACCTCGTGTTCGGTGCAGAAGCACTTGGTTGCCGCCGAGAACCCGGCAGGTGCCTGGCGCAGCACCTCGCGCATCACCAGGATCCGCCCGATGCGGTAGCCGGTCTCGATGGCCGCGATCTCCTGGCGCACCAGCGGGTCGGCGGTGTCGGCACGCTCGACGGCGAGCCGGTACAGCGCCTGGTTCGACACCAGCCGGTCGATGCCGCCGCGCTCGTGCTCGAGTTGGCGCATCGTCTGCTTGAACGCATTGCCCTCGACGCCGACGAGGTTGTCGACGGGCACGCGAACGTCGGTGAAGAAGACTTCGCAGAAGTGGCGGTTCGTCGTCATGTCGGTGATCGGACGGACCTCGATGCCCGCCGTCGACATCGGCACGATGATCTCGCTGATGCCCTGGTGCGGCGGGCCGTCAGCGGACGTCCGGCAGATGAGGTACACGTAGTCGGCGACGGCGGCGAAGCTGGTCCAGATCTTCTGCCCGTTGATGACCCACTCGTCGCCGTCGCGGCGCGCCTGCGTGCGCAGCGCGGCGAGATCGCTGCCGGCCTCGGGCTCGGACATGCCGATGCACCACGTCGTCTCGCCGGCGAGGATGCCCGGGAGGAAGGCCGCCTGCTGGTCCTCGCGGCCGAAGGCGATGAGCGTCGGGCCCATCTGGCGATCGGCGAACCACATCGCCGCGATCGGTGCGCCGGCGGCGATCAGCTCCTCACCGATGATCAGCCGGTCGATCGCCGGCCGCCCGCCGCCGCCGTGCTCGACCGGCCACGTCAGCCCGATCCAGCCGAGGGCCGCCATCTCCTTGGCGAAGTCGTCGGAGTAGCCGTTGATCCACGAGTCGTTCTGCCGCCCGAACCGAGCCACGGCGTCGGCGGCCACCTCGCGGGCCTGCTGGCGCAGCTCCCGCTGTTCCGGCGTCCAGTCGAAGTCCATCGGGGGCGAGGTTACGCGTCGACCCTCTAACCTCCCCAGCCATGACCAAGATCAAGGTGGCCAACCCAGTCGTCGAGATGGACGGCGACGAGATGACGCGCATCATCTGGGCCTTCATCAAGGACCAGCTGATCCTGCCGTACCTCGACGTCGACCTGAAGTACTTCGACCTGTCGATCGAGCACCGCGACGAGACCGACGACCAGGTGACCGTCGATGCCGCCGAGGCGACCAAGCAGTTCGGCGTCGGCGTCAAGTGCGCCACGATCACCCCCGACGAGCAGCGCGTCGAGGAGTTCGGCCTGAAGAAGATGTGGCGCTCGCCGAACGGCACGATCCGCAACATCCTCGGCGGGGTCGTGTTCCGCGAGCCGATCATCATCTCCAACATCCCCCGCCTCGTCCCCGGCTGGACGAAGCCGATCGTCATCGGCCGTCACGCCCACGGCGACCAGTACAAGGCGACCGACTTCAAGGTGCCGGGCGCCGGGACGTTGACGATGACCTACACGCCGGCCGACGGCGGGGAGCCGCTGGAGATCGAGGTGGCCACGTACCCCGAGGGCGGCGGGATCGCCATGGGCATGTACAACTACGCCGACTCGATCCGCGACTTCGCTCGGGCGTCGCTGCGCTACGGGCTCGCCCGTGGCTATCCGGTCTACCTGTCGACGAAGAACACCATCCTCAAGGCCTACGACGGGATGTTCAAGGACCTGTTCCAAGAGGTGTTCGACGCCGAGTTCAAGGCCGAGTTCGACGCCGCCGGGATCACCTACGAGCACCGCCTCATCGACGACATGGTCGCCCAGGTCATGAAGTGGGAGGGCGGCTACGTGTGGGCGTGCAAGAACTACGACGGCGACGTGCAGTCCGACACCGTCGCCCAGGGGTTCGGCTCGCTCGGGCTGATGACGTCGGTGCTGATGACGCCCGACGGCAAGACGGTCGAGGCCGAGGCGGCGCACGGCACCGTCACCCGGCACTTCCGCGAGCACCAGAAGGGCAACAAGACCTCGACCAATCCGATCGCCTCGATCTTCGCCTGGACCGGCGGGCTGAAGCACCGCGGCAAGCTCGACGGCACGCCGGAGGTGACGCAGTTCGCCGAGACGCTCGAGCAGGTGTGCATCGAGGCCGTCGAGGCGGGACAGATGACCAAGGACCTCGCCCTGCTGGTGGCGCGGGATGCGCCGTTCCTCGGCACCGAGGACTTCCTGGCCGCCCTCGACGAGCGCCTGCAGGCGCGGATGTCGTGAGCCGCCGCCCGGAACCGCCGTGCGGCGGCGGGCGTCCAACGAGCATGCGTCTCGCGCTGCTCGCCGTGCCCCTGCTCGCCCTGCTCGGCTGTGGCGGCGATGACGACGACGACGGCACGGGTACCGTCGGGACGGTGACGGAGACCTCAGGGGACCCGACCCCAACCTCGGCCACGCCGCCGTCGACGACGCGTCGTCGCGCCGCCGTTCTCGGCGACGCCGATCGAGCCGGTGCACGCCGACCGGCAGCGCAGCCCGGCTTCCCCATCGACCACTCGATGCCGCTCGTGGTCGCCGCCGTCGACGACCTCGCCGGCCGGCTCGGCATCCCTGCCGCGACGTCACCATCGTCGACGCTCGGGCCGTGACATGGGGCGACGGCAGCCTCGGTTGTCCCGAGCCCGGGATGATGTACATCCAGGTTCTGGTCGATGGCGACGCTCGTCGTGCTCGAGGCGGGCGGCACGCCGCTACGAGTACCACGGCGGTGACCCGCTCGGTCGCTCTGCGAGAACCCGAAGGCCCCGTCGGGGGGCGACTGAGCACCGCCCGACGGGATGCAGGACGGTCAGCGTCTCGCATACGTGCACCTCGTCGCGCACGACGGTGATGCCCGGCAGGTCGGCGCTGAACATCTCCGTGCGTGACGACGCCCGTGCGCCGACCCGCTCGCCGCGGGCGACGACGACGTAGGACTGCCGACCACCCCGCCCGGCGTGCCGAGCGGTGCTCGTGACGCCGGAGGCTGCCGGCTGGCGAGGACGCTTTCGACGTCGCCTGCACCCTGCCTCGTTCTCGGCCCCGACCAGGAAGTCCTGGCCCGGATCCGCCGGCGGCGCCGGGTAGTAGGCGAACGTGATGTCCTGGCCGGGTTGAAGTCGTTGTTACTCCGATCCACGTCTGGAAGCTCGCGTGTGTCGTCCGTGCCGAACACGTTGACGTTCCACTCGACGACGATCCAGACGTTGGCGCCGTCGCCGGTCCGCTCTGCAGCGTGGCGACACGGATCCCGTCGGCACCCGTGCCGTCGAGGTCGGTCCAGAACGGCGCCAGGATGTCGTTCGGCCGTGACGGGTCGGGCCCGGCGGGCAGGTCGCAGCAGTCGTTGTCCTCGGACGTCCCCCCACCGGCGATGACGTAGCCGTTGGAGTAGACGCTGAAGCTGGTGTAGGTCCTGCCGTTGTAGACGAACGCCGGGACGTTGAAGTTGACGATGTCCTCGTCGCCGATGGCGATCGGGGCGATGCCGAAGGCGGCGAGCGGGACGAAGCCGGACGAGCGCGCCCGGAGCGACCGACGGGACGCCCTGGGCGGTCGCCGGCGAGCTCGGCCGTCAGCCTGGCCTCGCCGCCGACGAGTGTGGCGCCGATCGCCTGCGTCAGCGTGAGGTTGCGGTTGGTCGAGGTCGTCAGGTCGACCTCGGCGGCGTTGGCCCGAGTGTTCGTCGCCGTCGATCGTGCACAGTCGTCGTGTTGCCGCGCAGGATCTCCGTCGGATTGCACGTCCTGCGTCAGCTCGACATCGCCCTGCTGGGTCACGAAGGCGACCGGCAGGTGCAGCGTGGGGTAGACGGCGTTGTTCGGCGTGAGCAGGCGATCTCGCCGAACAGCTGCTCGGTCGTCGGCGGTGGACTCGATGGTGATGTCGAGCTCCGCCGACGCGCCGTTGGCTGAGGTTGATCCGCCTCGGCGACACCGTGATGCGTGCTGCCGGCGGGAGCAGTGGCACGTCGATGTCGTAGCGCAACCGCCGCCGCTCACGTTGGTCGCCACCCGGGTCGTCGTCAGCCGGCCCGGCATGCATCGGGGCGTTGATCGACGGGATGTTCAGGTGGACGGCGTTGAGCGGGTCGGTGCCCAGCCGGATCATGTCGGCGGCGTCTGGCGTCGAACGTCAGGCCGGGGTTGCCGGCGACGTTGAGGTCGACGCGCCCAGCGCCCATGTCGAACGGATCGGCCGGCGTCGTGAGGTCCTCCTTGACGACGTCGGTCATCGCCGTCGTCATCAGCGCCGACTTGATCTGGCCCGGCGTCCACGACGGGTGGAGGGCCTTGATCAGGATCGCCGAGCCGGCGATGTGCGGCGACGACATCGACGTGCCGGCGATCGCCTGGAAGTACTCGCCCGGCGGGCCCTCGACGATGGACTCCGGCATCGGCGTGTGGCCGGCGAGGATCTGCACGCCTGGCGCGGTGATGTCGGGCTTGATGAAGTCGCCGCCAGGACCACGCGACGAGAACGCCGCCATCACGTCGCCCTGGCCGTTCGCCTTCACGCCGGCCGTGAACGACGCCGTCGCTCCCGGGTTGGCGTTCATGAAGGCGAGGAAGTCGGTGCCGTCGGCGAGGTGGACCGTCGGCAGCCAGTGGTTGTCGGTCTCGATGTCGGCGAGCGCCGGGTTGTACAGGATCATGCCGGCCGCGCCGCCCTGGAGGACGTTGAAGCCCTTCTCGACACGGGCGTTGACGCCGCGCTGGCAGGCGACGATCTTGCCGGTGAACAGCCCGGCAGGGGCCGGCGCATCGCAGAGCGGCCGTGAGTACGGCGCGTGCCGACGACAGGACGATCGGCAGGGGTGCCGTGACCCCGGCCGGTGATCGAGGCGCCGACGAACGTTGCGTGTCGCCGCCGCCGGCCCGGTCACGGTGAGCGTCGAGCTGGAACTCGCGCGTCTGGGTCGACGCGGCGACGGTGGTCATCCACGGCGACAGGTGGTTGGCCGTGCCCGCGCCCGGACCGTCGTTGCCGGCCGAGGCGGCGACGAACACGCCGGCGGCGTAGGCGTCGAGGAACGCCAGCTCGACCGGGTCGGTGGCCGGGTCGGTGCCGCCGGAGATGGAGAAGTTGATGACGTCGACGCCGTCGAGGATCGCCTGCTGCGACGGCGGCGGCGGAGTCGGAGGCGAAGCAGCCCTGCGATGCCGCAGACCTTGTACACGGAGACCCATGCGCCGGGCGCGACGCCGTTGATCGGGCCGCGCTCGACGCCGAACACCGGCGCCGAGGCGAGCACGTTGCCGGCCGTGGTCGAGCCGGTGTGCGTGCCGTGGCCGTTGCTGTCGCGAGCGGTGTGGAACGGCTCGGCGGCGGCGCGCGCCGGGTTCGACAGGTAGGTGTCGAGGAACGGCTGGCCGCCGATCAGCTTGTTGTTGCAGACGAACGGGTCGTTCGCCGGCGTCAGCGGGTTGTCGCCGAAGTTGCACGCGCGGGGCGTGCCGTCGAACGTCCGTGGGCGGCGCCGGCGAGGTTGCCCTGGTCGGCGAACGACGGGTGCTCGGGCCACGCGCCGGTGTCGAGGACGCCGAAGATCACGCCCGTGCCGGCCCGGCTCGTCGCCGCCGAGATCGGGGTAGAGGCTGTCGGCGCCGATGAAGTCGCTGCTCGAGTCGGTCAGCGGCTGGTTCAGCTTGTCCTTCTGGACGGCGACGACGTTGGGGATGGCCAGGATGTCGTCGATCGTGTTGGCGGGGACCGTCACGGCGACGCCGCCGTAGACGGTGCGCAGCGACTGGCCCGACCTGGGCGTCGGGCAGCGACCGCGGCGAGCTCGTCGAGGAAGACGCTCTCCTGGTCGGCGACGTAGCCCTCGTAGGCGCGCTCTGCGCGCGGTCGCACCGGTCAGCTCCTCGCCCGTGACGGACGGGCTCGTCGGCGCGAGGCCGTGGACGCGAGCCCTGGTAGGTGGCGACCGAGTCGTAGTCGAGCTTGACGAGCACCTCGACCGGCGTGCTGTCGGTGCGCCCGAGCAGCTCCGGGTCGGTCTCGGCGACCCGGCTGGTCAGCGACTTGCTGCCGGAGACGGTCTCGACGGGCGTGAGCCGGTCGTCGCCGTCAGATCCGGTGGATCGTCCTCCTGTGCCTGAGCGCTGGCACCGATGGCGAGCGACGCCGACAGGACTGCGACCAGCCCTACTGCACGCGCCCGCGGCCGACCACGTCGACCCACAACTGCAGTCATCCCCACTACCTCCCAGTAGTCGTTACGACCACCCTCCGCCCGCCCCCGGCCGGTGTGGAGACGCAAGTTACGCGCTCGACGCACCGAGCGCCAAGATTTCTGGAAAAGATGCTCCAGCCGCGGAAGGCAACGCCTTCCCGCGGCTCTTTCCGGGCCCATGCAAGTGTGGGTCTTCGGGGGGTCCACGGGGGGCGCAGCCCCCCGTGCGTCAGCGGTCGCCGAGCTTGACGTAGTCGCGCTCCGGCGGCCCGGCGTACCACTGCCGCGGGCGGGAGATCTTCTGGTCCTTGTCGCCGAGCAGCTCGTCCCAGTGGGCGAGCCAGCCGGACATGCGGGGGATGGCGAAGAGCACGGTGAACATGTCGACCGGGAACCCCATCGCCTGGTAGATCAGCCCGGAGTAGAAGTCGACGTTGGGGTACAGCTTGCGCTCGACGAAGTACGGGTCCTCGAGCGCCGTCTCCTCCAGCTTGAGGGCGATGTCGAGCAGCGGGTTCTTGCCCGTCACCTCGAACACCTCGTGCGCCGTCTGCTTGATGATGCGGGCCCGCGGGTCGTAGTTCTTGTAGACGCGGTGGCCGAAGCCCATCAGCCGGCCCTTGCCGTTCTTCACCCCGTCGACGAAGGCCGGCACCTCGTCGATCGAGCCGATCTCGCCGAGCATCCGCACGACCGCCTCGTTGGCCCCGCCGTGCAGCGGTCCGTACAGCGCCGCAGCAGCCGCGGCGGCCGCCGAGTACGGGTCGGCGTGGCTCGAGCCGACGACGCGCATCGCCGTCGTCCCACAGTTCTGCTCGTGGTCGGCGTGGAGGATGAACAGCACGTCCATCGCCCGCTCGAGCGCGGGGTGCACCTCGTACTCGCCGATCCTCCACATCATGTTGAGGAAGTTGGCCGGGTAGCTCAGGGAGTTGTCGGGGAGGAAGAAGGGCAGCCCGGCGGCGAAGCGGTGGCACATCGCGGCCAGCGTCGGGGCCTTGGCGATCAGCCGGAGGATCTGCTTGTGCCGGCTCTCGTTGTCGAAGATGTCCTTGGCGTCGAGATAGAACGTGCCGAGCGCGGCCAGGGCCGAGACGAACATCCCCATCGGGTGGGCGTCGTAGTGGAACCCGTCGACGAACCGCTTGCGCATGTTCTCGTGGATGAACGTGTGGTGGGTGACGTCGTACGTCCACGTCTTCAGCTGCGTCTCGGTGGGCAGCTCGCCGTACAGCAGGAGATAGGCGACCTCGAGGTACGTCGAGTGCTCGGCGAGCTGCTCGATGGGGTAGCCGCGGTAGCGCAGCACACCGGCGTCGCCGTCGAGGTAGGTGATGTCCGACTTGCACGCCGCCGTCGACAGGTACGCCGGGTCGTACATGAACAGCGTCGGATCGAGTTCGCGCAGCGCCGAGCTGGGGAACACGCCGTCGGTGATCGGGACCGTCACCGTCTGGCCGGTGCGGTTGTCGGTGATCGTGATGGTGTCGGGCACGTCGATCCCTTCGTCGCTCACGGAGTCGTGGTGATCTCAAGTTAGTGCGAATGCGAGCGAGGGTCGTCAGCGCCGAGCGAGCGAGGCCACTAACACGGTTCGTTGCCGTGCTTTCTGGCGACGAGGTTCTCGCGCTTGTCCGCCAGCAGGTGCAACGCACGGGCGAGCTCGCGCCGGGTCTCGGCGGGGTCGATCACGGCGTCGATGTAGCCGCGCTCGGCGGCGATGTACGGGTTGAGCAGGCGATCGGCGTAGTCGGCCTCGAACGCAGCGCGCTCCTCAGGCGTCGCCCGCCGTTGCAGGATCGCTGCCGCCTGCCCCGCACCCATCACCGCCAGCTCGGCCAGCGGCCAGGCGAGGCACAGGTCGTTGCCCATCGCCTTGGAGTCCATGACGATGTACGCCCCGCCGTAGCTCTTGCGCATGATGACGCACAGCCGGGGGACGGTCGCCCGGGCGTAGGCGAAGACGAGCTGGGCGCCGTGGCGGATCATGCCTCGCCACTCGAGGTCCTTGCCGGGGTAGAACCCCGGTGTGTCGACCAACGTCAGGATCGGCAGGTTGAAGGCATCGCAGAAGGTGACGAAGCGGGCCGCCTTCTGCGACGCCGGGGATGTCGAGCGTGCCGGCGAGCGACAGCGGCTGGTTGGCGACGATGCCGATCGGTTGGCCACCGATGGCGGCGAACGCGGTCACGACGTTGGCCGCCCAGCGGGGGCGGATCTCGAGCAGGCTGCCGGCGTCGACGATCGCCGCGGCCACCTTTCGAACGTCGTAGCTGCCGGTCGAGATCGGTGGGATCAGCGCACCCGCCTCGGGACACAGCCGGTCGATCGGGTCGTCGCCGGCTCGGCGCGGCGGGTCGCCGTCGACGCTCGAGGGCAGGTACGACAACAGCTCGTGGACGGCGTCGATGGCGGCCTCCCTGGTCGCGCGTCACCAGGCTCGGCACGCCGGCGCGCCGGGCCAGCTCGCCCGCCCCGCCGAGCTCGCCGGTCGTCATCTGCACCCCGGTGAACTCCTCGACCATCACCGGCCCGTTGACGAAGGCGTAGCTGGCGTCCGTCATGACGACGAGGTCGGCGACACCGAGCAGCAGCGCCGGACCGGCCACCGCCGGGCCGTCGACGACGACGATGGTCGGCACGATCCCCGAGCAGTCGACCAACGCCTCGGGTCAGCCGGCCCCATCCCTCGAGGGCGGCGATGCCCTCGAGGATGTCGGCGCCCGTCGAGGCGAGCACGATCACCAGCGGCATGCTCTCGGCGCGGGCCGTTCGTGCGGCGGCCTCCACGACCGCCGACATCGCCGACGACAGTGGCACGCCGCGGAACCCCGAGTCCGTGCTCCCGCCGACCTCGACCCAGACCACCGGGCGGTCGTCGATCTCCTTCACCTCGGCCGTGACGTCAGCGTCGACCCGACGCTGGAGACCGAGCGCGGCGCGAGTCATGTCGAGCGACCCTACGCGCGCCGCGCCTCCGATCGCAGTTGCCACACCATCCGCGCGCTCACCGCGAGCAGCAGCACGGCGAAGAGGACGTTGGACAGGTCGTCGCTCATGCGGTCGGCCACGGTGCCGCCGATCGCCGCGGTGACGATGCCCGACACGCCGACGATGGCGGCGGCACGCAGGTCGGTGTTGCCGCGCCGGCGGTTGCGCCACGTGCCCATCAGCGCGGCCGGGATGGCCACCGCCGCCGACGTGCCCTTGGCGACCACCGGCGAGATCCCGAACAACAGGATCATCGCCGGGACCATGACGACCCCGCCGCCGACGCCGAGCAGCCCGGCGAACGTGCCGGTGATGAATCCGACGAGCAGCATCGCCGCCGCGCCGAGCACCGTCAGTCCTGCACGCCCGTCGGCGTCGGTCGCCAGGAACAACCGGACTGCCGAGACGAACAGGATCGCGGCGAACAGCAGCGACAGCGTGCGCTGCGACAGGACGTCGAGCAGGTGCGTTCCGACCACGGCGCCGGCGACGGCACCCGCGGACAGGACGCCGGCCACCACCCAGTCGACGTTGCCGTGGCTGGTGTAGGTCAGGAACGAGGCGGCGGAGATCGGCAGCACCGCGGCGAGTGACGTCCCGTGGGCCAGCCGCTGCTCCATCCCGGCGGCGAGGACGAGGCCGGGGACGATGAGGATCCCGCCGCCGACGCCGAACAGCCCGGCCAGGAACCCCGCCGCGACACCGACGGCCGCGATCGGCGCCACCGCGGCCGACGATGGCGAGGCGGTGGTCGTCACGGGAGCGCGCGACCGAGCGGGAAGGCGTCGTTGCCGAGGCGGACCCCCGGCTGGCTCGTCGCCGCCACCACGTCGCGCAGCACGTCGAACAGGGCACGCGTCGGTGCGTTGGGTGGCGGCCGGCGAAGGTGGGCGAGGGCGACCACGCGCGGCGGGAGCTCGGGGACGCGCACCACGCCGCAGCGGCCGGCACTGAACGGCGGCACCGCCGTCGCCGGCACGATCGTCGCCCCGTGCCCATCGACGGCGAGCGCGGCGAGCAGGCGGACGCCGTCGATCTCCGCCTCGGCCTGCAGCGGCACGCCGACCGACCGCGCCGCCCGGTCGAGCACCCGGCGGAGTGCCGAGCCGGCGGGAGGCAGGAGCAGCCGATGGCGGGCCACCTCGGTGAGCGACAGCTCGCCGGTGTCGGCGAGCGGGTGGTCGGCCTGCGTCACCAGCAACAGGTCCTCGGCGAACAGCGGCTCGATCGCCAACTCCGGATCGTCGACGGGCAGGTGCACGATGGCGGCGTTGAAGCGCCCGCCGAGGAGGCCGGGGATGAGCGCCGACGTACTGCCCTCGGACACGATCGCCCGCACGCTCGGGTGGCGGGCGTCGAGCGCCGACAGCAGGCGGGGGAGCAGCCAGCGGGCGGTCGTCCCGAGCATGCCCAGGCGCACGTCACCTGCCACCTGCCCGTCGACCGGCGCCACGTCGGCGCTGATGTCCTCCATCTCGCGCAGGATCCGCCTGGCCCGGTCGACGACCCGCTGGCCGTCGTCGGTGAGCCCGCCGTGGGCGCGGTCGACGAGCGTCGTGCCCAGCTCCCGCTCGAGGCGGGCGATGTGGCTGGACACGTTGGACTGCACCGTGAACAGCGCCTTGGCCGCGGCCGAGAACGTGCCGTGGTCGGCGATGGCGACGAGCGCGGCGAGCTGGCGGACCTCCATCTACGCTGCTCGCTCCTCGTCGTCGCTCGCCATCTAGCCCGCTCGCTCCTCGTCGTCGCTCGCCATCTCTGCGAACGATAGCTGGCATCACAATGTTCTACTTGCCAGATCGCGGGGCCATGTGCGTATACTCACAAGCACAGAGATCGACGCGATACACCCCCCATGTACCGCTCGATGGAACCCACCAAGTCGACCCCCCATCGACCGGGTTCCGGTTGAGAAGCCCCGCTCCCCCGGCGGGGCTTCTCCCGTTTTCGGGCCGTGCGCGGAGGGTCGCACTACATTGCCGGCATGAGCGAGCCGAAGGGCGCCGCCTTCTTCGACCTCGATCGCACCCTCCTCGCCGGCGCCTCGGGCGAGGTGTTCTCGGCGGCGATGAAGGCGGCGGGGTTCACCTCGCGTGGCCTGCCGGGGGAGCGCCTGCTGTACGGCCTGTTCAACCGCATCGGCGAGACGCTGCCGTCGATGATGATCACCCGCCAGGCGGCGACGCTGGCGAGGGGACGCTCGCGGGCGGCGATGATCGCCGCCGGTGAGGCGGCGGCCGACGGGCTGGCGGCGATGGTCCAGCCGTTCGCCGGCGCCCTGTTCGAGATGCACCGGGCCGGTGGGAGACCGGTGGTGCTGGCGACGACGACCCCGTACGACTTGGTGAAGCCGCTCGCCGACCGCCTCGGCCTCGACGACGTGGTCGCCACGCGCTACGGGGTCGCCGCCGACGGGACCTACGACGGGTCGCTCGTCGGACCGTTCGTGTGGGCGGCCGGCAAGCTGGAGGCGGTGCGGGCGTGGGCCGCCGAGCACGGGGTCGATCTCGGTGCCAGCTACGCCTACTCCGACAGCTTCTACGACGCCCCGCTGCTCTCCGCTGTCGGCACCCCGGTCGTCGTCAACCCGGATCCGCGGATGGTGTTGCTGGCGACGGCCCGCCGCTGGCCGATCCTCAACCTCGACGTGTCACCGGGCGTCGTCAAGGTCCCGGTCCTCGGCATCGAGCTGCAGCGCCTCGCCATGCAGTTCTCGCGGCCGTCGCTCATGCCGTACGCGCGCTTCGACATCGACGGCGTCGAACACATCCCTGCCGCCGGTGCGGCCATCCTCGTCGCCAACCATCGCAGCTACTTCGATCCGGTGGCGATGTCGGTCGCCATCGCCCGCAGCGGGAGGACGGTGCGCTTCCTCGGCAAGAAGGAGGTGTTCGACGCACCCGTCGTCGGCCAGTTGGCCACGGCGATGGGCGGCATCCGCGTCGACCGGGGCTCGGGCTCGGACGAGCCGCTGCAGGCCGCGGCCGATGCGCTCGCCGGCGGCGAGGTCGTGGCGATCATGCCGCAGGGCACGATCCCACGGGGACCGGCGTTCTTCGCACCACTGCTGAAGGGCCGCTGGGGAGCGGCGCGGCTGGCCCAGCTCACGGGGGCGCCGGTGATCCCGATGGGGCTGTGGGGCACCGAGCGGGTGTGGCCGCGGTCGAGCCGCCTGCCGAACGTGCTCAACGTGACCGACCCGCCCCACGTCCGCATCAGGGCGGGCGAACCGGTCGAGCTGAAGCACCGATCGCTCGACGCCGACACCAAGCGGATCATGTCGGCGATCTCCGCCCTGCTGCCGCCCGACGCTCGCCGCCCCCACACTCCTTCCTCCGACGAGCTCGCCGCCACCTACCCCCCCGGCCACCGCGACTGATCGCAGTCGAGTACGTGGTGCCGATCGAGTACGTGGTGCGGGCCAGCCCGCAGGTCACGATACTCGGACTGGCATGAAACACTCGACTGGATGGGAGTCGATGTCGTTGCGCAGCCGATCGCGGTGTCGGATGGCGAGCTCGAGGACTTGCGTGAGCGGCTGCGGCGGACACGGTGGCCCGACCAGGAGACCGTCGACGACTGGTCGCAGGGCATCCCGCTCGACTACGTGCAGGAGGTCTGTCGCTCCTGGGCCGACGAGTACGACTGGCGGCGCGTCGAGTCCGAGCTGAACCGCTACGAGCAGCTCCGTGTCGTCCCCGACACGGGCGCGCCCGACCGCGTCGCGATCCAGGTGCTCCACGCCCCGTCGCCAGAACCGGCGGCGATACCCGTCGTGTTCACCCACGGCTGGCCCGGCTCGGTCGTCGAGTTCCTCGACGTCATCGGCCCGCTCCGCGATCCGGCATCACATGGGGGCGACCCTGCCGACGCCGTCCACGTCGTCTGCCCGACGCTGCCCGGCTACGGCTTCAGCGGCAAGCCGACGGCGCCGGGTTGGGGCGTCGAACGGATCGCCGACGCCTGGGTGGAGGTGATGGCGGCACTCGGGTACGACCGGTTCGGTGCCCAGGGAGGTGACTGGGGGTCGTCGGTCACGACGTGCATCGGTGCCCAACACCCCGATCGCTGCCTCGGCATCCACATCAACATGGTGACGGTCGGACCGGGCAAGGACCCCGGCGAGTTGACCGCGGCGGAGCAGTCCGCCCTCGACTCGCTCGCGCACTACCAGCAGTGGGACTCGGGGTACTCGACGCAACAGGCGACCCGGCCGCAGACCGTCGGCTACGGGCTGGTCGACTCGCCGGCCGCCCAGGCGGCGTGGGTGTTGGAGAAGTTCTGGTCGTGGTCCGATCACCACGGCCACCCCGAGGACGTCTTCACCCGTGATCGCCTGCTCGACAACGTCATGCACTACTGGCTTCCGGGCGCCGGGGCGTCCTCCGGACGCCTGTACTGGCAGAGCTTCCGGACGGGCCGGCCCGGCCAGGTGTCGGTGCCGTCGGGGATGTCGATCTTCCCCAAGGAGATCTTCCGGGCGTCGCGGCGCTGGGCCGAGCGCCGCTTCACCGACATCCGCCACTGGAACGAGCTCGACGCCGGCGGCCACTTCGCCGCCTTCGAACGCCCGGCCATCTTCGTCGACGAGGTGCGTACCTTCTTTCGCGGCATCCGATGAGCTGGCGACGCTGACCATCCAGCGCCGTGACCTCAGCGGCGCCGGCGCCGCCACACAGCGACAACGGCACCGATCGCGGCGACGGCCACGACGGCCTGGGCGCCTGCCACCAGTGACGGTGACCGGTCCGTCGGCGATCCGTCGGCGGGTGGTGCCGAGGGCGGACCCTGTGCGGGGCCGGGCACGAGCGTCGTGGTCGGTGGGGCGGTCGTCGGGGCCACCGTCGTGGTCTGCGGCCGTGGTCGTCGGTGGCGCCTGCGACGCGCCGATGTCCGGCACGACCGTCTCGTACCGGCGCCCGGACATGGTCAAGCGGACGAGCTGGTCACCGGGCGACGGAACCGTGGCGGTCACCCGGTACTGGTCGGTGAACGTCGTCGTCAGGGCGTCGGCGGCACGCAGCGCCGCCGCAGGCCCAGACCCGACGTCGACGGCGAAGCCACCTGTGGCGGCGGCGACCGCTGACAGCATGGGACCGGCGTCGCCACCGATCGACAGCACCCGCAGTGCCGAACCCGACCGGTCGAGCGAGGCCATGAGCAGCTCGGCCTCGTCGGGCGTGACCTCCACGCCGGCGGCAGCGAGCACGACGAGCTGGCGACGCCCGTCGGGTGCAGCCTCGAGCGCGGCGGCGGCACGGATCGCCGCCGTGGCGACCGTGGCTTCGTGCGCCGGCCCGGCGGCGCCGAGCGTGCCGACCGCGCCGAGCGTCGCCGCTCGGTCCATCGTCGGCCCGACGATCGTCCCGCTCGCCGTCGCGGTGAGCAGTTCGACGTCCTGGGGGATGTTGCGCACGAGTTCGGTCACCGCCCCTTGTTCGGCGGTGATCGTCTCGGCGGCGGTTCCCGGTCCGTCGTCGAGCACGAGGGCGACCGTCAGCTCGGCGGTGAGCAGTGCCTCGGTCACCGCTCCCGTCGCCCCCGGCATCTCCAGCGCGCCGGCGCCCACGTCGCCGGCCAGCTCGCGGTCGGGGAGGGCGACATCGACGACGACGAGCGGGAACTCGGACACGTCGACGGCGACGACCTCCAGCGGGCTCACGTCGTCAGAGTCCGGCGGAACCGAGCTCCCGACGGTCATGCACGCGGACGCCGCGGCCATCCCACATCGCGTGAGCAACACCACCATCCGTGATCCTCCGCCTCCATCCACCGTCAGCGCCGCCGCGCTGGACACACCGATCGTAGGCGGTCCGCAGCGAGCGGAGGATCACCCCGGCGGACCACCGGGCGGGGCGATCGTCTCGCGGGCGAGCAGCCGAGCGCGCTGCAGCACGGTGACCGGTGGATCGCCGGGTCGGTCGATCCGGTGCCGCAGCACGGCCGTGCCGAGACGGCCCATCGCCGGCTTGTCCATGGTCACGGTCGTCAGGCGCGGGCGCACCAGCCGGGTGGCGTCGATGTCGTCGAACCCGGTGACCGACAGCGCGGCGGGAACGTCGATGCCGCGGCGCGCCGCGACGGCCATCACGGCCAGCCCGACGGAGTCGTTGACGGCGACGACGGCGCTGAACCGGCGCCGCCGGAGCTCGGCCATCACGGCCGCCGCCACGTCATCGGGGTCGTCCGGCGAGCGATCGACGAACGCCGTCGTCAGCTCGGCGCGCTGCATCGCCTCCTCGTACCCTCTCCGCCGCTCGACGACCGTCGCCGTGGCGCCCTCGGGGGCGCCGGCGAGCAGGATGCGACGGTGGCCTGCCGCCACCAGTGCTCCGGTCGCCGCGGCCGTGCCCCCTGCGTCGTCACCGACGACGCTCGAGCACTGGTCTCGATCCTCGACGTCGCCGTCGATGACGACGACCGGACGTCCCCCGAACAGACCGCACGCGGCTCTCGACAACCATGGCCCGAGGACGAGGAAGCCGTCGACGTCTGACTGCAGCGTCAGCCGTGGGATCTGGACCGGCTCGTCGTCGTCGCCGACCGCCAACGTGCCGATGCGGACGTCGGCACCGGTATCGGCGCACGCCTTGGTGATCGCCCCGACGACCGGCCCTGCGGCGGCGTCGGGGGCGCCCCCGAGCCGGGTGGTCAAGAGGAGACCGATGGTCACGGTTGGCGGCGTGTCCTTGCCCGGCCGCACGTGGTACCCGAGGTCGGCGGCCGCCTCCAGGATCCGCTGCCTGGTCGCTTCACCGACTCCCGGTTTGCCGCGCAGGGCGAGCGAGGCGGCGGCTGCGGAGACCCCGGCAGCAGCCCCGACCTCGTCCAGGGTGACCCGCGGCGGCGACACGTCGGTCATGCGGAGAGTGTAGATCTCGCGCATCTTGAGTGATGTCAAGGTGATCTTCACTCAGGATCAGCTCTCGTCAGCTCAAAGTCCTGCTCAGCGGGGTCAGTGCCGAGGCACGATGCTCGCCGGCATTGGCTCTTGACTCACCGACCATGAGCGACGAACGATCACGGCATGGCGGAAACCCACGGCGGGGGCGTCATCGGTGTGCTTGTGCGCTGCCTCTGCATTGCAGCTGGCGCGCTCGTCGCCGGTTTCGTGCTCGCCGTGCTCGCTCCGGGGGCCGAGAGGGCCCATGCCGACTCGGGTCCCGAACCCGACGACGCCGTCGGTGGAGCCGTCGCGGACGGCTCCACCGACGTCGGAGTGTTCTGGGCGCAGCCGGACGCGCTGAGCTCGGCAGCGGCCCGCCGCGCGGTCGAGGTCACGGGCGAGCCCGCGGCGGACACCTGGGTGGTGACTCCCCGCTCGGCGGACGACGCTCCGGCCACGCCGTCGATCGACGCGCAGCGCGCCCGGTCGACGACGTCGACGCCGATCGGCGCCGTCGGCTCGGGGAGCGGCTCGAGCGACGCCGGGCCATCGATGGCGCAGCTCGCCGTCCTGGCGTCGGCGCTGGCGGCCGTGCCGTGGCTGTGGCAACGACTGCGCGGCGCGGACATCGTCGTTCGCAGCGCCTTCGTCACCCTCAGTCTCGAACGTCCCGGGTAGCGCGACCTCCGAGTCGCCGGCGCGCCCTCGCGGCGCGCACTCATCGCAACCAAACGTTCGAACACTCGAGGAGAAAGCATGCACCGGTTATTGCGCCGGACCCTGTTCACAGGGTCGGCCGCGCTCGCGGGCGCGGTGCTGTGGGGCGCCCAGAGCGCTTCCGCAGATGGAGGAGGGACCGATCATCCCGATCAGGTCCAAGAGGTGGTGGTCGACAACTCGACCGCCCAGGACGCGTCCGCTGCGGTCAGCAGCGGACAGGTGAACGCGTCGGCACCAGTGTCGGTCGGGGGCGGGGGCGGTGGATCCGTCTCGCAGTCCAACGACGCCGACAACTCGGCGACGGCGGGCAACGAGAACATCACCGACCAGACCGTCAGTCAGGCACAGGGGTCGTCGGCCGTCGCCTTCGGTGGCGACGCGTCGGGCGCCGCCCAGGACCAGTCGGCCGATGTGTCGAACGGGACCTACCAGTCCGCCGATGCCGACGTCGACAACCACCAGTCGAACATCAATGCCCCGACGTCCGTCGGTGGCGGCGGTGGCGGCTCGGTGACGCAGTCCAACGAGGCCGCCAACGAGGCTGAGGCGGGCAACAGCAACGACACGATCCAGGACGTCCTCCAGGGACAGGGGTCGAACGCGATCGCCATCGGCGGTGACGCGTCAGGCGCCTCCCAGGATCAGTCCGCGGACGTGTCGAACGGGACCTACCAGCGGGCCGACGCCGATGTCGACAACCACCAGTCGAACATCAATGCCCCGACGTCGGTCGGTGGCGGTCGGGGCGGGTCCGTCGACCAGTCGAACTCGGCCGACAACGCAGCGGCAGCCGGGAACGAGAACATCACCGACCAGTACGTGACCCAGGGTCAGGGATCCTCGGCGGTCGCCATCGACGGCGACGCGTCGGGCGCTGCCCAGGATCAGTCGTCCGATGTGTGGAACGGGACCTATCAGTGGGCCGACGCCGACGTCGACAACGACCAGTCGAACATCAACGCGCCGACGTCGGTCGGTGGTGGTGGCGGCGGGTCCGTCGACCAGTCGAACTCGGCCGACAACGCAGCGGCGGCCGGGAACGAGAACTTCACCGGCCAGTACGTGACCCAGGGTCAGGGATCCTCGGCGGTCGCCTTCGGCGGCGGCCACGCGTCGGGCGCTGCCCAGGATCAGTCGTCCGATGTGTGGAACGGGACCTACCAGTGGGCCGACGCCGATGTCGACAACGACCAGTCGAACATCAACGCGCCGACGTCGGTCGGTCACGGTGACCGCGACAAGGGGAAGGTCAAGTCGGGCGACGACGGCAACGGCGGTGGCGGGTCGATCAGCCAGTCCAACGAGGCCACCAACGCGGCCGCGGCGGGCAACAGCAACGACACGGTGCAGGAGGTCACCCAGGCACAGGCCGCGGATGCCGGCTCCCCCGGGTCGTCGGCGGCAGCTGCCGCGGGCGGGCACGGGCACGGACGGGACAACAAGGGTGCGAGTCAGGACCAGTCGGCCGACGTGTCGAACTGGACCGACCAGTGGGCCGACGCGGACGTCGACAACGACCAGTCGAACATCTCGGCAGGCGTGAGCGTCGGTGGTGCGGGCGGCGGCTCGGTGTCACAGTCCAACGAGGCCACCAACGTGGCCGCGGCGGGCAACCTCAACGAGACGATCCAGGTCGTCGACCAGGGCCAGGCCGGTACGGCCGGTTCGTCACAGGCGCAGTCGGCTGACGTCGCCAATGCCACAGACCAGTCGGCGAACGCCACGGTGACGAACGGTCAGTACAACATCTACGCCCCGGTTTCGGTGAACAGCCCCGGTGCCAACAGCGGCTCGGTCACGCAGAGCAACTCGGCGGACAACATTGCCCTCGCAGGCAACGCCAACGTCACGTTCCAGAGCGTCGAGCAGGCCCAGGCCGGCGGCAGCGGTGGGGGCGGTGCGCAGCAGTACGCCGCGCTCTCCAACCACACGAGCCAGTCGGCGCATGCCGGGGTGTACAACGGCCAGTACAACATCTACGCGCCGGTGTACGTCAACAGCCCGGGTGCAGGGAGCGGCAACGTCTCCCAGTCGAACTCGGCGACGAACATCGCCGCGGCGGGCAACGCCAACGGCACCGACCAGGCGGCGACGCAGGGTCAGGCGCGGGCTCGGGCGGCGGCCAGGAGCCAAGCGGCCCTGGTCGCCAACGGCACGAGCCAGTCGGCGCATGCCGGGGTGTACAACGGCCAGTACAACATCTACGCGCCGGTGTACGTCAACAGCCGCGGTGCAGGGAGCGGCAACGTCTCCCAGTCGAACTCGGCGACGAACATCGCCGTGGCGGCGAACCTCAACGACACGAGCCAGGACGTCGACCAGGCCCAGGCGTCCGGCGGCCGAGGCGGTGGCCAGCGCCAGATCGGTCTGGTCCTCAACCGGACTCGTCAGTCGGCGAACGGGAGCGTGTTCAACGGCCAGGCCAACATCCACGCACCGGTCACCGTCGGCGGCGGCGGCGGTGGCTCGGTCACCCAGTCGAACTCGGCGAGCAACAGCTCGTTCGCGTTCAACGTCAATGGCCTGTTCCAGCGGCTGGTCCAGGCGATGGCCTTCCGGTTCTAGTCAGAACCTGACATGCATCTCCCCCCGATCCGGGGGCTGCTGGGCGGGGCAGCCTCCGGGTCAGGGGGTCACAGCGCGAAGGCGGGACCGTCGAAGCGATCGACGGTCGCGAACGTCTCCACCGGGTTGCGGCGCAGCTTGGTCGCCCGCCGCTCGGGAACGCCGAGGAAGATGGTGGCGGCGAGCGCGTGGTGCTCGGGGAGGCCGAGCTCGGGACCGGCGGCGGGCTCGACGCGGGAGAGGAACGTGGTCATCACGCCACCGAGCCCGCGGTCGTGGGCGGCGAGCAGGATGCTCCAGCAGAACGGGTAGATCGAGGCGCCGCCGGTGAGCGGCGGACGGTCGAGCTCGCCGTCCATCAGGGCGATGAGACGCAGGTCGGCGGCCACGGCGAGGACGACGGGGACCGACTCGATGCCGTCGAGCAGCGGGTTCGGCGCGTGCGCCACCCGTTCGGGCTCGACATCGTCGACGGCGTTGTACGGGGTGATGCCGAGTGCGCCGCGGGCGACGTAGGCGTCCCACACCGGCTGCATCAGCTCGGCGAGACGCCGGCGGATCGTCGTGTCCTTGACGATGGCGACCCGCCACGGCTGGCGATTGCCGCCGCTCGGCGCGTACCGGGCGTCGTCGAGCAGCTGGTGGACGGCGGCGTCGGGAACCTCCTCGTCGGTGAACGTCCGGACCGCACCGGTGGTGCGCAGCGTGGAGACGACGTCCATCAACTCGAGCTGTCAGCGACCCGCTGGCGGACGATGTTGAGCGCCGAGCCGGCCTTGAACCACTCGACCTGCTCGGGGCTGAACGTGTGCGTGGCCTCGAAGTCGACGGTCGATCCGTCCGCCTTGACGACCTGGCAGCGCACGGGCTCTCCGGGCACCGGCGGCAGACCGAGCACGTTGATGCGGTCGTCCTCGCCGATCTCGTCGTAGGTCGCCGGATCGGCGAACGTCAGCGGCACGAGGCCCTGCTTCTTGGCGTTGGTCTCGTGGATGCGGGCGAAGCTGCGGGCGAAGATCACGACGCCGCCGCGGAAACGCGGCTCCATCGCGGCGTGCTCGCGGGACGAGCCCTCGCCGTAGTTGCGGTCGCCGACGGCGCACCACCGGATCCCCTGCTCGCCGTAGCGCTTGGCGACCTCCGGGAACGAGCGGGTCTCGCCGTCGGTGACGTCCTTGCCCTCGCCGGTGGCCCCGGTGAAGGCGTTGACCACGCCGAGGAACAGGTTGCCGGAGATGTTCTCGAGGTGACCGCGGTACTTCAGCCACGGCCCGGCCGCCGAGATGTGGTCGGTCGTGCACTTGCCCTGCGCCTTCATCAGCACGGGCAGGTCGCGGTAGTCCTCGCCGTCCCAGGCGGCGAACGGCTCGAGCAGCTGCAGCCGGTCGCTGGTCGGGCTGACTTCCACCGCCACGCCGGACACGTCGTCGGGCGGGGCGGTGAAGGTGTCCTCGCCCGGGTCGTAGCCGCGGTCGGGGAGCACCTCACCGACGGGCGCGTCGAGCGTCACCTCGGAACCGTCGGGTGCGGTCAGCGTGTCGCTGGTCGGGTCGAAGTCGAGGCGGCCGGCGAGGGCGAGGGCCATCACCGTGTCCGGCGAGGTGACGAAGCTCAGCGTCTTGGCCGACCCGTCGTTGCGCTTCGGGAAGTTGCGGTTGTACGAGTTGACGATCGTGTTCGGCCGCCCGGTGACGCTCTCGGGCCGCGCCCACTGGCCGATGCACGGCCCGCACGCGTTGGCGAGCACGGTCGCCCCGACGGCCTCGAGATCGGCGAGCAAGCCGTCGCGCTCGATGGTCGCCCGGATCTGCTCCGAGCCCGGCGTGACGAGCAGCTCGACCTTCGAGGTCAGGCCCTTGGCCGACGCCTGGCGGGCGATCGACGCCGCCCTCGTGATGTCCTCGTAGGACGAGTTCGTGCACGACCCGATCAGCGCCGACGAGATCTCCAGCGGCCAGTCGTTCTCGGCGGCGGCGGCACCCACTGTGCCGGCTCCGGAGCTCCCGATGCGGTGGGCGCGGTCGGGGGAGTGCGGACCGTTGATCAGCGGCTTCAGCTCGTCGAGGTCGATCTCGATCAGCTGGTCGTAGAAGGCGCCCTCGTCGGGACGCAGCTCGTCGGCCACCTTGTCGGCGGCGTCGGCGATCGCCTCTCGCCCCGTCGCCTTGAGGTACTGGCCCATGTTGGCGTCGTACGGGAAGAGCGACGTGGTGGCGCCGATCTCGGCGCCCATGTTGCAGATCGTCCCCTTGCCGGTGGCGGAGATGGAGTCGGCGCCGGGCCCGTGGTACTCGATGATCGCCCCGGTGCCGCCCTCGACGGTGAGGATGCGGGCCACCTCCAGGATCACGTCCTTGGGCGCCGACCAGCCCGACAGCGAACCGGTCAGGCGGACCCCGATGACCTTCGGCCAGCGGACGTTGAACGGGAAGCCGGTCATCACGTCGACGGCGTCGGCGCCGCCAACGCCGATGGCGACCATGCCGAGGCCGCCGGCGTTGGGGGTGTGCGAGTCGGTGCCGATCATCATCCCGCCCGGGAAGGCGTAGTTCTCCAGCACGACCTGGTGGATGATGCCGCTGCCCGGTCCCCAGAAGCCGATGCCGTACTTCGCCGACACCGAGCGCAGGAAGTCGTAGACCTCCTGGTTGGTGTCGATGGCCACGCCGAGGTCGATCGAGGCGCCGACCTTGGCCTGGATGAGGTGGTCGCAGTGGACCGTCGACGGCACGGCGACCTCGGGCAGCCCGGCGGTCATGAACTGCAGCAGGGCCATCTGTGCCGTGGCGTCCTGCATCGCCACGCGGTCGGGGTGGAAGTCGGCGTAGCTCTCGCCACGCACCAGCTCCTGGGACTCGGGATCGTCGAGGTGGTTGACGAGGACCTTCTCGGTCAGCGTGAGCGGTCGGCCGAGACGTTGCCGGCCGAGCGCGGCACGCTCGGGCAACGTGGCGTAGACCGACTCGACGAGCTCGATGGGGGTGGTGGCGGACACGCTCATGGGTACACAGCCTTGCATTCGTGAGTGATGTAGACAACTCTAATACAAGTGCGACGGATCCGCTATCAGGAGATCGCCGGTGAGCTGCGCGAGCTGGTGCGCGATCGTGCCGCCGGCACGGTGCTCCCCAGCGAGTCCGAGCTGTCGGCGCGCTTCGGCGCCAGCCGGGTGACGGTGCGGCGGGCGCTGGAGGTGGTCCGCGAGGAGGGGCTGATCGCGGCGCGGCAGGGTTTCGGCTGGTTCGTCGCCACCGAGCCGGTTCGCCAGCGCCTCGAGCACCTCGGGACGATCGAGGAGCAACTCGAGGTCGGCGGGCGCCACGCCGAGCGGCGGGTCACCGAGTTCGCCTTCGTCGCCTCACCCGAGCACGTCGAGTGCGTGCTCGGCGTCGACCAGGTGCTGCGCGTCAAGCGACTCAACCTGGCCGACGGTGAGCCGTTCGCCGTCGTCACCGTGTGGTGCCCCGCCGAGCTCGGCCGGCGGCTGTCGCGCGCCGACGTCGAGCAGCACCCGTTCTACGAGTTGCTGGCGATCCCCCTGCGCGGGGCGACGCAGACGATCGGTGCCGCCGCCGCCGAGCCGGCCGATGCCGCGCTGCTCGGCGTGCCCGTCGGCGCACCACTGCTGCGTTGCCAGCGGGTGACGACGGACACGACCGGCCGCCCAGTGCTGATGAGCGAGCACCTCTTCCCGGCCCACCGCACCGAGTTCGTCGTCGAGCTCCCCCTCGCCGAACCGTCGCTGTCCCCCGCCGGCCTCCGCCTCGTCGAATGACCCGCCCCGCCCGGCCACTGCGCGAGGCTGGGCGGATGGCCGAGGACCCGCTGGCCACGGTGAGGAGCGAGGCCCGGGCGCTCGGCGAGCTGGCCGCGCTGCATCGCGATCCCGTCTTCTACGGACGGGGCATCCCACGAGGTGACGGTCGCACCGTCCTGGTCATCCCCGGACTGTTCGGCAACGACCTCTACCTCCGCCCGCTGCGGTCGTGGCTCTCGCGGATCGGGTACGCGCCCGTGCGCTCCGGCGTGTCGATCAACGCCGGGTGCCCCGAACGTCTGCGGACGGAGGTCGAGCGGTCGCTGTCGCCACAGCTCGCCCGGCGGACGGGTCCGATCGCCATCGTCGGCCACAGCCGCGGCGGGATGCTCGGCTGGGCGATCGCCTCCCGGCTGCAGGAACGGGTGTCACACCTCGCCCTCTTGGGATCGCCGGCGCCGGCCGTCGTGGCGATGATGCAGCAGGACATCACCCGGGCGCCGAGCACGGTCGCCAGGTCGTCGGTGGCCGCCGCCGGGGCGCGGGCGGTCAAGCTGCTGGACCCGGACTGCAAGGTGCCGGCGTGCGGCTGCCCGTACACCGACGATCTGCGCCGGCCGCTGAGCCCGGCCACCCGCGTGATGGCGATCTACACCCGCGACGATCCGATCGTCCGGCCAGCGGCCTGCCGCGTGCCCGCCGGCGAGAACGTCGAGATCGGTGGGACACACGGCGGTCTGGTCTACAACCGCGCCGCGCTGCCGCGCCTCGGCCGCGTTCCTCGCCGAGCGAGACCAGCCCGTCGTCAGCCGCGATCGGTGAGGTCGTACTCGGCGAGGTAGTAGGGGTGGTCGGGGTCGAACGTGGTCAGGGTCTTCGGGTCCTCGACGCGGCCGGCCGGCCGGATCCCCTGCCCGCTGCGGCCGCACCGGGCATCGCCAAGCGTGGTCCTTGCTCGCTCGGCGTGCACCTCGAGCTCGGCGACGACCTCGGGATGGGCGCCGGCGAGGTCGGTCGTCTCGGCCCGGTCGTGGTCGAGGTCGTAGAGCTCGGTGAGCGCCGTGCCGTGCTTGGCCAGATGCAACTTCCAGCGCCCGACCCGCACGGCCTCCAGATCGTTCATCCAGTAGTAGTAGAACGCCTCGTGCGGTGACGTGGCGTCGGGCGACAGCAACAGCGGCGTGATGTCGCGCCCGTCGATCGTCCGGTCGATCGGCAGGTCCGCACCGCAGAGGTGGGCGAGCGTCGGGTAGAGGTCCATCGACGTGGCCAGCTCGTCGGTGACCCGACCCTCCTCGATCGTGCCGGGCCAGCGCACGATGCACGGGACCCGCATGCCGCCCTCCCACGTCGTCGTCTTGGCGCCGCGCAGGGGGTGGTTGCTGCCCCCGCACACACCACGCGACCCGTTGTCGCTGCGTGAAGACGACGATCGTCTCGCGCTCGATCCCCAGCGCCGCCAGCTCGTGGAGGATGACGTCGGTCGCCCAGTCGATGGCTTCGACGGCCGCACCGTAGGTCCCGTTCGCCGACGGCGTCGGCGAAGCGCTGCTGCACGTAGATCGGGACGTGGACGTACATGTGGGCCAGGTACAGGAAGAACGGGTCGTCTCCGGCGTCGCGCAGGAAGCGCACGGCATCGGTGACGTAGCGCTCGGTGAGCGCCGCCTGATCGGGCTGCTCCTCGACGACGCAGTCGTCCCACATCAGTGGCAGCGGGTTGAAGTAGAACGGCTCGCGGCCCTCCACCGGAGCGAACAGGCCGCTGGTCGGGAGCGCCTGGCGGCCCATGTCGTTGCTGTAGGGGAGGCCGAAGAAGTGGTCGAAGCCGTGGTCGGTCGGCAGGAAGCCGGGCTGGTCGCCGCAGTGCCACTTGCCCACCATGTGCGTGCGGTAGCCGGCGGCCGACAGCAGTGTGGCGAGGCTGATCTCGGTGCCGGCGAGGCCGATGCCCTGACCGGGGAACAGCACGGGGAGCCCGTCGAACGAGCCGAACCCGATCGCGCGGCGGGTAGCACCCCGTGAGCAATGCGGCGCGCGAGGGCGAGCACACGGGCGAGGCCATGTAGAACGAGTCGAAGCGCAGGCCGTCCGCCGCCATCCGATCGATTGCCGGCGTCGTGTTGACGGGCGATCCGTAGCACCCGAGATCGCCGTAGCCGAGATCGTCGCAGTTGATCAGCACGACGTTCGGTCGACGCTCAGCCACGTCGTGATCCTGGCAGTTCAGCGCGGCGGCGGCTCAGATGGCGACGTCGGCGAAGAGGTTCTCGACGACGGCGGTGACGCCGGCGTGCTTCGTCGACGTCAGCCGGCCGCTCGCCTCGCCCTGGTACGACCCCGACGTCGGCGCCACGTCGCGGTAGTCGCGCCCGACGGCGACCGGCAGGTGGCGCGGCCCGGCGCGACAGCCGTTCGACGGGTCGACGCCGAGCGCTCGCGCCTGGACGCCGTCGGCGACGAGCACCTCGACCCACGCGTGGCTGCCGCCGAGCTGGCCGAGCAGGTGGCCCGAGACGTAGCGCGCCGGCACGCCGGCGGCGCGGCAGACGGCGAGCAGCACGTGGGCCGAGTCCTGGCAGACACCGCGACCGATGGCCCACGCCTCCGCCGCGGTGGTCTCCACCGAGGTCGCCCCGAAGCCGTACTCGATGCCGGCCCGCACGACCGAGCACGCCAGCTCGGCGAACTCCACGTCGTCGGCCGTCGAGGCCCGGACCTCGGCGGCCACCGCCCGCAGCGCGTCGTCGGCCCGGGTGAGCGCGGTGGGCCGGAGATGGGCAGGATCTCGGAGCGAGGCGGCCGGCAGTGCCGTGTCGACGAGTGGACCGTTGCGGTGGACGACTGCGGCGACGGTGAACTCGACCGTGCAGTGGACCTCCGGCACGTGCACGTCGACGACCGTGTTGCCGCGACGGTCCACCCGGCTCCGCCGCGACCACGCGGCGGTCCCACACACGTCGACGCTGACGTGGTGGGCACGCCGATGGAGCGAGCCGTGCCGGCGGCGCGGGAGGGCGACGAGACGCTGGCGCACGTCGTAGGCGGGAACGTCGTACTCGTACCGGAAGCGCTGGCACAGCAGGTACTCGACGCCGGGAGCGCCGTCGAGGTCGACGGCGCCGAGGTCGAGCAGCGGCCGGGCGAACCAGTCCGTCACGGTGTCGCTCGCTCTGGTTCGACCTCGTGCGCCCACACCTCCATCCGCTCGAGGACGGGCCCGCCGAACGTGGTCACCATCGCCACGTCGAGCGCATCGCGGCCACGCCCGATGAGGACACGACCCTTGCGCGCCTCGTTGTTGCGCGGGTCGAACGTGTACCAGGTGCCGCCGAGGTAGACCTCGATCCACGCCGCGAAGTCCATCGGCTCGTCCATCGGCTCGACCTCGATCTCCGGCAGGTAGCCGAACACGTAGCGGGCAGGGATGCTGAGCGCACGGCAGAAGCTGAGGGCGACGTGGGCGAAGTCGCGGCACACGCCCGCTCGCGCCTCGTACACGTCGGCGGCCGTCGTCAGCGCCGTGCTGCTGCCGTGGGTGAACGTGACGTGCTCGTTGACGTGATCGACGATGGCGGCGACGCGGCGATAGCCGGGCTGGCATGTCGCCGAACAGCTTCCACGCCTCGTCGGCGAGCACGTCGGGCAGGACGTAGCGGCTGGGCAGGGTGTAGACGAGCACGTCGTCGGGGAGCTCGCCGGCGGGCGTCTCGGGGCGTCGAGGTCGATCGCCTCGGTGGCGTCGGGCACGGCGACGAGGGCGTCGAAGCGCAGCGTCGAGCGCCCGACCGGCAGGGTGACCCGCTGGCAGCCGTTGCCGTACAGGTCGCGGTAGCCGTGGCGCACGGCCTCCGGCTCGGTCTGCCACTCGAGTCGCTGGACGATCGCCGGGCCCTCGTCGTACGGCTGCACCTGGAAGACTGCCGGCGTCTCGATGCCCGCCTCGTACTCGAACTCGCAGCCCACACGGACCGCTCGATGTCGTCGCATCGGGCACATCGTGACGCATCTGCGTTTCCGCAGCGTTACGAAAAGCTCCCGAAACATCGGGCGGGTAGGAACAGGGTCGTGAACGGGCTCCTGGCCGACTATCGCAGCGACACCTACGACGAGATGGTCGACGCCGACGGTGCCCCGCGTGCGCACACCAAGTCGCTGTACGAAGCCCTGGAGCTGCTGTCCGCCGGCGATCTCGAGGAGCGCGGCGCGGTACGTGCCCGCAGCTTCCTGCAGCAGGGGATCACGTTCTCGTCGTCCGGCGAGGAGTGGGTCTTCCCGCTGGACCTGGTGCCGCGCTTGATCGCCGAGGACGAGTGGGACCACATCGAGGCCGGTGTCGTGCAGCGGGTGCGCGCCCTCGAGGCGTTCCTCGACGACATCTACGGCGAGCGTCAGCGTGCTCCGCGACGGCGTGGTCCCGCACTCGCTCGTGTTCACGAGCAGCAACTTCTGCCGCGCCGGCGCCGGAATCCGGCCCGCCTCCGGGGTCCGCATCCACCTCGCCGGCATCGACCTCGTCCGCGGCGCCGACGGCGTGATGCGCGTCCTCGAGGACAACCTCCGCGTGCCGTCGGGCATCTCCTACGTGATCGAGAACCGGGAGGCGTTGACGCGGGTCTTCCCCGGGCTGTTCCTCGAGCAGCAGGTGCAGCCGGTGGCCGGCTTCGTCGCCACGCTGCTCGACTCGCTGCGCGCCGCGGCGCCGGCCGGCGTGAGCGACCCGACGGTGGTGCTGCTCAGCCCCGGGATCTACAACTCGGCGTACTTCGAGCACGCCTTCCTCGCCCGCAAGATGGGCATCGAGCTCGTCGAGGGGCGCGACCTGGTCTGCCGCGACAACGTCCTCTACATGCGCACCACCCGCGGCGAGACCCGCGTCGACGTCGTCTACCGGCGGATCGACGACGACTTCCTCGACCCGTTGCAGTTCCGGCCGGACTCCGTCATCGGCACGCCCGGCCTGCTCAACGCCGCCCGTGCCGGTGCCGTGACGATCGCCAACGCCGTCGGCAACGGCGTGGCCGACGACAAGCTGATCTACACCTACGTGCCGGCGCTGATCGAGTACTACCTGGGCGAGCAGCCGCTGCTCCCGAACGTGGCGACCTACCGCCTCGACGAGCCGGACGTGCTGGCGTACGCCCTCGAGCGGGCCGATCAACTCGTGTTCAAGCCGGTCGACGGCTCCGGCGGCCACGGCATCGTCATCGGTCCGCACGCCTCGGACGAGGAGCTGGCCGCGGTCGGCGAGCAGGTGCTCGCCTGCCCGCGCCGCTGGATCGCCCAGGAGCTGGTGATGCTGTCGACCGTGCCGTCGAAGGACGGCGACGTCCTCCGCCCGCGCCACGTCGACCTCCGCCCGTTCGCCACCAACGACGGCGAGCGGGTGCACGTCCTGCCGGGAGGGCTGACCAGGGTGGCGCTGCGAGAAGGGACGATGGTGGTCAACTCCAGCCAGGGCGGCGGGTCGAAGGACACCTGGGTGCTCACGTCGGTGAGCCGCCCGCCCATCCATGACAGCCCGTTCACCGTCCTGCCCGCATCCGTCCCGGCTGTGGCCCCCGACCCCGGTCCGGTCAGCGAGCAGGCCGAGCAACAGCAGCAGGCCGGGTCATGCTGAGCCGGGCCGCCGAGGCACTGTTCTGGATCGGCCGCTACGTGGAGCGGGCCGAGGACACGGCTCGCCTGCTCGACGTCTACTTCCACGACATCATCGAGAACCCCGAGATCGACGAAGGCGAGACGTGCCGCGTCGTGGCCAACGTGATGGGGTTGCACGACCAGGCGCCACTCACCGTGCGCGAGGTGCTCGACATGCTCGCCTTCGACGGCACCAACCCGAGCTCGATCGTCGGGTCGCTCGGCGCCGCACGGCAGAACGCCCGGGGGGTGCGCGAGTCGTTGTCGGGGGAGATCTGGGAGTGCCTCAACACCACCGACCTCGAGCTGCCGCGACGGGTGTCGGCCGCCCGCCAGTTCGGCCCGGCTCCGTTCTTCACCTACATCCGCCAGCGCTCGGCGATGCTCGCCGGCTACATCACCTCGACGATCAGCCGGGACAACGGGTACGACTTCTTGCTGCTCGGGCGCAGCATCGAGCGCGCCGACATGACGGCCCGCCTGCTGGCCGCGGCGGTGAGCACGCCCGACCGTGAGGGCACGTGGCTGACGACGCTGCGGGCGTGCTCGGCGCACGAGGCGTACCTGCGGACGTACCAGCGCGGGGTCGAGGTCCGCCTCGTCCTCGAGTTCCTGCTCCTCGACCGCCTGTTCCCACGGTCGGTGATCCACGCCTTGACCATCGGCGAGAACGCCCTGGCGAGGCTCGAGCCGCCTGCGCAACGCAACGGGCGCGGCGTGCGCAGCGACACGGCCCGGCGCGTGCTCGGGCGCGTGCTCGCCGACCTCGAGTTCCTCCAGCCCGACCAGCTGCTGGAGAACCTCCCGGAGCGGTTGCACCGCGTCGAGCGGGGGATGTCCGACCTCAGCGAGACCGTCGCCAGGAGCTACTTCGCGACGGCGGCCGTGGTCGGCTGGAGCCTCGAGGAGTCGCCGCGATGAGCGAGCGAGCGAGCTCCAGCATGACGGCGCTTGGCTCGCCAGCCGACTCCACACTGGTGCACCGAGCTGGCGCATCGCCGTCCGTCACCGCACGGGCTACCACTACGAGACGCCGGCTCGGGCGTCGTACAACGAGGTGCGGATGACACCGGCCACCGCCGGCGGTCAGCACACCCTGCAGAGCAAGGTCGACACCTCGCCGGCGGCCGGGACGTTCCGCTACGTCGACTACTGGGGCACCGTCGTGCACGCCTTCGACGTGCACCAGCCGCACACCGAGCTGGTGGTGACGGCGACGTCCGTCGTCGAGACCTCGGGTGCGCATGGCGGCCCGCCGCCGTTCGGCTGGGCCGACTTCGAGGCCGGAGGGCAGTGCGACCGCTACGCCGAGCTGCTGGCGCCGTCGCGCTACGTGCTCGCCGAGCCCGAGCTCGACGAGGTCGGCGCCGAGCTCGCCGCACAGTACGCGCCCGTCGAGGCCGGCCGGCGGGCGGTGGCCTGGGTCAACGAGCAGCTCGAGCTACGTGCGCGGCGTCACCCAGGTCAGCACCACGTCGGCCGAGGCCCGAGCGCTCGGCGAGGGGGTGTGCCAGGACTTCGCCCACGTCGCGCTGGCGCTGCTGCGGGCGGCCGGCCTGCCGGCGCGCTACGTGTCGGGCTACCTCTACCCGGGCAAGGAGCCGGCGGTGCTCGACGAGCCCGTGCGGGCGGAGAGCCATGCATGGGTCGAGTTCTGGGCAGGTGACTGGGTGGCCGCGGATCCGTCCAACCTGTCGGAGGTGGCCGACCGGCACGTGATCGTGGCACGCGGACGCGACTACGCCGACGTCCGCCCGCTGACGGGCATCTACTCCGGTCCGGCGCCCGGCTCGCTCGGCGTCACCGTCGAGCTCACCCGCCTGCGCTGAGGAGGCGCCGACTAGCGCGCACGCCCACCGCGTTTGCCGTCACCCGACCGAGGGTAGGGCGGGAGCGGCCCTGGGGAGGTTCGTCGAAGTGGTGTCAGCGGGCGAGCCCGCGGTGTTCTGCAATGGATTGAGCAAGTCGTTCGGCGACGAACGCGTCGTCAAGGGCCTCCAGCTGGACATCGAGCAGGGCAGCATCGTCGGGCTGATCGGTCCCAGCGGCTGCGGCAAGACGACGACGGTCCGCCTGCTCGTCGGGCTGCTCGAGCCGACGGAGGGGACGGCGACGGTGTGGGGCACGCCGTCGACGCGCTTGTCGTCGTCGCAGCGTCAGCGGATCGGCTACCTGCCGCAGATCCCGCCGCTGTTCCCCGACCTCTCGTTGTGGGAGAACCTCAGCTTCCACGCCTCGATGTACGGGCTGCGGCTGCGCCGCCGCCACCGACTGCGCCACGTCCTGGAGTGGGTCGAGCTGGACGAGCACCGTTACGAAGAAGGTGCGCGAGGTGTCCGGCGGCATGCAGCGGCGCCTCGCCCTGGCCGCCGCCTTCGTCCACGACCCGACGCTGGTGTTCCTCGACGAGCCGACGGCGGGCATCGACCCGATCCTGCGCAGCACGTTCTGGGAGCAGTTCCGCGAGATGCGCGACGACGGCGCCACGATGTGCGTGACGACGCAGTACGTCGGCGAGGCGGCGTTCTGCGACTACGTCGGGCTGCTGTCCGACGGCGAGCTGCTGATGCTCGACACGCCGGAGAACCTCCGCCGGGCGGCGTTCGACGGCGAGGTCGTCGACATCGAGATGAGCCGGGAGGTCGAGCCGTCCGAGCTCGCCGAGCTGTCGCGGATCGACGGTGTCATCTCCGGCCCGGACCACGTCGCGGGGCGGATGTGGCGGTTGGTCGTCGACGACGCCGACGAGGCCATCGACCGCTTGGACGACGTGCTGCGAGCGACTGCAGCTGCCGATCATCGAGACGCGCGAGCACTTCGTCGACTTCGACGAGGCGTTCGTCCGGGTGATCGAGCGACACCGGTCGGCGACTCGACACCGAGCAGCCCGACGACGAGGGCTCCGACGCTCGAAGTGGACGAGGCGGTGACGTGAGCATCCGCGGTCGGCGCCTCGCCCGCCGCGAGCGACGGGACGTCGCTCGCCGGGCGAAGGCGCGAGAAGCTGCGCCAGGGCAGGAACCTGCGGGTCCGGCCGGCCTGGGCGACGGTCATCCAGGCGTTGGCCTTCGTGCGCAAGGAGCTGGGCGAGATCATCCGCCAGCCGAGGCTGCTGGTGTTGCTCGTCCTCGGCCCGTTCCTGCTGCTGGTGCTGTTCGGCGCCGGCTACCAGGACGCGACCATCGAGCTGCGCACCGAGTTCGTCGGACCGGCCGGCTCGGTCTACGAGCAGGCGGTCACCGAGTACGCCGATCAGCTCGACGAGTACATCGAGCCGATGGGCTTCACCGACGACGAGGACGCCGCGGTCGAGGCGACTCGACGGCGGCGAGCTCGACGCCGTCGTGGTGTTCCCGCCCGATGCGCTCGACCAGATCCTCGGCGGCCAGAGCGCGCAGATCGAGATCCTCCACGAGAAGCTCGACCCGTTCGAGCAGGCGGCGATCGAGATCGCCTCGCGACTCGCCGTCCAGGAGGTCAACGCGTCCGTGCTCGGAGCGATCGCCGCCGAGGCCCAGGAGGCCCTGGCCCCGGTCGACGAGGCGGCGAGCGAGCTCACCGAGCAGGCGGCCTCGCTGTCGGCGGCCGTCGCCGCTGGCGACACGGCGGCGATGGCCGACACCGCCGGCACGGCGGGCGAGACGCTGCGCAACGTCGGGGTCGTGGTGGCCACGTCGCAGGGCGTCGTGCAGCGCCTCGGCGGCGATCCCGACGCCGTCGCAGGCGACCTGCTCGTCGCGCATCGACGCGGCGGCCGACGAGGCCGACGCGATCAGCGCCGGTGGCGGCTCCGACATCTCCGACACAGGCTGCGGCGCATGGCGACGACGCTGGAGGACGTCGCCGCGGCGATCCCCGAGGTGGCGACCGCTCGATCCCGCCGTGCTGGTGCGGCCGTTCGAGGCCGACACGGCCAACATCGCGCCCGTCGCGATCGAGCCGGTCGACTACTTCGCGCCGTCGGCGATCGCCCTGCTGCTGCAGCACCTCGCGCTGACGTTCGCCGCCCTGTCGCTCGTCCGCGACCGCGAGCTCGGCCTGCTCGAGCTGCTGCGCGTCGGGCCGCTGTCGTCCGTCGAGATCCTCGTCGGCAAGACGATCGCCTACCTCGCCGTCGGCCTCGCCGTCGGAGCGTCGCTCGTGGCGGCCGCGGTCGTCGTGCTCGACGTGCCGTTGCAGGGCGAGGTGCTGTGGGTGGCCGCCGTCGTCGTCGCTCGTGCTGCTGGCCTCGCTGTCGCTGGGCATGGTCCTGTCGATGATCTCCGGCTCGGAGACCCAGGCGGTGCAGTACGCCATGCTCAGCCTGCTCGCCGGCATGTTCTTCTCCGGGTTCTTCCTCGACGTCTCGCAGCTGGCGACCCCGTACCGCTACATCTCCTACGTCCTGCCGGTGACCTACGGCATCAACTGCCTTGCACGACGTGATGCTGCGCGGCGCCGAGCCGGCGACGGCCGATCTCGTCGGACTCGGCGTGCTCGTCGTCGTCTACGGTTCGCTGGCCGTGCTGCTGCTCCGACGGAGGCTGCGGGTCGAGTGACCGTTCAGCCGATCGCGCAGCGCGACCCGGGCCGCACGAGCTCGGGCTGTCTTCAACCGCCGTCGCATCGGCCGCGCGGTGACGGTCGCTGCCGTCGTCGCGGCCGTCACCTGCGTCATCGGCGCCGTCGTGGCCTGGCAGCTGCTGGGCGACCTGCGGACCCGATCGGCGGCCAGCCTCGACCTCCTCGAGCGCACGCTGACCAACGTCGACGAGACACTGGCGATCGCCCAGGACGTGACGACGACGGTCGGCGACTCGCTCGACACGATCCGCGACTCGCTGACGACACTGTCCGCCGGCGTCGAGCGACGGCGCGGCAGCGCTGGACTCGGTCGCCGACCTGACCGAGGACGTCCCGCCGGCACTCGATCGTCTCGACACGACGCTCGTCGACCTGCGCGAGGCCGCCACCGTCGTCGACTCCGCGCTGGAGGCGCTCGACGAGATCCCGATCGGTCCGGACTTCGACGCCGACGCCGGGCTCGCCGCGTCCGTCGACGGCGTGCGCGAGGACATCCGCCCCATCGCCGACGACCTGCGCGGCTCGACGAGCTCGATCCGCGAGCTCAGCGGGTCCAGCGACGATCTCGTCGCCCAGCTCGACGAGCTCGACGACGACCTCACCGAGCTCGACGATTCGTTGGAGCGCAGCCGCCGGCTGCTCGACTCCTACCGTGCCGACACCGCCGAGGCCATCGACCTCGCCGAGGACAGCCTCGACGACCTCGACCGGGACATCGCCCTCTCCCGCCTCCTCGCCGTGGTGCTGGCGCTGTCGATCGCCGTCGGTCAGGTCGCCCCGTTCCACATCGGCCGCCAGCTCGCGGCGACGCCTGATCCGCAGCCCGGTCAGCCCGACGCGCTCACCGATCCCTGACGTCGACGGCGGCGCGGGTCCGCCGCGCTGCGATCACGCCGACGGCATCGGCCATCGCCAGGGCGACGACCACGGCCACGACGAGCGCGCTGACCGCGATCGGCGTGGTCCAGGCGTGGTCGACGACTGCGAGCGACCGGGCGAACACGGTGAACGCCCAGCGCCCGACGGCGATGCCGACGCGGGATGCCGATGGCGAGCGCCGCGAGTGCCGCTGGGAGCACCTGCCACGCGCTGACCGCATCGAGCTGTCGGCGGGTGCAGCCGACAGCTCGCAGCACGGCGAGGTCGTCGCGGTTGGCGCGCGCCCGCGTCCACAGTGCGTGGGCGGCGACGGCGAGCAGGGCGGCGTATCCGACGAACAACGAGCCACGGAGGTAGGGCAACGCGGCGTCGAGCTGGCGGATCTCGGCCGGCTTGGCATCGGTGAACCACGTCGTCGTCGTTTGCGCCGCGTCGTGGAAGACCTGCCCCGTCACCGTGGACGGGTTCGTGCCGTCGGCCAGGCGCACCGCGGTGAACTCGGGCTCGTTGCGTCGATCTCCACCCATGCGCTCGTACGCGTCGCGTGTCACGAGCGCCCCGGTGCCCAGGCGAGGTACGTCGGTCCCGACCTGGCCAACCGGCGGGAACGTGGCGATGCCGACGACGCGCAGTTCGGTCACGTCGCCTGCTGCCACGCCGTCACCGTTGACCTGTGCCGTCAGGACGTCACCGATCGCCGCGCCGAGGGCGTCCAGCGTGTCTCGACCGACGACGACCTCGTTGTCGGCCCGCGCGGCGCGACCCTCCACGATCGTCGGCGTCAGCTCACCCTTGATCGTCGTGGCGGCGAGCCCCGGCACGGCGCGACCGTCGAGCAGGAACGGCACCAGTGTGAATCCGGCCGCGGCGACGACGTCGTCGGCCTCGCCGAACGCCGCCGACAACGCATCGAGCGACTGGTCCCCGTACGCGTTGAGGGCGAGCAGGTCGGCGTCGAACCCGTAGCGCGACGGTGTGTCGACCAAGCGCACTGCCGACGGGACGAAGGTGGCGCACAGGGCGAGGAGCGCCGTCGCCGCAGCAGTCGCGGCGAGCGGCCGCCAGCGACGGTCTGTCTGCAGAGCAAGGGTGATCCCGGCGACCGCCGCCGGGCCACGGGCGGCGCCGGCGAGCCACGACGAGCGCCGCGGCGTGGTCGAGACCGCATCTCGCCGGATCGACGCCACCGAGGTGATGGCCGCGAGCGTCAGCACGATCACCGCCGCCCCGATCACAGCGACCGCCGTTTCGATCGACCGTCCGGTCGCCGGATCGAGGTCGTGCAGCGGGCCCACCGGCGCGATCGGGGAGGCCAGCAGCATCACAGCGAGGGCGGCGACGACGGCGACGACGGCGACGACCCCCGACGTGGCCATCTCGACGAGGCGCAGCTGCGAGCGCTCCATCCCGAGCGCCCGCAGGGTCACCCTGTCCGCACGCCCTCGGGAGAGGTTGCGCTGGATCACCTGGCCGGCTCCGATGACGGTGGCGGCGAAGGCGAGAGCTCCGAGCGCGACGAGCACGATCACCAGCGGACGCATCGCCTCGTTGATCGCGTCGATCTCCTGACTGCGCGCCGACTGGAGATCGTGACCGAGCGAACCGACGGCGGGTGCGAGCTCGTCGCGCGCGTCGACCCCGGCCGCCAGGTCGACGTTGCTCACCGAGTACACGACGAGGTCGCGATGGGCGGCGAGGAACGCGCGTGTGAACACGGCGATGCCCACGATCGCCGTCTCGTCGCTGACCGCCTCGACCGGCATCGTGCCGATGCCTGTGACCGTCACCGTCGTCTCCGCTGTCCGTTCGGAGTTCGGGGTGAACAAGTGGAACCTCAGCCGGTCGCCGACCTCGAGGCCCGCACCGTCGGCGACCGTGGCGCTGACGAAGACCTCGTCCGGCGCGTCGGGATCGGGCAAGCGCCCAGCGCGCAGCACGGGGAGCTCGAGTGGGAACCGGTCGCCGGTCGGCGCCAGCAGCCCGCTGGTGAGCGCCGGGTCGATGCCGTCGGCGACTCCCCGGAACCCGGCGTACGCGCGCTGGTCCGTGATCCCTGGAATCGTTTGCAGGGAACGGACGGCGTCGTCGAGTGGCGAGCCGTGGGCGACGGCGGCGTCGGGCGCGTCAGCGGAGCGGAGGATCCGTTCGTAGGCCGAGGCCGTCTTCCTCGCTGCCGCCACGCTCGCCAGGCTCACCCCGAAGCCGATGCCGAGGAGCAGCCCGGCCGCGACCAGGCCGCGCCAGCGAGCGGTCGCCCTTCGACGGGAGACGAGCCCGACCGCGCCGGACGGCGAGGCCTTCACGGCACCGAGGTCAGCCGGTGACGAGCGTGTTGTGGAACATCACGGCTCGCCAGGCACCGTTGTCGCGCGCCAGCAGGACGGTGTTCAGCGCGTGGTGCACCCCGGCCATCGGCCCGCCCGGCGTGTCGAGCGTGGCGCGGCCGCGCGCCATGATCAGGTCGTCGCTCAGTGGACGGGCGGCCTCGGTCTCGTAGCGGATGACGCTGCCCTTGTAGATGCTGTCGAAGATGCCCTGGTGGGCTGCGCCGAGGCCCGCCGGGCCGCCGTCGTGGGCGACCCCGCGGATGTCGACGAACCACAGGTCATCGCCGAACGCCGCCCCGAAGGCCGGGCCGTCGGCGTTGTTCCAGGCCGCTTCGATCGCCGCGTAGAAGTCCGTGGCGACAGCTGTCGCATCGGTGGTCATGGTCCCGCCCTCTCGTCCGCCGTGTGCGCCGGCAAGCTACAGCGGCGGCGGAGGCGCTGCCAACTCGTCGCTCGTCCATCTGGAGGCCATTCACCGTGGGGGCTGCGCCCGACACCCCATCGCCGCCCCGGCGTGCGAGCGCACGCTCGGTCGGGGCCGCTTCGCCGCCGTTGCAGTTCGGTCCTGGCCGGCGACGGGTATTCCCTGCGCCATGGCTGGTCAGTCACGTTCGCCCAACGGCGTTCTCATCTTCGCGGTGGTCGTGTTGGCGCTCCTGGCGCTGGCGGTCGCGGTCTTCATCGATGCGCCCGCTGCGGTGTGGATCCTCGTCGGCATCGCAGCGGTGGCATCGATCGTGAGCTTCGGCTACGGGGTCCGTACCAGGGGCTGAGCCTTCGTCAGACGTCGTCGTCGGTCAGTCCGAGCAGCTGCTCGGCGGCGGCGGTCGGCGTGATCTCGCCCAGCCGGATCTGCTCCTCGAGCGCCGTCGCCGGCTCGCCCATCGAGGAGCGGAAGCGGGCGAGCAGGCGGTCGTCGATCGTCGACCACATCCAACGAACGTCCTGCTGCCGACGTTGCTCGGTGAGCTGTCCGGTGCGTTCGAGGTGTTGTCGATGCGCCTGCAACTGCTTCCAGACTGCGTCGAGACCCGTTCCCTCGGTGGCGCTGCAGGTCAGCACGGGCGTTGACCACCCATCGGCGGCCGGAGCGATGAGGTGCAGCGCGGCCGAGAGCTCGCGCGCAGCGGACTTGGCGTCGAGCACGTGCCCGCCGTCGGCCTTGTTGACGGCGATCACGTCGGCCAGCTCGAGCACACCCTTCTTGATCCCCTGCAAGCTGTCGCCGGCACGGGCGAGCGTGAGCAGCAGGAACGTGTCGACCATGTCGGCCACCTGGACCTCGGACTGGCCGACGCCGATGGTCTCGACGAACACGACCTCGAAGCCGGCTGCCTCGACGACGATGATCGACTCGCGGGTGGCTCTCGTGACGCCGCCGAGCACGCCGGCGCTCGGCGACGGCCTGATGAACGCAAGGTCGTCGACAGCGAGCCGGGACATGCGCGTCTTGTCGCCGAGGATGCTGCCACCGGTGCGCGTCGACGACGGGTCGACGGCGAGCACGGCGACGCGTGTGCCGCTCGCCGTCAGCTCGCTGCCGAGGGCGTCGATGAACGTCGACTTCCCCGCCCCTGGCACGCCGGTGATGCCGACGCGGTGGGCGCCTCCGGCACGGCGCAGCAGACGGGTCAGCAGCTCCTTGGCCGCCTCCTGGTGGTCCGGTCGGGTCGACTCGACCAGCGTGATCGCCCGTCCGAGCGCCGTCCGGTCGGCCGCCAGGATGCCGGCCTCGTAGTCGTCGACGTTCACCGCAGCTCGTCGAGCAGCTCCGCCGCGGCGTCGGCGATGACCGTGCCCGGCGGGAAGATCGCCGACACGCCGGCGCGGTGGAGCTCGTCGTGGTCCTGTGGTGGGACCACACCGCCGACGACGATGAGCACGTCGCCGCGACCGAGCGCCTCGAGGGCAGCCTTCAGCTGCGGCACGAGCGTGAGGTGACCGGCCGCCAGGCTGGACACCCCGACGATGTGCACGTCCGCCTCGACGGCCTGGCGGGCGACCTCCTCGGGGGTCTGGAACAGCGGTCCGACATCGACGTCGAAGCCGAGGTCGGCGAACGCCGAGGCGATCACCTTCTGACCCCGGTCGTGGCCGTCCTGGCCGACCTTGGCGACGAGGATCCGCGGCCGCCGCCCGTGTGACGCGGCGAACTCGTCGGCGACGGGCGCGCACCTTGGCCACGTTCGGCGCCTCACCGACCTCGCTGCGGTACACGCCGGTGATCGTACGGATCGCCGCGGTGTGCCGGCCGAACACGTCCTCCAGGGCGGTGCTCATCTCGCCGACGGTTGCCCGCGCGCGGGCAGCATCGATCGACAGCTTGAGCAGGTTGTCGGCGAGACCCTCGGCCCGCGTCCCCTCGACCGACGCCCGTGCCGCCGCGGTCAACTGGGCGAGCGCCGCCTGGCAGGCGTCCTCGTCGCGCTCGGCGCGCAGCTGCTCGAGCTTGGCCCGCTGCTGCGCCCGCACCGCGCTGTTGTCGACCTTCAGCACGTCGATGTCGTCGACCGTGTCCGGCCGGTGCAGGTTGACGCCGATCACCGGTTGGCGTCCGGAGTCGATGCGCGCCTGCGTGCGTGCGGCGGCTTCCTCGATCCGCAGCTTGGGGATGCCGGCCTCGATGGCGGCGGTCATCCCGCCGGCCTCCTCGACCTCCTGGATGTGCGCCCATCGCCCGGGCGGCGAGGTCGTGGGTCAAGCGCTCGACGTAGTAGCTGCCGCCCCATGGGTCGATCACCCGGCACGTCCCGGACTCCTGTTGCAAGAGCAACTGAGTGTTGCGGGCGATGCGTGCGGAGAAGTCGGTCGGCAGCGCCAGTGCTTCGTCGAAGGCGTTGGTGTGCAGCGACTGCGTGTGCCCCTGCGTCGCCGCCATCGCCTCGACGCACGTGCGCACGACGTTGTTGAACACGTCCTGGGCGGTCAGCGACCACCCCGACGTCTGGCAGTGCGTGCGCAGCGACAGCGACTTGTCGTTGGCCGGCTCGAACTGGCGCACGAGCTTCGCCCACAGCAGCCGGGCGGCGCGCAGCTTGGCGACCTCCATGAAGAAGTTCATGCCGATCGCCCAGAAGAACGACAGCCGCGGGGCGAAGGCGTCGATCGCCAGCCCGGCGTCGAGCCCGGTGCGGATGTACTCGACGCCGTCGGCGAGCGTGTACGCCAGCTCCAGATCGGCGGTCGCCCCGGCCTCCTGCATGTGGTAGCCGGAGATGGAGATCGAGTTGAACCGGGGCATCTCCCGCGAGGTGAAGGCGAAGATGTCGGAGATGATCCGCATCGACGGACCCGGCGGGTAGATGTACGTGTTGCGGACCATGAACTCCTTGAGCACGTCGTTCTGGATCGTGCCCGTGAGCTGCGCCGGTGGCACACCCTGCTCCTCGGCGGCGAGCACGTAGAGGGCGAGCACGGGGAGCACGGCGCCGTTCATCGTCATCGACACGCTCATCTCGTCGAGCGGGATGTGGTCGAAGAGCTGGCGCATGTCGAGGATCGAGTCGATGGCGACGCCGGCCATGCCGACGTCGCCGGCGACGCGGGGGTGGTCGCTGTCGTAGCCACGGTGCGTCGCCAGGTCGAAGGCGACCGACAGCCCCTTCTGGCCGGCCGCCAGGTTGCGCCGGTAGAACGCGTTGGACTCCTCGGCCGTCGAGAACCCGGCGTACTGGCGGATCGTCCACGGCTGGTTGACGTACATCGTCGGGTACGGCCCGCGCAGGTAGGGCACGAGTCCTGGCCACGTGTCGAGGAAGTCGACGCCGTCGAGATCGGCGGCGTCGTACACCGGCAGCACGTCGATGCCCTCAGGCGTCGACCACGGCTCGCCGTCGCCGCCCGCGCCTCGACGCGGCAGACTCATGCTCTCCGAGCGGGATGGTCGAGAAGTCAGGGATCATGGATCTCCAGCAGGTCGAGCACCTCGGCGAGCGACGACGCGGGCGTCGATGCCGGCGTGGATCGTGCGGTCGATGCCGGCCTGCGGCGTGCCGGCGAGGTAGACCGCGTTCGCCCCGGCCGCCTCCAGCGCTGTGGCGACGTCGGCGGCGTGGTCGGCGTAGAGGGCGTCGCTCGAGCAGATGCAGGCGATCGTGGAACCGGACGCGGCGAAGTCGGCGGCCTCGCCCCGCGTGCAGGCCAGGCCGGCGATGCCGAAGAGGTTCTCGGCGAATGAGGCCCGCGCTGTGAAGGCGGCGGGTGGGCCGATCGTGGCCAGGAACACCGACGGGCGCGTACCACTCGACGACGTCGCCCGGTCGACGCGCCCACGCAGTGCCTCGAAGTCCTCGGCCCAGCGATGCGGTGCGAGAGCGTCGCCGTTCGCCTGCTCGGGCGCGGCCGGGGGCATCGCCTCGGCGACGTTGGGGAACTCGCTGAGTCCGGTCAGTGGTGCCTTGCGCGTGTCGACGTCGCGCTGGCGAGCGGCCGCGGTGGCGGCGATGCGCTCGGCGACGAGACCGGCGTCGACGGCGCGGCGGAAACCGCCGGCGCGCTCGATCTCCTGCAGCCAGCCCACGCCGCCTCGGCGAGCTGGTCGGCGAAGCGCTCGACGTACCACGAGCCGCCGGCGGGGTCGACGACCTCGGCGAGGTGCGATTCGGCGACGAGGATCGACTGCGTGTTGCGGGCGACGCGGCGGCCGAGCTCGCCGGCGCCCAGCAGCCCGTCGTGGGGGAGCACGGTGACCGCGTCGGCCCCGGCCACGCCGGCGGCGAAGCAGGCGACCGTCGAGCGCAGGGCGTTCACCCACGGGTCGTAGCGGGTCATCATCGCCCGCGAGGTCACGGCGTGCACCGGTGGCAGCTCAGCGGGCGCCCCCGACGACCTCGGCGACACGGGCGCACAACCGGCGTAGGGCGCGGATCGAGGCGATCGTGGCGAACTGGTCGGCAGTGGCCGCGACGCGCAGCTCGGACCGGCGCAGCACGGTGTCGGGTTCGACGCCGCGCTCGCCGAGGGCACGGAGGTAGTCGACCAGGACGGCGACCGCGCAGCCCAGTTGCTGGGCGTCGGAGGCACCGGCGTCGTGGTACCGCGTCGCGTCGACGGTGATCACGCGGACGTCCACGTCGCGACCGAGCCACTCGGCGAGGGCGGCGAGGTGGTCGTCGAGATCGAGGCTCGCCGGGTGCACGGCGGCCTCGCCGATCGGATCGGCACCGAGTCCGTGACCACCGGAAGGCGGGGCGAACGCGTCGGCGGCCTCGCGCCAGCGTGCGCCGGCGAGCAGGACGACGGGGGCGACGTCGAGGAGGACGCCGTCGAGTGCCGCCCGCACGCCGTCCGCGTCGATCTCGGCCAGGCCGGTGAGGTCGAGCAGGACCGACGTCGCGCCGCGCTCGAGCTCCTCGACGGCGCGCCCGGCTCCCGCCGTCGCGTCCACGACCTGGCGGACGTCCCATCCGCCGCGGCGACCGCCGCGCTCGACGGGTTCCGGCGCGTCGGCCGCGGTGTACAGCGGCTCGATGACGATGCCGTCGTACGTCGTCGAACGCAGGCGGTCGAGCGCCACGTCCGGATCGACCTTCAGCGCCTTGGCGACGGCAGCGAGCCAGTCGTCGCGTGTGGCCGACGCGGTCATGCCGCCAGGATACGGAACGCCTCAGCCGCCAGCAGCTTCGGCGAAGGCGGCCATCGAGGTGAAACGCCAATCCGGCGTGACCTGCGCGGCTTCCGGCGTCGCGCCGGTCCCGGTGCGCCCGTGGCGGCGGTCGATCCACACCGTCGGCAGGCCGGCTGCCTTGGCCGGCACGTGGTCGTGGTACAGCGACTGGGCGACGTGCAGCAGCTCGGTTCGGTCGACGCCGATGCTGGCGATCGCGTCGAGGAGGGCGGCGAAGTTCGCCGCGCTGCGGCTTGTACGAGCCGACGTCCTCGGCGGTGATCACGAGGTCGAACTCGACGCCGAGCCGGCGGGCGCTGGCGGCGAACGACGCCCGATCGATGTTGGACAGGATGATCAGGCGGAACCGCTGGTGCAGGGCGGCGAGCGCGGCGGCCGAGTCGGGGAACGCCGGCCAGTCCGGCACCGAGCCGGCGAACGCGGCGAGCTCGTCGTCGGTGACGTCGACGCCGAGGTCGTCGGCGACACTCTGCAACGTGGCGCGGAGGACGTCGGGGTAGCGCATCGTCGGGTGCTCGGACTGGACGGCCGTCTCGTGGGCGGCGTGGGCCTCCAGCAGCGCGTCGTCGTCGATGCCGTGCCGCACCGCCCAGGGTCGCGACGCCTCGACGATGCCGGTCTCCCAGTCGATCAGCGTGCCGTAGCAGTCGAAGCTGAGCGCGGCGAAGCGGTCGAAGTCGCTCACAGCAGCTCCAGGATGCGGTCGACTGGTAGTCCGGGAGCGGTGTGGGCGTGACGGCCGACCACGGTGTCGGCGACGAACATGGCGTTGATCACCGCCTCCTCGGTTGCATCGACCGTCGCTGCGAACACGGCGTCCATCTCATCGTCGGCGAGCAGCTCGGCCGTCACGCGGCCGCTGGCGAAGCGTGCCACGCGATGGCCGGTCGAGACGGCGCAGAAGATGTCGCCCGATCCGTGGCCGGCGATGCTGCCGACGCGGGCGAGGCCGAGCCCGACGCGCCGGGCGACGCGGGTGAGCTGGCGCGAGTCGAGGGGGATGTCGGTGCAGACGACGCCGATGCAGCTGCCGGCGTCGCCTCGGCCGGCACGTCCGCCTCATCGAGCAGCCGGCCGACGGGGACACCCGACACGCGAAGTTGGCGGAACCCGCCGAAGTTGGCGAGCACGAGGACACCGAGGGTTCCGATGCCGTCGATCACGCGGGACGACGTGCCGATGCCGGACTTGTGCTCCATCGCGATCATCCCGGTCCCGGCCCCGACGACACCTTCGGCGACCGGGCCGCCGGCTGCCACGTCGATGGCGGCACGAGCGTGGGCCACGGTGACGTTGCGGCGCCGGGCGTCGTCGAGCCAGGAGTCGTTGCACTCGCCGACGACGGGCGCGACGACGTCGTCGTCGCCGACCGCGGGGACGGCGTCGAACATGGCGTCGACGACGGCGTCGTAGACCCGCCCGACCGAGGTCGTGCCGGTGAGCATGATCGGCGTGTCGAGGAAGCCGAGCTCGCCGATGGAGATCGATCCGGTCAGTTCGCCGACCCCGTTGAGCACGGCGACACCGGCGGCGGGAGGGCGATGGAACACCTCGGTGAGCGGCGCCGGCAGGATCGCCGTGACGCCGGTGCGGGCGACGGGTTCGTCCGACCAGCACGTGACGTGCCCGACGAGCACGCCGGCCACGTCGGTGATGGCGTTGTGCGGCCCGGTCGGAAGCTCACCGAAGTCGATCCCCAGCGCCCGTGCGCGCGCTCTCGGCTCGGGTGGTCCCACGGGCCGCATGCTAGGAGTGGCTGCATGAAGTTCGGGATCTTCTACGAGCTGCAGCTGCCCAAGCCGTGGAGCGCGGACGACGAGCACACACTGCTCAACGACGCCCTCGACCAGATCGAGCTCGCCGACCGCCTCGGCTACGACTACGCGTGGGAGGTGGAGCACCACTTCCTCGAGGAGTACAGCCACTCGTCGGCACCGGAGGTGTTCCTCGGCGCGGCGAGCCAACGGACGTCGCGCATCCGCCTCGGCCACGGCATCGTGCAGCTGCCGACGAACCACCCGGCCCGGGTCGCCGAACGGGTCAGCACGCTGGACCTGATCAGCCACGGCCGCGTCGAGCTGGGCGTCGGCGAGGGCAGCAGCGTCACCGAGTTGCACCCGTTCGACCGGCGCTTCCGGGACAAGCGCGCCGTGTGGGAGGACGCCATGCGCTGCCTCCTGCCGATGTTCTGGGAGGAGGGCTGGGAGTACCACGGCGAGTTCTTCGACTTCCCGCTGCGCAACGTCGTGCCCAAGCCGCGCCAGCGGCCGCACCCGCCGCTGTGGGTGGCGTGCAGCCAGCTGGAGACGATCGAGATGGCGGGGCGGCGGGGGATCGGCGCACTCGGCTTCCAGTTCGTGTCCGCCGAGGCGGCCCACGCCTGGGTGCACGCCTACTACAACTCGTTCACCAGGCGCCTCGACCTGCTCGGGCCGTACGAGACGAACCCGAACATCGCCATCGTCTGCCAGTTCATGTGCGCCGAGACCGACGAGGAGGCGCGGCGGCGCGCCGACGGCTCGACGTTCTTCCAGTTCGCCCTGCGCTTCTACAACACCCACGGCCCGGTGGTGCCGGGGACGGTCAGCCTGTGGGACGAGTACCTGACGTGGAAGGCGTCGCCGGAGGGGCAGCGGGCACAGCACGGCGGGCTGATCGGCTCGCCGGACACGATCCGCGCCAAGCTGCACAAGTTCGCCGAGTCCAACGTCGACCAGGTCATCCTGCTCAACCAGGCCGGGCGCAACCGCCACGAGCACATCTGCGAGGCGCTCGAGCTGTTCGCCACCGAGGTGATGCCCGAGTTCCACGGCCTCGAGCCCGAGCACGACGAGTGGAAGCGGCAGGTCCTCGCCGGCGAGCTGGAGCTGGAGGAGATCGACACCGAGCCGTACAACCTGATCAGCCCGCAGTCGCCGAAGTGGAAGCCCGGCATGCCGATCCCGACCCCCGGCTGACCCGCCGTCCCCCAATCTGGGCGCGAATCGTGTCTGGGCGCGATCGTCTCGGAATCCGAGACGATCGCGCCCAGATCGAGGGTCAGCTGATGCGGAAGGCGGGGAAGCCGGGCGCCGCGGCGGCGATGTCGGCGTCGGGGGAGTCGGCCTTCAGGCCGTCGAAGAACTTGCCGACCTCCCATGCCCACGCCTTGAGGTAGGCGCGCAGGACCGCCGGCTTCTCGGCATCGGCGAGCTCGGTGGCGGTGAACGTCTCCACCCGCCGCCCGACGCGCAGCGTGCCCCCACCGGCGGCGCGCAGGTTGCGCACCCACTGCGTCTCGCCGCGGGGCGACGAGGTAGCGGGTGCCATCGAGCTCGAGCATGTTGACGACCGTCGACCGGATCTCGCCCGACGTGCGGCCACGCACCTCGAGCACGCGTGATCCCTTCAGGCTGATCCCCCAGCGGGTCAGGCGGGCGATCGTCGGGTTGAAGACGTGCTGGGTGAACCAGCCGGGGGACTGGTAGCGAGCTGGTGTCGTCACCACTGGTCCCAGTGGACGATCTTGGAGAGCGGTTCGCGCTTGGCCGGCTTGAAGTCGGTGCCGATGGTGTAGGCGATCGGGAACAATCCCGCCTGCGAGACACGGTCGTAGGGGATGCCGAGCAGCTCGGCGACCTGGCGCTCACCGTCGTTCATCAGGTGGATCGTCGTCCACGCCGAGCCCATCCCACGCTCGCGCAGCGCCAGCATGAAGCTCCACACCGCGGGCAGCAGCGATCCCCAGGCGCCGGCGCCCATCACGACCGATGCGTTGTCGAGGCGGCCCCACAGGCACGGGATCAGCAGCATCGGGGCACGATGGAAGTTGTCGGCCAGGTAGCCGGCCGAGTCCATCACCTTCGGTTGGCGCTCGCCGCGGGTGTCGCCCGGTCGCGTACTCGGCGCCGGGCATCGAGCGGTACTCGTCGAAGTTGGACCTGTAGATGGCGGCGATGGCCTGCTTCTTCGCCGGGTCCTCGACGACGCACCCAGTGCCAGCCCTGGCGGTTCGAGCCGGTCGGCGCCTGCAGGGCGATCTCGAGGCACTCCTCGACGGTCGCCCGCTCGACCGGGCGATCGAAGTCGAGGCGCTTGCGCACCGAGCGGGTGGTGGTGAGGACCTCGTCGGCCGACAGGTTCAGCTTCATGGCGCCGAGTGTGGCAGGCGATGATGAATCCATGAGCGACCGGGTGACCATCTCCATCGACGCCAGCGGCGTGGCCGACGTGCGGCTCAACCGGCCGGACAAGCGCAACGCCCTCGACGGAGCGATGTTCGCCGGGCTGCGCGACGCAGGCGAACGGTTGAAGACCGAGACCGGCGTGCGCGCCGTCGTGCTGTCCGGGGAGGGCGCCTCGTTCTGCGCCGGGCTCGACTTCTCGTCGTTCCAGTCGATGGCGGGCGGCGACCGGCCCGCCGCATCCAACGATGGCAACCCGGCGCGGGCTGACGCCTGGCGGCATCACGCACCTCGGCCAGCAGGTGGCGTGGGTGTGGCAGGAGGTGCCGGTCCCGGTGATCGCCGCCGTCCACGGCCATGCCCTCGGCGGCGGGATCCAGATCGCCCTCGGTGCCGACATCCGCATCGTCCATCCCGACGCCCAGCTCTCGGTTCGCGAGGTCCACTGGGGCCTCGTCCCGGACATGACCGGGACCCTGTTCCTCTCGCGGCTGGTCGGTCCCGACGTCGCCAAGGAGCTGACGTTCACCGCCCGCATCGTCAGCGGACGCGAAGCCAAGGAGCTCGGGCTGGCGACCCGCGTGTCGGACACGCCGCGGACGACGCGATGGCGCTGGCCACGGAGATCGCCGGGCGCAGTCCTGACGCCGTGCGCGGGGTGAAGGCGCTGTTCAACCGCCTCGCCAACGCCGAGGCCGCCGAGCAGTTCGCCGAGGAGCGCCGGGTGATCGGCAGCCTCATCGGCTCGCCCAACCAGGTCGAGGCGGTGACGGCGAACTTCGAGCAGCGCCCTGCGGTCTACGCCGACCCGGGCTGAGGTTCTGCGGACCCCTACGTCGAGAGGTCCGGCGATGACGCTGCCTGGATCGCTGCCGCCGGTCAGGTGGTCCGGTAGCGGATCGGGTTGTCCTGACCGCGTTCGCGGTACGTCTCGTTGAGGGCGTGGGCGATCAGATTGTGATCGTTTCGCGTCGCCTCGTGAGTGCCGCTGAGGTAGCCGGCGAGGCCGCTGACGTCGAGAAACCCGCCGAGGGCGAAGTACTCGATCCACAGGTCCATGTAGGTGAATCCGAGATCGCGGCGCGCCGCGTCGAGGGACTCAGGCATCGGTTCCTCGTGCTGCCTCCTCGACGACGTCCTCGGCCACCAAGCGGAGCTTGCGGTTCTCGTGCTGCGAGCGCTGACGCAGCAGGTCGAAGGCCCCGTCGGCGCTGACTCGGTGGGTCGACATGACGACGCCCTTGGCCTGCTCGATCACTGCCCTCGATTCCATCGCCTTGGTCAGGTTGGTGGACATCTCCAGCGAGGCCCAATACGCCTGCGCGTTGGAGACGACGATCGACGCCTGCGTGGCGAAGGCCTGACACAGCTGCTCGTCATCCTCGCTGAACCCGGCGATGATGGTCCCGTACAGGTTGAATCCGCCCCACGTATCGTCGCGGGAGAGGCGGAGCGGAACCGACAGCGAACTGTGCACGCCATGATCGACGGCGCGCTTGGTGAACTCCGGCCACCGGGGGTCGACGCTGGTGTCATCGATGCGGACGACGACTTGGTCACGGGCGGCGGTGAGGCACGGCCCGTCGCCGGCGCCGTACTGCGCGGCGTCCAAGGCAAGGGCGACATCGCCGGTCGAGCCCATCGTGACCGCCTCGCCGCGTTCGATGATCGTCACACTGGCCGACGCGCAGTTGGCCAGCAGGCTGCAGCCCGTGTCGGCCACGCGGCGCAAGGCGCCGCTCAAGTTGACGTCGTCGGTGATGAGCGTCGCGCGAGCCGCTCGAAACCGGATTTGATCCGCTGCTCGGACATGGCTGACCCCGCAAGGGTGGTGAAGCCAGTCAGAGACCCTGTCGGTTCAAGGAGGGTGGCGGACCTCGGTACTGACGTCACCCTAGTCCCCACGCGTGGAGCACTCCTCCCCCTGGGTAGGATGGGTTGTACTTCAACAGTGAGGCATGTGCGGTGCGGTCGAGCTAGAGCGAGGGGCCGAGATGTCAGAGCTGTCGGAGAAGCTGGGGATCGCCAGCTATCGGGGCCCGAACGCGTGCACCGTGATCCGTCTCGTCGGACCACTGGACGGCCCCGGCGGCGCTCGCCTCATCGACGAGGCGGAGCGGATCGACGCCGGACCCGGCGACCGAGTGATCCTCCACCTCGATGACGTCACCTCCGTCGACGACGCCGGTATCCGTGCCCTGCTCGAGGTCGAGGCGCTCGTCACCGGCCTGAAGGGCGACTTCGCAATCTCGGTGCCGGACCCAGCCGTCCGTGAGCACCTCGAGCGCGCCGGGCTCGTCGCCGCCAGACTGGTCGTGGCCCGCCTCGACACCGGAGACGCCGTCCGTGTGGTCGCGACCGGCGAGATCGATGCGGCGTCGGCGCCGCTGCTCGCCGCTCAGCTCGACCAGGCGATCGCAGGTGGCAACGGTGTCGTGCACGTCGATCTCAGCGCGGTGACGTTCATGGACTCTTCCGGTGTCAACGCCCTCCTCACCGCAAACCAACGGAAGCCGCTCCACCTCACCGCGGTGCATCCCGCCGTCGAGCGAGTGCTGGAGATCACCGGCGTGCTCGACATGTTGCGACACCAACGGTTCGTCGTGACACCCCTTTCGTAGGGTGCCCGGCATGAGTGCCGGTGCCGAGCTGGATCCTGCGGTTGACATCGAGGAGCGTTGCGGACGGTGTGTGGGCATCTCAACGTGTTGAACGCGCAGTTGGTGGAGTTGACGGCGGAGGCGTTGGAGACGGATGCGTGGCAGGGGTGGGGTGTGCGTTCGTTGGCGCATTGGTTGACGTGGCAGGCGGGGATCTCGCCGGGTCATGCCCGAGAGGTGGTCCGTCTGGCCGAGGCCCGGGACACGCATCCGGCGATCATGTCGACGTTCGCGGCGGGGGCGATCTCGGTCGATCAGGCAGCGGTGGCGACCAAGGCGCCCGCCTATCTGGACGAGCATTTCGCGGAGACGGTGACGTTTGCGACGGTGCCGCAGTTGCGCACGATGGTGCGCGGGGCGCGCCCTGCGCCGCCGGCCCCGTCGAACCCGGAGCCGGCGCCGGTGGAGTCGCTGGTCGGCTGGTTCGACGATGACGGTCGCTACCACCTGCGCGGCGAACTCGACGCCGACCGGGGCCGGATCGTCGACGCCGCCCTGAGCGAAGCCCGTGACGCCTTGTTTCACGCCGGCCAGTCCTGTGTGACCTGGGCCGACGCACTGGTCGAGATGGCCCAACGCTCGTTGGACGCCGCCGGGTCGGCGGAGCGGGGGGAGAGGTTCCGGGTCAACTGGTTCATCGACCCGACCAACCCGGTTCCCGCCCACTGGTCCGATGGGATGGCGGTCCCGGACTGGCTACGGGCGATGCTGTCGTGTGATGGGACGGTGTCGCCGGTGTTCACCGACGACGCCCTGCCCGTGTCGGTCGGGCGGACACAACGGGCGGTGCCGGAACGAACCCGGCGCCTGGTGATCGCCCGCGACCGCAAGTGTCGGGTGCCGTGGTGCTCCCAGACCCGCTGGTTGCAGATCCACCACCTCGACCACCGCCAACACGGCGGCTCACATGACACCGCCAACCTGATCGCCATCTGCGGCGCCGACCACCGCCTGCACCACCACGGCCACTTGGGCATCACCGGCAACGCCGACGACCCCGACGGGTTGACCTACACCGACCGCAAGGGTCGGGTCATCGACCCCGCCGCCCACCCGGTCCTGCCCACCCGGCCACCACCCGCACCGCCCAAACCGTACGAACACCCCACCGGCGAACGACTCCAACACTGGGCCGTCGTCTACCCCGATCCACCACCACCCGCAGCCTGAGTCGACGTCAGACGCACACGGTTGCGCCGTCGACGGTGGTCGTGCCGCGCCCGCAGATGTCGACGGCACGCGTCCCGTTGGAGACGACCACGACGCCACCTTCGACGGTGCCGGTCGCGAGCACGAAGACCGTGGCCGTCAGCGAGTCGTCGAGGTTGGTCCTGCGGATCACGATCGGCGACGAGTCGCTGTACACCTCGAACGTCTGGTCCGGGTCGTCGGCAGCTGCACGCAGCGCGGTGACGACGGCCTCGGCCAGGGCCGCGAGATCGGCGGCCGGCTCCACGCTGGGGATCTCCTCGATCGCCGGCCGGCCGGGGAGCGGAGCGCCATCGCCGACCGCCGCTTCGAACCCCGCGATCGACTCCACGCTCGGGAACTGCGGCGACTGTCCGAGATCGAACACGCCGAGCGTGGCGCACGCCTCGGCTGCGATCCCCTCGGTGCACGTGTAGTCGACCCCCGACGCGGACACCGACCAGGACCCGCCGGCGTCGCGAGCGAGGATGTCCCACGAGATCTCGACGAATCGAGGGTCGACCAGCTCGGGCGGCACCCAGACCGCACCGACGTCGGCGCCGCACAGCAGGGCGCCGGCCATGCCGTGCTCGGGAAGCAGGGCGACCAGCTCGCCCGACGTGAGGTCGGCGCAGTCGTTCACGTCGAGCGTCGTCGCCGGGTCGAGCGGGTCCAGCGTCGCCGTGCCAGCGTCGTTGTCGTGGGTGACGACGAGCGGAGCGTCGGTCGAGCCGGCGAGGTACACCGTCCTCCCGGGGATCCCGCACGCCTCGCGCACCGAGTTGTTCCGGGCGGCGACGACGACGCACGACCCCGACGACTCCGGGCCCGGCGAGCGGAACACCCGCGCATCGAGGTCCTCGGACTCGGTGAGCACGTCGATCCCGATGCCGTCGCTCTGGGCGCCGACGATCGTCCAGCGTCGTGGCTCCGTCCGGTGAAGCGGGCAGCACGCCGAGGATCCCGATGCCGTCGCTGCCGCAACCGGCGTCCTCGACGAGTGCTCCGGGGAGGTCGGCCTCGGCGAAGCACTCCGACGCCGCGGTGACCAGGTCCGGCTGCCCGCTGCCGTCCCCGCCGCTGGGGAAGAACCAGTAGGCGGTGCCGTCGAGGCGGAGGGCGAGCGGGTGTCCGAACGCCGACCGCATCGTGGCGCCGCTGGCGCAGCCGCTGGCGTTGTCGGTGGACGTGGACAGCGTCAGGCAGGCGCCGCCGTCGCCGTCGAAGTTCTCGTTCGACGCCACGAGGGTCACGCCGAACCCGAGGTCGGTGCCGGCCACGATGGTCGACGTCGTGGTCGACGGCGCCCACGGTGGTCGACGTGGTCGACGGCTCGGGGACGAGCGTCGTCGACGGGACGACGACCGCGGCACCGTCGTCGGTGCCGGGGCGATGGTCGTGTCGGCGGGGACGACCGCCTGCTGGTCCGGGCGGGTCATCACGATGACGCCGACGACGGCGGCGGCAGCGGCGAGGACGGCGGGGGCGACGATCCACATGCGTCGCCGGCCGCTGCCGCGATCGTCGTCGAGCTGGACGTCGCCGAGCCTGGCCAGCGCGGCCTCGGTGGCCGCGGCGGAGGGCGCGGTGTCGCGCAAGCCGGCGCCGGCGTCGCGGAGGCGTCGATCGACATCGTTCATGACGTGGCCTCGTTCCGGGTCTGCTGCAGTTGCCTGGCGAGCGTCGCCCGGGCACGGCTGAGGTGGGTCTTGACGGTCCCCTCCGAGCAGCCGAGCACGGCGGCGACCTCGGCCACCGGGCGGTCCTCGACGTAGTGCAGGGCGACCGCCCACCGCTGCTGTTCGGGCAGCCTGCGGACCAACGCCCACAGCTCGGGGTCGGCGGGCGCCGGGACGTCGCCGACATCGGGCGTCGGCCCGACGCGGCGCAGGGCGGCCACCTCTCGGCCCCGCCGACGGCGGACGTTGGACGACGCGTTGAGGGCGACCCGCCTGACCCACGCTCCCGGCCGGTCGAGGGACGCGACCCGTGGCCAGTCCCGCTGCGCCTTGGCGAGTGCCTCCTGGGCGAGATCCTCGGCACGCTGGCGGTCGCCGGTGACGGCGTGCAGCATCGGCACGAGCCGTGGGAACTCGTCGCGAAAGAATCGCTCGAACGTCAACATTCCGTCACGTGCGGCGACCATCATCTCCCCTCACACACCGCGCCGGCGGCACCGGTTGACACCACAGCATCTTTCGCGTACCGAGATCCCAACCTCTAGACTGACCCGACCGTCCGAGACAGCGTCGTCCCGGACGTCCACCTGAGCCGCAACCCCGACTTGTCGTGGATGAAGAAGGACGATGCACACACCTCCTGGGCCTACGGGTCTCTACGACCCGCGATTCGAGCACGACTCGTGCGGCGTCTCGTTCGTCGCCAACATCAAGGGCGTTGCCAGCCACGAGCTGGTGCTGACCGGGCTCCGGCGCGCTGACCAACCTCGAGCACCGCGGCGCCACGGGCGCCGAGCCGGACACGGGCGACGGCGCCGGGATCCTCGTCCAGGTCCCCGACCGCTTCCTGCGCGCCGCGTTCCGAGGGTCGACTTCGACCTGCCGCCGCGCCGGGGCGTACGCCGTCGGCATGGCCTTCCTGCCCGCCGACAACGTCGCCGCCGAGAAGGCGCAGGCCACGATCGAGACGATCGTCGCCGACGAGGGGCTCGACCGTCGTCGGGTGGCGCGACGTCCCCGTCGACCCGACTGCCTCGGCGCCACCGCCCGGGCGGCGATGCCGCGCGTTCCGTCAGCTGGTGGTCAGCGACCCGGGCGGAGCCACCGGGATCGACCTCGACCGCAAGACGTTCGTCGCCCGCAAGCGCGCCGAGCACGAGCTCGACGCCGAGCTGGCGACGTACTTCCCGTCGCTGTCGTCGCGCACGCTCGTCTACAAGGGGATGTTCACGACGCCGCAGCTGTCGGCGTTCTTCCCGACCTCCACGACGAGCGCTTCGAGAGCGCCCTGCTGCTCGTGCACAGCCGCTTCTCCACCAACACGTTCCCGTCGTGGCCGCTGGCCCACCCGTACCGCTACATCGCCCACAACGGCGAGATCAACACCGTCCAGGGCAACCAGAACTGGATGCGCGCCCGCGAGGCGATGCTCGGCACGGCGGCCGCTCCCCGGGCTCGACCGGGCGTTCCCGATCTGCACCCCGGGCGCGTCCGACACGGCCCGCTTCGACGAGGTGCTCGAGCTGCTGCACCTCGGCGGGCGGCCGCTGCACCACGCCGTGCTGATGATGATCCCCGAGGCGTGGGAGAACAACGACGAGATGGACCCCGCCCAGCGGGCGTTCTACCGGTTCCACTCCACGCGTGATGGAGCCGTGGGACGGCCCGGCCAGCGTCACGTTCACCGACGGCACCGTGATCGGCGCCGTGCTCGACCGCAACGGCCTGCGCCCGAGCCGCTACTGGGTCACCGACGACGACCTGGTGGTGATGGCGTCGGAGGTCGGCGTGATCGACATCGATCCGGCGAAGGTCGTCACCAAGGGCCGCCTGCAGCCGGGGCGGATGTTCCTCATCGACACCGCCGCAGGGCCGCATCGTCGACGACGAGGAGATCAAGACGACGCTCGCCGCCGAGCACCCCTACGCCGAGTGGCTCGAGCGCCGGCCTGGTCGAGCTCGACGACCTGCCCGAGCGCGAGCACGTCGTGTTCAGCCACGACAGCGTGCTGCGCCGCCAGCAGCTGTTCGGCTACACCCACGAGGAGCTCAAGGTCATCCTCGCCCCGATGGCGCAACGCGGCGTCGAGCCGCTCGGCTCGATGGGCACGGACACGCCGATCGCCGTGCTGTCGGACCGGCCGCGCCTGTTGTTCGACTACTTCGCGCAGCTCTTCGCCCAGGTCACCAACCCGCCGCTCGACGCCATCCGCGAGGAGGTCGTGACGTCGGTGTCGTCCACCGTCGGCCCGGAGGCGAACCTGCTGAAGCCCGGGCCGGAGAGCTGCCGCCAGCTCGTCCTGCCGTTCCCGATCATCGACAACGACGAGCTGGCCAAGATCATCCACGCCAACGACGACGGCGCGTTCCCGGGCCTGCGCGCACACGTCGTCAAGGGTCTCTACCGCGTCGCCGGCGGCGGGCTCGCCCTCGAGCGGGCGCTGGCGGCGATCTGCGGCGAGGTGTCGGCGGCGATCGACGACGGGCGCGCGGATCATCGTGCTGTCCGACCGCAACGCCGACGCCGTCGAGGCGCCGATCCCGTCGCTGCTGCTCACGGCGGCGGTGCACCACCACCTGATCCGCACGAAGCAGCGCACCAAGGTCGGGCTGATCGTCGAGTGCGGCGATGCCCGCGAGGTGCACCACATGGCGCTGCTGATCGGCTACGGCGCCGGGGCGATCAACCCGTATCTCGCGTTCGAGTCGATCGAGGACCTGATCCGCCGAGGAGCTGCACGGCCTCGGCGGGATGGATCCGCACAAGGCGGTGAAGAACTACATCAAGGCGTGCGGCAAGGGCGTGCTCAAGGTGATGTCGAAGATGGGCGTCTCCACCGTCGCCAGCTACACCGGCGCCCAGATCTTCGAGGCGATCGGGCTCGGCGACGAGCTCGTCGAGCAGTACTTCACCGGCACGGTGAGCCGGCTCGGCGGCATCGGCCTCGACGAGATCGCCGCCGAGGTCGCCGCGCGCCACGCCATCGCCCACCCGACGCGTCCGGAGGAGCGGGCCCACCGCAAGCTCGAGCTCGGCGGCGAGTACCAGTGGCGCCGCGAGGGCGAGGACCACCTGTTCAACCCGGAGACCGTGTTCAAGCTGCAGCACGCCACGCGGGCCAAGCGCTACGACATCTTCAAGCAGTACTCGCGGGCCGTCGACGACCAGTCGCGAGCAGCTGGCGACGCTGCGCGGGCTGTTCGAGTTCAAGTTCGGCGAGCGCCAGCCGGTGCCGATCGAGCGAGGTCGAGCCGGTCAGCGAGATCGTCCGCCGGTTCTCGACCGGGGCGATGAGCTACGGGTCGATCTCCGCCGAGGCGCACGAGACGCTGGCGATCGCGATGAACCGGCTCGGCGCCAAGTCGAACACCGGCGAGGGCGGCGAGGACGCCGACCGGCTGCACGACCCGGAGCGGCGCTCGGCGATCAAGCAGGTGGCCTCCGGCCGCTTCGGCGTCACGTCCGAGTACCTCACCAACGCCGACGACCTGCAGATCAAGATGGCCCAGGGCGCCAAGCCCGGCGAGGGTGGCCAGCTCCCCGGGCACAAGGTGTACCCGTGGATCGCCAAGACCCGGTACTCGACGCCGGGCGTCGGGCTGATCAGCCCGCCGCCGCACCACGACATCTACTCGATCGAGGACCTCAAGCAGCTGATCCACGACCTCAAGAACTCCAACCCGGCGGCGCGCATCCACGTCAAGCTCGTCGCCGAGGTCGGAGTCGGCACCGTTGCGGCCGGAGTCAGCAAGGCGAAGGCCGACGTCGTGCTGATCTCCGGCCACGACGGCGGTACCGGCGCCAGCCCGCTGACGTCGCTCAAGCACGCCGGCGGGCCGTGGGAGCTCGGCCTCGCCGAGACCCAGCAGACGCTGCTGCTCAACGGCCTGCGCGACCGCATCGTCGTGCAGACCGACGGCCAGCTGAAGACCGGTCGCGACGTCGTGATCGCCGCCCTGCTCGGCGCCGAGGAGTTCGGCTTCGCCACCGCCCCGCTCGTCGTGTCGGGCTGCGTGATGATGCGCGTCTGCCACCTCGACACCTGCCCGGTCGGCATCGCCACCCAGAACCCCGAGCTGCGCAAGCGGTTCAGCGGCAAGCCGGAGTTCGTCGACAACTTCTTCGAGTTCATCGCCGAGGAGGTCCGCGAGCTGATGGCCCAGCTCGGGTTCCGCACGATGGCCGAGATGATCGGCCACGTCGAGGCGCTCGACACGCGCGCCGCCATCGACCACTGGAAGGCCGACGGGCTCGACATCAGCCCGATCCTCGCCGTGCCGCAGAACCCCTACGGCCAGACGCTGCACCAGTCGGTGCGGCCAGGACCACGGGCTCGACAAGGCGCTCGACGTCGAGCTGATCCGGCTCGCCCAGCCGGCGATCCACGACGGCCAGCACGTCGAGATCGACCTGCCGATCCGCAACGTCAACCGCACCGTCGGCACGATGCTCGGTCACGAGATCACCAAGCGTGTGGAAGGGCGAGGGCCTGCCCGACGGCACGATCGACATCCGCTTCACCGGCTCGGCCGGGCAGAGCTTCGGGGCGTTCGTGCCGGCCGGCGTGACGATGCGCCTCGATCGGCGACGCCAACGACTACCTCGGCAAGGGCCTGTCCGGCGGCCGGCTCGTCGTCGCCCCGCCGCCGACGTCGCCGTTCGTCGCCGAGGAGCAGATCATCGCCGGCAACGTCATCGCCTACGGCGCCACCGGCGGCGAGATCTTCCTGCGCGGCGTCGTCGGCGAGCGCTTCTGCGTGCGCAACTCCGGTGCCCTCGCCGTGGTCGAGGGCGTCGGCGACCACGGCTGCGAGTACATGACCGGTGGCCGGGTCGTCGTGCTCGGTCGCGACCGGGCGCAACTTCGGCGCCGGCATGTCCGGCGGCATCGCCTACGTGCTACGACCCCGACGGCGACGTTCCGCTCGCGGCTCAACGAGGAGATGGTCGCGATCGAGGAGCTCGACGCCGACGACCGGGCGTTCCTGCACGACGTCGTCACGCGCCACCGCGAGCTCACCGGCTCGGCGGTCGCCGAGCGGCTGCTGGCGTCGTGGAGCGTCGAAGGTCAGCCACTTCCGCAAGGTCATGCCGCTCGACTACAAGCGGGTGCTCGACCGTGATGAAGCAGGCCGAGACGCGACGGCCTCGACGAGGACGAGACGATGCAGCCTGCGTCATGGAGGCGAGCCATGGGTGAGGTCGACTGGCTTCCTGCAGTGGGAGCGGCAGCTGCCGTCGCGGCGGCCGGTGCCGGTGCGGCTGCGCGACTGGAAGGAGGTCTACGAGGACTTCGACCTGAGGAGGTGCAGCACCAGGCCGGGCGGTGCATGGACTGCGGCATCCCGTTCTGCAACAACGGCTGCCCGCTCGGCAACCTGATCCCCGACTGGAACGACCTCGTCTACCGCGAGCACTGGCGCGACGCCATCGACCGCCTGCACGCCACCAACAACTTCCCCGAGTTCACCGGCCGGCTGTGCCCGGCGCCGTGCGAGGCGGCGTGCGTGCTCGGCATCAACGCCGACCCGGTGACGATCAAGCAGGTCGAGGTGGAGATCATCGACCGGGCATGGGACGAGGGCTGGGTCACGCCGCAGGTGCCGATCGGTGCGCACCGGCAAGCGCGTCGCCGTGATCGGGTCCGGGCCGGCCGGGCTCGCCGCCGCCCAGCAGCTCACCCGCGCCGGGCACGACGTCGTCGTGCTCGAGCGGGCCGACCGCATCGGCGGGCTGCTGCGCTACGGCATCCCCGAGTTCAAGATGGAGAAGCGCCACCTCGAGCGCCGCCTCGACCAGATGGAGGCCGAGGGCACCGAGTTCCGCACCAACGCCGCGGTCGGCGACGGCGTCGACATCGACGTCCTGCTGGCTTCGAACGACGCCGTCGTGCTGGCGTGCGGGGCCACGGCGTGGCGCGACCTGCCCGTGCCCGGGCGCGAGCTCGACGGCATCTACCAGGCGATGGAGTTCCTGCCGTGGGCCAACCGAGTGCAGGAGGGCGACATCGACGAGCCGCCGATCACCGCCGCCGGCAAGCACGTCGTGATCATCGGTGGCGGCGACACCGGCGCCGACTGCCTCGGCACCGTCGCACCGCCAGGGCGCGGCGTCGGTCACCCAGCTGGAGATCCTGCCGCGGCCACCCGACGACCGCGCCGACGACAACCCGTGGCCGCAGTGGAGCATGATCTACCGCACGTCGTCGGCCCACGAGGAGGGCGGCGAGCGGATGTTCAGCGTCAACACCGAGCGCTTCGTCGACGACGGCAACGGCAACGTCACGGCGCTGCTGCTCCACGAGGTCGAGCTCGTCGACGGCCGCTTCCGCAAGATCGAGGGCACCGAGCGCGAGCTGCCGGCCGACCTCGTGCTGCTGGCGATGGGCTTCCTCGGGCCGGAGAAGGGCACGTGGCTCGACCACCTCGGCGTCGAGCTCGACGAGCGCGGCAACGTCGCGCCGCGACGGCGAGTTCATGTCCAGCGTGCCCGGCGTGTTCGTGGCCGGCGACATGGGCCGCGGGCAGAGCCTGATCGTGTGGGCGATCGCCGAGGGCCGCGCCTGCGCCGCCGGCGTCGACCGCTACCTGGTCGGCGAGACGACGCTGCCGTCGCCGGTGCTGCCGACGACCCGACCGCTCGTGTGACGCCCGGCGACAGGGGTGCGTCCGCGAGCGCGAACCGGGCCTAACCTCCGGGGATGTTGGTGCGAGCCGGAGCCGCTGTCCTCGCCGGCGCGTCGTTGCTCGCCCTGACGTCGTGCGGCGACGACGATTCCGGTGCCTCTGCCAGCACCGTCGAGATCCAGCCGTCGAGCTACGTCGTCAAGGAACCGGCCACCACCACGGCGACCACGGTCGTCGTCGGACCCGACGAGGAAGGGCTCTCGCGCCGGCGAGCAGGCGTTCACCGTCCAGTCGATCAACGACGTCCCCTACCGCGGTCGCCGAGCTGTACGGCGTCGACCTCGAGGAGCTGCGCAACTACAACGGGTGGGACGAGAACTTCAGCGACTATCCCGGGCATCGGCGGCACCGTGCGCATCCCGCCCGGCGCCAAGTTCATCGACCCGTCGGTGACGACGACCACGGCCGCCGGCGAGGGCGACGACGAGCGACGACACCGAGTCGGCCGACGCGACCGGGACACGACGGAGCGCCGGGTGGCGAGCGATGCAACCCGATCTACGTCGTCGAGGCCGGCGACGCCCCGCTCGTGATCACGCGCAAGTTCGACATCACGCTGGAAGAGCTCAACGCCGCCAACACGGCGACCCCCGACTGGCCGAACCTGTACACGGGCCGCGAGATCAAGCTCCCCCGCCCGCCGACTGCACGCGTCGACCGGCACGCCATCGACCGCCGTCGGCTGGACGACCGTGCCGGTCGATCCGCAGCGGCTCGAGCGGTGCCGAGCTCGTGAGCGAGCAGCTCGCGAGCTGAGTCGGTTCAGCCGAGGTCGGGCCAGCGGCGGGTCGGCTTCTGGCGCCAGCCGGCGATGCCCTGGCGGCGACGCGTCGACAGGTCCCACTGCCGTCGCCATCCCGTGTAGTCGGGTCCGCCGAGGGTCGGGTTGGCCCGGTCGGCAGCCCGTCGCCGCGCCGTCCACCAGTCCGTCGTCGCCTCGTCGGCGAGGGCGGTGACGGCGGCGTGGATGCGGGCGTTGAAGCGTCGCGTGCTCTCGTCGGGTTCCGGACGCATCGGTGAGCCGAACACGACGCGGGTGCGGCCTGGTCGTGGGCGCTTCATGCCCTTGCCGAAGATCGAGCCCAGTCCCGTCGATGAACACGGGCACCACCGGGGCGCCGGTGCGCGCCGACAGGTAGGCGGCGCCACCCTTGAAGTCCTGGCCCCATCCGTCGGGGGAGCGTCCGCCTTCCGGGTAGATCACCAGGCTCCAGCCGTCGTCGACGAGGTCGCGGACCATGTCCGCCGACCTCCGGCCGGTCGACTCGCGGTCGATCGGGATGGCGTTGAGCGACAGCGCGGCGAGCGTCGCCTTCCACCGCTTGTCGAAGAAGTAGTCGGCGGCGGCGGCCACGACGAGGCGCTTGCGCCACGTGAACGGCACGGCGCGCACCATCAGCGCGGTGTCGAGGTGGCTGTGGTGGTTGGGGGCGAAGATGAGTGGCGGCGGTGGCTCGTCGCTGTCGGCGGCGCGGCGGCGCAGGTCGTCGAGACGATCGGTGCCGAAGATCTCGGGCGACGCGAGGTGGCGGACGGCCAGCCGCACCGGCCCTTCGGCGAGCACGCCGCGTGCGACCCGGGCGGCGGGTGAGCGCGCCCAGTCGGTGTCGTAGTCGGCCCCCAGCGACGGCGGCTCCTCGGGTACGTCGACGCCCCGTGGCACGGTCGGGGCGCGGTACGGGAAGCCGATGTTGCGGCCGGGCGCCGTCGCCCTGTCGACGGCGCGCTCGACGCGGCCGGCGGCGCGGGCCGGCGCGGCGTCAGGCGCGATGCGCGGATGCGTCGTCGTCGCCGATGTGCTCGCTCACTTCACGTCGGCCATCAGGATCGGTGGGTTGTGGATGTGGGTGATCGTCGGTGAGCGCCCGACCACGTCGGAGGCAACTCTCGAGGGCGTCGTCGAGCGTCGAGGCCGGGACGAAGCCGAGCCGGCGCACGGCCGCCGGGTCGCCGCCGACGATGATCACCCGCCCGCAGTGGCGCATCCCGTGGGCGCCCCAGTACCACATGTAGAACGGGTGCACGCCGTGGTAGGCGTTGCCGGTGCGGTAGAGGTGGCGGTACCACTCGTCGTTGGCGTAGCGCTCCTCGTACTGCTTCGACATCACGTGCGGGTCGGTGGTGTCGGCCAGCACCTGCTCGTAGAAGTCGATGTAGCTCGGGTGGTGCACCGGGTGGAAGTCGGGCTGCGTCGGGTGGAACATGATCACCACGCCGCCCTCGCGCACCAGCGGCTTGCCGCGGTAGAAGTTGAAGAAGTAGCCGAGCCCGGTGCACATCACGAGGATCGGGTTCATGATCGAGTTGACGTTGTACGGGCAGATGTACGGGATGCCCATCGTCAGGATGTCGGTCTGCCCCTCGACCTCGACGAGGTGCTGGGCGTAGACGCGCTCGGTCGTGCGGCGGTGGACCGCCTCCACCTCGCCGGCCTGGATGCTGGTCATCTGGTGCGGCGCCTCGATCGAGTGGAGGATCTTGCGGGCCAGGCGCACCGGCGCCAGCGACAACGACTTGGCGGTCCCGAGGTAGGTCGCCCGGTCCTTCGGGCTCCACTCCCACTCCCGCTTGGAGAGGAACTCGAACGTCTGCGGGAACGTGTCGGTGTTCAGCGTCGTCTCGATCTGGAACACCTTCACGCCCGAGTCGACCAGCACCTTCCCCATCCGCCAGTTGCTCTTGTGCAGCTCGCTGCGGTGCTGGTCCATGAAGCTGTGGCTGGCCTCCATGGTCGTCGGGTTGTGGTGGTGGCGCAGGCTGCGGTAGCTGGCGAGGCCGGTGGCCGTCGACTTCCACCCGCCGTCCATGGCGACGAGGTTGATGTTGACGTAGACGAGCAGGTCGGAGGTCGCCGCCCGCTTGTTGATCTCGACCTCCTCGCCCTGCTCCGTGGTGCCGAGGAAGACGAGGTTGTCGGGGTCCTCGGCGTCGTGCTGGGTGAGCAGCCCGCGGGGCTCGAAGGCGTCGTACACGCGGTCACCGATGGCGTGGCGCAGCTCGGCCTCGGTCATCCGCCGGTGCAGGGCGAGGGCGCAGATCAGCTGCACGTCGTCGACGCCGGCCTCGGCCGCCAGATCGAGCACGGCCTCGATGACACGCTGGCGGACGTCGGGGCGACGCATCTTCGGCAGCGGCAAGGAGATGTCGTCGAAGGCGATCGTCAGGCGCATGCCAGGGAACAGCAGCGACGGCAGCGGGTCCTGGTCGATCGGGTCGAGCAGCGCGTCGCGGATGGCCCCGTCGATGTCGTCGATCGCCGGCAGCGGCTCGGCCGGATAGATGACGCGGCTGCGATCGGCCGGCAGCTTCTCCAGGCTCAGGCCCTCGCCGTTCCAGACGAGCGTGGGCGGTGTCGAGCGGTCGACGTCGAGGACGAATCCAGGGCGCGGCATCTACGGAGCTCACTCCTCAGGTCGAAGGCGATCTTGGTCGCGCCGCGCCGGCCCGCCTCGGCGGCATGGGCGATGGCATCGACGTGGTCGATCAGTGGGTAGGTGGCCGACAGCCAGCGCTCGGCCTCGATGGCGTCGGCCGTCTCCAGGGCGAGGTCGAACGTCTTGCGCCCGTCCTGCTCGGTGCCGTACGTGTAGGCGCCGACGAGCTCGGTCTCGCGGTGCCACAGCCCGGTGAGGTCGAGGGTGACCTCGGCCGGCATGCCCATCATCACGACGCGACCGCGCGGTCGGGTGATGGCGAGGGCGTCCGTGATGGAGCGCTCGGAGCCGACGGCGTCGATCGTTGCATGTGCACCGGACGAGAGGTGGTCGCCGACGACGTGGCAGCCGACGATCCGCCGCACGGCACGCGCCAGCTCGGCCGCCGGCACCACCTCGTGGGCACCGAGGCGGCGAGCCTCACGTTGCTGGTGCGGGTAGCGGGCTCCGACGACGACGGTTGCCTGTGGCGCGTAGCGGACGAGGCCGGCGACGGCGGCGAGGCCCATCGTGCCGGCGCCGAGCACGGCCACGACCGGCTCGTCGGCGGCGACGGTCGGCCGCTTTCAGCGCCGCGTGGATGCCGCCGGCGAGCGGCTCGACGAGCACGGCCCGCTCGTCCGGGACGTCGTCGCCGATGCGGTGCAGCTGGCTGTCGTGGGCGACGAACTGCGGCGACCAGCCGCCGCCGGTGGAGCAGCAGAAGCCGGTCTGGATGCCGGCTTCGAGCTGGCCGGTCGCGAGGTGGGCGTAGTCGTCGCCGTCGCCGGGCGCGGCGCCGTCGAACGGTGGGCGGAACCCCCGCGCCTCGTGGCCGAGGACGGGTTCGAGCACGACTCGCGTGCCGTCGTCCAGCTCGCCGACGACCTCGTGGCCGGGCACGAACGGGAAGCTCACCCAGTCGTCGAAGTAGGTCGAGGCGTGGCCCTCGATCATCGACAGGTCCGACCCGCAGATGCCGGCGAGGCGGGTGCGGACGCGGTGCCACCCCGGTCCCGGCAGCTCCGGCGCCTCGACGTCGACGTACTCCAGCGGCCCGACGCGCACCGCCGCCGCCGGCGCCAACGCCGACGCCACGCGGGCGAGCCCCAGCCTCCCGACCGACCGCCGCACCTGGAGGGATTTCATCCGAGTGTTCCGCCCGATCCGAGTGCTGGGTGTGCGGACGCCGGCGCCTGAACACTCGGATGGATGGGGGCGATCACCCGAACACCTTCCGGCGCTCGCGTTCGACCATCAGCGGGCCGATCGGGAGCAGGGGACGGGGGCCGCCGCTGGACTTGGACCAGTGCTCGACGAGCCAGCCCCGCTTGCGGGCGATCGCCGCCAACCGGGTCTCCGGGTTGACGGCGACCGGGAAGCCGACGGCCTCCAGCAGGGGGAGGTCGCTCGTCGAGTCGGCGTAGGCGACGGCCTCGTCGATGCGCAGGCCCTCGGCGCGGCAGTAGTCGTGCAACAGCTGGGCGCGGGTCTCGCCGGTCGGCGGCACCTGCAGCATCTCGCCCGACAACGTGCCGTCGGGGCGCACGCTCATCTCGGCGGCGACGATCTCGTCGAACAGCGGGCGCAGCCCCTCGACCGCGAAGTCGAGGGCGCCGGTGATGAGGATCGTGCGGTGGCCGAGCACGCGGTGCTCGCGGACCCGCCGCAGTCCGGCGGGGAAGCCCTTGGTCAGGATGAGGTGGGTGAGCAGCTCGCGGGCGTCGGTCTCGATCTGCTCCAGCGGGGCGTGCTCGTAGCGGCGGTAGAAGTGACGCAGGAAGTCGCCGCGATCGATGCGGTCGAGCTTGAGCAGGCCGGGCGCCTCGGCGATCGTGCGCAGGGCGTAGCGCAGCCGCTCGCTGCGATCGAGCCGGCGCGTGGCCAGCCACGAGTAGCTCTCGACGACGTTGCTGGCGATCAGCGTGTTCTCCAGGTCGAACGCGGCGACCTGCCGTTGCGGGTCGAGCACCTGGCGGCGCAACCGCTCCGTGCGATCGGTCCGCGTCTTGCCGGGAGCCGTCTTGACGCGGGCGTGCTGGACGATCGACGGGAGGTGGATCTCGCGGATGTACGTCGGCCAGTCGAGCGCCGTCGGGTCGAAGGCGAACGACCGGCGATCCTCCGCGTCCAGCGCTGCCCACATGTGCATGAGGTTGTCGACCTGGTAGATCGCCTCGCACTCGGTGTACAGGCCGTACAGCTCGACGTACTCGAGCGCCCGCTCGACCTCGATCCGCTTCGTCTCCAGCTTCGCCGACAGCTCGGCCTGGCGGCCGCGCAGCGGCAGCGCCTGGAGCAACTTCTCGCCGCGGGAGATGACCGACTTGGCCCGTGTCAGCTGGCCCTGCACGCGCCCCCGAGCCGGGAAGCGGAACTCCGGCACGACGATCGGCTGGCCCTCGGCGTCGTACAGCGGGTGCTCCGTGAACCAGCCGCTGACGTTGTCGACGAGCACGCGGTAGCGCAGCGGGTTGATCCCGCCCGACGCGACCTGGGTGATCGCCGGGGCCTGCTCCGGACCGAGCGCGGCAACGCTGATGATGGCGGCGACGACGAGGTCGACCGGGATGACGTCGACCGTGCCCTCGGGCACGCCGGGGAACTCGCGCAGGAGGCCGCGGGCGTAGGAGATGAGCACCGGCTCGGCCATGCGGAAGCCGCGGATCCACCCCGGCCGCGGCTCGGCCCACGCCGATTCGATGATCGACGGACGCACGATGCTCACCGGTACGTCGCCCTTGGAGTCGGTGAGCGCCTGCTCGCCGAGCGCCTTGGTGAAGGCGTAGGCGTCGGGCCAGCCGACGCTCGCCGCCCGCGCCCGGCCGGCGTCGACGAGGCGGTCGCGCACCCACCGCTCGCGCAACTGCTCGGTCTTGGCGGCGAGCGCCGGGGCCCCAGCGGCTCCCAGCTCGGTGCGCGCGTCGGCGCGGAAGGCGACGAGCTTGGCCGGATCGCGGCTCGCCGCTTCGGCGTCACCTCGCAGCCGGCGGGCAGCGGCGACCTCGGCCTGCCAGCTCAACCCGAGGTCGAACGGCCCGGCGCTGACCAGCTCCTCGGGTGCCGTGCCGCGACGGTTGCCGGCGACGTAGCACGTGGAGACGGAGACGAGGTGGGGCGTGACGCCGAGCTCCTGCAGGAGCAGGGCGATGCGCGTCGGTCCCGAGCAGGTTGATCTCGACGGCCGAGTCGAGCGGCGAGTCGAACGACACGGCCGCCGCCGAGTGGATGACGACGTCGCACGTTGCCAGGACGGCCCGGTCGTCGTCGGACAAGCCCAGGCCGTCGGTCCCGACATCGCCGGCGATAGTGGTGATCCGCCGCGCCGTCATCTCGTCGAAGCCCGCACCGTGCTCGGCGCGCAACCGATCGAAGGCGTCGTTCTTCAGCAGCTCGCGTTGCACCCGCTTGGCTGCCGGGGAGCGCTTGCCGTCGCGCACGAGCAGAACGAGCTCGCAGTCGGGGACCGAGCGCAGCAGTCGCTCCACCAGCGCCGTGCCGACGAACCCCGTCGACCCGGTGATGGCGATCCGTCTCCCGGCGAGCGCCTCGGCGATCACAGCGACATGTCTATCACGTCTGTCTACCATTTGGTAGAGAGCGGTACCCGCGGAACGCCGCGTCGATGCGGAAGCCGAGCGCCGAGTACAGCGCCCGGGCAGGCGCCCGCCGTTCCTGCACCGTCAGGTTGACGCGTCCCGTCGTCGACATCGCCAGCAGTCTCCGGCTCAGCTCGATGACGAGGCGGCGGCCGACGCCGCCGCCGCGAGCCGCGGGGTCGACGGCGACGAAGTCGATGTAGCCCTCGCCGTCAGGGCTGCACGCGGCCGGCGGCGTACCCGACGGGCGAGCCTCCTTCGTCGGCGACGAGCACGACCTGCTCGCCGGCCGCGGCCCGCTCGAGGAGCTGGGCGGCGGAGAAGTAGGACGCCGGGAACTCCACATCGTGCAGCGCGCTGATCGCCGCGAGGTCGTCGCCGGTCGGCGGTCGCAGCCCGTCGTCGCCGCCGGCCGGGATCGCCGCGGCCGCGTCGGCGTCGAGCGTGTAGGCGTAGTTCGTCTCCGACGGCGGCCAGCCGAGCTCGGCGGCCAGCGCCGAAAGTCGTTCGTTGGCCAGCATCCCGCACATCTCGCGGTCGACGATCTCCGCCGGCACCTGCGATGCGGCGGCATCGAACAGTGGGCGCGCCCAGCGGGCCCACGCCGCATCGTCGCCGTGGACCCATGGTCCGTGGACCCATGCCCGCGCGCCGGACCACTCGGCCAGCGCGGCGCCGGCGAGCGCGGCCCTCGTCACGGGCCACCCGCACCGTCGTCGTCCAATCCGGCGACAGGTCGGCGAGCTCGGCGCGGATGCCAGCGGGCTCCTCGCCGAGGTAGACGATGTTGCGCTCGGGCCGCTGCTGCTCGGCGGCGATCAGCTCGACGACGGCATCGAGCTCGTCGTCGGCAGGTGGTTCGACGGGCATGCGTCGAAACGGTAGACAACCCTCGTGGCCCCGACCCGCGAGCGGATCCTCGATGTCGCGGTCGACCGGTTCGGCACGCGAGGCGTCGACGGCGTCTCCCTCGACGAAATCGCCGCCGTGGTCGGAGTTCGCAAGCAGACCGTCCTGTACTGGTTCGCCAGCAAGGAGGAGCTGGTCGACGCCGTGCTCGAGGCGACGGCCGGGGAGATCGAGGTCGTCATCGCGGCCGCCCTGCGCGCCGCGCCCGACGACCCGCTCGAGCGCATCGACGCCGTCGTGTGCGCCGTGTTCCGCCTCGCCGTGCGCCGCCCCGCGCTGCTCGGGCTGGTGCGCGAGCTGAGTCGCCTGCCGGGCCCGCAAGCCGAGCGGCTGCGTGCCCACGTCGAACCGCTGACCCAGCGCGCCGTGCGCTTCCTCGGCGACGAGATGGCCGCCGGCCGGCTGCGCGATGGCGATCCGCGCCTGGTCGCCGCGCTCGCCTACGGCACGGTCACGGGCATCGCCACCGAGCCCGAGGCGCTGCGCGGCGTCGGCTGGACGCCGACGGTGGGCGGGCTGCGCCGCCTGCGCGCCGAGCTGCGTGCGTTCCTGCGCGCCGCCCTGGCGCCGTGAGTCAGTGCTTGGTGTTGCGGCGGCGGCGGGCGTGGCGGTCGATCGCCAGTGCCACCAGGCGGTCGATCAGCTCGGGGTAGGTGACGCCGGCGGCCTGCCACAGCTTCGGGTACATCGAGATCGGCGTGAAGCCGGGCATCGTGTTGGCCTCGTTGCACAGGAACCCGCGACCGTCCTCCTCGAGGAAGAAGTCGACACGGGCGAGACCGTCGCAGCGCAGCGCCTGGAACACGCGCACGGCGAGCACTCGCACCTCGGCGGTCTGCGCCGCTGACAGCGGCGCCGGGACGAGCAGTTGGGCGCCGTCGGTGACGTACTTGTCGTCGTAGTCGTAGAACTCCGCGCCGGGCACGATCTCGCCGGCACCGGACGCCTCGGGATGCGTGCCGCCGAGCACGGCGACCTCGATCTCGCGGCAGGCGACGGCTTCCTCGACGACGACCCACTCGTCGTACGTGAGGGCGTGCTCGATCCCGTCACGCAGCTCGTCGACGTCGTGCGCCTTGGTCACACCGACCGACGAGCCCATGTTCGACGGCTTGACGAAGCACGGCAGGCCGAGCTCGTCGGCGAGCTGCGTCGGCAGGGCGGGTGTCCGTTCGTGATCGGCGAAGGCCCGCCACCGCGCCTGGGGGATGCCGTTGGCGGCGAGCACCTGCTTGGCCATCGCCTTGTCCATCGCCAGCGCCGAGCCGAGCACGCCGGAACCGACATAGGCGACGTCGGCGAGCTCGAAGAATCCCTGCACGGTGCCGTCCTCGCCGAGCGGTCCGTGCAACAAGGGGAGCACGACCGTGGTCTCGGTGGGAGAGGAAGCCACCGCGGTCTCCGGCGTCACCGACGGTCCGGTCGGGTCGAGCTTGGGCGGCAGCGTGCCAGGGCCGGCTTCGAGCGCGCTCGCTGCACCTTCGGCGAGGGCCCACTCGCCGTCGGTCGAGATGCCGATCGGGGTCACCCGGTAGCGCGCCGGATCGATCGCCCCGAGGACGTGGGTGGCCGTGACACAGCTGACGTCGTGCTCGGCCGACTGTCCGCCGAAGAGCACCACGAGGTGGATCCGGTCGGCGGGCACGGGAACAACGGTACCGTTCGGCGTCGTGCGCTTCCGGGCATCCGACGTCGCCGCGGCCACCGGTGGCGTGCTGCAGGGACCGGATGTCGAGCTCGCCGGTGCCTCGTTCGACTCGCGAACGCTGCGTCCCGGCGAGCTGTTCGTTGCACTTGGAGCCGATCGTGACGGGCACGACTTCGTCGGAGACGCCGCGGCGGCCGGCGCGGGGGCGGCGCTCGTCGCGCGGCCGATCGACGGTGCCGAGCTGCCGCTCGTCGTCGTCCCCGAGACGTCGAAGGCCTTGCTCGACCTCGCGTCGTGGGCCCGATCCGCACTCGCCGCGACAGTCGTCGGGATCACCGGCAGCGTGGGCAAGACGAGCACGAAGGACCTCGTCGCGGCGTCCGTCGGGGCCAGCCGCCGGGTGGCCGCCAACGAGCGCAGCTTCAACAACGACCAGGGACTGCCCGTGACGGTCCTCGGAGCCGCCGCCGACACCGAGGTGCTGGTGCTGGAGATGGGCATGCGTGGGCCGGGCGAGATCGCCCGTCTCTGCGCGGTCGGCTCGGCCCGACGTGGGTGTCGTCACCGCGGTGGCCGCCGCGCACACCGCGCGGCTCGGTGGCATCGACGGCGTCGCCCGGGCGAAGGCCGAGCTCGTCGCCGCGCTCCCGCCGACCGGTACGGCCGTCCTCAACGCCGACGACCCGCTCGTCGCGGCGATGGCCGGGGCGACCCCGGCGCGGGTGATCACGTTCGGGTCGGGCGACGCCGCCGACGTGCGCATCGTCGAGCTGACGCTCGACGACACACGCGCGAGCCAGCTTCACCGCGCGTACCCCCTGGGGCGACGTGCCCGTCCGCCTCGCCGTGCCCGGTGTGCACATGGCGTCGAACGCGGCGGCGGCACTCGCCGTCGCCGGACGTCGTCGGCGCCGACCTCGGGCTGGCCGCCGAGGGGCTGAGCCGGGCCGAGCTGTCGTCGATGCGGATGCAGGTGGTGCCCGTCGATGCCGGCGGCGTCGTGATCAACGACGCCTACAACGCCAACCCGACGTCGATGCTCGCGGCCCTCGACGCGCTGGCGGCGATGGCCGCCGACCGCCGCATCGCCGTGCTCGGTGAGATGGCCGAGCTCGACGAGCCCGGTCCCGCTCACCTCGCCGTCGCCGCGCGGGCCGGTGAGCTCGGGATCGAGCTCGTCGCGGTCGGCACCGACCGCTACGGGGTCGAGCCGGCGCCGGACCCGGTGGCCGCGGTCGGTGAGGTGGTGCCTGGCGTCATCGTGCTCGTCAAGGCGTCGCGGTTTGCTCGGCTGGAACGGCTCGCCGCCCGCCTGGCGGTCTCGATGACCTCCGTGTCGAGCCGGCGGAGATCGCTCCACCAGGAGAGTCCGACGGCGAACGAGAGCGCCGAGCCCGAGCACCCAGCGGGCGCCGATGGCGTCGATCACCGGGCCGAACAGCAGGTTGCCGATCGGCACCGAGCCGCCGAACGCCATGAACCACAGCGGCATCACGACGGCCCGCTCGGTGTCGGCCAGGTTCTCCTGGAAGATCGTGATCAGCGACGTCGCCGTCAAGAAGTAGGCGAAGCCGAGCACGAACGCCACGGGGAACGCCGGCCCGAGCGAGCGGACGAGGGCGAAGGCGCCGAGGCTGACGGCGAAGAGGAGCATCCCGTCGACGACCAACCGGCGGCGGTCGACGCCCGCCAGCACCGTGCCGACGGCCAGTGCGCCGAGGCACGCGCCGACGCCCCATGTGGTGTACAGCAGCTTGTAGCCCGTGCTGTCGACGTCGATGCCGACGTTCCGGCGTACGACGGACGGGAAGAGGCCGACGTAGACGAGGCAGACGACGCTGAACACGCACATCGTGATCAGAGTGCGAGCGAGCACGGGCCGGCGGCGGGCGATGTTGATGCCGGTGAGCAGCCGGCGCCAGCCCTGCTCGGGATGGCTGCCGCGCACGTCGGGGACGCGCACGGCGAACAGGGCGGCGATGAGGAACAGGTACGTGACGGCGTTGACGAGGAACAGCTGGGAGGTCGAGAAGCCGGCGAGGGCGAGCACCGCGGCCAGCGCCGGGCCGAGCACACGGCTGGCGTTGATCATCACCGAGTTGAGGCTGACGGCGCCCGGGAGGTCGGGGCGCTGCACGAGCAGCGGGATGCTCGCCTGGAACGCCGGCGCGTTGAGGGCGTTGGCGATGCCGATGACGAGCGACGTGGCGAAGAGCGTCCACAAGCGCCGCATCGCCAGCGACGAGCACGGCCAGCACGACGCTGAAGGTGAGCTGCAGCACCTGCATCACGACGAGGTACGGACGGCGCGGGAAGCGATCGGCGAGGACCCCGGCGGGGATCGACAGCAGCAGCAGCGGACCGAGCTGGGTGAACACGAGCAGCCCGACCAGGGAGGCCGAGCCGGTGCGGTGCTCGACGTACGCCGGGAGCGTGAAGTTCTGCATCCACGTCCCGACGTTGGACGCGAACAGCCCGAGCCAGATGAGGCGGAAATCGCGGTAGGCGAGCGCTGCCCGGGCGGTGCCGGGCCGGTACGGGTGGGGGAGGGCGTCGGCGGGGGCTGACATGTCGGAACCGCCGGCCAAGGTACAGCGGGAACGTCGGCGGCAGCCGTGCCGAATCCTGCAGTCGAGTACGTCCTGCCGGCCAGCCCGACATCACGTACTCGGGTGGCACCACGTACTCGACTGACGGGGTCTGGTCGGGCTCGTTCGGCGGTTGATCTAGCGTCGCGGGCATGAGCACCGGAACCAGCAACCTGACGATGGCCGAGCTCACGCGGACTGCCGCCGAGCGCTACAAGGACGCCAAGGCGGCGATGTTCCTTCGTGATGGCGAGTGGGTCGAGCTCACCTTCGCCGAGCTGTGGCAGCAGGTGCGCGACCTCGCCTTCGGGCTGATCGGCCTCGACGTCGGCGTCGGCGACCGCGTGTGCATCCTCGCCAACACGCGCGTCGAGTTCACCGCTCGCCGACCTCGCCGCGTCGACGATCGGGGCGATCGTCGTGCCCGTGTACCCGTCGAACTCGCCCGACGAGTGCGCATGGGTGGTCGGCAACTCGGGCGCCAAGGTCATCGTGTGCGAGGACGCCGCGCAGGTGGCCAAGATCGACGAGGTCCGCGGCGAGCTGCCCGACCTCGCCCACGTCGTGATCATCGACGGCTCGGCGCCGGGGACCGTGTCGATGTCCGAGCTCGCCAGCCGCGGCGCGGGCGGCGACGACGCCGAGCTCGATCGGCGCGCCGTCGGCGGTCGGTCCCGAGGACGCCTGCCTCATCATCTACACGTCAGGGACCACCGGCCGGCCGAAGGGCGTCGTGCTGACCAACAAGGGCTTCGCCGCCGGCCGCAGCTCGGCGATCGAGATGTCGCTGTTCGGCGAGGGCGACGTCGTCTACCTCTACCTCCCGCTGGCCCACGTGTTCGCCCAGCTGATCCAGGCCGACTGCGTCGAGGTCGGTGCGGCGATCGCCTACTGGGGCGGCAACGCCTTGCAGATCGTCCCCGAGCTCGGCCAGGTGCACCCGACGGTGCTGCCGTCGGTGCCGCGCATCTTCGAGAAGGTGTACTCGGTGGCCATGGGCATGGTCCCGCCGGGTGGCGAGGAGGACGCGGCGAAGGCGATCGCCCTCGGTCTCGAGGTGCGCCAGGCCCGCGAGCGCGGCGAGGAGGTCAGCGCCGAGAAGGCCGCCGAGTTCGAGCGCATCGACGGCGAGATGTTCGCCCTCGTCCGCGGCATCTTCGGCGGCAGTATCAAGCTGGCCATCTCCGGCGCGGCGCCGATCGCCCCGGAGATCCTCGAGTTCTTCTACGCCGCCGGGGTGCCGGTGTTCGAGGGATGGGGGATGACCGAGACGACGTCGATCGGCACGCTGAACCTGCCCGACGCCTACAAGTTCGGCACGATCGGCAAGGCGGTGTCGGGTGCCGACATCCGCATCGCCGAGGACGGCGAGATCGAGATGGCGGGGACGATGATCATGCGCGAGTACTGGCGCAACGCGGAGGCCACCGACGAGGTGATGACCGACGACGGGTACCTGCGCACGGGCGACCTCGGGTCGATCGACGAGGACGGCTACGTCAGCATCACCGGGCGCAAGAAGGACATCATCATCACGGCAGGCGGCAAGAACCTGACGCCGGCCAACCTGGAGGGCGATCTGCGGCGCTCGCGCTGGGTGTCCCAGGCGGTGATGTTCGCCGACCGCAAGCCGTACCCGGTCGCCCTGATCACGCTCGACCCGGAGGTCGTCGTGCCGTGGGCCGAGGCCAACGGGTTGTCGACGGACATGGCCGAGCTGGCCGAGCACCCCGACGTCCGCGCGCTGATCCAGGCCGACCTCGACGACGGCCAACGCCCGCTACGCGCGGGTCGAGCAGATCAAGAAGTTCAAGATCCTCGAGCGCGACTTCTCGCTGGAGAGCGGCGAGCTGACCCCGTCGCTGAAGCTGAAGCGCAACGTCGTCTACAGCAACTACGCCGACGACGTTCGAGAAGCTCTACACGGACTGACCGTTCACAATGCGGCCGCGAAGGCGCTGGAGCGCCCGCCGTGCCGAACCGGCCTCCGACTCTGAACGACGCGTCATCCGAGGATCGTCTCGGCGTACCCCTCCAGGGTCGAGGCCGGGCCGCTGACGAGGAACGTGGTGATGCACGTGTCCTTCCACACCGCCAGCTCCTCGCGGATCTTGTCCGGTGGGCCGACGAGCGCCACGTCCTCCACCATGGCCAGCGGGATGGCGGCCGCCGCCTCGTCCTTGCGGCCGTCGAGGTACAGCTGCTGGACCTTGGTGGCGACGTCCTCGTAGCCCATGCGGGCGAACACCTCGAAGTGGAAGTTGGCGCCCCGCGCGCCCATGCCGCCGGCGTAGAGGGCGAGGAACGGGCGCACGAAGTCGGCACATCGCTCGGGATCGTCGCCGGGGATGATGAACACACTCGACGTGACCTCGAAGCGATCGGCCTTGGCGGGATCGCCGCTCGCCTCGAAGCCCTTGGCCAGGCACTCGCGGTAGAAGCCGTCCTCCTTGGGGGCGAAGAACAGGGGCAGCCAGCCGTCGCCGATCTCGGCGGCGAGGGCGACGTTCTTCGGTCCCTCGGCGGCGATGTGGATCGGGATCTCCGCGCGCAGCGGGTGGACCGTCGACTTGAGCGCCTTGCCGAGGCCGAGCCCGCCCCGCACGGGCATGTCGTAGAACTCGCCGTGGTGCTCGACGGGCTCGCCACGAGCGACGATGCGCCTGATCACGTCGACGTACTCGCGGGTGCGGGCGAGCGGGCGCGGGTACGGCTGGCCGTACCACCCCTCGACGACCTGTGGCCCGGATGCGCCGAGACCGAGGATGAAGCGACCGCCGGACAGGTGGTCGAGCGTGATCGCCGCCATCGCCGTGGCCGCCGGCGTGCGCGCCGAGAGCTGGGCGATGCCGGTGCCGAGGCGGATCCGCTCGGTGTGCGCGCCCCACCAGGCGAGCGGCGTGAGCGCGTCGGACCCGTAGGCCTCGGCCGTCCACACCGAGTCGAAGCCGAGGCGATCGGCCTCCTTCACCGCCTCCAGCGCTCCCGCCGGTGGCCCGGCCGACCAGTAGCCCGTGTTGTAGCCCAGCTTGATCTGCGGTCACGTGTCGATTCTCGCACTCGGCGCGCCGGCCCTCTACGGTCGTCGCCCATGAGCGACATCCCGCCGCCTCCCGGCCTCCCAGATCCGCCACCGCCGCCGCCGGCCCAGGCGCCCGGCTACCGCGTCGTCCCGACCGGGCAGCCGCCGGCCCAGCTCGGCGGCGCCTTCTACAGCACGGGAATCGTCATCCTGCTGATGATCGTGACGTTGGGCATCTGGGGCATCTTCTGGAGCTACCGCACGAACGAGGACCTCAAGCGATACAACGGCGACGGGCTCGGCGGTGTCCTCGCCATCGTCGTCTACCTGTTGCTGAGCATCGTGCTGATGTTCACGATCCCCAACGAGATCGAGAAGATGTACCAGCGCGACGGCCGGCAGAGCCCGATCTCGACCGTGTGGGGCCTGTGGTTCCTGCTGCCGCTGATCGGCAACATCATCTGGTACGTGAAGGTGCAGCGGGTGCTCAACGAGTTCTGGTCGAGCAAGGGGTCACGTCCGGGCTGAGGCTCTTGTGTGAAGGTCGCCGGACGACCGATGATGTGTCTCCCGAGGAGGTGTCGATGAACGTCGCAGCGATCCTGTCGGCCAAGGGCAACACCGTCGAAGTGGTCCACCCCGACACGCCCGTCACCGTCGCGGTGCACCGCATGGCGACGCGTGGCATCGGCTCGCTGGTCGTGGTCGGTCCCGACGACCAGATGATCGGCGTCGTCGGCGAGCGCGACATCGTGCGCGGCATGGACCACCACGGCGAGCGCTTCCGCGAGCTGTGCGTGCGCGACGTCGTCAACACGAGCGTCGCCACGTGCACGGTGACCGACGACGTCGCCGAGGTGATGCGGCGGATGACCGCCACCCGCTCGCGCCACATGCCCGTCCTCGAGGGCTCGCAGGTGGTCGGCCTGATCAGCATCGGTGACGTCGTCAAGCAGCGCCTCGGCGAGCTCGAGCTGGAGACCCACGTCCTCCGCGACGTCTACCTCAGCCGCAGCTGAACGCTCGGGCACGGCTCCAGCTGGGCGGGATCGCTTCCCGGATTCCGGGACGATCCCCGCCTAGAAACGATTCCCGCCCAGATTGCGGGTCAGTGCCCGGGCGTGAAGGTGACGGGGAGGTGGTCGGGGCCGAAGATGCCCACGGCGTCGGGCTTCCAGGTGACCTCGCCGTCGAGGGCGAGGTCGGGCATCCGCCGGGCGAGGATGGGGAGCGCCTCCTGCAGCTCGGCACGGGCGAGTGCGGCGCCGAGGCAGTAGTGGATCCCCGAGCCGAACGTCAGCTGTGGCTGGCCGGACGGCTGGCGGGTGATGTCGAACACGTCCGGCCGCTCGAACACCGATGCGTCGCGGTTCGCCGTGGCCATCGCCGGGGCGATGAACGTGCCGGCGGGGAAGACCACGTCCCGGTACTCGATGTCCTCGCTGGCGAAGCGCCCGGTGCCGCGGACGGCGCCGAAGTAGCGCATCGTCTCCTCGACCGCCCGCTGCGCGAGGTCGGGGTTGGCGGCCAGCTCGGCCCACTGGTCGGGGTACTCGGCGAAGAGGGCGACGGCGCAGCCCAGCTGGTTGCGCGTGGTGTCCGTGCCGCCGACGATGACCGCCTCGACCATCATCACCAGCTCCTCGGTGGACAGCTTGTCGCCCTCCTCCTCAGCGGCGATGAGATCGGTCAGCAGGTCCTCGGCCGGCTTGTCGCGGCGGTCGGCGATGAGCCCGCGCGTGTACGCGTCGAGCTCGTCCTGGGCGGCGACGATCGTCGGCAGGTCGACCGCCAGGTTGCCGTTGAAGATGCGCAGCACGTCGGTCGCCCACCGGCTGAACTCCTTCCAGTCCTCCTTCGGCGCACCGAGCAGCTCACAGATGATCGGGATCGGGTACGGCTCGCAGATGTCGATCGCCACGTCGGCCCGTCCCCGCGGCGCGACCTCGTCGACCAACCCGTCGATGACCTCGCGCATGAACGGCCGCAACCGGTCGGCCGCACGTGGCGAGAACGCCTTGCCGACGAGCCGTCGCAGACGGGTGTGCTCGTCGCCCTCGGCCGACAGGATCGACGTGCGTCGCCGCTCGAGGTACGCCGGGTCGGTGATGCCGGACATCTCCATGATCCGCGACGTGGCGCTGTGCCAGCGCTTGTCGCGCAGCACGGCGACGACGTCGTCGTAGTGGAGGATCGTGTAGCCGAGCGGGTTGCGGGCGATCCAGCTGGCCGCCGCCGCCTCCTGCTGCTGGGTCGCCCGTGCGGCCCGATCGGTCGTCTCCCAGATGTCGAGCACCGGGATGTCGAGATCGGCCGCCAGCGTGGTCCCCATGGCAGCGACCCTAGGCCCCGTCACCCAGCGTCGGCGAAGGCGAGCAGCGGATCGACGTGGTCGACGCCGAGGAACTCGGCCACCGGAGCGCTGGTCACTCGCCCGCCTGCCGTGTTGACGCCGAGGGCGATCGCCGGGTCACGCTGCGCCGCAACGGCCGCTCCGTTGACGGCGACGTCCTGGATGTAGGGGAGGGTGGCGTTGGTGAGCGCGTACGTGCTGGTGTGCGGCACCGCGCCCGGCATGTTGCCGACGGCGTAGTGGACGATCCCGTGCTCCTCGTAGACGGGGTCGTCGTGGGTGGTCTCGCGGATCGTCTCGATGCACCCACCCTGGTCGACGGCGACGTCGACGATCACGGCCCGCGGCTTCATCGCCCGCACCATGTCGTCGCTGACGACGACGGGAGCCCGCCCGCCCGCGACGAGCACGGCGCCGATCAGCAGATCGGCGTCGGCGACGCTGCGCTCGATCGCCCCGCGGTTCGACGCGAGGGTCATGATCCGCCCGCGATGGATCTGGTCGACCCAGCGCAGACGGTCGAGGTTCTTGTCGATGAGCACGACCTCGGCCTCCATGCCGGCGGCGATCCACGCCGCGTTCCAGCCGACGTTGCCGGCACCGATGACGACCACCTTCGCCGGGCGCACACCAGGTGCGCCGCCCATCAGCACGCCCCTGCCGCCCTTGTGCCGCTCGAGGAAGTGAGCGCCCTGCTGCGGCGCCAAGCGACCGGCGACCTCGCTCATCGGGGCGAGCAGGGGCAGCGCGCCGTCCTCGAGCTGCACGGTCTCGTACGCCAGTCCCGTCGTGCGGGCGGCGACGAGCGCCTTGGCGACCTCCGGGTAGGCGGCGAGGTGCAGGTAGGTGAACAGCGTCAGGTCCTCGCGGAGGAAGGCGAACTCCTCCTCCTTCGGCTCCTTGACCTTGACGACCATCTCCTGGGCCCACGCGTCCTCGGCCGTCGGCACGATCTCCGCCCCGGCGGCGACGAAGTCGGCGTCGGTGATCGACGCCCCCTCGCCGGCGCCGGTCTCGACACGGACCTGGATGCCTGAGCGCTCCAGCTCACGCACACCGTCGGGCGTCATCGCCACCCGGTGCTCGGCCGTCTTGATCTCCTTCGGCACGCCGACGGTCCTGATCGCTGCGGTCATGGCTGATCGCAGGTGAGCGAGCGGACGACATGTTCGGGCCCGGGTGTGTACGCTCATGAGGGCGTTCAGCAACTTCATCAACGGCAAGCCCGTCGACGCGGCCGACGGAGGCACGACGAAGGTGGTCGACCCGGTCACCGGGGAGGTGTATGCCGAGGCGGCGCTGTCCGGCCCGGCTGACGTCGACGCCGCGATGCAGGCGGCAGCGGCGGCGTTCGAATCGTGGCGCGACTCGACGCCGTCGGAGCGGTCGCTCGCCCTGTTCCGGATCGCCGACGCCGTCGAAGCCCGCGCCGAGGAACTGATCGCCCTGGAGGTCGAGAACACCGGCAAACCGATCGCCCTCACGCGATCGGAGGAGATCCCGCCGATGGTCGACCAGATCCGCTTCTTCGCCACCGCCGCCCGCCATCTCGAGGGCAAGAGCGCCGGTGAGTACATGGCCGGGCACACGTCGTGGATCCGGCGTGAGCCCGTCGGCGTGTGCGCCCAGGTCGCCCCGTGGAACTACCCGATGATGATGGCCGCCTGGAAGTTCGCCCCGGCCGTCGCCGCCGGCAACACCGTCGTGCTCAAGCCGAGCGACACGACACCGGCGACCACGACGCTGCTCGCCGAGATCGCCGCCGAGTTCCTCCCGCCGGGGGTCTTCAACGTCGTCTGCGGCGATCGCAACACCGGCCGGGCGATGGTCGAGCACGACATCCCCGACATGGTGTCGATCACCGGCTCGGTGCGCGCCGGCATGGAGGTCGCCGGTGCCGCGGCCGCCGACCTCAAGCGGGTCCACCTCGAGCTCGGTGGCAAGGCGCCGGTCATCGTGTTCGACGACGCCGACATCGACGCCGCGGTCGAGGGCATCTCCATCGCCGGCTACTTCAACGCCGGCCAGGACTGCACGGCGGCGACGAGGGTGCTCGCCGGGCCAGCGGTCTACGGCGACTTCGCCGACGCCCTCGCCGAGGCGGCGAAGGGCACCAAGACGGGCCGCCCCGACGACGAGGACGTGCTCTACGGCCCGGTGAACAACCCCAGCCAGCTGGAGCGCGTGACCGGGTTCGTCGAGCGGGCCCCCGACCACGCACGCGTGCTGGCCGGCGGCTCCCGCCACGGCGACACCGGGTTCTTCTACCAACCGACCGTCGTCGCCGACCTGCGCCAGGACGACGAGATGATCCAGGACGAGGTGTTCGGCCCGGTGATCACGGTGCAGCGGTTCACCGACGAGGACGAGGCCGTGCGCTGGGCCAACGGCGTGAAGTACGGGCTGGCGTCGAGCGTCTGGACGAAGGACGTCGGGCGGGCCCTGCGGATGTCCAAGCGACTCGACTTCGGCTGCGTGTGGATCAACACGCACATCCCGCTGGTGGCCGAGATGCCCCACGGCGGGTTCAAGCGCTCCGGCTACGGCAAGGACCTCTCCCAGTACGGCTTCGACGACTACACCCGCGTCAAGCACGTCATGGCCAACCTGGGCTGAGCATCCCCGCCCCGGCTCGAGTCGGAGTGGCCTATCGCTGGCGTGGAGGCTGGCGACGGCTTCGGCGGTGGTCGTGGCGCCGAGGGCGGCGCGCGCGGCGCCGAGCCGGCGGTGCGCCGTGCGCGGCGACATCCCCAGTCGGTGCGCCGCGTCGCCCAATGTGTGCCCCGCCGCCAGCAGGTCGAGCAGGTCCCGCTGGTCGTCGTGCGAGCACGGTGGTCGCCGGCGCGCTGACGTCGGCGAGGCGCTGGCTCGCCTCGACGAACTCCGAGGCGTCGACGAGCCGCAGCTGGACGACGGCGTCGGCGCCACGGGCGAGGGCGAGCAGGACGGCCGACGCCGCCGCCGGGCGAGTCGACGACGGCGCGGACCGCCGTCCCGGTGAGCGAGTAGGGCCGCTCCGACAGCTCGTCGATCGGTGTCGCCGAGCGGGCAGCGAGCGCCGGGTCCTCGCCGACGAAACGGATCGTGGGGCGCCGCCTCATCGCCCGTTGCCGCCGGCGATCATCGAGGCGGCCTGCATCCGGGTGCGCGCGCCGAGCTTGGTGCGCGCCGAGTTGACGTGGGTGACGACCGTGCTCTCCCCGACGCCGAGCGACTCGGCGATCTGCCCCGCGGTACGGCCGACCGCCACCAGCTCGAGCACCTCGACCTCGCGGCGGGAGAGTCGCGCCCGATGCTGGTCGCGTTCGAGCTCGGCGAACGCCCGCTGCGTGGCGACCGCGATCGGCGTCAGACCCCACCGGGTCGCCAGCTCCGCCGCCGAGCTCAGGTGCCGACGGGCGACCCGCTCGTCGCCGCCGCGCCGCGCCAACTCGCCGGCGGCGAGCGAGCAGCGCGCCGAGAACCGGTGGAAGCCGCGCTCCTCCCACGTCGCGGCGGCCTCGACGAAGGACCCGACGGCCGCATCGGCGTCGCCGACCCGCCAGGACTCGAATCCCGGCCCGCTCGACCTGGACGGCACTGACCACCGGCATCAGCGACGTCTGGAAGCTGGGGATCTCCATCGGGTCGTCGTCGTGCAGCAGGGTGTGGATCGCCGCGCTCTCGGCGAAGGCGTTCATCCCGAAGAAGCCCCGTGAGCACGTCGCCAGCTCATCGAGCGCGGCGGTCAAGGCTGCCCGGTCGCCCGACGCCCAGGCCAGCTCCGCATGCCCGACACACAGCACCGAGCGCTCCTCGTCGTTGCGCACGAACCGGCGGGCGGCAGCCAGCACGACTCGCCGCCCCGATCGAGTCGCCGCGGTCGACGAGCCCGATGGCGAGGGCGAGATCGATCTGCGCCCGGTTGCGGAAGAGCGGGTCGTCGAGCAGCAGCTTCCTGGCCTGCTCGACGTGCTCGTCGTTGGCGGCTCCGATCCCGAAGATCTGGACGAGGTAGGCGCCGAGGACATGGTGGTGCAGTCGACGCAGGCCGTGGCGCTCGGTCGCCTCGAGCATGCGCGGCGCCAGATCGAGCGCCGCGCGGATCGGCCCGTAGAAGCCGTAGGCGCTGATCAGCCAGTACAGCGCGGTCAGCTCCTGTTCGACGTCGCCGTCCTCGCGTGCCAGCTCGGCGGCCGCCTCGAAGTGCTCCGCCCAGCCGGGTCGACCGTTGTGGGAGAGGGCCAGCCCGACGAGGCTGCGCGCCTTGGACCGGTCGACACCGACCCGGACGGCCGCGTTCCATGCGTCGAGGCGCGTCGTCGATCACCGTCGCGTCGCCGAGGCGGATTCGCACCCGCTGGGTGACCCGCTCGATCAGCAGGCGCGTCTCGATCGGGGCGCCGGATCCCTTGACGAGCGCGATGCCCTCGTCGCAGTGGTGCTCGGCGGCACGCTCGTCGCGCTTCAACCACGCCGCCTGCGAGCGGTACCACTCGGCCTCGGCTCGGTCGGCCGCGTCGGCGGTGTGCTCGACGCCTGCGGCGATGGCGTCCGCCGCCGCCGGCTGGTTGACGGCGATGAGCGCCGCAGCGGCATCGAGGCGAAGGCGCACGCCGGCTGCATCACCGCGTGCCTCGACGGCCATCGCCAGCAGCCGCGCGGCCTCTGCCGGGGTGGCGGACGCCGCCGCTCGCTCGGCCAGATCGGCGGCCGCCGAGCGCTCGCCGGCGGCGAGGAGGTGCCTGGCCGCGTCGACGTCGTCGCACACGAGCGCGAGGCGGGCGTGGATCGCCCGCCTCGTGGTGTCGTCGACCAGGTCGACGACGGCGTCGCCGAGCAGGGCGTGCGCCAGGACGACGCCGTCGGGCTGTTCGCGTACGAGGGCCGTTCCAGCCTCGAGCACGTCGCCGGCGCCTGCCGCGGCGAGCAGGTCACGGGGGAGTGGCCGGCCGTGCAGCGCCACCACGGCGAGCTGCTCGACGGTCACCGAAGGCAGCGCCGTCACACGGGCGCGCACGGCGTGGACCAACGTCGGCGACACGGCGTCGCCACTGACGAGTTGCTCGAGGAGCAACGGACTGCCGCCGGCCAGCTCGACGAGCTTCGACCTCGACTCCGGGTCGAGGGTCGGATGGAGCTTGTCGGCGAGCGCCAGCGAGGCCGACGGGGTGAGCGGGGGCACGACGATGACGGTCACCCGCGGCGTGGCGCTCGATCGCCAGTGGGCTCCGGCTCGTCACGACGAGTGGAACGTGACCGGCGAGCAGGTCGAGCACCTCCAGCGTGCCGTCGTCGCACCAGTGGGCGTCCTCGACGACCAGGGTGTCGTCGCCGAGCTCGGCGGCGACGTCGGCGGCGACGTCGGCGGACGGGCCCTCCAACGTGCGGCCGAGGGCGTGCGCCAAGCGGGTGGTAGGGGAGCTCGCGGAGCTGCTCGAGCGATTGGCCGACGACGTGGCTGCGCGAGTGCAGGGCGTGTTGGACGAGGGTCGACTTGCCGATCCCCGCCGGCCCGCGGACGAGCACGGTTTCACCTCCGCCGAGCAGCAACGATGACCCGCCCGGGCGCCCCGCCTAAGCGCGCCACGCCGTCAACGGTAGCCGGGCACGGAACGCGATCGTCACATCAGGCGTACCGAGGTTGGCAGGATCTGGGGAGGCGCCTCACTGCGTGCGGTGCGTACCGTCAGCCGCCGATGGGTCGGTGCGGGCGGACGCCGATCTGAGGGAGCAGGCAGGCCCCCGACGATGAAACGTCGTCGGGGGTCAAGCCGCGAGCACGTGGGCGGCGTCGTCGCGGAGGTTGGCGAGTGCTCGGTTGACGAGGCGCCGAGCTGCCTCGGCCGTGACGCCGAGGTGCTCACCGACCTCGCGGAAGCTCTTGCGCTCCCCGTCGACGAGGCCGAATCGGGCCTCCACGGCGTACCGCGCGCGGTCGTCGAGCGTCCCGAGCAGCTCGTCGAGCAGCGCACTGTCGACGCCGGCCATCACCTCGTCCTCCGGTGACGGGCTGTCGTCGGCCATCAGGTCGCCGAGGGTGGCGTCGCCGTCGTCGCCGATCGTCTTGTCCAGCGACGTCGTCGACGTGAGGAGGTGGAGCTCGGCGTTGAGCGCGTCGAGCGTCTCGGTTTCCCCGCCGGCCTGGCGCAGCGCCGAGCGGAGGCTGGCAGCACGGTCGCCCGGGATGCGGATCAGGCTCGCCTTCTGGTCGAGGGCGCGGCCGATGGCCTGGCGGATCCAGAACGTGGCGTAGGTCGAGAACTTGAAGCCGCGCCGCCAGTCGAACTTGTCGACGGCGTGCTCGAGGCCGAGGTTGCCCTCCTGGATCAGGTCGCCGAGGTCCATGCCCTGGGGGAGCGGGTAGCGGCGGGCGATGCTGACGACCAGCCGCAGGTTGGAGCGGATGAAGCGCTCCTTGGCCCTGGCTCCGGCGGCCACGCGCGCGCAGGCGCAGCTCGGCGCTGCGCTCGCCGTTGGCGAGGCGGGCTGCGGCGTCGCGCCCATCCTCGATGGCCCGCGACAGCTCACGCTCCTCCGCCGCGTCGAGGAGGGGGACCTTGCCGATCTCGTTGAGGTACAAACCGATGGAATCACTCATGACGGCGGGTACAACCAGGTCAGGGCGCAGGTTGTTCCCGGTACGCGCGGCCGGTCTACGATCCGGCCGAGCAGCGGGGAGGAACATGAGCGACATGGGCGAGGGCGGCCGGGGGTTGACGCGCGACGACGTCATCGTGCTCGAGTCCGTGCGCAAGGAGTTCGGCGAGTTCGTGGCCGTCGAGCGGGCCGACTTCTCGATCGCTCGCGGTGAGTTCTTCTCCCTGCTCGGTCCGTCCGGGTGCGGCAAGACGACGCTGCTGAAGATGATCGCCGGCTTCGAGCTGCCGACGTCGGGGAAGGTGATGCTCGAGGGCACCGACGTGTCCGACGTGCCGCCGTACAAGCGCAACGTCAACACCGTCTTCCAGCAGTACGCCCTGTTCCCGCACATGTCGGTGTTCGACAACGTGGCCTACGGGCTGCGGGCGAAGAAGGTCCCGTCCGACGAAGCCCGGCGGCGGTCGATGGAGATGCTGGAGATCGTCCGCCTCGGCGAGTTCGCCCGGCGCCGGCCGGCGCAGCTGTCCGGCGGTCAGCAGCAGCGCGTGGCGCTGGCCAGGGCGCTCGTCAACCTCCCGAGCGCGCTGCTCCTCGACGAGCCGCTCGCCGCGCTCGACCTCAAGCTGCGCGAGGCGATGCAGCTCGAGCTGAAGCGGATCCAGCGCGAGGTCGGGATCACGTTCATCTTCGTCACCCACGACCAGGGCGAGGCGCTGACGATGAGCGACCGCATCGCCGTCATGAGCCGCGGCCGGGTCGAGCAGATCGGCACCCCCGAGGAGATCTACGCCGCGCCGGCGAGCATCTTCGTCGCCGGCTTCATCGGCTCGGCGAACCTGCTCCCCGGCACGCTCGAGTCCGCCGACGACGGTGCAGCGAGGGTGCTCCTCGACAGCGGGGTCGCCGTCGAGGTCGGGCGTCCGACGGAAGCCCGACCGGGCGATCCGGTGACCGTGATGCTGCGCCCGGAGCGCCTCGCCATCGCCAACGGTGACAACGGCGGTCGGGTCCTGTCGGGCGTCGTCGCCGAGGTCATCTACCAGGGTTCCGAGCGGCGCCTGATCGTCGATCTCGCCGACGGGACCGAGGTCGTCGCCAGCGTCGACACCGACGACGGCGCGCCGGCCGTCGAGCAGGGTGCGCCGGTCTCCCTCGCCTGGGCGCCCGACGCGCCGTACCTGCTGCGCGGCCGCTCGGCGGTCGTCGGGGCGACCACGACCGACGTCGACGAGGTCCAGGCGGCGCTCGACGGCGCCGAAGCGGTGCCCGGTGGGGGAGCGGCCGCCAGGGTCGCCGAGCCACCGCCGGAGCGCAAGTTCGGCCGGCGGGCACTGATCGCCGGCGGCGCCGTCGCCGGCGCAGCCGTCGTGGTCGGCGGCGTCGTGGCGGTGACCGGAGGCGGCGGTGGCGAGGACGACGCGGCCGCGGCCGGTGGCACGGGCGGCGGGGTCGGTACGGGTGACTCCGAGGTGCGCATCCTCAACTGGCAGTCCTACATCGACCCCACCGAGGGTGACACGGAGGGGACGATCGACCGCTTCCAGGACGCGACGGGAGTCGCCGTCGTCCTACAGCGAGGACTTCAACGACAACAACGAGGTGTTCCAGCGGATCCTCGCCCCGATCCTCGGCACGGGTGGTGTCATCGACTTCGACATCATCTGCCCGACGAACTGGATGGCGGCTCGGCTGCGGACCCTCCGCTGGCTCGACCCGCTGCCGATCGACCGCATCCCGAACATCGTCAACGTCGAGGACCGCTTCCTCACCGAGCCGTGGAACTTCCAGTCCGAGTACAGCCTCCCGTGGCAGGCCGGGATCACCGGCATCGGCTACGACCCGGCGCTCACCGGCCGCGAGCTCGACGAGCGTGATGGACATCTTCGACCCGGCGTTCCGCGGCCGGGTGGCGATGCTGACGGAGATGCGCGACACGGTCGGGCTGGTCATGCTCGGGATGGGCCTCGACCCGCGGGTCGTCGACGAGGCGGGCGCGATGCAGGCGATCGACATGATCGAGCAGGCCGTTGCCGACGGGCAGATCCGGGCGTTCACCGGCAACGACTACACGCGCAGCCTGCAGAGCGGCGACTTCGTCGCCTGCTTCGCGTGGTCCGGCGACGTGGTCCAGCTGCAGTACGACCGGCCGGACCTGCAGTTCGTGATCCCCGAGGAGGGCGGGATCAGCTGGTACGACACGATGGTGATCCCCAAGGGCGCGCCGAACGCCTACGCGGCAGCCGACTGGATGAACTTCGTGTACGACCCGGTGCAGGCGGCTCAGCTCACCAACTGGGTGCAGTTCATCCCGCCGGTGAAGGGCGTCCGCGAGGAGCTGGTCAAGATGGGCGGCGACGCCGCCGCGCTCGCCGAGAGCCCGATCCTCTTCCCCGACGAGGAGACCGCTGCCCGGCTCGCCGTCTTCGCCAACCTGCCGGCCGAGGTCGACGCCAGGCTCACCGACGAGTTCCTCCGCGTGACGGGCGGCTGACGGCGATGGCTCGCCGCTCGCACACCGGCTCGGATCGCAACCTCCGTTCGCGTCGCCGGATCCCCTACGTGCTGCTGATCCCCGGGATGTTGTTCACGTTCGTGTTCTTCATCATCCCTTTGATCACGCTGCTGAAGATCGCGCTGTCGACGAAGCCCAACCGTCTGTTGCCGCACTACGAGTTCACGTGGGAGTGGAGCAACTTCGGCACCGCGTTCGACGACTTCGGGGAGCAGTTGCTGCGCTCGTTCGTCTACGCCGGCATCGCCACCTTGTTCTGCCTGCTGATCGCCTACCCCGTCGCCTACTTCATCGCCTTCAAGGGCGGCCGCTGGCGCAACGTCCTGCTCGGGATGGTGATGGTGCCGTTCTTCACCAGCTTCCTGCTGCGCACGATCGCATGGCAGTCGCTGCTCAACGACAACGGTCCGGTGATCGGGGTGATCGAGGCGCTGAGCCTCGACGGGTTCCTCGAGACGATCGGCATCCTCGACAACGGCCGGATCCTGAACACCCAGGTCGCCGTGATCGGCGGCCTCACCTACAACTTCCTGCCGTTCATGCTGCTGCCGATCTACGTCAGCCTGGAGAAGATCGACATCCGCCTCGTCGACGCCGCCGCCGACCTGTACTCGCCGTTCACCCGGACGTTCCGCAGGGTGATCCTGCCGCTGTCGCTGCCCGGTGTGTTCGCCGGCACGCTGCTGACGTTCATCCCGGCCACCGGCGACTTCATCAACGCCGAACTGCTGGGCAACCCGCAGACGTCGGTGATCGGCAACGTCGTGCAGACGCAGTTCCTCGAGCGCAACGACTACCCGACGGCGGCGGCGATCAGCTTCGTGCTGATGGCGATCATCGTCGCCCTCGTCCTCATCTACGCCCGGTTCCTCGGGACGGAGGACCTGGCGTGAGCGCAGCGAGCGCCACCGGGCGAGCGAGCGCCAGCGAGCCGAACGGTGATGGGGTCTGGGGCGCAGCCCCCAGGGAGGCGTGGCGTGAGCGTTTCCGCCTGACACGGCGTCGCAGCTCGCCCGAGCGACGTCCGACGGAAGTATCGACGGCGGCGGCCGTGGGGCACGTACGCCCTGTACGTCGTCACGATCTTCGGGTTCGCCTACCTGTTCATCCCGCTGCTCACGATCGCCGTGTTCAGCTTCAACGACCCGGAGGGCCGGTTCAACACGGAGTGGAACGCGTTCACGCTGGACCACTGGCGCAGCCCGTTCGTGGCCGGCGACTACACCGACGCGCTGGTGGTGTCGATGCGCGTGGCGTTCGTGGCCTGCACGATCGCCACCGTGCTCGGCGCGCTGATCGCCCTGGCGCTGGCCCGGTACAAGATCCTCGGTGGGACCTGGCTGAACGTGCTGCTCATCCTCCCGCTGACGACGCCGGAGATCGTGTTCGGCGCCTCGCTGTTCACCCTGTTCTTCAACCAGGGCGTCGACCGGGGGTTCTGGACGATCGTCATCGCCCACACGATGTTCTGTCTCTCGTTCGTCGCGCTGACGGTGAAGGCGCGCATCCGCGGCCTCGACTGGTCGCTGGAGGAAGCCGCCGCCGACCTCGGCTCGCCGCCGCTGCGAACGTTCTTCACGGTCACCCTGCCGCTGATCCTGCCCGGCGTGTTCGCCGCCTTCTTGCTCTCGCTGTCGTTGTCGATCGACGACTACATCATCACGTCGTTCATCGCCGGCAACGTGTCGACGTTCCCACGGGAGATCTTCGACTCGTCGAAGGTCGAGATCCCGCCCCAGGTCCACGTGCTGGCGACGATGATCATGCTCATCGCCATCGCCATCCTCGTCATCGGCACGGTCGCCGGCAACCGCCGCCGCGCCAAGCTCGGCTGATCTAGCCTGACGGGCGGACATGACGAGACCCGAGGCTCCTCGCATCGCCCTCGCTCCCGAGGGCGCTCCCGGCTGGATGGCGGAGGCGATCACCGATGGCGGCGGGCACATCGTCCCGCTCGGAGAGGCCGAGGGCATCGTGTGGGCCGACCCGCGCAACCCCGACGCCCTGGTGTCGACGCTGGAAGCCGCCCCCGACGCCCGCTGGGTGCAGCTGCCCTTCGCCGGCATCGAGAACTTCGTCCATCTCGTCGACCACGACCGCGAGTGGACGTGCGGCAAGGGGGTGTACGCCGAGCCGGTGGCCGAGCTCGCCCTCGCCCTGGCGCTCGCCGGCATGCGCTCGGTCGGCACCTACGCGCGCGAGCAGTCGTGGTCGCGGCCCGCGGGGCGCAACCTGCTCGGCGCCCGGGTGACGATCCTCGGCGGCGGCGGGATCACGGCCTCGCTGGTCCGCCTCCTCCAACCGTGGGACTGCCACATCACCGTCGTGCGGCGAACGGCCGACCACCTCGACGGCGTCGACGACGTGCTCGAGGCCGATCGCTACGCCGATGCCCTGCCCGGCGCCGATCTCGTCGTCCTCGCCCTCGCCCTCACGCCGGAGACGGAGGGCATCATCGCCGCCGACGAGCTGTCGCTCATGGAACGCAACGCGTGGCTCGTCAACGTCGCCCGCGGACGCCATGTCGTCACCGACGATCTGGTGACCGCGCTCCGCGACGGGGTCATCGGCGGGGCAGGGCTCGACGTGACCGATCCGGAGCCGCTCCCCGACGGCCACCCACTCTGGTCGCTGCCCAACTGCCTCATCACGCCGCACGTGGGAAACACCCCCGAGATGGCCGTGCCGCTGCTCGCCGAGCGGGTCGCCGCCAACGTCCGTCGCTTCGCCGCGGGGGAGGACCTGCTCGGTCCCGTCGATGCCGACCTCGGGTACTGATCGCTCGGGCTCGGCTCGCCGCCGCCGCCCCGCAGCGGCGCTCGTCCACCTTGCTGGTCACCGTGGCGGCTGAGCTCGACGCGGCGACGATCGTCGGTCTGCTCGCCGACGACGACCGCCGCCTCGTCATCGCCGCCCTGACGCTCGGTGCCACCGACCTCGACGCTGTGGTCGAGGCGACCGGACTCACCGTCGACCGGGCCGGCCGGGCGCTCGGGCGCCTCGTCGACGGTGGCCTGGTCGTCGCCGGCGACGAGGGCACGCTCGTCGTGCTCGGCGCAGCGTTCCAGCGGGCGGCTCGAAGCGCTCTCGCCAGGCCGGCGCGCGACGAGCACGCCGGCGAGCCCGCCGACCGGCGCAAGGTGCTCGACGCGTTCGTCCACGACGGGCAGATCACGTCGATCCCTGCGGCGCGCGGCAAGCGCCTCGTCGTGCTCGACTGGGTCGCCCAGGACTTCGAGCCCGGCATGCGGTACACCGAACGACGCGTCAACACCATCCTCGCCCGGCGCCATGCGGACACCGCCATGTTGCGCCGCTACCTCGTCGACGAGCACCTCCTCGACCGCGCCGGGGGTGAGTACTGGCGCATCGGCGGGACGGTCTCGTGACGTCCAGCCACTACGAGACGCTGGGCCTGCGCACCGACGCCACCGCTGTCGAGATCCGCGACGCCTACCGACGCCTCGCTCGTCGCCACCATCCGGATCAGGGCGCCGCCGACGCCGAGGTGATGCCGCGGATCAATGAGGCGTACCGCGTGCTCGGCGACCCCGAGCGGCGGGCCGCGCTACGCAGCGTACGACGCGGCCATCCGTCGCCCGGCCCGTACCGGTCCCCACGACCACGGTGCACGAGGCGGTGCGCCCGGTGGTCGACAACACGCCCGCCCGCATCCCGTGGCGGCTGATGCTGGCGATGGCGGCTGTCGGGTCGACGATCGTCCTCGTCGGCGCCGCGCTGTACGAGCCCGCCGGCCCGGCGCGGCCGGACAACCTGCTCGAGCCCGGCTCGTGCGTGGCCATCGAGGGCAACGGCGACGCGAGGGAGGTGACCTGCACCGGCGACGATGCGCTCGTCGTCGAGGTGCTCGTGCCGATCGGCGAGCTGTGCCCGGACGGGACCGCCGGTCACCGCGACCGCCAGGGCCGCGGCCTGGCCTGCATCCGGTCGGTACCCTGACGGCCCGTGTCGACGCCGTTCCCGCCGCCGCGGCCGACGCCGCCACCGCCGCCGTCTCCGCACGCGCCATGGGGCTGGTCGGCGCCGGCGCCGGCGAGCAGCGGGATGGCGACCGCCGCCCTCGTGTGTGGGATCGCCGGCCTGGTGCTGTGCGCCTTCGTCGTGCCCTCGATCGTGGCACTCGGTGCTCGGGCTGGTCGCCGCATCGCGTGCCAAGCAGTCGGGAGATCCTCGCGCCGGCCTGGGTCGGGCGCGTGCCGGGTGGATCATGGGTGCCGTCGGCCTGGCGGTCTTCGCCAGCCTGATCGTGCTCGCCATCGCCACCGGTGACGGGACCTCCAACGAGGGGTTCTGAGGCCGCAACGGTCGAGACCGGCAGGCCGCCACGCTGATATCGTGCGGGCGCCGGGCGTTTAGCTCAGTTGGTTAGAGCGCCACGTTCACACCGTGGAGGTCGTGGGTTCGAGTCCCGCATCGCCCACCCAACGGCCCTGGTCACAACAATCATGACCAGGGCCTTCTCGCGTGCCAGCCACGGTGACGTTGACATGACATCATTCTGATGTCATACTGACGCCCATGGACATCACCGGGTACGTCGAGCGGTTGCGCACCGATCTGGCATCAGCGGCCGCCACCGGTGGTCACGAGATCGCCGCAGCGGCCGAACGGCTGGCCTCGGCCCTCGACGCCTCGGTGCGCATGACGCTGCTCGAGACGCTGTCCGACGCCGCCGCCGAGATCACCGCCGTCCTCGACGACACCGTCGTCGAGGTGCGCCTGAAGGGGCGCGAGCCACAGTTCGTCGTCGAGGTCGCCGATCCTCCCTGCCGACGCGGCCGATGCCGCCGGCGACGCCGATGATGACGACGATGCGTCGACGGCGCGCATCACGCTGCGGCTGCCCGAGGCGTTGAAGCAACGCGCCGAGGAGTCCGCGGCACGCTCGCGCCAGTCCCTCAACACCTGGCTCGTCGAGGCCGTCCGCCAGGCGTCGCGCCCCAACGCCGACCTCCGCGGCCGGCGAGCGGTCGGACGCCAACTCTCCGGGTGGGCCCGCTGACGGCGGGCCTGTTCGCACACCACCAGACACTCCGAAGGAGCACGACATGCACCGCTTCAGCACCCCTGTCCCGCCGCGCCTGACGATCGACGTGCAGGCCGGCGTCGTCACGATCGACGCGGCCGACGTCACCGAGACGACCGTCGACGTGCAGCCGCGGGACGACTCACCCAAGGCCCGCGAGGTGATCGCCGCCTCGACCATCGAGCAGCACGGCGACGAGATCGTGGTGCGTGTGCCGAAGCGCAATGGCGGGTTCTTCGGTCGCTCGGTCGACGTCGCCGTCACGATCACCACCCCCGCCGGCTCGGCGCTGGCGATCGAGACCGGCTCGGCGGACGTCCGGGCCTCCGGGCGATTCGCGACCACGTCGCTTGCCACCGGCAGCGGCGACGTCGAGCTCGGCGAGATCACCGGCAACCTGCGCCTGCGCAGTGGCAGCGGCGACGTCCGCGTCGCCGCGGTCGAGGGCGACCTGGAGGCGCAGACCGGTTCCGGCGACGTCGACGTCGCCTCGCTCGGCGGCGGCGGGTCGGTGCAGTCGGGTTCCGGCGACATCACGCTCGGCAGCTGCGGTCGCTCACTGCGCGTGAAGACGGGCAGTGGCGACGTCACCGTCGGCAACGCTCCCGACGACACGCTCCGCGTCAGCACCGCCTCCGGTGACATCCGCATCGACGCGATCGCCGGCGGTGAGGTCAGCGCCAAGGCGGCGTCGGGCGACATCCGGGCGGGTGTGCGGGCGGGGACGGCGGCGTGGCTCGACGTCCGCTCGATCTCCGGGCGGATCACGAGCGCGCTGGACGCCGGTGACCAACCGGTGGCGGGCGAGCAGCAGACTCGCCTCGCCCTGGAGACCGTCAGCGGCGACATCGATCTGCTCCGGGTCTGAGCGCGCAGCGTCACCTGATCGACCCAGGTAGACGGCTAGCTTTGGCGCTCGATGGGCAGGCTGTGCGAGCGACCGGGGTGCTCCGAGGTCGCCGCCATCGCCTTCGGCTTCGACGTCGACCAACTGCTCGTGTGGCTCGCCGCACGCGACCCCGACGGAGATCCGCTGCGCGCCGGCTCGCTCTGCCGCCGCCATGCCGACGCGATGGTCGTGCCGAGGGGGTGGACGCTCGACGATCGCCGCGAGGCGACCCCACGCCTGTTCCGCTCCACACCGGCCGACCCGACGAGGTGCGCCACGGGCACGCACGAAGCGCAGGCCACCGGCCGATCCACCGGCTGACCAGCTCGTGCTCGAGGCGGACGAGCGCACGGTCGCCGATGTCGCCGGCGCCCACGATTCGGACGATCCCGACGCCACGGAGGCGATCCCGTGGATGCCCGACTTCGACCAGCAGGACGATCTCGACGGCGTGCTCGCCGCACGCAGCCCGCTGCTCGCCCGCGCGTTCCGCGGCACCGACAGACCGCGCTGACCGGGCCGATGCACACCACCGTCACCTTGTTCATCGACGGTGCCGCGGCGCCGGACCTGTTCGCCCAGGTCGCCACGCTCGATCGGTATCCGGCGTGGATGCGGATGGTCCACCGCGTGGAACCGCTCGAGCCCGACGATGGCCGCCCGGCGTGGCGGGTCGAGCTGCGAGCACGCATCGGGCCGTTCGCCCGGTCGAAGCAACTGCGCATGGTGCGCACGCAGTACGAGCCTGATCGCCACGTCCGCTTCGAGCGGGTCCAGGACGACGCGCGCGACCACGCCGAGTGGATCCTCGCCGCGTTCGTCGACGAGGCCGACGGGGGCGCCTCGCTCACCACCGAGTTGACCTACACCGGCCGGCTGTGGGGCTCGGCCGCCCTGGAGCGGGCGCTCGACGAGGAGATCCGGCGCGGCAAGGTCGCCCTCAGCGAACTGGTCAGCGCCGAGCCCACGCGCTGAAGCGACCGTCCGGCCGGCGTTCGAGCGTCAGGGCGAGGCCGAAGCACTCGCTGAGCCCGTTGGCGTCGAGGACGTCGTCGATCGGGCCACTGCGCAGGACTCGTCCGGCGCGCAGCAAGAGCACATGGCTGGTGCTCGTCGGGATGTCGTCGACGTGATGGGTGACGACGACCGACGGCGGTGACGACGGGTCCGTCGCCAGGTCGTCGAGGGCGTGGACGAGTTGCTCGCGTCCGCCGAGATCGAGGCGGGCCGACGGCTCGTCCAGCAGCACGACGGCCGGATCGTTCATCAGCGTGCGGGCGAGCAGCACGCGCTGGCGCTCGCCCGACGACAACGTGTCGAACGTGCGCTCGGCGAACGCGGCCACGCCCATGCGATCGAGGCAGTCGAGCGCACGTTCGTCGTCGGCATCGGTGTAGGTGTGCCACCACGGCTCGAGAGCGGCGAAGCGGGCGGTGCGCACGACGTCGAGCACCCGCGCCGACGGGCGCAGCAGGTCGGTCAACGCCGCCGAGGCGTAGGCCACCCGCTTGCGCAACTCACGGACGTCGGTGCGTCCCAACCGCTCGCCGAGCACCTCGACGACGCCGGACGACGGGTGGTCGTACAGCGCGGCGACGCGCAACAGCGACGTCTTGCCGCTGCCGTTGGGCCCGAGGACGAGCCAGCGCTCGCCGTCGCCGACGGACATCGACACATCGTCGAGGACGAGGGTCGCGCCCCTCCGCATCACGATGTGGTCGAGGTGGAGGGGAGTCATCGAGAAGAGGATGTCGCGCGATCGTCACTCAACCGCAATGTCAGATAGTCTGCCCGCCCGTGACCCGCGGCCGGACGATCCCCACGCTCGCCGCGGGGGTCGCCCTGGCCATCGTGCTCGGCCTCGCTGTCCCCGGTGCAACCGCCGGCGCAGATGCCGACGACGACGCTGCGGAACGAGCCGCGCGGGAGATCGAGGCCGCACGGGACCGCGCCAACGACGCCGCCGCCGAGTACTTCGCCGCGCAGTCCGAGCTGGAAGTGCTCGCCGACGAAGCCGCCGCGCTGGAGGAGCAGAACGCTCAACTGCAGCGAGAGGTCGATGCCCTGCAGGCCAAGGTCGAGCAGGTGGCCGTGAACCGCTTCGTGTCGAGCGGCAGCTCGGGGATCCCGCTGCTCACGGGGTACCAGCTGCCGAGCGAGCAGCTGCAGGCGGACGTGCTGGTCGACGTCGTCAACGAGTCGTCGGCCGACGCGATGGACGACTTCGACGAGGCGAGGTCGGCGCTCGAGGCGAACCAGCAGGAGGTCGCCGCCAACCAGGCCGAGCTGGAGGACGCCCAGGAGGACGTTCCTCGATCGGCAGCAGGCTGCCGAGGCCGAGGTCGTCCGGTTGCAGGAGGTCGAGGCACAGCGGCTCGAGGACGTGCGGGTGCGCAAGGCGTTGGAGGCCCAGCGCCGTGAGGAGCAGCGGCAGCGAGAGGCCGAAGCGCAGCGCCAGCGCGACGAGGCGAACGCGGCGGCGGCCGCCCAAGCGGCCGCCCAGGCGGCTGCCGACAACGCCGCCGCGGCGGCCGCAGTCGTGGCGGCACCGGCCGGAGACGCGCCGGCGCAGCCGTCGGGCGGCGGCGGTGGCGACCAGCTCGCCGCGGCGCCGACTCCGCAGGCGTCGTCGGACGGCGACGCGCCGGCCGTGGCTCCGGCGCCCGCGCCCAGCGGCGGCATCGTCTGCCCGGTCGCCGGCTCATCGGCCTACAGCGACACGTACGGCGCGGGCCGATCAGGCGGTCGCGCGCACCAGGGCGTCGACATGCTGGCGTCGCGGGGCACGCCGCTCGTCGCCGTCGTCTCCGGCAGCGTCGTGTTCAAGCACAACAGCCTCGGCGGCAACGCCGTGTGGCTCGACGGCAGCGACGGCAACCGCTACTACTACGCCCACCTCAGCTCGTTCGAAGGCTCGAGTCGCGGCGTCGGCCAGGGCGAGCTCATCGGCTACGTCGGCGACACCGGCAACGCCCGCGGCACGCCGCACCTGCACTTCGAGGTCCACCCCGGCGGCGGCGCTTCCGTCAACCCCTACCCGTGGGTGCGGAACGCCGGGTGCTGACACGCTCGGGTTCGACTCGCAGCCAAGCTGCTCGTCTCGCCTCCCGAGTTCGCTGCCGCCGCTGCGCAGCGGCGCTCACCCGCCTGACTGGTCGGCCGGACCCCTCACCGAGACGGCGGTCGCGGCGAGTTGACCGCAGGCGGCATCGATGTCGGTGCCGCGGTTGCGGCGCACCGTGGCGTTGACGCCGAGGGTGACGAGGCGGTCACGGAACTCGGCCACCCGAGCGGGCGGCGTGCCTCTCGTCGGCCAGCCGGGCGTCGGGTTGAGCGGGATCAGGTTGACGTGCGCGGCCGGACGGAGGCGCCGGCTGAGCGCGGCGAGCTCGGCAGCGTCCGACGGCCGATCGTTGACTCCGTCGATGAGGGCCCACTCGAAGCTGAGCCGGCGACGGTTGACGGCGAGGAAGTCACTGCAGGCGGACATCACGGCCTCGAGGTCGTAGCGACGGTTGATCGGCACCAGCTCGTCGCGGAGCTCGTCGTTGGCGGCGTGCAGGCTGACCGCCAGCGTCACCGGCAGCTTTCGTTCGGCGAGCCGGCGGATGCCGGGGACGATCCCGACCGTGGAGATCGTGAGGTGGCGAGCCGACAACCCGACGTCGTCATGGAGCCGCCGCACGGCGCCCCACACGGCTTCCTCGTTGGCCAGCGGCTCGCCCATGCCCATGAACACGACGTTGCCGGCACGCCGGCCGAGGTCGCCGGCCCGGCGAGCGGCGCGCACGACCTGCTCGACGATCTCGCCCGTCGTCAGGTGACGCGTGAAACCGGCCTGCCCCGTGGCGCAGAAGCCGCAGCCCATGGCGCAGCCGGCCTGGCTGGAGACGCACACCGTCGCCCGATCCGGGTACAGCATCAGCACGGTCTCCACGAGCGCGCCGCCGTCGAGCGCCCAGAGGAACTTGATCGTGTCGCCGCGATCGCTGATCGACTCCTCGACCAGCTCCAGCGCGGGCGGTAGCGCGTCGGCGAGTTGGTCACGCAGGCGCGCCGGCAGGTCGGTCATCTCCTGCACGGACGCCAACCGCCGGTAGAGCCCGTTCCACACCTGGTCCACGCGATATGCCGGCTCGCCGTCGAGCAGTTCGGTGAGCCCGGCTCGATCGATCGCGTAGAGGCTCACGGCACCACTCCGGAGAAGGCGACGTCGGTGCGATGGATGTGGAAGCCGAGACGTTCGTACATGCCGACGGCGGTGTCGTTGGCGGCGTCGACGTGGAGCATCCCGGTGGTGACGCCGCGTCGGGCGATGACGTCGAGCCCGGCGATCGTCAGTTGCCGCCCGAGGCCGAGGCCTTGGAAGTCTGGATCAACAGCGATCACGTAGATCTCGCCGACGACTGCCTCGGGTCGGGGAGCGTCATGGAGCTTCGTCCAGCAGAACGCGGCGAGCCGGCCGTCGCGTTCGTGGAGCAAGAACCCTGACGGGTCGAACCACGGCTCGCGCTGGCGCTGGCGGAGCACGTCGGCGGTCCACCCCCCTTGTTCCGGGTGTCCGGCGAAGGCGCGGTTGTTGACGGCGAGGAAGGCGTCCTCGTCGCGGCCGGGCACGAACGGCCGCGTTGCGACCTCGACGGCGAGACCGGTCGGGAGCGGGCGGCGCATCTGCAGCAACGCGCGTGATGTCGTCAGCCCCGCCGCGCGCGCTGCCTCATGGTCTTCCTCGGCGGCGTCGAACGCCCACCACTGCACAGGGCCACCACCGTCGCCGCCGACGAGGTCGAGCGCGGCGGACAGGAGTCTGGAGCGAACGGTGACGTCGGCGCGGTGTGCCGGGTCGACAACGAGCTCGATCGAGCGCGTCGCCGGGAGCGTGGCGAGCTGGGCGTAGCCGACGAGCCGGTCGCCGTCGGTGACGAAGACCGCGGCGACGTGGCGATGGTCAGCCAGTTCGATGCGCATGTGATCGGAGAGCGGGAACCTGCCATCGGCGGCGGCGACGTCGGCGAGGAACCGGTGCACATCGTCGCCGACCGCGCCCGTCGTGGTGGTCGTCGTCAGCCGGCATCGAAGTCGACGATACGGTCACCGCGGGCATGGCTGCTGCTCGCCCGATCCGTCCGCGGACCCCGAAGGGGCGGGCCCGTGAGGTGGCGCGACGGCTGGCCGAGGAGTATCCCGACGCCGAGTGCGAGCTCGACCACCGCAACGCCTTCGAGCTGCTGGCGGCGACGATCCTCTCGGCCCAGACCACCGACGTCCGCGTGAACATCGTGACGCCGGAGCTGTTCGCCCGCTACCCGACGGCTGCCGATCTCGCCGCCGCTGACCCGGCGCAGGTCGAGGAGATCATCCGCTCGACCGGCTTCTACCAGAACAAGACGAAGAGCCTGATCGGCATGGCGAGCACGGTCGTCGAGCGCTTCGGCGGCGACGTTCCGACGCGGCTGGAGGACCTCGTGACAATCCCCGGTGTGGGCCGCAAGACAGGCAACGTCGTGCGATCCGTCGCCTTCGGGCTGCCCGGCCTCCCCGTGGACACCCACGTCGGGCGCCTCTCGCGCCGGCTCGGGCTGACCGTCCATGACGATCCGGTGAAGGTCGAACTGGAGCTCAACAGCTACCTCCCGAAGGCAGCCCGTGGCGACTTCAGCCTGCGCATGATCCTCCACGGCCGGCGCGTGTGCTTCGCCAGGAACCCGGCGTGCGGGCGGTGCGCCCTGGAGGACATCTGTCCCTCGAGTAGGGTCCCTAGGAAGCGGCGCAAACGGGCCCTACCAGGTGACGCCGTTGCCCTCGCTTGCCTGATTACGGGCTGGTGGTATGATGTCCCGACCAACCAGGTTCCCGCCACCTGGTTTGCAGCGACAGCCGGGATCCGCCGCCTGGCGTCGCCTGAGCGACGGCCCCTCCCACCAGGGGCCGTCGCCGCTTTTCGGCTCAGTCTCCGGCGACCTTGATCGCCCGCTGCAGGACCCGTTCGGCCGTGCCCAGCGACCGCTCGGCCTCGTAGATCGCCGACACCAGGTCGTCGTGCTCGCTGCCGAGGAGCGGCGCGGCGAGCCCAGCGACGCGGCGCCGGTAGGTGGCGATGGCCTCGGCAGCCGCGCTGAGCTCGGTGGCGGTCGCCCGGACGTCACGGCTACTCATTCCGCCACGTTGGCACCGCGCCGGTAGCGTCGCCAACCGTGGCCGAAGCTGCTGACCCGGTGCCGGTCCGCGACGACCTGCGCTCGCTCGAGGGCTACCACTCGTTGCAGGTCGACGTCGACGTCAGGTTGAACACCAACGAGTCGCCCTTGCCGCCGCCCGAGTCATGGCGGGAGGAGCTGGCGGAGGAGATGGCGTCGATCGAATGGCACCGCTACCCCGACCGGGCGGCGACCGGGCTGCGGTCGGCCATCGCCCGCTGGCACGGTGTGCGCCCGGAGCAGGTGTTCGCCGCCAACGGGTCGAACGAGGTGCTGCAGACGTTGCTGCTGACGTACGCCGGGCCGGGTCGCACGGTGGTCACGTTCGAGCCGACCTACCAACTGCACGGGCACATCGCCAGAGTCACCGGGGCGACGGTCATCGAGGGCGAGCGCCGGGAGGACTTCTCGCTCGACGCCGACGCGGCGCGGAGCGTGATCGGCGACGCCTCGCCGTCCGTGACGTTCCTGTGCTCGCCGAACAACCCGACCGGCCTGGTCGAGGACCCCGCCACCGTCCGCGCCGTGGTCGACGCCGCGCCGGGCCTCGTCGTCGTCGACGAGGCGTACGCCCAGTTCGCTCCGTGGTCCGCACTCGACCTCGTCCGTGAGGACGCCGCGCTGGCCGTCGTGCGGACGTTCTCCAAGACGTGGAGCATGGCGGGAGCCCGCCTCGGCTACCTGGTCGCACCGAGCTGGGTCGTCTCCAACCTGGAGAAGGTCGTCCTGCCGTACCACCTCGACGCCGTCAAGCAGGTTGCCGGGCGGCTGGCACTGGGCCACGTCGACGAGATGGACTCGCGGGTGAAGCAGATCGTCGACGAGCGTGGCCGGCTGTTCGACGCACTCGCTGCGCTGCCCGTCGACGCCTTCCCGAGCGGTGCCAACTTCGTGCTGTTCCGCCCGCGGCACGCCGACGGTCACGAGGTGTGGCGGCGGCTGGTCGAGCTGGGCGTGCTGGTCCGCGACTGCTCACGCTGGCCGCGCCTCGACGGGTGCCTGCGTGTCACGATCGGGTTGCCGGCGGAGAACGATCGCTTCCTCGACGCCCTCGGTACGGTGCTGTCATGAGCGAGCGGAGCGAGCGCATGCGACGAGCGAGCGCCAGCTCGCCGGGCGGGGATGGGGTCGGGCGAGGTTGGCGTGACACGGACGGCGACGAGGAGCGACGAAGGAGACGTCGGTGGAGGTGACCATCGACCTCGACGGCACGGGCGCCACCGACTGCTCGACCGGCATCCCGTTCTACGACCACATGCTCGACCAGCTCGGACGCCACGGCGGCTTCGACCTCACCGTCCGGGCGTCGGGCGACCTGCACATCGACACCCACCACACCGTGGAGGACGTCGCCATCACGCTCGGCGAGACGTTCCGCGAGGCGCTCGGCGACAAGGCGGGCATCCGCCGCTTCGCCAGCGGGCAGTACCCACTCGACGAGGCGCTCGTCGAGGTCGCCCTCGACATCTCCGGGCGGCCGTTCGTGGCGTGGGACGTCGAGATGCCCGAGTCGCTGCCGCTCGGCGACCCGGCGTTCGATCCCCAGCTCGCCGAGCACGCCGTGTCGTCGTTCGCCACCAACGCCGGCCTCACGTTGCACGTCACGAAGAAGGCGGGGCGCAACGTGCACCACATCATCGAGGCCACGTTCAAGGGGCTCGCCCGCAGCCTGCGCGACGCCGTCCGCGTCGACGGCCCCGGCACCGTCCCGTCGACCAAAGGGGTGCTGTGACCCTGGTCGCGGTCGTCGACTACGGGATCGGCAACCTCCACTCGGCACACAAGGCGCTCGTCCGTCAGGGCGCCGATGCCCGCCTGACCGCCGATCGGGGGTTGATCGCCGAGGCGGTCGCTGTCGTGCTCCCGGGCGTGGGCGCCTTCGGGGCGTGCATGGATGCCCTGCGCGCCCGCCAGCTGGAGGATCCCGTGCTCGACGCCATCGCGTCGGGCCGTCCCTTCCTCGGCGTGTGCATCGGCACGCAGATGCTCTTCGAGCGCAGCGAGGAGGACGCCGCGACGAGCGGACTCGGCGTCATCCCGGGCGTCGTGCGCTGGCTGCCCGAGGGGGTGAAGCGGCCACAGATGCAGTGGAACCGGGTCGATGTCGCCGATCCCGACGAGCCGATGTTCCACGGCCTCGGCGAGCGCCCGTGGTTCTACTTCGTCCACTCCCTGCACGGCGTCCCCGACGACGCGTCGAACGTCGTCGCCACGTGCGACTACGGCGGCACCGTGAACGCGGCGTTCCGGGTCGGCAATGTCTTCGCCACGCAGTTCCACCCGGAGAAGTCGGCGGCCGCCGGTCTCGGCCTGCTGGCGAACTTCGTCGACCTCGCTCCCTGTCCACGCGTGAAAGTCGCTCTATCCCTCGATCGACCTGCGCGGTGGCCACGTCGTGCGGCTGCGCCAGGGCGACTACGCCGACGAGACGATCTACGGCGACGATGCGGTTGCAGTTGCAACGGCGTTCGTCGAACAAGGGGCAACGTGGATCCACGTCGTCGATCTCGACGCCGCCCGAACGGGCGACCCGCGCAACCGGACAGTCGTTGCGGCGATCACGGCAGCCATCGCCGGACGCGCGCGGGTGCAGGCGGGCGGAGGAGTGCGGTCCGTCGAGGACGCCAAGGCGCTCGCCGCTGCGGGCGTCGCCCGCGTCGTCATGGGATCGGCCGCGGTGCAACGACCTGCGATCGTCGACGAGGTGGCGACGGTCCTGCCGGTGGCCGTCGGGCTCGACCACCGCGGCGGCGAGCTCGCCGTGCACGGTTGGACCGAGGGCAGCGGCGTGGCCCTCGCCGACGCCCTCGACCGCTTCCCAGCCGCCTCGGCCTTCGTCGTCACCGACATCGAGCGGGACGGCGTGCTCGGCGGACCCGACGTCGAGGGTCTCGCCGCCGTGGTGGCGTCGACGGACGTGCCGGTGATCGCCAGCGGCGGCGTCGGCTCGCTCGACGATCTCGTCGCCCTCGCCGCGATCGAAGGCCTCCACGGCATCATCACCGGACGGGCGCTGTACGAGGGGCGCTTCAGTGTGGCCGACGCCGTCGGGGCCCTGCGATGATCGTCGCCAGGGTGATCCCGTGCCTCGACGTGACCGCCGGGCGTGTCGTCAAGGGGACCAACTTCGTCGACCTGCGCGACGCCGGCGACCCCGTCGAGCTGGCCGCCCGCTACGACGCCGAGGGTGCGGACGAGCTCGTGTTCCTCGACATCACCGCGTCGAGCGACGCTCGCGACACGATGGTCGACGTCGTCTACCGCACCGCCGAGCAGGTGTACATCCCGTTCACTGTCGGCGGTGGGATCAGGACGGCCGATGACGCCCGCCGGATGCTGCGCGCCGGCGCCGACAAGGTCAGCGTCAACACCGCCGCCGTGCAGCGCCCGGAGCTGATCGGCGAGATCGCCGCCGAGTTCGGTGCCCAGTGCGTCGTGTGTGCCATCGACGCCAAGCGCCGGCCCGAGGGCTTCGAGGTGTACGTGCACGGCGGACGCACGCCGACGGGCATCGATGCCGTCGAGTGGGCGGTCGACGCGACGCGGCGCGGCGCAGGGGAGATCCTGCTCACGTCGATGGACCGCGACGGAACGCGTGAGGGTTTCGACCTCGAGCTGACGGCGACGGTCGTTGATGCCGTCGGCGTGCCGGTGATCGCCAGCGGCGGCGTCGGCACGCTCCAGCACCTCGCCGACGGGATCGTCGAAGGCCGCGCAGATGCCGTACTGGCAGCATCGATCTTCCACTTCGGCGAGCACACCATCGCCGAGGCCAAGGCGGCGATGGCCGCTCGCGGGATCACCGTGCGCACTGCGTAGGGTGCAGCGCATGACGCAGGAGATGCAGTACCGGCGGCTCGGACGCACTGGGATCAAGGTCTCGGTGCTGTCGTTCGGATCGTGGGTGACGTTCGACACCCAGCTCAAGGACGACCTGGCGATGGAGTGCATGCAGGTGGCGTGGGATGCCGGCTGCAACTTCTTCGACAACGCCGAGGCCTACGCCGGCGGCGAGAGCGAGGCGCTGATGGGTCGCGTGCTGGCCGAGCTGGGCTGGCCGCGATGGTCGTACGTGTTGACGACGAAGCTGTTCTGGGGTCTCCACGACGACCGCAACATGCGCAACACGCTCAACCGCAAGTACCTGATGCTCGCCATCGACGCGTCACTGGAGCGCTTCGGGCTCGATTTCGTCGACGTGCTCTATTGCCACCGCGCCGATCCCGAGACGACGCTGGAGGAGACGGTGTGGGCGATGAGCGACATCGTGTCGTCGGGCAAGGCGTTGTACTGGGGCACGAGCGAGTGGGCGGCCGACGAGATCCGCGGGGCGATCGAGATCGCCGAGCGTCACCACCTGCACAAGCCGGTCACCGAGCAGCCGCAGTACAACCTGCTCGACCGGCGTCGGGTGGAGCGCGAGTACGCCCGGCTGTTCGCCGAGACCGGCTACGGGGCGACGACATGGAGCCCACTGGCGTCCGGATTGCTCACCGGCAAGTACCGCGACGGCATCCCGGAGGACTCTCGGGGTGCGCTCGAAGGCTATGGCTGGCTCGCCAAGTCGCTGTCCGACGAGCGAGCCGTGGCCAAGGTCGAGCGGTTGCGCCCGATCGCCGACGAGCTGGGCTGCTCGCTCGCCCAGCTGGCGCTGGCGTGGTGCACCGTCAACCCGAACGTGTCGACCGTGATCACCGGTGCCAGCAGGCCGAGCCAGGTCGTCGAGAACTTCGGCGCGCTCGACGTGATCCCGGCGCTCGACGGCGACGTGCTCGAGCGCATCGACGCTGCAGTCAAGTAGCGAGCTTCTCCACCACGCGCAGCAGGCGCTGCACGTCCTCACCGTCGACGTAGGCGGTGACGCCGGCGCGCACGATCCCCCCGCTGTCGGTGAGGCCGAGCTGGTCGACGGCCTCGACGGCATAGGAGTGGCCGGCCCACGTCGCGATGCGCTCGGATGCGAGCGCCGCGGCGACGGCATCCGGGTGGTGGCCGTCGACCGTGAAGGCGACCGTCGGCGTGCGGCCTTCCATCGACGCCGGACCCCACACCGTCACCCCCTCGGCGGCGAGCAGCCCGTCGAGCAGCGGGGCGAAGACGCCGGCCTCGCTGGCGGCCAGCTGGTCGAGCCCGACGTCGAGCAGGAAGGCGGCCGCGGCGTCGACGGCGGCGATGGCCTCGAAGCTCGGCGTTCCCGTCTCCCAGCGGCGCGGTCCGCGGTCGGCGGCCGGGCGGACCTTGGCGACGGGCAGCTCGTCGAGCAGCGCGGGATCCGCACAGAGCACGCCGGCGTGCGGGCCGTACCACTTGTACGGGCTGGTCACGAGCACGTCGCAGCCGATGGTCCCGACGTCGATCGAACGGTGCGGGGCGAGGTGCACGGCATCGACGAACACGCGTGCACCGGCGTCGTGGGCGGCGGCGACGATGGGTGCGAGGTCAGGGATCGTGCCGAGCAGGTTGGAGGCGCCCGTGACAGCGACCCAGCGCGTGCGCTCGTCGATCAGGTCGGTCACCGCGGCCGGGTCGAGCCGCCCTGTCGCCGGGTCGAACGGGGCGAGGACGTGCTCGGCGCCGGCCTGGTCGCAGGCGAGGCGCCACGGCGTGACGTTGGCGTCGTGGTCGAGGCGGGTCCCGACGACCCGGTCGCCGGGGCTGAGCGTCGCCGCGACGGCGCGGGTGAAGGCGAGCGTCAGCGTCGTCATGTTGGCGCCGAAGACGATGCTGCCCGACGATGCGCCGAGCAGCTCGGCGACGCGACTCCTCGCCCGCTCGAGGAGGGCGTCGGTGGCGTCGGCGGCGGCGAACGCACCGCCCGAGTTGGCGTTGTCGCCGCTCGCCGCCCAGTGCGTCATCGCCTCGATCGCCGAGTCGACCATCTGCGTGCCCGCCGGCCCGTCGAACCTCGCCCACCCGTCGCGCACCCCAGGGAACCGCTCGCGCATCCAGCGAGTGTGTCACGGTCGATCCATCCGAGTGTTCGAGTGCGTCGAGTGCTGGAAGGGCGGACGCCGGCGCTGCAGCACTCCGATGGCCGCGAACACTCGGACGGTACGCTCTCGTGGTGCCCGCGAGCCCGGACAAGTTGCCGATCAAGATGCTCAACGACCGGTTGCTCGTGCGCATCCCCGACAAGGACGGTGAGCGGCGCAGCCAGGGCGGGATCCTGATCCCGGCCACGGCGCAGATGGCCAAGCGGCTGGTCTGGGCCGAGGTCGTCGCCCTCGGCAGCAACGTGCGGGCGGCGGAGGTCGGCGACCTCGTCCTGTTCAGCCCGGAGGACCGCTACGAGGTCGAGGTCCAGGGCTCCGACTACATCATGTTGCGCGAGCGCGACCTGCACGGCGTCGCCGCCGAGCGCATCGAGGCCTCTACCGGTCTGTATTTGTGAGCATCGCGGCGACGCCGGAGCAGCTCGCCGAGGTCCGCTACGACGAGCACGGCCTCGTGCCGGCCATCGCCCAGGACCTCGACGGCACGGTGTTGATGATGGCGTGGATGAACGCCGAGACGCTGCGGATGACGCTCGCCGAGGGACGGATGGTCTACTGGAGCCGCAGCCGCCAGGAGATCTGGCGCAAGGGCGACACGAGCGGCGACCACCAGCTCGTCCGCGAGGCCTGGTACGACTGCGACGCCGACGTGCTGCTGTTCAAGGTCGAGCAGGTCGGCTCCGGTGCGTGCCACACGGGCGAGTACTCCTGCTTCTTCCGCCGGTTCGGCGAGATCAGCGAGGCCTAGGTGCGCATCCGCCCGAGCCGCGACGAGTTCCGCTCGCTGGCGCGCGAGTTCACCGTCGTGCCCGTGTGGGCCGAGCTGCTCGCCGACCTGGAGACACCGGTCGCGGCGTACGCCAAGCTCGTCGGGGACGCGCCGGGGTTCCTCCTCGAGTCCGTCGAGCACGGCGAGCGATGGAGCCGCTTCTCGTTCGTCGGGCGCGACCCCGTGGCGACGCTGGTGCTACGCGACGGCCGTGTCGACGTCGAGGGCGCGCTCCCCGTCGACGTGCCCCGCGACCGCGGCATGCTCGCCGCCCTCGAGCACCTGCTCGACGTCTACCGGGCGCCGGTCATCCCCGAGCTGCCGCCGTTGCACGGCGGGCTGATGGGCTACCTCGGCTACGACGTCATCCGGGAGGTCGAGCGCCTGCCCGACGTCCCGCCCGACGATCGCCACCTGCCCGACGCGGTGATGAGCATGATCGGCTCGCTGGCCGCGTTCGACCACTGGCGCCAGCGGGTGACGCTGATCGAGAGCGTGCCCGTGCTCGGCGACGTCGACCTCGACGCCGCCTACGACGCCGCGGTGGCCAGCATCGGGCGGGCGGTCGCCAACCTCGCCCGGCCCCTGCCGTACGTGCCCGTGGAGCCACCCGACGCCGACGAGGTGCTGCCCGACGTCAAGAGCTCGATGCCCGACGGCCTGTACCAGCAGGCGGTCGAGGTCGCCAAGGAGTACATCGTCGCCGGCGACATCTTCCAGGTCGTGCTGGCGCAGCGCTACGACCTGCAGCTCGACGCCGACCCGTTCGACGTCTACCGGGTGCTGCGCCAGGTCAACCCGAGCCCGTACATGTACTTCGTCCGCCATCCCGAGCTGACGATCGTCGGCTCGTCTCCCGAGCCGATGGTCCAGCTCCTCGACGGCACGGTGATCTCGCGGCCGATCGCCGGCACGCGCAAGCGGGGGAGCACCGACGAGCACGACCGTCGCCTCGCCGCCGAGCTCATCGAGCACCCCAAGGAGCGGGCCGAGCACGTGATGCTCGTCGACCTCGCCCGCAACGACGTCGGCCGCGTCGCCGACTTCGGCACCGTGCACGTCGACGAGCTGATGACGTTGGAGCGCTACAGCCACGTGATGCACCTCACGTCGCAGGTGTCCGGCCGGCTGCGCGACGGCCTCGGGCCGGTCGACGTGCTGCGGGCGACGTTGCCGGCGGGCACGGTCAGCGGGGCGCCCAAGGTGCGGGCGATGGAGATCATCGACGAGCTCGAGCCGGTGAAGCGCGGCCCGTACGCCGGGCGTGGTCGGCTACGTCGACTGGAGCGGCAACCTGGACACGGCGATCGCCATCCGCACGCTGTTCGTCGCCGCCGGCGGGTCGAGCGTGCAGGCCGGGGCGGGGATCGTCGCCGACTCGGTGCCCGACGACGAGGACCTGGAGTGCCGCAACAAGGCGGCCGCGCTGCTGGCGGCGATCCCTGGAGCGCGTCGGATGACCGCCGCTCGACGGGCCGCCGGCACCGTGACCTGCGCCTCGACGACCGCTCCGCGGCCGCGCCCGTGGAACGATGCGCTGGCGGTGTGCGGAGGCCTGCGGAGCCCCAGGTCGATCGCTGTGCGACCAGCATCGCGCCGGACGAAGCGCTCCAGATCGCGAGCAATTCGGTTGCGCAGCGAACGCCGGTCGACGATCCAGCGATCAGGAACAGGAACCCGAGGACGCCGAACACGAGCGTCAGCACGACGGCGATCAGCAGCAGCCACGGGAACGTCGTCACGGCACGCAGCGCGCCCGGGAGCTGGCGCAGGTCGCTCGCCGTCAGCGTGGTCTGGCGGAGGCGGCTGAACTGGCGGGTCTCGATGATCGCCGGCATCCGGGTGCCGTCGGCAGGCGGCGGTTCGACGGTGACCGTGTCGATGACGACCCTCTCTGCGGCGGGGTCCTTGGAGATCAGCCGGCCGATCTCGGTGACCAACTCGGTGGCGTGCTTGCTGACCGTCGACAGGCGCCACCACGCGAGCAGCGGCGCGCCGACGGCGATGATCAGCATCACGGCGCCGATGACGGTCCACGCCGAGCGGGCGCTGCCGTCGAGCCCGGCGAGTCCGGTCAGGTACGAGAGCCCGCCGACCATGAACGCGACGAGGGCGACCCCGAGCGTGATCACCATGACCCGCCGGGCCAGGCCGGTGACGAGCAGGGTCATCTGGCGGGCGAGCGCGTCGACGTCGGCCACGGGCCGAGTGTGCCAGGCGACGGCGCATACTTGAGCCATGGCTGACGACGAGATCTGGCTGGACGCGCCACGGGACGTCGTGCGGGTCAGCGGGCCGGACGCGCTGACCTATCTGCAGGGGCAGGTCTCCCAGGACCTGGTCCCGATGGCGGTCGGCGATCGCCGCTGGACGTTCCTGCTGCAGCCGACCGGGAAGATCGACGTGCTGGCGCGGGTCGAGCGCACGGCCGACGACGAGTTCCTGTTCGATGTCGACGAGGGATTGGGTGACGCCCTCGTCGCCCGGCTCAACCGCTTCAAGATCCGCGTCAAGGTCGACGTCGATCCGCTGCCGTCGGTCGGCGAGGGCGCGACCGCCGGCACGAGGCGGCGCGCATCGAGGCCGGCTGGCCGGCGATGGGGTCGGAGATCGTGCCCGGCGAGACGATCCCTGGCGAGACCGGGGTCTCCGACGTCGCCGTCGACTTCCGCAAGGGCTGCTATCCGGGTCAGGAGCTGGTCGAGCGGATGGACTCCCGTGGCGCGACCGCGCCGCGCCGGCTACGCGTCCTCGACGTCGCCGACGGTGCTGCACCCGGCGACCCGATCGTCGTCGACGGTGTCGAGGTCGGACGCCTGACGAGCGTCGCCGGCACCCGCGCCCTCGGCTACGTCAAGCGCGGCCACTGACATCGTCGCCGAGCGGGCCAGGACTCAGCGGGGTGGGTTGGAGGGTGTTGCGGAGGGCGACGACGTCGGGGCGCAGGCGGACACGGGCGAGCTCGGGGGCCCGGTCGATGACGGTGGCCAGCCCCGTTCCGCCGGTGCTCCCGTCGGCGGCGGCGCGCAGCCAGGCCACGGCCGTCTCCTCGTCACCGAGCGCACCTGCGGCGCGGGCGATGGTCGCCGCCAGCATCGGCTGCGGGTTGCGTCCGTAGCTCTCCGCGCCGTAGCTCGCTGCCTCCCGCGGGTCGCCGTGCCGCAGCAGCAGGTTGGTCAGCACGTACTCGTTCCACGGTTCGCCATCCGGCAGCGGCCGTGGCAGCAGCGCCAGGAGGCCACGAGCCGTCTGGTCGTCGAGACTCCGCGGCATCGCCCGCACCGGGCTCGGCCGTTGCAGGCCCTTGACCAGGATCCGGCGAGCCTTCGACTCGTCGCCGCGCTGCAGCGCCGCCGCAGCGACATCGAACGGCGACGAGGCGTGGCGGTCGCGCTCGGCGAACAGCGCCTGCAACTGCATGACGAGGAGGAACCCGAGGAACACGACGAGGCCCCGGGTCTGCGCGCTGAAGGCGAGGGCGACGATTGCCAGACCGGTGATCGCCACACTGGCGTAGATCATCACGTGACGCGCCCGGCCGGGCAGTACCCGGTCCAGCGCCGTCGCCACGACGTTGCCGCCGTCGAGCGGGAGGACGGGCAGCAGGTTGAAGGCACCGATGACCGGACCGGCCCACCACACCGCGGCCGACGCCGGTGAGCTGCCGCGGCTGACCGCGTCGAGCGGATCGATGCCCATCGCCAGCAGCACGGCGAACCCGGCGGTGATGTGCGTCACCGGGCCGGCGAGGGCGATCGCCGCCTCGGCCCCTCGGCGACAGCGGGCGCGGGCTGGTGTAGGACGCGTAGCCGGCGAGGAAGTCGAGCGAGATCTCCGCCGTCGCCCCGGCGCGCCGGGCGGCGACGGCGTGGCCGAGCTCGTGGAGCAGCGTGAACCCGGCGATCGAGGCCGCCAGCCACACGCCGAACTCGTCTCCGTAGAGGAAGACGATCAGCAGCATGAACATCAGGAAGCCGGGCCGCACGTGGACCGGGAAGCCGAGCACTCGCATCAGGCACTGAGCGTAGGAGTCGTACACTCGACATCCGTGCCGCCCACCAAGAGCTCCCAGACCTACGTCTACGCCTTCGACCACAAGCACCGTCGACCGCCGATGGAGTACAAGGACCTGCTCGGCGGCAAGGGCGCCAACCTGGCCGAGATGACGAGCGTGCTCAAGCTGCCCGTGCCGCCCGGGTTCACGATCTCCACCGACGCCTGCCGTGCGTACATGTACGGCGGTTGGCCGGCCGGCCTCGACGACGAGATCGCCGCCCACGTCGCCAAGCTGGAGAAGACGATGGGCCGGCGACTCGGCGATGCCGCCGATCCGCTGCTGGTCAGCGTGCGCTCCGGGGCCAAGTTCTCGATGCCCGGGATGATGGACACCGTCCTCAACCTCGGGCTCAACGACAAGAGCGTGAAGGGTCTGGCGTCGGGCACCGACGACGAGCGCTTCGCCTACGACTCGTACCGCCGCTTCATCTCGATGTACGGGCGCATCGTGCTCGGCGTCGATGGTGCCCAGTTCGAGCACCCCTTCGAGGACGCCAAGCAGCAGGCCGGCGTCGCCAACGACGCCGAGATCCCGGCGGCGGTGCTCAAGGACGCTGTGCGCGACCTACAAGGCGGTGGTCAAGGCGCAGACCGGCAAGCCGTTCCCGCAGGACCCGATGAAGCAGCTGCGCGGCGCCGTCGAGGCCGTGTTCAAGAGCTGGAACGGCGCCAGGGCCAAGGCCTATCGCGTCCGCGAGCGGATCAGCCACGAGCTCGGCACGGCCGTCAACGTGCAGACGATGGTCTTCGGCAACCGCGACGACAACTCGGGCACCGGCGTCGGGTTCACGCGCAACGCGGCGACCGGGGAGAACAAGCCGTACGGCGACTTCCTGATCAACGCCCAGGGCGAGGACGTCGTGGCGGGCATCCGCAACACCGAGGACCTCGATCACATGGCCCTCTACTTCCCGGAGATCCACGGCGACCTGCTCGCGATCTTCGCCCGCCTCGAGCGGCACTACCAGGACATGTGCGACACCGAGTTCACCATCGAGCAGGGCAAGCTGTGGATGCTCCAGACGCGCGTCGGCAAGCGCACCGGCGTCGCCGCGCTGCGGATGGCCGTCGACATGACCAAGGGTTCCGGCAAGGGCGCGGCGAAGTGGAAGATCAGCAAGGAGGAGGCGCTCACGCGGGTCTCGGCCGACCACCTCGACTCCGTCCTCCACCCGCAGTTCTCCGGGTCGGGGAAGGTGATCGCCAAGGGCCTCGCCGCCTCCCCCGGCGCTGCCGTCGGCAAGGTGTACTTCACGGCCGACGACGCCGAAGCGGCCGCCGAGCGCGGCGAGAAGGTCATCCTCGTCCGCAGCGAGACGAGTCCCGAGGACGTCCACGGGATGATGGCGTCGCAGGGCATCCTCACCGCCCGCGGCGGCCTGGTCAGCCACGCCGCCGTCGTCGCCCGCGGCTGGGGCACGCCTGCCGTCGTCGGTGCCGAGGCGGTGAAGATCACCGGCAAGTCGTTCACGGCCGGCGGCGTCACGGTCAACGAGGGCGACTCGATCTCCATCGACGGTTCGTCCGGCGAGGTCGTGCTCGGCGAGATGACCCTCGCCAACGCCGAGCCACCGGCCGAGTTCGACGTCATCCTCGGCTGGGCCGACACGATCCGCACGAAGGGCAAGCGCAAGCTCGGCGTGCGCGCCAACGCCGACACCGGCGAGGACGCCGCCAACGCCCGCCGGCTGGGCGCCGAGGGCATCGGGCTGTGCCGCACCGAGCACATGTTCCTGGCACCCGACCGCCTGCCGGTCGTGCGGCGGATGATCCTCGCCTCGACCGAGCAGGAGGAGATCGAGGCGCTCGACGAGCTGCGCAAGGTGCAGCAGGACGACTTCACCGAGATCCTCGATGCGATGGACGGCCTGCCGGTCACGGTCCGCCTGCTCGACCCGCCGCTGCACGAGTTCCTGCCGTCGATCGAGGAGCTGCGCATCAAGCAGGCCACGAGCGGCCTGAGCGCCGAGGAGGAGCAGTTGCTGCGCGCCGCCGAGAGCTGGTCCGAGCACAACCCGATGCTCGGCACACGCGGGGTGCGCCTCGGGGTGATCAAGCCGGGGCTCTACGCGATGCAGGTGCGGGCGCTGCTCGACGCCGCTGCTGCCCTGCGCAAGCAGGGCAAGAACCCGATCGTCGAGATCATGATCCCGCTCACCGTCACCCGTGAGGAGCTGGCGCTCGCCCGCGGCTGGGTCGAGACGGAGATCGAGGCGGCGACGAAGAACCTGCGCAAGAAGCCGCACATCACGATCGGCACGATGATCGAGACGCCGCGCGCCGCGCTGCGCGCCGACGAGATCGCCGAGGAGGCCGACTTCTTCAGCTTCGGCACCAACGACCTGACGCAGATGGCGTTCGGGTTCAGCCGCGACGACATCGAGAGCCGGATGATGCCGGCCTACCTCGAGCAGGGCCTGCTCAAGCGCAACCCGTTCGAGACGATCGACGTGGGTGGCGTCGGCGAGCTGGTCAAGATCGCCGCCGAGCGCGGACGCAAGGCCAAGCCGTCGATCAAGCTCGGTGTCTGCGGCGAGCACGGCGGCGACCCCGAGTCGATCGCCCTGTTCAACGAGGCCGGCCTCGACTACGTCAGCTGCTCGCCGTTCCGCGTGCCGATCGCCCGCCTCGCCGCCGCCCAGGCCATCGTCGGGGCTGCATCGTCCGACACCAAGTGACCCGGCCGGCGCCGGCCGTACCCTGGCGCCATGGCCATCGCTGACGACGACATCGAGCGGCTGCGGTCGACGGTGTCGATCGTCGATGTCGTCGGTCAGTTCGTCGCCCTGCGCAAGTCGGGCAGGAACTGGGTCGGGCTGTGCCCGTTCCACGCCGAGCGCACGCCGTCGTTCAACGTCCGTGAGGAGACCGGGCGCTACAAGTGCTTCGGGTGCGACAAGTCGGGAGACGTGTTCACGTTCGTCCAGGAGCACGAGCACGTCGACTTCGTCGGGGCCGTCGAGTACCTCGCGGCCAAGGTCGGGATACAGCTGACCTACACGTCGACCGGGCAGACACGGGAGCGGGCGCGGCGCAAGCAGCTCGTCGAGGCGATGGGCCAGGCCGTCGAGTGGTACCACCAGATGCTGCTCGAGGACCCGGCGGCGCGTGCGGCGCCGCGACTACCTCCGCTCGCGCGGGCTGAGCGGTGACGTGGCCAGGACGTTCAAGCTCGGCTGGGCACCCGATGACTGGGACGCTCTCGCCCGCCGCTCGGGCATCGACGGCGAGCTGCTGCGGGCCACCGGGCTGGCGTTCACCAACCGGCGCGACCGCATGCAGGATGCCTTCCGGGCGCGGGTGCTGTTCCCGATCTTCTCCGATTCCGGCGAGGCCGTCGCCATCGGCGGGCGGGTGCTGCCGGGCTCGACCGACCCGGCCAAGTACAAGAACTCGCCGGAGACGCCGATCTACGCCAAGTCCAAGACGTTGTACGGCCTCAACTGGTCGAAAGCCGACATCGCCAACTCCGACCAGGTGGTCGTGTGCGAGGGGTACACCGACGTGATCGGGTTCCACCGTGTCGGCGTGCGCCGGGCGGTGGCGACGTGCGGCACGGCGTTCACCGAGGACCACGTGCGGCTGCTCAAGCGCTACGCCAGCCAGGTCGTGCTGGCGTTCGACGCCGACGCCGCCGGTCAGGGCGCCGCCGAGCGCTTCTACGAGTGGGAGCAGCGCTACCAGGTGCAGGTGTCCGTCGCCCGCCTGCCCGGCGGACAGGACCCCGGCGAGCTGGCGCAACGAGATCCGGAGGCGCTCGTCGCCTCGGTCGCCACCGCCGTCCCGTTCCTCGCCTTCCGCCTGCAGCGGGTGATGGACGGCCGCCCGGCGCGCACGCCCGAGGACCGCGCCAGGCTCGCCGAGCGGGCGATGAGCGTCGTCAACGAACACCCCGACAGCAACGTGCGCAAGCTGTACGCCGGCCAGGTGGCGTCGGAGGTCGGGCTGCCGGTCGCCGATCTCGTGTCGGTCGCCGAGCGACGGGCGAGGCAGCCGACGGTCACCGTCGCCTCGCCGCGGCGCACCGCCGTCCGCGAGAACGCCGAGTTCGTCGCCGTCGCGCTGCTCGCCCAGGACTGGGAGTCGATCGCCGGTTGGCTGGTGGAGGAGCTGTTCAACGACGAGGCGAACCGCCGGGCGTTCCTGGCGCTCGCCGACGCCGGGGGCGACCTCGTGGCCGCGATCGAGCGAGCCGATCCCGAGGCGAGGGAGGTACTCGAGCGGGCAGCGGTCGCCGACCTCGACGTCGATCCGGAGGCCGAGGCGCGGAACCTGATCGGCGCCGCCGTGCGCCGCCAGCTCGCCGAGCGCGGCCGCATCGGTGACATCGAGCACATCCGGGACGACGCCCAGGCACGGTTGCAACTCGAACAGCTGGCAGAGCCGATCACGGCCCCTGCCGCGGCGGAGTGGTTGCTAGGTTGGCTCCATCGTCGGATGGAGGAAGGCGGCAGTGGGGGACGTTGACGAGCGCGATGAGGACGGCGGCCAGGTCGTCCCGTTCCCGCCGGTCGTCGTCGATCCTCCGAGCATGGTCGGCGTCGACGCCGGCGAGTGGCAGTCGCTGCTCGAGCGGGGACGGCAGCAGGGGAGCATCCACGCCGAGCAGGTGACCCACGTCCTGCGCCACGTCGAGCTGACCGGCGACGTGCTCGACTCGGTGCAGTACACGCTGACCGAGGCGGGGATCTCGCTCGACGAGACGGTCGACGGGCTCGACGAGGTGATCGAGGCCGACGACACGCCGACCGCCGCCCAGCGGCTCGACGCCCGCGAGACCGACGAAGCCGACGAGCACCTGCTCAGCCGCCGCAGGCGGCGCCGGGTGAAGCGGGCGGCGCCGCGGACCGAGGGGATGACGTCCGACGGCGTGCGCATGTACCTGCGCGAGATCGGCCAGGTCGACCTGCTGACGGGAGACGACGAGCGCCGGCTGGCCCAGCTGATCGAGGAGGGCCACGTCGCCGCCGAGCGGATCGACGCCGGCGGGTGCGACGAGGCCGAGACGCGGCGGCTGATGCGCGCCGTCCAGCGCGGCGAGCGAGCGAAGAGCGAGCTGACCCAGGCGAACCTGCGCCTCGTCGTCAGCATCGCCAAGCGCTACTCCGGGCGCGGGATGCAGCTGCTCGACCTGATCCAGGAGGGCAACCTCGGCCTGATGCGTGCGGTCGACAAGTTCGACCACTCCAAGGGCTTCAAGTTCTCCACCTACGCCACGTGGTGGATCCGCCAGGCGATCACCCGCTCGATCGCCGACCAGGCGCGCACGATCCGCATCCCGGTGCACATGGTCGAGCACATGAACCGGGTGATCCGGGCCAAGCGCCAGCTGCACCAGGAGCTCGAGCGCGAGCCGACCATCGACGAGCTCGCAGCTCGCGTGCAGCTCGAGCCCGATCGTGTGCGCGAGCTGCTGCGCTACTCGCTCGACCCGCTGTCGCTCGACTCGCCGATCGGCGAGGAGGACGAGTCCAACCTCGCCGACTTCATCGAGGACTCCTCGACCGACGGCCCCGCCGACGCGGCGACCCGGGTGATGCTCACCCAGGCCGTCGGTGCCGTGCTCAACGAGCTGTCCGAGCGGGAGCAGGAGATCGTGCGCCTGCGCTTCGGGCTCGACGGCGGGCAGGCCAAGACGCTCGAGGAGGTCGGCCGCGAGTTCGGCGTCACCCGCGAGCGGATCCGCCAGATCGAGGCCAAGACACTGGCCAAGCTGCGCCACCCCCAGCGCAGCCAGCGCCTGCGCGAGTTCCTCGAGGCCGAGTAGTCCCGCAACCTGGGCGGGAATCCTGCCAATCAGCCATCTGGGCGGGATTCATGCCGGATTCCGGGAAGATCCCCGCCCAGATGCGCTCCGGCCGCACCGGCGCTATCGTCCAGCAGCGCCCCTTCCGGGGTAGCTCAGTTGGCAGAGCGACGGACTGTTAATCCGTTTGTCGTGGGTTCGAGCCCCACCCCCGGAGCCAGAATCCCAGCCCAGGGCGGTAGCTCAGTGGTCAGAGCAGGGGACTCATAATCCCTGGGTCGTGGGTTCGATCCCCACCCGCCCTACCGATCTAGCAGGGACTTTAGCAAGATCGAAGCCCGAGCGGACGAGTCATCCAAGATCCATCCAAGATCTGGTACCGTCCGGCGATGCCTGAGCTGCGCAGATCGTCGGGAATGCGTGAACGGGCGCCTGGGACGTGGGAGCTGATCGTCGAGGCCGGACGCGATCCGGTCACCGGCCGCAGCCGGCAGGTGAGCCGTACGTTCCACGGCACCCTGCGCGACGCCAAGAAGGCGCGGGCCGAGCTTCTCGTCGAGGTCGGCAAGGGCCGCCACACCGGCACCGCCGCAACTGTCGATCAGCTCTACGCCGACTGGGTCGCCGAACTGCGACGAAAGGGGCGATCGCCCAACACCGTGTACGGCTACGAGCTGGTCTACGAGCGCAACATCCGCCCGACCCTCGGCAAGGTGCCGGTCACGAAGGTCAACACGAAGATGCTCACGGACCTCTACGGCGCACACCAAGCCCGCGGGCTGGCGGCGCGCAGCGTGCACCAGATCCACGCCTGCCTCTCGTCGATGTTCACCCAGGCATGCCGGTGGGGTTGGCGCGACACGAACCCGGCACAGTGGGCCGAGCCGCCGTCGCTGCCGAACGTGGCGCCGGTCGTGCCGACGCCGGACGAGGTCCGGGCGCTGATCGAGGCGGCCGAGCAGTCGCGCCGGCCGGAGTACGCGAGGGCGATCCTGGTCGCCGCAACCACCGGCGTGCGCCGGGCCGAGCTGTGCGCCCTGCGCCGCCGGCGCGATGTCGACTGGGAGCGGGGACTGCTGACGGTCTCGGCGTCGATCGTCGTCCTCAAGGACGTCCCGTTGCAGGAGATCCCGACCAAGAACCGCCGCCAACGAACCGTCGCGCTCGACGAGCTCACGCTGTCGATGCTGCGAGCCCAGGTCGAGATGCTCGAGCAGCGGGCCGCGCTGGCGCGAGTGAGCCTTGCGCCCGACGCGTACGTGTTCTCCGACGACATCGCTGGCACGGTGCCCTGGAAGCCCGACGCGGTGTCGCAGTACTTCGCACGGCTCCGTCAGCGGACCGGGCTGGCCCACCTCGACTTCCACAGCCTGCGCAAGTTCATGGAGACCTACGGCCAGGAGATGGGCTACTCGGTCGCCCAGGTCGCGATGCGCGCCGGTCACGATCCGTCGGTCGCCGCCCGGCACTACAGCGGGCGCGTCGTCCAGACAGACCGGGAGCTGGCGCAGGCGGTCGCGTCGCTGCTGGCGTCGACGGCCTGACGGTGTCCGGTTTCCGCGACGAGGCCACGGTGAACCGCAGCTCGTGAGAATGGAATGAGACCGGTCACTGGTCGAACACGCCGCGGCGGCCGAAGAGCACGGCGAACTCGGGCGTCACCGGGTGGCTTCGCATGTCTCACGCGTGATACAGTTGCGACGTGGCTGAGGTGACGATCCGAGAGCTCAGAAACCACGGTGGCGCCGTCGTCGACCGCGTGGAGCGAGGTGAGCACCTCACGGTCACACGAGCCGGTCGAGCAGTCGCCGAACTGCGGCCAGTCCACCCGGCCGGCGTGTCCGGCGAGCAGCTCATTGAACGACGTCGCCGACTCCCAGCTGTCGACGCAGCACGGCTGCGGGCCGACATCGACAACCTCATCGACTCGGCAATGTGAGCACGACGACCCGAGGTCTGCTCGACACGAGCACCGTGCTCCTCTTGGGCCGGCTCGTCGACGCCACCGCGCTTCCTGATGAGCCATTGATCAGCGTCGTGACCCTTGCCGAGCTCTCGGTCGGACCGCTCGTCGCCAGGTCCACGGAAGAGCGGGCTGCCCGCCAAGCTCATCTGCAACAGGCCGAGGCGGACTTTGTCCCACTGGTGTTCGACGCGGCGGCCGCTCGACGGTTCGGTCAGGTTGCGGCGTCGCTGCGCCGGGCCGGGCGGAAGCCGGCGGCCCGCTCGTTCGATGCGATGATTGCTGCGACCGCCCTCGTCCACGACTTGCCTGTCCACACCTGCAACCCACACGACTTCTCTGGCATCGACGGTCTCACAATCGTCGCCGTGCCGCACCCGGACGGCTGATTCGCCGACGACGAGTTCCCGTAGTCGCGCGCGGGTGTTCGTGGCCACCGCGATCTGCCGACTGGCGGCCACGAGTGATCGACGGGCGGCCATCTCGCACAGAGATGGATCTCAAGGTCGAACGTGGGCCTCGTCCCGGCGTTCGATGACGCCGCACGGCGGGTTATTCCCCGCGGATCTCGGACAGTCGGCTGACGAGCGTTCGGTGCGCTACTCGGGTTGCGGCCGGCGCCCCGACCGGGCAATAGGTCGCGTCAAGCTGAAGTCACGACTGTCGCCCAGCGAAGCGCCGGAATCGCGATTCGGCGCATGACGGAAGCCGGACAGGTCACGCCAAGCACGGCGCCGGGTTCGGCTACACGCACAAGCTCGGCTACCACCCGCTCCTCGCCTGTCGGGCCGACACCGGCGAGGTGCTCCACGCCCGGCTGCGCAAAGCACCGATGAACCCCGATCCTCGCCTTCGACCGAGACGGCCGATGCATGCCACAGCGGCGGCAGGCGCGCAGACGGTGGGCGGCTCGCACCGCGAGCCGCCCACCGTCGTCAGTTCCGTCACGGCTGGCGGTCGACATCCAGCTGCCCGGCACTCCATCGCCCGCAGCGGCCGGCCAGCCCGTTCAGCAGATGGATGCTGACGACGAGCAAGCCGAGACCGAGCGGGATCAGGCCCCAGGACCATGGCGAGCTCGGCGACGTCGTGGAGCTCGGAGCTCCCGGACCAGTCACCGAAGTCATCGACCTGGCGAGCGTGGATCGGGGCCCAGATGAGGGCGAGGGGCACGGCGAGGGCGACGACGGTGATCACGAAGGTGGCGATGCCGACAGGGATCCGCACGAGGAGGTAGGCGAGCTCTCGCCAGCGGCTGCGTTCCCGGCTCATGGCGACGAGGCGCACCCACAGGTTGCCGCGGTGCCTCGATGCCATCGGTGCCGGTCGGAGGTGCTGACCGAGCAGCACGTTGGCGAGGCCACGCTCGATGTTGGCGAATGCCCGCACGGCGTACCAGGTCCCGAGCAGCAACGGGATCCCGAGGAGGGCCACCACGACCAGGCTCAGCGAGACCGACAGCGCGGTGACCAGCAGCGTGAACCACGCGGTGGCGAGGACGAGGCCCAACAGTAGGTAGCCGATGTTGCGGTAGCTCTGGGCCTGCCAGACGACGCCGAAGAAGCGCCGCAGCGGCGATCGCCCCCGGGCGACTGGCGCGTCGGTCGGGACGGTGAATCGGGGTGTGATCGCGGTGTTCATCGGCGAGGTCTCCTGTGTGCTGGATGGGGTGTCGTCGATGCGATCGACGGTACGGATGCACCGAGCTGCAGTCGTCCGGCGAACCGCTGATCGCCGTTCCGTCCGACGAGTGGTTGCTCCGGCGGGCGAGGTCCTCCCGTCATCCTTCTGGCGGATGTCCGGTCAGCACATCGGCGGATGTCTGGCACGATCCGATTGCAGTACGGTCGACGCATGAGTCGGCCGTCGTTGTGGCGGTCCGCGTGAGGCGTCGCTGGTCAGGCGATCCCCGGGTGGTGGTCGATGTCGTCGTCGCCGTCGTCGTGGCGGTCCTGTCCGTGCTCGACGTGGCGGCGGCGAACGACGCGTCGCGGGGACAGCGTCCGGCGGACGCGCTCGCCTACGCGTTGGTGATCACGGCGTCCCTCAACCTGTTCTGGAGACGGCGCGCTCCCATCGCCGTGCTCGCCTACGTCACCGCCGCGCGTCGTGGCGATGTACCTGCGTGACTACGGAGCGTTCCTGTCGGTGCTCGGCCTGCCGGCGCTGTACGCGGTCGCCGCCCACGAGGACCACCGCCGGCGTGCGTGGTTGGCGATGGTCGCATCCTGTGTCGTGCTGCTGGCCGCGGCGAGCGTGAGCCTCCTCGACACCGACGACGGCTTCGATGCGCTCACCCTCGCTGAGCATGGTCGCCTTCCTCGGCGGGGCCATCACGGCGGGGGTGATCATCCGCAACCGGGAACGGATCTTCGTCGACACCGAGCGCCGTGCCACGGCTGCCGAAGCCGACCGCCTGGCTGCCGCCGAACGCGCCGTCGCCAGCGAGCGCAGCCGGATTGCCCGCGAGATGCACGACGTCGTCGCCCACTCGATGAGCGTCATCTCAGTGCAGGCGGCCGCCGGGCGGGAGATCGTGCACGCCGACCCGGACAAGGCCGCCAAGGTGTTCGCCACGATCGAAGCGGTCGGGCGCGAGTCGCTCGCCGAACTGCGGCGCATGCTCGGCGTGCTGCGCGACACCGGCGACCACGGCGCGGCGTTGTCGCCGCAGCCGGGGATCGCCGACATCACGGCCGTGGTCGCGCAGTCGTCGGCCAGCGGGGTGCCGACCGAACTGGTGACCGAGGGTGACCAGCGAGCGCTCGCCCCGGGGATCGAGCTGGCCGTCTACCGCGTCGTCCAGGAGGCGCTCACCAACGTGCTCAAGCACGCCGGCCCGTCGACGTCCGCCGCGGTGCACATCGCCTACGCGACCAACGAGCTGACGGTGGAGGTCACCGACGACGGGCGGGGCGCCGCCACCGAGCTGTCGGGGCGGGGCGCCGGTCACGGCCTGATCGGCATGCGGGAGCGGGTGGAGATCTACGGCGGCACGTTCTCGGCCGGTCCCCGAGCGAACGGGGGCTTCGGCGTGTGCGCCGTGCTGCCGATCGTGCCCAGCGACGCCACAGATGTGCCTGCCAGCGGGCAACCGGTAGGCGGTCGCGAGGAGGCGGGCACACGATGACGATCAGGGTCGCCATCGTTGACGACCAGGCGCTGATGCGCGACGGCTTCACGATGATCCTCGACGCCCAACCCGACATCGACGTGGTGGGCGACGCCGAGAACGGCCGGGCCGGCGTCGAGCTGTGCCAACGGACCCGTCCCGACGTCGTGCTGATGGACATCCGGATGCCGGTCGTCGACGGCCTCGAGGCGACCCGGATCATCACGTCGGACGCCGGCATCGCGACCAAGGTGCTCGTGCTGACGACGTTCGATCTCGACGAGTACGTGTACGCCGCCCTGCGGGCCGGTGCCAGCGGCTACCTGCTGAAGGACACACCGGCCCGGGAACTGGTGGCGGCCGTCCGCGTCGTCGCCCAGGGTGAGGCGCTGCTCTCGCCGTCGGTGACGAGACGGTTGATCGAGGAGTTCGCCCACCGGCCCGAGCCCGAGGCACCGACGGCGGAGCTCCCCGCTGACCTCACCGACCGCGAGCGCGAAGCGCTCGAGTTGCTGGCCCACGGCCTGAGCAACCGTGAGATCGCTGCCCGGATGTACATCGGCGAGGCCACGGCCAAGACGCACGTCAGCCGGCTTCTCACCAAGCTCGGGGTGCGCGATCGGGTCCAGGCCGTCGTGCTCGCCTATGAGACCGGCCTCGTCCGGCCGGGCGCCCCGACGAAGCCGTGGGACGACTCGGGTGGGTGAGCCGTTCGCCGCTGGGTCCAGACGCGCCGCATCGCCCGCCAGGGTCAGCGACCTGTGTCGCTGACCCCGACGGGCGCGTGCGGGAGGGTTCACCCTGCCGCACGGGCGGCGGTCAGGGCTTCGACGGCCATGATCGCCGACGGCCCGGAGATGGCGGTGTTCGTCGTGACGGCGACCGTCGTCCCGGTCTCGGCGTCGTAGCCGACGTACGAGGACCCGGTCTCGCCCGTGCCCATGTGGCCGATGACGGTCATGCCATCCATGGCGTACCGCTCGATGCCGAGTCCGTAGCCGTGGTCGATGCCGAACCGGGAGAGGTCCTCGGCCGGCAGGAACTGTCTGCATCGCCGCCTGCGACTCGGGCGAGACGAGCAGTGCCGTCGGCGAGCGCCTTGGCGAAGATCAGCAGGTCTCGGCTGGTCGACTGGAGCCCGCCGGCGGCGCCGCCGATGGACGGGTCGAAGTCGTCGGTGACGTCGACCAGGGTGCCGTCGCCGGGAGCGAAGGCAGGAACCGGCGGTGCCGGTGAGACCGGTGTGGGTCATGCCCAACGGCCCGGCGATCCGGGCCTGCACCTCGTCGACCCAGGACCGGCCGGTGACCTGCTCGATGATGTCGCCGAGGACGATGTAGTTGGTGTTCGAGTAGTGGTGCGGTCCGCCCGGCTCGCCGAACCGTCCGGCCGCTTCGGCGATGGCGACCTGCTCGGCCGGCGTCCACTGTCGCTTGGGCTCGGCCCGACGTCGGCGGGCTGATCGAGGTACTCGCCGAGCCCGCTGGTGTGGTTGAGGAGCTGGCGGGGAGTGATCCGGTCCGCCGCCCGGCAGGTAGGGGACGTAGCGGTCGATGCCGGCGTCCAGATCGATGCGACCCTCGTCGGCGAGCTGCAGCACGACCGTGGCGACGAACGTCTTGGTGGCGCTGCCGATGTTCCACGGCACGTCGGGATCGACGGGCCCGCTCGCCGGGTCGAGCGTCGGTGTGCCGCCACTCGCCTCGCTGATCGTGCCGTCGGCGTCGCGCACCGCGATGCGGGCGCCGACGAACTCACCCGCGGCCTGGTGCTCGGTGAGGATGGCCGCCAGCTGCGCCTGGCGTGCCGGATCGACTGCCACGGTCGGCGTGGGTGCGGTCGGCGGTGGTGCCGCGGTCGTCGGTGGCGCCGCGATCTGAGGCGGCGCCGCGGTCGTCGGCGGTACCGGGTCGGGACTCGTCGGCGGTGCCGGCGTGGGCTTCGTGTCTGGCGGCGCGCTCGCCTCGGCGACCGGCTCCGACAGAGGCGCTGCCGTCGTCGTCGGATGAGCACGCCGCCATGCCGAGCAGGGCACCAACCACGGCGAGCGACGCCGCCGTGGCGGCGACCCGGCGCCGGGTAGGAGTGTGAGAAGCGGTGGTGGTGGACGTGGTGATCATGGTCTCGAGCATGAGGATCGCGACGTCCTCAAGTCGTCGGCCAGGAGATCGATCATGCCGCGGCAGCTCATCCGAACGGCGTAACCGAACGTCATCCCTTCGGAGGCATCGCACCGTCTGGGTGGGATCGTTGGCCGCCTCAGCCCGGGCGGTCTGGCGTTGCGCATCCGCACGACGCTGAAGTCCCACACGTTGCTGATCGCCACGTCATGGGCCGGCCACACGCTCGGCCCGAAGCGCAGCTCGATGGCGACGGTGCTTGCTACAGCCAGCACACCGACTGGACGTTCGGGCACCGGTGACGCGTCAACCGCTCGAGTCCGCTGGCGAGGGCGCCGGCGCGCCCGAGCTGCCGTTCTCCGCATGCTCGCGCGAGACACGTCGCCGACCGAACGACGCCGTCGGACGTTCGGTAGCGCCGGAGACCCGGCGGTAGCAGACGGGCGGGAGCGGCTTATTCCCCGCGGATCTCGAACAGTCGACCGCCGAGCGTTCGGTGCTTGCGATCGGGGCGCGGTCGCCGCTCACTGGGCAATATGCGCTCGTGGCTCAGGTCCGTCGCCTGATGAGATCTCCGCTGCTTGGTGTGCAGCGGCACGTAGATGTCAGTGATAACAACGCGGTCCTGTCAGTAGAAACGACATGGATGTCAGCACAAACGACAGCGATGCCAGATTTAGCCATCGCCTCGTCGTCGTGCTTGTTGGCTCAGGAGGCCAGGCGGGCGCGGCGCCCAGGGGCGGCGAGCACGGCACCCAGGGCGGCGCCGACGACCATGACCGGGAGCAGCACGCCGATCGTCCAGGGCACCACCCAATTCGCCATTTCGTCGATGATCCCCGCGCGCTGCACGCCGTCGCCGTACCAAATCTCTCCATCCCGGGCGAAGGAGATCAGCGCGCCCACCACGAACGCCGGGATGCCCGCGAGGGTCGTGAACGCTGAGGCCCAGACCGCGGTCCGCACGCCCGAGCGAAAGGAGTGGCGCACGGCGGCAACAGTCACCGTCACCCACGGAAGGAACACGACGCCCAACAGTATGGGGAAGGGACCGGCCGCGAACGTCAGGAGCCCCATGGCGAGACCGGTGCCGAGACCGACCTGGAACGCTTCCTTGTCGGTCCCGAGCGTGCCCGGGGTGGCGACCGCCAGCCAGACGACGGCGCCGAAGCCCAGCGCGCTGAGGGACAGGACGACCGGGTCGTGAACCGGCGTGACCCCGACGGGGCCAGGCTGCCAATAGCGGATCACGAGGTAAACGACGGCGGCGATGCCCAGGCCGCCGAGGACGAGGGCGGGCGGCGCCGCGAGTCGCCGCAGCGGAGCGGGAGTCGAGGCGGCCCGGCGCGCACGGCGTGGCGGGAACAGCGCGGCCGGCACGCAGGAGAGCGCGAACCGCCACCGCTCGGTGCGCCCGGTCAACCCGGCCAGTTCGGCCGCCATCGCTGCGCCCCATTCGCGGCGTGAGCCCGGCGTGACGGCCACGGCGAGCCCGAGCAGACCGGAGGGCCCGTCGGGGGCCGGGGCACGCAACCGCCACGAGACCCACAAGGCGAGGACGGCGAGCACCACGATCACGGAGTGCGTCCTCCATACCTCGCCTCCGCCCCCGTCATAGAGCGCAGCGCGCAGGAGGGTAGGGACGCCGGCCACGATCACGACGCCCTCGGCCGTCACGCGCCACCAAGGGACCCGGGACCGAGGCGCGTCGGGCGTGTCGGTCCCGGGTGTGGCGCTCATGTCGTCCCCCAGTTCGGGGCCAGGTTGATTGTGGACCGTGCCACGCGTCCTTCGTCGTGGACCGGGGCTTGGGAGAGTTCGGCGGCCAGGGCGCGACCCTCGCTGGTGAGGCGGTACAAGTGCCGCGGCGGGCGGCCGGGCGGCGCGTCGCTCTCCCAGTTGGTCTCGAGCAGGCCCCGATCGGTGAGCCGCATGAGGATCGGGTACATGGACCCGGCCTTGATCTCCAACCGGCGGGACAACTCGTAGCCGTAGCGCCAGCGAGTGGGCTCCTCGGCGAGCGCGAGGACCACGGCGACGGCCTGCGGGGAGTGACGGCGCTTCCTGGCCATGCACGGAAATCTATATATACAGTCAAATCTACGTCAAGCCTTGGGGCGGGAAGCCAACACACGCTCCGGGTCACGTGTCGGCGGCGACCGGCCGCCCAAATCACCCACTGACATCCGTGTCGTTTCACTGTCAGTTTCGTGTCGCTGCACACTTGGGGGCGGGTCGTGTACGACTTGCGGCTGCCCCCGACGCACAGTTCGCAAGCAACTGGCAATCACCGACGGCGTGATCGGCTTCTCGCTACTGGCTCGCCCACTTGCCAAGCAATACGCCACGCTGTCGGTGTGGCGCGACGAGGACGCCCTCGCCGCCTTTGCAGAGACCGAGCCGCACCGTGGGCTGATGACCAAGCTGAGCCCGGAGATGGGTCCGACGAAATTCGTGCGTTGGACCATGCGGGGATCTGCCGGTCGACCGTCGTGGGACGATGCGCTCCAACGCCTGAGCTGATCTCCATTGGGGCCGTCGTCACCCTCTCAACAGGGGTGCTTCTCGCAGCAGCGACGGGCGCGTGGATTGTCAACAAACACTGGGCGAGCCTCACCCTTGGCCGCTGGCGCTCGCGTATACGTGAAGGTCAAGGTGCCATCGGTGAGCGAACGCTCGCTCGATCTCGGAAGGACGATCCTCGATCACCACGACGGGATAGGCGAACGCCAGGCCAGGGTGTTCGTCCCACCACGAGATGACTAAGGAGTTCTCGGGTCCACCGAGGACCATCGCCGCCGACGCAGCATGGTCGGCGAGAGCCCAACCACCGCGGAGCCTGGCGAACCCATCATTCGCAACCCTGATGCGAACTGCATGAGCGTGTTGTATTGGTGACGATCGGCAGATCGAATCGGAACTTCTCGAGCCGACGCCGATCCCCTTCGCCTGGTCTCGACATCTCCGACCGCTTGCGTCGGAGCGCTTCGCGGCACGCACCTGCATCTGGCGTCAAAAGAGGACTCAGCCTCCTCGTGGCTACAGGTGGATGTCATGCCGTGGATGGTGGCACCAGCTTGGAAGGTGGCTAGCACGATCGATCGTGGGCTCGCAGCGGTGGATGATGGGACGTGATGGGTTCGAGCGGATTCCTTGCGCGCGCTCAGCTCCGACGGCGGTGGCGAGCACTGGTGGCGTTCACGGTGCTCGTCGGTGTGATCGGTGGCCTGGCGATTGCCTTGATCGCCGGAGCGAGACGGTCCGCCTCCGTCGTCGAGCGCTACTTCGCCGCCGGCACCCCGTACGACCTACAAGTCGGGACCTCCCTGACGCGGGCCGAACTCCTCGACCTGCCCGAAGTCGTGCGCGCCGATCCGAGTGCGTATGTGGCGATGGTACGGGTGGCGCCGGATGGCGGGATCGGCGATGGGATCAACAGCGTCGTCGCCGACTGGTCGGCGATCGACCCGACGATCCGCGTGCTCGACGGTGCGGTGCCCGACGGCACCGACCCGTACGAGGTCGTCGTCAACGAGGCCTTCGTCGCCCTCTACGACCGCGCCGTCGGCGATTCTGTCGATGTACGCATGTTCGGAACCGACCAGAGGGCGCAGCTCGATGTCGGCGACTACAGGGCCACTGGGCCTGGCTACACCTTCCGCATCGCGGCCGTTGTCCGGATGCCCGACGACATCGCCGTAGACGAGGTCAAGTCGACCAGCGGATCGGCGTACGGCAGCACCACCAGCATGCTCGTGTCGCAACAGTTCTACGAGGAACACCGTGACGAGTTCCTCGATTTCGGGGCGGCCTACGACATCCAACTGACCGACGTAGTCCACGCCCGCGAGGACTTCGTCGCGACCGTGGAGCGCCACGCCGGCGAGCGCGAGGAGTCGCCGCTCTTCGGACCACAGCGCTTGCGGGAACGCCAAGCCGGGCTGCAGTCGCCAGTCGAACTGGAGAGCAACGCTCTGCGCCTGCTGGGCACGGGGATCGCCCTCGCCGGCGCGGCGACACTGACCTTGCTGTTGCGGGCGGAGCGAAGATCGCACGAACACGACGAGCCCACCTTGCGGGCCCTCGGGTACACGTCTCGGCAGCTCGGCGCGGTCGCGTTGCTACGTACGGCGCCGGTCGCGATCGGAGGCGCCGTCACGGCCATCGGCGTCGCCGTCGCCGTGTCGCCCCGCTTCCCGGTGGGGATCGGGCGACAGCTCGAACTCGATGGCGGCCTCGACGTCGATGTCGCCGTCGTTGCCGTGGGAGGTGCGACGATCGCGCTCTTTGTCGGTGGGCTCAGCTATCTGCTGGGGCACGCTCCCCTGCGGCGTGGTCTCCCTCGGCCTCGGCGCACACTCGCCGGTCGCCTCGCCAGCGCCGGCGGTCCGACCGAAGTCGTGATCGGCACCCAGCTCGCCTTCGGTGGCGGGTCCAGATCCGGGGCTGCACAATCGCGCGGCGGCGTCATCGGCGGTGCCGTCGCCGTCGCCATCGTCGCCGGGGTCGGCATCTACGTCGCAGGAGTCGACCACCTGTACTCCGTGCCGGTTGCGCGCGGGTGGGCATGGGACGCCGTGATCGGGAACGCCAACTTCTCGCTCTCCGAGGCGACCGTCGACAAGCTCGCCGACGACCCTCGGATCGAGGCGCAGACCGTTGCGCGGGTCTGCGGCGCGTCAGTCGGCGACGAACAGACAGGTGTTCTGGCCGTGCGACCCGGAGGAACGGCACCGCCTGTGCTCGGGTCGGGACGGCTTCCCGCCTCGGCCAGCGAGATTGCGCTCGGGGCCCGGCTTGCTCGCGACCTCGATGCGGGCGTGGGCGATCTCGTCGAGTTCTCTGTCGCGGGCGGCGACTGCAGGCAGGCCGAGAAGGCGAACGACATCGATCTGACCGTTGTCGGGATCGGGATCGTCCTACCCCCGACCCTCGGCGACACCAACCTCGGTGAGGGCGCCGTCGTCACCCTCGACGCTCTTGTCGCGGCAGGAGGAGACGACGAACCGCAGTTCGTCATGACGAAGTTCAGCGGCGACGCCGTGGGTGTGGACGGCGCCGCAGTCGATCGGTACGTCACCGAGGAGATCGTCACCGATGCGATTCCCGCTGAGGTGGTCAACCTCCGACGCGTCCGCGATCTCCCGCTGATCGGTCTCCTCCTCGCCGGCGCGATGGGGACGATCATCCTCGCCTACACGCTCGCCGTCGGCCAGCGCGGTCAGATGCGCGACCTCGCCGTGTTGCGCACCATCGGGCTGAGTTCGCCGCAGCTACGGCGGGTCATGGCCTGGCAGGGTGTGGTGCTCGCCGGGGCGATGGTGCTCGTCGGGCTTCCGGTTGGTGTGGCCGTCGGAGTCTCCGTCTGGGGGCGGTTCGCCGACGACCTCGGCGTTGCCGCCGGCCCGATCACCCCCTGGCTCCTGTTGCTCCCGCTGCTATGCGTGATGGTTGCGATCGTCGCCACCCTCCACCCCGCCCGCCGCGCCCGGCAGGCGTCGGTGTCAGCGCTTCTGCGCTCCGAGTGACCTCCGAGTTGCAGGCGCTGGCCGAATTCGGCAGCCATGCTCACACACACAACACGGCGAGATCGTCGAGCCAAGCTCGGCGTCGGCGGTCAAGGCGCGAGGGTGCGCCACGGCACCGAAGCCGGCGGCTCGGTCAGTCGCTTCGCACTCAGCCGCGGAGACTGCCATGATCCCATGTGGAGTTGCTCGGAGGGTTGAGCCTCCCCGCTCTGGTTCGGTCCTCCAGTTCGGGTGAAGCTCGAGGTTGCTAACACCAACCCTTCGAGCGAGGAGGCTCACATGGGATCGTACGTAGGGATCGATCTGCACCGGCGCCGGTCGGTGGTGGTCGTGTTGAACGAGGACGGTGATCGGGTGTCGTGGTGTCGGATCGACAACACGCCGGCGAACCTGGCCGCCGAGATCGTCGCCGCCGGCGGCGCCGAGGCGGAGGTGGCGATGGAGGCGACGTGGGGCTGGTATTGGGCGGCCGATGTGATCGCCGAGTGCGGCGCCCGGCTGCATCTGGCCCATCCGTTGGGGATCGCCGGCTATGAGAACCGGCGGGTGAAGAACGACATCCGTGACGCCACGCTGCTCGCCGATCTGTTGCGGCTGGGTCGGTTGCCGGAGGCGTGGGTGGCGCCGCCGGAGGTGCGTGAGCTGCGTGAGATGGTGCGCTACCGGGCCAAGCTGGCCCGGCTGCGTCCGGGTTGAAGACGCAGGTCCATCAGACCCTCGGCAAGGAAGGGGTGATCCCCGAGCTCGACTCCATCTGGCGTGGCGGCGGGCAGCGAGTGGCTCGACGAGCTGCAGCCTGGGCGACGTGTACGTCGATCGGATCGAGTCGCTGCGCGACCTGATCGAGCTCTACGACCGCGAGATCCGCCAGTGCGATGCCCGCATCCATCGCCGCTTGAAGGGCCATCCCGGCTATGAAGCGATCCAGGCGCTGCGCGGCGTCGGTCCGGTCCTGGCGGCGGTGTTCGTCGCCGAGATCGGTGACGTCACCCGCTTCGACAACCCGCGCCGGTTGTGCTCGTGGGCCGGGCTGACCCCGCGGCTGCGCGAGTCCGACACCCACACCCACCGCGGCCACATCACCAAGCAAGGCTCACGGCTGTTGCGCTGGGCCGCCGTCGAAGCGGTCTCCGGCGCCGTGCGCGACCCGCAGATCGCCTCGGTCAAGGCACCGCGTCGGTGCCCGGCGGGGCCGCAACATCGGACGCGTCGCCGCGGCGCGTCATCTCCTCACGCTCGTCTACTACGGCCTGCGCGACGGCGAGATCCGTTGCCTCGCCACCTGACGCGGCGTGATGTCGGGCACGGCCACGACGCAGCTCGGGAACGGCATGACCCACCCGCCGGTGTGGTCGGCTCACATGATTGAGCTCGTCGTGGTCGTGACCGCACGGCTTCATGCTCACCCCCGACCGGGGCGTGACGAAGGTATGCCCAGGCACCCGACACGCGGGCTGCCACCTCCTCATCAGCTGAGGACCCGAAGCCAGGTCGACCCGTGCCCCTCCACCCGATCGGAGACCACGACCGCAGGCCTTGACCAACCAGGTTCCCGCCGAACGACGTCAGCCGACAGGTCGACGTCCGCTTCGACGCGCCCCGCACTCCGGGCCTCACGGCCCGGACCCACCTCGCCGGAGCCGAACACATCACTTGACGGCTCAACACTCCACAGGTATGCCGTTCTGGCGCGGTCTACTGTCCACGTCGGCCGTCGTTCGGTGCTGACGGTCGGGCGCGGCCTCCGATATCGGTAAGCAAGTCCCAAAGCGGGCGAAACCCGCATCGTGTAGCGTCTCGTCGAACGAGCCATGAGGCGGGCGCCGTCTGGATCCTCGTCGGAGAGGCGGGCCATGACGCAAGCACGATTCGTGTCTCGACCGAGGACTGCAGCAGAGCATCACGTTCGCCTCGCGACGTCGGTCGAGGTGGCGCAGGTGGCCCTGTTGGTCGCTGCCTTCGTGTCGGTGGCCGCTGGGGTGGTGCTCTTCACAAGCGACCGACGGCTCGCCGCCGTGATCATCGCGGTGTGGGGCGTTGCGGCGGCCGTGACGGTGTACCCAGTTCTTGGTTACATCGGATGGCGGGTGCAACAGGGTGCCGAGGCCGACGCAGTGGGCTCGTACGGTGCCGGCGACATGGATCGGGCCAAACCACACTGATCCTGCCGACGCAGCCGGATGGGGGCTAAGCCCTGGCCGTGGCTCGCGACCGTGCCGTGTCGGTGCGCTCGATCGCACTGCTCGAACCGGCCGGCAGCGCTCGCTCGATCCCCAACAGGCGACAGCTGGCTTGGCCCCGCTGATGGAGGTGTACCGAACCCCTGGGCGGCAGTGGCCGCCGAGCAGTTCGTTGGTGTGGTGCTCGGCGACGACGCCCGAGGCTGCTCGATCGTATGGAACGAGAGTGTGTCGGGATCACTTTCAGTGCCGCTGGTCGGTGCTGGTTCGCTCAGTCCGCGTGGCGAGCGGCTATCGGTGGTGCGTGTAGAGAACAGTGAGCATCCCACGTTGGACGGACTCCTCCTCATTGAGGTGTCCGCTCGACGGGAGATGCTCGTTCCGAGGTTGCGGTCGGCGAAGGTGAGTAGAAGCGGTACCAGCCGGCGATGTTCTCGACCATCGGTGCGGCGTCGGGATGGTTTGGATCGGCAGTGTCGATGAGAGACAAGTCCTCGATCAGAATCTGCTCGTCCGGTCGCAGGATGCGGACCAGTTTGCGCACGCGGCGAAGCCGTTCGAACGGCGAAGATGGGTGAGCATCGAGCGGACGTGGATCAGGTCGAAGGTGCCGGGATCCGCAGGCCGATACTGCCTGCGGATTGCAAGCAACTGACCTGCCCGACCAGCGCCCCAGCCATCGAGGACGCGCTGAATTGGCAATGTTGCCGGATCGTCAGCGCGATCTCGTCCTGTCGCTGAGCGTCACGTCATGTCACCACTCATCCCCGCCGTCCTTGTTGCGGTGCCACCAACGGCGACGGGGCTCTTCGTCGGCCATCAACTTGGGCGGTGTCGGCGGTTCGCGAGTCGGTGGCGCCACGACGTTGGGTGAGTCCAGCGCCTCGATCACCTTCTCGGGGTCGTCCTTGCGACGCATCTTGAGCTTGGCCTCGATGCCCTGGATGCACGCCTCCAGGATCCGCAGGCGCTTGCTCATGCCGTCAGCGGTCTCGCGCACCTCGGCCGACGAAGCCGTCGAGCACGATCCGACGCTCCGCGGGCGGGACGTGCTCGACATCGTGTTCGAGCTTGGCGACCTGCTGCTCCAACACCTCCAGGCGGCGCAGCATCGGCTCCACCTGATGATTGGTCACTTCGCTGCGGATGACGATGTTGTCGGTCACGAGCTGAGCGACCACCTTGTCCATCCCGGCCACACGACGGGCGAGGTTGTGATACTCCTCATGGACGACGCCGTGGCTGTCCAACAGCAGGCACGCCGCGCAGCAGGTTGCCCCGTTCTCCCGCAGCTGGGTGTCACACTCAGCCAGGGTCTGGCCGCAGTGGTCGCAGTCGCTCACGTGAACCGGCGCACCGACGAACTAGACGCTTGCGACAACGAGTGCGGCCACGGGTACTCGGTTCAACGTGCATCACCTTCATGCAGTTGGGGCGGGTGACATCCCGCCACAGAGGGTACTGTCGTCGACCGGACGGACCTCGGCCCGGCACTCGACAGTGACGCCGTTGGCAGCCCGATCTCGGAAAGGTTCTTCCTCCCGCAGCCGTGATCAAACCTGACGCTCGACCAGTCGAGCTCCCAGCACGACCGGCGTCGCCACGTTTTGACGTGACATGGCCGCTCCCGAGCAGCCGTCGCACACCCGGTCCCGGTACGACAACCCAGACTGGGGCCGGAAACCTGTCACGGCAGGTCTCGGCGAGCTCGGCGAGGCGGTCTTGGGCGGCCTCGACGGTGGGGCGGCGTGGATCTCGGGCAGCTCCGGGCACACCTCGGCCCAGTGCTTCTTGGAGGTCAAGCGCGTCGCCGAACGCACCAGGTCGACGCAGGTCTGCACGTCGGCGAGCGGCCATGTGGCACGGGCCGACTCGGGCACGCCCTTCAGTCCGTCGCAGCACACGATGAAGGCGTCCTGGATGCCGCGGTTACGTAGCTCGGTGAGCACCGTCATCCGCACTACGAGCCCCGGATTCGCGCAGTTCAACGCGCGCGACGATGAGCAAGATGTGCCGCGATGATCCCGGTCGGGACGCGATACCAACGCTCCGCCGAGAGATCACCACCGACTGACCGTTGGCCCGGGACGCGACGGTGATGCCAGTGCGGGCGCGGCCGCCCCGGCCCTGCGTGCCCCCGTTCGGGCGCAACCTTCTGTGCCACCGGCACAGCAGCTCCAAGGCAGGTTGCCGGGACGACGCAGCGGTGGTGGCCCCGACGGCGTCGAGGAGCGGCCGGCGGCGAGCACGCCGGACCCGCCCGGGCCGGTAACACAAGGACTGATTCACGCCCCTCCGGATCCTCATCGAAGGCATGGCGCTGCACGACCCGGAGGAGAAGTACATCAATGTCAATCGGCACGGCGGGCCGTCGCGACACGACATCGTACGGTGTCGGTAGCGGCTCGGGCCGAGGCGTCAGTCGGTGCCCACGATCCACCTGAACACGAAGCTCGCATCACCAGCCTCGTCGTCGCGACCCACCAGCCAGATTTCGTAGGTTCCGGCTGTCGCCGGAGGAACGAGGCGGTACCTGCCGTCTGGGAGCTCCTCCAGCTGCACCGTTCCCTCGATCCCAGCCGCCGGATTGAGCACGGTGAAGGTCCAGTCATCGCGGGGGTACTCAACGATGACGTTCTCGGAGTCGATGACAAGATCGGGACCGTCCGGCGAAATCGTCGGACCGTCAGCTGTGAAGCCCGGTCCACTGTATGAGTGCGGGCTCACCTCGACCGTCTCGTCGGCCGTTCGACGAACGAGATCCGGCGGCGGTCCGTCGGCACCGTCGTCGCACGCTCCGACCATGCACACCAACAATCCGGCGATCGCACGGCGCGTCACGATCCCCATGCTGCGAATGATGCGCCGCGCCGAGTAACCCGACAAGTGCCGGCGTCGACCGCGCGAGCATGCTTTGACCCGAGCACGACGCCTCCACTCATGCCGTTCGGCGTCAGTGTGGCCGAGGTCCTCGGCGTGGTTCGGTGCGGGTGTTCGGTGCGGTCGCGGCGTGGCGGTTCCTGACCGTCAGCAAGGCCCTCGATCGCATGCACTCATGCCCGAGTCGAATGTCACGGTGACGAACTCGCCATGCGTTTCGTCATCGACCGGTCCCGGACCCGGCCGCGTCGAGTGACCGGTGGCTGACCGACCTGACGTCGACGGCGTCGCCTGGCCGTGCGTGTGGCAGGAACTCGGCGGGAACGAACATGCTCTCAGCGTCCTCGCGAACGTGGAACTCGATCGACCAGGTCGTCGGGCGCGGCGTGCCGATGTGCTTCCCGGCACCGTGACGAGTCAACCACCGATCGTTCCACCCATCGTCGTACAAGACCGGCCATGCCCCAGGCCACCGCCCACTCAGTAATCGGTGTTCCAGTTGCGCCGTCTCAACGACGCAATGGGTTACGGCCATTCGCGGCTCGTCGAGGCTCGAAGAGCCGTCCACCTTCCGTTACCGGCCGGGTACCGTGGACAGGCCCCAGACGATCTACGACGCTGACCGGCGACGAGCACGGAGGTGCGATCAATGGATGTCGTGTTCTGGCTACTCCTCGCAGCGATCATCGCCATCGTCGTCGTGGCGCTCGTGTACGTGGTGCGGCGTCGACGTCGATCGGGTGGCGTCATTGCTGTCGGCCGAAGGACCCGGCGATGAAGCTGCTGTTGCGTGGAACCGACCTCGTCGGGCTTCCGGTCGTCACCTTGGCCGGTGACGACATCGCCGAGGTGCGCGACGTGCTGTTCGACCCTCAGGCCGGTCACGTCCTCGGGTTCACCTTGAACAAGCGCGGGCGTCTTGCCGGACGGATGAGAGAAGTGCTCACCCGCGAACAGATCCACGCAGTCGGGCCGGCGGCAGTCATGGTTCGAGCTGACATCAGGCTGAGTGCGCCGCCTGCGTCCGATCCGGCACGCCGTGATGCCCGCGGCGACGTGATCGCTGACCGAGTAATGACCGACTCGGGTGTCCAGGTCGGCACCGTCACCGATGTCGTCATCGACACGGCCACCGGGGCGGTCGTCGGTTACGAAGTGCTGTCTGCTGACGAACCCGAGCAACGCAAGGGCCGCCGTTCCTACCTGCCCCTACCGGAGACTGGAGCTGTCTCCGGAGAAGCATTGATCGTGCCCGCCTCGGCAGTCGAGTACATCTCCACCGACTTCGCCGGGTTCGGCGAAGCCATCGACCGATACCGCGACCTTCTGCGGGGTACATCATGAACCTGTCCGACCTCTACGACCGCCCGGTGCTTGACCTCACCACCGCGACCACCGTCGGCAAGGTTTCCGATGTCGTCCTCGACCCGGGGACCCGCCGCATCGTCGGGTTTCACCTCGCCGGCGTGAAAGGACCGGCATCCTGGCTGTCATGGGACGCCATGAACGCACTCGGTGCCGACGCGGTGACCATCGATCGCTCCGACGTGCTCACCGCGCCGCCCGAGCACAGTCGCGGCCTGCACGCCGACAAGGTGATCGGGGGCCGCGTGCTCACTGACTCCGGTCGGGAACTACTCAACATCGTCGACTTCGAGATCGACGCCGACACCGGGCAGATCACAGCCATCACCATCGGCGATCACAAAATGCCTGCCGAAGCATTGATCGGCATCGGCCGCTACGCCACCGTCGTCGTCGACCCCCAATGAACTGAACCACCACGGCTGCCCTCGCACGCTGACACCAGCGACGTCTCCGAGCCGATCTTCAACAGCACGCCTCGGGCAAGCAGAACGCTCGCGGCCGAATGGCGGAGCCCATCCGGTGTCCACATGCGGAGCCCGGCTCCGCCCCGGCCGGGCCCGAATGCGAACCGCTCGCCTGCCAGGCTGCGCCGTTGCGGCTCCGCAGCGCGCTCACGACGGAGCCGGGTACGTGAGCGGTGCGGCGGAGCCCGCCGCCTTCGGCTCGGAGGCGTACACCCGCGCCAGCGGATGCCGCCCTGCCCGTTGGCCCGCTTCATGACCGGCTCTGTTCGAGCCAGACGTCCAGGCGGGCGAGCTCGGCAAGGATCGACTCGGGCACGTCCCACGCACCCGACTCGACGGGAAACGTCCGACGCAGCGCCTCGTCGAGCCGCTGCGCATCGTGACGGACGTGTTCGATCTCGGCGCGAATAGCCGCCATGTCCTGCGGCCCTTCTGTGAATTCGAAGTCGGCTGGCATCTCGTCACCTCGTTGGCGGTCAAGAGGTCGGACGGGACCAATCGGCGACCAACGACCACCATACGACGGTCGACGGGGTCGACTTCGATTGACGCGACGACGCCGCGCTGAGCCGAGGTCGTCCGGGCCCGCTGTCGAACGATGTCGCACGCGGTGCGGCGCGCGGCGCGCCCTGCCGCGGCAGTCGGCGACGCAGCGCGATCGGTGGCGGTCATGACGCCGCGCGGCCAGTCCCCGCTCGCTGCAACAGGTACACGTCGGCGCTTCCAGCGGCCGGGGGTTCGACGGAGCGGATCTTGATCGGACCACCGTCGGAGGACGAGCGACGACGTGCATCGCTCCCCGCCGGCTCGTTCCCGCCCAGCCGTGGAGTCCGCTCGACGCCCCAGTGGCGATGGCTCAAGCGTTCAACGATCGATCGAGGGGCCACCGCAACTCGACTCCGGTGAGGCCGGCCGCGCCATGGAGACCTGACGGGTTGCCTCGGAGACGACGGGTGCGGGTCAGTAGCCGGGAAGGTCGGTGGGGATCACGAGCACTGGGCCGGGTGACCGTTGGACGAGTCGTCTCGTCGTCGAGTACCAATGCGAGTGGCCACCAGGCCACCGGTCGCTGGTCACCGCGATCACGGCATCGTCGACCTGCTCGGCGAACTCCAGCAGATATCGCGCGGTGTCGCCACCGTGGAGCACGCTGGTGTCGGTGTCGATGCCGTGCTCGGCGAGTACGGCGGCCGCCGCCTCGACCAGCTGTCGTTCCATCTCCTCATCGCCGGCATCGGCTGGCCAGCCCGTCGTCGGCCTGACCTCCACGACGCGGGGTCGGCCACCACCGAAGGTGCGCTGCCACGCCTCGACCACCGGCAGTGCAGGCCCGATCTGATGGGAGCGGTCGGTGCACACCACGAGCGTCGGTGAGGCCAATGGCAACGGGTCGTCGACGTTTGGTCCGACGAGCAGCACCGGCTGACGGAGCTCGCTCAGGACGTGGCCGCTGATACTTCTTCGTGACTTCGAAATCAACCCGATGCCGTCGGTGGCCATCACCAGCAGCGCACCGTCGCGATGCTGTAAGCGGACGACGATCTCGGCTCCGATGTCGAGCCGGCCATCGGGTGAGCCGATGGTCAGCATCTCGACCGGCAGCTGACCCCTGCGGGCCAGCGCCGTCCCGACCGGAGTGGCCCGGTCCCGACCGGCGCTCACGTCGGCGGCGATCACCACGGAGTTGAACACGCCGGGCCATTCCACCAGATGTGGGCCGGCTGGGGGGCCGACGCCCCTGGGCCGTTGGACGCTGATCCACTGTCGGGCACAGCCACCAGGCAACGCAGGACCTTTCAGCATGGCGCCACGTTGGCGAACGTCTCATACTGATGGCGTGACGACAGACGCCAGCGGTACCACCATCCTCGACAGCCACGCCTGTCTCGATCTGCTGCGAACCTGCGAGGTCGGTCGCCTCGCCGTGTCGATCACCGATCTCCCCGACATCTTCCCCATCAACTACGTCGTCGATCGTGGAAACCTGGTGTTCCGCACCGCTGAGGGCACCAAGCTCGCGGCGGCGCTGGTGGGGCGTGGTGTGGCGTTCGAGGTGGACGGCTACGACGCCGATGCGGGCGAGGCGTGGAGCGTCGTGGTCAAGGGCTACGCCACCGAGATCGAGCAGATGCACGAGTGCTTCGATGCGCTCGACCTACCGCTGTTTCCGTGGCACGCAGGTCCGAAGCACCGTTTCGTGCGCATCGAACCCGTTCAGATCACCGGTCGCCGATTCCACGTCCGGGCCACGAAGCGTGGGGTGGCGAGCGCCCGGCGGTGGCCCGCGCCGTGAGGAGTGATCGGACCAAGCGATGATCGAGTCCGTCGTGGCTTTCGCCGGGCCGCGGCGCCCGGCCGCGTGGAGGGTGGCGATGGCGCTGCCCGGATCCCCTTCACGCGCCCGCGGCATGAGCGGCCACCGCATCACCGTCTGTCGGCGTGACGGGCTGACGCCAGGCGGTGCACGAGGTTTCGATGTCGAGGGCGTGGCGGTGGCCGTGGTCCGAATCGAGGACGAGGTCTACGCCAT